>NZ_BJNZ01000022.1 GCF_006539945.1 Cellulosimicrobium cellulans | reverse complement strand
CGACCATGGCCTGGGTCGACTGGTGGAACCACCGCCGACTGCACTCCCCCCTCGCGATGCTCACCCCGGCCGAGGCCGAAGCAGCCCACTACGCTGCAACCACTGCCCTCCACCCGGAGCCGCAGCCAGCATGAAGACGGCACGAAACCCGTGACGGTTCAGACCGGTTGACACCCGACCCGTTGCAACCGGTGCCCGGGCAGAGGCCCGCGCGCAACGTCTCGTCGGTCGGCTTCCAGTGCACCGTGGTCGGCCAACCTGACTGCACGTACGCCCAACCCTGCAGGCTCCCGGTCCAGCTCGGGTCGATGTACACCGGCCAGGTCGTCTCTGCGACTCCTGACAGGAGCTCCTCGTCCGGGGTGATCGTGAGCGCTGCGCCGTCCGCGGAGAGCGTCGTCGCGAGCGGGACGACCGTGTCGCCCTCGGCCGGTGCCACCGTGCGGTCGACCACCAGCGGTGCGTCGGACGCTGCGCTACCCCGCGCGGCGACCGCACCGCCAGCCGACGAGGAGCTGCGCGACCCGCTCCCTGCCGACGCCTCGTCCTCCGCCCCGCTGAGCAGGGCGTCACCGGACGAGTCCCAGGCATGGGGCACAGGTGACCGGAAGATCGTGCTCCCGGTCGACGGCTGGACCACTTCGTGGCCGTCGTCGCCGGCCACGAGCTCGAGCCCGGCCGAGACCTCGACCGGGAACGTCAGCTCGGCGAGCGCGGGGTTCGCCGCCGCCTCGGGGGTGTCGACCTGGATGACCTCCCGGAAGCCCGTGCCGTCGTCGTCGACCGAGACGACGAGCGAGATGCCGTCGTCCCCCAGCACTCCCGGGTAGACGACCTTGCCCTCGCGGATCTCGGGCTCGGTGAGGTCGAACGGGGCGTCGAGCTCGAGCACGTGCCCGTCCCGCTCGATCCGCGCGAGCGGCTCGCCGGGAGTGCCGTCGCTGAAAGACATCGGATAGGCAGGCGCCGCGACCACCAGGCGCCCGTCCTCCGGTTCAGCGGCGATCGTGGTGTCGATGTCACCCCACGTCCCGTCGTCCGCCTGCGCGCGGACCGCCCCCGTGCTGGTGTCCCAGCGGACATACCCCTCGGGCGTCGCGAACGACGTCTCGAACTCAGAGCGTCCCCCGGTCCACTCGACGTCATGGCCGCACTCCTCCGCGAGAGCAGCGGCCTCCTCGAACGTCGGGGCCCCGGCCTCGCATGTTCCGCTCGGACCAGGGCCTGTCGTCCCGGCGGCCTCTGCGGCCCCCGGATCGAGGTCGATCGTCGCCGCCGAGGCGACGGTCGCGAGCAGCGCGCCGACGACTCCGAGCGCCACGACCCGCCGTGCTCGGTCGGGACACCATGGCCTCGCCGTGATGCTCAGAGCGCGCGAGAAGTATCCCTGCCCGTTCCCGGACATGCGTCACCGTCCTGCCAACGAACCGTCGAGACCACCTGATGCGTGGCCTCCGACGGACAAAGCGACATCAATGACGCATCCGTGATTCATGTCACGCGCGGCAGAACATACACCACCCAGGCATCACTCAGGAAAGTCGTGTATCCGGGCGAGACGGACGCCGTCTCGACCGCGGGTCGCACCCACGAGAGAGCGTCTCAGCCGTCGTAGGCCACGCGCAGCGGACCGAGGTCGAGCTTGGCCTGCGTCATCATCACGTCGACGACGCGCTGGACGCGGGCGGGATCCGGGTCCTGCAGCATCGCGAGGAACTCGACGGGGACCACCTGCCACGACAGCCCGAACCGGTCCTTGAGCCAGCCGCACTGCGACTCCTGGCCGCCGTCGGTGAGCGCGGCCCAGTACTCGTCGACCTCGTCCTGCGACTCGCACTCGACGACGAACGACACCGCCTCGGTGAACGGGAACTGCGGGCCGCCGTTGATGGCCGCGAACCGGTGCCCGGCGAGCTCGAAGTCGGCCGACACCGCCGTCCCGTCGGGCTGGCGGAACACGTCGCCGACCTTCGCGTCGGGAAAGACGCTCGAGTAGAAGGTGATGGCCTCCTCGAGGTTGCCGTCGAACCACAGGCTCGGCACGATCGCGCGCATCGTCGTCTCCGTTCGTCACAGGTCTCACGGGCGGCCGGGCGGCCGTCCTCACCGTTCCGACGCGCGCCGGCCCCCGAACTCACCGCACGGCGCGGGATGACGCCCGGCAGCAGGGTCTCGACCCCTAGGCGGACGCCTTCTTGCGCGTTGTCCTCGCCGTCGTCTTCGACGTCGTCTTCTCCTTGGACGACGACGAGCGGCTCGAGGTCTTCTTGGCGGCGGGCTTCGAACCCTCGTCCTTGGTCCCCGTGCTCTTCGCCCGGGAGCCCGAGGAGCTCTTGCCCGACGACGAGGCGGCCTTGCGCCCCGAGCCGCCCTTCGCCGTCGACCCGCCGGACGACCCCGACCCGCTCGTGCGGCTGCTCTTGGACGACGCGACCGACTTGCGCAGGGCCTCCATGAGGTCGATCACCTCGGCGCCCTCGCCCTCCTCGGGCTGCTCGCCGAAGGTCTCGGCGGTGTCGAGCGCGTCGCCCTGCTCGAGCTTGGCCTCGATGAGCTGGCGGAGCTGCGCCTGGTAGTCGTCCTCGTACTCCTCGGGCGTGAAGTCGGCCTCGAAGCTCGCGACGAGCTGTGCCGACATGGCGAGCTCCTTGTCGGTCACCTTCGCCTCGTCGTCGAGCGACGGGAACGCGGCCTCGCGCACCTCGTCGGCCCAGAGCAGCGTCTGGAGCACGAGCACGTCGTCGCGCACGCGCATCGCCGCGAGCCGTGTGCGCTGGCGCAGCGCGAACTTCACGATCGCGGTGCGGTCGGTCTCCTCGAGCGTGCGCCGCATGAGCACGTACGCCTTGTTGGACTTCGAGTCGGGCTCCAGGTAGTAGCTGCGGTCGAGCAGCAGCGGGTCGATCTGCTCGCTCGGCACGAACTCGACGACCTCGATCTCCCGGCTGCGCTCGGCGGGGAGCGCGGAGAAGTCCTCGCTCGTGAGCACGACCGTGCGCTCGCCGTCGTCGTACGCCTTGTCGATGTGCTCGTAGGGCACGACCTCGCCGTCGATCTCGCACACGCGCCGGTAGCGGATGCGTCCGCCGTCCTTGTCGTGGACCTGGTGCAGCGGCACGTCGTGGTCCTCCGTCGCGGAGTACACCTTGACGGGGACGTTGACGAGACCGAACGTGATGGCGCCCTTCCAGATGGCCCTCATCCGTCCATGGTGGCGCCCCGCGCGCCCGTCCGCGAGGGGTGGCGGCGCGCGGTGCGCCCGCACACGGCCCGACGACGCCGCGCGTGTGGGTGGCTCGCGGCACCATGGTCGGGTGGCGGGGACGAGGTTCGAGTTCGAGGCAGAGCTGTGGCGGTGGGAGGCGCGCACCGACAGCTGGGTGTTCGCCGCGCTGCCGGAGGACGTGAGCGACGAGATCGCGGAGCTGCCGCTCCCGCCCGCGGGGTTCGGCTCCGTCAAGGTCGAGGTGACGCTCGGGGCGCAACGCTGGTCGACGTCGGTGTTCCCCGACGCGCAGCGCAAGACGTTCGTCGTGCCCATCAAGGCCGCGGTGCGGCGCGCCGAGGGCGTCGACGTCGGCGACCGGGTGAGGATCGGCGTCGAGACCCTGCTCTGACGGGGCGTCAGCCGAGCAGGCCGACGTGCAGCGCGCGCAGGACCGCGCGCGTGCGGTCGCGCGTCCCCAGCTTGAGCAGCACGGTCGACACGTGGTTCTTCACGGTCCCCTCGGCCAGGAAGAGGGCGTGTGCGATCTCGCGGTTGGAGAACCCCGCCGCGACGAGGCGGAGCACCTCGAGCTCGCGGTCGGTCAGCTCCTGCACCGGGCCTGCGCCGTCGTCCAGGTCGTCGGCGGGGACGGTCCCGGCCCGCACCGCCCGCAGGAGACGGTCGGTGATCGTCGGCTGCACCAGCGTGCCGCCGGAGGCGAGCGTGCGGACGGCGCCCGTGAGCTGCTCGAGCGTCACGTCCTTGAGCAGGTACCCCCGGGCTCCGGCTCGCAGGGCGCGGAGCACGAGCGCGTCGTCGTCGAACGTCGTGAGCACGAGCACGGGGACGTCGTACCCGCTCTCGCTCATCGCCTCGAGCGCCCAGATCCCGTCGTGGCGCGGCATGCGCAGGTCGAGCAGCACGACGTCGGGCGCGTGCTCGCCCACGGCCGCGAGCGCCGCCATCCCGTCCTCGGCCTCGGCGACGACGTCGACGTCGGGCGCGAGCTCGAGGAGGCTGCGGATCCCCTGCCGCACGAGGGTCTGGTCGTCGACGAGCAGGACGCGCACCGCGGCGTCGCTCATGCGCCCGTCACCGTCGGGCGCACCGGGACGGCGCCGCGGGGGACCTCCCGGGCGTCTCCCTCGGCACGGCGGTGCTCGGCGAGGGCGGCCCGGTGCTCGGGGGCGAGCTCGACCTCGACGCGGAACCCGCTGCGACCGTCGAGGCGGACGGTCCCGCCGGCGGCGCGGACCCGCTCCTCGATCCCGCGCAGCCCGTTGCCCGGCTCCACGCGGGCGGCGCCCCGCCCGTCGTCCTGCGCGACGAGCCGCACACGGCCCTCCCCGGCGGTGACGGTGACGTCGAGCGCGGTCGCCTCGGCGTGCCGGATCGCGTTGGTCAGCGCCTCCTGGACCACGCGCACGAGCACGACCGTCTGCTCCTCGTCGACCGTGACGTCGTCGTCCACGGCGACCCGCACGCGCGGGACGGTCACCCGCTCGACGAGCGAGCCGAGCGACTCCTGCAGGCTCGGCGCCTGCCGCCGCAGCTCGCCGACGGTGGCCCGCACGTCGCCGAGCAGCTCGCGCGCGACGCACTTGGCCCGCACCACGTGCTCGTGGGCCCGCACGCCGTCCTGGTGGCTCGCCGTCTCGAGCTCGAGCGCGAGCACGGTGAGCTGGTGGCCGAGCACGTCGTGCAGCTCGCGCGCGATCCGCAGGCGTTCCTCGGAGCGCGTCGACTCGTCCCGCAGCACGGCCGCGGCGCGCAGCTCGACGTGCGCGACGGCGAGCTGCTCGCGCATGCGCCGCTCGCGCTGGAGCGCGAGGGTCGACCCGACGCTCGCGACCTGGAGCAGCAGGTAGATCGTCGCCGTGAGCAGGGCGTCGGTGACGGAGCCGCGCACGCCGACCGCGACACCCACGACGACGGTGTTCACGACGACGACGGCGGCCGCGATGCGTACGGGGACGACGTACACGCTCAGCGCTGCGACGACGACGAGCAGGATCGGCAGAAAGCCCGCGCCGGGAGCCGTGAGCACGAGCGTCGCGACGAGCACGACCTGCGCGCCGAGCAGCGTGTGCGCGCGGGACGTCGCGAAACCGGACCCGAGGACGATCCCCACGGTGACCAGGACGAACGCGGCGAACACCGCGAGCCAGGCCACGACGGGGACCGTCAGGGCGTCGGGTGCGGCGATCGGGACGAGCGCCCCGATGCCGAGGATGACGACGAGCATCGCGATGCCCGCCCACACCTCCGGGTCGGTCCGTCGCATCCCTCCACCCTACGGACCGGGCGCCCGCGCGCGACGTGCCGGAAGTCATGGGCGGGGTCGGTGACGACCGGCACGCGCGGCCCGCTCCCCCCGCTCCCTAGCGTCGAGGGAGCACCCGCGCGGGACCTCCCCGCCCGGTCACCGGCACACCGCGGACGAGCAGGAGGACGACATGGACGCCGTCGACGCACGGAACCTCACGAAGCGCTACCGCCGCAAG
The DNA here is from genome assembly GCF_006539945.1 of Cellulosimicrobium cellulans. Lineage (GTDB taxonomy): Bacteria > Actinomycetota > Actinomycetes > Actinomycetales > Cellulomonadaceae > Cellulosimicrobium > Cellulosimicrobium cellulans. The sequence continues at coordinate 66,909 of NZ_BJNZ01000022.1, read as the reverse complement.
GGCGGGACGACGACGGCGGTGGACGACGTCAGCCTCGTCGCCGCCGAGGGCGAGGTCCTGGGCGTCCTCGGTCCGAACGGTGCCGGGAAGACGACGACCGTCGAGATGGTCGCGGGCGTGCGCAGGCCCGACCACGGGTCCGTGCGGGTGCTCGGCCTCGACCCGTTCACGGACCGCGCCGCGGTGCGCCAGGTGCTGGGGGTGCAGCTCCAGTCGGGGTTCCTGCACGGCGCGCTGACGGTGCGCGAGCTCGCGCACCTCTACCGCACGTTCTACGGGACCGGCCGCAACCCCGACGAGCTGATCGCGGCCCTGGGTCTCGAGGAGCAGCGCGACGTGCGCTATGAGCGGCTCTCGGGGGGCCAGCAGCAGCGGGTCGCGATCGTCCTCGCGCTCGTCGGGGACCCGCGCGTCGTGATCCTCGACGAGCTCACGACGGGACTCGACCCGCAGGCGCGCCGGCAGGTCTGGGGCGTCGTCGAGGACCTGCGCGACGGCGGCACGACCGTGCTCCTCGTCTCGCACCTCATGGAGGAGGTCGAGCGGCTGTGCGACCGCGTGACGCTCCTCGAGAGCGGTCGCGTCGTCGCGCACGACACCCCGGCCGGTCTGGTCGCGGGTGCCGGGCTCGACCAGCGCGTGCGCTTCCGCGTCGCGCGGCCGTTGCCGCCCGCGCTCCTGGACCTCGTCCCCGGCGTGGACGACGTCGCGGTCCGCGGGGACCAGGTCGTGGTGACCGGGCACGGCGACCTGCTCCAGGAGGTGAGCACCGCGCTCGTGCGGGCCGGCGTCGTCGCGACGGAGACCCGGCTCGAGCGCGCCACGCTCGACGACGCGTTCCTCGCGCTGACGGGGCGCCCGCTCACCGACGACCCGCCGGGCGGTCCCCGTGCGACGACCGCCCCGACCGAGGAGGCAGCATGACCACCACCGTCCCCGCCGTCACGACGCGGTCCGGGCGGCGCGCACCGACCAGACCCGGACCGCGCGCGTGGGCCGCCCTGGTCGGCGCCGAGACCCGCATGGTCGCGCGCGACACCGCCGGGCTCGTCATGCCGTTCGGCATGCCCGTGCTGATCCTCGTCATGTACGGCGTCAGCGACGCCACGACGATGGTCCTCCCGGGCTCGGGGGGAAGGACGGCGTTCGACGTCTTCGTGATCCCGGTCGTGCTCGCGATCGTCGTCGGCATCATCGGCGTCATCAACATGCCGAGCTTCCTCGCCTACTACCGGCGGTCCGGCGTCCTCAAGCGCCTCTCCGTGACACCCGCGTCGCCCGCGATGGTGCTCGTCGCGCAGGTCGTGGTGAGCATCGCCCAGACCGCCGGGGGCGTCGCGCTCGCCCTCGTCGTCGCGACGCTCGCGTTCGACGCGCGACTGCCCGCGTCCCCCGGGGTCGCGCTCGGCGTGCTCGTCCTGGCGTCGGCGGCGATGTACGCGGTGGGGATGCTCGTGGCCGCTGTCGCGCCGACCCCGAACGCCGCGCTCGCGCTCGGCCTCGTCGCGTTCTTCGCGTTCGGGGCGACGGGCGGCATGTTCGGCGCCGTGTCGAACCTCCCCGAGCCGGTCGCGCGCGTCGGGGAGCTGCTGCCCTTCGGTGCCGCCGTCCAGGCGCTCGGCGACGCGTGGGCGGGGCAGCCCGTGGAGGCGGCACACCTCGTCGCGCTCGGTGGTGCGGTCGTCGTCGGCACCGTCGTCGCGGCGCGCTGGTTCCGCTGGACCTGAGCCCGCGCCGCCGACCGGCGGCGCCGCCGACCCCCAGCTCGGGCGGCGTCAGCCGTCGTGGCGGCGCTCGTGGAACGCCTCGTCGGCGACCTGCGCCGTCCGCATGAAGCTCTCCATCACCTCGCGCGGCGTCGCGAGCTCGTCGGTGTTCTCCGTGGGCTCGGGTACGCCGTCGAGGCCGCGGACCTCGTCGTGGATGCGCTCCATGGTCGTGTCGAGGGTCGCGGCGACGTCGGCCGCGAGCTTGAGGGCGTCGGTGAGGTGCTGCGGCACGTCCCGCTGGTACTTGTAGTAGATCTTGTGCTCGAGGCTCGCCCAGAAGTCCATGGCGATCGTGCGGAGCTGGATCTCCACCACGACGTCCTCGACGCGGTCCGACAGGAACACGGGCACCTGGACGATGAGGTGCAGGCTCTTGTACCCGTTGCCCTTGGGGTGGGCGATGTAGTCGCGCTCCTCGAGCACCGTGAGGTCGCGCTGACCGACGAGCAGGTCCCGCACCCGGTAGATGTCCGAGACGAACGCGCACGTCACGCGCACGCCCGCGACGTCGAACATGTTCTCCCGCACGCCCTCGGGCGTGAGCGGGATCCCCTTGCGCCGCGCCTTCGCCACGATCGACTCGAGCGACTTCAGACGCGAGCCGAGGTGCTCGATCGGGTTGTCGTCGTGCACGTGCCGGAACTCGTCGCGCAGGACGGTGATCTTGGTCATCACCTCGTCGATCCCGAACTTGTAGTTCATCATCAGGCGCCGGAACTCGCGGACGCGCGGACCGATCTCCGCGGGGAGCGGTACGTCGTCGGTCGTCAGGTGCGTCACGGTGGTCCTCTCGGTGCTTGCGTCGTCCCGGCGGCCTCCCCGGGATGGTCCAGCCGCCTCTTCCAGTGTGCACGGTCGGGGACGCCGGGAAGTTCCCGCGACGTCCCGTGGACAGGGCCTTTGGTCCCTCGGCGGGTCCCTCCCGCGGGCGGCGCCGCCCCGTGCGCGCCACGATGGGCCCATGGCCACATCGAGCCGCGGCGCGGGCGAGACGGTGAACGTCGGTGGCCACCGCCTGCGGCTCACCAACCTCGACAAGGTCCTCTACCCCGCCACCGGCACGACGAAGGCCGACGTCCTCGCCTACCTCGCGGCCGTCGCCGACGTCATGCTCCCCCACTGCGCCCACCGGCCCGCGACGCGCAAGCGCTGGCCCGACGGCGTCGAGGGTCAGGTCTTCTTCCAGAAGAACGCGGGCCAGGGCGTGCCGTCATGGGTCCGCACGCGCCGGATCCAGCACAAGAGCAGCGCGAACGACTACGTGCTCGTCGACGACCTGGCGACGCTCACCTGGCTCGGCCAGACCGCATCGCTCGAGCTGCACGTCCCGCAGTGGCGGTTCGGCCGCACCGGGGCCCACCTCGACCCCGACCGGCTCGTCCTCGACCTCGACCCCGGCCCGGGGGCCGGGCTGGCCGAGTGCGCGGAGGTCGCGCGCCTCGCCCGGACGATCCTCCAGGGCATGGGGCTCGACCCCCTGCCCGTGACGAGCGGGTCCAAGGGCATCCACCTGTACGCCGCGCTCGACGGCAAGCAGGACGCCGCGGCCGTGTCCGACGTCGCGCACGAGCTCGCGCGCTACCTCGAGGCCGAGCACCCCGACCTCGTCGTGAGCGACATGAAGAAGTCGCTCCGCGGCGGCAAGGTGCTCGTCGACTGGAGCCAGAACAACGGCAACAAGACGACCATCGCGCCCTACTCCCTGCGCGGGCGCGAGCACCCGACCGTCGCCGCGCCCCGCACGTGGGAGGAGCTCGACGACCCGGACCTGCGCCACCTCGACGCCGACGAGGTCGTCGAGCGCGTGCGGACGATCGGCGACCCGCTGGCCGCACTCACGCTGGGCCACCTCGCCGCGCTCGAGCCCACGCCCGAGCGCATGGCGACCTTCGAGCGCAAGGGCGCTGCGACGTCGGGCGACGACGGCGCGGACGACCCCGGGGCCGGGGACGACGAGCGGCCCGACCGCCTGCACCGCTACCGCTCGATGCGCGACGCCGCGCGGACGCCCGAGCCCGTCCCGGACGAGGCACCACCGGCGAGCGAGGGCAACAGCTTCGTCATCCAGGAGCACCACGCCCGGCGCCTGCACTGGGACTTCCGGCTCGAGCACGACGGCGTCCTCGTGAGCTGGGCGCTGCCGCGAGGCGAGCCGACCGACCCGAAGAAGAACCACCTGGCCGTCCAGACCGAGGACCACCCGCTCGCGTACGGGGCGTTCGAGGGCACGATCCCGAAGGGCGAGTACGGGGCGGGCGAGGTGACCATCTGGGACGCCGGCACGTACGAGCTGGAGAAGTGGCGCGACGGCGAGGAGGTCATCGTCACCCTCCACGGCGAGCAGCACGGCACGCGCCGCCTCGCGCTCATCCACACGGGCGGCCGCGACGGGCGTGACGGCCGCGACACAGCCAACTGGCTCATCCACCTCATGGCCCCGCGTGGTGAGACGAAGAAGGCGGGTGGGGCGCTCGCGCCGGGTCGTGGCGGGTCTGGCGGGAGCGCCGAGGAACGAGGCGCGGACGGTAGACCCGGCGCGAGCGCCCCACCCGCCACCCAGCCCGACCACGATCACGCCGAGCCCGCCCCCGCGCGGACGGACTGGCGGCCCATGCTCGCGTCGCCCGCGTCGGCGGGCGACCTCCACGACGGCGACGCGTGGGCGTTCGAGATGAAGTGGGACGGGTTCCGTGCCCTCGCGCACGTGTCGCACGGCCAGGTGCGGCTCGTGAGCCGTTCGGGCAAGGACATGACGGTGACGTACCCGGAGCTCCAGGCGCTCGCCGAGCAGGTCCCGGCCGAGGCGCTGCCGGTCGTGCTGGACGGCGAGATCGTCGCGCTCGACGCGCGGGGGCGGCCGAGCTTCCGGCGCCTCCAGCAGCGCGCGAACATCGCCAAGCCGGGGGACGTCGCCGCGGCACGGCGGAAGGTCTCCGTCGACCTCATGGTGTTCGACGTCCTGGAGACGGCGGGACGGTCCTTGGCGAAGCGCCCGTACGACGAGCGGCGCGAGGTCCTGGAGGACATGCTGGGCGACGCGCGCGCCCCGGTCCACGTGCCGCCGGCGTTCGACGGCGACCTCGACGCCGCGCTGGAGACGTCGAGGCGGCTCGGCCTGGAGGGCGTCGTCGCCAAGCGGCGCGACGGCACCTACTCGTCCGGCCGCCGCTCGGCGATGTGGCTCAAGCTCAAGCACGCGCAGTCTCAGGAGGTCGTCGTCGTGGGGTGGCGGCCGGGGCACGGCGACAGGACGCACCTCGTCGGGTCGCTCCTGCTCGCGGTGCCCGACGGCGACCGGCTGGTCTACGTGGGCCGCGTCGGGTCGGGCTTCACGGACGCGGAGCGGCGCGACCTCGTCGCCGAGCTCGGCCGGATCGAGCGCACCACGGCGCCCGCGACCGGCGTGCCCCGCGAGGACGCGCGCGACGCGCGCTGGGTGTCGCCGCGCCGGGTCGCCGAGGTCGTCTACGCCGAGTGGACGGGGCCCGGCGAGGGCGAGGGCGACGACGTCCCGTTCGGCAAGCTGCGGCACCCCGTCTGGAAGGGGTGGCGGCGGGACAAGTCGCCGGCCGACGTCGTGCGCGAGGAGCCCGCGACGCTCGACCGCTGACGGACCGCCGGTGGACCGTTGACGCCGGCCCTCGCCCGCGGGACCGTTGCTGCGTCGAGGTTCCTCGGCTCCCCTCCGACGCAGGACGGTGACCATGACCGACACGTCCTCCGCACCTCCCGCCCCCGAGCGCCCGCCCCGGCTCCCGCCGCGCTGGTTCGTCCGCACGGCCTGGGTCGTGCACCGCGCGTACTACCGGGTCACCGGGCACCGGCGCGGCCTGTGGCGCCCGCAGCCCGCGAAGTGGGGCACGCTCCTGCTCCGCACGGTCGGGCGCCGCTCCGGCCGCGAGCACGACGTGATCGTCGGGTACTTCGAGGACGGCCCGAACCTCGTCACGCTCGCGATGAACGGCTGGGCCGCGCCCGAGCCGGCGTGGTGGCTCAACCTCCAGGCGCACCCCGACACGACCGTCGAGCTGCACGGCGAGACGCGCGCCGTGCACGGTCGCGCGGCCGAGGGGGCGGAGCGCGCCCGGCTCTGGGAGCGGTGGCGCATGTTCGACCACGCGCTGGACGGGTTCGCCGCGCGGCGCCCGAGAGAGACGGCAGTCGTCGTGCTGGAGCCGCGGGCCGCCGAGGCGTCGGCCGACGACCGCGCGTAGACCCGGGGCGCACGACCGACGCCCTGCCGGGAGTGTCGACGTGCAGCGCCGACGGCACGGACCCGCAGCTGCACCGGGGGCGGGGCGGACGACCACCACGGGCCTGGCCTGCCGTCACCTGACCACCGTCAGGACCCGCTCGCGCCGCCACCGCGGTCCTATGGTCGAACCATGGCGGACCCGATGCACTTCAACACGCTCGCAGACTCGTACGGGTCCGCCCGTCCGCCGTATCCGGCCGCGCTGTGGGATCGGGTGCGTCGGACAGGACTGGTCGCGCCGGGCCGACGTGCGGTCGACCTCGGCGCGGGCACCGGAGAGGCGACCGGGCCGCTGCTCGCGCAGGGAGTCGACGTGGTCGCTGTCGAACCGGGTACGCAGCTGGCCGCCGTGCTCGCGGCCAAGCACCCGACGACAGAGGTGGTCGTCGCCCGCGCCGAGGAGGCCGAGCTCGGCCGAGCCGCGTTCGACCTGGCGGTCGCGGCGACCTCGATCCACTGGATGGACCTCGACTCGCTCCTGCCCCGGCTCCACCGTGCCCTTGTACCCGAGGGGCGGTTCCTCGTCTGGCGGCACGTCTTCGGCGATCCCACGGCGGAGCCCACCGCGTTCCGTGACCGGGTCGCGCAGATCGTCGCGCGACGGAGCCGGCCCCCTCGCGCCGGGGATCCGGAGGACCTCGGCGCGACCACGCCGCTGCTGACCGCCTCGGGGCTCTTCACCGTCGAGGACGTCGGCGAGTACCGCTGGAGCGTCGAGCTGGACGCGGAGCAGGTGCGCCGACTCTTCAGCACGTTCAGCGACTGGACGCGTGGCGAGGTCGACGAGGTCGCGGACGCCGTGGCGGATCTCGGGGGACGCGTGGTCGAGCACTACATGTCCTGGCTGATCGTCTGCGCACCGGTGCCCGGGGCCGGTCCCGCGTAGCGCACACCCCCGCGCGGTGACCCGGAGATCGACGTCGTCGGCACGAACCCGTCGCACGCCGCAGCGGGGCGTGGGACCGCCCTCTTCAGGGTCGAGAGGGCGCTCCGGACCCTTGGTATACCATTCTGCGATGGCTCCCCTCTCCCGTCCCCGTGGCGCCGCACCCGTGAGGCGCCGCACGCGCCGCACCCGGCACGCCGTCGCGTTATGGGCGACGACCGCCGTGGTCGCAGTGCTCGCCGCCTGCTCGCCAGGCAGCGCGGGCGACGCCGCTCCGTCCGCTCCCGCGCCGACCCCCGGCGTCGCGTCCCCCGACCCGGTCCCTGCGCCCGACCCGTCGGACGAGCCTGCAGCTCCCGAGGAGCCGGGGGTGGCGCCCGCGCGCTACCTGCTCGCGACCGAGGCGGAGTCCGACGGCCTCGCCGTCGTCGACCCGACGATCCGCGACGGCAGCGCCGTCGTCGACCGCGTCGAGGTCGGGGCAGCGCCCTGGGGCGTCGCCGTGCACGCGCCGACGATGCGCGCGTACGTCTCGACGGCGCCGGGGGTCGCGGTCGTCGATCTCGCGACGCGCGAGCGCGTCGACCTGATCCCCTACCGGGACACGCCCGCCCGGGTCGGGTACGGCGAGTACCGCCGCGGCGGCATGGGCCTCGCCGTGTCGCCCGACGGCACCCGGGTCTACGTGGCCGTCCACCGCGGCGACTCGTCGACGCTCGAGACGATCGACGTCGCGTCGCGCGAGGTCCTCGCGAGCACGCCCGTGGGCCTGCGGCCGTTCGACGTGCTCGTCGCGGCCGACGGCAGCGAGGTCTACACGGTCGACCACGACGACTTCTCCGTCCACGTCGTCGACACCACGACCTTCGACGCGCGGCGCATCGAGGTCGCCCCCTTCGGCACCGAGGGCGGGCTCGCGTCGTTCGAGAAGCCGCACTACGCCGTGCTCGACGACGACGGCTCCCTCCTGCTCCCCTACCAGGGCCGCGTGCTGGTCCGCCTCGACCCGGCTACCGGCACGACGACGAGCGTGCCCTCCGCGGCCGACAGCCACCAGCACGGCGTCGCGCGCGCTCCGGACGACCGCCTGGTCGTCGTGGGCAACGGCCCGTTCGGCAACGCCGCGGGCGGGCCGAACGTGACGGTGCTCGACCCCGCGACCGGGACCGAGCAGGTCGCGCCGCTCACGCGCCGGCACGAGACCGCGACCACGTGGACCGACCCCGCGACCGGAGGCCTGAGCGCGGTGCTCGCCGGCGGCTACACGCAGGCCGAGGCGTGGGACGGCGCGACGGTCGTCGACCTCGGCACGCTCGACACCTACGAGATCCAGATCCCCGGACGGCCCCAGGTCGTCGTCCCGCTCCCGGAAGGACCCGCCGCATGACCAGCCCGAGCACCCCCGAGACCGTCACCGTCCTGCGCGACGTGCGCCCCTGGGGCGGCGAGCGGGTCGACCTGCACGTCGCCGAGGGGCGCATCGCCGCGGTGACGCCGCACGACCCCGCCGTCGCGGCGCCGTCGGGCACGCCGGCCGGCTCGCCGACGGACGACGCGAGCGGCGTCGTCGACGGACGGGGCCTGCTCGCGCTGCCCGGCCTCGTCAACGCCCACGCGCACGTCGACAAGAGCTGGTGGGGCAAGCCGTGGGTCAGCTACGGCGGCGAGGCGACCACGCAGGGCCGCATCGCGCACGAGCGCGCGCACCGCGACGAGCTCGGCATCCCCGGCGTCGACGTCACCCTCGCCGTGCTGCGCGAGCTCGTGCGCCACGGCACGACGGCGATCCGCACCCACGTGGACGTCGACCTCGGCCTGGGGCTGCGCGGCATCGAGGTCGTGCGCGAGGCGCTCGCCGCGCTCGGCGGCGCCGTGCACGCCGAGATCGTCGCGTTCCCGCAGGACGGCGTGCTGCGCCGGCCCGGCGTCCTCGACCTGCTCGACGCGGCCGCCGCCGCGGGGGCCGAGCACGTCGGCGGGCTCGACCCCGCGTCGATCGACCGCGACCCGGTCGGCCAGCTCGACGGGCTCTTCGCGATCGCCGAGCGCCGCGGCGTCGGCATCGACGTGCACCTGCACGACGGCGGCGACCTCGGCGCGTTCCAGGTCGAGCTCATGATCGACCGCACGCTGCGCGCCGGGCTCCAGGGCAAGGTCAACGTCGCGCACGGCTTCGCGGTCGGCGACGTCCCGGCGTCGCGCCAGGCGGACCTCGTCGCTGCGATGGGCGAGGCCGGCATCACCATGACGACCGTCGCGCCGATCGGCGCCGCGCCCCTGCCGGTGCACGCGCTGCGCGCCGCGGGCGTCGCGGTCGGCCTCGGCACGGACGGGATCCGCGACCTGTGGTCGCCGTACGGGACCGGGGACCTCCTCGCCCTCGCGACGCAGCTCGCGCGCCTGTCCCGGTTCCGCTACGACGAGGAGCTCGTCACCGCCGCACGCATCGCGTCGTCCGACGCCGCCCGGTTCGTCGGCCGCGCCGTGCACGACCTCGTCGTCGGCGCGCCCGCGGACGTCGTGCTCGTCGACGCCGAGAACGTGCCCGACGCCGTCGTGCGTGCCCCGCGCCGCGCGCTCGTCGTCGCCGGCGGCCGGGTCGTCGCGCGCGACGGCGACGTGCTCGTCTGAGGCCCCCGGCGCTCCGTCGCCCGGCCGCGACGCGTGCGCGGCCGGGCGATGAGTTCGCGAGGCACCGGTCGTCTACCCCCACGACACCACGTACCGGGCGAACCGCCCACGACGCCGGAGGCGCACTCATGAGCACGCAGATCTTCGTCAACCTGCCCGTCAAGGACCTCGACGCCTCCAAGGACTTCTACACGGCGCTCGGGTACACCGTGAACGAGCAGTTCACGGACGAGAACGCGTCCTCGATCGTCATCAGCGACACGATCTACGTCATGCTCCTCACCGAGGAGTTCGCGAAGCAGTTCACGAACAAGTCCGTCGCCGACGCGACCGCGACGACCGAGGTCGTCAACGCGCTGAGCGTCGACAGCCGCGCCGAGGTCGACCGCCTCGCCGACGCGGCGTTCGCCGCGGGCGCCACCGCGGTCAAGGACCCGCAGGAGGAGGGCGGCTTCATGTACTCGCGGAGCTTCGCCGACCTCGACGGCCACCAGTGGGAGGTCCTCTTCATGGACCCGACGGCGTTCGAGGGCTGACCGCCCCGAGAGACGGTGGGAGGGCGTGCGCCGCAGCGGTGCATCGGTGTGAGCCGCGCCTCTCCTGCGGCGGGCCGGGAATCGAGAGGGCGCGCGTGCCGTTGCCGCCGTCATGCGAGCCATCACCTACTCCCGTTACGGCGGCCCCGACGTCCTCGAGACGACCGACCTCCCGACCCCCAAGGTCGGGCCCGACTCCGTGCTCGTGCGTGTGCGCGCCGCGAGCGTCAACCCGGTGGACTGGAAGGTCCGCGAGGGCTACCTCGACCAGATCATGGACGCGGTCTTCCCCGTCGTCCCCGGCTGGGACGTCGCGGGCGTCGTCGAGCGCGTCGGCCTGGACACCCCCGAGCTCCAGGTGGGCGACGAGGTCTACGGGTACGTGCGCAAGGACGTCGTCGGCGGCGAGGTGTCGGGCGGGACGTTCGCGGAGCTCGTCGCGGCGCCGGTCCGCACGCTCGCGCGCAAGCCCGCGGCGTGGTCGTTCGAGGAGGCGGCCGCCGTCCCGCTCGCCGGCCTCACGGCGTACCAGACGATCCGGCGCACGGGGGTCACCGAGGGGCAGACGGTGCTCGTGCACGCCGCGGCCGGCGGCGTCGGGTCGTTCGCCGTCCAGGTCGCGCGGGCGCTCGGCGCGCGCGTGATCGGCACGGCGTCGGAGCGCAACCACGACTTCCTGCGCTCGCTCGGCGCCGAGCCGGTGACCTACGGCGACGGGCTCGCGGACCGGGTCCGGGCGCTCGCGCCGGAGGGCGTCGACGTCGTCCTCGACTACGTGGGCGGCGACGCGATCGACTCGGCGCCCCAGGTGCTGCGCGACGGCGGCACGGTCGCCTCGATCACGGACGCCCGCGCGCGCGACGAGCTCGGCGGGCACTACGTGTGGGTGCGCCCCGACGCGGCGGACCTCGCGGAGCTCGCGCGCCTCGGCGACGAGGGCCTTCTCCGTCCCGAGGTCGCGGAGGTGTTCGACCTCGCCGACGCCGCCGACGCGCACCGCGCGAGCCAGTCGGGCCACGTGCGCGGCAAGATCGTCGTCCGGGTCTGACCCCGCCAGACCGACCCGAGCGTGCCCAGATCGACCCACCGAGGGTCGGTCTCGGACGCTCGCGTCGGTCTCGTCGTCGTCAGGCGCCCGGCAGCTCGCGCAACGGCGACGTGAGGTCGCCGCCTGCGTCCCCCGTGTTCACCGTCCCCCGGCGCTCGACGAGCACCGCGGAGGTCTCGACGACGGCCCGCGGTCGGTGCTCGACGCCGCGCGGCACGACGAACAGGTCGTGCGGACCCAGCACGACCGCCCGCTCGACGCCGTCCTCGCGCACGTCGATCGTCAGCTCGCCCGCGAGCACGAGGAACAGCTCGTCGGTCTCGGGGTGGGTGTGCCAGACGAACTCGCCGAGCACCTTGACGACCTTGAGGTCCTCGTCGTTGAGGGTCGCCACCCGGTGGGGCTGCCAGTGCCCGTCGAACGCGTCGAGGGCGGCGAAGAGGTTGTGCACGTCGGTCATGTGCCCACCCTGCCACTCCCCTGCGCGGCGCGAGGTCGACCCGCAGGTCCGAGATCGACCTTCAGCGGGTCGACGTCGGGCCGTTCGGGTCGATCCCGCGGGTGAGCGGTGCCACGCTGTCACCATGAGCAGCACCGACGCCGCACGCCCGGGGGCCGCGTTCGGCCCCGAGGTCTACGCCGCCCGCCGTGAGCGCGGCGCCGCGCACGCCCGCGCGGCCGGCCTGGCAGGGCTGCTCGTCTCACCCGGGCCCGATCTCGCCTACTTCACCGGCTACGCGCCGCCGGACACCGAGCGCCTCACGCTGCTCGCGATCCCCGCGGGCGGGCCGGACGCAGGGGGCGGCGCGTCCGTCGTCGTACCGCTGCTCGAGCGCGGCGACCTGGTCTCCGCACCGGGCGCGGACGGGCTCGACGTCGTGACCTGGCGCGACGGCGACGACGAGCACGACGCCGCGGCACGCCTGCTCGACCGGGCGGGCACGTACGCCGTCTCGGACTCGACATGGGCGCTGCACGTGCTCGGGCTGCAGCGCGCGCTCCCGGACGCGCGGTTCGCCGCGTTCACCGACGCCGTGCCGACGCTGCGCGCCGTCAAGGACGCGCAGGAAGTCGAGCGCCTCGCCGCGGCGGGCGCCGCCGCCGACGCGGCCTTCGTCCAGGTCCGCGAGGTCGCGTTCGCGGGCCGGCGGGAGCGGGACGTCGCCGCCGACCTCGACCGGTTCCTGCGCGAGCACGGGCACGAGCAGGTCGACTTCACGCTCGTGTGCGCGGGGCCGAACGGCGCCGACCCGCACCACGACGCGGGCGACCGCGTCATCGAACCGGGCGACCTGGTAGTGCTCGACTTCGGCGGGCTGCGCGACGGCTACGGGTCGGACACGACGCGCACGGTGCTCGTCGAGGGCGGCACCGACGGCGCGCTGGCGGCCCAGCAGCGCGAGGTCTACGACGTCGTGCGGCGCGCCCAGCAGGCCGGGGTCGATGCCGTGCGCCCGGGCGCGACGTGCCAGGACGTCGACCGCGCCGCACGCGCGGTCATCACCGACGCGGGCTACGGCGAGTACTTCGTGCACCGCACCGGGCACGGCATCGGCACCACGACCCACGAGCCGCCGTACATGGTGGAGGGCGAGGACCGCCCGATCGAGCCCGGTATGTGCTTCTCCGTCGAGCCGGGCATCTACCTGCCCGGACGGTTCGGCGTGCGGATCGAGGACATCGTCGTCGCGTTCCCGCCCGACGCGCCCGACGGCGCGCGCCGCCTCAACACCTCGACGCACGACCTCCAGACGGTGCGGTAGGCGGCGCGGGTCGTTCAGCGGTCGTCGGAGACGGCGTCCGCGGTCGCGCGCACCTTCTCGTTGCGGATGCCGACCCAGCTCAGCACGCCGCCCAGGACGAGCAGCGCGGCGGTGACCACGAGCGAGCGGTGGAAGCCGTCGAGGTCGAGCACGCCACCGACGATGACGCCGGCGAACGCGATGACGACCAGGCCCGCGACACGGGACACGGCGTTGTTCACCGCCGAGCCGATGCCGGCGTCCGACGCGGGGATCGAGCCGAGGATCGCGGACGTGAGCGGGGCGACGGTCATCGCCAGGCCGAGGCCGAAGAGCACGAGGCCCGGCAGGACCTGGGTGACGTACACGGCGTCGTCCGTCGTCGTGAGCAGGAGCAGGTAGCCCGCGCCTCCGACGATCGGCCCGAGCGTCATGAACAGGCGCGGGCCGTAGCGGCCGGCGAGCGCCCCGAACCGCGTGGACAGCGCGAGGAGCACGAGCGTCACGGGGAGCTGCGCGAGCCCGGCGGCGGTCGCGCTGTACCCGCCGACCTGCTGGAGGAACAGCGTCACGACGAACCCGCCGAAGTAGAGCGCGCCGTAGATGGCGGCGGTCGCGAGGTTGCCCCACGCGAAGTTGCGCACCCGGAAGAGCCGCGGCGGGAGCATGGGGTCGGGTGCGCGCCGCTCCCACCACACGAACACGACGAGGCACGCGACGCCGACGACGCACGGCCCCCACACGACGGGACTCGCCCAGCCGAACCGGCCCTGCTCGATGAGCGCGAACACGGTGCCCGCGAGCCCGACCGCCGCGAGCGTCGCCCCGGCGACGTCGATGCGGCGGGTCGTCCCGGCCCCCGGCTCCTCCGCGGCGGACCGGGGCACCCCGCGCAGCAGCCACAGCGTCACCGCGACGGGAAGCACGTTGATCCAGAACACCCAGCGCCACGAGATCGTGTCGATGAGGATGCCGCCGAGCAGCGGCCCGACGAGCGACGCGGTGCTGGTCCACGCGGTCCAGGAGCCGATCGCGCGGGACTGCCGTTCGCCGTCGAACGTCGAGATGATCATGGCGAGCGAGCTCGGCACGAGCAGCGCGCCCGCGACGCCCTGGAGCCCGCGCGCGACGACGAGGAACAGCCCGTCGGGTGCGAGCGCGCACGCGACCGACGTCACCGCGAAGCCGACGAGGCCGATCGCCATGATGCGGCGCCGGCCGTGGACGTCGGACAGCGAGCCCGCCAGGAGGATGAGCGCGCCGAGCGTGATCATGTAGGCGTCGACGACCCACTGCTGCAGCGCCAGGCCGGTGACCGGCCCGGTCGTCAGCTCTGCGGAGATCGCGGGCAGCGCGACGTTGACCACCGAGCCGTCCAGGAACGACACGAACGACGCGAGGACCGCGACCACCAGCACACGCTGCTGCACCGTCACCGACCCACCGTACGACTCGACTCTCATGCCGTCCCGACCGAGCGGCACGGCGAGGTGTGACGCAGGGTGGCCCGCAGCACGACGGCTCGACACCATACCTAGAGGTAGGTACGGTGGCTGCATGACCTCGACCGACGCCCGAGAGCGGCTCGTCGCGGCCGCGCAGGACCTGTTCTGGGCCCAGGGCGTCGGCGCGACGAGCCCGCGCCAGGTCCTCGCCACGAGCGGCGTCGGCCAGGGCAGCCTCTACCACCACTTCCCCACCAAGCACGACCTCGCCGCGGCCGCGGTGCACGCCACGACGACCGCGGGCCTCGAGGCCGCGCACCGCGACCTCGACGCCGGCGGGTCCGCCGTCGAGCGCCTCGTCCGCTACCTCGAGCGGCCACGCCCCGCGCTCGCCGGGTGCAAGGTGGGTCGCCTCGTGAGCGACCAGGCCGTCATGGACGACGCCGCTCTCGCCATGGAGGTCCGCGCCTACTTCCGCGGCCTCGTCGACCTGGCCACCGCTGTCCTCGTCGAGGACGGGATGGCCGACGGCGCGGCCCGCGACCGTGCGCTCGCCGCCGTCGCGATCGTGCAGGGCGGGTACGTCCTCGCGCGCGCCCTCGACGACGCGGACGCGATGAACGCCGCCGCGCGGGGGTTCGTCGCACTCCTCGACCCCCGACCCGCCGGCACGCTGGAGGACGCATGACCGACACCCCCGACCGCCCGTCCCTGCGCGAGCGGCTGCGCGCGCTGCCGGTGCTCGGCACCGACCTACCCGGCCTCGACGTCGGCGCGGCACCCGACGAGCCGAGCGTGCTGTTCGTCCGCTGGCTCGGAGAGGCGATCGACGCGGGCCTGCCCGCGCCGCACGCCGCGACCCTCTCGACCGCCGACGCGTCCGGTCGGGTCGACGCGCGGACGCTGATCCTCAAGGACGTCGACGGCGACGGCTGGGTCTTCGCCACGCGCGCCGACTCGCCCAAGGGCGCGGCTCTCGCGCAGAACCCGAACGCCGCCCTGACGTTCCTCTGGCGCGAGCACGGTCGCCAGGTCCGGGTGCGCGGGCCGGTCGTCCCGCTCGGTCCCGAGGCGTCCGCCGCCGACTTCCTCGCCCGCTCCGACTTCTCCCGCGCCACCGCGCTCGCCGGGTCGCAGAGCGCCCCGCTCGCTTCACGGGACGCCTACCGGACCGCGTGGGACGCCGCGCTCGCACGGGTCCGTGCTGAGCCCGACGTCGTCCTCGACACCTGGACCGCGTACGCGCTCGAGCCCACGAGCGTCGAGTTCTGGGCCTCCTCGCCGGACGGCCAGGTGCGTCTGCGCTACACCGCGGCGCCCGACGCGGGCGCCGCGACCCCTCTCCCCTGGACGAAGGAGCTCCTGTGGCCGTGACCGACCCCACCGCGCCGGACGTCGAGGAGGTGCGTCGCGACGCGCGCGCGGCGCTCGACGCCGTCACCGTCGCGACACGTGACCTCGACGACGCCGGCCTCGCGGGCCCGTCCGCGCTGCCCGGCTGGTCGCGCAGCCACGTGCTCGCGCACGTCACGGCGATCGGCGAGGCGATGGCGCGCCAGGCGGAGCTCGCCGCGCACGGCGAGCTCGTCGAGGTCTACGACGGCGGAGCGGCCGGCCGCGAGGCCGGCATCCAGGCGGGCGCGAGACGGTCGGTCACGGACCACGTGACCGCGCTCGAGTCGCTCGCCGAGCGTCTCGACGCCGCCTGGCCCGCCGCCGGGTCGCCGGGCTGGAGCGCCCGCGTCACCTACCGCGACGGAACCGTCGTGGACGCGCTCGTCGCGTGGTGGCGCGAGGTCCGCATCCACGCCGTCGACCTCGACGCCGGTCTCGGCCTCGACACCTGGCCGCGCACGCTCGGACTCCACCTCCTCGACTTCCTCGGGGTCCGGCTCACGGACGACGTCGTGGTCGAGCTCCCCGCCGAGCCCACCCGGCTCAGGGTCGGCCCGGACGGCCTTCGCCTCGCTGCCGAACCCGGGGACTCTCCCCACGAGAAGTCCGCCGTGGGGAGCGACCCCGGGTTCGACGCGCGAGCCGGTGTCGTCGTCCGAGGTCGGCTGACCGACGTCGCCGCCTGGCTGGCAGGCCGCACCCCCAACAGGGAGCCCGACGCCTTCCGCGCCGGCGAACCCACGCCCCTCCCCCAGGTCGGCCCCTGGCCCTCGCCCTACTCCCCGCCGAGCTAGAACCCTGGTCGCGCGAGAGAGGGCTCGGTGCGCCGATGTGGAGCCCTGTTTCACGCGAGAGAGAGCCCCTGTCCGCCGAGGGGGAACGGTGGCGGTTCTCAGGCCCACCGCGCGACCCAGCGGCAACCCACAGGCAACGGGCGGCGACGAGGCGGGCGAACCGACACCGCGGGCGGTGCCCCCGGGCGAGCGCAGACCAGGGTGGGACGACGCCGGGCGGGGTGGGTGGTGGTGCCGCGTCGTGGCGGGCCTGGCGGGAGCCGCGAGGAACGAGCGGCGGATGGTAGACGCGGCACCACCACCCACCCCGACCACCCAGGGCGACCACACGCCGTCGAGCACAAGAACCACGGCTCTACCTCGCGCAACCACGGCTCTACCTCGCGCAACCACGGCTCTACCTCGCGTGACCAGGGCTCTACCTCGGCCAGCCAGGGCTCTACCTTGGGGACCAGGGTTCTCCCTCGGCGAGAAGGGGCCCGCGCGAGGGGTGAGTCGTCCGCCTGTGCCGCTCAGGACGTTCGTCCCGGGAAAGTGTGACGCACGCCCGTGACGCACCGCACAGTTAGTGCACTCTTTCACAAGCGTAGAATCGGAGCGTGTCGAGTCGAGCGAGCAACCCCGCAAGCAGCGCAGACCAGATCGACGTAGCCCTCATCGGCGGTGGCATCATGAGTGCCACGCTGGGAGCTCTCCTCAAGGTCCTGGAACCCTCCTGGACCGTGCGCATCTACGAGCGTCTGGACGCCGTGGCGCAGGAGTCGTCGAACCCGTGGAACAACGCCGGGACGGGTCATGCCGCCCTGTGCGAGCTGAACTACACGCCGGAGAAGCCCGACGGCTCGATCGACATCACCAAGGCGGTGAAGATCAACGAGCAGTTCGAGGTCTCGCGCGAGTTCTGGCACCACCTGCTGACGACGGGCGCCCTCCCGCAGCCCGCGAGCTTCATCTCCCGCACGCCGCACATGACGTTCGTCCGCGGCGCGGAGAACGTCGACTACCTGCGCCGCCGGTTCGAGACGCTACGCCGGCACCCGCTGTTCAGCGAGCTCGAGTTCAGCGACGACCCCGCCGTGATCGCCGAGTGGGCGCCGCTCCTCGTCGCGGAGCGCGACGGCGACGAGCCGGTCGCGGCGACGCGCGCGACGAGCGGCACGGACGTCGACTTCGGCGCCCTCACGCAGCAGCTCGTCGACTACCTCGTCGCGCAGGGCACGCAGCTCTTCCTCGAGCACGAGGTGAAGAACCTCAAGAAGACGAAGGACGGCCGCTGGCGCCTGACGGTCAAGGACCGCTCGTGGAACGCCCCGAAGCGCCGCTCGACCGTCGAGGCCCGGTTCGTGTTCGTCGGCGCGGGCGGCGGCGCGCTGCCGCTGCTCCAGGCCGCGGGCATCCCCGAGGCCAAGGGTTACGGCGGCTTCCCGATCAGCGGCGAGTTCCTGCGCACCGACAGCCCCGAGCTCGTCGCGCAGCACCAGGCCAAGGTGTACGGCAAGGCCGACGTCGGCTCCCCGCCCATGTCCGTCCCGCACCTGGACACGCGCGTCGTCGAGGGCAAGACCTACCTGATGTTCGGCCCGTACGCCGGGTTCAGCCCCAAGTACCTCAAGAAGGGCAAGTACCTCGGGCTGTTCACGTCGCTGCGCCTGCACAACCTCGGCTCGATGGTGGGCGCGGGCCTGAAGAACCTCGACCTCACCCAGTACCTGGTGGGCCAGCTCCTCGCGAGCCCGGAGACCAAGTTCACGGCGCTCCAGGGCTTCATGCCGGCGGCGCACCCCAAGGACTGGGAGACCATCACCGCGGGCCAGCGCGTCCAGGTGATCAAGAAGGACGAGGACGGCAAGGGCGTCCTCGAGTTCGGCACCGAGGTCATCGCCGCGGGCGACGGCTCCATCGCGGGCCTGCTCGGCGCCTCCCCGGGCGCGTCGACCGCGGTCCCCGCGATGATCGACCTGCTCGAGCGCTGCTTCCCCGCCCGCTTCACCAAGTGGCGCCCCGAGCTCGCGACGATGATCCCGAGCCTCGGCCAGGCGCCGTGGGAGGCCGAGGAGCTCGAGGGCCTCGACCAGCTCACGGGTGGCGCGGACGTCGACGCGGTCGGCTCGCGCGCCTGAGCACGATCTGACGCCCTCCCCCGCGACGGCCCGGACCTCCACGAGGTCCGGGCCGTCGTCCGACTCTGCGCGAGCCGGTCAGCGTGGGAGCCGCACGCGCCGCCCCGCCCGCGACGGCGCCGGCTCGGCGTGCGTCGCGGGAGCCGGCGGGAGCCCGCGAACACCGTCCCGCACCGCAGGGTTCGGGACGACGCGCCGCAGCACCATCTCGGCGGCGACCTCGTGCGGGTCCACGGGCCCGCCCTGCACGTCCGGGCGCGAGGCCGCCGCCCGCAGGTCGGCGTCGAGACGCTGCGCGTCGCGGTCCCAGCGCTCGCCGTGGACCGTCCGGTCGCCCCAGGCGCCACCGCCCGGCCACGCGCCGTCGGACCCCGCGGGGAACCACGGCCGCGCCGGGTCCTCACGCCGCACCACGAGCGCCGCGACGGTCGGGCCGACGACGAGGAGAAGAACCATCACACCCCAGAAGATGTCCATGCCCCCACCCTTCCGCCGGGGAGCTCCGCCGACGAGTGGCAGGACCGACACCTCTCGACAAGATCCCGCCACGGGCGTAGCGTGCCGTGCATGGTGCGCTCCGTCGCGGCCGTCGTGTGCGACGGCCTGGCCCCGTTCGAGTTCGGCGTCGTGTGCGAGGTGTTCGGCCTCGACCGCAGCGAGGACGGCGTCCCGTCGTTCGACTTCCGCGTGTGCGGGCCGGTCGCCGGGCGTCCCGTGCGCACGTCGGTCGGGGCGCAGGTCGTCCCGGACCACGGGCTCGACGCGACGGACGACGTCGACCTCCTCGTCGTCCCCGCGATCCGCATGGGCTCGCACTACCCGCCCGAGGTGCTGGACGCGGTGCGGCGCGCGTCCGAGCGCGGCGCGCTGCTGCTGAGCGTGTGCTCGGGGGTCTTCCTCCTCGCCGCGGCCGGCGTGATCGAGGGGCGGCGCGTCACGACCCACTGGATGCACGCCGACGAGCTGCGCCGCCAGTACCCCAGCCTGGACATCGACCCGGACGTGCTGTTCGTCGACGACGGCAACCTCGTCACGAGCGCCGGGACCGCCGCGGGGATCGACGCGTGCCTGCACCTCGTGCGGCGCGAGCTCGGGGCGAAGGTCGCGAACACGATCGCGCGGCGCATGGTCGTGCCGCCCCAGCGCGAGGGCGGGCAGCGGCAGTTCATCGAGCGCCCGGTGCCGGAGTGCGAGGAGGACTCGTTCGCCGAGCTGCTGGAGTGGATGACCGAGCACCTCGACGAGCCGCTCACGGTGCGGGACCTGGCACGCCGTGCTCACACGTCGGAGCGCACGTTCGCACGCTCGTTCGTCGCCCAGACCGGGACGACGCCGCTCGCGTGGCTCACGTCGCAGCGCGTGGGGCATGCGCAGTCCCTGCTCGAGGAGTCGACGCTGGACCTCGAGGAGGTCGCGCGGCGCTGCGGGTTCGGGTCGGCGGCGCTCCTGCGCCACCACTTCCGGCGCGCCGTCGGCATCACGCCGACGGAGTACCGCCAGACCTTCCGCTTCGCCGCCTGACCTCGACGGCGCGGGAGGCGCTCCTTCGCGACTCCTTCACCCGCCCCCCTCGCGCATGCAACCTACGGTCCCGTAGGGTGAGGGCATCTGCACCACGAGCACCCGCTCACCTCCGCGGCTGGGAAGTCGACACCGACACCCCTGCGAGGACACATGACCTCTGCCGCAGTGCGCCCGGGCTTCCGGGCCACCCGCCCCCGCACCGACGAGCCGGGCGCCGTGACCAGCACGTACAGCGCGCTGTCGCGCACCGTGCGCGACGCCGGACTGCTTCACCGCACGCACGGCTACTACCTGTGGACGCTCGCCGTGCTGACGCTCGCGCTCGGCGGCGCCGTCGCCGGGTTCGTCCTCCTCGGCGACTCGTGGTTCCAGCTCCTGATCGCCGGGGCGCTCGGCCTGATCTTCACGCAGTTCGCGTTCGTCGCGCACGAGGCGTCGCACCGCCAGGTCTTCGCGTCCGGCCCGGCGAACGACCGTCTGGGTCGCATCCTCGCGAACGGCGTCGTGGGGATCAGCCACTCGTGGTGGATGAACAAGCACACACGCCACCACGCGAACCCCAACCAGCGCGGCAAGGACCCGGACATCGCCCCGGACGTCGTCGTCTTCCTCGACGACGACGCCGCCGCCGCGAAGGGCTTCCGGGCCGTGATCAACCGCTACCAGGGCTGGCTGTTCTTCCCGCTGCTCACGCTCGAGGGCCTCAACCTGCACGTCCAGGCGTACCGCTCGCTCCTCGCGGGCGGCCGGACGCGCGGCAACCTCCGGGCCCGGGTCGTCGAGCTCGTGATCCTCACGCTGCGCCTGTCGCTCTACGTGGGCGCGATCTTCTGGTTCCTGCCGCTCGGCATGGCGTTCGCCTTCCTCGGCGTGCAGCTCGCCGTGTTCGGCGTCTACATGGGCGCGTCGTTCGCGCCGAACCACAAGGGCATGGCGATCATCCCCGAGAACACGAAGATCGACTTCCTCTCGAAGCAGGTCCTCACGTCGCGCAACATCCGCGGTGGCTGGTGGATGAACATCCTCATGGGCGGGCTCAACTTCCAGATCGAGCACCACCTCTTCCCGAGCATGCCGCGACCCCACCTCGCGCGGGCGCGCGAGATCGTGCGCGAGCACTGCGCGAACCTCGGCCTGCCGTACACGGAGACGAGCCTCGTGCAGTCCTACGGCATCGTCGTGCGGTACCTCAACCGGGTCGGGCTCTCCGCGCGCGACCCGTTCGACTGCCCGATGTTCAAGCAGCTCCGCGGGGTCTGAGCGCGGACGCTCGCTCGCCCGGCCACCCCTCCGGCCCCGGCCCCGCCCGACGACGCGCGGCAGGCACGGTCAGGACGACGCGGCGTGCCCGTGCCGCCAGTATCCGACGAAGTCGATGTTGGCCTTCGGCACGCCGCGGTCGTTGACGAGGTGGCGGCGCACGCCCGTCGCGAGCGCCGACTCCCCCACCGCGTACGCGTAGACGGGCCCGGACGACAGGTCGGCCGACCGCACGGCCTCGAGCGCCAGTGCCCCGGGCAGGAGCTCGTGGGCGTCGGTGCCCGCGGGCGCCGCACCCTCGCGCACGACCCAGCGGAGCTCGACACCCGCCGGCACGCGGAAGTCCTGCGCGTCCGCCGCCTCGGGGATCTCGACGATCGCGAGGCCGCGCGCGTCGTCGGGCAGCGACTCGCAGATGCCCGCGACGGCAGGCAGCCCGGTCTCGTCGGTGACGACGAGCGTCCAGTCGTGCGGGACGCGCGGGTTGTAGCCGACCCCCTGGTCGAGCAGGCCGACGCGGTCCCCCGGCTGCGCGGACAGCGCGAACGACGACGCGGGGCCGGCGTCGCCGTGCACCACGAAGTCGACGTCGATCTCGCGCAGGTCGGGCCGTGCCGCGCGCACCGTGTAGTTGCGGACCCAGGGCCGACGCGCCTTGGGCGTCGCGAGGTACTGGACGTACCACATGCCCGACGTGCGCGTCGGCAGGCGCAGGGAGTCCTGGTCGTCCCGGGCCAGGAAGAGCCGGAACCACTGGTCGAAGCCCATCGGCGTGAAGAGCTCCATGTCGTCCCCACCGAGCGTGACCCGCACGACGTGAGGGCTCACCCGCTTGCTCCCGACGACGCTCAGCGTGACGACGTGGGCGTCGGCGGGCTTGACCGTCTTGAAGGTGGCCACCGGTGGCTCCTCGGAGTGCGGCCCGGCGTGCCGGGCGGACGACGGCCCCGCGAGCGCGGAACCGAGGCAAGGCTAGCCTCACCTTGCTGCCGGCGTCGATGTGGTCGATCCCACACGCGGTGCGCCCGCCTCCGTCCCGGGACACCGCGGACCGGTGTCATGCTCGGGGCGTGGAGCTCCCCGTCGTCTGGTCCGTCGTCCTGCTCGTCACCGCCGCGTGGAACCTGATCATCTGGCCGCGGTTCCTCCAGCGCATCGCCAAGGACCCGCGCTCGCGTGACGCCGCCGGACGCGCGACGCGCTTCCTCACGGTGCACGTCGTGCTCATCGCGGTCTCGCTCGTGCTGGCGCTGGCGGTCGGGGCGCTCGGCGTCCTCACGCTCGTCTGAGCCCGGCCAGCCGCTCGGGGTTCCGGAAGAGCAGGACGCGCACGACGCGCTCGCCGTCGTACTCGACGGTCGCGGCCATGGCGGGCTCCCCGTCGACGGTCCACACGCCGCCCAGCGCGCCGTTCACGAGTGCGGGCTCGAAGGCCATCGCCGTCGTCTCGGGCTTCGCCGAGAGACCCACGAGCATCCGCGCCACCTTGTCCGCTCCCGTCACGGGCCGCAGGGCCGCGCGCGCCTTGCCACCGCCGTCGCTCACCACGACGACGTCCGGCGCGAGGATCTCGACGAGCGCGGTCGTGTCACCCGTCGCGCACGCGGCCATGAAGCGCTCGACGGCAGCGCGCTGCGCGTCGTCGGGCTGGCTGAACCGCGGGCGCCGCGCGCGCACGTGCTCGCGCGCGCGGTGCGCGGTCTGGCGCACGGCCTCGGGCGAGCGGTCGAGGCCGTCGGCGATCTCGTCGTAGGGGACGTCGAACACCTCGCGCAGCACGAACACGGCGCGCTCGAGCGGGCTCAGCGTCTCCAGCACGACGAGCAGCGCCATCGACACGTCCTCCGCGCGCTCGACCTGCAGCGCGGCGTCCGGCGTCGTGAGGAGCGGGTCGGGCAGCCATGACCCCACGTACGTCTCGCGGCGCCTCCGCAGCACGCGCAACCGGTCGAGCGCGAGGCGCGTCGTGACGCGCACGAGGTACGCGCGCGGGTCCAGGACACCGGACCGGTCCGCCGACGACCAGCGCAACCACGCCTCCTGGACCACGTCCTCGGCGTCCGCGGCGGAGCCCGTCATCTCGTACGCGACCGTGAAGAGCAGGCGACGGTGCGTCGTGAACGGCTCGAGGGCCCGGCCGAGACCGCGAGGATCCACCGCGTCGTCGGACGGTCGGTGCCCGGCGCTCTCGCTCACCTCGCCAGCCTGCCGGCCGCGCCCGCCGCGCGCAGCCCGCCGGCGAGCGGGACCTCGCACCGGTCGCTGAAGCCCTGGCTCGACAGGCCGAGGGCGGCGTTGATCCGGCTGCGCAGGTTCTCCAGCGCGACCAGCGCCGTGAGCTCGACGAACGCGGGCTCGCCCAGGTCGTCGACCAGCGCGGCCGCGAGCTCGTCCGACACCGTCGGCGGGGTCGCGGTCGCCGCCTCGGCGTACTCCAGCACCCGCCGCTCCACGGCGGTGTACGCGTCGCTCTCGCGCCACGCGGGCACGTCGTGGAGCTTGCGGGGGTCGACATCGCCGTGCTCCGACTCCCAGTAGCCGAAGTCGACGCACCACGAGCAGCCGATCCGCACCGCGGCCGCCATGACCGCGAGCGCCGAGAGCGTCGGGTCGAGGGTCCGCCAGCGTGCGACGCCCGCCTCGAGGAGGCAGTACGTCGTCGCGACGCGCGGGTGGTGCCCGACGGCGGCGAGCGGCTCGAGCACGGCGCCGTACCGGCGTCGCGAGAGCGTGGCGAGCGTGCGGTTGAGCAGGGTCCGGGGCGGGTCGAGCGAGATGCGGGCCACGAGGGTGTCCTTCCGTCAGCCGGCGCGGTGCGCGCCGGTCCAGCGCGGGGTCGACCATCCAGACGCCCGCCGCGGGCCGCGCGTGACATGTCCGCGCGTGACCTGCGTCACGGTCGGTGGGCGCGCTTCTCGTTGCCGCGCCGGTAGTTCCCCGTCGCCCGGGCGAGCAGGAGCTGGACCTCGCCCTCGTCGTCGCGCGCCTCGGCCCGCTCCAGGGCCGTGACGAGCCGGTCGGCCGCGGTCCCCGCGACGGTGACGACGACGCGCCCGCCGCGCGCGACCCGGACGCGACCGTCCTGGGTCACCTGATGGTCGAACGGGTCGGGGAACGGGTCGGGAAGGGTACGGTCGCTCGCCATCCCGCCACGCTAGGGCGCGTCGGACGGGACCCGCACGACCTTTTGCCCCGCTCGCGGTCGCACGAGGTTCGCGAGCGGCGAGTAGCGGGGCACCCAGCGCGCGAGGGCCGCCGCGGACGCCGCGCCGAGCACCGACGTCGCCCAGACCCCCGCCGCGAGCGACCCCAGCGCGGCTCCGGTCGACAGCACGAGGGGCCCGAGCGCGTCGCCCGTGTCCTGGAAGAGCCGCCACACGCTGAGGAAGGTCGGGCGCACCGCTGCGGGTGCGACGTCGGCCCCCAGCGTCATGACGATGCCCGACCCCATCCCGTTGCCGACCCCGAGCAGCGCCGCGACGACGGTCACCGCACCCACCGTGTGGGCGAACGGCAGGAGCGAGAGCCCGGCGGCCATGGTGAGCATCGACGGCACCGCGACCCACAGGCGCCCGAACCGGTCCATGCCCTTGCCCGCCGGGTAGAACAGCAGCATGTCGAGCGCGCCGGAGACGCCGAAGACCAGCGACGTCACCTCCGCGTCCAGCCCGAGGTGCTCGCCCCAGAGCGGGATGACGGTCTGGCGCGCCCCGCGTACGGCGCTCACGAGGAGGATCGCGACGCCGAGCGTCGCGAAGAGGCGCCGGTGCTCGCGTGCCACGCCGGCGATGGTCACCCGCGGTCCCGCCGCGGGTCCGAGAGCGCGCGTCCGCCCGCGGCCCGGCTCGCCCTGCGCCGTCGGCTCCGGGCGCACGACGGCGAGCACCGCCACCGCGGCCAGCGCGGCCACGGCGCCGAGCCAGTAGGCGCCGCGCACGTCCGTCGCCGCGATGACGGCGGCCCCCGCGAACGGGCCGAGGAACAGCCCGATGCGGTGCACTCCGGCGAGCGTGGACAGGACGCGCGCCCGCCGCAGGGGCGGCGTGATCTCCGTGAGGTAGGCCTGGCGGGCGAGGTTGAAGATGGCGGTCGACGCCCCCAGGGCGAGGACGCCCGCCGCCAGTCCCCCGAGGTTCGGGCTGAGCGCGATCGTCGCGAACGCGCCGACGGCGACACCGCCCGCGAGCAGCATGGCCGCCCGGTCACCGACCCGCTGCGCGAGCGCCCCGGCCGGGAGGTCGAACAGGATCTTGCCGATCGGGACGAGCGCGGCGACGAGGCCCGCGACCGTGAGGCTCGCCCCGCGCCCGGTCGCGGTGACCGCGACGACGGGCAGCATCGCGCCGATGCCGATCTCGAGGACGAGCGTCGGGACGAACGCGCCGAGGACGACGCTGCGGAGCGGGAAGAGCGGCGCGTCGGTGCCCGCGGGGGCGGTCACCGCACCTCCGCCACGACCTCGACGCCCGGCCGCTCGCCGTCGGGTCGCGCGACCTCGACGCCCCGGCACGCGGGCGCGTCGGCGAGGAGCTCGAGGAGCTGGGGCGCCGCCGAGGCCCCGCTGTCCCACCGTCCGGTCACGACGGAGACGACCCAGCTCGGCGCGCCGCCCTCGGGCAGCGCGAGCGTGACGAGGCGCGCCGCCTGGGGCTTCGCCGCGACGTGGCGCGGGACGAGCGCGATCCCGAGACCCCGGTCGACGAGCTCGAGCAGCGTGTGCACGTCGTTGACCGAGCACCGCACGCGGCGGTGCACGCCGTGCGCGGCGCACGTGGCGTCGTTGACGGGACGCGCGCCCCACGACGGGTCGAAGTCGACGAACTCCTGGCCCGAGAGGTCGGACCAGTCGACGCGACCGCGCGTGGCGAGCGGGTGCTCCGGCGCGCACACGAGCACGAGCGGCTCGCTGCCCAGCACGGTCTGCGACAACGACCCCAGGTGCTCGGTGGTGGCGACGAACGCGACGTCGAGGTCGCCCTCGCGCACGCGCGCGAGGAGGTCGTGGGAGCCGGCCTGCGCGAACTGGATCTCGACCTGCGGGTAGCGGCGATGGAAGCGCTCGAGCAGCGCCGTGACGTCGAGGACCCCGAGGCACTGCTCCGAGCCGACGCGCAGCGAGCCGGACAGGGCGCGCGTCGCCCGGACGACCGCGTCGCGACCGGCCGCGGCCTGGGCGAGCATGGACCGTGCGTGCGGCAGCAGCGCCAGGCCGGCCTCGGTGGGCTCGACACGGCGGGTCGTGCGCGTGAACAGGCTCGCGCCGAGCTCCTCCTCCAGGCTCCGTACCGCGGCGGAGAGCCCCGACTGCGAGACGCCGACGAGCTGCGCGGCGCGCGTGAACTGCCGCTCGTCGGCGAGCGCGACGAGGTACTCCATCTGACGCAGATCCATTAATCACTCAATCTTCTATAAATGACAACCGCTAGTCGTTGGACTTCTAGGTTATCGCTTCCTACGCTCGACACGTCCGGACCGGCCCCGCCCGCGAGCCCCCGGCGACACCCCCGCCATTCCCCGACCCGTGAGGGAGCACCATGCAGCAGCGCACGCTCGGAACCCGGACGGTCTCCGCGATCGGCCTCGGCGGCATGCCGATGTCGATCGAGGGCCGCCCGGACGAGGCCCGGTCCGTCGCGACGATCCACGCCGCGCTCGACGCGGGCGTCACCCTGATCGACACGGCCGACGCCTACCACCTGCACGCGCACGAGGTCGGCCACAACGAGGAGCTGATCGCCCGCGCGCTGCGCTCGTACGGCGGAGACACGAGCGCCGTCCTCGTCGCCACGAAGGGCGGTCACCTGCGCCCCGGCGACGGCACGTGGACGCAGAACGGTGACCCCACGTACCTCAAGCAGGCCGCGAAGGAGTCGGCGCTCCGGCTCGGTGTCGACGCGATCGGCCTCTACCAGTTCCACCGCCCCGACCCCGCGGTCCCCTACGCCGACTCGATCGGCGCGCTCGTCGAGCTGCTCGACGAGGGCGTGATCCAGCAGGCCGGCATCTCCAACGCCGACGTCGCGCAGATCGACCTCGCGCACGAGATCCTCGGCGGCCGGCTCGCGTCGGTGCAGAACCAGTTCTCGCCGCGGTTCCGCTCGAGCCAGGGCGAGCTCGAGCACTGCGCGGCCCTCGGGATCGCGTTCCTGCCGTGGAGCCCGCTGGGCGGCATCGCGGGCGCCGCCGAGCTCGGGGCGCGGCACGCCGTCTTCCAGGACGTCGCGACCGCCCACGACGTGAGCGTCTACCAGGTGACGCTCGCCTGGGAGCTCGCGCTCGCGCCCGTCGTCGTCCCCATCCCCGGAGCGTCGCGACCCACCTCGATCCTCGACTCGGCCGGCGCGGCCGACCTCACCCTGACCGCGGAGGAGGTCGCGCGGCTGTCCGCCGCGTGACGCCCTCGCCGACGACCCACCCCACGAAGGAGCTCCACCGGTGAAGACCTTCACCCTCCCCGGCACCGACCTCGTCGTCCCGAACGTCGTGCTCGGCCTCATGCGCATCCAGGAGAAGACCGACGACGAGGTCCGCACGCTCGTGCGCACCGCGCGCGACGCGGGGATCACGTTCCTCGACCACGCCGACGTCTACGGCGCCGACCTCCACGGCTGCGAGCGCCGGTTCGCCGAGGCCCTCGACCTCTCCCCCGCCGAGCGCGGTGAGTGGGTCATCCAGTCCAAGGCCGGCATCGTGCGCGAGGGCCCGTACTTCGACTTCTCCTACGAGCACCTCGTCGCGTCCGTCGAGGGCTCGCTCGACGCGCTGCGAACGGACTACCTCGACATCCTCCTGCTGCACCGCCCCGACGCCCTCGTCGAGCCGGAGGAGGTCGCACGCGCGTTCTCCGACCTGCACGCGGCGGGCAAGGTGCGCGCGTTCGGGGTGTCCAACCACACGCCGGGCCAGATCGAGCTCCTGCGCCGGTACGTCGACCAGCCGATCGTCGCGAACCAGCTCCAGCTCTCGATCACGCACGCGCCGATCGTCGCGCACGGCGTCGCGGCGAACATGCAGAACCTCGACCAGTCCGTCGCCCGCGACAACGGGACGCTCGACTACTGCCGCCTGCACGACATCACGGTCCAGGCGTGGTCGCCGTTCCAGGCGGGGTTCTTCACCGGCGTCTTCCTGGGGTCGGAGATGTACCCCGAGCTCAACGCCGTGATCGACCGTCTCGCCGACCGCTACGGCGTCCCGCCCATCGCGATCGCCACCGCCTGGATCACGCGGCACCCGGCACGGATGCAGGTCGTGCTCGGCACCACGAACCCGGAGCGCGTCGCGGGCGCGGCCCTCGGATCGGACGTGCCGCTCACGCGCGCGGAGTGGTACGAGCTGTTCCGTGCCGCGGGCTACACCGTCCCCTGACGGCTGCGCCGGGCGGCCCGTGCCGAAGGTCACGCACGGGCCGTCCGGGACGCCCTGCACGGCGGTCTAGGCTCGTGCCGTGGCGACCTTCTCGGCAGTGACCCGGCAGCACATCCTCCAGGCGATCGCGGACTGGGACGACCGGGGCCGGGACGCGTTCCTCGGGGTCTACGGGTTCACCGCGGCCCCCGGCACCCCTCTTCTCCACGAGGACCGCGCGTACGACGCCCAGGCGATCCTCGGCGTCGCGCACCGGTACGCGACCGGCCGCGTCGCGACGGCCGAGGAGTTCCGCAACAGCCCCGTGACCGTCGCGGACCTGCTGCGCAAGCGCGGCTTCGACGTGCCGGGCGCCGCGCCCGTGGCGCCGGCGCCCGCACGTCGGACCGCGGCGAAGGCCGCGACCGCACCCCGTACCCCGCGGCGCACGTCGACGCCGCGTGCGTCCGAGCCCGAGAAGCCGCCGGCCGTGTGCCCCACGTGCTTCACGGTGCTGCCCGCGACGGGCATCTGCGACGACTGCGGCTGACCGGGTCTCCCCCCACGCACGACGAGGGGCGCCGTCCGTACGGACGGCGCCCCTCGTCGTGCCGCGAGGTGCCCGTGGGGCCGCGGGCGACCGGTCAGTTGACCTCGGACGGGTGCGCGCTCACGCGGCCCGAGCCGTCACCGGTGTCGAGGGCGTCGATCGCCGCGACCTCGTCGGCCGTGAGCTCGAACCCGAAGAGGTCGAAGTTCTCCGCCATCCGCTCCTTGCGCGACGACTTGGGGAAGACGATGAAGCCGCGCTGCAGGTGCCAGCGCAGGACCGCCTGGGCCGGGGTCACACCGTGCGCGGCCGCGGCGTCGACGACGGCCTGCCGCTCGAACAGCGGGTACTTGCCCTGGCCGAGCGGCCCCCATGCCTCGATCTTCATGCCGTTCGCGTCGGCCCACGCGAGCACGTCGCGCTGCTGGTAGGCCGGGTGCAGCTCGATCTGGTCGACAGCGGGGACCACGCCCGTGTCCGCGACGATCCGGTCGAGGTGCTCGGGCAGGTGGTTGGAGACGCCGATCGAGCGCGCCAGGCCGGCGTCGCGGATCTCGACGAGCTTGGCCCACGCGTTCGTGTACTGGTCCTGGGCGGGCGCCGGCCAGTGCGTGAGGTAGAGGTCGACGAACTCGAGGCCGAGCTTGTCGAGGCTCTCGCGGATCGCGTCGTGCGGCTGCTCTCCGGACTGACGGTCGTTCCAGAGCTTGGTCGTGACGAAGAGCTCGTCACGCGGGACGCCGCTCGTGGCGATCGCGGCGCCGACGCCCTCCTCGTTGCGGTAGATCGCGGCCGTGTCGATGTGGCGGTAGCCGACCTCGAGGGCCTCGCTCACGGCCTTCTCCGCCTCGTCCGGTGGGACGAGGAAGACGCCGAAGCCGAGCTGCGGGATGGTGTGACCGGAGTTGAGCGTCACGGTGGGGACTGAGGGAACGGTCATGCCCTCCAGCCTAGGAACCGGCCGTCCAGGCGTCCAACGACTGCCGGTCGTGCGACTCAGCGCTCGCGCTCATGAGTCTCTGACCTGCTGCGCGAGATCCGGGCTGGACTTTGTAGATCACGGTTTGGTTACATGGGCCCGGTCCTGACCACGAACGAACCGGAGCGCACCATGTCCCGAGGCCGCCACAGCGCCGCACCCGCAGCGCCCGCGCGCTCCCTCCGGCTCCCTGCCCTGCCGTCGTTCCCCGCGCTCCCGGCGCGCGCACTCAAGCTGCCGGCGCTCGCGCTCGTCGGGCTGCTCGGCGCAGGCGTCGTCGGCGCGGGGCCCCAGCCCGCCGAGGGGAACCCCGACCTCGCACCGCTGAGCGTCGAGCCCGCCTCCGGGTCGACCGTGGAGCGCGGCACGGGTGCCGCCAGCCGCTCCGCCGAGCGCGTCGCTCCCCCGGCGGCGACCCAGGAGTCCCCGGTCGTCGAGACCGCGGCGAAGATCACCGTGGTCCCTGCCGCCGAGGTCGCCCCGCCGGCCCCGGTCGTCCCCGTCGCCACCGGTCAGCTCTGGACCACCGACGCCGTCAACGTCCGCACCGGGCCGTCGGCCGACGCCGGGCGCGTCGCGACCGCCGCGTTCGCCACCGCCGTCGACGTCACCGGAGCGACCGAGGGCGAGTGGAGCCAGGTCGTCTGGGACGGCGCGGCGGCCTGGATCAAGTCGAGCTTCCTCGCGGACTCCCAGCCCGAAGCGACTGCGGCGACCGCCGCGACCGGCGGCGGGTCCAGCGCGAGCGGCATCTCCGACGCCGCGTGCGCGGTGAGCTCCGGGATCGAGTCGTCGCTCCAGTCCAACGCCCGTGCGGTGTACCGGGCCGTGTGCGCGATCTTCCCCCAGGTGACCTCCTACGGCGGGATCCGCCCGGGCGACAGCGGCGACCACGGCACCGGCCGCGCCCTGGACATCATGATCACGGGCGAGACGGGCTGGGAGATCGCCCGCTACCTCCAGGCCAACGCCGGGGCCCTGGGGATCACGTACCTCATCTACCAGCAGCAGATCTGGATGGCCGGAGACCCCGCGAGCGCCTGGTCCGGCATGGAGGACCGCGGCGGTGCGACCGCCAACCACTTCGACCACGTGCACGTCAGCACGTCGTAGGCCCCCGGCCGCCCGTCACGGCACGACGTTCGAGAACAGCCTCCTGCCGAGACCCTCCACGTCCGACCCGTCCCTGGTCAGTCCCACGTAGCCGCTGCGCTCGACGACGAAGACGTCGGACGGGACCGCGGCCGTCAGCCGCGACACCCAGGAGCGTTCGTGGCGGAGCACGACCACCTGGACGCCGTCGGAGACCAGCCGCAGCACGACGTCGACGAGCCCGGGGTGCGCGGGCAGCGGAGCACGGCCGTCCTCGACGTCGTACGCGGCGTCCTCAGGACCCGACCCGCCCGAGAGCTTGAGCGACCTCAGGTGCGGCAGGTGGGTGAGGAACGCGCCGTCGGCGCCGTCGAGGCTCAACGACAGCCGCTCGACGGCGGTTTCCCGCAGCGCGGTGAGGTCGGCGCCCCGGGTCGTGCCGACCAGGTGCAGCTCGGTGAGCGCGGGCAGCTGTGACAGCGCCTCGACTCCCGTGAGCCCTCCGCCGGCGACGTTCACGTGCAGCCGCCGGAGGTCGGTGCACTCCGCCAGGGGCGCGAGGTCGGCGGGCCCGGTGAGGACCGTCCCGAGGCCCGTGAGCCCCTGCACCGCGCCGACGCACTCGAGGGTCGAGCACACGCCGAGCTGGAGCATGGTGCCCCCCGGGCGGAACATCGTCGCGGCGAACTCCCGCCGGTCGAACCTTCCCCACGCCCGGTGCAGCTCCGCGAGCTCGACGTCGGGGTAGCCGTCGCGCGCGTACCCGGCGAGCACGTCGAGCGCCGCCGGGGTGCCGATGCTCCCCAGCGCCCGGAGGGCCACCCGCCGCTCGGCCGCCCGCTGCCCCGGGCGTGCCGCGAACCACCGGGGGTCCGCGCCGGGGTGCGCCGCGAGCCACGACGCCACCTGAGCCAGCTTCTCGGGGAGCGGCGGGACGTCGTTCCCTGCAGGTGCAGGCGGCGAGCCAGGAGCCTCTGCTGACGCGGGAGCAGCCGGCGCGGACCCCAGCGCTGCCGCGTGCTTGGCGGCCGCCCGGCGGATCGTCGCGACCTTCGGAGCGCCCCGCTCCGCCGTGTCGGCCGGGAGCCGGTCGAGGACGGTCACGTCGGCCCGGGCCGCGAGAGCGAGGAGCGCCCAGAGCGTCCGTGCGTCGAGGGCTCCCGTGAGGTTCGAGGCGTCGAGACCGGCGACCGCCCCGAGACCCGGGTCGTCGAACACGCGCAGCGCCGCCCGTTCCAGCGCGGGGTCGCTCGGGAGGCGCGAGGCGCCCTTGACCGCGTTCGGCTGGTTCGAGTACCGGTCGAGCCGGGCCAGCACCTGCTCGACGCGCGCTGCGCCGATCGCGTCCGCCAGCACGGCGAGGACGCCTGTCGAACCCGGCACGCGAGCCTCCGCTTCCCGTCGGGACCACCCGGCCGCCGGACGGCAGCACAAGCGGTGCCGACCCTACCGGCCAGGCCTCCCGGCCGCCGAGGCGCGCCGAGCAGGAGAGCGAGAGCCACGACCCGACGCAACGCAGAAACGACGAAAGCGGGGCGTCGATGAACGACGCCCCGCTTCGATCCGGTGGAGCTGAGGGGACTCGAACCCCTGACCCCCTGCATGCCATGCAGGTGCGCTACCAGCTGCGCCACAGCCCCGTGGATCTGCGAAGATCCTGGTCAAACACTGGATGAACACTCCCCCGGCCGGTTTCCCGTCCTGCGGAGCGTCGCTAGTCTACGCAGAAACCGGCTCCAGATTCCAATCCGGTCCCGCGTTCCACTCGTCGAGCGGGAACCCGGCACCGACGTTGTGCGCCACGAGACGCCACGCGGGCGTCGCGGCGGGCGCGGAGCGGTGCAGGTGGGACCAGTGGACGTTGTGCAGCCCGGAGATCCCGCGCCAGTGCTCGGGGTCCAGCCCGAGCAGCGCGGTGACGGCGAGCGTGATCGCGGCGCCGTGGGACACGACGACGAGCGTGTCGTCCTTCTCGAGGGACTCGACGTGCTCGGTGACGGCCTCGACGAGGCGCGCCGCGACAGCGACCTTGGTCTCGGCGCCCGCGCGCGTGGGCTCCTCGCCCCGGCGCCACGCCGCATACTCCTCGGGCCACCGCTCGGCGATCTCCGGGCCCGTGAGGCCCTCCCACTCTCCGAAGCCGCGCTCGCGCAGCCGAGGGTCGAGCTGGACCTCGGCGCCGATCGCACCGGCGTACGCGCGCGCGGTGTCGGCGGCCCGCACGAGGTCGGACGCGACGACGCGCGTCGCGCGGTGCGCGCTCGCGAGCGCCTTCGCGCCGTGCTCGGCCTGCCACTGCCCGACACCGTCGAGCGGGATGTCGACCTGGCCCTGCAGGCGCATCGCGGCGTTGTACGACGTCCGGCCGTGGCGCAGGAGGACGAGCGTGCCGGCGGTCACGCCAGGGGCTCCCCCGAGAGGCGGATGGCGCCGTCGCCGCGGGTCGTGTCGTCGGCGTCGTCGGCCGTGCCGTCGCCGCCGCGCGCGTCCTCCGGCAGCTCGACGACGGGGCAGTCCTTCCACAGGCGCTCGAGCGCGTAGTAGACGCGGTCCTCGGCGTGCTGCACGTGCACGACGACGTCGCCGAAGTCGATGAGGACCCAGCGCGCCTCCTGCTTGCCCTCACGACGGATCGGCTTGGAACCCGCCTTGTACATCGCCTCCTCGACCGCGTCGACGATCGCCGAGACCTGGCGCTCGTTCGACCCGGACGCGATGAGGAACACGTCCGTGAGGACGAGCTGCTCGCTCACGTCGAGCGCGATGATCTCCTCGGCCTTGCGGTCGGACGCCGCCCGCGCCGCGATGACGGCGAGCTCTACGGCTCGTTCGGTGGCAGTCACGTGTCTCCGTTCGTGGTGCGGCCGCTCAGCGGCCGGTGTCGAGGGTGCCGGGGTCGTCCCACGTCGACACGGCGGACGCCGAGTCGCTCGTGTCCTCGGTGGCGAGACCCGGGTCGTCGCGCGAGACGAGCGTCCACACGAGCAGGCCGAGGACGAACGCCACGGCGACGAGGATGAGGTAGTGCAGCCACGTGTACGAGGGGCCACGCGGCTCGTCGTCCAGGTCGTCGTCCGCCTCGTCGTCGAGCTCGTCGGCGCGGGCGCGCACACGTGGGAAGAGGTCGTCGGACGGGCCGCTCGCGGCGGCGGGCGCCGCGGGCGACGCCTCGCGCACGCCGCCGAAGGGTGAGGCGGGTTCGCGGCCGGCGCCCGCAGGCTCGGGTGCCGACCCGGACGTGATCGCCGACCACGGGAGCGCGGCTCCCGCAGCCTCGGCGGGCGCGGCCGCAGCGGGCGGAGCCGCGGGCAGCGCGGCAGCCGGCGTGCGCCCGGACGCACCCCACGGTGACGGGGCGGGTGCCGGAGCAGGCGTGGCGGGGGGCGCGGCCGGTGCCGCCGCGGGAGCCGAGAAGGCCGACAGCCGCTGCGGCTGGGCGGGCGGTGCCTCGGGCGCTCCGACCCGGCCCACCGGCGCGGAACCGAACCCGCCGACGGGAGCGGACGGCGTCGGGGGTCGGACCGGGCCGGTGGCGCCCGGCGCGGCGGGCCGCGGGGTGCCCGCAGGGGGGCGAGAGCTCGTGCGCGTCGGCACGACGGGGGTCGGGGCCGGCGGGCGGATCGCGACGCGCTCCGCGGTCTCCTGCACCGGGGTGAGGCGACCCGTCTCGTCGAGACCGCGCATGCCGCCCGAGGCGGCCGGGGGGCGGACGACGGACGGCTGCGACGGGTAGTCCGTCGGACCGGTCGTCTCGCGCAGGGTGCGGCGCGACGGCGGCGGGGTCGGCGGGGCGGCCGGGCGCGCCGGGGTGGGCTGCTGCCACCCGGCGGCGCCGGGCGCCGGGGCGGGCGGAGGCGTGCCGGCCTGCGCGGACCGTTCGGCTGCGGCCGCCTGCTCGCGCTCGCGGATCTCGCGCCGCGTGAGGGGGCGGACGGGCTGCATGTTGCCGTTGTCACTCATGGTGCTGACCTCGATACAAACCGTGCTTGGCGATGTACTGGACCACGCCGTCCGGAACCAGGTACCACACCGGCTGGCCCGCCTCCGCACGCCGACGGCAGTCCGTCGACGAGATGGCGAGGGCCGGGACCTCGAGCATGGTGACCACGCCCGGCGGCAGACCCTCGACGCTCAGGCTGTGGCCCGGGCGGGAGACAGCCACGAAGTGTGCCATCTTCCACAGCTCGTCGGCATCCTTCCAGGTGAGGATCTGCTCGATCGCGTCCGCGCCCGTGATGAAGAACAGCTCCGCGTCCGGACGCGCGGCCCGCAGGTCGCGCAGCGTGTCGACCGTGAAGGTCAGTCCCGGCCGGTCGATGTCGACCCGGCTCACCGTGAACCGCGGGTTCGAGGCGGTCGCGATGACCGTCATGAGGTACCGGTGCTCGGCCGGGCTGACGCTCTGGTGCTGCTTGAACGACGGCTTGCCCGTGGGGACGAACACGACCTCGTCGAGGTCGAACCGCGCCGCGGCCTCGCTCGCCGCGACGAGGTGGCCGTGGTGGATGGGGTCGAACGTGCCACCCATCACCCCCAGGCGGGGACGGCGCGGGCTCATCGGGACGTCATCGGTCGCGGGCGCTTCCGTCGTTCGCTACCGGTCAGTGCCGCGTGCCGACGCTGCGGAACGCGTAGGTCACGAGCAGCAGGGCCACGAGCCCGCCGAACCCGAGCAGCCCGTAGGCGAGCGGCGGGATGGGCAGGTGCGACGCGGCCTCGGCGCCTTCCTCGGCGGCCAGCACGACGGCAGAGATCACGACGTCCTCCTCGAAGGTCGTCCCCGGGGCGGACGATGTCGTGCCGCGGTCCGGGGTGGTGCGGTGGAACGGTACGCCTGCCAGGACCGGCCCGACGGCGGACCGGACGGGCTCCGGTCGCCGACCAGTCTCTCACGACCGCCCGGCGGCATGGTCCGGCAGGTATCAGGTACTTGCCGACGAACCGCTCGTCACGGACGAACGTGACCGTCGCCGTGCACGACCCATTTCGTCGTCGTGAGCTCGGCCAGGCCCATGGGACCGCGCGCGTGGAGCTTCTGCGTCGAGATGCCGATCTCCGCGCCGAGGCCGAACTGGCCGCCGTCGGTGAACCGCGTCGAGGCGTTGACCATGATCGCGGCCGAGTCGAGCTCGGCGACGAACCGCTCCGAGGACGCGAGGTCGCGCGTGACGATCGCCTCGGTGTGCCCGGACGTCCAGGTCCGTACGTGCTCGATCGCGGCGTCGAGGTCGTCGACGACGCGCACCGCGATCTCGGGCGCGAGGTACTCGGTCGCCCAGTCCTCGTCGGTGGCCGCGAGCACCTCGGTACCCTCGGGCGCGAGACCGGCCGTGCGGTCGTCGCCGTGCACCACGACACCCGCCGCGGTGAGTGCGGCGAGGGCGGCGGGCAGGAAGTCCGGTGCGGCGTCCGCGTGGACCAGGAGCGTCTCCGCGGCGTTGCACACGCCCACGCGCTGCGTCTTGGCGTTCAGCAGGATCTCGAGCGCCATGGCCCGGTCCGCGCTCGCGTCGACGTACACGTGGACGTTGCCGACGCCGGTCTCGATGACGGGGACGGTCGACTCGCGGACCACCGTGCGGATGAGGTCGGCCCCGCCGCGCGGCACGAGCACGTCGACGAGCCCGCGCGCGTGCATGAGCGCGACGGCGCCCGGCCGCCCGTGGCGGTCGATCGACTGCACGAGGTCGCCAGGCAGGCCCTGCGCCTCGAGCGCGCGGGCGAGCACGCCCACGATCACCTCGTTGGAGCTGGCGGCCGCGGACCCGCCGCGCAGGATCACGGCGTTGCCGCTCTTGAGCGCGAGCCCCGCGGCGTCGACCGTCACGTTGGGGCGCGCCTCGTAGATCATGCCGACGACGCCCATGGGCACGCGCAGCTGGCGCAGGCGCAGGCCGTTCGGCAGCGTCGACCCGCGCACGACCTCCCCCACCGGGTCCGGCAGGCCCGCGAGCGCGCGCAACGCGTCGGCGATCGCGGCGATGCGCGGGCCGTCGAGCGCGAGGCGGTCGAGCAGGCCCTCGCTCATCCCGTCGGCACGCTCGCGCTCGAGGTCGACGGCGTTGGCGGCCACGATCTCCTCCGTCGCCGCGACGAGCGCGTCGGCGAGCGCGAGGAGGGCGGCGTCCTTGGTCGCGCGCGTGGCCGTCGCCAGCGTGCGCGAGGCGACCTTGGCACGGCGCGCGACGTCCTCGACGGCGGTCGCGACGTCCCTCGCGGCACCCGCTGCGGCGGGACCGGCGGTCTGGGGCTCTGCGGCGCCCGCGACGACGGGCGCGTCCTCGGTGGTGGTCATGGTCCGAGCCTACGTCGGCCGACGCCGCGCCGGGCGCGCCGTCCGACGTCCGGTCAGCGGTGGCGCTTGCGCACCAGGACCAGGTCGTCGCGATGCACGACCTCGCGGTCGTAGCCCTCGCCCAGCTCGGCGCGCAGCTCGGTGGTGGACCGGCCGAGGAGGTCGGGGATGTCGCGGGACTCGAACGCGACGAGCCCGCGGGCCACCACGCGGCCGTCCGACGTCACGAGCTCGACCGGGTCCCCGGCGTCGAACTCTCCCTCGACGGCCGTGACCCCCGCGGGCAGGAGCGACGCGCGCCCTCCCTGCACGGCCTTCACCGCGCCGTCGTCGAGAACGAGCCGGCCGCGCGTGCGCGCGGCGTGCGCGAGCCAGAGCCGGCGGCGCGTCGTCCGCTTGCCGGTCGCGGCGAACCACGTCCCGACGGCGTCGCCCGCGAGCGCGGCCGCGGCGTTCTGC
Source organism: Cellulosimicrobium cellulans (assembly GCF_006539945.1). Lineage (GTDB taxonomy): Bacteria > Actinomycetota > Actinomycetes > Actinomycetales > Cellulomonadaceae > Cellulosimicrobium > Cellulosimicrobium cellulans. The sequence continues at coordinate 28,782 of NZ_BJNZ01000022.1, read as the reverse complement.
GCCTGGGTCAGCACCACGGGGATGCCCGTGCCGGTCGCGATGGAGACGGACTCCAGCTTGGTGAGCATGCCGCCCGTCCCGACCGCGCTCCCCCGGCCCGTGACCTCGACGCCCTCGATGTCGGCCGCCGAGCGCACCTCCGCGATCCGGCGCGTGCCCGGGCGTGAGGGCGGGCCGTCGTAGAGGCCGTCGACGTCGGTGAGCAGCACCATCGCGTCCGCGCGCACCAGGTGGGAGACGAGCGCGGCGAGGCGGTCGTTGTCGCCGAACCGGATCTCGTCGGTCGCGACGGCGTCGTTCTCGTTGACGATCGGCACGACGCCGAGGTCGAGCAGCCGCTCGAGCGAGCGCTGGGCGTTGCGGTAGTGCCCGCGGCGCACGGTGTCCTCCGCGGTGAGCAGCACCTGCCCGACGCGCAGCCCGTGCCCCGCGAACGCCTCCGTGTAGCGGGCGACGAGCATGCCCTGCCCGACCGAGGCGGTCGCCTGCGCCGTCGCCAGGTCGCGAGGCCGGCTCGCGAGCCCCAGTGGCCCGATCCCGGCGGCGATCGCGCCGGACGTGACGAGCACGACCTGCCCGCCCGCCGCGCGTCGCGCCGCGAGGACGTCGACGAGCGCACGCAGGGCGGTGAGGTCGAGGTGCCCGTCCGCGCCCGTGAGCGAGGACGAGCCGATCTTCACCACCACGCGGTGGGCGGAGGCGATCTCGGAGCGGGAGGACAGCGCGTTCACGCGTCCATCATCGCCGCCCGCCGCTCCCGGGCGCGCAGGATTTCACGGACCAGGACGCACCGCACCGGTCGTGGGCATGGACAGGGCCCGGTCCCCCGAGGAGGCCGGGCCCGATCCGTGCCCACGGCGGACCCGCGTCAGTCCGCGTCGGGGTCCGTCCACGTGCCGGCCTGGCGCTCGGTCCACAGCTCGCGACGCGCCTCCGCCTTGGCGTCCATGCGCTCGTGGTGCTCGCGGCGCTTCTCCGTGCGCGTGGGGCGCAGGCGCTCGTCGAGGCGGTTGTCGGAGCCGCGCGGGCCGCCGAGCAGCTCGGAGCCGGTCATGAGCGTCGGCTCCCAGTCGAAGACGACCGCGTTGGCGTCGGTGCCGATGCGCACCTCGTCGCCACCGACGGCTCCGGCGGCGAACAGCTTCTCCTCCACGCCCAGGCGGGCGAGGCGGTCGGCGAGGTAGCCGACGGCCTCGTCGTTGCTGAAGTCCGTCTGGCGCACCCAGCGCTCGGGCTTGGCGCCGCGCACCTCGAACCAGTAGTCCGTGGCCCCGCCCTTGCGCGTGACGGTGAACCCGGCCTCGTCGACGGCGCGCGGCCGCAGCACGACGCGCGTCGGCTCGGGCGCGGGCGCCTCGGCACGGGCCTTCTCGACGAGCTCGGCGAGCGCGTAGGTCAGCGGGCGCAGGCCCTCGTGGCTGGCCGTGGAGATCTCGAACACGCGCAGGCCGCGCGCCTCGAGGTCGGGCTTGACGAGGTCGGCGAGCTCGCGCGCCTCGGGCACGTCGATCTTGTTGAGGACGACGAGCCGCGGCCGCTCGGTGAGCGGCACGCGGCCGCCCTCGATGTCGAGGTCCTGGGCGTAGGCGGCGAGCTCCGCCTCGATGACGTCGAGGTCGCTGATCGGGTCGCGACCCGGCTCGAGAGTCGCGCAGTCGAGGACGTGCACGATCACGGCGGTGCGTTCGATGTGGCGGAGGAACTCGAGCCCGAGCCCCTTGCCCTCGCTCGCGCCCGGGATGAGGCCCGGGACGTCCGCGACGGTGAACCGCGCCGAGCCCGCCTGCACGACGCCGAGGTTCGGCACGAGCGTCGTGAACGGGTAGTCGGCGATCTTGGGCCGAGCGGCCGAGATCGCGGCGACGAGCGACGACTTGCCCGCGCTCGGGTACCCGACGAGAGCGACGTCGGCGATCGTCTTCAGCTCGAGGACGACGTCCCGCTCCTCGCCCGGCTCGCCCAGCAGGGCGAAGCCCGGCGCCTTGCGGCGGGGCGACGAGAGCGCGGCGTTGCCGAGCCCGCCGCGGCCGCCCTCGGCGATGACGTACTCCGCGCCGTCGCCCACGAGGTCGGCGAGGACGGTCCCGTCCGTCGCCTTGACGACGGTGCCGTCCGGCACGCGCAGGACCAGGTCGTCGCCGTTCGCGCCGTCGCGGTCGTCGCCCATGCCCTGGGTGCCGGACGTCGCGTGCCGGTGCGGCGAGTGGTGGTACTCGAGCAGCGTCGTGGTCTGCGCGTCGACCACGAGGCGCACGGTGCCGCCGTCACCGCCGTTGCCGCCGTCGGGGCCGGCGAGCGGCTTGAACTTCTCGCGACGGACCGAGGCGCACCCGTTCCCGCCGTTGCCGCCGGAGACGTGCAGGACGACACGGTCGACGAAGCTGGCCATGGAACGATCCTCTCAGAGGTGGGTGTGCGAGAAACAGCAGGAGGGGCGCACCGCGTCGGTGCGCCCCTCCTGCTCGAAGCCTGTGGCTGTCGCTCAGCCCTCGACGGCGACGATGTCGATGACCTTGCGGCCACGACGCGTGCCGAACTGGACCGCACCGGCGGCCAGGGCGAACAGCGTGTCGTCCTTGCCGCGGCCGACGTTCTCACCGGGGTGGAAGTGCGTGCCGCGCTGGCGGACGATGATCTCGCCCGACTTGACGACCTGACCGCCGAAGCGCTTGACGCCGAGGCGCTGGGCGTTGGAGTCGCGACCGTTGCGCGAGGAGCTCGCGCCCTTCTTGTGTGCCATGACGAACCTGCTTTCGTGCTGGTTGCTGAGGGAGGGTGCCGATCGGCGCGGCGCGGCCCGGGGCCGCTACCTCACGCCGGGCGAGGTCACTTGATGCCGGTGACCTTGAGGCGGGTCAGCTGCTGGCGGTGACCCTGACGACGGCGGTAACCGGTCTTGTTCTTGTACCGCAGGATCGTGATCTTCGGACCCTTCTCGTCCCGCACGACCTCGGCGGTGACCTTGACCTTGGCGAGCTTCGCCGCGTCGGTGGTCACCTTCTCCCCGTCCACCAGCAGGAGAGCGGGCAGCTCGAGGGACTCACCGACCTTGGCGGACACCCGGTCCACCACGACGATGTCGCCGACAGAAACCTTCTCCTGACGGCCACCGGCCTTGACGATCGCGTACACCACGTTGCTGCTCATCTCTCCTAGTCTTGGCGTGCTCGTCACGGCGAGTTCGTCTTGGAGACTCCGACCACGCCGCGGCGTGCGAGTGCGAGTCGTCCGTGGGCACACGGGACCGGCGCGCCTGGGCGCGCCGACATTCAAGAGTACGGAGATCGGCGGGGCAGGTCAAATGGCGCGGGCCGTGACCGCGCGCACGACCGCTCGCGCGCGACGGCCTCGTCCCGCGGTCCGCGGACCGCGGTCCTACTCGAGCACGAACGTGATCTCGAGGACGACCTGCCAGGTCGTGATGCGACCGTCGACGATGTCGACCTTCTGCTCCTTGACCCACGCGCCCGAGACGTTGCGCAGCGTGCTCGCCGCGCGCTCGACGCCGATCTTGACGGCGTCCTCGAAGCTCGTGTCCGACCGCGCGCTGATGTGCGTGATCCGTGCCACCGTGCCGCTCATGCCGGGCTCCCCCGTCCGGGGCGGGCGCACCGACGCGCCCGCGCACCCGTCGAGCATCCCGCCGCCCGTGCGCCTTCGCCACCGGGAGGGGTCCGGTCGCGTCCGTCGTCCTCCGGCACCACCGCCACGACGGCGGGCGCGTGGCGCGCGACCGTGCCTACGCTGGCGGTGGAGGTGGTCGCATGCGCCCGGCAGGCCCGCCCGACGGCAGCAGCCGTCACGGGCACGACGACGACGCCGTCGCCGCCGCGATGCGCGCGGTCGACCGCCGCGCGTTCCTCCCCCGGGCGCAACGCCGCTGGGCCGGTCAGGACCGCCCGCTCGCGATCGGGCACGGCCAGACGAACTCGCAGCCGTCGACCGTCGCCGCGATGCTGCGGCTGCTCGACGTCGCCCCCGGCCACCGGGTCCTCGACGTCGGCGCCGGCTCCGGGTGGACGACGGCGCTCCTCGCCGTGCTCGTCGGGCCGTCGGGCGGCGTGCTCGGGCTCGAGCGCGACCCCGACCTCGCCGCGTGGGGCGCCGCGAACCTCGCGACGGCGCACGCCTCCTGGGCGCGGCTGGAGCCCGCGCGGCGCGGCGTCCTGGGCACACCGGGCGAGCGCTACGACCGGGTCCTCGTCTCCGCGGCGGCCGACGCGCTCCCCCGGGCCCTCGTGGACCAGCTCGCGCCGGACGGCCGGATGGTGGTCCCGGTCCGGCACACGATGCTGCTCGTCGAGGCCGACCCGGACGCACCCGACGGCACCCGGGTGAGCGAGCACGGGTCCTACTCGTTCGTCCCCCTCGTCGAGGACCCGCCGGGCCCCTCGGGTCCGGCGGCCGGCTGAGCCCGCCACGGCGCCACGGGCAGGTGCGCCCGGCACCGCGCCTCGTAGCTCTCGGCGCCGCCGACGTGCGCGGCGGCGGGGACCAGCGGGTCACGCAGCGCGAAGTCGGCCGTCACCTCCGGAGCCACGCGCACGTGGAACGCCGCGTCCTCCCCGCACACCGCGCACACGGCGGTGAGCTTGTCGACCCGCTCGGCAAGCGCCGCGAGCGTCGGCAGGGGCTCGAACGGCCGCGCGTCGAACGTCACGTCGAGGCCCGCGACGACCACCACGAGCCCGTCGTCCGCGAGGCGCTGCACGACGTCGACGAGGTCGGGACCGAAGAAGTGGGCCTCGTCGACCGCGACGAGGTCGAGCGGGCCGCCGTCGTGCACCAGCCGCGCGAGGTCGGCCGCGTCGCGCGCGGTCCGCGACGGGATCGCGAGACCCGAGTGCGAGCTCACCGTGCCCGTGCCGCGCCGCGTGTCGAGGACGTGCCCGACCACCTCGACACGGCGCCCCGCGACCTCGGCGCGTCGGACCCGCCGCAGCAGCTCCTCGGTCTTGCCCGCGAACATCGGGCCGCACACCACCTCGACCCGGCCGCCCGCGCGGGGCGAAGGGTCCGCGAGACGCGCGGCGCCGCTCATGCGAGCAGTGAACCACCGGACCCCGGCGGCGCGCGACGCGGGGCCGGTGCGCCGGTCAGTGGTGCCGGGCCGGGCCGTTCGACGACGGGCGGACGGGGAGCGGCTTGGGCTCCCCCGCCGGGCCGAGCACCGACACGCGGTCGGGCGCGCCCGGGCGCGCGACGTCCCGACGGCTGAGGAGCGTGGTCCCGGTGGGCGCCGAGCCCTCCGCGTCGGACGGACGCGCCGCGGGCTCCGAGCTCGTTGCCGTCCCGGCCTCGCCGTCCCGCGGAGCAGCAGGCGCGGGAGCAGCGGGAGTCGCGGAGCCGGGGTCCGGCTCGGGACGCTCGGCCTCGCGCGCCGGCTCCGCGGCCGGCACGACCGTCGACGCCCCGGCGAGACCGGCGAGACCCGCACCGCCGATGCCCGGCACGGAGCGCACGAGCGGGAGCTCGCGCGTGCCGGTCCCCCGGACGCGGACCTCGTCGCCGCGCGTGGGCGCCGGGTCCTCTTCGGCGTCTCGCTCGCCCGTCGGCGCGGCCGGTGCCGGCGGCGTGGCCGCCTCGCGCCGCGTGGGCGCGGGAGGCGCGGCGTCGGCCGGACGCGGGCGCCGGGTGTCGAGCGCCGGGTCCGCGGGCAGGACGCCGCGGTTGAGCTCGCCGTAGGGCACGTGGACCGATGGGGCGACCCGGCGGGTCGCCTCCACGACGGCGCGCTGGTCGTCGAAGAAGATGTGCGGGCGCAGCACCTCGAGGACGCCGTCCTTGTCCACCCCGCCGAGGAAGAACGCGTCGTCGACGGTGACACCCCACGACGACAGCGTCGCGACCGCGCGCTCGTGCGCGGGGGCCGAGCGCGCCGTGACGAGCGAGACGTGCACGCGCGGCCGGTACGACGGGTCGGACGCGTTCCGCTCGCGCTCGACGACCTGCACCCGGTGGATGCCGACGAGCAGCTCGCGCAGCGGGCCGCGCCCGAGCGGCACGTCGGCGTTGAGCGCCTCGTGCTCGCGGAACGAGACGAGGCCGCCGTCCTGGAAGCGGCGCTCGGACGAGTCGTCCGCGAGCACGCCGTCGAAGTCGAACGCGATGCGCAGCTCGTCGCCGGCCTCGTCCGCGAACGTCGGGTCGAGCACGTACCCGGCGGGCAGGCCGAGGTCGACCGCGTCGCGCACGGAGCGCTCGTCGGCGGACAGGAACAGGTCCACGTGCAGCGGGCGGATGAACTCGTGCGGGCTGCGGCCCTGGCGGAAGACGGCGCGCGTGATGTCGAGCTCGTGGTGGCGGATCGAGCGCATGACCCTCAGGCCCGTCTCGGGCGAGTTGCGCGACATGACGATGACCTCGACGAGCGGGTCGTCGGCCGACGGCGCCAGGTCGTTCAGCGCGAGCAGACGGCGCACGAACCCGAAGGCGACGCCCGGGGCCAGCGCGTCGTCGCGGTGACGCTCCTGGAAGTCGCGGTACGCCGCCTCCCCCTGCGTGCGGAACACGCGGTCGGACTCGGTGAGGTCGAACAGTGCGGACGAGGCGACGCCGATGACGAGGCGGCCCGAGAGGTCGTAACCCATGGGCGCATGATGCCAGGTGGAGGCGACGAGGACGAAGACGGTCGCGCACCGGTCAGGGCCCGGCGGCGTGCACAGGCACGCCACCGGGCGCGGTGACCGTCACTCCTCGCCGGGCTCCGCGTGGGCGTCGTCGCCGACGACCGGCGCGGGATCCGCACCGTCGTGCTCGTGCTCGTGCTCGTGGGCGTGCGCCGCGGCCGCGGCGATCGTCGCGAGCGTGGCCTTCACGGCCTCGCGCGCCTCGGACGAGACCTCCGGCAGGACCGGGACGGCCGCCTGCGGGAGCGTGATCGCCGTGTCCTTGCCGGCGCCGGCAGTGGCGGTGCCGCGCTTGCGGCGCGACCGCGAGCGCCCGGCCTCGGCCGGCTCCTCCGCGGCCGCCGGGGCGCCGCTCCCGCCGTTGCCGCCGTGGTCGTGGCCCCCGCGACCGTTGCCGCCCGACTTCTCGATCGGGTCGGTGTGCACGATGAAGCCGCGCCCGTGGCAGTGCTCGCACGTCTCGCTGAACGCCTCGACCAGGCCCTGACCGACGCGCTTGCGCGTCATCTGCACGAGCCCGAGCGACGTGACCTCGGCGACCTGGTGCTTGGTCCGGTCACGCCCCAGGCACTCGACGAGGCGACGCAGCACGAGGTCGCGGTTGGACTCGAGCACCATGTCGATGAAGTCGATGACGATGATGCCGCCGATGTCGCGCAGCCTGAGCTGGCGGACGATCTCCTCGGCCGCCTCCAGGTTGTTGCGCGTCACCGTCTCCTCGAGCGTGCCGCCCGAGCCGGTGAACTTGCCCGTGTTGACGTCGACGACGGTCATCGCCTCGGTGCGGTCGATGACGAGCGAGCCGCCCGAGGGCAGCCAGACCTTGCGGTCCATGCCCTTGGCGAGCTGCTCGTCGACGCGGTGCACGGTGAAGACGTCCTGCGTGCCCGTCCACTTGGAGACGCGCTCGCGCAGGTCCGGGGCGAGCTCCTCGACGTACGAGGAGATCTCGCTCCACGCCCCGTCGCCCTCGACGACGAGCGAGCTGAAGTCGTCGTTGAAGATGTCGCGGACCACGCGGATCGCGAGGTCGGGCTCACCCTGGAGCAGCGCCGGCGCCGAGGCGCTCTTCGACTTCTTCTCGATGGCCTCCCACTGCCCGCGCAGCCGCTCGACGTCCGCGCGCAGCTCCTCCTCGCTCGCGCCCTCGGCGGCGGTGCGCACGATGACGCCCGCGCCGTCGGGCACGACCTCCTTGAGGATCTTCTTGAGGCGGTTGCGCTCGGTGTCGGGGAGCTTGCGGCTGATGCCCGTCATGCCCCCGCCGGGCACGAACACGAGGTAGCGGCCCGCGAGCGTGATCTGCGACGTGAGGCGCGCGCCCTTGTGCCCGATCGGGTCCTTGGTCACCTGCACGAGCACGGAGTCGCCCGACTTGAGCGCCTGCTCGATCCGGCGCGGCTGGCCCTCGAGCCCCGCCGCGTCCCAGTTCACCTCGCCCGCGTACAGCACGGCGTTGCGGCCCTTGCCGACGTCGATGAACGCGGCCTCCATGCTCGGCAGCACGTTCTGGACCCGGCCCAGGTAGACGTTGCCCGCCATGGACGCCTGCGACTGCTGGGAGACGTAGTGCTCGACGAGCACGCCGTCCTCGAGCACGGCGATCTGCGTGCGGCCCGCGCGCTCGCGCACGACCATCGACCGCTCGACCGCCTCACGGCGCGCGAGGAACTCCGCCTCGGTGATGATCTGGCGGCGACGACCGGCGTCCCGCCCTTCGCGGCGACGCTGGCGCTTCGCCTCGAGACGCGTCGAGCCCTTGAGCGCCGTGACCTCGTCGGCCAGGCTGCGCTCGCGCGGCCGCGAACGGGTCGAGGAGCTGTCGCCGCTCTCACCCCGCCCACCGCGGCGGCGGCGACGCCGACGGCGGCTGCCCGCCTCGTCCTCGCCGGGCTCGGCGTCGGCAGCCTCGTGCTCGGGCTCGTCGGCCTCGGCGGTCGCGCCGGCGTCGGCCGGCTCGTCACCCTCGGCGGGGGTCTCGTCGTTCTCGTCCTGCTCACGACCCGTGTCCGGGCGACCACGGCGACCACGGCCACCACGGCGACGGCGGCGGCGGGGACCGGACTCCGCGTCGTCGGACGCGGCCTGGTCCTCGGTGGCGTCGGGCTCGGCCTCCTCCAGCTCGGCGAAGTCCTCCGGCCCGAACGCGTCGTCGGGGAGCTCGATCCCCTCGGCGACGAGCTCCGACTCGATGGCCTCGATCTCCTCGACCGCGGCGGCGTCCTCGCCCGTGAGGGCGACCTCGACCGTCACGTCCTGGGTGCGCTCGGACGCCACCGGGACAGCCGCGGACTCCTTCGGAGCCCGCTCGCGCTGCTCGGCGACAGGGGTCGCCTGGGCCACGGGGGCCGGCTCGACGTGGCGCGGCGGACCGGCCGGGCTCTGGGCCCGGCGGGGACGACGCGGCGCGGCCGCGGGGTCGGGCGCCTGGAAGAGCAGGGCGGTCGTCGCGAGCCGCGGCGTGCTCGTGCCCGCGCCGGTGGCTGCGGGCGACACGGGCGCCTCCGGTGCGGCCGCGGGCGCAGGAGCGTCGCCCGACGTCGCCTCGGCCGCCTGCTGCGGCTCGGCCGGCTCCTCGGCGGAGACGGTCTTCGAGGTGGCGCGGCGCGAGCGGCGCGCGGGCTTCTTCGGCGTCTCCTCGGAGGCCGGCGCGTCCGGCTCGACGAGCGGCGCGGTGGCCTCGGCCACGGCGGGCACGGCGTCGTCGGCCGTCGTGACCGGAGCCTGCGCGTCAGCGACCTTCGCGGTCGGGGCCTTCGTGGTCGGGGCGCCGGCTGCGGAGGTCGCGCGGCGCGAGCGGCGCGCGGGCTTCTTCTCCGCGGGAGCCTCGGTCACGGCCTGCGCAGGCTCGGTCGGCCCGGCTGACTCCACCTCGGGCGCCGCAGGCGCGGCGACGTCCTCGACCGGGGCCGCCTTGCGCGACGTCCGGGTGCGCTTGGCCTTGCGCGGCGCGTCGGACGCGCCGAGCAGTGCGTCGGCGTCCGGGCCGGTGGCCGCGGGCGCCGCCTGCTCCACGGCGGGGGCCGCGCTCAGCCCGAACTCCGAGAGCACGTCGAGCGGGGCGTCGGTCGCGGCGGTCTCGGGCTTCTTCGCGCCACCCTGGGTGCGGCGCGTGGTGCGGCCACGGCCCTTCGGAGCGGTGGTCTCCGGCGCACGCTCGGCCTCGGCGGACGTCGGGACGTCGGAGGACACCGGGGTCGCGGAGGACGCCGCGTCGGCGGCGGGGGCCGCGGTGGAACCGGCGGCGGGCGTCGCGAGGGCGTCGGCGGCAGGCTCGACGGACGCGGACGTCGCACGGGTCGCGCGGCGCGATCGGCGCGCAGGCTTCTTCTCGGCCGTGTCGGCAGTCGTCGTCTCGGCGACCGGCGCCGGGTCGGCGGGTGCCGTGGGCGCGTCGGCGGGGACGGGCGCGCCGTCTGCCGGTGCGGCCGGCGCCTGGGGCGGCGCCGCGCTGCGGGTGGCGCGGCGGCGGGCGGGCTTGCGCCCTGTGGTCGGGCCCTCGGCCCGGTCGTGGGTCGCGGCGGCGTCCGCCGTCGACTCAGAGGGGGTGCTGTCGGAGGTGCTGTCGAGCGTCACGCGTCGTGCTCCTGCTGCCACAGGGACCGCCCCGCACCGTGCGGCCCCTCGGGGCGGTCGGTCGTCGCTCAGGACGAGCGCACCGGAGCGCGTCGTCCGGCGACGGAAGTCGTCGGCCACGGCCGCGGTCCGCGTGCGCGGCGCGGGCGCCTGCCACCGGGCCCTTCGCCCCGGTCGGCGCTCCGACTGCCGCGGTCCGCTGGTGCCGCGATCTCGTGCTCGTCGGGAGGGCGATGCGGAGCCCACCCGGCTCCGCCCAGTATCGCACAGGGGCGCGTACGAACTCGGGCGACACGCACCGGCCGCCGGGGCGGCGGTCCCGTCCGCTCGGGACCAAGGTCCCGAGCGCTTGTGAACATAGTCACAAGCGGCGTGTTTTCAGCACTTCGCGTCATCTCCCGCCCTGCCGATGGGGCAGATTGGGCCTAGCGTCAGAGAAGGGTGGCCCTCCCCCGGGCCGTCCTGACCGGCGTCGTAGCTCAGCACCTCCCCCTGAAGCCCGCCGACCCGTCGGCCCCCCGAGGAGCGCACGTGGAAGCCCTGGATCTCGCCCGGTGGCAGTTCGCCATCACGACCGTCTACCACTTCATCTTCGTCCCGCTGACGATCGGCCTGGCGCCCCTCGTCGCGATCATGCAGACGGCCTGGGTGCGCACCGGCAACGAACGGTGGCTGCGCCTGACCAAGTTCTTCGGCAAGCTCCTGCTCATCAACTTCGCCCTCGGCGTCGTGACGGGCATCGTGCAGGAGTTCCAGTTCGGCATGAACTGGAGCGAGTACTCGCGCTTCGTCGGCGACGTGTTCGGCGCCCCGCTCGCCATGGAGGCGCTCGCCGCGTTCTTCATCGAGTCGACGTTCCTCGGGCTGTGGATCTTCGGCTGGGACCGTCTCAACAAGAAGGTGCACCTCGCGTGCATCTGGGCCGTGGCGATCGCGACGAACCTGTCCGCGTTCTTCATCCTCGCCGCGAACTCGTGGATGCAGCACCCCGTCGGCGCGATCTTCAACCCCGAGACCGGCCGCGCCGAGATGAACGACATCGGCGCCGTCCTCACGAACAACACCCTCTGGGCCGCGTTCCCGCACCAGATCACGGCGACCTTCCTCACCGCGGGCACGTTCGTCACGGGCGTCGCCGCGTGGTGGATGGTCCGCCTCGTGCGCACCCGCAAGGCGGAGAACGTCGAGCTCGCGCGCGACGTCTACCGCCCGGCCGTCACGCTCGGCGTCATCGCCATGCTCGTCGGCGGGATCGGCGTCGCCGTCTCCGGCGACATCCAGGGCAAGATCATGTACGAGCAGCAGCCCGGCAAGATGTCCTCGGCCGAGGCGCTGTGCCAGGGGCAGGAGGGCGCCGCGTTCTCCATCCTCACGATCGGCGACCTGTCGAACTCGTGCGAGAACGTCACGCACCTCATCGAGATCCCCGGCCTCGCGTCGTACCTCGGCACGGGCCACTTCTCCGGGCCCGAGAGCTACCTGCCGGGCGTCGAGGACGTCCAGGAGCAGATGACCGAGCGCTACGGCGACGTCACCGCGGCCGGCGACCCCGTCACGTACACGCCGAACCTCGCGATGACGTACTGGTCCTTCCGGCTCATGATCGGCATGGCCGCCGGCTCCGTGCTCCTCGCGCTGATGGCGCTGTGGCTCACCCGCAAGGGCCGCGTCACCGACAACGTGTGGTTCGCGCGCGTCGGCCTCATCGCCATCCCCATGCCGTTCCTCGCGAACTCGTTCGGCTGGATCTTCACCGAGATGGGCCGCCAACCCTGGGTCGTCGCCCCGAACCCCACGGGCATCGACCAGATCCGCCTGCTCACCGAGCGGGGCGTGTCCACCGTGGTGAGCCCCGGCGTCGTCCTGACGTCGATGATCGTCTTCACGCTCCTGTACGGCGCGCTCGCCGCCGTCTGGTTCACGCTCATGCGCCGCTACGCGATCGAGGGGGTGCCGCTGGTGGTGCACGACGAGTCGCCCGAGGCGCAGGAGCCGCCCGACGACGGCACCGAGGCCGCAGACCGACCGCTGTCCTTCGCGTACTGACGCGCCCGGACCCGTCCAGAATCTCAGGAGAACGCCACCGTGGATCTCGCCGTCGTCTGGTTCGTGCTCATCGCGGTCCTGTGGACCGGCTACCTCGTGCTCGAGGGCTTCGACTTCGGGGTCGGCATGCTGCTGTCGATCCTCCCCCGCGGCGACAAGGAGCACCGCGAGAAGGAACGCCGCGTCCTCATCAACACCATCGGCCCGGTCTGGGACGGGAACGAGGTCTGGCTGCTCACCGCGGGCGGCGCGACGTTCGCCGCGTTCCCCGAGTGGTACGCGACCCTCTTCTCCGGCTTCTACCTGCCGCTCCTGCTCATCCTCGTCGCACTCATCGTGCGCGGTGTCGCGTTCGAGTACCGCGGCAAGATCCGCGACGAGGGCTGGGCGCGCCGCTGCGACGTCGCGATCCAGGTCGGGTCGTGGGTGCCCGCCGTGCTGTGGGGCGTCGCGTTCGCGAACCTCGCGCGGGGCGTGCAGCTCGACGCCGACCACCAGTTCGTCGGCGGGTTCTTCTCGCTCCTGTCGCCGTTCGCGCTCCTCGGCGGCCTCGTCACGCTGAGCCTGTTCCTGCTGCACGGCTCGGTCTTCGTCGCCCTGAAGACCGACGGCGAGATCCGCGCCCGCGCGCGCCAGCACGCCTCCGTGCTCGGCGTCGTGGCGCTCGTGCTCGCGGGCGGGTGGGCCGTGTGGGCCCAGGTCGCGTACTCCGTGCCCTGGACGTGGGCAGCCGTCGTGCTCGCCGCCGGCGGACTCGTGGCCGCGCTCGTCGCCAACCGCCGCGGCGCCGAGGGCTGGGCGTTCACCGCCTCCGCGGTGACGATCGTCGCGGCCGTCGTGCTCATCTTCGGCTCGATGTACCCCGACGTCATGCCCGCCGTCGACCCGGCGAACTCGCTGACGATCCACAACGCGTCGTCCACCGACTACACGCTGACCGTGATGACGTGGGTCGCGGTGATCCTCACGCCGCTCGTCATCGCCTACCAGTCGTGGACCTACTGGGTGTTCCGCCGCCGCCTCTCCACCAAGGACATCCCCGCGCCCGCCGGGCTCTCGCTCAAGAAGGTCCGCGAGGCGGCGTTCGGCGGGGCGTCCTCGGGCGGCTCGGCCGGACGCAGCCTCGGGACCGGCGGGTCGGGCGACGCGTGAAGCCGCTCGACCCGCGGCTCCTGCGCCACGCGCGGGCCGCGCGGGGGTACGTCGTCCTGACGGCGGTGCTGGGGTTCGCCACGGCGGCCCTGGTCGTCGCCCAGGCGGTCGTCCTCGCGTCGGTCCTCGCGCCGGCGATCCAGGGGACGGCCGACCTGGCCGACCTCGGGCCGCGGGTCGGGCTGCTCGCCGGGGTCGTCGCGGCCCGGGCGGCGACGTCCTGGGCGCAGGAGCGGTTCGCGCTGCGCGCCGCGACCCGGACCGTGGCCGAGCTGCGCGAGCAGGTCGTCACGCACGCCGTGGCCCTCGGTCCGCGGTGGCTCGCGTCCGGGCGCGGCCCCGAGGTCGCCACGCTCGCGACGCGCGGGCTCGACGCCCTCGAGCCGTACATGGTGCGGTACCTGCCCCAGCTCCTGCTGGCGGCGACGGTCACGCCCGCGACGCTCGCCGTCGTCCTCGGGCTCGACTGGGTCTCGGCCGTCGTCATCGCCGTGACGATCCCGCTCGTGCCGCTCTTCATGGTGCTGGTCGGGCGGCTCACCGCCGGGACGTCGGAGCGGCGCCTCGTCGTCATGCAGCGGCTCGGCGCGCAGGTGCTCGACCTGCTCGCCGGGCTGCCGACCCTCCTCGCGTTCGGCCGCGCGCGCGGCCCGGAGCAGCGCGTGCGCGCGCTCGGCGACGCGAACCGGCGCGCGACCATGGGTACGCTGCGCGTCGCGTTCCTCTCCGGCATGGTCCTCGAGCTCCTCACGACGCTGTCGGTGGCGGTCGTCGCGGTGGGCGTCGGGCTGCGCCTCGTGCACGGCGGCATGGAGCTCGAGCCCGCCCTCGCGGTGCTCGTGCTCGCGCCCGAGGTCTACCTGCCGCTGCGCCAGGTCGGGCTGCACTTCCACGCGTCCACCGACGGCATCGCGGCCGCGGAGCAGGCGTTCGCGGTCCTCGACGAGGAGGCTCCCGAGCCCGGGAGGACCCCCGCGCCCGCGCTCTCCGGCACCACGCTGGCCCTGCACGGCATGAGCGTCCGAGCGGGCGACCGCGACGCGCTCGCGCCCGCCGACCTCGACCTCGAGCTCCGGCTCGGGACGTCGGGCCGCGTCGTGGCCCTCACCGGTCCCAGCGGGGCGGGCAAGACCACGACGGCGCTCGTCCTCCTCGGCCTCGTCCGCCCCGACCGGGGCACGGTCACCCTGACCGTTCCGGGTGCCGAGCCGCTCGACCTCGCCGACGTCGACCCCGCGACGTACTGGCCCCAGGTGGCCTGGCTCCCCCAGCGCCCGGTGCTCGCCCCGGGCCGGCTGCGCGACGTCGTCGCCGGCGGCCTGCCCGTGAGCGACGCCGACCTCGACCGCGCCGCGCGCACCGCCGGCCTCGACACCGTGCTCGCGACGCTGCCCGGCGGGTGGGACACCGCGGTGGGGCGCGGCGGCGTCGGCCTGAGCGTGGGCCAGCGCCAGCGCGTCGCGCTCGCCGCAGCCCTGCTCGGCGACCCTGCCGACGTCCCGCTCGTCGTGCTCGACGAGCCGACCGCCCACCTCGACGCGCGCGGCGAGCAGGTGGTGCTCGACGCCGTGCGCACGTTCCGCGACCAGGGCCGGACGGTCGTCGTCGTCGCCCACCGCGCCTCGCTCGTCCGCGCCGCCGACGACGTCGTCGGCGTCCGCTCGACGACGCTCGACGACCGGCCGGCCCCCGCGGACGGCGGGCCCGAGGGCACGGTCGGGCTCGCCCCCGTCGCCGCGCCCGTCGAAGGGAGGCACCCGTGACCGGCACCCGTGACCGCCTCGCGAACGACCCGCTGTGGCGCGCCGTCGGGCTGCTCGACGTGCGCTGGCGCCGCGTCGTGTGGGCCGTCGTGCTCGGCACGCTGTCGCTCGGGAGCGCCGTCGGCCTCGCGGCCGTCGCCGCGTGGCTCATCGCGCGCGCCTCGCAGATGCCGCCCGTCCTCACGCTCTCCGTCGCGGTCGTCGGCGTCCGCGCCTTCGGCATCTCGCGCGGCGTCTTCCGCTACCTCGAACGCCTCGCCTCGCACGACGTCGCGCTGCGCGGCATGGCCGCCCTGCGCGCCAACCTCTACACCGCGCTGGCGGAGGGGTCGCCGGGTGCGCTCGTCGGGCTGCGACGTGGCGACCTGCTCGCCCGGGTCGGCGCGGACGTCGACGCGGTGGGCGACGTCGTCGTGCGTGCGCTCGTCCCCGCCGGCGTCGCGCTGGCGATCTCCGTGGGATCCGTGGCGCTCGTCGGGGCGTTCCTGCCCGCCGCGGGCGTCGCCCTCGCGCTGTGCCTGCTCCTCGCGGCCGTCCTCGCGCCGTGGCTCTCCGCGCGGTCGGCGCGCGAGGTCGAGGCGCGCGGCGCGACGACGCGCGCGGCGATGACCGCGACGACGCTCGAGATCCTCGAGCAGTCCGGCCCGCTCGCCGTCTCCGGTCGTCTCGACTCGCGCCTCGACGACCTGCGCGCGACGGACCGCGCCCTCGCACGCGTGACCGACGACGGTGCCCGCCCCGCCGGGGTCGCGGCGGGGATCGCCGCGCTCGCGGTCGGCCTCGCGGTGCTCGCGTCGCTCGTGCTCGGCATCCCTGCGGTGACGGCCGGGACGCTCGCGCCCGTGGAGCTGTCGGTCATCGTGCTCACGCCGCTCGCGGTGTTCGAGGCCGCGAACGCCCTGCCCGCCGCCGCCGTCCAGCTCCACCGCTCGCGCCAGGCCGCGGCGCGCGTCGTCGGGCTCCTCGACGGCTCCGCGACGCGCGCCACCACGACGGCACGCACCGCGGACGCTTCCGTCCCCGGTCCGGCGGAGCCGTCGCCCACCGAGCAGGCGTCGCTCGCGCTCGACGACGTCGCGGCGGGCTGGCCGGGCACGGCGCGGGTCGTCGTGGCGGGCGTGGACCTCGACCTGCGCCCCGGGCGCGCGATCGCGGTCGTCGGACCGTCCGGGGTCGGCAAGACGACGCTGCTCGCGACCGCCGCCGGGCTCGTCCCCGCGCTCGCGGGCCGGGTGACGCTCGACGGGACCGACATGAGCGCCCTCCCCCGCGAGGCCGCTGCACGCGGCGTCGTGCTCGTCGCCGAGGACGCGCACGTGTTCGACACGACGGTGCTGGAGAACCTGCGCGTCGCGCGAGGCGACGTCACGGCCGAGGAGGCCGCGGCGACGCTGCACGACGTCGGCCTGGACGCCTGGCTCGCCGCGCTGCCGGACGGCGTCGAGACGCTGCTCGGCCCGGACGCCACGACGGTGTCCGGGGGCGAGCGCCGTCGTCTGCTCGTCGCGCGGGCGTTGCTGTCACCGGCGCCGCTGCTGCTGCTCGACGAGCCGGCCGAGCACCTCGACGCGGCCGGCGCCGACGCGCTCGTGCGGCACCTCGTCGCGACGACCCGCGCGTCAGCCGGTGACGGCCGGCGCGGCGTTGTCCTCGCGACGCACCGGCTCAGCGCGCTCGAGGCCGTCGACGAGGTGCTGCTCCTCGGTGTCCCCGACGGTGCGCCGGACGACGCTCCGGCGCGGGTCGTCGCGCGCGGGACGCACGCCGAGCTGCTCGGGCTCCCCGCCTACCGGTGGGCGCTCGACCAGGAGGCGCCGGCCCACCGCTGATCGCGGGGTCAGCCCTCGCCGAGGCGTGCGCAGGCTCGTGACGCGCACGGAGACCGCCATCGTCGGCGCGGCGCGCAGGCTCGCGACCGACGACGTGATCATGTAGAAGCTCAGGTGGGAGGGCCAGGCGGCACCCGGAGGGCACCACGGCTCGGTGATACGTTCGCGAGGCGGCCCGCCCCGCGCCGGGCGGGCCGCGACCGCGACCGCGACGGACGACCCCGGGAGCAGCGTTGAAGATCCTCGTGCCCAGCACCATCGCCCTCGACGTGCGCGGCGGCCCGGGCGACGACGTCGTCGGCTACGACGCCGCGGCGCCGCTGCGTCCCGAGGACGCCGACGCCGAGGTCCTCGTGGCGTGGGCGAACACCCCCGCGAACCTCGCGGACGCCGCCGCGCGGCTCACCCGCCTGCGCTGGGTCCAGACGCTCGCAGCGGGCCCGGACGCGGTGCTGGCCGCCGGGTTCGGGCCCGAGGTGACGATCACGTCGGGCCGGTCCCTGCACGACGGCCCGGTCGCCGAGCACGCGCTCGCGCTCGTCCTCGCGGCGGTGCGGCGGCTCGACGTGCTCGGGGAGGCGCAGCGCGAGCACCGGTGGGACACCGCCGTGAACCGGGCGCAGGCCGACCCCGCGACCGCCGCGCGCTACACGCTCGACGGCGCACGCGTGACGGTCTGGGGGTTCGGCTCGATCGCGGAGCGCCTCGCACCGCTGCTCGCCGCCCTGGGCGCCGAGGTGACGGGCGTCGCGAGCCGCCGTGGCGAGCGCCACGGCTTCCGCGTCGTGAGGGACGACGACCTCCGGGACGTCCTCGCGACGACCGACGTGCTCGTCTCCCTGCTCCCCGCCCTCGACGCGACCCGGCACGCGTTCGACGCCGCCCGGATCGACCAGCTCCCCGACCACGCGGTCTTCGTCAACGTCGGGCGCGGCGCCACGGTCGACGAGGGGGCCCTCGTCACGGCGCTGCGCGACGGCCGTCTGGGCGGGGCCGCACTGGACGTCACCGAGACCGAGCCGCTGCCCCCGGAGTCACCCCTGTGGGGCGCCCCGCGACTGATCCTCACACCGCACGTCGCGGGCAACCGCCCCCAGCGCGCGTCGGACCTCGTGAACGCCAACCTCGACGCGCTCCGCGCCGGGCGCGCGCTGCGCAACGTCGTCGGGCGCTGATCGCGTGGTCCGCCGACCGCGAGCGGCAGGCCGGCGGCAGCACGCCGTCGTCGTTTCAGGACGAGCCGGCAGGACGATGGTCCACGCGGAGCGACTCCATCCGCGTCGACCATGTCGCGGGCAGCTCGTACGCCAGCTCGCGGGCGACCCCGACCCTCTCCGGGTCCGCGGGACGGTGGGTCGCACCCCAGTTCCCGATCGTCGCCAGCACGGGGACGAGGTCCACGCCGCTCTCGGTGAGGCTGTAGACGGCCTTCTGCTTGTGCGTCGGGTCGTCCGAGCGGGTGAGGACCCCGGCGTCGACGAGGCGGTCGAGCCGGTCGGCGAGGATGCTGCTCGTGATCCGCTCCTCGGACCCGC
The DNA here is from genome assembly GCF_006539945.1 of Cellulosimicrobium cellulans. GTDB lineage: Bacteria > Actinomycetota > Actinomycetes > Actinomycetales > Cellulomonadaceae > Cellulosimicrobium > Cellulosimicrobium cellulans. Next base: position 10,252 of record NZ_BJNZ01000022.1, on the reverse strand, counting down.
GGAGGAGCTCTCGGAAGTGGCGACGGCCGGAGAAGACGATGTCGCGCAGGATGAGCAGCGTCCACCGATCACCGAAGAGCTCGATGGCGAGGTTGATCGGGCAGCCGGACCGTCCGGTCGTCGCCACGGCTCAGCCCTGTTCCCGGTCGTAGTGGCGGATCTCCTCGTCGAGCAGGTCGACCGTGGCGTCGAGGGCGGAGACCATCGGCCAGTGGCCGCCGGGAAGATGCCTCCGCCGCCATCCGCGGGCCGACCTCACCGCAGACGGTGCCTCGCTCCACGCCTCGTCGGGATCGCCGGTCCGGCCCAGGGCGACGTAGGTCGAGGGCTGCTCGCCCACCGGGCTCGACAGCGTCGCCGGGTCGAGGACGGTCCGGCCGGGGTGGGGGGTGAACGCGGCGGCGAGGACGTCTCTGTCACGCGGCGCGAGCTCGGTCTCGTGGTCGAGCATCCCCCGGGTCGGGGCGGCCCAGAGGCCGCCCGCAGCGTCGATCTCGGCGCGCTCCCGCGCGCGCTCGTCGTCCGAGTCGCCCCAGTCGTCGAGCAGCGACCGCCCGGAGGTCGGCACGAACGCGCCGACGTGGACGAGGCCGAGCACCTGACCGCCGAGCCGGTCGGCGGCACACGCGGTGACCATGCCGGAGTAGGAGTGCGAGACGAGGACGACAGGCCGCGAGCCCGCCTCCGCGACGTGCTCGACGATCTGACGGACGTGGTCGTCGAGGCCGACGGCGGCGATGTCTGTGTCGGCGTCGCCGGGCTGCAGGCCCCGCAGGGTGATCGCCTCGGCGTCGATGCCCCGGCCGCGCAGGCGCGCTGCGGTCGGCTCCCAGACCCACCCTCCCATCCATGCTCCCGGCACCAGGACGGCCTTCGCTGTCGACGTGGACATGGACCCCTCCAACCGATCGTGTTTGACGAGCAGTCTCACCGTAGGCGGAACTGATCGCGAAACGCAAGCAGTGGGGGTGGGTGCAGCCCGAGGCGTGCGCTCACGGGGCACGGGGCACGGGGCGCCGAGGACGACGTGCCGCGCACGCCCGGGTCAGCGTGCTCGCCGGGGCGCGCGTTGGCACCGCGGGCAGAAGTGCGACGACCGGTTCATGAACTCCTCACGGCGCACCGGCGTCCCGCAGCGCGGGCACGGCTCGCCCTCCTGCCCGTAGACCGCGAGCGAGCGCGAGAAGTACCCGGACCGCCCGTTCACGTTGACGTAGAGGGTGTCGAAGCTCGTGCCGCCCTGCGCGAGCGCCTCGGTCATCACCTCGGTGGCCGCGTCGAGCAGGCGGTGCACCTCAGGGCGCCGCAGCGTGTCGGTGGCGCGCGCGTAGTGCAGGCGGGCGCGCCACAGCGCCTCGTCGGCGTAGATGTTGCCGACCCCGGACACGACCGTCTGGTCGAGCAGCGCGCGCTTGACCCCCGTCCGCCGACGGCGGATCGCGTCGACGACGTCGTCGCGCCGGAGCGCCGGGTCGAGCAGGTCGCGGCCGATGTGCGCGACGGGACCGGGCACGGCCGCGAGGTCCGAGCCGAGTCCGCCGGGTGCACCGTCGGGCGTCGGGACGAGGTCCTGGACGGACAGGTGCCCGAACGTGCGCTGGTCGACGAAGTCGAGCGCGAGCGCGCCCGCCGGGCCGGCGCCGTCGGGCTCGAGCACGAGCCGCACGCGCAGGTGGGGCGACCGCTCGCCGAGGCCCGGCCCCGAGCGCACGAGGAGCTGGCCCGACATCCCGAGGTGCGCGAGCAGCGCGGCCGCGGGGCCGCCGTCGGGTTCGTGCGTCGACCCGGCCGGGACCAGCGGGAGCCAGAGGAACTTGCCGCGGCGCACCGCCGCGTCGAGGCGCTGGCCGAGGAGCTGGTCCCGGAAGTCCGCGGGGCCGCCGTCGTGGCGCCGCACGCTGTAGTCGCGCAGCACCTCGACGTCGACGACCCGGGCGCCCAGCACGTGGCGGGCGAGACCGTCGCGGACGGTCTCGACCTCGGGCAGCTCAGGCACCCGCGTCCTCGGCCGTCCTCGCCGTCGCGTGCTCGTCGGACGGCTGCGACTGCGCCCGCTCGGTCGCCAGGGCTCGGTAGGCGCGCTCGGCGGCCTCCTGCTCGGCGTACTTCTTCGCGGTCCCGCTGCCGGTCCCGTAGAGCCGGCCGTCGAGGTGGACGTACGAGGTGAAGACGCGCGCGTGGTCCGGCCCGACGGCGTCGCTCGAGTAGGAGGGCGCGCTCAGCCCCGAGGCTGCGGCCGCCTCCTGGAGCGACGTCTTCCAGTCGAGCCCCGCGCCGAGCCCCGCGGCGGCGGACAGCGTCGGCTCGACGAGCCGGAGCACGAGGCCGCGTGCAGGCTCGAGCCCGTGGCTCAGGTAGACCGCGCCGATGATCGCCTCGACCGTGTCGGACAGGATCGAGTCCTTGTCGTTGCCGCGCGTGCGGATCTCGCCCTTGCCGAGCAGCACGTACTGCCCCAGGCCGAGCCGGCGCGCGATCGCGGCGAGCGACTTCTGCGAGACGGTCGCGGCCCGCATCTTGGCGAGCTCGCCCTCGGACAGGTCGGGGTGGCGGCGGTAGAGGGTCTCCGTGACGACGAGGCCCAGGACCGTGTCACCGAGGAACTCGAGACGCTCGTTCGTGGGGATGCCGCCGTTCTCGTGCGCGAACGACCGGTGCGTGAGCGCAAGCACGAGAAGCTCGGGGTCCAGATGGACCCCGAGCTTCTCGAGAAGACCGGATGCCGGTGCAGCCGGTGCCACGCGCCTCAGCCTGCGTGCTCGGTGCGCAGCGCCTCGGCGTACTGGCGGCCCTTGTAGGTACCGCACGTCGGGCACGCCGCGTGCGACAGCTTGTCGCCCTTGCACTGCGGGCAGGTGGTGAGGTTCGCGGCGGTCGTCTTCCACTGCGAACGACGCGCACGGGTGTTGCTGCGCGACATCTTGCGCTTCGGAACAGCCACGGCTAGCTCTCTTTCGTCTCGTCGGACACGTTCGAGGTGTCGAACATGCTCTCCAGCGCCGACCACCGAGGGTCGACAAGTTCGTGCGTGTGCCCCGGGTCGTCCGCCAGACGCGCCCCGCACTCGGAGCACAGCCCCGGGCAGTCCGCTCGGCACACCGGACTGAATGGTAGTGCAGTGACGACCGAATCCCGTAGCGCGGGCTCGATGTCCGCGAGGTCGCCGTCGAGGTCGTAGACGTCCTCGGCGTCCTCCAGGTCGTCGCCCGACTCCTGGGCGGCCTTCGCGCGCTCGGGGTAGGCGAAGAGCTCCCCGAGCTCGACCGTGACGTCCTCGCGGACCGTGTCGAGGCAGCGCACGCACTCCCCGACCGCGTGGCCCGACACCGTGCCCGAGACGAGCACGCCCTCCATGACCGCCTCGAGACGCAGGTCGAGCTCGAGCTCGCTGCCCTCGGGGATGCCGATCACGGCGGTCCCGAGGTCGGCCGGCGCAGGCACGGCCCGGCGGACCGTCAGCATGCTCCCGGGTCGCCGACCGAGCTCGTGCGTGTCGAGCACGAGCGGCGACGTCTTCTCGGCGGTGATGGCGGACTCCAGGATCGCCAGGCCGCGGGCGTGGGCGCCCGCGGACGGATGGTCAACGATGGTCGGGGGCCGACGGCCGCTCGACGGCGACTGCCAGGCACAGGCCGACGCGTGACGCGCCGAGCCAAACATCGATCTTACGTCACGCGACGGCCCGGCCGCCACCTGCCTCCCGTGCCGACGAGCCGGGACCCGGCGTCGGGCTGACGGCGTCCCGCGGCTCGGGCGCGGCCCGCGAACCTCAGCGCCCGGCGCGCTCGCGCATCGTCGCCGGGAACGGCGACTCCTCCGGCTCGCCGACCCGGTCACCGAGGCGGTCCGCGAGCTTCGCGCGCCCGCCCTGGACCTGCGCGAGCAGCTTGCCGAGATCCACCTCGAAGTCGGCGAGCCTGCGGTCGCAGTAGTCGTCGGCGTCGCGCCGGAGCGCGGCCGCCGCCTCGTCGGCCTCGTCGACGATCTCCCGGGCCCGCGACTCCGCCTGGACCACGACCTGCTCCGCCTGCACGAGCTCGATCGCGCGCGCCCGCGCCGTCGTGAGGATCTCCTCCGCCTGGCGGTGCGCGTCCTCGAGCACGGCGTCCGCCTGGGCCAGCACCTCGTCGGCGTGCGCGAGCTGCTCGGGCAGCGCGCCGCGCAGCTCGTCCACGAGCGCGAGCGCGTCGCCCTTGTGCACCAGCACCGACGCGGACATGGGCATCGCGCGCGCCGACTCCACGAGGTGCGCGAGGTCGTCGAGGATCGCGTTGAGCCCGACCTGCGCCTCCTCCGTCGCGCGGTCGTCGTGCGTCACCCGTCGGTCCTGCTGCTCGCTCACGTACCCTGTCCTTCCCGTCGTGCTCACCTGCTGCTCCCCTGCACCCGTGCCAGCGCCGCACGGACGGCGTCCCCGACCCCCGGGGGGACCAGGTCGTCGACCGGGCCCCCGTAGCGCGCGATGTCCTTCACGAGCGACGACGCGACGTGCAGGAGCGCGGAGTCGCCCGCGACGAACACGGTCTCGACGCCGGCCAGGTGCCGGTTCATGAGCGCCATCGGCAGCTCTGCGTCGAAGTCCGCGCCACCGCGCAGGCCCTTGACCACGGCGCCCGCGCCGATCTCCCGGCAGAAGTCCACCAGGAGCCCCGGCACGACCTCCACGCGGACACCCTCGAGACCGGCGTCGGCGACCGCCGCACGGGCCAGCGCGACCCGCTCGTCGACGCTCAGCAGCGCCGACTTCGACGCGTTCCGCGCGACGCCGACGACGACCTCGTCGAAGAGCGCGCGGGCACGTCGGACGATGTCGAGGTGGCCCAGGGTGATCGGGTCGAACGACCCGGGACAGACGGCTGTGGTCACCTCGTCACGGTAGTACACGCGGCCGCGCGGACCCCGGCGGCGCGACCGGGCGGGCGCGGATCGGCGTCGCGCGCGACGATGGTCCGCGTGACCGCTCCCGAGGAACCCGCCGTCGTCCCGCTCACGACGCCCGAGCTCGTGCGCTCGCTCCACCGCGACGTGCTCGCGCCGTCGTTCCCGCCCGCCGAGCTCGTGGACGTCGACGAGCTCCTCGACCACCACGAGAGCGGACGCCTGCGCTGCCTCGGGGTCGTGGAGGACGGCCGTGCCGTCGCCGGGGTCGTCGGCGAGTGGTTCTCCGACGCACGCGTCCTCCTCGTCCTCTACCTCGCCATCGCGCCCGGCCGGCGCGGCGGCGGGGTCGGCGGGCGGCTCCTGGCCGCGGCCCTCGCCGACTGGCGCACCCTGGACCCGCTCCTCGTCGTCGGGGAGGTCGAGCACCCCGCGCACCACGTCGGCAGCGAGGCGCACGGCGACCCCGTCGCGCGGCTGCGGTTCTACGGGCGCCTCGGCGCCCGCGTCCTCGCGCTCCCCTACTTCCAGCCCGGCGACGGCCCCGGCGGCGAGCGCGTGCCCGCGCTCCTGCTCGTGTCGTTCCCCCTCGGGCCGGACGCGGCCGACGACGTCCCGGCCGCGCCGCTGCGCGCGTTCCTCGCGGAGAACCTCCGCGCGAGCGAGGGCACGCTGGCCGACGACGCCGCGACCCGCCGCCTGCTCGGCGCCGCGAGCGGTGACCGCGTCACGCTCGTCGACCCGGCAGATCCCGCCGCCCTCGCGACCGTCCCCGTCGGTCTCCTCCCCCCGGACGAGGCGCACGCACCCCTGGCCTGACGGCAGCGTCCGGCTCCACCCCGGCGGCGCGAGGCCCTCCGGCCGGTGGCGGGCTACGTCTCGTCGGGGAGCTCGGGGCCGACGAAGTACACCGTCGTCTCGCCGTAGTCCTTGCGCGCGACGACCTCCCAGCCCGTCGGCCAGGTCGGCTCGGGCGTGCGCGTCGAGCGCTCGACGACGACGACGGCGGCCGGGTCGAGGACGCCGGGCGCCGCGAGGTGGGCCAGCACGCGCTCCAGCGCCTCGGCGGTGACGTCGTACGGCGGGTCGACGAGCACGAGGTGGTAAGGGCCGTGTCCCGCACGCCCGGAGGTCGCTGCCCCGGACGCCGCCCCGACGGCCGTCCGCTCCGTCGCCATGGCGGCGGCCACGCCCGCGACGAACGCCTCGGCGGGTTGCGCGACGACGCGCACGTTCGACAGGCCGAGGGCCGCGACGTTGCGACGGGCGACGTCGGCGGCGACCCGGGCGGAGTCGACGAGCGTCACGTCGGCGGCGCCGCGGCTCGCGGCCTCCAGGCCGAGCGCGCCCGAGCCCGCGTAGAGGTCGAGGACGTGCGCGTCGTCGACCACGCCCAGGTGCTCGAGACGGGAGAAGATCGCCTCGCGGACACGCTCGCTCGTCGGCCGCGTCCCGCGCGGCGGGACCTGCAGCGTGCGTCCCCCTACCGTTCCCGCCACGATCCTCGTCACGCGCCCAGCCTAGACACGCCGCACCGGGTTCGACGCACGACGCCGTGGTACGGGGTCGCGACGGACCACGCCATGGTGCGAGGTCACGACACCCGGCGCAGCGGCCGGTGCGGACGATGCCGCACGCTCATGCGCGCTCGAGGAACTCCTCGCGCTCGGGATCGAGCTGGTCGCGGATCGCGTCGGCGAGCGCGGGGTGGTCGGTCAGGTCGGGGTCGTCCGCGACGACGGCGGCCGCGTCGTTGCGCGCGGTCTCGATGACGTCCGCGTCCTTGACCACGCGCAGGAGCCGCAGCGAGCTCGCCCGCCCCGACTGCGCGGCGCCGAGGACGTCGCCCTCGCTGCGCAGCTCGAGGTCGACGGTCGCGAGCTCGAACCCGTCGGTCGTGCGGGCCAGCGTCTCGACGCGTGTCGCGGCGGGTGTGCCCGGCTGCGCCGTCGAGACGAGCAGGCACAGCCCGGCCGCGGACCCGCGCCCGACGCGCCCGCGGAGCTGGTGGAGCTGGGAGATGCCGAACCGGTCCGCGTCGAGAACCACCATGACCGTGGCCTCGGGGACGTCGACGCCGACCTCGACGACCGTCGTCGAGACGAGCACCTGGACGGCGCCTGACGCGAAGTCGGCCATCACCGCGTCCTTGTCCGCCGGGGCCATCTGTCCGTGCAGCACCCCGACCACGAGCCCCGCGAGGCGCGGGTGCGCGCGCAGCTCCTCGGCGACCTCGAGCACGGCCCGCAAGGGTGCGCGGTCCGACGCGTCCGGGACGTCGGGGTCGAGGAGGAAGTCGGGCACCTCGTCGAAGTCGTCGGTCCCCTTCGACGGCCCGTCCGCGTCCGGCTCGTCCGGGTGGATGCGCGCGCACACCACGTACGCACGATGCCCGGCGTCGACCTCCTCGCGCACGCGCGCCCAGGTGCGCTCCATCCACGCCTCGTTGCCGGCGGGCACGACGTGGGTCGTGATGCCGGCGCGCCCGGCCGGGATCTCCGTGAGCGACGAGGTCTCGAGGTCGCCGAACACCGTCATCGCGACGGTGCGCGGGATCGGGGTGGCGGTCATGACGAGGAGGTGCGGGGCCGTCCGCGCCTTGGCCCGCAGCGCGTCGCGCTGCTCGACGCCGAACCGGTGCTGCTCGTCCACGACGACGAGGCCGAGGTCGGCGAACTGCACGTTCTGGGACAGCAGCGCGTGCGTGCCGACGACGATCCCCGCCGCGCCGCTCGCGGCGTCGAGCAGCGCCTCCTTGCGCGCCGCGGCGCCGAGCGACCCGGTGAGGAGCGCGACGCGCGTCCCGTGCTCCGCGCCGCCGAGGAAGCCGCCCTCCGCGAGCGGCCCGAGCAGCGCGCGCAGGGTGCGCGCGTGCTGCGCGGCGAGCACCTCGGTCGGGGCGAGGAGCGCCGCCTGCCCGCCGGCGTCGATCACCTGGAGCATGGCGCGCAGCGCGACGACCGTCTTGCCGGAGCCCACCTCGCCCTGCAGGAGCCGCTGCATGGGCCGCGCGAGCGCGAGGTCCGTCGCGATCTCCTCCCCGACCTCACGCTGACCCGTCGTCAGCGTGAACGGGAGGGCGGCGTCGAAGTCGGCAAGGACGCTCGGCTCCCCCGGTCCGCGGGGAGGGCGGGCCGTCGCCGGCTCGGCCGCGGCCCGGGCCCGGCGCTGGGCGAGCGCCGCCTGGAGGACGAACGCCTCCTCGTACCGCAGCCGGTCGCGCCCGCGCCGCCACTGCTTCTCGTCGTAGGGCTCGTGCACGTCGCGCAGCGCCTCGAACCGCGTCCCGAGCCCGTGCCGCTCGCGGACGGCGCCCGGGAGCGGGTCCGGGACGTCCTCCTCGCGCAGGGGGTCGAGCACGGTGCGCACCGCGGGCTGGATCTTCCAGCTCGGGATGCTCGCGCTCGCGGGGTAGATCGGGATGGGCCGGCTCGCCTCGAGCACGGCGCTCTCCGCGTCCTCGGCGTCGTCGTCCACCCCGATGATCTTGTAGTCCGGGTGCGTGAGCTGGCGCGTGCCGCGGTACAGCCCGACCACTCCCGTGAAGAGCCCGTGCCGCCCCGGGGCGAGCCGCTGCTCGTGGTAGCGCAGGACGTTGGGGCTCTTGGCGAAGAACGTGAGCGAGAGCTGCTGCGGGCCGTCGGTCACGATCGCCTCGAGGATCGCGCCCGCACGGTTGCGCATGCGCCGGACCGTCGCGCTGCGGACCTGCGCGACGATCGTCACGTGCTCGCCGAGGGCGAGGCCGCCGAGGTCGGTGAGGCGCCCCGGGTCCCCGTAGCGTCGCGGGTAGTGCCGCAGGAGGTCTCCCACGGTCTCGAGGCCCAGCTTCGCGAGCGGGCCCGCGCTGCGCGTGCCGACCGCGCGGGTCAGCGGCTCGGCCAGGCGGTCGCTCATCGCTCGGTCCCCACGGTGACCTCGATGTCGTCGGCCGCGGCGTCCGGCCCCTCGACGGCGAGCGTGACGACGCCGCCGTCGCGCCCCGAGCGCAGGAGCACGACCTCGGCGCCGTCCCCGGTCGCGTGCGCCGCGAGCGCGTCGAGGGCCACGCCCGGCACGTCGTCGTCGGCGAGCACCGTGACGAGCGCCCCGAGGGGATCCCGGAGCGGTCCGAGCAGGTCCGTCAACCGCTGCGCCAGCGCCGGGGCCGGCACGCCCGCGGTGTCGAGGCGAGCCCACCGTGCCGCGTCGAGCGCCGACCGGGCCGCCTCCAGCCGCTGCGCGGCACCGGGTTCCACGAGCTGCGCGGCGGCGAGCGCCACCGCGACGTGCAGGTCGGTCCCGGCGGGCAGCACCTCGAGCGTCTCGACCCCGTCGTCGCGCAGGGTCGCGCGCAGGGACTCGACGTCGTCCTCCCGCAGGTCCGCGCCGGGCAGGAGCGCGACGTGCGACGCGCGTGCGTCGACCGCGACGCGGTGCAGGGCGGTCAGGTCGAGGGGGCCGGGAGCCTCTCGCAGCAGCACGACGGCGCCCGCCCGGGCGAGGTCCGCGACGAGCGCGGGCGCCGTGGTCACCGCGACCGTCCCGGGGGCGTCGGCGACGGCGGACGCACCGGTCCGGGCGTCGTGCGCCTCGTCGGCAGCGGCGTCCGGGGCGTGGCCCGGATCGTGGGGCCCCGGGAGGTGGCGGACACGCACCTGGCGCAGTGCGACGTCGGCCCCCGCCGAGGACGGCGAGCCGACCTCGTGGCCGTCCCGCGCGGACCGCAGGGTCGCGAGCGAGGCTCGCCCGACGGCGACCGCGGCCATCGGGTCGTCGGTGTGGACGTGCGCCTGCCAGAGGCCCGAGCCGTCGTCGCCCCGCCCGCCCACCACGACGACGGAGTCGCCGATCCGCGCGAGCTCCGCGCGGAGCAGCTCGGCAGGGTCCTCGACGGCCATGCCGGCAGGGTGCTCCGCACCGCCCACCGGGACGTCGACCACGTACATCACCTCGAACTCGCCCCCCTCGTGCCCGGCCCCCGGCCCGGTGCCCGCCTCCCCGGGCGAGCCCGGCACCGGCACCATGCCGGCCATCATGCCGAGCACCTCCGACACGCCCGCTCCCGCGGGCCCGGCGTCGCCGTGCGCGCCGGGCGCGGGACCCGGGGCGGGCGCGGCGGCCGAGGGGTCGTCGTCCCCCGCCACGCGGGCGTCGAGCGCCGCGACGAGCGCGCCGAGGACCAGCACGAGGCCGAGGGCTCCGGCGTCCAGGACCTGTGCCCGGGCGAGCACGTCGAGCTCGCCGGTGCTGCGCAGCGCCGCGGCACGCGCCGCGTCCCGGGCCGCGGCCGCGACCACCGCGGGCGCGGAGGCACCGGGCCCCTCCGACGCGGTCGCCGCGGCACGCGCCGCGGCGTCGGCCGCCGTGAGGATCGTGCCGGGTGCGGGGCGGG
>NZ_BJNZ01000021.1 GCF_006539945.1 Cellulosimicrobium cellulans | reverse complement strand
GGGTGCTGCTGCGGTCCTGGGTCCAGGCCGCTTCGGAGAAGTAGCCGATGATCTTGCCGTCCTTGACCTGGGTGAACTCGAACAGGTTCAACCCGGGGGAGACGAGGCCGGGCGTTCGTGTGCTTGCGCCCCAGGACCACTCTCCGTCGTTGTTGACCATCGACCCTCCGGATGCAGGGGCCTCGCTTGCGGAGTCGTAGTGCGCATGGAAGACCTGTGCTCCGGGAACACCGCGACCGAAGGCGTCGAGGTAGAAGAGATCGGTGGAGCCGCCAGCATGGATGGTGTCGACGGTGAAGAGGGGGTCGTCCTGCCAGTGGTCGGTCCAGGTGTCGGGTGCGGCGGACGTGGCCGTGGCGGTGGTGGTGAGCAGGGCGGTGGCGAGGGCTGTGGTCGCCAGGGTTCGTGTCCAGCGGCGGGGGATCGTCCTGGACGCTCGGCGGGTGCTGCCGCCGTGGTGCCGTGCGTGCATGGGTGGTCTCCGTCGTCGTCGGGTGTGCGCTCTCCCTGCTGGACACCGGAGGAACGGGCCGATGACGGACGCGATAGCGGTGTCGGGCGTGCGCCGTCGTCGATCGGGTGGGCCCGGTGCCCGAGGGCCCATGCCTCGCCGTCGAACGAGAGCACGACGTAGCCCTGGGCCTCGAGACCGCGCGCGGAGGTCGACCTCCCCGGTCCTGCCGGACCGCACAGGAGGACGACCTGGTCCATGCGCCTGCTCAGTACGGCGCTCCGTGCCCGACGGTGGAGCGCTCGGGGTGCTCTCCGGGCGCGGGCTAGGCCCGTCCCAGCCAGGTCGACCACCGCTCGCGGTCGGCCTGGTCGAGCCGGGTGCGCCCGAGCCGACTGCGGACGGCGGTCACGACGGCGGCCGGGAGCCTGGGGTGCGCGGGGTCGACCGACGTCACGTGGTGCTCGAGCAGCACCTCGGCGACATCGTGGCGGCCGCGCACCTCGGGGAGGTCCTCCACCAGGTGCGCGGCGGCCCGGAGCTCCGTGGCGACCTCGGGTGTGGTTCCGAGGTCCGTCGTCAGGGCGGGGCGGCGACGCGCGAGGATCCGCCCTGTCGTCGTGAGGCCGACGGAGCGCAGCGCGTCGGCGTGCCGCGCGAACGGTTCGACGTCGAGCAGGCCGAGAGGGTCCGTGCCGAACTCGTCGAGGTACTCCTGCCGTCCCCGGTACGCCGCCAGCATGGGGTCCTTGTGCAGCCAGTCGAGCATCCCCGGGAGCTCGACCGCGCGGCGCAGGTGTTCCGTGGCGCGCCGAGCGTCCACGTCCTGCAGCGGTCGCCGGATGGCGTAGGTGCAGGCGAGGTTGTAGTCCCCCGTGGGTGTCGCGCAGAACCGCGGGGCCGTGGTGAGGGGCCCCGGCTCCTCGCCCGTCGCCTGGGTGTACGCGACCCGCAGGGCGTCGCGCTGCACCGAGTCGGGGTCCGGCGGGCCGGCCCGCGAGGCCGACACCCCTGCTCTGCCCGGGCCGTTGGTCGTCGCCTGGTGGTACATGGTCTCGGCGGCGTCCCGGAGCCTGTGCACGAGCGCGTCCTCGCGGCCCGCGGTGCGCTCCTCGCCCAGCGCCGCGAGGAGCTCGCGGACCGCTCTCCTGGCACCGGCGTCGAGGTGTCCGAGCGGGGGACGCGTGTCCCGGTGTGCGGCGAAGCATGCGTTGGTCGCGACGACCGCGCGCGAGTACAGGGCGCGCAGGCGCAGGGAGCGGTAACCGTCGAGCCCTTCCGTGCGACCGACGAAGGCGTCGAGCCACCGTCGGTACTCGTCCAGGTCTTCACGGGTGGTGTCGCGCCGGGCGGTGGCGTTGGCGAACGCGACCTGGGCGAGGTCGTTCGCCGGGTCGAGGCCCACCGCCCGTGCCAGGAGCGACCTCTTGTGCTCGGAGCTGGAGGCGAGGTCCGTCTGAGCGACGTAGTAGAGCGCGAGGCTGCGCCACTCCGTCGCGCCGCACAGCCCCTCGAAGCCGGGGTGGTGGCGCGAGAGCGTCATGAGCACGACGGCCGCGGCGGCACGGTGCAGGTCGACCTTCGCGGCGACCTCGGCTGCCTCGGGGCTCTTCGTGTCGGAACCGAGGATGCGGGTACGGTCCACGACGGCAGAACCTGCCGCTCGTCCGTTGCGCGTGACGACGACGGACAGGTGGTCCGGACCGGTCACCTCGACCCGGACGCGCCAGGGCACGGACCCGAGGAGCCACTGCACCACGGTCAGGGCCGCCTTGGCGAACGCCTGCTGCGGCAGCTCGGTGAGCGTCGACCCGCCCAGGGTGTTGATGTCGGTGGCCGTCGGGGTCTCGAGGCCCCGAGGCGGCTCTGCCCCGAGCTCGGCGAGGAGCGCGACGAGGTGGCCGCCACCGGTCCCCTCCTCGGACGACGACCGGCCTCCGCTGTCCGACGTCGTGTCGACCGTCAACCGCAGCCGGGTCGCGAGGACCGTCCCGGTCAGCAGCACCCCGAGCCCGGCAGCGGCCGCTCCGGGCAGCAGCGTGCCGACGAGCCCGAGCTCCACGACCCCGGCGACCTCCAGCACGATCGCGGTGATCCCGACGGCGCCGAGCACGATCGTGGTCGGAGCGAGCACCGCGAGGACGCGCGTCCACCCGGAGCGCAGCGCGGCGTGCGAGGGCTGGCCGCGGCGGACGTCGCGGGCGAGCCACCCTGCGGCGATCCCGGTACCCAGGGCCGCGAGCAGGAAGACGCCGGTGACGACGCCGCCGAGGCGCGCGTCGCCGGCAGACCACGGTGCGGTCGCCGCCGCCGGGCCCCAGACGAGGAGCACGGCGCCGGACACGAGGGCGACCCAGCCGGCGACGGTGGCCACGCAGCGTTGCCGGGTCGTCAGGACCGGCCAGTGCAGCGTGGTGGGCAGGGTGGCGCGGGCGAGGACGGCGAGCACCAGGACCGCGACCCCGAGTGCGAGCAGGGGGGTGCCGAGAGGCTCGATCGACTCCACGAACGTGCGCCACGCCCGGCCGACTCGATCGGCAGCGGCCTGCGGCGCGTCCTGGAGCACCTCGACGGCGGTGACGTTCTGCTCGTCGATCGCGAGCGCCTGCTCGGCCCGAGCCGTGGCCGCCGCCCACGACTCCGAGGACCCCGACGCCGGTGGCTCGCCACCGGGCACCAGGAGTCTCGCGTCGTCGGCCAGCTCCTGGGCGGTCGAGATCGCGGCGCCGGCCGCCGCGTACGCGTCGTCGCACGCCCGGTCCTCGTCGGGCTCGGTCACCCCGCTGCCGGACGGAGAGCTCGACTGGTACGCGTCGATCAGGGTCTGTGCGTCACCGGGGCGGGCGCCGTCGACCAGTGCGAGCGCCTCGCTGCACGCATGAGGCGTGCTCGGTTCCTCGTCGGGCGCGCTGTCGGCCGACGCCGGGGCGCACGGGGCGAGGGCTGCGAGCAGCACGGCCACGGTGATGAGGACACGGCGCATGCGGACCTCCGGCGCTCTGCTGTCGCGACGTGGTGCCCCCACGAGGAGAGTGGCAGCCGGGAGCCGTTCGTGCAGGGTGCGCGCGGGTGAATTCGGGGCGGCACGCGCCCACCCCGTGCGAGCATGGCCGCCATGAGCGCATCGGGAGTGACCACCACCGGTCAGGGGGCGGTGACGGCGGCGCCGGACGTCGCCGTCGTCGAGCTGGGCGCGGAGTCGAGCGCGCCCGGCGTCCAGGAGGCCCTCGACCGCGCGAACGCCGGGCTGGCCGCGGCCCGCGACGCGCTCGTCGCGGCGGGCGTCGACCCCGCGGACGTGCGCACGTCCCAGACCTCGACGTGGACCGAGCAGCGCGACGACGGCCCGCGGACGACGGCGCGGCTCACCCTGCGTGCGACCGTGCGCGACGTCGCGGCGTGCGGGGAGATCGTCCGCGCCGCCCTCGACGCGGCCGGGCCCGTCGCGCGCCTCGACTCGACGAGCCTCGCCGTCGGTGACCCGGGACCGCTCGCCGTGGCGGCACGCGACGCCGCGTTCGCCGACGCGCGCTCGCGCGCCGAGCAGTACGCGCGGCTGGCCGGACGCTCGCTCGGCCCGGTCGTGGAGGTCCGCGAGGACGCAGGCGGGCCCGGCCCGATGCCGCGCCTGATGGCGGCCAAGGCGGTGAGCGACGCGCTCGTCGTCGAGCCCGGCACCCAGGAGGTCCGCGCGAGCGTGACGGTGCGCTGGGAGCTCGCGGACTGACGACCCGCTCCGTGCGACCGTGCGCGGTGCACGGCTCGCTCGTGACAAAAGGCAGGGGTCCTGGGCCGGGGCGCGCCGTAGCGTGGTGGCCATGCTCATCCTCGAGGACTACCTGCTGCTCACGCTCGACGACGTGACCGGGAAGGCCGTCGTGGACGCCTCCTACCGTGAGGAGGTCGCTGCGGGCGCGCTCCTCGTCGAGCTGTCGCTCCTGGGCCGTGCCGACCTGGCGGGCGACGGCGACGGCGGGCGCGTCGGCCGGATCGTCGTGCGGGACCCGTCACCGACGGGCAACGCGCTGCTCGACGAGGCTCTCGACGTCGTGCGGTCGCGTGAGGGGTCGAAGCCGAAGGCGCTCCTGGCGCCCCTCGCGAAGCTCAAGCCGGCGTCCCGCGCGGTCGCGTCGCTCGCCGAGCGCGGCGTCCTGCGCCGCGAGGAGGGGCGCGTGCTCGGGATCTTCCCCACCACACGCTGGCCCGCCGCCGACACCCGGCACGAGGACGGCGTCCGCGCCGACCTGTGGCGCGTCCTGGTCGACGGCGGCGCGCCGGACCAGCGCACGACCGCCCTGGTCGCGATCCTCGCCGCGACCGGGCAGGCGGGCCGCGTGCTGGCCGCGGGCGACGGCCGTGGAGCTCCGGCCGTCGTCGACGGCGGGGCCGGTCTGTCCGGGTCGCGCCGCCGCGCCGTCGACGCGCGCGCGAAGGAGATCGCGCGGCAGAGCTGGGCGAGCGAGGCGGTGCGCGCCTACGTCGAGGAGGTCACCGCGGCCATCCTCGTCGGCGCCACGGTCGCCGCGACGGCAACGGCGACGAGCTGAGGGTCGTCGATCGGCAGACCGCTCCCGGCGACCGGCGTCAGGGCCGGCCGAGCGCGCGGTACGTCCACCCCGCGTCGCGCCAGACCGCCGGGTCGAGCGCGTTGCGCCCGTCCAGGACGCGGCGGTGCGCGACGTGCTCGCCCAGCGTGCGGGGGTCGAGGTCGCGGTACTCGCGCCACTCCGTGAGCAGCACGACGACGTCAGCCTCCTGCGCGGCCTCCTCGACGGTCGCCGCGAACTTCAGCTCCGGTGCGGTCCGCCGCGCGTTCTCCACCGCGCGGGGGTCCGTGACGACGACGTGCGCACCCTGGAGGTGCATCTGCATCGCGACGTTGAGCGCGGGGGAGTCCCGCGTGTCGTCGCTGTCCGGCTTGAACGCGGCGCCGAGGACGGCGACGTTGCGACCGACGATCGACCCGCCGCACACCTCGCGCGCGAGGTCGACCATCCGTACGCGGCGGCGCATGTTGATGGAGTCGACCTCCCGCAGGAACGACAGCGCCTGGTCGACGCCCAGCTCGCCCGCCCGGGCCATGAACGCGCGGATGTCCTTGGGCAGGCACCCGCCGCCGAACCCCAGGCCGGCGTTGAGGAAGCTCCGCCCGATGCGTGCGTCGTGGCCGATCGCGTCCGCGAGGACCGTGACGTCGCCTCCGGTCGCCTCGCACAGCTCGGCCATGGCGTTGATGAAGGAGATCTTCGTCGCGAGGAACGAGTTCGCCGCGACCTTGACGAGCTCGGCCGTCGCGAAGTCGGTGACGACTTTCGGCGTGCCGTCCGCGAGGACGCTCGCGTACACCTCGTCGAGGACGCCCTCCGAGGTGCCGTCGCCCCCCGGCTCGACGCCGTACACGAGGCGGTCCGGGTGGAGCGTGTCCTGGACGGCGTGGCCCTCGCGGAGGAACTCCGGGTTCCACACGAGGCGCGCTCCGGGCTGGGCCTCGCGGACGCGCGCGGCGAGCCGCGCAGCGGTCCCCACCGGGACGGTGGACTTGCCGACCACGAGGTCGCCGGGGGCCAGGTGCGGCAGGAGGGACTCGACCGCGGCGTCGACGTAGCGCAGGTCGGCCGCGTACTCGCCCTGCCGCTGCGGCGTGCCGACGCAGACGAAGTGGACCCGCGCACCGGCCGCGCGCGACACGTCCGTCGTGAAGGACAACCGGCCGCTCCCGACCTCCTGCTCGAGGAGCCCGGGGAGACCGGGCTCGAAGAACGGCGCTTGTCCCGCGGTGAGCGCGGTGACCTTGTCGGCATCGACGTCCACGCCGACGACGTCGTGCCCGAGGGACGCCATGCTCGCCGCGTGCACGGCGCCGAGGTACCCGCAACCGACCACCGAGATGCGCATCGAGATCCTCCGTGGGAGACGGTCTGGGTGTCGGCCCACGCTACTCCGCCGGGCCCGCCCGTGGCCCGGTCACGTGGGTGAAATGACGGACAGGGGGGCACCAACCGGTCGCCGGGGACGCCCACCGCGGGTGAACTTCCGGGCGGGAGGTCGCTCTCGAGGCGCCCGGAGTGGTTCGATTCGCCTGAGGGTGCGTGCAGGGGGCGGCGGTCACGCGGTGTCGCCGCAGCCTCGACGAGCACGCGAGAAGCAGGACGCACCACATGCCGCACAGCACACAGGAGCCTCGACCGTCCGGGGTCACGCGTCGGCGATGGTTCGTCGCGACGGCCGGCGCGGTGGCGGGTGCGCTCGCGCTCGTGGGCATCGGGGCGGCGCTCCCCGGGATCCCCGGCGGTGCCGGGACCTCGCAGCTCACCGACGTCGTCGGCGACACCGAGGCCGAGAGCGTCGCGATCGGCGGCGCCGTCGGCCAGGAGGTCGCGGCGAACTTCGCCCCCGACCAGTCCGGCCCCGAGGGACCGGACGCGTCCGCCTCGTCGATGTGGTGGCGGTGGACGGCCCCCACCAGCGGCCCCATCACGTTCTCGACGCACGGCAGCGAGCTCGACACCGTGCTCACGGTCTACCCGGGCACGGCGACGAGCGACCCCGTCGCGACGAACGACGACGAGGGCGACGTCCGGACCTCGTCGGTGACCTTCGACGCGACCGCGGGCGAGGAGTACCTCGTCGAGGTCTCCGCCAAGTCGCCCGACCCCGGGCTGCTGACCCTGTCGTGGCAGCCCGCCGCCCCGGCGGCCGCGACGCTCCCGGAGGAGCCCGCCGCGGCAGCGGTCACGTCCACCGGCATCCCCCTCACGGGGAACACGGGCGAGAAGCCCCAGTCCAAGCTCTGGTCCGCGGGCGGCACGTGGTGGGCGGTGCTCGCCTCGGCCAGCACGTCGCCCGCAGGCACGTGGGTGTGGCGGTACGACGCGGTCGCCAAGACGTGGACGAACGTCACGCGCATCTCCGAACGCACGGACGTGCGTGCGGACGTCAAGGCCGTCGGCGACGTCGTGCACGTGCTGCTCCACGGGCCGACCACGACCCTCGTCTCGATCCAGCGGGACCCGCAGTCGAACACGTACGCCCCGTGGGCCTCGCGCACCGGCGCGACGGCGGTCTCGCTGCCCGGCAGCGAGACCGCGACGATCGACATCGACTCGACCGGCCGCATGTGGGTCGCCTGGGACACGGCGAGCCAGGTGCAGGTGCGCTGGAGCGACGCTCCCTACTCCTCGTTCTCGGCACCGGTCACGGTCGCGTCGGGGATCACGGACGACGACATCGCCGTCGTCACCGCGATGCCCGGCAACAAGGTCGGTGTGCTGTGGTCCAACCAGAACACCCAGAGGTTCGGGTTCCGGACGCACGCCGACGGCGCGTCCCCCTCGACGTGGACGGCCGACGAGGTCCCCGCGGCGGGGTCCGCGCTCCCGGTCGGCGGGGGCATGGCGGACGACCACCTCAACGTCGCCGTCTCCTCCGACGGCACCTTCTACGCGGCCGTCAAGACCTCCTACAACACCGCGGACCGCACCGTCATCGCTCTCCTGGTCCGCCACCCGGACGGCACCTGGGACCCGCTGCACGAGGTCGACCGGGTCGGCACCCGCGGCATCGTCGTCGTCGACGACGTCACGGACCGTCTCCGCGTCGTGTACACGCGCAGCACGAACCTCGACGACATCCTCGTGAAGGAGACCTCCCGGCTCTCTCCCGACTTCTCCGGGGCAGCCGAGACCGTGCTCGACGGCTCGTGGAACAACGCGACCGCGACGAAGTCGAACGTCCCCGGCGAGGTGCTGGTGATGGCGGCCTCGGCCACGACGGCGCGCGCGGCGCGCCTCGCCTGGACGCCCGCCGGTGCCCCGACGGCGCAGGACTCGACCGTCGCCACGACGGTGGGCGGAACGGTCGTGGGGAAGCTCGGAGCGCAGGCGACGACCGACGACCCGCTCACGTTCCAGGTCGTCACCCCGCCGGCCACGGGCACCCTGACGGCGGTGAGCTCCTCCACGGGCGCGTTCACCTACCGCGCGGGGGCCGCGAGCGGGCTCGACTCGTTCACGTTCCGCGTGGGCAGCGGCGGGCTGTGGTCGGCTCCTGCCACCGTGGGCGTGCGCGTGTCCTCCGCGGACGGGCTGGTCGGTGCCTGGAACCTCGACGAGGGGCAGGGCCTCCTGGCCGCCGACTCCTCCGGGTGGGGCAACGGCGGGACGCTCGTCGGCGGGTCGTCGTGGGTCCCCGGGGTCTCCGGGTCCGCCGTGCGCTCGGACGGCGCGACGGGTCTCGTGCGTGTCCCGGACTCGGCCGCCCTCGACGTCAGCACCGGCCTCACGGTCGCTGCGTGGGTGCGACCGGAGCAGGCCGCGACCCAGTACGTGGTGAAGAAGGCCACGAACGACGCCGCGGACGGGTTCGAGCTGGCGCTCGCGAGCAACGGCAAGCCCTTCCTGCGTCTCAACGAGGACAGCTCGGGCGACACCTACCGGGTCAACGCGACGTCCTCGTACCCGACGAACGGCACCTGGGTGCACCTCGTCGGGTCGTACGACGGGACGCGCATGCGCATCTACGTCAACGGCGTGGAGCAGGCCTCGAAGGCCGGCCCGGCGAGCATCGGCACGAACGCGTCACCGCTGGGCATCGGCGCGGAGGGCAACGGATACCGGCCCGTCAAGGGTGCCGTCGACGGGGTCCGCCTCTACGACCGCGCGCTCTCGGCCGCCGAGGTGACGACGCTGTTCCAGGGTGGGTCCACGACGCCCGCGCCGGCTCCCGTCGCGCAGGACGTCGCCGTCACGACGACGCTCGGCCAGCCGGTCTCGGGCACGCTGACGGCCACGGTGCCGCAGGGCGCGACGCCGCAGTTCCAGGTCGTCACCCCGCCGACGCGCGGGACGGTCGCGCTGACGAGCACGTCCACCGGCGCGTTCACCTACACGCCCGGAGCCGCCGCGGGTGCGGACTCCTTCACGTTCCGGGTCGGTGCCGGCGGGCAGTGGTCGGCCCCGGCGACGGTCCGGGTGGCGGTGACGTCCCCGGACGGGCTCGTCGGCGCGTGGGACCTCGACGAGGGCCAGGGGCTCTCGACGGCGGACGCCTCGGGCTGGGCGAACGGCGGCTCCCTGGTCGGTGCTGCCACCTGGGTCCCCGGCCGGAGCGGGACCGCGGTGCGGTCCGACGGTGTGACCGGCTACGTCCGCGTGCCCGATGCCTCGACGCTCGACCTCACGACGCGGATGACCGTGGCCGCGTGGGTGCGGCCGGAGCAGCTCGCGACGCAGTACGTCGTGAAGAAGGCCGCGCAGGGGACGACCGACGGCTACGAGCTCGGGCTCGCGAGCGGTGGCAAGCCGTTCCTGCGGCTCAACCATGCGTCGTCGGGCGACACCTACCGGGTGGACGCGACCTCCTCCTACCCGACGGACGGGACCTGGGTCCACCTCGTGGGCACGTACGACGGATCGCGGTTGCGCATCTACGTGAACGGCGTCGAGCAGGCCTCGAAGGCCGGCCCGGCGAGCATCGGGACGAACTCGCTCCCGCTGGGCGTCGGGGCCGAGTCCAACGGCACCCGCGCGACCAAGGGCGCCGTCGACTCCGTCCGGCTGTACGACCGCGCGCTCACGGCGGCCGAGGTCGCGGCGCTCTACTCCGGGGCGAGCGCCGTCACGCCGACCCCGGACCCGACGCCCGATCCCACGCCGACGCCCGACCCGACGCCGGATCCCACGCCGACTCCTGACCCGACGCCGGATCCCACGCCGACGCCCGACCCGACGCCGGATCCCACGCCGACGCCCGACCCGACGCCGACGCCCGACCCGACGCCGACCCCTGACCCGACGCCGACGCCCGACCCGACGCCGACCCCTGACCCGACGCCCGACCCCGGACCGACGGTCCCGGCGGGGGCCGTCGGGGCGTGGGGGTTCGACGAGGGGCAGGGGACCACGGCGGCGGACGGCACGACCAACGGCGCGACGGCGTCGCTGCGCTCGGGAGCGACGTGGGCGACGGGCCTCAGCGGCACCGCGCTCGGGCTGGACGGCGTCGACGACTTCGCGCGCGTCGACGACCGGCCCGCCCTCGACCTCGCCGGCCCGATGACGGTCTCGGCCTGGGTGCGTCCCGAGCAGAAGGCGACGCAGTACGTCCTCAAGAAGGCCGCGCAGGGTGTGACGGACGGGTACGAGCTGGGTCTCGCGAACGGCGGGACGGCGTTCCTCCGGTTCAACCACGCGTCGTCCGGGGACACCTACCGCGTCGACACCACGACGCCGTACCCGACGGACGGCACCTGGGTGCACCTCGTGGGCACCTTCGACGGCACGCGGATGAGGATCTACGTGAACGGGGTCGAGCAGGCGTCGAAGGCCGGACCGGCCGCCGTCGGCACCAACGCGCTCCGTCTGGGCATCGGCGCGGAGTCGGACGGGACCCGTCCGATGAAGGGCAGCATCGACGGCGTGCGGCTCTACGACCGTGCGCTGAGCGCCGCGGAGGTGGCGCAGCTCTACGCCGCGCCCGGGCGGTAGCCGAGGCCCGGGCCTCGGCTCCGTCGCGGGTTTCGCGGGGGAGCCGAGCCCGGGTACAGTAGTCAGGTTGCCTCGGCGAGGGACGTCTGACGGCCGGCAGCGCTGGACCGGTGAGCACACCGGCGGCGCGGGACCGCGAGTGTCAGCCAGACCTGTTGGATCTCCGTTATCGACTGGGCGGTCGTCCTCCTGCGCGCCCGTCACACGTCCCGCGCCGACGCAGCCGCCCGTCCGGGTGGCCCTCTCAACCGTCCGGACAGCCGACCGCTCCCCACTGGTGGCCGGCCCGCAACGTTCTTCCAGGAGTGATCCACGTGTCTGAGATCAAGCTCGCCGCCGAGGCCCGCACCGAGTTCGGCAAGGGTGCCGCCCGCCGCGTCCGCCGCGCCGGCAAGATTCCCGCGGTCCTCTACGGCCACGGCACCGACCCGCTGCACGTGACCCTGCCGGGGCACGAGACGATGATGGCGCTCAAGCACTCGAACGCGCTGTTCTCGATCGAGCTCGACGGCAAGGCCCAGCTCGCGATCGCCAAGGACGTCCAGCGCGAGCCGGTCCGCAACGTCATCGAGCACGTCGACCTGCTCATCGTGAAGAAGGGCGAGAAGGTCGAGGTCGAGGTGCCGGTGCACGTCGTGGGCGAGTCGGTCCCTGGCACGATCCACCTGCTCGAGCAGCTCACCCTCGTGGTCGAGGCGGACGCGACGCGCCTGCCCGACGCGATCGAGGTCTCCGTCGACGGTCTCGAGGCCGGCTCGGTCGTGTACGCGGGCGACGTCACGCTGCCGGAGGGCGTCACCCTCGTGACGGACGCCTCGGCCGACGTCCTCATCGTCAGCGAGCCCAAGGTCGAGGCCTCCGAGGACGAGAGCGCCGCGGAGACCGCCCCCGCCGAGGCTGCCGGGGAGTGATCCTCCTCGTCGTCGGCTGACGCCACGACGACCCGCGTCGGACGCCCGGTACCGTGACGGTGCCGGGCGTCCGTGCGCCCGCACCACGACTGCACCACGACTGCACCACCACCTGCACCACCTCCCGCCGGCGTGCCGCCCGGGGCGGGACCCGGACGAAGGACGAGGGACGACATGACCGACCAGCCGTGGCTCGTCGTCGGGCTCGGCAACCCCGGGCCGACGTACGCGGGCAACCGCCACAACCTGGGCCACATGGTCCTCGACGTCCTCGCGGGGCGGGCCGCCGCCCGGTTCGCGCGCCACCCGCGGGCGCAGGCCGCCGTCGCCGAGGCCCGCATCGGGATGCTGCCCGGCGGGCGGCCGGGGCCGCGCGTCGTCCTGGCCAAGCCGACGACGTACATGAACGTCTCCGGCGGCCCGGTGTCCGGGCTCGCGAAGTACTACGGGATCGACCCGGACCACGTGGTCGTGGTCCACGACGAGGTCGACATCCCGTTCGGCGCCGTGAAGCTGAAGATCGGCGGCGGCGAGGGTGGCCACAACGGCCTGCGCGACATCACGAAGGCCCTCGGCACCAAGGACTACGTGCGGGTGCGCGCGGGGGTCGGACGTCCCCCCGGCCGCCAGGACACCGCCGACTTCGTGCTCAAGGACTTCAAGGGTCCCGAGGCCAAGGAGCTCCCGTTCCTGCTCGACGACGCCGCGGACGCCGTCGAGATGCTGCTCACCGACGGCCTGCTCGCCGCCCAGGGGAAGTACCACACCAAGGCGTAGCGTCGTCGCTGCGCGGCAGGACGCCCGTTTTCACCCGGGTGAGGTCCCTTCGTCCCCCCTCGCGGGGGGTCCCTCCGACCTAGGCTGGTTCTCTGCGTTCGCGAGGGAGGACCGATGACCCACGGTGTGGCGCTCGCGCACGACTACGCGACCCAGCGTGGTGGCGCGGAGCGGGTCGCGCTGCTGCTCGCCGACGCGTTCCCCGGCTCGCCGATGTACACGACGCTGTACGACCCGGCCGGCACGTTCCCCGAGTTCGGCTCCCTCGACGTGCGGACGTCCGCACTCGACCGGGCGGCCCTCCTGCGCCGGCACCACCGGGTCGCGCTCCCGTTCCTCGCGCCCGCCGTCGACCGCCAGCGCGTCGAGGCGGACGTCCTGCTCGCGTCGTCCACCGGCTGGGCGCACGGCTACCGGGGGGCGGGGCGCACCGTCGTCTACTGCCACGCGCCCGCCCGGTGGCTGTACCAGCGCGACCGGTACCTGGGGCCGGCGGACGGCTCCGCCGCGCACCGTGCCCGACGACGTGCCGCGGCCACCGCGCTCGGCCTCCTGTCCCCGGGGCTGCGCCGGTGGGACGGCGCCGCCGCCCGGCGCGCGGACGTCTACCTCGCCAACTCGACCGTGACGCAGCGCGCGATCCGCGACGCGTACGGGATCGAGGCCGAGGTGCTCGCACCGCCCCCCGCGATGCTGCCGGACGGCGAGGAGCGCGCGGTCCCCGGCGTGGAGCCCGGCTTCCTCCTGTGCGTGGCACGCCTGCTGCCGTACAAGAACGTCGACGTCGTCGTCGAGGCGGCGCTCGCGACAGGGCGCGAGCTCGTCGTCGTCGGGGACGGCCCGGACCGTGCCCGGCTGGAGACGCAGGCGGCCCGCGGCGGCGGCAGGGTGCGCCTGCTCGGCCGTGTCGACGACGCGACGCTGCGCTGGGTCTACCGGAACGCGGCGGCGCTCGTCGCGGCGTCGTACGAGGACTACGGGCTGTCACCGCTCGAGGCCGGGGCGTTCGGGCGGCCGAGCGTGGTGCTGCGCGACGGCGGATACCTCGACACGGTCGTGGACGGCGTGAACGGTGTCTTCTTCGACGCGCCGCGCGCCGAGCTGGTGGCCGAGGCCGTCGAGGTGGCGGCAGGGCGCACGTGGGATGATGGCGCCGTCACGGCGCACGTCGCGACGTTCGGCCGTGAACGGTTCGTCGAGCGGCTGCGAGGCGTCGTGGCGCAGCAGATGGACCGCACCGTCGGCGCGGGGCGACCCGGTGGGGGGAGAGCACAGCGATGACGATCAGGGAGTTCCTCCGCACGATCTGGGCGGGCAAGTACTACGTGCTCGCCGCGGTGCTCGTCGTCGTCGCGGCCGCGTTGTTCTACGTCGACCGCCAGGAGACGACGTACCGGGCGACCGCGACGGTCCAGCTCTACGGCGTCCAGAGCGCGCAGGGCGGCGAGTCGCTAGTCGAGGTGACGGTGGCGACCGACGCCGACGACGTCACCTCGCCCGAGGTCGCCGCGGCTGCCGCCGCCGCGCTCGGCGAGCCGGAAGCGGCGGCGGACGAGCTGGCCGACCAGGTGTCCGGCGACGTCGACGGCGAGAACAAGACGGTGGCGGTCGAGGCCACGACCACCGAGGAGGCGCAGTCCGTCGAGGTCGCGAACGCGTTCGCCGACGCGTACGTGGCCCAGCTCGTCGTGATCCAGGCCGACCAGGTCGCCGAGCTCGAGAGCCGCCGCCAGGCGCTCGCCGAGCAGCTCGCGGGCGTGCGCCAGCGCCTCGCTGCCGACCCGGAGGACCCGCTGGCGCTGGCCGAGCAGGACATCATCGTCGGCGACTACTCCGCGCTCACGGTGCAGATCAACTCCCTCCGGGGCATCGCCGTGCCGGGCGAGGTCGTCGCGCCCGCGACGGGGGCCGAGCCCCTCGGGCTCTCCCGGTTGACGGTGCTGGCGCTGGCCCTCGTCGTGGGCCTCGTGGCGGGGATCGGGCTCGCGTTCGCACGTCGAGGGCTCGACGTCCGTGTCCGGAGCGCGGCCGAGTCCACGCGGCTCACCGAGACACCGGTCCTCGCGGAGCTCTACGGCACGCGGCCTGCGGAGAAGGAGTTCACGCACACGCGCGCCCTGCCGGTGGCGAGCAAGGTCGCGACGCCCTTCACGGAGTCGATCCGTGAGCTGCGCACCGCCGTCCAGGTGTCCACCGCGGGCATGAAGCACGCGGTCGTCGTCGTCACGGCGGCCGACCCGTCGGCGCCGCGCTCGTTCATCACGGCGAACCTCGCGGCCTCGTTCGCGCTCAGCGGCCGACGCACGGTGGCGCTGTCCGGCGACCTGCGGCGCCCGCAGCTCGACCGTATGCTCCCCGCCCCCGACGACTGGGACGGGCAGGACCAGGAGCTGCGCCCGACGGCGGTGCCGAACCTGCGGGTCATGCCGGTGCCGGAGGAGGAGATGGACCCGGCGGACTTCCTCGCCACGGAGCGCGCGCGAGGTCTCGTCAGGAGCCTCCGCGACCACGCGGAGGTCGTCGTGGTCGACGCGCCCCCCGTCCTGGCGGCGGCCGACGCGACGATCCTCGGCGGCTACGCGAACGGCGTCGTGCTCATCGCGTCCGCCGGCCGCACCGACCGTGCGGTGCTCGCGGAGGCGACCGAGCGGCTGCGGGTCAGCAACGTCCCCCTGCTCGGCATCGCGCTGACCGGGGTCACGGGCGACCGGCGCATGCTCTACGCCTCGACGTACGGCGACGACACGGAGCAGGGAGCCGGTCAGGAGGGCGCTCGTGCGGCGGCACCCGGCCCCTCCGTCGCGCCTGCGGCGACCGGGCGGCCGAACGCTCCCGCCGAGCCGTCCGGGCCGGCGCGGTCGGGCCGGCCCGAGGACGAGCCCACCCCGGACGACGCCGCGCGTGCGGTCGGCACGCGACGCGCCTCGGTCGCCGCGGCGGCCGTCGCGGTCGACGACGCGGCGGCGCGCCCCGTGCCGCCCTCGGCGCCCGCCGGCGGCGCGGTCACGCCCGACGGCGCCGCGGCGTCCGGTGCTCCGCAGCGTCCGGGCAAGCGGCACGCCGTGCTCGCCCCGGCCTGGAGCAAGGTCGAGCCGGCTGCGCCGGAGGAGACCGGTGACGATCCCGCGACGGACGAGCGCAAGCGCCCGTTCCGGTGGTGACCGCCCCGGGCGGTCCGCCGCTCCGGGTCCTCGTCCTCGACCACACCGCGGAGCTCGGCGGCGCCGAGCTCGCGCTCGTGCGCACGTGCGCGTCGCTCGGGCCCGAGGTCGACGTGCGGGCGCTGCTCTTCGCCGACGGTCCCCTGCGCGCGCGCCTGGAAGAGCTCGGCGTCCGGGTCGAGATCGTCCCGCTCGCGCGGTCCGTGGCGACCGCCGACCGCGAGCGCGCCGGGCGGCTGTCGACGACGACGCTCGTGGGCGCCCTGCGCGCGGTCCCCTTCCTCTGGCGGCTCGCGCGGCGCGTGCGGGCGCTGCGGCCCGACGTCGTGCACACGACGTCGCTCAAGGCCGACCTCCTGGGGATCGTGCCCGCGGCCCTCGCCCGCCGACCTCTCGTGTGGCACGTCCACGACCGCATCGCCCCCGACTACCTGCCCGGCCCGCTCGTCCGGGTCGTGCGCGGGCTGGCGCGCCGGGTCCCGGCGGCGGTGGTCGCGAACTCGCGCGCGACGGCGGCGACGCTGCCCGTGACGACCGCGGTCGCGTACCCGGGATTCGCCCCCGAGCAGGCGGAGGGCGCCGAGACGGCGCTCTCGCGGCGTGCGGACGTGCCCGAGCCCCTGGCCGTGATGGTCGGGCGGATCAGCCCGACCAAGGGTCAGCTCGAGGTCGTGCGCGCGCTGCGTACGGTCGTGGACGCGGTGCCGGGGGCGCGGCTGCGGGTCGTCGGGGAGCCGGCGTTCGGCGCCGAGGACTACGCGGCGCAGGTCCGGGCCGAGGTGACCCGGCTCGCGCTCGACGACCACGTCGACCTCGTCGGCTTCGTCGCCGACCCGCGCCCGGAGCTCGACCACGCGGCCGTGTGCGTGCACGCGTCGCCCGTGCCGGAGCCGTTCGGGCAGGTCGTCGTCGAGGCGATGGTCCGTGGCGTCCCGGTCGTCGCGACGCGGGCGGGCGGCGTCGAGGAGATCCTCGACGACCCCGAGGAAGGGCCCCCGACGCTCGGGCTCCTCGTGCCGCCCGGCGACGTCGACGCGCTCGCGGCGGCCCTGCTCGACGTGCTGCGCGACCCGGCCGCGGCCCGCGAGCGCGCGCTCCGGGCGCGTACGTCGGCGCTCCGCCGGT
Organism: Cellulosimicrobium cellulans; assembly: GCF_006539945.1. Classification (GTDB taxonomy): domain Bacteria; phylum Actinomycetota; class Actinomycetes; order Actinomycetales; family Cellulomonadaceae; genus Cellulosimicrobium; species Cellulosimicrobium cellulans. The sequence goes on along the minus strand of NZ_BJNZ01000021.1, from coordinate 56,455 downwards.
TCCCCGTGGCGCGCACGGCGCGGGTGCTCACCGACGTCTGGACGTCCGTGTCCGGGTCAGCGCCGCGCGCATGAGCGCAGCCTGACCGCGCCACGTCGGGACGTCGGGCGGATCGGTGGCGAGCCGGTCGGCCCGCGGGGGCGCCGCGTCGCCGAGCGCGGCGAGCACCGCCGTCGGGAAGTCCTCGCCGGCGGCGACCCGCACCCCGGGCTCGTCCCGGAACCCGGCCACGGGCGTCGACACCACAGGCCGCTCGACGGCCCGGTACTCGTAGAGCTTGATGGGGTCCAGGCTGTCGGTGAACGCGTCGACGACGTGCGGGACGAGCAAGACGTCGGCGTGGCGCAGGTAGGCCGGCACGGCCGTCCAGGGACGTGGCCCGAGGAGCACGACCCCGGCGCGCGCGAGGTCCGCGTGCTCGGCGGCGGAGAGGTCCACCACCGGCCCGACGAGCACCACCCGGGCGTGCCCGTCGAGCGCGCGGGCCGTCGCGAGCAGGAGCGGGACGTCGAACCGGTCGGGGTGCACGGTCCCGACGTAGAGCGCGACCCGGCCGGCGGGGAGGTCGGCCGGACGGTCGTACGCGCCGCGGTAGCGGTCGAGGTCGACGCCGTTCGTCAGGAGCGTCACGTCGCGGAGCGCGCCCTTGCGTGCGACCAGGCCCGGGGAGCACACCGTGACCTCGGCGCACCGCTCCAGCAGCGTCGCCTCGTCCTCGACCAGGCGCGCGTGCTCCGCGGGGGTGCGGTCGGCGGCGAGCCAGTCGTCGGTGACGTCGTAGAGCGCGGGCCAGCCCGTGCGCAGCACGACGGCGGCGCCGGACGGGTCGTTGACCCACAGCACGGGCCGGCGCAGCCCGGCGCGGGCCACGGCGCGCTCGACCGACCGGGCGAGCCGGACGTCCGCGCCCGGGTCGACCCTGCGGGGGAGCCACTTGGTCGGCTCGTGCAGGAGCACGCGCCCGGGGGCGATCCCGTCCAGGTCGGGCGCGGCGCGCAGGCCCCGGCCGGGGCGGGGGACGCCGCGTCGGCTGAGCCGGTGCAGCGGGTCGGCCGCCGGCTCGACGAACAGCACCCGCGCCGTCGGGTCGGCGCGGCACAGCTCCGCCACGAGGTACTGGTTCCGGCGCCACACGTCGTCCCAGCGCTCGAGCGACAGGACGACGACGTCGCCCGCGCCCGCACCGGCCGTCACGCGAGCACCGCGCGGTAGACGGCGTCCGTCCCGGCGACCTGCGCCGCGGGCGTGAAGCGCTCGCGCTGCGCGGCGCGGCCGGCGGCGGCGCACGCGTCGCGGCGTCCGGGGTCGGCGGCGAGGGCGGCCAGGGAGCGGCCGGCGGCGCGCGGGTCGAGCGGGGGGTAGAGCGTGAGCGGGTCGATCCCGTCGAGCGTCTCGCGGTGCCCTCCCGCGGCAGAGGCGACGACCGGCAGCCCGCTCGCCATCGCCTCGAGGACGCTCAGGCCCAGTCCTTCGACGGGGCACGGCGCGACGAGCACGCCGGCGCGCCCCAGGAGGGCGTCGACGTCGTCGCGCGCCCCGAGGAACGACATGTCCTCGTCGATGCCGAGCGACCGTGCGAGGTCGGTGAGCGCCGGCCGCTGCGCGCCGTCGCCCGCGATCTCGAGCCGCCACCCGCGGCCGGCGAGCCCGGACGCCGCGAACGCCTCGAGCGCGAGGTCGGTGCGCTTCTCGGCCTCGAGCCGCTGGACGACCAGCACGACGTCGTCGCGCGCGGCGGCGCCGCGCCCGTCGGGACGGTCCGCCACGCCGGGGTGCACCACGACGCTGTCGCCCTCCACGTGGTCCGCGACGTACCGGCTGATGGCGATCTGGGCCCGGACCGACGACGCGGCGACGACCGCGACGAGCCGTCCCCGTGCCCCGGTGCCGCGCCGTCGGGCGAAGTGGCGCGTCGAGACGACCGGCGGGAACCCGCCCGTCGTCCGGGCCGCGACGGCGGCGGCGACCTCGGCCGCGGTCATGTGCACGTGCACGACGTCCGCCGCCGCCGCGTGCCGGCGCAGCGCCCGCACGACGTCGCCGGTCGAGGCCGCGGGGAGGAGGGGCACCGTCGGGTCGTCCACCGTCGCGCGCATGCCGTCGGGCGCTCCGCCGACGACCGCGACGTCGTGGCCCGCTGCCGACTGCGCGCGCGCGAGCCGCGCCACGTGGCGCTCGACGCCGGCGAAGCCGTCGGACCGGACGGCGTGGAGGATCCTCACGGGCGGTGCTCCGATCGTGCGGTGGCGAGCGCCGCCGCGAGCTCGAGGTAGCGACGTGCGACGGCGTCCCAGTCGTGCCGCTCGGCGGTGGCGCGCGCCCGCGCGGAGACCTCGCCGCGCGCGGCGTCGTCCAGGGCGGCGACGGCCGCGAGACCTGTGCGGACGCCCTCGACCGTCCGGTCCACCAGCCACCCGGTGACCCCGTCCTCGACCACGTCGGGTGCGTAGCCCACGGGGGTCGCGACCACGGGGACCCCGCACGCGAGCGCCTCGAGGACGACGAGCGCGTTCGCCTCGTAGGCACTCGGCAGGGCGAGGGCGTCCGCCGCGTGGAGCCAGGGCCGCGGGTCGGGCACGCGGCCCGCCAGGTGCACGCGGTCGGCCGTCCCGAGGCGGGCGACCCGGGCCCGGACGTCGGCGAGCATGTCCGGCGTCCCGCCGACGACGCTCACGTGGACGTCGGGCAGGTCCGCGGCAGCGGCGAGCACGAGGTCGAGGCCCTTGCGGTCGAACTCGTGCCCGACGAACACGACGTGGACGGCGCCCTCGGGCACGCCCGCCGCGGTACGGGCGGCGGCGCGCTCGGCGGGCGTGGGCGGCGCGAAGCGCGCGACGTCCACGCCGTTGCCGATCACGACGGCCCGGGCGCGCAGCCGCGGGTACGTGCTGCGCAGCGCGTCGCGCTCGGACCGTGTGAGGTTGACGACCACGCGGTGGGAGCGGCCGCGGTACCGGAGCGCGTCGCGGGCCGCCGTGAAGAGGTGCAGCGGGTTGCGGGCCATGCGCCACGCGTACCCTCCGCGGGCCCGCATGGCGACCCGGAGGATGCCGTGGTTGACGTACACGTCGCCGGCGAGGACGTCGTTGTGGCAGATCGAGACCACCGCGTCCCCGGTTCCCCGGCCCGCGAGGCGCTCGCGGGCGACCCGACGCCGCGCGAGGGCGGTGCCCACGGTGGAGAACCACACGACCCGGGCGAGGAGCACGAGCCGGCCCCGGACGCCCGGCCCCGGCTCGGGGAGCCACCTGCCGTGCGCCTCGGCGAGGGTGAAGCGCGCGGTCGGCACCCCGGCGCGTTCGAAGGCCTCCTCCAGGTGGTGCGCGACGCCCCCCACGCCGCTGCCCGGGGCGATCTCCGGGGCGATCTGCAGGATCCGCAGGTCGGTCATCGTTCGGCCATCTCCCGCACGGATCGCAGCTCGTCGAGAGGGAGCTCCCGACCGGTCATGTGACGGGCGTACCGGCGCGACTCGGCGTAGGACTCGGCGCCCAGGCACACCCCGACGATGACGAAGGGGACCGTCACCTGGACGGACACCCAGAAGAGGTCGAACTGGCCCTGGACGAAGCGCATCATGAGCATCGAGAACGCGAGGGTCCCGAAACGCGGGTTGATGCGCCACAGCACGACCATCCCGCCGAGGAACAGCACGAGGAACCCGACGAGCCCGACGATCCCGGCGGACGTCAGCACCTCGAGCTCGACGTTGGGCGGCTGGAAGACGAACTCCGTGACGCCCGCGGTCCACCACCGCAGGCCCATGCCGACCCACGGGCTGCGCTGCCACACCTCGATCGAGTCGGCGTACCAGGTGAGCCGCTGGTTCGCGGAGTTGAACTCGTTCCCCGACTCGAGCTGCTCCTGCACCGCGAGCACGACGAAGTAGATCGCCGGGATCGCGGCGAGCAGGATGAGCTTCGAGCGCTTGCGGTCGGGGTCGCCGCGCAGCGTGATGAGCATGATGCCGATCGCCAGGCCGATGAGGGCCTGACGCGCCTGCGCGGCGAGCACGCCGAGGGAGCACAGCCAGAAGGCCCCGAGCGAGAACCAGCGCGGCCAGCCGACCCACCACGGGCGCGCGTAGGCGGTGAGGGCGGCGAACGCGAGCACGCACCCGATGAAGTTCTTGTGCATCGCGAGCGGGGAGTCGATGTACACCGGTCCCGTGTTGCCCGCCGCGAGCTGCTGCAGCGCGACGAGGCACGTCTGCGCGGCGATAGCGAGACAGGGCACGAGGAAGAGGGTCAGCCCGAGCCGCGCGCGCCCGGACCGCCCGACGGCCCAGCCGAGCACGAGCGCCCCGGCGACCGAGAGCCACGCGTGGAACCACTCCACGACGTTCGCGCTGAACGGGTTGACGATCACGGTGAAGAGCGTCGCGACCTGGTACACGAGCGACAGCCAGAGCATGGCCCGCATCGGCCGCGAGAACGGCCGCGGCGAGAAGAAGAGCGCGAACCAGAACGCGCCGAACAGCGCGAAGTCGCTGAGGGAGAGGTCGACCCCGCCCCCGCCGACGCGCTGGACGATCACGAGCGCGGGCATGGCGAGGATCGGCAGGGCGACCGGCTCGTAAGCCGTGAGCCCGATGACGAGCACCACGAGCGCACCGCCCACGGCGGCCATCTGGAGCTCGGGCACGACGAACCCGAGGACGGCGAGGAGCGCGACGACGACGGCCCCGCCCGCGACCCAGGCGGCGACGGTCCGGCTGCGCGCGACGACGGTCCCGGGGACGCGCGGCGCGCGGTAGAGCACGGGCCGGCGGCGCAGGAGCGTCGCGCGCTGGGTCACAGCGCCGACTCCGCGCGGACGGGCCCCGTGAGGTAGAGCCGGAGGCGACGACGCGCCGACTCGCGCCCGTCGCCGCGCAGCGCGACGGAGCGGGCCGCCGCCCCGAGCACGGCCCCGGTGCGCGCGAGCGCCCAGCCCGCGCGGCCGTGGTGCTTGCGCAGGTAGCGCTCCTGCGACGCGTGGAAGTGCGTCTCCCGGCGGGTCGGGTCGCTGCTCGTCGCCCCGCCGAGGTGCAGCGCGTGCGCCTCGGGCACGAGGGCGTGCCGCCACCCGGACCGCACGGCGCGGTACGCCCAGTCGGTCTCCTCCGCGTAGAGGAAGAAGCGCTCGTCGAAGCCCCCCACGTCGTCCACCGCGGCGGCGTTGAGCAGCAGCACCGAGCCGATGACGAACGAGCGCTCCGCCGGGGTCCGACGCAGCCGCGCGAGCCCGACGGCCTCGACCCACGTGGCCCCCGGGGACGGGAACGGCCAGATCACGCGCGCCCGGACGCCGTCGTCGTCGACCTGCTCCGGCCCTACGCTCGCGATCCCCGGGGCGGCGTGGAGCGCGCGGTGGAGGGTCTGGACGTCCTCGGGCGTCACGACGGCGTCCGGGTTGAGCAGCAGGACGTCGGCGCCCGGCACCTGACGGTGGGCGAGCGCGTGGTTGACCCCTGCCGCGAACCCGCCGTTGCGGCCGGGGTCGAGGTAGCGTCCGCCCGCGAGCTCGGTGATCTCCCGGATCTCGGGCAACGACGAGTTGTCGACGACCGTGATCGGGAACTTCCCGGCGAGCGGGGCGAGCGCGTCGCGCACCATCGCGGGTGCTCCGTAGGCGACGACGACGACCTCGGGCGGTACGGCGGCGGAGGGGTCGCCTCCGTCGGTCGCCTGCGCGCGCGTCGGGCCGGGACCTTCGCCGGTCCCGGTGAGATAGAGCTCCTCGTAGCGGCGGGCGACCTCGGCCCACGAGCAGGCTGCCGCGCGCTCGGCGCCCGCGACGCGCAGCCGGTCTGCCAGGCCGTCCTCGTCGCGGACGCGCGCGAGCGCGGCGCTCAGGGCCGCGGGGTCCTCGGGGGCCACGAGCAGGCCCGCGCCGCCGACGACGTCGGGCAGGGCGCCGGTGCGGCTCGCCACGACCGGGACGCCGCACGCCATGGCCTCGACCGCGACCCGGCCGAACTGCTCGACCCACCCGGCCGTCTCGCGCGACGGGACGGCGAGGGCGTCGAGGGAGCGGTAGAACGCGACGAGGTCGTCGCCCCCGAGCGCGCCGACGAACCGGACCCGACCGCCGAGCGGGCGGGCCGCCTCCTCGAGCGCCGCGCGGTCCGGGCCGTCGCCCGCGACGACGAGGTCGAGCCGGTCGTCGTCCGCGACCGCTGCGAGGAGCACGTCGACGCCCTTGTGGTGCGCGAGCCGCCCCGCGTACCCCACGCGGAGGCGGGCCGTGCCGCGTCCCGGGCGCGTGACGTCGGACGCATCGTCCGACGGATGGTCGGGCGAGGGCGCGAAGACCGCCGGGTCGACGCCCAGCGGGACCGTCTCCACGCGTCCCCGGGCGCCCTTGGCCCGGACGATCCTGCCGGCCTCGTCGTTGCAGACCGACACGGCCGCGGCGCCGCGCAGCGCGCGCGCCTCGAACCACCGGAACGGCCACGGGTAGCGCTTGTCGAGGTTCTGCGCCGAGTAGAGGAGGTACGGCGGGGCGGGCCGACGCGACACGACCGCGCGCAGGCGGCGCAGCAGGAGGACCTCCGCCGTCGCGAGCGCGAAGGGCTCCTCGTGCACGTCCAGCACGTCCCACTCCTGCCCGAGCGCGCGCCACAGGAGGACGGGGTCGTAGAGGAAGAGCGCCGGGTGCGACCCGAGCGTCCGCACGCCCCGCACCGGCTCGCCCGGGCGGGGCACGAGGCGGACGGTCGCGCCGCCCTCGTCCCACGCGCGCGCCGAGAGCAGCCGGACGTCGACCCCGCGCGCGCGCAGCTCTCGCTCGCGCTCGCGCCAGGCGTCGACCACGGCGCTGTGCGAGACGCGGAGGACCCTCATGTGGGAGATTGTCCCCCAGCGGGCCACGGATCCCGCGGGAATCCGCCGATTTCACCCCATCCGTCCGCGGCCGGGTGCGGTGGCCGCGCAGGACGGCGACACGGCGGGGACACGGCGAAGACACGGAGGAGCGACGTGGGCGAGGTCCGGCGGACGGACGGGGACGGCACCGCCCTCCCGAGCGTGAGCGTCGTCGTCGCGACGAACCGCGGCGGGCCGTTCCTCGCGGAGGCGCTCGCGTCCGTCCTCGCGCAGTCGCACCCCGCCGCCGAGCTCGTCGTCGTCGACGACGGCTCTCCCGAGCCCGCGGACCTGCTCCGGATCGTCGAGGACGTGGCGCGGGACGTCGCGTCCCCGCGCCCCCGCGTGGTGCGGCGAGCGCCCGCGGGCGTGTCCGCGGCGCGCAACGCCGGGGTCGCGGAGACGTCCGGCGAGCTGGTGGCGTTCCTCGACGACGACGACCGCTGGCACCCGGACCGGCTGCGGCGGCACGTCGAGGTCATGTCCGCACGGCCGGGCGCCGTGGTGAGCTATTGCGGGATGCGCACGATCGACGCCGACGGCGCGGAGCTCGTCGCCGCGGACCAGCGGGCGGCCGACGACCAGCGCGCCGTGATCCGTGGACCGGGCGTCATGCTCCCGAACCTCGTGATCCGCCGGGAGACGTTCGACTCCGTCGGCGGCTTCGACCCGGAGTACCGGCAGGGCGAGGACATGGATCTCGTCCTCCGGGCCGCCGCGCGGGGACCGTTCGCGTTCGTCGACGAGGTCCTCGTGGACTACCGCCACCACGCGACGAACACGACGCGCTCGCACCGCGACCTGGCGACCAGCCTGCGCACGATCCTGCGCCGCCACCGGGGCGACGCGCTCGCGGCAGGGCGGCGGGATCTCGTCGACGCGTACGACGACCGCCTCGCCGCCAACGAGCGGTTCGCGTGGTGGAGCGCCGGTCGTGCCGCGCGCTCCGCGCTCCGCCGGCGCCGGCCCGCTGCCGCGCTCGGTGAGGTGGCCTGGGCGGTCCGGTTCGCGCCCGGCGCGCCGGTCCGCCGGGCCTGGGCCGGGGTGCGGCGCACGTCGCGCGCGTGAGACCGCCGGGACTCAGCCCGCGAGAGCGTGGACCGTGGCGACCGCCGCACGCATCGTGGACAACGTCCATGGCTTGTACCGCCGGCGCGGGAGGCTGTAGGAGACGACCCGGTCCAGGACGACGAGCGTGGCGACCTGGGCGAGCGTGAGCTCGCCGCGCCGGGAGGACGCGATCGTCGCGAGCGGGCCGGCGAGCTCGTCGGCCGCGAGCCGGCGGACGGCCTCGGCCAGCCCCGACCCGGTCCGTGCCAGGTCGACCTGGCACGCCGCGTACGCCGCGTCGAGCACGAGCGGGTTGTCGGGCTCGAAGCGGTTCCAGTCGACGAGGCGTGCCGAGCCCTGGGCGGTCACGAGGACGTTGTCCGGGTGGAGGTCGCCGTGGGTCGGGCCGACGGGGACGAGCAGGGCGCCGTACGTCCGCAGGACCCTGTCCCGCAGGCTCGCGGCGCCGATCTCGACGCAGTCCTGCTCGCCCCGAGCGGACTCGAGACGCCGCCAGGCGGCCGTCGTCCGGAGCGGGCGGCGCTCGTCCGGCACCGTCACGCCCCGCAGCGCCCGGGCCAGGACGGCCTCGGCCTCGTCGAGGGCGACGGATCGGGCGCGGAGCAGCGGCGCGTCGGCGACCCGGACGCCGTCGTGCGACGACGTCGCGACCTCGTCGAGCACGAGGGGGCCGAACCCCGTCGTGGCCGCCTCGTGGGTCGCCGCGACCTCCCGACCGAGGGCCTCCTGCTGGTCCGCGGACAGCGGGACCTTGACGAACCGCTGTCCGCGCACGGAGACCCGGGCGTCGGACAGCGCCCCGACGACGGGTCGGTCAGACCTCGCCACCCGTTCGGCGAGGGTCGTCACGTCCGGGGTGACGTCGCGAGCGGCGTCGCCACGGCGCCGGGCGAGCACGACGGCGTCCGGCGCCAGCACGCCCGACCCACCCAGGGCGCGGAGCGTGCGGGCCACCGCCCGGCGTCCCCCCGTCCTGAGGTCGGTGGTGGCGAGCTCGTCCCGCAGCCGGGCGGCGGGGACGAGGCGGGACCAGTCGGCGCGGTCAGGGAGGAGGGCGTGCCGTCCGGTCGGGACGAGCCCCGCACGTGCGAGGAGGAGCCGTACGGGCACGACGTCCGCGGCCACGCCTGCGGACTGGGCCGTGCGCCGCCGGGCCGCGTCGACGGCGCGCCGCCCGCGGTGCCGCACGTCGGCGACGACCCTCCCCCCGGGTGCCAGGACCCGCTCGACCTCGCCCAGGACGCGCGCGGACGTGCGGACCCCGACCAGCGCGAGCACCTCGTCCAGGTCGACCCAGACGAGGTCGAAAGTCGCGTCGGGGAACGGGAGGCGGGCGGGGAGACCCACGTGCACGGCCGCCGCGCCGGTCACCGGGTGGGCGAGCTGCTGGAAGCGCAGCCGGTCGCCGACCCAGTCCGCCCGTGCGACGTCGAGACCCAGGAAGCGCAGCGCGGGCGCCAGGGCGTGCCGCTCGCCGCCCAGGACGAGGCCGCGCCCGCCCGCGCGCGGGACGAGGACGGCCGGGCCGCCCGACGCGGGGTGGAGGAGGCGGCGCTGGAGCTCGACCGGCCAGGGCGACTCCGCGTCGGTCATCGCGTCGATCACGAGGTCGACGCTCGTCGCGGAGCGCACCGTGCGTCGCACGTGCTCGGGCACCTCGCGCCAGGGGCGGTCCGCGTCCGCGCGTCGGACGATGCCGACGTCGTCCGTCACCCGCTCGCCCCGGCGCGCCGGGCCCGTGCCCGGTCGGTGAGGCGCCGTCGTGCGCGGACGCCCAGCTCCAGCAGGCCCGCATAGCTGCGCGCCGCGGCGAACCGCAGCTTCGCGCCCCGCTCCTCGGGCCACGGCGCCTGCCAGATGCGGATCCACACCGTGAACGTCTGCTTCGTGTTGTGCCAGCTGTCGCGCGCGAAGCCCGCGGTCTCCGGGTTCTCGGTCAGGTCGACGAGGCCGTGCGTGATCCGGACGGTCTTGTGCGTGAGGTCGCGCCAGGACGGTCGCGACGGGTGGTCGACGACCGCGTCCGCGGCGAAGTCGAGCCGTCCGCCGAGCTCCTGCAGCCGGCGGCCCCACTCGAGGTCGCCCCCCGACTTCAGCGCCGCGTTGAAGTCGCCGACACGCTCGAACGTCGCCCGCGGCACGACGAGGTTCGCGGTCGCCGCGAAGTGCGTCACGGTCACGAAGCGCTCCTGGTCGAAGCCCTCGACCGTCTCGTACAGCTCGGGGCCGGTCGTCGGGCGCGACCCGTCGCGGAAGAGGATGTTGATGTCGCCGCCGACGGCGTCGGGCGGGTCGTCGACGGTGAGCGCGGCGACCGCCCGCGAGAGCCAGTCCGGGCGCGGGATGCAGTCCCCGTCGGTGAACGCGAGCACCTCGCCCGTCGCCCGTCGCGCCGCCGTGTTCCGCGCGACGTACGACCCGCGCCGTGGCTCGAGGACGAGGGTGAACCGTCCGTCGCCGGCGGGGAGCGCGGGCCGCAGGTCCTCGGTGGACGCGTTGTCCGCGACGACGACGTCGAACCGGTCGGCGGGGTAGTCCTGGGCGGCGAGGGCCGCGAGGCAGGTCCGCAGTCGCGCGACGTCGTTGTAGACGGGTACGACCACGGTGACGGTGGGGTGCCGCGGTCCGGCGGACGGCGCGGCGGGGTCGGGGAGGGTCATCGTGCTCCTGTCTCACGCCCGGACGTGGCACGACGTCGGGCCCACTCGGTGTACCGGGAGGTGGCGAGCCACCGGGCGTGCCGCGCGGTCGCGCGCGCCCGGCGTGCGACGCGCCGCGGCGGTGACCCGGGCAGGACGGTCAGCAGCCGCAGGCGGTACCGCGCCCGAGCCAGGTGCTGGGTGACGACCGACCCGTCGACGAGCACGTCGAGAGGCAGGCCGGTCGCGGCGAGCCAGCGCGCGTCGTAGCCCATCTCGCCCACCGGGACGTCCCCGGGGAACTCGGGACCGGGGCCCACGAGCCCGACGGTCCGCGCGAAGGGGGGCGGCTCGTCGTCGTACCGGTGGAGGAACTCGAAGTCGACGACCTTGAGCCCGTGCGTGGGGTCGAGGACGAAGTTGCCGGGCTTCGCGTCCACCAGGTCGTACCCGAGACCGTGGAGCTCGCGCAGGACGTCGACCATGCTGCGCACGACCGCGAGGGGGAGCAGGCCCGTCCTCGACCGGGCGGCGCCGAGGGTGTCCTCGTAGCAGGGGCACGCGAACCAGTCGGGGCCGGCGTCGACGAGCGGGGGGACCGCGGGGACGCGGCCCCCGAGCTCGCGGAGGGCGGTGAGCTCGCGGTCGAGGAACCGGGTGAACGGCGGGGCGAACGTCTTCCGGACGACGAGGCCGTCCGTGCCCGCGACCACGTCGACGCGCGCGCGCCGGCCGACGCTGAGCGTGCGGACCGTGCCGGGCGGTGCCACGTGCTGCGCGGCGCGCCGCTCGGCCTCGGCCCGGACGGTCCCGACGGCGTCGGGCGCGATCACGTCGAGGTACTCCCACGCCTCGGCGGTGCTGTCCGACGAGTGCAGGGGGTTGAACCGGTCGGGCTCCGGCACGCGCTGCTCGACGAGCCGACGGACCTCCGACTTCGCCTCGAACGTCTCGGCGTTGGTCAGGTGCGGGTAGCGCTCGCGCAGCCAGTCGTAGGGCTCCTCCGGCGCGTAGTGGAGGGCGACGACCATGCGCACGGGCTCGCCCCCGCTGCGGGGGAAGGGCCCGCGTCCCCAGTTGCCGCCGCGCAGCGCGGTGGCCGCGCGCTCCCGGGCCGTGGGGTCGAGGTCCGTGGCCAGCAGCACGTCGAAGCCGAAGCGGTCGAGCACCGCCTCGACCTGCTCCGCCGGGACGACGGCGAGGGTCGCCTCGCGCACGAGGAACACGGCGAGCTCCGCGTCGCCGAGCCGGGCGTCGTGGTCGGACGCGAGCAGACCCCGCGCCCACGCGTTCCCGGCCGACAGGCGCCGCAGCGCGTCGGTCGGCGGCCGCCACCCGACGGACGCGAGGTAGCCGTCCACGTCCTCGTACCAGGGGTCGAGCGTGACCCCCTGTGCCTGCGCGAGCCGCCGGAGCTCCGCGGGATAGTCGTGCTCGGGCGCCGGCTCGGCCGGTCCCAGCCCGCGCGAGGGAAGGCCCGAGCGGCGGCCCTTGTGATAGACCGCGTGGTACGCGAGCGAGTGCAGGTGGTCCTCCGGCGACGGCACGAGGAACCCGCTCTCGTGCACCACGGCCCGGTCGAGGACCTGCTCGGCGAGGGCCGGGGGATAGTAGGCCGCCCCCTGGTAGTCCGACGCCGCGAGCCCGGACACGCTGTAGAGGTCCACGGGCATCGTCCCCGGCTCCGACTCGAGGATCCCGCGCAGCGCGTCGACGTCGTCGTCCGCGACGAGGACGTCGAGGTCCTCCCCGGGCTCGATCACCGGGAGCGACTCGAACCAGCGCAGGACCGCGTATCGCAGCCCCGCCTCCTTGAGCCGGGTCGCGAGGCCGGAGGCACCCCAGGCGGGGGAGAAGTAGGTCCGCGGGGCCGGACCGTGCGGCGGTGGCAGGCGGAACAGGTCGAAGGCACGACCACCCCAGACGAACCGCCCGAGCGAGGAGAGGCGACCACCCGCCCGGCCGACGAGGACGGCCAGGCGCGCCTCCAGACCCGAGAGCCCGGCGCCGCGCTCGACCGCGAGGTAGCGCAGGTGGCCGAGGTCGCGCACCGTCCACAGGACGCGTGCGTGGTCGGTGCGCAGGATCAGCAGGTCCGTCGAGCAGCGGGCCGCCACGTCGGGTGCCGGCACGGGGTGGAGCCTGTCGGCCAGGTCGCCGGCCGCACGGCGGGCCGTCGCGAGGTGCCCGGGGTCGACGAGGCCGAGGTAGCGGTCGAGGCCGGCGGCGCGAAGGTCGGCGGCGACGGCGGCGTCACGCGCGCCGAGATCGAGGACGCGCGTCCCCCGGGGCAGCGCAGGCGTCGGCTCCACAGCCAAACCCTAGGTCAGCGACGGGCCGTCACCGCGGGTTCGTGGCGAATTCACCCGGGCCGGGCGACCACGCGGTCCCGCCGCCACGGCTCCGGTGCCGTCGGCGTCGATATGCTCGCCTCGGTGTCCGGCTGAGAGGGGTGGTGGCGTGAACGGTCGCCGCGACGCCGGGGGTGCGCCGTGAGCCGCGCCCGGTGGCCCGTGCTCGTCCGCCGGGGAGCCCTCGACCGTGACCCGCGGCCCGCCGGGGGGACGTTCCGGTCCCAGGCCGTCCCGCCCTTCCCCGTGCCGCCCGTGCTCGCGCGCGAGTTCGGCGTGTTCTGCGTCGACACCACCGAGCGGGTCGTCGCGCTGACGTACGACGACGGCCCGCACCCCGAGCACACCCCTCGCCTCCTCGACGTCCTGGCGCGGACGGGCGCGACGGCCACCTTCTTCGTGCTCGGGCAGCACGTCGTCCGGTACCCGGAGGTGACGCGGCGGGTCGTCGCGGAGGGGCACGAGGTCGCGCTGCACGGTGAGGACCACCGATCCCTCCTCACGCTCGGCGACGAGGAGGCGGTCCGCCGGATCGGCGACGCCAAGCGGCGCGTCGAGGACGTGACCGGCGCGCCGCTGCGGCTCTACCGCCCGCCGTACGGGCGGCACACCGTGGCGCAGGCGCGCGGGATCCGCGCGCTGGGGCTCGAGCTGGTCATCTGGTCGGGCGACGCGCACGACTGGCTGCACGACGACGAGGACCGCATCGCGGGACGTGCCCTCCACGACGTGTTCCCCGGCGGGATCGTGCTGCTCCACGACGACCGGGCCGACCCCGAGACGCTGGAGCCGGGCCAGGAGCTGCCGCACTTCGATCGTGCGCGGGTGCTCGTCACGCTGCTGGACGGCCTGGCGGCACAGGGCTACCGCACGTCGACGGTCGGCGGCCTCCTCCGCGAGCACCGTCCGGTGCGCAGCCGGTCGCGCTCCGAGCGGCCGGCGTCGTGACGGCCGCGCCGGGGGGTGGGTGATGGTCGGGTCGGGTGTGCCGGACCTGAGCGTGGTGATCGCGGCGTTCGACGCGCAGGACACGCTGGACGAGCAGCTGGACGCGCTCGCGGGGCAGGACGTGGGGTTCGCGTTCGAGGTGCTGGTGTGCGACAACGGGTCGCGCGACGCCACGGCCGACCTGGTGCGCCGCCGTCAGGAGCGCGAGCCGTGGCTGCGGCTCGTGGACGCCTCGGCGCGCCGCGGTCCGTCCGCGGCGCGCAACATCGGCGCCGGTCAGGCGCGGGGCCGGTTCCTCGCGTTCTGCGACGCGGACGACGTGGTGGGCCAGGGCTGGCTGGCCGGGATGCACGACGCTCTCCAGCACGACGAGTTCGTCACCGGCAGCTGGGAGGGCGACCGCCTCAACAGCGGCAACCGCGCCTCCGTCTCCTGGACGACCGACCCGATCGTCACGAAGCCCTTCTTCCCGTGGCTTCCCGGCACCGGCGCGGGGACCATGGGGATCCGCCGCGCGGTCTTCGAGGAGGCCGGCGGGTTCGACGAGTCGCTCGCGACCGGTGAGGACGTCGACCTGTCGTGGCGGGTCCAGCTCGCCGGGCACCGCCTGGTGCACCACCCCGAGATCGTGCTCCACGTGCGCAAGCGCGACGGGCTGCGCGCGATCTTCCGCCAGGCCTACGCCTACGGCGCGGGCGACCGGCTCCTGCGCCACCGCTACGCGGACGTCGCCGCCGCCTTCACCGCCGGTGCCGCGTCGCCGGGGCAGGGCCGCGCGGCACCGGCACCCCAGGCCGCCGGTGCCGGGACCGGAGCCCGGACCGGCGGGCTCTCGGCCTCCGTCCGTCGGGTGGTGCGCACGGTCCGGAACAAGCTGTCGCGCGGCCGGGCGGGTCTCGCCGAGTCGGTCTGGCGCGTCGGCGAGCAGGCGGGGTACCGATGGGGTCGTGTCGACCCCGCCGCGCACCGGGTCCCGGTACCCGCCACGCTCCCACCACCGGTCTGAGGCGGCGCCGAGCGGGTGAGTCCCGGTCCGGCTACGACGGGTCGGGCAGGACCGGGGGAACGGGGACGCGCTCGACGGCCGCGTCGCTCCCCGCGAACCGGAAGCCCAGGTCGTGCCCGACGCGCTGCACCCGGTCGGCGAGGTCCCTCCGGCTCCGGACCTGCGCAACCTTGCCGAGGACGCGCCGCGCCGCGCCGATCGCCCGCGCGGCCCGCCCGGCCACGGCGTCCGTGCCGGCCTCCGACCGCTCCCGCGCAGGTGCCGCCGTCCTGGAGGGCTGGTCCTCCCGGCGCTGGTACGCGGCGGCGACGTCCGCGTAGCGGTGGCGCAGGAGCCGGTCGCCCGCGCCGTAGGCGTAGGCCTGGCGGAAGATCGCGCGCAGCCCGTCGCGCTTGCGCACGTGGAGCACGATCTCGGGGTGGTGCACCAGGCGGTGCCCGGCGAGCTGGACCCGCCACGACAGGTCCGTGTCCTCGTTCGTGGCCAGTCGCTCGTCGAACCCGCCGGCCTCCTCGAAGACCGCGCGGCGGATCCCCATGGTCCCCGCGCCCGTGGCGGGGAGCCACGGGAAGAAGTCCAGGCGGTAGACGCTCTCCACCATCCACGACACCGCCGTGCCGTCGCCGCTGTTGAGGCGGTCGCCCTCCCAGCTGCCGGTGACGAACTCGTCGTGCTGGAGAGCGTCGTGCATCCCGGCCAGCCAGCCCTGGCCCACCACGTCGTCCGCGTCGCAGAACGCGAGGAACCGGCCCCGCGCCTGACCGGCGCCGATGTTGCGCGCCGCGGACGGACCGCGGCGCGCCGAGGCGTCCACGAGCCGCAGCCACGGCTCGCGCTCCTGACGGCGGCGCACCAGGTCGGCCGTGGCGTCGCGCGACCCGTTGTCGCACACCAGCACCTCGAACGCGAACCCCACGTCCTGCCCCGCGAGCGCGTCCAGCTGCTCGTCCAGCGTGTCCTGCGCGTCGAACGCCGCGATCACCACGCTCAGGTCCGGCACACCCGACCCGACCATCACCCACCCCCCGGCGGCGAGCTCACGGCGTCGTGCGCCGCGGGACGCGGACGCCGCAGGCGCCGCAGGGTGGACGAGACCCGGGGCGCCGTCCCCACGCAGGTGCGTGCGACGGGTCCGCGGACGGCGACCATGAGCCCGACGAGGTCCCGGCGGCCGGGGTACAGGGTCGACGGGACGGTGAACTTGGGGTGGATGCACGGGTCGAAGAGGGAGACGTCGCCGCGCGCGGCGACGTGCTCCTGGGTCATGACCCGGCCGATCACGCCCGGCCCCAGGTCCGCGTAGGCCTCGTCGTAGGTGTCGAGGTAGCCGAAGAGCCCGTCGCCGGAACGGATCACCGCGCTCGCGTAGACCGTGGTCCCGCCGCCCACGAGCTCGAAGACGTGCAGCCGCCCGCGCCGCCGCATCGCGTCGGTCGCCTCCTGGAACCACCCGAGCTGGTGCGGCTTGTTGCGCTGCGCGGCGCCCTTGCGCGACCGGTCGCCCTTCCACCCGGACGCCTCGAGGTCGAGCAGGCGCTCGGTTGCCGCCGGGTCGTCGCCGTTGTCCACGACCGTGAGCTCGCCACCGAGCCGCTCGGCCAGCGCGGCCGCGTCCTGCCGGACGTGCTTGCGCCGTCGTCTGCTCAGGTGCGCGACGGGGTCCTCGCCGGGTACCCGGAGGCACGCGCGCTCCAGCCGGTAGCGCTCGAGGACCGGGAGCCGACGGTCCACGGCGACGTCGAGGAGCGCGGCCAGGAGGGGGCCGTCCGGGAACAGCGTCAGCTCGAGCAGCCCGGGCAGGCCGCTGCGACGGCGGCCGACGGCGTCGAGCACGGCCTCGAACGTCCCGCGCGTGTCGTCGCGGTCCACGAGCGGGGCGCAGACGGAGGCGTTCCGGGCCAGGTACGGCGTCGCCGTCGTGGCGTACGACACCGGTAGCCGGTGGAACCCCCGCTCGACGCCGAGCGGCAGGACCATGCGGACCCGGTCGGCGTCCTCGGCGAGGAGCACGCGCAGGTCGCGCGCCGCCGGGAACCAGCGCGTCGCGGGCAGGAGCCAGCCCGGGTCGAGGAACGCGTTGGGCTCGGCCGCGCGGGACGCGAGGTCGGACCAGCCCTCGACGTCCGCGGGCGAGAGGTCGTCGAGCGCGACGACCCGCACGGTGACCGTCATCGGTACGCCTCCAGCACCTCGTCGAGACGGGCCGCTGCCGCCGCCCACGTTCGTGTCCGCGCGGTCGCCCGCGCCCTCGTCTGAGCCTGCTCGAGCGTCCGCGCGTCGCGCAGGCCGTCCAGAGCCTCGGCGAGCCGGTCGACGTCGCCCGGCGGGACCAGGAGCCCGCCGTCCCCGACGGCCTCCGGCAGCCCCCCGACGTCGGACGCGACGACGGCGGCGCCGGCCGCCATGCCCTCCAGCGCGGTGAGCCCGAACGGCTCGGGCCAGGTGGAGGGGACCACGACCACCGAGGCGGTCGCGAGGACCGCGGGCAGCGCGTCGCGCGCGAGGAACGACGCGAACCGGACCGGGGACCGCAGGTCGGACGCGGTCCGGCGCAGCTCTTGCTCGTAGGGCGTCAACGGGTCCCGGGCGTCGAAGCCCGGACGTCCGACGACGGTCACGCGGACGTCGTCGCGGTCCAGCGCGCGCACCGCGTCCAGGAGCACGTGCACGCCCTTGTCCGGGATGACCCGGCCGACGTACACGACGTGCAGGCCGTCGCCGGTGGGGGCCGGGCGCGCGACGTCGAGGAGCGTCGGGTCCACCCCGTTCCGGACGGTGCACACCTGGTCGCCGAGGTCCCGGGGGAGCCGCGCCCGGACCTGCTCCGCGAGGAAGTCGCTCACGCACACCACCGGGGCGTTCGCGAGCGTCCGGCCCGCGTCGCGGGCGGTGTACGTCCGCAGCACCTGGTTGTGCGCGTAGAGCACGGGAACGTGCCGCGCGTCGACCAGCGGCACCAGGGCCGGGGCGTTGTGGGCGAGCACGAACGACGGCGGCCACTCGTCCTGGCCGCCGACGACGGCGGCGAACGCGCGGCGTGCCGCCACCCGGGGTGCGCCGACGCGCGCGAGCGCCGAGTCGAGGTAGCGGTCGGTCCGACGGGAGCGCCGTGGCGCGTACTCGACGACGTCGGCGCTCGTGTAGCGGTCCGGGTACGTCCCGCGCGCGACGAGGACCGTCGGCCGTGGGCTGCGCTCAGGGCGGTGCCGGGAGAGCCCGTCGACCACGGTCGGGACGGCGCTGCCCGTCCGCGGGGAGAAGTGGTCGCCCGGCGTGATCGCGTGGACGAGCGGCCTGCCCGCCCCCGGCGTCATGGCGTCGCGAGCCCGTCCGCGCGGTCCTGCCGTGTCGCGCGCACCGCCGCGGGGACGCCGGCGGCCAGGCCGACCAGCTCGGCCACGGCCCGCGTGAGCACGACCGGAGCCGTGACCCGCTTGCGCAGGGACCGGCGCGTCCCGTCCGACTTGGTCGGCCCGAGGCGCCGCGCGGTGGTGCGCAGGTAGTCGCGCTGGTCGCGGACGGTCGTACGGGCGTACCGGCGCACGATCGGGTCCCGCCACCCGAAGTTCCGCACGAGCATGACGAGGTGGTTGCGGCGTGCGTAGTACAGGTAGCGCCGGTCGAAGCGCTTGCCGCCGATCCCGTACGGCGCGGCCATGTGCCGCACGACGGCCCGCGGCGTGTAGAGCAGGCGGCCGCCGGTCGCGCGCAGCCGCAGCGAGATGTCGGACTCCTCGCACAGGCACGTGCCCGGGTAGTTGCCGCGGATGCCGCCGATCGCTTCCAGGGCGCTGCGGCGGAACGACATGTTCGCCCCGAGCAGGTGGTCGACCTCGACGACGCGGCCCGGGTCGGCGGCGAAGCTCCCGGTGAGGCGGCCGTCCGGGAGCAGCCGGCCGATGCGGTCCAGCCCCTCGTGCTCCTCGCCCGGGATGCCGTTGTCCGCGCGGCCGCCGACGGCGACGACGTCGGGGTCTGCGTAGGGGGCGACGAGCTCGTCGAGCCAGTCCGGCGCCGCGTAGGCGTCGTCGTCCACGAACGCCACGACGTCGCCCCGCGTGACGGCGAAGCCCATCTGCCGCGACTCCGGCGTCGTGCCGCGCCCGAGCGTGCTGTGCAGGAGCCGCACGTCGGGGAACCGCTCGCGGACGAGGCGCCGCGTCGTGTCCGCGGGGGTCGAGTCGACGACGACCACCTCGAGCGGCGGCGTGTCGAGCCGCTCCAGGTGCTCCAGGCACTCGCGCACGCTCTCGGGGCGGCCGTACGTCACGACGACGACGCTCACGGTCGGGCTCACGGCGCGCCTCCTGGCGGCTCGGGGACGGTCACGAGGCGGAACCAGTCCTTGCGGCGCAACGGCGACGTCAGCGCGGTGCGCCGCGGGTGCCGCGACCGCGCGACCCACGACTCGTAGACGCCCGGGCGCGAGTAGTGGGCGGTGTGCCCCGACCACCCGAACTTCTGCCGCATGGCCTCCGGGCGACGGACCCAGGAGAAGTGGAGCACGGCCTGGTCGGGGCGCACGACCTCGTGGACGACGGTGTCGTGCGGGTGGCTCGGGTCCGTGTTCCACGGCGCCAGGTCGACGCGGTAGAGCGGCACGTCGGCCTGGCGGGCGTGCACGAGGGTCGTGCCGGCGCGCACCGCCAGCGGTCCCGGGTACGACGCGGCGGGCCGGCCCAGGCGCGTGCTCGACTCGAGGTAGCGCCCCGGTGCGACGCGCGAGTAGAGCCAGCGTGCGGGGTAGTGGAGCCCGCCCGCCCCCGCCCGCTCGGCGGCGTCCAGGGACGCGCGGAACGCGGCCGGGTCCAGCATGACCTCGTCCGTGTCGAGCTGGAGCACCCAGTCGGCGCCCTCCGACGCCGCGTCGAGGGCGGTCTGGCGCTGGTACGTGTCGTTGTCGAGCGGGTGCTCGTCGAGCCGGGCGAAGCTTCCGGGGGCGTGCACGCACTTCCCGTCCGTGTCGATCTCCTCGACGATCGCGAGGCACTCGTCGACGGGCAGCGGCGTGCCCGTCCAGGACGTGCTCGTCTCGTCGTAGGACAGCACGACCCGGTCGACGAGGTGGTAGTACGCGAGCAGGCTCGCGCGCAGGAAGCTCGGGTCGGCGAGGAGCACGTACGCGGAGACGCGCATCAGATGAAGTCCGCGAACTCGCGCTCGTTCTTCTGGAACACGAGCGTCCCGGCGAGGAAGATCAGGGGGGCGGCGACCACGAGCGCCACGACCTGCCACGTCGGCGGGAAGTCGGTGCCGAGCAGGGACCAGCGGAAGCCCTCGAGGAACCACGTCACCGGGTTGATGTCGAAGAGCCAGCGCAGGTTCTCCGGGACGGAGGACAGCGCGTAGGCGACCGGGCTCGCGTACAGGAGGATCTGGACGAGCCAGGGGAGCACGTAGCCGACGTCGCGGTACTTGACCATGTAGGCGGCCGCGGCGAGGCCGATGCCCGTACCGATCAGGAGGATGAGCAGCACCCAGACGGGCAGCAGCAGGACCGCCCAGCCGGGGTTGATCCCGTAGACGAAGAGCAGCACGACCGCGAGCGCGAGCGCGACGAGGAAGTCGAGCACGACGGAGGCGAGGCTCGAGATCGGGACCAGGAGCCGGGGGAAGAAGACCTTCTGCACGAGGGACTGGTTGCCGACCATCGAGCCGGACGCGCGTCCGAGGGCGCCGTTGAAGAGGTTCCAGGCCAGCATGCCCGCGAGCGTGAAGAGGAAGGTGGGGATCTTCCCCGTCGACAGGCCCGCGATCTCCCCGAAGACGATCGTGAAGATGCCGGCGCTGACGAGCGGCTGCGCGACGACCCACGTGATGCCGAAGATCGTCTGGCGGTACCGCACGATGACGTCGCGCAGCGCGAGCCGGACGGCGACCTCGCGCGCGTTCCACAGCTCGCGCAAGGACGGCAGGTTGAGGCGCCCTGGCGGCGTGATGACGGTGCGCTGCACGGTCTGCTCCACGTCAGGCCCCCTCGTACTCGAAGTTCACGAAGACCATGCCCTTCTCGGTGCTGGACGCCTCCGTGAACTCCGGGTAGGGGAGGTCGGGCAGCACCTCGAAGCGCCACGCGCCCTCCCACGCGTCGAGCACGCCGGCCTGGCACGCGTACACGTCGACCGTGTACTGGCCCGGCTTGAGCCACAGGTCGCGGACCACGAGGCGGCCCTTCTGGGGCTGCTCCGGGTCGAACCACTTCCCGACGAGGCGCGAGTCGCACTGCGCGATGACGGTCCCCTGGTCGTTGTTGATGTGCATCGAGACGAAGTACGTCCCGACGAGCTTCTTGCTCGCGGGGGCCTCGAAGTCGACGACGATGTCCTGGGACGACTTGACGAACTCGTCCTCCATGCGGACCGAGGAGAGCCGGACCTTGCCGTTGCCCGGGCGCTTCTTCGGGTCGGACTGCGCCGCCGCGAAGCTCTCGAAGCTGTCGCGGTACGCCTGGAGCGTGCCCTCGACCGTGCCCGAGTACTTCAGGGTCCCGCGGTCGAGGAGGACCGCGGACGTGCACAGCGCCTGGACCGTCTGAAGCTGGTGGCTCACGTAGAGCACCGTGCGGCCGCCCTGGGCGGCCTCGCGCATCTTCTGGATCGAGCGGCGCTGGAACTCGGCGTCGCCGACGGCGAGCACCTCGTCGATCGCGAGGATCTCGGTGTCCAGGTGGGCCGCGACGGAGAAGGCGAGGCGCACGTACATGCCGGACGAGTAGCGCTTGACCGGCGTCGCGAGGAACTTCTCGATGCCGGAGAACGCGACGATCTCGTCGTAGCGCTTGGTGATCTCCTTGCGCGTCATGCCGAGGATCGCGCCGTTGAGGAAGATGTTCTCCTTGCCGGTGAGCTCGGGGTGGAACCCCGTGCCGACCTCCAGGAGCGACCCGACGCGCCCGGTGAGCTCGATGCGCCCGCGCGTGGGCGCGGTGACGCGCGTGAGGATCTTGAGCAGCGTCGACTTGCCCGCGCCGTTGCGACCGACGATCCCGAGCGCCTCGCCCTGCGGGACCTCGAAGGAGACGTCGTCGAGCGCGTCGAACAGCGTGTACTTCTGCTTGCCGGTGGAGCGCACCCACTGGATCGCGGCGGCCGCGGCGGTGGACGGTCGCTCGCCGAACGCGCCGAGCCGGTAGGTCTTGCCCAGCCCGGCGACGCGGATCGCGGGTTCCGTGGTCGCCTGCACAGATGAAAGATAGTCGCCCTCCTGGCGCCCAGGGCCGGGTCGATCGGGTGAATCGAGCCCAGAACCGGACGAACGCGGGTGAAAGTGCTCCCGGGCGCCCTGTGACGGCGGGGTACGGTCCTACGATCGCGGGAGCGGCACCAGTGCCGGGCCCGACGACGGCAGGGCGACGAGATGGCTTCGGACGAAGACGGCAAGGGGTCACCGGGCGGCGCGGACCCCACGGTGGTCGGCGGCGTCGTCGCCGCGGTCCTCGGGGTGGTGGCCGCCGTCGTGATCGGCGGCACCGGGACGGGGACCGCACCGGGCGCGCAGCCGTTCACCGCGTCCCCGGTCCCCGCGGCGGCACCCGTCACGCAGGCGGGCGCGCTGCCCCTGTGCGGGTTCCCCCGCCTCGAGCAGGTGACCGACGACGGCGTCGACACCGAGGCGCTGGACGGGATCCGCACGGTCGTCGACGACGTCGTGACGCTCGACGACGGCGAGCTCGTCACGTTCCGTGTGCTCGACGGCGCCGCATACGTGCTGGAGTGGGACCGCGAGGCGACGTACACCGTGACGCGCTACGACCTCGCGACCGGGGACGTGGAGGCGACGACGCCGGTCGAGCTCGACTGGGACGGCGCGAGCGAGACGTTCCGGACCGACTCCTTCGAGGCCGACCCCGACGGGAGCGTCTACCTGCTCGACACCCTCATGCACCGGCGCGACCTGCTCAAGGTCGCGCCGGACGGCACCACGACGTGGGCGACGACGATCCCCGAGGGGGAGCACACCTCGGGCGACCTGCTCGACCTGTACGGGACGGTGCGCTGGACGGACGACGGCGGGACCGTCGTCGGCGTCCAGGAGGCGGGCGAGGTCCTGCACGAGGTGTCGGGCGACGGAGAGCTCCTCGCGGAGACCCCGTTCGACGGCGCGGTCCTCGCCCAGCTCCCGGACGGCACGGCCCTCGTCCAGACGGACGTGCGCGACGACGAGCGCCGCACGCTCGACTTGCGCGCCGTCGGGCCGGGCGGCGACGACCCGGACCTCCACCTCGGCGCCTCGTGGGTGCGCGGGCGACCGTTCGGCGTCCCGCGCGTGCCCTGGCTCGACGACACGACGGGTGCCACCACCGGACCGTCGTCGGGGCCGGCGGGCGACGGCCTCGTGGTCGCCGACGAGAACCTCGGGTTCCGGTGGTGGGGGAGCGACGGCGTGTTCCGGGGCGTGTGGCCGGACACGCACAAGGACCTCGAGCAGCCGTTCGCGCTGTGGGAGAGCACGCCGGTGCTGCGCGACGGCACGGCCGGGGACGCGCCCTACTACGTGCTCACGCACGGCGAGGACGGCGGGTTCGCCCTCACCGAGATCTCGGCCGACCGCATGGCGTACCAGCTCGGCGCGCCGGTGAAGTACAACGCGGCGAACGAGGAGCTGTTCGGCGGGCTCGGGCTCGGCGCAGGGCTGCTCGTGGACGCGCCCTACGGCGTCTTCCCCGACGGGACCGCGCCGCGCGTGGTCGCCGCGTTCGACGAGGCATGGGGCGCCGCGGCCGGGACGTACCGCCTGCGGTACCAGGTGCGCGGCGACCCGCGCGTGTGGGACCCCGTGATCGGCGAGGAGACCGTCGTCGATCTCCCCGCCGAGGGTGGGGAGGTCCCGCTCGACCTGCCGCCGACCCGGCCGGGGGTGTACGAGGTCGACGCCGCGCTCGTCGACGCCGCGACGGGCGAGGCGGTCTCGGGGACGTGCCTGCGCTACACCGTGGCCGCCGCGGGCAGCGGGCTCGACCCGGCGGCGCTCGCGGACGGCGCGGACTGGGGCGGCGCCGGCCCGCTGCGCGGCGTGCAGCTCGCCGAGCAGCTCGGCGTGGGCAGCCACCGCACGCAGCTCGACTTCGGGGCGATCGTGCCCGACCCGACCGCCGAGCCGGACGCCGCCGCGCTCGTCTGGGACTCGCTGCCGAACGCGGCGTTCGCGCCCGACGAGGAGGAGGGCGAGGAGCCCGCCGACGTCGACCCGTTCACCGAGCTCGCGGCCGCCGCCGAGCTCGCCGAGGAGACGGGCGTGGTCCTCACGCTCCAGCTCGGCTCGGGGGGCGAGGCGGAGCAGGCCGCGGTGGAGGCCGGGACCTGGGAGGGCTGGGCGCGCGAGATCGTCTCCGCCGTCCACGAGCACGCGCCGCAGGTCCGCTACTGGCAGCCGTGGAACGAGCCCAACAACACGGGCTACGAGGACGCGGCCGCGTACGAGGAGGAGGTCGGCGCGCCGTTCGCGGCGGGCGCTCGCGACGCGTCGGCCGACGTCGTCGTGGTCGGCGGCAACACGCTCGGCATCGAGCCCGCGTGGTGGGCCGACCTGGTCGCGGCGGGCGGCTGCGACTCGCTCGACGTCGTCGGGATCCACCCCTACACCGGGTTCAACCGGTCGTGGGAGGAGGAGGGGTTCTCCGCGGACGGCGCCGAGCTGGACCGGCTGCGCGAGGCGATCGGTCCGTGCGGGGACGTTCCCGTGTGGGACACCGAGACCGGGTGGTGGTCCGACGGCGTCGCGAACTTCTGGGCGGGCGGGTCCGACGTCGTGCGCAAGCTCCTCTGGTACGGGCTCGAGGGCGTCGACGAGTGGACGTACTTCTTCTCCGAGGGCGGGTTCGGCGAGGCGGGGAACTCGTGGTCGCTGCTCCAGTACGGGCAGTACGTGAAACCCGCCGGCGCCGCCTTCGCGGCGAGCGCGGCGTTCCTCGACGGGTTCGGGCCGCCCGAGGCGGTCGAGACGGGGACGCCCGGGGTCCACGCCGTGCGCGCGCCCGGGACGGGCGAGGTCGAGGGCGCCGAGCTGCTCGCCCTGTGGAGCGAGGACCTGTCCACCACCGTGCGGCTGACGGCGCCGGGCGGTGCGGTCACCGTGACCGCGCGCGACCCGTACGGCGCCGAGCGCGGCCTGGAGGTCCCCTCCGGGGGCGTCGAGGTCCCGGTGAACGGCGCGCCCGTGCTGCTCGTCGCGCCCGCGGGCACGGCCCTCGAGGTCGCTCCCGTCGAGCCGTTCGGCGGCGACGTGCTCGAGGGTCGGCCGGTGACCGCGACGTCGACCCACGAGGACGCGAGCGGTCCCGACGTCGTGACGTCGGGGACCTTCGCCGTGCGCGAGCCGTGGCGGTCGGGGCGCCTGGCCGACGGGTCGGTCGACGAGACCCCCGGCGTCGAGGTCGCCACCGACGGCCCGCGCACGATCGACCGCGTCGCCGTCGCGACGGCCGGCATCCGGTGCTGCACGTCGGGACTGCGCGACTACACCGTCTCCGTGCGGACGCCCGACGGCGACTGGCACGACGTCGCGCAGCAGACCGACCAGCTCCTCGACCGCGTCGCGCTCTTCACGTTCGAGCCCGTCGAGGTCACGGCCGTGCGGGTGACGCTCCCGATGACGACCGAGCGCGACGTGCCCGTGCTCGCGGCGAACTACACGGGGATCGTCGGCGGGCTGCACCCCGACTTCATCCCGCTCGCGACGGAGAGCGAGTGGATCGCGACGATCAGCGCGGTCCAGGCGTGGGAGCCGGCGGGGTGAGCGCCGTCACCGGGGCGTGGGCGCGGTCAGCCGCGCGCGGCGACCGCGCGCCAGATCGCGGCGTGCTGCGCGGCGCTGCGCTCCCACGTGAACGTGGCGGCGCGCTCGCGCCCGCGCCCGACGAGCGCCTCGACCTCGGCGTCGCGCGTCGTCACCCACAGCAGGGCCTCCGCGAGGCTCGCGCCGTCCGGCTCGGCGAGCACGCCGCCGTCGCCCACGACCTCGGGGAGCGAGCTGGTGCGCGCCGCGACCACGGGGACGCCGGCGGCCATCGCCTCGAGGGCGGGCAGCCCGAACCCCTCGTAGCGCGACGGCACGGCCACGGCCGCCGCGCCTGCGACGAGCCCCGGCATCAGCTCGCCCGGCAGCCGACCGACGAGCCGCGTGCCGGGGAGGTCCGCGAACAGCGCGGTGCGCCGCGGGTGCGGCGGCCCGCTCATGACGAGCGTGAGGTCGGGGCGCGCGGAGCGGACGGCGGTCCACGCGACCGCGAGCTCCTCGAGGTTCTTGCGCCGCGACGCGCCGCCCGCGTGCAGCACGTAGGGGCCGTCCACCCCCAGCGCCGCGAGACGCTCGCGAGGGAGCGGCTCGGCGGAGAAGTAGACCGGGTCGACGCCGTTGTAGGCCACGGCGGGCCGCTCGGCGAGCCCGAGGACGTCGGCCGCCTCGTCCGCGCTGAACTCCGACACGCACACCACGGCCGCCGCGCGGCGGACCTCCGCCGCGGCCGCGCGCACCGGTGCGGACTCGTCGTCGTAGCGCCACGACACGACGTCCTGCACGGCGACGACGTCGCGCGTCGGGTGCGGCGGCAGGTCCAGCCCCACGCGGTGCACGACGGCGCCGCGCGGGTAGACCGCGCGGCCGACGGCCCGGCGCACCGCGGGGCTCGCGGAGCCGAGGCGTCCGAGCGGGAGCCGGTGGGTCCCGGCGAGCGGGGAGCGCAGCGAGCGGAAGACGGCGCGGTCGACGGACCACGGGCCGGTCGCACCGGCGGAACCGTCCGCGAGCGCCCCCGCCGCGCGCGCCGCGACCTCCTCCTGGTACACCTGGGCCCCCATCGGGACCTCGACCGCGACGGTCGCGACGACGAGCTGCGGCATCGGGAGGGTCCCCCTCGGGGCGTGGTGCGTGGCGGGTGCGGCACGGTCGGGACGACCGGAGCGGTCGGTAGAGTGGCCCACTCTAGTGGCGCCGACGCCCCGTCGGACCTGCGGGAGCGGGTGATGAGCGGGTGATCGTGGACCAGGCGCGGGACGTCCCGCGAGAGGGTGAGGGACGCATGGCAGGGCGTCGTCGGGTGGCGCTGGTCGCGAGCTCGTTCGACCCGCACACGGGGGGCGTCGAGTCGCACGTGCGCCACGTCGCGCGCGTCCTCGCGACGCGCGGCACGCAGGTCGAGGTCTGGACCGTGGACCGCGGCGAGCACCTGGGGACCCGGCGCGTCGACGGCGTCCTCGTGCGCTACCTGCCGACCCCGCAGCCGTCGAGCCGGCCCGGCGACGTCGCCCGGTTCGCCCTCGCCGCGCCGGGGGCCGCGCTCGCCTGGGGCCGGGCGTTCCGGGCGTTCCGGCCCGACGTGCTGCACGTGCAGTGCTTCGGCCCGAACGGCGCGTACGCCCTCGGGATGCGCACGCTCACGCGCACGCCGCTCGTGGTCAGCTCCCACGGGGAGACCTTCGCGGACGACCACGCGGTGTTCGAGCACTCGCGGCTGCTGCGCGCGGCGCTCGAGCGCTCGATCGGTGTCGCGGGCGCGGTGACGGGGTGCTCGCGCGTCGTCGCCGACGACCTGGTCCGCTTCGGGGCGCCGGACGCCGTCGTCGTCCCGAACGGCGTCGACCTCGCCGGGCACGACGCGGCGGGGGAGCCCACGCAGTCGGGCTCGGTGCGCGAGCCCGTGGTCGTCGCGGTGGGGCGGATCGAGCACGTCAAGGGGTTCGACCTGCTCGTGGACGCGTTCGCGTCGTCGCCGTTGCGCGACCGGGCGCGGCTCGTCGTCGTCGGCGACGGGGGCGAGGCGGCCGCGCTGCGCCGCCGGGTCGCGTCGGCGGGGCTGACGGACCGCGTCGAGCTCCCCGGGCGGCTGGACCCGCCCGAGGTCGCGGCGCGCCTCGCGGCCGCGGACGTGGTCGTCGTGCCGAGCCGCGCGGACGCCGCCCCGCTCGTCGTCCTCGAGGCGTGGCGGTCGGGCCGGCCGCTCGTGGCGACCGTGCGGGGCGGGCCGCCGGAGATCGTCACCGACGGCGTCGACGGCGTGCTCGTGGACCCGCAGGACACGCAGGCGCTGGCGGCTGCCGTGCTCGGCCTGCTCGACGACCCGGAGCGCGCGGAGCGGGTCGGGGCCGCCGGCCGTCGGCGGGTCGAGGACTTCACGTGGGAGCGCGTCGTCGACCGGTACGAGGACCTCTACGCGGGGCTCCCCGCGGTCAGGCCGAGGGGTCGCCGACCCGGGGAGGCCGGGGCGTCCCGTCGGTGACGGCGGGAGGCGCCGCCGGGGGCGCGTCGGCCGTGCGGGCTCCCCGCGGGACGTCGAGCAGCCACACGACGGCCACCGTGACGGCCACCGCGACGAGCAGCGAGCCGACGACGTCGCTCGGCCGGTGCGCGTACGTCACGACGGAGGCGAGGGCGGCGACCGCCGTCACGCCGAGCCCGGCCCAGCCCGCGGCCGTCCGCGACGCCGGCCACGGCCACAGCAGCCAGATCGCGACGCACAGGCCGCCGACCACGGCGACGTGCCCGCTCGGGAAGGTCTGGTGGGCGTAGCCGTAGCCCCCGAGGTCGGGCCGTACGAGGACCTCGCGGAGCCCGAGCGCGATCCCGACCGTCCCGAGCACGACGACGACCGCGGCGAGGAGGTCGCGCCACGCGCGGCGCACGAGCGCGACCACGCCCAGGACGGCGACGACGGCCGCGCACGCCACGGGGAGACCCCGGCGCAGCGCCCCCGCGAGGTCGCGGCCGGCGTCGTGCAGGGGAGCGAGGGTCCGGAACGCCCCGGCGTCGGCCTGCTGGCCCGCGACGGTGAGGTGCGAGGCGGCCCAGAGCGCGACGAAGGCCGCGACGAGCAGCACGAGCACCACCAGGAGCGCGGCGGAGCGGGGCCGGGCCGGCACGGAGGCCGGCGCCGCAGACGTGGACACGCCCCGAGCATGACGGAGCAGCGGGGACCGTGTCACCGGTCGCGAGCGGGTGACGCCGGGTGAAAACGCCGCCTGCCCGTCCCGCCGCCGCCGGTCGACGTGTGGGCGCCGAGGCGTACGCTGGGATCCGTCGTCCCGCACGACGTCAGCCCGGACCCGCTCACCCTCGGTGAGCCTCGGTCCGGGCCGTTCGTGCTGCCCCGTCGTGTCCTCAGCCAGCCCCGGCACCGTCCTCGACCCGGGCCCGCCCCGCGCGCGGCCGCCGACGCTCCCGACCACCGTCCTCGGAGGGACCCCACCGCATGAACCTCACCGGCATCCTGCCCGCGCTCCTCGCCGACCCCGCCGCGGCGGCGGCGGTCGAGCACGTGCGCGCCCGCGGCGAGGCGGACGTGGTCGGCCCGGCCGGCGCGCGCCCGCCGCTGCTCGCCGCGATGGCCGGGGCACGGGCCACGGGCCCGGTCGAGGGCACGGCGTCCGACGGCACGGTGGGAGGCGCCGCGTGGGCCCCGGGCTCGCGCCCTCTCGTGGTCGTGACGGCGACCGGGCGAGACGCGGACGAGCTCGCGGCGAGCGTCCGGGCGTACCTGCCGGACGAGCTGGCCGACGTGGTCGCGGTGCTGCCGAGCTGGGAGACGCTCCCGCACGAGCGGCTGAGCCCGCGGGCGGACACGGTCGCCAAGCGCATCGCCGTGTTCCGCCGCCTCGCGCACCCGGACCCGGAGGTCGGGCCGTCGGGGCCCGTCCGCGTGCTCGTCATGCCGGTGCGTGCGCTCCTCCAGCCGGTCGTGGACGGGCTGGGCGAGCTCGAGCCGGTCGAGCTGCACGCCGGCTCGACGGCGGACCTGACCGACGTCGCGGAGCGGCTCGTCGCGGCCGCGTACACGCGCGTGGACATGGTCGAGCGCCGCGGCGAGTTCGCGGTGCGCGGCGGCATCCTCGACGTGTTCCCGCCCACCGAGGACCACCCGCTGCGCGTGGAGTTCTGGGGCGACGAGGTGTCGGAGATCCGCTGGTTCGCGGTCGCGGACCAGCGCAGCCTCGAGATCGCCGAGCACGGGCTGTGGGCGCCGCCGTGCCGCGAGATCCTGCTCACCGAGTCGGTGCGGGCGCGCGCGGCGGCGCTCGTCGAGCAGCTGCCGGGCGCGGTCGAGATGCTCGACAGGCTGGCCGCGGGCGTCGCGGTCGAGGGCATGGAGTCGCTCGCGCCGGTCCTCGTGGACCGCATGGTCCCCGTGCTCGAGCTCGTCCCCGACGACGCGCTCCTCGTGCTGGACGACGCCGAGCGCGTGCGCCGCCGCGCGCACGACCTCGTCGCGACGACCGAGGAGTTCCTCGCGGCGGCGTGGACGGGCGCGGTGGCGGGCGGTGCGTCGCCCCTCGACCTGTCGGCGGCGTCGTTCGAGACCTTCGCCGAGGTCCGCGCCGTCGCGCAGCGCCGCGGCCTGGGGTGGTGGACGCTGTCCTCGTTCGCGCTCGACAACCCGGACCTCGACCTCCCGACGGGCGAGGCTTCCGCCGCCGGTGCGCGGGCCGTCGACGGCGCGGGCGCGTCGTCGGGCACCACGGCCGCGCACGTGGGCGAGAGCGCGGACGGCGTCCCGACGTTCACGCTCGGCGCGCGCGACGTCGAGTCCTACCGCGGCGACGTCTCGCGCGCGCTGGACGACGTGCGCGGCCTCCAGCACGCGGGCTGGCGCCTCGTGCTGACGACCGAGGGCCACGGGCCCGCCAAGCGCATGGTCGAGCAGCTCGGGGCCGTCGACACGCCCGCCCGCCTCGTGCCGCGCCTCGACGACGAGCCCGAGGGCGGCATCGTCCTCGTGACCCCGGCGATGGTGGGCAAGGGCTTCGTCGCGCCGGAGCTGCGCCTCGCCGTCTTCTCCGAGGCCGACCTCACGGGCCGCGCGGGCACGAGCACGCGCGACATGCGCAAGATGCCGAGCCGGCGGCGCAACGTCGTCGACCCGCTCCAGCTCAAGGCAGGCGACTTCGTCGTGCACGAGCAGCACGGCGTGGGGCGGTTCGTCGAGCTCGTGCAGCGCACGCTCGGCACGGGCGGCAACGCGGCGACGCGCGAGTACCTCGTCATCGAGTACGCGTCGTCGAAGCGGGGCCAGCCGGGCGACCGCCTGTTCGTCCCCATGGACCAGCTCGACCAGGTCACCAAGTACACGGGCGGCGAGTCCCCCAGCCTCAACAAGATGGGCGGGGCCGACTGGGCCAAGACGAAGACCCGCGCGCGCAAGCACGTCAAGGAGATCGCGGGCGAGCTCATCCGCCTGTACTCGGCGCGCATGGCGACGCAGGGGCACGCGTTCGGCGCCGACACGCCGTGGCAGCGCGAGCTCGAGGACGCGTTCGCGTACGTCGAGACGCCGGACCAGCTCGCGACGATCGACGAGGTCAAGGCGGACATGGAGAAGACGGTCCCCATGGACCGGCTCGTGTGCGGCGACGTCGGCTACGGCAAGACCGAGATCGCGATCCGCGCGGCGTTCAAGGCCGTCCAGGACGGCAAGCAGGTCGCGGTGCTCGTGCCGACGACGCTCCTGGTCCAGCAGCACCTCGAGACGTTCTCCGAGCGGTACGCGGGCTTCCCCGTCACGGTGAGGGCGCTCTCGCGCTTCCAGACGGCCAAGGAGTCCGAGGAGACGATCGAGGGCCTGCGGCTGGGGAAGGTCGACGTCGTCATCGGCACGCACCGGCTCATCACGGGCAGCATCCGGTTCAAGGACCTCGGTCTCGTCATCATCGACGAGGAGCAGCGGTTCGGCGTCGAGCACAAGGAGACGCTCAAGCAGCTGCGCACCAACGTGGACGTGCTCGCCATGTCGGCGACCCCGATCCCGCGCACGCTCGAGATGGCGGTCACCGGCATCCGCGAGATGTCGACGCTCGCGACGCCGCCCGAGGAGCGGCACCCCGTCCT
Source organism: Cellulosimicrobium cellulans (assembly GCF_006539945.1). Lineage (GTDB taxonomy): Bacteria > Actinomycetota > Actinomycetes > Actinomycetales > Cellulomonadaceae > Cellulosimicrobium > Cellulosimicrobium cellulans. The sequence continues at coordinate 24,780 of NZ_BJNZ01000021.1, read as the reverse complement.
CACCTACGTGGGCGCGTACGAGGAGAAGCAGATCGCCGCCGCGCTGCGCCGCGAGCTGCTGCGCGAGGGCCAGGTGTTCTACGTGCACAACAAGGTCGAGACGATCGACCGCACCGCGTCGCGGCTGCGCGAGCTCGTGCCCGAGGCCCGCGTGGGCGTGGCCCACGGCAAGATGAACGAGCACCAGCTCGACCAGGTGATCCGGGCGTTCTGGGAGAAGGAGCTCGACGTCCTCGTCTGCACGACGATCATCGAGACCGGCCTGGACATCTCCAACGCGAACACGCTCATCCTCGAGCGCGCGGACATGCTCGGCCTGTCCCAGCTCCACCAGCTCCGGGGCCGCGTGGGCCGTGGCCGCGAGCGCGCGTACGCGTACTTCCTCTACCCGCCCGAGCGTCCCCTCACCGAGACGGCGCACGACCGCCTCGCGACCATCGCGGCCCACACCGACCTCGGCGCCGGCATGCAGGTCGCGATGAAGGACCTCGAGATCCGCGGCGCGGGCAACCTGCTCGGCGGCGAGCAGTCCGGGCACATCGCGGGCGTCGGGTTCGACCTCTATGTCCGGATGGTGGGCGAGGCCGTCGCGAACTACCGGGGCGACGGGCCGGAGGAGCAGCCCGAGATCTCCATCGAGCTCCCGGTCGACGCGCACCTGCCCGAGTCGTACATCGCGACCGAGCGGCTGCGGCTCGAGGCGTACAAGAAGATCGCCGCCGCGACCGACGCGCCCGAGCTCGCCGAGGTGCGGGCCGAGCTCGTCGACCGGTACGGCGCGCTGCCCGACGTCGCGTCCGCGCTGTTCGACGTCGCGGACTTCCGCAACCACGCGCGCCGCGCGGGGCTCACGGACGTCACGGCGCAGGGCAAGTTCGTCCGGTTCGCGCCGGTCGACCTCGCCGAGTCCGCTCAGCTCCGGCTCAAGCGCCTGTACCCGGGCACGCTCCTCAAGCCCGCGATCCGCGCGTTCCTCGTCCCGTACCCGACGACGGCGCGCATCGGCGGCCGGCCGCTGCGCGGGGCCGAGGTGCTCACCTGGGCGCGCCAGCTCATCGACGCCGTGATCGTCGGCGAGGTGAGCGCCGCCGCTGCCGTCGGGACGTCGTCGGGCGCGCGCTGACCGGCGTCAGCTCTTGCGGCCGTCGAGGAAGTAGGCGATGGGGCCGACCCAGTTGACGAGCAGCGCCAGGCCCCACGCGAGCTTGGTGCCGTTCACCTGCTCCGCCGGGCGGCGCAGCAGGTCGCGGTACGCCGCGGCGGTGAGCGTGACCTGCGCCGCGCCCACGACCCCGACGGCGATCTTCTGACCCGTGGTCAGGTCCTTCCAGCGGCGCTTGGTCCCCATGTCGTCGTCTCCTCCCGTGGTGTGCGTACGGCTCGACGCTATGCCGTCGGGGCCCACGACGCACGGCCCGCGGGCCGGCAGTGGTCGGCGGGAGCCGGAGCGGCGGAACACGGCGAGCGAGTGCCTCATGGGGTCGTGACAGCGTGCACCGTTCTCTGTAAGGTTGCTGCAACATCCGGAAACTCTCTGCAACGCCGCCGAGTCCCGGACGCGCGCCCGACACCCCGGGGCGTGGTCAGCACCGCGTGGCCCTCCCGCGCTCGATGCCGAGCGTGCCGTCGGCCGCAGCACCTCGAAGGAGCAGCAATGACGCGCACCACCGAACCCGCCGGGCCGCCGGCACCCACCCTGCCGTCCGTCGCCGGTCACGGTCCCCGGCGGACGTCCCGGCGCACGAGCCGCCGGGACGGCCGCCTGCGGCGACTCGTCGCGGCCGCGGCGTCGGCCGCCCTCGCGCTCGGGGCGGCGCTCGCCGCCACGGTGCCGGTCGCGGGGTCCGCCGCGGCGGCACCGCCCGTGCCGACGCCCGTCGTCGACTCCCCGAACGGTCGGGGCGACGTGATCCTCAACCTCTTCCAGTGGACGTGGGACTCCGTGGCCGCCGAGTGCACGAGCACCATCGGCCCGGCCGGGTTCGGCTACGTCCAGGTCTCGCCGCCGCAGGAGCACATCCAGGGCACGGCGTGGTGGACCTCCTACCAGCCGGTCAGCTACAAGATCGAGTCCAAGCTCGGCACCCGCGCCGAGTTCCAGCACATGGTGAGCACGTGCAGGACGGCGGGCGTCGGCGTCGTCGTCGACGCCGTCGTCAACCACACGGCCGGCGCCGACACGGGGTCCGGCACGGGCACGGGTGGGACGGGCTACTCCGTGGACAGCTTCCCCGGCGTCCCGTACGGGCCGAACGACTTCAACGACTGCCGGTCGAACATCAGCAACTACGGCGACCGGTACAACGTCCAGAACTGCCGCCTCGTCTCGCTCCAGGACCTGCGGACGGGCTCCGACTACGTGCGCGGCAAGATCGCCGGCTATCTCAACGACCTCCTCTCCCTCGGCGTCGCCGGGTTCCGCATCGACGCCGCGAAGCACATCCCGGCCGCGGACCTCGCGGCGATCAAGGCACGGCTCACGAACCCGAACGTCTTCTGGGTGCACGAGGTCATCGGCGCGAGCGGCGAGCCGATCCAGCCCTCGGAGTACCTCGGCTCCGGCGACTCGCACGAGTTCTTCTACGCGCGCGAGCTCAAGTCCCGGTTCGACGGCCAGATCAAGGACCTGCGCACCATCGGTGACGACAAGCTCCCCTCGGACCGCGCCGGCGTCTTCGTCGACAACCACGACACCGAGCGCAACGGCGAGACCATGAACTACAAGTGGGGCGCCAAGTACCGGCTCGCCAACGCGTTCATGCTCTCGTGGCCCTACGGTGCGCCGAGCGTCTACTCGGGCTACGCGTGGAGCGACAAGGACGCCGGTGCCCCCGGTGCCTCCGCGACGTCCGTGCCGGACGCGAGCTGCTCGAGCAGCGCGTGGGTCTGCACGCAGCGCTGGACCGAGATCGTGGGCATGGTCGGCTTCCACAACGAGGTCGCCGGGACCGCGGTGACGAACTGGTGGGACGACGGGAACAACCACATCGCGTACGGCCGCGGCGCCAAGGGGTACGTGACGATCAACAACTCCGCGAGCGCCGTGACGCGCACCTACCAGACGTCGCTCCCCGCCGGCACGTACTGCGACGTCGTGGCGTCGAAGGACTGTTCGAGGACCGTCACCGTGTCCGGCGCCGGCACCTTCACCGCGACGGTCCCGGCCTACGGGGCGCTCGCGCTGCACGTGGGCGCCGTGGACGACGGCGGCACCGGCGGTCCCGGTCCCGTCGACCCGAGCGGCACGACGACCGTCTACTACGCGACCGACAAGGGCTGGAACGCGTACCACGTCCACTACCGCGTCGGCACGGGCGCCTGGACCGCCGTGCCCGGCGTCGCGATGACCGCGGCCTGCACCGGCTGGGTCTCGAAGGAGATCGCCCTGCCGAGCGGCGCGACGGGTGCCGCCGCGACCGTCACGGCGGCGTTCACGAACGGCTCGGGCTCCTGGGACAGCAACGGCGGCAAGGACTACGCCCTGAGCGGCGCCGCCGTCGCGGTCGCGGGCGGGACGGTCACGGCGGGCGACCCGTGCGAGGACGACGGCGAGGGGCCGGGGCCCGTCGAGGGCCAGGGTGACGCATCGTTCTCCGTGACGGCGACGACGACCTGGGGGCAGAGCGTCTTCGTCGTCGGCAGCATCCCGGCGCTGGGGTCCTGGGCACCGTCGAACGGCGTCGCGCTCTCCGCCGCGAGCTACCCCGTCTGGACCGCGACCCTCGACCTCCCGGCGGGCACCACGTTCGCGTACAAGTACGTCAAGCGCGACGGCGGCGGGAACGTCGTCTGGGAGAGCGGCGGCAACCGCACCGCGACGGTCGGCCCGGACGGCTCGGTGACGCTGTCGGACACCTGGAGGTCGTGACCTCGCGCTCCCGGCCCCGCCCCGGTCTCACCCAGACCGGGGCGGGGCCTTCTGTCGTGGTGGTGATGGTCGGCCGCCGGCTCTCGCCCGCCGCCGAGGGAGGGTGGCGGGGAATAGTTCAACCATTGTCTGAACCTGGTGGGTGCCCCTAGGGTGTGGCCCGGGCGCGCCGGTGCGCCCGGGGGCGATGCGCCCCGGCCGATCGCAAGGGAGCGACGACGATGAGACGCACGTGGAGGACCGCCGTGGCGGGGGTGCTCGCCACCCTCGTGGCGGGAGGGGGAGCGAGCGCGGCAGTGGGGATGGATGTGCGGGGTGCGCAGACGCCTGCCCGGGTCGATAACGATATCGATATCGTTCTGGAGAACGATTTCGAGTCGGCGGCGACGACGCCGTGGGCGGCGCGTGGGCCGGTCACCGTCGCCCTGACCGGCGCCGAGGCGCACGGCGGGTCGTCGAGCCTCGCGGTGACGGGTCGGACGGCGGACTGGCACGGCGTCGCGACCGACGCGCTCGCGCTGCTCGAGCCCGGCGTCGCGTACGACGTCGAGGCGTGGGTCAAGCTCCCCGCGGGCACGGCCGGGTCGTCCGGGGTCCACTTCACGGTCCAGGAGACGGGCGCGGCAGGGACGGCGTACACGTGGGTCGGCGGGGCCGTCGCGACGACGGCCGACGGCTGGGTGGAGATCGGCGGGACGTACACCCTGCCCGCGGACCTGACGTCGGCGTCGCTCTACGTCGAGGCCGCGCCCGTCGCGGGCACGCACCCGTCGTTCCTGCTCGACGACGTCCGCGTGACGACGGTCGCGACCGACCCCGGCGACGCCGTGCCCGGGGGAGCGGTGAACCCCGTCCCGACGCCCGTGCGCCTCGCCGAGGGGACCGGCGACGTCGCGGCCCTGACGTTCGACGACGGCCCGAACCCCGGCACGACGCCCGCACTCCTGGACTTCCTCGCCGAGCACGACCTGCACGCCGTGTTCTGCGTCATCGGCCAGAACGTCCGGGCACCGGGCGGCGCCGAGCTCCTGCGACGCATCGTCGACGAGGGGCACGTGCTGTGCAACCACTCGACGGGCTACGCCGACATGGGCGGGTGGTCGGCCGACCAGGTGCGCGCCGACCTCGTCGAGAACCTCGGCGTCCTGCGCGACGCGCTCGGCGACCCGCAGTACCCGGTCCCGTTCTTCCGCGCGCCGAACGGCTCGTGGGGCGCGACCCCCGAGGTCGCGGTCGCGCTCGGCATGCAGCCGCTCGCCGTCGTCAACACGATCTCCGACTGGGAGACCCAGGACGTCGCGACCCTCACGGCGAACCTGCGGGCCGCGATGAAGCCCGGCGAGGTCGTGCTCGCGCACGACGGCGGCGGCGACCGCGCGGGCACGCTCGCGGCGGTCGAGACGGTCGTCGCCGAGCGGCTCGCGGACGGCTGGGAGTTCACGTTCCCCGTCGGCACGCCGCCGCGCGGTGGTGAGGTCCTCCTGGAGACCGGCTTCGAGGACGGCCTCGGCGGCTGGGTGCCGCGCGCAGGAGACGCGACGACGCCGTCGCTCGACCTCACGGACGTGGCGCACGGCGGCACGCAGGCCGCGGTCGTCACCGGCCGTGACGGTCAGGGCGACGGCATCGGGCACGACGTGACCGGTCTGCTCGCCGCCGGCACGACGTACGAGCTCAGCGCGTGGGTGCGCTTCGCCGAGGGGCAGCCCGCGGACGACGTGTGGCTCAGCATCGCGCGCACGGTCGACGGGGCGACGTCGTACTCGACCCTCGCTCAGATCTCGGGCATCACGAGCACCGGCTGGACGCAGGTCACCGCGACGTTCCCGGGAGCCGCCGCGGACGAGGCGCTGCTCTACCTGGAGACGGACTACGACGGCGACAACACGAGCGACCTGCTCGTCGACGACGTCGTGCTGCGCGTGCCGCCGCCGCCCGCCGTCGAGGACCTCACGGGCATCAAGGAGACCGTCGACGTCCCGGTCGGTGTCGCGATCGACAGCCGGGAGACGTCCGGCGCGGCGTCCGAGCTGCTGCTGCGGCACTTCGACCAGGTCACGGCCGAGAACCACATGAAGCCCGAGGCCTGGTACGACGAGGACCGGACGTTCCGGACGCACCCCGAGGCGACCGCCCTCATGGACTACGCGGCCGCGAACGACCTGCGCGTCTACGGCCACGTGCTCGTGTGGCACTCGCAGACGCCGGCCTGGTTCTTCGAGGGGGCCGACGGCGCGCCCCTGACGACGTCCGAGGCGGACCGGCAGGTCCTGCGCGACCGCCTGCGGACGCACGTCTTCTCCGTCGCGCAGGCGCTCGCGGACGCGTACGGCCCGTTCGGCGGCGACAACCCGCTCACGGCGTTCGACGTGGTGAACGAGGTCGTGTCGGACGGCGGGGAGAACCCCGACGGCCTGCGCCGCTCGGAGTGGTTCCGGATCCTCGGTGAGGAGTACCTCGACCTCGCGTTCGCGTACGCCGACGAGGCGTTCAACGACGTCTACGCGGACCCGGCGGCGAAGGAGCGCGGGGAGCGGCCGGTCGCGCTGTTCATCAACGACTACAACACCGAGCAGGGTGGCAAGCAGGACCGCTACCACGCGCTCGTCGAGCGGCTCCTCGCGCGCGGCGTGCCCGTCGACGGCGTGGGGCACCAGTTCCACGTGAGCCTCGCGATGCCGGTCTCCGCGCTCGAGGGCGCGATCGAGCGGTTCGCCGACCTGCCCGTCACGCAGGCCGTCACCGAGCTCGACGTCACGACCGGCACCCCGGTCACCCAGGCGTCGCTCGTCGAGCAGGGGTACTACTACCGCGACGCGTTCCGCGTGTTCCGGGCGCACGCCGACGACCTGTACTCCGTCACCGTGTGGGGCCTCACCGACGGCCGGAGCTGGCGCGTCGACGACGGCGCTCCGCTCGTGTTCGACGACGCGCTCAAGGCCAAGCCCGCCTACCACGGCGTGGTCGACGGAGAGCTGCCGGCCCGCCTGCGCACGGCCGACGTGTTCGCCGGGGACGTCCCGCTCGACGGCGACGCCGCGGCGGCCCCGGACTGGCAGCGCCTCCCGCTGCACAGGTTCGCCGCGCCGGGTGCTGCCTCGGGCGGAGACGTGGGCTTCCAGCTCCGCTGGGCCCCGGACCACCTCACGGCCTTCGCGAGCGTCGACGACGCGACCGAGGACGCCGCCGACGCCGTGACGTTCGCGCTCGACGGGGACGAGCACGTCGTCGGCCGCGACGGTGCGACGAGCGCGGGGGTCTTCGCGGAGGTGACCGAGCGCCCGGGCGGGTACGACGTCGTCGCGCACCTCCCGCTCGACGCCGCCGCCGCGGGCGACACGCTCGCGCTCGACGTGCGCGCCACGGACGCGGGGGCCGATGGGACGTCCGCGTGGAACACGCCCGGCGCGACGGGCACGCTGCGCCTGCTCGAGGAGCTGTCGTACCTCGAGGTCGCGCACGCGTCGGCCGCGCCCGCGGTCGACGGCGAGGTCGACGCCGTGTGGGCGGAGGCGGGTGCTCCCGTGACGACCGCGAAGGAGGTCCAGGGGAGCGGCGGGGCCGTCGCGACCGTCCGCACCCTGTGGCGCGACCGGACGCTCTACGTGCTCGCCCAGGTCGCCGACCCGGTGGTGGACGTGAGCGGCTCCGACCCGTGGGTGCAGGACTCCGTCGAGGTCTACGTCGACGCGGGCAACGCCAAGAACGGCGCCTACCGGGACCTGGACACCCAGGTCCGCGTGAGCGCCGAGAACGCCGTGTCGTTCGGCACGGGCGACGAGGCGGCACAACGCGCGCGGGTCACGAGCGCGACGACGCGCACGGCCGACGGGTACGTCGTCGAGCTCGCGGTCGACCTCGCCGACCAGGGCGGCGAGGGCACGTTCCACGGGCTCGACCTCCAGGTCAACGACGCGTCGGGCGGCACCCGCACGGCGATCCGCAACTGGGCGGACCCGTCCGGGGCGGGCTACCAGTCGACGGCCCGCTGGGGCGTCGCACGGCTCGTCGGCGCGGGCGCCGCGCCCGAGGTCGCGCTCGACGTCGAGGCGTCGGCGCGCTGCCTCGCGGGCAAGGCCTACGTCGCGGTCCGGGCGACGAACCGCGAGGACGTGCCCGTGGACGTGACGCTCACGACCCCGTACGGGTCGCGGACGTTCACCGCCGTGGCACCGGGCGCGAACGCGTACCAGTCGTTCGCGGTCCGGGCGACGTCGGTCCCGGCCGGCACGGCCACGGTCACGGGCGTGCTCGACGGCGGCCGGGTCACCTCGACGCGCGACGTCGCCGTGGAGGCACGCACCTGCTGACCTGCGGAGCGGGTGGTCGTGGCCCGTCCGGACGTCCGGACGGGCCACGACCGCACGGTCGAGCGGGGAACGACGGGCGGGGGCACCGGCTCGGCCGAACCTACGATGAACCGGTGACCGCACCCGAGCCCTCGGCCCCTCAGCCCGCGCCCGCGCACGACCCCGCGACCGACCCGCTGCGCGACGTCGTCGCCGTCATGGACCGGCTCTACTCCCCGGGCGGGTGCCCCTGGGACCGCGAGCAGACGCACGAGTCGCTCGTGCGGTACCTGCTCGAGGAGGCGCACGAGCTGGCCGACGCCATCGAGACCGGCGACCGCGCGGGGATGCGCGAGGAGCTCGGCGACCTGCTGCTCCAGGTCCTCTTCCACGCGCGCATCGCGAGCGAGGAGCCGGACCCGTTCACGATCGACGACGTCGCGGCCGACCTCGCGGCGAAGCTCGTGCGACGCCACCCCCACGTGTTCGCCGATGCCGACGTCACCGACCTGCACCAGCAGTGGGACGCGATCAAGAAGGCCGAGAAGCAGCGCTCGTCCGTGCTCGAGGGCATCTCGCACACCCAGGGCGCGCTCGCCCGCGCGCAGAAGGTGCTCTCCCGGGCCGGGCGCGGGGGCCTCGGCGAGACGGTCGACGCCGCGCTCGCGGCGCCGTCGGCCGGCATCCCGGCCGAGGTGGCCGCGGGTGGTGCGAGCACGACGGCGGACGAGCGGCTGGGGCGCGAGCTCCTCGCTCTCGTCGCGCGCGCCGAGGCGGACGGGCTGGATGCCGAGGCGGCGCTGCGCGGCGAGCTGCGGCGCGTCGAGGCGCGGATCGTGGCGGCGGAGACGCCGCGCGCGGAGGGGTCGGCCTGACCGGGACGTTCGTCCCGATCGTCGACGCGCAGGTCCCCGGCCCGTGGCCCACGGACCGGACGCAGCGGCGCAGGTCACATCCGGGCACTAGGCTGTGGTCGTAAACCCACCACCGTCGCGGGCGCGCACGCGGCGTCCCGGGTTTCCCTGCCCGGGTCGGCCACACCCCATTCGATGCGCCCGCAGCCCTGCCCCGAAGGAGCACCTGTGGCCAGCATCGAAGCCGTTGGAGCGCGCGAGATCCTCGACTCCCGCGGAAACCCGACCGTCGAGGTCGAGGTCGTCCTGGACGACGGGACGTTCGCCCGCGCCGGAGTGCCGTCGGGCGCGTCGACCGGTGCGTTCGAGGCCGTCGAGCGTCGGGACGGCGACAAGTCCCGCTACCTGGGCAAGGGCGTCGAGGGCGCGGTCAACGCCGTGATCGACGACATCGCCCCGGAGCTCATCGGCTTCGAGGCCGAGGACCAGCGCCTCATCGACGCCGCCCTCATCGACCTGGACGGCACCCCGAACAAGGGCAAGCTCGGCGCGAACGCGATCCTCGGCGTCTCGCTCGCCGTCGCGAAGGCCGCCGCGAAGAGCGCGGGCCTCGACCTGTACCGCTACGTCGGCGGCCCGAACGCGCACGTCCTGCCCGTGCCGATGATGAACATCCTCAACGGCGGGTCGCACGCGGACTCGAACGTCGACATCCAGGAGTTCATGGTCGCCCCGATCGGCGCGTCCTCGTTCCGCGAGGCGCTGCGCACCGGCGCCGAGGTCTACCACTCCCTGAAGTCCGTGCTCAAGGGCAAGGGCCTCGCGACGGGCCTCGGCGACGAGGGCGGCTTCGCGCCGAACCTGCCGAGCAACCGCGACGCGCTCGACCTGATCCTCGTCGCGATCGAGCAGGCCGGGTTCGTCCCCGGCAAGGACGTGGGCCTCGCGCTCGACGTCGCCGCGACCGAGTTCTTCAAGGACGGCGCCTACCAGTTCGAGGGCAAGGCGACCAGCTCGGACGACATCATCGCGTACTACGAGCAGCTCGTGCGCGACTACCCGCTGGTCTCCATCGAGGACCCGCTGTCCGAGGACGAGTGGGGCGCCTGGTCGCAGCTCGTGGCCGAGGTGGGCGACAAGGTGCAGATCGTCGGCGACGACCTCTTCGTCACCAACCCGGAGCGCCTCGCCAAGGGCATCGAGCTCAAGGCGGCGAACTCGCTCCTGGTCAAGCTCAACCAGATCGGCACGCTCACCGAGACGCTCGACGCCGTCGAGCTCGCGCAGCGCAACGGCTTCACCGCGATGGTGTCGCACCGCTCGGGCGAGACCGAGGACACGACGATCGCCGACCTGTCCGTCGCGACGAACGCCGGCCAGATCAAGACCGGTGCCCCGGCCCGCGGCGAGCGCATCAACAAGTACAACCAGCTCCTGCGCATCGAGGAGGCGCTGGACGACGCCGCGCGCTACGCCGGTCGCGGCGCCTTCCCGCGCTGGACGGTGCAGGGCTGACCTGCGGCTGGCCGTCCGGTCGCGCAGCAACCCCGCCGGGGCGTCCCGGCACCCGGAGCCCGGTGGGCCGCTCGTCGGCCCGCCGGGCTCCGGCGCGTCCGGGACCCGGTGCGCGACGGCGCACGACGCCGTCGCAGGTCACGGCCGCGGGTGAAGATGTCGTGTCGATCGGCTCACGTTCGCGGACGCACCGCGCGTGCTGCCGGAGCCCGGGCCGCCGCGGCAGCACAATCGGGGCATGCCGTCCTCGCGCCGCCCTCCGCGCCCCGGTGCCCCCGCGCGCCCGGCGACCGGGCCCGCGCGCGGGTCGTCCGGGTCGAAGCCGGCCCGGTCGGGCCCGACGGCGTCCGGAGCGTCGTCCCGCTCGTCGACGTCCAAGCCCGCCGCGTCCTCGGGCATGTCGCGCGCGCGGCCGACGACCGGGAAGAGCTCCACGACGGGCGCGAAGGCCGCCGCGTCGTCGGGCGCACGCCGGCCGGCCACGCGCACGCAGCGCTCGGCACCGTCGCGCCGCGCCGCGGGCCCCGCGCCGGAGGACCGGCGCCGGAGCCGGTACGGCTTCCTGCTGCCCGAGGTGGTGACGGTCCGCACCCTGGTGCTGTCCGTCGTCGTGCTGCTCGCCGTGGTGCTGCTGCTGCCCACCCTGCGGGCGTACGTGAACCAGACGGGGGAGCTGCGCGAGCTGCGCAACGACCTCGCGCAGGCGGAGACCCGGCGCGACGACCTCCAGTCCGAGCTGGACCGCTGGGACGACCAGGCGTACGTCGAGCGCGAGGCGCGGGACCGCCTCAACTTCGTCATGCCGGGCGAGCGGCCGTGGCGCGTGCTCGACCCGGAGACGGTGGTCGACGACATCGACCCGCAGACCGGTCGGACGATCACCGACGGTCCCGTCCAGGGCTACGAGGACGGCACGCCCTGGTACGAGGCGATCTGGGCGTCGGTGCAGGTCGCGGGCGAGCAGCCGGTGTCGTCGGGCGCGGGCGAGGGGCCCGGGACGGCCGGCGAGGAGGCCCCGCCCGCGGGCGAGGAACCGACCGGCGACGGCTCGGCGTCGTCGAGCGGGGAGAATGGGTGACGCGTCGTCCCGACGCGCCCGACCGAACCGAAGGAAGACCCGTGCCCGACGCCCGCCTGGCCATCCCCGCCGACGACCCGGACGCCGTCGTCACCGAGCGCGACCTCGAGACCCTCGCGGAGCAGCTCGGTCGCACCCCGCGCGGGGTCGTCGGCATCGCCGCGCGGTGCGCGTGCGGGCGCCCGCTCGTGGTCCGCACGGCGCCGCGGCTCGAGAACGGTACGCCGTTCCCCACGACCTTCTACCTCACGAGCCCCGGCGCGGTGGCGGCCGCGTCGACGCTCGAGGCGAACGGCGTCATGAGAGAGATGTCCGAGCGCCTCACCGAGGACGAGGAGCTCGCCGCCGCCTACCGGCGCGCGCACGAGCACTACCTCGCGCAGCGCGAGGCGCTCGGCCACGTCGAGGAGATCGACGGGATCTCGGCGGGCGGCATGCCGACGCGCGTCAAGTGCCTGCACGTCCTCGTCGGGCACGCGCTGGCCGCCGGGCCTGGCGTGAACCCTCTGGGCGACGAGGCGCTCGAGCGCGTGCGCGACGTGTGGCGCCCGGACCGCTGCACCTGCTGAGCCGCCGCGACCGAGACCCCGGGTGACGCAGGGCACGCGGCGGGCTCCCGTCCGGAGGGCGGCCCGAGGCGCGACCGCCCGCCCGACGGTGGCACGCTTGGTCGCATGACCTCAGGCTCCACCTCTGCTCCGGACGCGCTCGCCACGCCGGGTCTCGCGCCCGTCCCCGTCCCGCCCGGCGCCGCGCGCGTCGCGGCGATCGACTGCGGGACCAACTCGATCCGCCTGCTCGTCGCCGACGTCGACCCGGCCGCGGGCACGCTCGTCGACCTCGACCGCCGCATGGAGGTCGTCCGGCTCGGCCAGGGCGTCGACCGCACGGGCCGCCTCGCGCCCGAGGCGCTCGCGCGCACGCTCGACGCCGCGCGCCGGTACGCCGACGTGATCGCGGAGCTCGGCGCGACGCGCACGCGGTTCGTCGCGACCTCGGCCACGCGGGACGCCGAGAACCGCGCCGAGTTCGTCGAGGGCGTCCTGGCGGCGTTGGGCGTGGAGCCCGAGGTCGTCTCGGGCGAGGACGAGGCAGCGCTGTCGTTCCGTGGGGCGACCTCGACCGTCGCCGCGCTGCGCCCGGGCCCGTACGTGGTCGTGGACCTCGGCGGCGGCTCGACCGAGCTCGTGCTCGGCACGGCGACCCCTGAGGCCGCGTTCTCCATGGACGTCGGCTGCGTGCGCCTCACCGAGCGGCACCTGCGCTCCGACCCCCCGACCGCCGACGAGGAGGCCGCGGCCCGCGCGGACGTGCGCGCCGCGCTCGACGAGGCGGCCGCCGTCGTCCCGCTGGGGGAGGCCGCGACGCTCGTGGGCCTCGCGGGATCGGTTACGACGGTGACGGCCCACGCGCTGGGCCTCGCGCAGTACGACCGGGAGCGGATCGACGGCGCGGTGCTGCCGGTCGACGCGGTCCTGGCGGCGTGCGACGACCTGCTCCACCGCTCGCGCGCCGAGCGCACCGCGCTCGGATTCATGCACCCGGGCCGCGTGGACGTCATCGGTGCGGGCGCGCTCGTGTGGTCGGAGGTCGTGCGCCGCGTGCGCGACGACGTCGCCGCCGCAGGCGGGTCGCTCACCGAGGTCGTCACGAGCGAGCACGACATCCTCGACGGGATCGCCTGGTCGATCGCCTGACACCGAGAAGTGACCATTCGCCCCGGATCTGCGCGATTCCGGGGCGGATGAGCACTTCTCGGCGAAGGGGCGCGGGTTGTGGGCGTGCACAGGTGCGTTCCTGGACGTGGCAGTCCACAGGTGTGGTTTGCGTGGGCGCATGACGCGGGCTGCCGAGAGGACTATCCCGGGTCATGGACACGCCACCTCGACCGCCGTTCACGCTCGCAGAGGGTCGCGCCGCCGGGCTCTCCGACAAGGCGATGCGGCACCCGCAGTTCGCGACCCCGACGTCGGGCGTGCGGGTCCCGATGGAGCTCGCCGACGACCTGGTGTCCCGCTGCGGCGCGATGCTCCGCGTCGCACCTGACCGTTCGGCCATCAGTCACGCCACGGCGCTCGCGCTGCACGGCGTCGACCTGCCCGGGCGGCTCGCCGCCGACGGACGCATCCACCTCACCGTCCCGTCGAGCACGGTCGTGCCGCGCCGGGCCGGGCTCGCCAGCCACACCTTCGCCGACGCGTCCGACGAGCCGGGGTTGCCGATCCGGGTCGTGCGCGGTGTGCCGGCGGTGGCACCGGAGCACGCCTGGCGTCAGCTCGCCGGATCGTCGTCGGTCGAGGAGCTCGTGGTCCTGGGCGACGCGGTCGTGCGCCGTCGTCGGCCGCCCACGACGGTCGCAGCGCTCCGCCGGACGGTGCACGGCGCCCCGGCCGGGACGCGGGGCATCGCGCGGATGCGGGTAGCGCTCGACCTCGTCCGTCCGGGGACGGACTCGCCGATGGAGTCGCGGACCCGGCTGCTGCTCGTCTCCGCCGGGCTGTCCTGCCCGCTCGTCAACCTGCCGGTCCACGACGCCGCGGGCGTGTTCGTCGCGATGCCGGACATGACGTACCCCGAGGCGAGGATCGCGATCGAGTACGACGGCGACGTGCACCGGACCGACCCGCGCACGTGGCGTCGCGACATCGCGCGCAAGCAGCGTCTCGAAGAGCTGGGATGGCGGGTGATCGTCGTGACGGCAGACGACGTCTACCTCCACCCGGCGCGGCTGGTGACCCGGGTCCGCGCCGCGCTCCGACGCCCCCTGCCCGCCGAGAAGTGAGAATCCGCCCCGGAAGAGCGCCTTCGTGGGGCGGATACCCACTTCTCGGCTGACGACCGGCGTCAAGCCCGGCTGCCGGACCACGGACGCTCCCGGGCGCGCGGGGTGAGGGCTACCGTTCGCTCGTCCTCCCGCCGACCCAGGTCGTGACGAGCCGGGCCAGGAGCGCGAGGAGCATCGCGCGGCCGGCCCACAGGAGGGCGGGGTTGCGCACGTCGTAGTCGCCGGGAAGGCCGAGGAGGGCGAGGACCACGGAGCTCCAGGCGGCCCGGCCGCTGCCGCCGAGGTCTACCGCGCCCGCGACCACGAGCACGAACACGGTGATCGCACCGAGGTAGAGCGCGCCGCGCACGTACCCCGCGCCCTCCCGTCGGGTGCTCTCGTCGGTCCCGCGGAGCAGCCTGCCGGCCCCGCGTGCGAGGAGCTCCAGCGGTGCGAGCACGGCCGGCACGGCGAGCAGGCCGAGCCCGGCAGCGAGGACGAAGAGGAGGAAGAGGAGCCACAGGGAGCCGACGACGGAGTGCCCGGGGCCGAAGGAGCCACCGAGCACCCACGGGAGCACGGCGAGCAGGACGAGGACGGGGGAGAAGGGCGTGACGACCCACACCCGGTACGGCGGGGTGCGCTGGAGCCTGCGGTCCGACGCCGTGAGGTAGACCTGGAGGCCCACGCGCGCGATCACGGCCCACTGGAGCCCGAGCACGACCATGATCGCGGACAGGGCCGACGTGACCTCGGACGAGGCGCTCTCGTCGGGCCCCAGGCGTCCCAGGAGCAGGACGACCGTCCCGAGGACGAGCGCCGTCGCGACGACCTCGGCGACCCGGAAGCGGCGGAGGAAGCGCGCCTGTGCGGCCTGCTCCACCTCGCGGGCGGCGCGCCGGGCTCTCCGGCGCTCGGCCTCGCGATCGGTCATGGGAGCTCCCGCCGTCGGCCGGGCCGGGCGGCCCGGGATGGCCGCAGTCTGCCAGACGCGTGCGAGGGGCTGACGAGCGTCCCGGGCGGGCCGGCGATCTGGGTGCAATGCCCGGAAGGCGAGGTGGCTCGTCGGCAGCGTGGGGCGCGTCACGCTCGTCTGGCGGACGCTCCGGCTCGCCTGTGCCGCAACCGGTAATACTCTGGAACCATGCCTCAGAATGACCTGACCTCGGTCAGCCGTGCCCAGACCGCTTCGCCGCGGCCCCGCAAGGTGCCCCGCGTCGTCGTCCTCGGCGGCGGCTCCGTGGGTCTGTACGCCGCGCGCCGACTGCGCAAGAAGCTCGGTCGCCGCGAGGCGGCGATCGTCGTCGTCGACCCGCGCCCGTACATGACGTACGCGCCCTTCCTCCCCGAGGCGGCCGCGGGCTCGATCGACGGTCGCGACGTCGTCGCGCCGCACCGCCGCGCCCTGAAGGGCGTCGACGTGCTCCAGGGCAAGGTCGTCGCGATCGACCACGGCGCGCGCCGCGTGACGATCCACCCGGAGGAGGGCGACGACTACTCGGTCACGTACGACCACCTCATCGTGGGCCTCGGCTCGGTGTCGCGCACGCTGCCCATCCCGGGGCTCGCGGAGAACGCGATCGGCTTCAAGAACGTGGAGGAGGCCATCGCGGTCCGCAACCACGTGCTCAACCGCATGGACGTCGCGTCGTCCACGTGGGACGAGCGGCTGCGTCGTCGCATGCTGACGTTCACGTTCGTCGGCGGCGGGTTCGCGGGCGTCGAGGCGATCGCCGAGATCGAGGACATGGCGCGTTACGCGACCCGCAACTACGCGACGATCGAGGAGAAGGACCTCCGCTTCGTCATGATCGAGGGCGCCGGGCGCATCCTGCCGGAGCTCAGCGAGCCCATGGCGGGCTACGCGCTCGAGGAGCTGAAGAAGCGCGGCATCGAGTTCCACCTCAACACGTTCCTGTCGTCGTGCGTGGACGGGCACGTCGTCACGTCCACGGGAGTCGAGTTCGACTCCGACACGATCGTGTGGACCGCGGGCGTCAAGGCGAACCCGGTCATCAAGGAGGCCTCGGACCTCCCGGTGGACAAGATGGGTCGCGTCACGGTGCTCCCGACGCTCCAGGTCGCGGACGCCGACGGCAACGTCGTCCCGAACGCGTGGGCCGCGGGCGACTGCGCCGCCGTCCCGGACGTGCTGAACCCGGGCAAGTTCTGCCCGCCGAACGCGCAGCACGCGATCCGCGAGGCCACGCGCCTCGCGGACAACCTCGCGCTGGAGCTGCACAGCGAGAAGCCGGTCGAGTACCGCCACAAGAGCGTCGGTACGGTCGCGTCCCTCGGCCTGTACAAGGGCGTCGCGGAGCTGTTCGGCGTGTTCAAGCTGCGGGGCGTGCTCGCGTGGCTCATGCACCGCAGCTACCACGTCATGGCGATGCCCACGGGCAACCGCAAGATCCGCATCTTCATCGGCTGGATCGGGCAGTTCCTCCTGGGCCGCGAGCTCGTGTCGCTCGGCTCCCTGCACGACCCGCGCGCGGAGTTCCGCGCCGCGTCGGTGCCGCCCAAGCAGGGCGGCGAGCCGGTCAAGCAGACCGCGCAGGGCTCGGCGGCCGCGGCGGAGTCCGGCACGGGCACCGTCGACGCCGACGACCGGACGCCGGCGGCCAAGGCGTCCTGACGCCCGTCCGCACCCGCCGGGATCCCCGGCACCTGCCCGACGACGAGGGGCGAGCCGCGCGCGGCTCGCCCCTCGCGGCGTCCGCGCCGGGTCGACGCCGACGGCCCGGGGAGCGCCGCGGTCGCGGTAGATTCGGCGCGCGCCCCCATGGCCCAACTGGCAGAGGCGGCCGGCTTAAACCCGGCGTGTTCCGGGTTCGAGTCCCGGTGGGGGCACCGAGGCTAGGAGAGCCCTGTGGGGCCGTCGGGCTCGGGCGGCGGCGCGGCCTCCTGGCCGAGGATCACGACGGTGTCGTCCGGGTCCTGACGCCGGTCGCGCGCCCCGGACCGGCTCTCGCCCGACGTCGGGGCGGTCCGCCCGGGCCCGCGTCAGGCAGCCGCGCGCCCCAGGGCGCCGTCGAGGAACGCCCGGACGTCGGCGAGCTCGCGCGCGTCGATGCCGTGGGCGAGGCCGGGGTAGACGCGCTCGACGAGCGTCGAGCGGCCCGGCAGCCACGCGGCCGTGCGGTCGACCGCGTGCGGCGCGATGACCCGGTCCTCGGCGCCGCGGCCCCAGAAGACGGGCGGGCGCGACGCGGCGAGCGCGGCGTCGGCGGGCTGCTCCGCGGACTGGACGAACCCGCCGAGGACGACGGTCGCCGCCACGCGCTCGGGGCGCGTGCGCAGGAGCTGCGTGGCCATGAGCCCGCCCTGGGAGAACCCGACGGGGGCCACCGGCCGGTCGGGGCCGAGCTCGGCGTCGACCCACGCCCAGACCGCCTCGGTCGCGCGCGCTACGGGCTCCGGGTCGGGGTCTCCCGGCGTGACGATCGGGAACCACGCGAAGCCGCCGTGGGCGAGGGCGAGCGGGGCGCGCAGCGAGGCCCAGGGCGCACCGAGGTGCGGGCCGAGCCCGGCGAGGTCGTGCTCGTGCGAGCCGAACCCGTGCAGCAGGACGACGACGGCGCCCGCTGCGTGCGGGCTCGTCGGGTCCGCGTCGGACCGGACTGCGACGAGGGAGTCCGGGGCGCTCATCGCGCGAGCAGCTCGTCGGTCGTCGTGCCGGGCACGGCCAGCGTGACGCGCGTGCCCCACGGGTCGTGCACGACGACGGAGCGGCCGTCGCCGGCGTGCTGCAGCCCGCGGGCGCGCAGGCGGGCGACGAGCGCGTCGAGGTCGTCGCGACCTGGCACGGTGATCGCCACGTCCCCGAGGCCGAGGCTCGCGGCACGCGGGCCGGCACCCGCGCTGTTCCAGACGTTCATCGCGACGTGGTGGTGGTATCCGCCGGCGGACGCGAACAGCGCGCCGCTGTACTCGGTGACCGTGGCCTCGAACCCGACGGCGTCGACGTAGAAGTCGTGGGCGGTCGCGATGTCACCGACCTGGAGGTGGACGTGCCCCACGCGCCCGGCGAGCGAGGGCCCGGCGTCGAACGTCTCCTGGTCGAGGTGCGCGCGCAGGTACGCGTTCGGGTCCAGGAACTCGGTGGCCATGAGGATCTGCCCCCGCTCGCGCACCCACGTCTCGCGCGGGCGGTCGGTGTACAGCTCGACGCCGTTGCCCTCGGGGTCGGTGAAGTAGAACGCCTCGCTGACGAGGTGGTCGCTCGAGCCGACGAACGACCCCCGGCGGTCCTGCGCCGCGCGGTAGACGGTCGCGGCGAGGCTCGCCGCGTCGTCGAACAGGAACGCGGTGTGGAACAGGCCGGCCTGGCGTCGGTCGACGGCGGGCAGGCCGGGCGTGTGGACCAGGCGCAGCATGGGCGTCGTGCCGCGGCCGAGGACGCGGTGCACCTCGGTGCCGCGCGAACGCTCCTCGAGGGGAGCGAGCGCGAACGCGCCCGTGTAGTAGGACGTCATCTGCTCGAGGTCGCCGACGCGCAGCGTGACGGCGTCCATGCTCGTGGACGGGGACAGGAGGCGGTCGGTCGGCGCGCCGGGGGTGCTCGTGGTCATGTCTGCTCCAACTTGTTGTCGCTACAACTATATTCCCACACGCCGCGGGATGCTCCCGACACGGCCGGCCCTTCCTTGCTAGGGTCGCGTCGAACCACGCGGGGCGTCCCGCCCGGGCAGCCGGGCCGAGGGACTGAGACGAGCGGTACGGCCGCCCGGACCCGTCGAACCTGATCTCGCTAGCACGAGCGGAGGAACGTGGGCATGACGACGCCTGCTGCCATCACCCTGAACCCTGTCCTCGCGGACGACCCGACCGCGCTCGTCCGGAGGGGGGAGTCCGGCTTCACGGTCGACCTCGCCCGCCGGTACGCGCACCTCTTCGACGAGTTCTACGACCACCCGTTCCTCGCCGGCCTGCGCGACGGGTCCGTCGAGCCGGCCGCGGTGCGGCACTACGTCGGCCAGGACCACCAGTACCTCACGGCGTACCTGCGCTGCTACGGGCTCGGCATGGCGCTCGCGCCGGACCGCGAGTGGGCCGCGTACTTCCACGAGAAGGCGGGGTTCCTGCTCGACGACGAGTCGCACGCCCACCACGCGATGTGCGACTTCCTCGGCGTCACGTACGAGGAGGCGCAGACGAACCGCCTCGCCCCGAGCGCGCAGGCCTACGTCGACCACATGCTCGCCGCGGGCCGCGACTCGCTCGGCGTGCTGCTCGCCGCGCTCCTGCCGTGCCCGTGGACCTACATCTGGTCGGCGCGGCGGTTCTGGCTCGCCGAGCGGGAGACGACGCCCGCCGCGATCGGGGACGACCACGCGCTCGCGGGCTGGTGGGAGTTCTACGCCGCCGAGCGCACCGAGGGCGTCCTGGCCGACCTCCGGGCACGCCTCGACGCGCTCGCCGCCGACGCGGGCGAGGCGGAGCGCGCCCGCATGGAGCGCGCGTTCGAGCTGAGCTGCCGGCACGAGATCCGGTTCTGGCAGATGGCGTGGTCGCTCGAGCGGTGGTGACGTCCCTCCCGGGCCGAGGGTGCCCGACGTCGGGCCTTACGCCAGCAGCAGATCCTCGCCCGGGTGCCTCGGCACCCGGGCGAGGGCGCGGGTAGCGTGACGGCATGGACGTGCCGAGCGCAGTGCCGACCGCAGTGCCGAACGCGGTGCCGAGCGCGGCTCCGACCGCAGTGACGGCGAGTCCGCGGGCCCGAGCGGGTGCGCGGCCGGAGCCGCTCCTGCGGCACGTCATCGGCGGGATCCTCCGGCGGGCGCGGCTCGCGCAGGGGCGCACGCTCGTCGACGTCGCGGCCGCCGCGCGCGTCTCCACCGCCTACCTGTCCGAGGTGGAGCGCGGCCGCAAGGAGGCGTCCTCCGAGGTGCTGGCGGCCGTCTGCGGCGCGCTCGGCCTGCGCCTCGTCGACCTCGTGGCCCGCACGGGTGAGGAGCTGCGTCCCGTCGCTCCCGTGCGTGTGCTCTCCTCCGTCCGGGAGCGCGGCGCGCTCTCCGCGCCGCGGCACCCCGCCCCTGCCGGCGAACCCGTGCGCGACCTCCCGGTCGCGCGGACCACGATCGCGACCCCTGCCCTCGCGGCGCGCCCGACCGCGCGCGCCGCCGACGTCCTGCTCCTCGCGGCTTGATCCCTGCGGGACCCCGCGGGCCGCGAGCCCCGACGGGTACCTGGTCGGCACCGCGTGTCGTGCCCCGGTGCGGCGGGAGACGCGCGGCTACCGTCGAGGGATGACGGAGCCGCAGACCGCGCACGGCACGGCAGAGCAGACCGCCCCGGCCCTCCAGGAGCTCGTCGACGACGCCGCGTTCCTCTCGCACGAGCACCAGCTCCACCTCGCCGACCACCACGGCGACGACGCGTGGGGCGCCGAGATGGCGGAGGGCACGTTCACCTTCACCGCCGCCACCGGTGAGACGGCGACGTGCCGGCTCCAGTTCCTCGGCACGGCCGCGCCCGGCCCCGGGAGCTGGATGTGGGCGTGGAACAACGTCAACGGCTTCCCCGGCGACGTGCTGCGCGCCGCCGAGAAGACCCGCGAGACCGGCCTGCACGAGGCGACCGAGGTGGAGCTCCCGCTCACCGACGACCTCCCGTACCGCCTCGCGCTCGCGGCCAAGGCCGTCACCGGGTCGTGGACCCACTACAGCGCCCCCGTCGGCGGCGGGACGCGCGCGTGGTTCCTCCTCGACGCCGACCGCCTCGCGCTGCCCGCGCCGAGCGTGCCGCGCGTCGTGCGGGTGCTGAGCGAGGGCCTGCTGTCCGTGACCGTGGTCGACCACCGGCGCGCGGTCGTGGCGTACGCGACGGCGCGGGGTCTCGAGACGACGGACGACGGCGGCGCGCTGACGCTCACCCTGCCCGACGGGAGCGTGACCGTCCGGTTCGACGAGCACGGGCGGATCTCGGGCATCGAGGCGGCCTCGCGGCGTGCGGCGGAGCCCGTGCACGAGCCCGACCCGGACGCGTCGGGACCTGACGCCGACCCCGCGGGGGCGGACGCCGTCGTCGACCCGGCGCCACGGCGCCGATCGTGGTTCCGGCGGCGCGGGTAGACCCGAACGCACGGCGGCACCCGGCGAGCGATGCGTCCGCGGCCGAGAGCTGCGTCTCGGGACGCATCGGTCGACCGCGGACGCAGCGCTCGAGCCCGGGTCAGGCGGCCGCGGCGAGCTTGCGCGACGTGACGACGGCGTCCGCGACGCCGTACTCGACAGCCTGGCGCGCCGTGAGCACGAGGTCGCGGTCGGTGTCCGCGCGCAGGCGCTCGACGGTCTGACCCGTGTGGCGGGACAGCACCTCCTCCGTCTCGGACCGGATCCGGAGGATCTCCTCGGCCTGGATCGACAGGTCGGAGATGGTGCCCTCGCCGCCGCCCGACGGCTGGTGCAGCAGCACGCGCGAGTGCTCGAGCACGAACCGCTTGCCCGGCGTCCCCGCAGCGAGCAGCACGGCCGCGGCCGAGGCCGCCTGGCCCATGCAGATGGTCGACACGTCGCACCGCACGAACTGCATCGTGTCGTAGATCGCCATGAGCGCGGTCGCGGAGCCGCCGGGGGAGTTGATGTACAGGCCGATCTCCTGGTCCGGGGCGTCGGACTCCAGGTGGAGGAGCTGCGCCATGACGACGTTCGCGACGCCGTCGTCGATCTCCGTGCCGAGGAAGACGATGCGCTCCGACAGCAGGCGGGAGAAGACGTCGAACGCGCGCTCCCCGAGCGGGGTCTTCTCGACGACGGTCGGG
This sequence comes from Cellulosimicrobium cellulans, assembly GCF_006539945.1. GTDB lineage: Bacteria > Actinomycetota > Actinomycetes > Actinomycetales > Cellulomonadaceae > Cellulosimicrobium > Cellulosimicrobium cellulans. Next base: position 2,650 of record NZ_BJNZ01000021.1, on the reverse strand, counting down.
ATCGTGTAGCTCGCCATCACAGGCCCACCTTCCGAGTGGCGCGGGCGGGACGGACGTCGTCGACGGACTCGACGATCCGGTCGACCATGCCGTACTCGAGCGCCTGCTGCGCCGTGAACCAGCGGTCCCGGTCGGAGTCGTCGGCGATGGTCTCGACGCTCTGCCCGGTGCTCTCGGCGGTCAGCCGGTGCATGAGGCCCTTGGTGTAGACGAGGTTCTCGGCCTGGATCGCGATGTCGACGGCGGTGCCCCCGATCCCCGCCGAGGGTTGGTGCATCATGATCCGCGCGTGGGGGAGCGCGAACCGCTTGCCCGGGGTGCCCGCGCACAGGAGGAACTGCCCCATGCTCGCGGCGAAGCCCATCGCGACGGTCGACACGTCGTTGGGGATGAGCCGCATCGTGTCGAAGATGGCCAGCCCGGCGCTCACCGAACCGCCGGGGGAGTTGACGTACAGCGCGACGTCCGCGCGCGGGTCCTCCGCCGAGAGCAGGAGGAGCTGCGCGCACAGACGGTTCGCGACGGCGTCGTCCACGGCGGTGCCGAGGACGACGATGCGCTGGTGGAGCAGGCGCGTCGTGAGCTGGTCGTCGAAGGACGACGTCGCCGGGGCGGCGGCCTCCGCGTGCGGTGGGCGTGACGTGTGCATGGTCATGGCACCACCGTGGACCTGGAACGGGCCGGACGGTCCGGTGATCTGCCGTCGGCTCATTCGCCGACGGCAGATCACGCGTCGTAGGGCTACTTGTTGGGCCAGGTGTTCCGTTCGACCACCACGCCGGCAGGTGCGGGACTCACGGAGATCCAGTTCTGCGGGGCGGGATAGTAGTTGCCCATGATGCACGGCAGGTCGAACGAGGCGTTCGGGCCGAACGTGCGGTCGTAACCACCCGTGATGGCGTGGTCGTACCCGCCCGCGTTCGTCATGCACTGGACCCGGTAGTTGCCGCTCGGGAACGTCGCGTTCGTGTTGAGCCGGTACTTGGTGCAGATGCTGAGGTTGTTGCAGTCGCCGAGCGAACCCGTGGTCGCCGGGGCACCGCGCGACGCCCAGATCCGGGGCGGGTCCGGGCGCTTGTCCGTGGTGAACGTGACGCGGTCGCTCCACGCGCCGCAGCCGGCAGCGTTGCACGCGCGGGCTCGCAGGTTGTAGGTCTGCTCGTAGTCCGTGCCGACCCGGACGGACGTGCCCGTGCCGGAGCCGCCTCCGCTCCCGGTGTAGTCCCACTCGTACCGGGAGATCGCGTTCCCTCCGTTCGACGACGGCGCGGAGATCGTGAACGTGCCGGACGTCGCGTTGTCGCGCGTCACCCTCACCCCGGGGACCCCGGGCTTCTCATAGGCGTTGATCGACGCCGACGCGGGGCTCGACGTCGACGTACCGCCGAGGTTGGTCGCGGTCACGGTGAACGTGTACGAGCCGGGGTTGAGGCCCGTGAAGTCCACCGACGTCCCGGAGACCTGCCTGGTCGCGCCGCCCGGAGACGCCGTCACCGTGTAGGCCGTGATCGGGCTGCCGTTGGCGTCGGCGGCGCCCCACGACACGCGCGGGATGCCGCTGTCCTGCGACGAGGACCCCACGTTCTGCACGGTGGGCTTCGGAGGGGCCTCCGGACGCCCATAGGGCACGACGGCCGCAGACGCCGAGCTCGGCGCGGTCACGCCCGCCTTGTTCTCGGCCGTGACCGTGAACGTGTAGGACGACTCGTTGTCGAGGCCGGTCGCCTTGTGGCTGAGACCAGCAAGCGTGAGAGCCGCCCCGTCGGGCGAGCCGTTGCGGTACCGCTGGAGGTGGTACGCCTTGATGGCGTCACCGTTCTCGAACGGCTGCTCCCACGACACGTCGATCGACCCGCCGTTGAGCGGCGAGTCCGCGGCGCGGCTCGCGCTCGGCGTCTTCGGGACGTCCGGCAGCCCGGCGGGGATCTCCTCGGCAGAGTAGTCGCCCCACTCGGACGGGTCGGGCGCGAGGTTCACGGCCTGGACGCGCACGCGGTACGCGACGCCGTTCGTGAGCCCCGTCCACACGACCTGGTTGCCGGAGAGCGCCTGCATCTGGATCGCCCCGCTCGCCGGCGCGGGAGAGATCTCGAGGTTGACCGTCTCGATGGGCGACCGGTCGGTGTAGGTCTTGTTCTCCCACGTGACGGTGAGCGACTTGTCGCCGAACTCGAGGGTGGGCGCGGCGGGCGGGTCGGGCTTCTCGTCGGGGCGCGCCTCGGCGGAGGGCGGGGAGGCGGGGCCGTCGCCGACGGCGTTGGTCGCGAAGACGGTGAAGGTGTACTTCACGTTGTTGGTGAGGCCGTCGAGGGTGCAGGTGGTGGTGCCGCAGGCCTTCTCGTAGCCGTTCTGGGAGCGCACGGTGTAGCCGGTGATCTCGGCGCCGTTGTTGTTCGGCGGGTCCCAGGACAGCACGACCGTCTTGGACCGCACCTCGTCGACCTGCGGGGTGGCGGGCGCCTCGGGCTTGCCCAGCACCTTGAGCTGGACACGACCCTCCACGAGACGGTCCGGGTCCTTGGTCGCGTCCTGCACCCGGTACACCACGACCATCACGCCGACGAAGCTCTCGTCCGGGGTCACGGTCACGCTGTCGCCCGTGAACGCGACGTCTCCCGAGCCGGTCTCGACCACCGCGCCCGTCACGACG
>NZ_BJNZ01000020.1 GCF_006539945.1 Cellulosimicrobium cellulans | reverse complement strand
ACCTCGCGCGACCACGGCTCTACCTCGCGCGACCACGGCTCTACCTCGGGGGACCGGGGCTCTACCTCGGGGGACCGGGGCTCTACCTCGGGGGACCGGGGCTGGGGCTCGGTCAGGCGTCGGCGCCCACCTTGGCGCCGTAGAGGGTGTCGATCGTGTCGGCGAAGTCCTTGATGACGAGCCCGCGCTTCACCTTGAGGGACGGGGTGAGGTAGCCGTTCTGCTCGGTGAAGTCGGTCGTGAGCACGGTGATCTTGCGGATCGACTCGGCGCGGGAGACCGCCTCGTTGGCGTGCGCGACGGCGCGGTCGAGAGCGGCAAGGACGTCGGGGGCCTGCGCGGCGGTGTCGACGTCCATGGTCGGCAGGCCGTGGGTCGAGAGCCAGCCCGGGAGCATCTCGGCGTCGAGCGTGACGAGCGCGCCGATGAAGGGACGCTGGTCGCCCACGACGACGACCTGGCTCACGAGCGGGTGGGCGCGCAGGCGGTCCTCGAGCACGGCGGGGGCGACGTTCTTGCCGCCGGCGGTGACGATGATCTCCTTCTTGCGGCCGGTGATGCGCAGGTAGCCGTCGTCGTCGAACGCGCCGAGGTCGCCGGTGCGGAACCATCCGTCCTGGAGCGCCTCGGCCGTGAGCTCGGGCTGGTTGCGGTAGCCGCGGAAGACGTGGTCGCCTTGGACGAGCAGCTCGCCGTCCTCGTCGATGCGCAGTGAGGTGCCGGGGAACGCGGGCCCGACGGTGCCGATCTTGGTGAGGCCGGGCAGGTTCACGGCCGTGGGCGCGGTCGTCTCGGTGAGGCCGTAGCCCTCGAGGATGCGCAGGCCGACTCCGCGGTAGAAGTGGCCGAGCCGCTCGCCGAGGGGCGCGCCGCCGGAGATGGAGTACGTGAGCCGGCCGCCCATCGCGGCGCGCAGCGTGGAGTAGACGAGACGGTCGGCGACGGCGTGCTGCACGCGCAGCCCGAACGACGGCCCGCCCGTGGTGTCGAGCGCGCGCGACCAGGTGATGGCGACCTTCGCGGCCCAGTGGAAGATCTTGCGCTTGGCGCCGGTCCCCGTCTTCTGCTCCGCGGTGTTGTAGACCTTCTCGAAGACGCGCGGCACGGCCAGCAGGAACGTCGGGTGGAACGTCCCGAGGTCGGCGACGAGGTTCTTGGTGTCCCACGAGTGCGCGAGCACGGCGTTCGACGCGACGACGACGACCTGGATGAAGCGCGCGAAGACGTGGGCGAGCGGCAGGAAGAGGAGGGTGCGGGCGCCGTCGGAGTCGAGGATCTCGGCGAGGCCCGCGCGGCCGTTGAGCGCGAGGTGGACGAAGTTCCGGTGCGTGAGCTCGACGCCCTTGGGCCGCCCGGTCGAGCCGGAGGTGTAGATGACCGTCGCGAGGTCGTCGACCCGCTGGGCGGCACGACGGCGGTCGATCTCCTCGGCGGGGACGTCGGCCCCCGCGGCGCGCAGGGCGTCCACGGCGCCTTCCTCGACGACGAGCACGTCCTCCAGGTCGGGGAGGCGGTCGCGGACGGACGCCACCTCGGCGGCGTGGGAGGCGGTCTCCACGACGGCGAGGCGGACGGCGGCGTCGGAGCAGATCCAGTGCACCTGCTCGGCCGACGACGTCTCGTAGACGGGCACGGGGACGGCGCCCACCGCCCACGTCGCGAAGTCGAGCAGCGTCCACTCGTAGCGCGTGCGGGACATGATCGCGACGTGGTCGCCGGGCTCGATGCCACGGGCCACGAGGCCGCGGGCGACGGCGACGACGTCCGCCTCGAACTCCTGCGCGGTGACGGGCTCCCACGGGCCGTCCGCGGTGGTCCGGCGCTCGACGAGCGTGGCGCGGGCACCACGGGCGACGCGGTCGGTGAGGAGGGTGCTGATGGTCGCCGTGGGGGAGACCTCGACGAGGCTCGGCGACGCGTGTTCCGTCATGGGACTCTCCGCTGAGTGGGACGGCAGGTAGGGACGGCGTGACACTTTACTCCGTACTCGGAGTATCGCGTTCCTCGGCGGTCACCGGGCGCGCCTAGGATCGGGTGGTGACGAACCAGCCTGGCGAGCCCGCCGTCCCCGCCGAGATCCTCACGCTGCGCGACAGCATCGACAACATCGACGCGGCGCTCATGCACCTGCTCGCCGAGCGGTTCAAGTTCACGCGCCGGGTCGGGGAGCTGAAGGCGCAGGGCGGGCTGCCCCCGGCCGACCCGGACCGGGACCGGCAGCAGATCGCACGTCTCACGGGGATCGCCGGCGCGGCGGGCCTCGACCCGGAGTTCGCGGAGCAGTTCCGCGAGTTCATCGTCCGCGAGGTCATCCGCCACCACGAGCGGATCGCGGCGGAGCACGCCGCGTCGGGCGAGGGTACGCCCGTCCTCGACACCTATTCCTGACGCACCGCGACGCGCGGGGAGCCGTTCGGACGCGCGGTGGCGACGCGGGTCGATCTGACCGACCCTGGAGGGGTCCCAGGGTGGGCCCCGGCGTCGACCTGCGCCGGGCGGTCCGCCCGCCACGCCGACGGACGCTAGAGGTGTTCGCATGAAGATCGATTGGCTCAAGCCCCTCCTCGGCCACCCGGGCCCCTTCGCGACGGTGTACATCGACGCCACGCGGGCCAACGAGGCCGGGGACCGCGAGGTCGAGAACCGCTGGAAGGGCGTGCGGCGCACGCTGCGCCAGGAGGGCGCGCCCGACGCCGTCCTCGACGACCTCGAGGAGGTGGTGCTGCGGCCGACGCGGGTCGGCGGCACCCACGGGCGCGTGCTGATCGCCGACGACACGGGCGTGCTCGTCGACCGCGTCGTCAAGGACCCGCCGGCGCTCACCAAGGGGTCGTGGGGACCTGTTCCCGCGCTGCTCCAGGCGGCGCGCGCGGCGGACGAGTCCGTCGACTACGTGCGTGTCGTCGTCGACCGCCAGGGCGCGGACCTGACGTGGTCCGTCGCAGGCGGACACCTGCCGTACGCGGAGCCCGAGTCGGTCGAGGGCGGCCACGACGTCATCAACAAGGTCCGGACCGGTGGCCTGTCGCACAAGCGCATCGAGTCGCGCGCGGAGGACTCGTGGGAGCGCAACGCCGAGGCGGTCGCGGCCGAGCTCGAGCGCCAGGCGGCGGAGTACCGCCCCGAGCTCGTGCTCCTCACCGGTGACGTGCGCGCGGTGCCCCTCGTCCGGGGCGCGCTCGGCCACGCCATCGCCGATCGCGTGGTCGAGGTCCCGGGTGGGGGCCGCGGACCGGGCATCAACGAGGCCGCGTTCGAGTCGAACGTCGCGGACGCGCTCGACAGCTTCCGCGAGCGGCGGCGTGAGAAGGTCCTCGCGGAGTTCCGTCAGGAGCAGGGCCGGGAGTCGGGCGCCGTGACGTCTGTCGAGGACGTCGTGGCGGTCCTCGCGCGTGGGCAGGTGAAGGAGCTCGTCCTCGCCGACGAGTACGGTCAGGACGCCGCCCTGGACGGCCGCTCGCTGTGGATCGGGCCCAGCCCGATGCACATCGCCGCGACGAAGGAGGAGATCCAGGACCTGGGGGTCACCGAGGGCCTCGAGAAGCTGCCCGCGACGGTCGCGCTCGTCCGCGCCGCGATCGGCCAGGACGCCGGGCTGACGTTCGCGCCCGAGGGCAGCGTCGAGCTCATCGAGGGGGTCGGCGCGACCTTGCGCTGGGCCGACGAGGGCACGCCGCGCGAGGTCGCGGCGACGATGTCCGGTGACGACGCGCGGCTGCGCGGCGAGATCATCTGACCCGTCGGCTGCTGTGGGCATGGAACGGGCCCGGTCCTGCGGTCAGGACCGGGCCCGTTCCATGCCCACGACCGGGGCGGGCGGTCAGGCCTTCTTGCGGGCCTCGGGCTCGCCGAGCTCGGAGGAGACGACGACGATCCCGCCCTGGACCGCGGCGTCGCCCTGACCCTCTGCCGCCGCGACGAGGTCGAGCGTGCCGGTGACGCGACCGCCGTTGCGGACGTCGACGACCGACGCCTCGACCCCGGCGAGCGACGCCGCCGGGACGGCGACCTGCGCCGCGAGGATCGGCGTGCGCATCGAGACCTTCGCCTCGGACTTGATCTTGCGCAGCGCGGCGAGCGCGTGGCCCGCAGCCGTGAGCACGGCCGGGTCGGCGTCGCCGGCCGCCGAGCGCGCGACGTCGGAGGTCGGCCACGGCGCGCGGTGGATCGAGCCCTCGGACGCGCGCCACCACGACCAGACCTCCTCGGTCGCGAACGGCACGAACGGCGCGAAGAGGCGCAGGAGCGTGTCGAGCGCGATCGCGAGCGCGACGCGCGCGGACCGGGTCTCGGCCGAGACGTCGGACGCCGCGGCCCCGGCGCCGTACGCGCGGTCCTTGACGAGCTCGAGGTAGTCGTCGCAGAACGTCCAGAAGAACGTCTCGGTCGTCTCGAGGGCGCGCGTGTGGTCGTACGCCTCGAACGCCTCGGTCGCCTTCTCGACGACGGTCGCGAGGCCGGCGAGCATCGCACGGTCGAGCGTCTCGGTGACGAGCGCGGGGTCGAGCACGATCTCGCCCGTCCCGCTCTCGGCGTCGACGCCGAACGACAGCGCGAACTTCGACGCGTTGAGGATCTTGATCGCGAGGCGGCGGCCGATCTTCATCTGGCCGACCTCGAACGCTGCGTCGGTGCCCAGGCGGGCCGAGGCGGCCCAGTACCGCACGGCGTCCGACCCGTGCTCCTCGAGCAGGCCCATCGGCGTGACGACGTTGCCCTTGGACTTCGACATCTTCTTGCGGTCGGGGTCGAGGATCCAGCCCGAGATCGCGGCGTTCTTCCAGGGCAGCGAGCCGAACTCGAGGTGCGAGCGCACGACCGTCGAGAAGAGCCACGTGCGGATGATGTCCTGTCCCTGCGGGCGCAGGTCCATGGGGAACACGCGCTCGAAGAGGTCGGGGTCGACCTCCCAGCCACCGGCGATCTGCGGGGTGAGCGACGACGTCGCCCACGTGTCCATGATGTCGTTCTCGCCCACGAACCCGCCCGGCACGCCACGCTGGTCCTCGGTGTACCCGGCGGGCACGTCGGACGACGGGTCGACGGGCAGGACGTCCTCGGACGGGACGATCGGGTGGTCGTGGTCGATCTCGCCCGACTCGAGCACCGGGTACCAGAGCGGGATCGCGACGCCGAAGAAGCGCTGGCGCGAGATGAGCCAGTCGCCGTTGAGGCCGCCGACCCAGTTCTCGTAGCGCACGCGCATGAAGTCGGGGTGGAACGCGAGCTCCTTGCCCCGGCCGAGCAGCTCGCCGCGCAGGTCGCGGACGGTACCGTCCGCGGTGGTCCAGTCGCGGCCGCCGTTGCGGATGTACCACTGGCGCGAGGTGACGATCTCGAGCGGCTTGTCGCCCTTCTCGAAGAAGTTCGCCTTGCGCTGGGTCGGCACGGGCTCGCCGTCGAGGTCGCCCGCGTCCCGCAGCGCGTCGACGACGACCTGGCGCGCGGAGAACGTCGTCTTGCCCTCGATCTCGGCGAACACGCCCTGGCCGGAGTGCGACGTGATCCAGTCCGGCGTCTCACGCGTGATGCGGCCGTCGCGCGTGATGATCGAGCGCGTCGGAAGCTGGAGCTCGCGCCACCACTGCACGTCGGTGAGGTCGCCGAACGTGCAGCACATCGCGATGCCCGCGCCCTTGTCGCGCTCGGCGGCGGGGTGCGCGAGCACGGGCAGCTCGACGTCGAACAGCGGCGAGCGCACCGTCGTGCCGAACAGGTGCTGGTAGCGCTCGTCGTCCGGGTGCGCGACGAGCGCGACGCACGCGGCGAGCAGCTCGGGGCGCGTCGTCTCGATGTAGACGGGCGCGCCGTCGTCGGGCGTGCCCGGCGCGACGCGGTGGAACGCGACCTTGTGGAAGTGCCCGGGGTAGTCGCGCGCCTCGAGCTCGGCCTGCGCGACCGCCGTCTGGAACGTCACGTCCCACAGCCCCGGCGCCTCGGCCTGGTACGCCTCTCCGCGGCCGAGGTTGCGCAGGAACGCGCGCTGCGCGGCGGTGCGCGACCGCGCGTCGATCGTCTGGTAGTGCTGCGCCCAGTCGACCGAGAGCCCGAGCCGGCGCCACAGCGCCTCGAACTGCTTCTCGTCCTCCGCCGTGAGGCGCTCGCACAGCTCGATGAAGTTGCGGCGGCTCACCGGGACCTGGTCCGCGGCCTTGACCGACTTGCCCTCGCCGCCCTCGTGCGGGGGCTCGAAGCCCTCGACGTAGGGGAGCGTCGGGTCGCAGCGGACGCCGTAGTAGTTCTGCACGCGGCGCTCGGTGGGCAGCCCGTTGTCGTCCCAGCCCATGGGGTAGAACACCTCGAGGCCGCGCATGCGCTGGAACCGCGCGACGACGTCGGTGTGCGTGTAGGAGAACACGTGGCCCACGTGCAGGGACCCCGAGACCGTCGGCGGCGGGGTGTCGATGGAGAAGACCTGCTCGCGGGTCCTGGAGCGGTCGAACGCGTACGTCCCCTGCTGGGCCCAGCGCGCGTCGTACGTCTCCTCGAGCCCGTCGAGGCTCACCCGGTCGGGTACTCCCGCGACCACCGCGCGGACGACGTCGCCGGCTACGCGGCCGGCGGAGGAGGTCGTTGCTGCAGTGGCATCGGCCGCGCCCGTCGGCGCGTTCGTCGGGAAGTCGCTCATGGTCGCCCATTCTCCCAGATCTCGGGGCCGCTCCCGACGGCGTCTCGCGTCCCGGCCGCCGTCACCGGGTGCCGGCCGCGGCGCCCGGGCCGCCGGGCCCGTCCGTGCGGGACAGCCGCGCGGCCAGGTCGGTGGCCGTCCCCAGGAGGCGTTCCCAGACCGCCGGGTCGAGCAGGTCGAGCGCGTGCTCGCTGAACAGGAAGAGCCGGTCCCCGGAGACCTCGGCCGCGAGCGGGAGGGGACCGCGCACGAGCATCTCGACGATCTCCGGGGTGAAGACGGCACGCGCGGTGCCGGTCGCGGACCGCACGGGTCCGTAGGCGCGGTGGCGCTCACCGAACGGGCCGTCGACCGGTAGCTCCCACACGCGCTCGACGCCCCGCGGAGCCCGGGCACCCCGGACCCCCCGGGCGGGCATCGTCTCCACGACGACGCGCGGCAGGGTGCGGTCGAGCGCGACCGTCGCATAGGTGAACGCGAAGGGCTCACCGTTGCGGTAGCCGGCGCTGTAGGTGTAGGTCGCGACCTCGACGGGACGGCGACCGCGGGTGCGGACCACGTTCCGGGCGACGCGGAGGACGCCCAGGCGGAACGCCCCGCTGGGCAGCTCGGGTTCCTCGACCCGCGGCACGACGTCGAAGCCGTTCGCCGCGGCGAACCGGCTCAGCCGGTACGCCAGCTCCCGACCCTCCTGCGACGAACGGCGCGCCCCGCGCACGACGAGCAGGACGCCGAGGGCCGTGACGGCTGCCAGCGCCAGGACGACGAGCGGGCGCCCGGCGCCGAGGGCCGTCAGACCGAAGGCGAGGAAGCCGTAGACCACGGTGACGCACAGCGCGGCGACGGCCACCAGGAACGCGACGAGCACGCCGCGCAGCACGAGACCGAGCACCTGGAGGGCGACCGGCGTCGAGGGACGCGTCCGTGCGTCCCTGGCGTGCTGCCGCAGGGAGCGGTGGTGCGCGCGCGCCGCAGCACGGTCGAGGGGCTCGACGAGGTCTCGCGAGTCGAGGGGTGCGGGAGCCGGGGGAACGGTGCTCACCACGAGAGGCTAACGGTCGTCGGGTAGGGGCGGTCCGGCCGTCGTCCCGGACGGCGAGCGGACGTGTCCGTGACGGGCCCGTGTCATCACGGGTCCAAAGTCCCTGGGGGTGATTGGTCATCGACTCGTAACCTGCACGCAAAGGTACGGGTGCTCGTGGGCGCACCTCGATCTGATCCTCGCGCCGACCACCTGGGAGCAGCCATGACCCTCACGACCACCGACAGCGCGCGCACGACCGGGGCGCTGCCACCCGGCGTCGTCCTCCCGCACGACCTCGACGCGGCGCTCGCGGCGTGCCCGGGCGTCGTCGTGCCGTCCTCGCGCGACGAGCTGTACCGCCTCGCGCTCGGGCCCGACGGCGGTCCGCGGTTCGTCGTCGAGTACGACGCCGACGGCACGCTCGTGCCCGAGGCCGAGGTGGTGCGGTGCCGGAACGGGATCGCCGTGAACTACCCCGAGGACTACATGCGCCGGCGCGACCCGGACTGCATGCGCATCGCCGACGACCTGCCCACCGACAAGCCGCGCTACCGCGACGTCTTCGGGACCGGGTTCGGCCCGGTCAAGGACGAGACGCTCGCGTGGCTCGGGACCCAGGAGCTCGTCGTCGTGCCGTTCCGCGCCGGCGGGCGGACCCACGGCTACCCCTCGCTCGCCGTCTGCCCCGTCAACGCGGCGTTCTTCGCGCTCGCGCTCGTCGACCTCCAGGGGTGGGTCACGTTCGACGAGCTCGGGCCGTTCGAGCCGCGCTCGATCCTCTACGTCGCCCCGCCGTTCCGCCACACCCGCTTCGACGGGCGCCAGGTCGTCGTGCACGACCGCTCCGAGACGCTGCACGAGGTGTTCGCCTACAACCTCTACCCCGGACCGAGCGCGAAGAAGGGCGTGTTCTCGGTCCTGCTCGACGTGGGCGAGCGCGAGGGCTGGGTCACCGCGCACGCGTCGTCGGTCCGGGTCACCACGCCGTACGAGAACGAGACCGTCGTCATGCACGAGGGCGCGTCGGGCGGCGGCAAGTCCGAGATGTGCCAGGAGATCCGGCGTCAGGAGGACGGCCGGATCCTGCTCGGCACGAACGTCGTGACCGACGAGCCGTACGTCATCACGCTCGGGGAGACGAGCGCGCTCGACCCGGTCACCGACGACATGACCCTGTGCCACGCCGGGCTCCAGACGGGCGACGGCCGCCTCGTCGTGACCGACGCGGAGGAGGGCTGGTTCGTGCGGGTGGACAACCTCACGGGCTACGGGCAGGACGCCCACCTGGAGCGCGCGTGCATCCATCCCGACGTCCCGCTCGTCTTCTTCAACATCGACGGCGTCCCCGACGCCACCGTGCTGCCCTGGGAGCACTCGCTCGACTCCGACGGCCGGCGGTGCCCCAACCCGCGGGTCGTCGTGCCCCGCCACCTGCTCACGGACGTCGCGGGGCCGGCCGAGGTCGACGTCCGGACCTTCGGCGCCCGCATGCCGGCCTGCACCCGGGACCACCCGACCTACGGGATCATGGGCATGACCCACGTGATCCCCGCCTCGCTCGCGTGGATCTGGCGGCTCGTCGCGCCGCGTGGCGACAAGAACCCCTCGATCGGCGAGTCGCGGTCGGCGACGGCGGCCCTGGCGCACGGCGGCATGGTCGCGGAGGGAGTCGGGTCGTACTGGCCCTTCGCGACCGGGACCAAGGTCGCGGCGGCGAACCTCCTGCTGCGCCAGCTCGTGGAGACGGACCGGACCCGGTACGTCCTGACGCCCAACCAGCACATCGGCGCGTACAAGGTCGACTTCGCCGCCGAGTGGCTGACCCGCGAGTACCTCGCGCGGCGCGGGGGTGGGCGCCTGCGCCCCGAGGAGCTCACCCCGGCCCGCTGCCCGCTGTTCGGGTACACGCTCACCGAGATGAAGATCGACGGCCAGCTCGTGCGGCCCACGTTCCTGCGCCCGGAGCTCCAGTCCCAGGTCGGCCTCGAGGCCTACGACGCCGGAGCGCGGATCATCACCGACTTCTTCGCCAGCGAGCTCCGGCAGTTCCTCTCCGACGACCTCGACCCGCTGGGGCGGCAGATCATCGAGGTCTGCCTGCGCAACGGCTCCGTCGAGGAGTACGCGGCGCTGACACCGGTCTACGTCTGACGCGGCGCCGGGCCGGGGCCGTCGCGACAGGCGGTCCCGGCCCGCTCGGGCGAGTCGTCGCCCGGCGCGTACTAGGGTCGGAGCATGGGTCTGACGATCGGCTACGCCGCCATGCTGGAGCAGTTCCACCCGACCGAGGCCGTCGCGCTCTCGGCCTACGCGGAGGAGCACGGCTTCTCCGGCACCATGGCGGCCGACCACTTCCAGCCGTGGGTCCCGGCGCAGGGCGAGTCCTCCTTCGTGTGGAACGTGCTCACCGCGCTCGGCGAGCGCACGACGGGCGACCTCGGGCCGGGCGTCACCGCGCCGACGTTCCGCTGGCACCCCGCGATGGTCGCGCAGGCCTCGGCGACGCTCGCCGCGATGTACCCCGGCCGGCACTGGCTCGGCCTGGGCTCGGGCGAGGCGCTCAACGAGCACGTCGTCGCGGGCTACTGGCCCGAGGCGCCCGAGCGCATCAACCGCATGTTCGAGGCGATCGACGTCATCAAGAAGCTGTTCCAGTCGGGGCTGGACAACAAGGACGTCAAGCACTCCGGGCAGTTCTACAAGATGGAGTCCACGCGCCTGTGGACCATGCCCGAGGTCGCGCCCGAGATCCTCGTCGCGACGGCGGGACCCGTGACGGCCAAGCGCGCCGGTCGGCACGCGGACGGCCTCATCACGGTCGGCGCACCGCTGGAGAAGATCTCGATGCTGTTCGGCAAGTTCGACGACGGCGTCCGCGAGTCCGGCCGCGAGCCGCAGGCGATGCCCAAGGTGCTCCAGCTCCACCTGTCCTGGGCCGCGACCGACGAGCAGGCGCTCGCGAACGCGATGACCGAGTGGCCCAACGGCGGGATGAAGTTCCCCAAGGCCGACATCCGCTCACCGCACGACTTCGAGCAGATGGCCAAGCTCGTGCGCCCCGAGGACTTCGAGGGCCGCATGGTGATCTCGGCCGACCCCGACGAGCACCGCGCGTACATCCAGAAGTTCGTCGACCTCGGCTTCGACCGGATCTACCTCCACAACGTGGGCCGCAACCAGCGGGAGTGGATCGAGGTCTTCGGCCGCGAGGTCCTGCCGAAGCTGGCGCGATGACCTCCGGGGGCGCGGGCGTGCCCGACGGCGTCGCGCGCCCGGGGGAGCCGGCGCGCCTCGCCGTGTGGGCGCCGTCGGGCCTGGGCGAGGTGCGCCCGGGCGACGACCTCGCGGCGCTGGTGGGCGACCTGCTCGCCGGTGCGGCGCCGGGCGACGCGCTCGCCGAGGGCGACGTCGTCGTGGTGACGAGCAAGGTCGTGTCCAAGGCGGAGGGCCGCGTCGTCGCCGCCGCCGACCGCGAGCAGGCGATCACGGACGAGACGGTGCGCGTCGTCGCGACGCGCGAGCGCCCGGGTCAGCCTCCGCTGCGCATCGTCGAGAACCACCTGGGCCTCGTCATGGCCGCAGCCGGGGTCGACGCCTCCAACACTCCCGAGGGGACGGTGCTGCTGCTCCCGCTCGACCCGGACGCCTCGGCCCGGTCGCTGCGCGCCGCGCTGCGCGAGCGGTTCGGCCTCGCCCGCCTCGGCGTCGTCGTGACGGACACCGCTGGCCGAGCGTGGCGCGACGGGCTGGTCGACATCGCGATCGGCGCGGCGGGCATCGTCGCCGCGGAGGACCTGCGCGGCGGCGTGGACGCGCACGGGCGCCCCATGTCCGTGACGGTCACCGCCGTCGTCGACGAGGTGGCCTCCGCGAGCGAGCTCGTGCGCGGCAAGACGGCGGGCCGTCCCGTCGCCGTCGTGCGCGGTCTTGGCCGGTACGTGGGTGACGACGACGGCCCGGGGGCGCGCGTGCTCGTCCGTCCGTCGGTCGACGACCTCTTCCGGGAGGGGAGCGCCGAGGCCTACGACCGCGGTTACCGTGACGGGTTCGGCGAGGGCTTCCGCGAGGGGTCGGGCGACGAGCAGGTCCCCGTCGACTGAGCGGGCGCGCGTGGTGGGTCGACAATCCCCTGGCTCACGGGGCGGCGGGCGGCTAGCCTGCCCGGATGCTGCCCGCCGAGTGGATCCCGCACCGCCGCCCCGACGACCGCGAGCACGTGGGCTGGATCCGTCCCGATGGTGACGCCTGGGTCGCCGTCTCGCTCCTCGGGCGCGAGCTGACCGGACCGGTGGACTGGCTGGAGGCCGAGGAGGCGCTCGACCAGGTCAGCCTCGCGTGGTTGGCCGACGTCTGGATGCTCGAGCAGGAGGACGCGCCGCCCCTGCGCGTCCGGCTCGTGGAGGTCACGCCTGACGGCGTGGTCGTGCAGACCGACGACTTCGGCGCGATCGACGTCCCCGTCCAGCGCTACGACCTCCCGTGGCCGCCCCCGCCCACGCTCCGGCCGCGCCGGTCCGACGACCCGGACGGTCGCGTGCTGTCGCTCTGACCGTGACGACCGCCCGGGCGCGCGCACCCGGGCGGTCAGCCGGCGTCCGTCGTGCCCTCGTAGAGGCCGATCTGGTTCCCGTCGGCGTCCTCGAACGCCGCCCACCAGGACGTCGGGCTGATCTCGGACTTCTCCAGGACCACGCGCCCGCCGAGGTCGCGCACCTTCGCGAGCGTGTCCTCGATGGAGTCGACCTCGACGTAGCTGCGCGGGGTCGTGAACCCCTCGGACCGCGGCGCGAGGCCGCCGCCGCTGATCTTGTTCGGTGCCTGCCACATCGGATAGCCCTCGAAGCCGGGGGCCTCGGCGATCTGCCAGCCGAACAGCTCGCCGTAGAACTGCGTGGCCCTGTCGCTGTCGCTCACCGGGATGTCGATGTGCGTGATGTCTCCGTGCGCCATGGTTCCTCCCCCGTACCGGTGACGGGCGGACACCCGCCGTCTGCCAGCCTAAGGACCGCCGGCACCGGTGCACCAGGGTGTGCGCGTGCTAAGCCCGCTCCGGGGTGGCAGTGTCGCCGGCCACCGAACTCTCAGGCTCTACCTGAGGCTCTGGCCCGGGCACCGGCTCGTCGGCCGTCTCACCGTCCGGTGCGGCAGGGTCCGCCGTCCCCACCGGTGCGGCGTCCGAGGTGAGGCCGTGCGTCGTCCCGGACGGGAGCACGTCGTCGCCGGAGAGCCAGCGCAGCCAGCCCGAGCCGGGGTCGGGCTCGAGCACGAGCGCGCGCACGAGCAGCGTGAGCGGGATCGCGAGGATCGCCCCGAGCGGCCCGATGACGAACGTCCAGAACACGACCGAGACGAAGCTGAGGGTCAGGCTGAGGTTCACGGCGTCCGCCACGAACTTGGGCTGGACGAGCACCTGGAGCACGACGTTCACGACGCAGTAGACCGCGACGACGGCGAGCGAGAGCTGCCACCCCCCGACGACGAACGCCATGATCGCGGGCGGGACGAGGCCGAGCACGAAGCCGATGTTCGGGATGAAGTTCGTGACGAAGGCGAGGATCGCCCACACCGTCGGCGCGGGGACCGAGAGCAGCCACAGCGCGACGCCGTCGACGACCGCCACCACCGCGCCGAACGACGCGTTGACCACGAAGTAGCGACGCACCCCGCCGCTGAACCGGGACGCGCGGTCGATCGTCGCGGCGCGCTCGGTGCCGAAGACCGTGGTCGCGGTCGAGTACCGTGCGGCGTCCGCCGCCATGAAGATCGCGTACGCGAGCACGAAGAAGAAGGCCGTCGCGATGCTCAGCGCCATGCCCGACACGTTCCCGGCGAGGCTGACCACGCGGCCCGGGTCGAGCCACGAGGTCGCCGCCTCCGCGACGTCGGTGTCGATCCCCACGGCCGAGAGCTGGTCGACGACGTCCTCGACCGAGCGCACCAGCGCCGGCAGGTACTCGCGCACCAGGTCGGCGAAGCGGAAGCCCGCGAACACGAGCATCGCGACGAGCACGGCGAGGATGAGGTAGGCGACCACCACGACCGCCGTCGTCGCGGCCCAGCGGGGCCAGCCCCGGCGCTCGAGCGGGAACCGCACGGGGTGGCAGATGATGACGATCACCGCCGCGAGGAGGATCGGCGCGAGCACCTCCCGGGCCGTGTGGACGCCCGCGAGCACCACCACGCCCGCGGCGAGTGCCAGGAGCGTGCGGGTAGAGGGAGGCAGCGCCGGGGCGCGCGGCGTCGTCTTGGTCACGCGCCGACGATAGCGGCCGAGGTCGGTGCGGCACCCACCGCGTCCGCCGGGCGCGCCCGGACGCTTCAGGCCTTGGCGGCCTTCGCCGCGGCCTTCTGCGCCTTCTTGAACGTGCGGACCTCCGCGAGCGACTCTTGGCTCGTGACGTCGGCGATCGACCGGCGCGACCCCTCGTCCCCGTAGTGGCCCGCCGCCTCGCGCCACCCCGCGGGCTGCACGCCGCGCTGCTTGCCGAGCAGCGCGAGGAAGATCCGGGCCTTCTGGTCGCCGAACCCGGGCAGCGCGCGCAGCCGGGCGAGCACCTCCCGCCCCGTGGGCGCGCCGTCCGCGCCCGGGGCCGTCCAGATCCGGGTCGCGTCGCCGTCGTACTCGTCGACGACGACGCGCGCCAGGTCCTGCACCCGGGCCGCCATCGAGCGCCCGTACCGGTGGATGGCCGGCGGCGTCGTCGCGAGCGTGACGAACGCGTCGGGGTCCGCCTCCGCCACGGCGCGCGGGTCGATGGAGCCGAGGCGGTCGCGGATCTTGCGCGGTCCCGCGAACGCGTGCTCCATGGGGTACTGCTGGTCGAGGAGCATGCCGACGAGCAGCGCGAACGCGTCGTCGCTGAGGAGCGCGTCCGCGTCGGGGTCGCCGGTGATCCAGAGCTGGTCGGTCATGCCCCCATCATGGCAGCGCGCGGCGCAGGCGTCCGGTCCGGAACTCGTCCACCCCCGTGCGGCGCAGCACGGCGCTCGTCCAGCCGGGCAGCAGCCGCAGCCCGTCCTCGCCCGTGACGCGTCGCAGGTCCTCGACGCGGAACTCCTCGCCCCGGCGCTCCAGCACGAACGCGCCCGCGGCGTCGACGTTGCGCACCCAGTCGACGTCGGGCCCGTACGTGAGGGCGAGGACGACGCGGACCGGCCCGGTCGGCGCGTCGCGGTACGCGAACGCGAAGACCGGCGTGCGGTAGACGCGGCCGCTGCGGCGGCCGACGTGCCGGACCACCGCCATCGGCCCGACGCCCGTCGCGACGCGGAGCATCACGGGGTTGAGGAAGCGCTTGTTGCTGCGGGTCACCCAGCGAGGGATCGGCATGCCCCATCGTGGCCCGGCGCGGCCCGCCCGCGCGACCTATCGTGAGGTCCGTGCCGACGCGACTGCTCCTGCTGAGCGACACCCACGTCCCCGTGCGGGCGCGGGTGCTCCCGGACCAGGTGTGGCGCGCCGTCGACGACGCCGACGTCGTCGTGCACGCGGGCGACTGGGTCGGCGTCGACCTGCTGGACGCCCTGGAGGCGCGGGCGACCCGGCTGGTCGGGGTCGCGGGGAACAACGACGGCCCCGAGCTGCACGCGCGCCTGCCCGAGGTCGCGCGCGCGACGGTCGACGGGCTGCGGCTCGCCGTCGTGCACGAGACGGGGGCGAAGCAGGGACGCGAGCGTCGTGCCGACGCCGCGTTCCCCGACGCGGACCTCCTCGTGTTCGGGCACAGCCACATCCCGTGGGACACGACCTCGCCGGGCGGGCTGCGCCTGCTCAACCCCGGGTCGCCGACGGACCGTCGCCGTCAGCCGGTCGGCACGGTCCTCACCGCCGTCGTCGACGACGGCGTGCTCCGGGACGTCGCTCTCGTGCCGGTGCCGCGCTGAGCCGCCTCAGGCGGCGCCGGCGCGGGCCCGGTGCACGGCCGGGCTCACGCCGCGCACGCGCTTGAAGGCTGCGCTCAGCGCGAACGGCGACGCGTACCCGACGGTGCGCGCGACGGACGTGAGCGTGGCGTCGGGCTCCAGCAGGAGGTCCGCGGCGAGGTCGAGGCGCCAACCCGTGAGGTAGCTCATCGGCGGCTCACCGACGAGCGCGGTGAAGCGGCGCGAGAACGCCGCGCGCGAGAGCCCGACCTCCCGCGCGAGGGAGTCGACGGTCCAGGCGCGGGCCGGGTCGTGGTGGATGAGACGCAGCGCTGCGCCGACCACCGGGTCCGCGTCGGCGCGGTACCAGCCGGGTGCGTCGTCGCGCGAGAGCCAGGTGCGCAGGCAGGAGATGAGGAGCAGGTCGAGCAGACGGTCGAGCACGGCCTCCTGCCCGGGCAGGTCCTGCACGACCTCGCGCGCGAGCATCTCGACGAGCGTGCCGTCCACGTCGCCGCTGCGCAGCACCACGCGCTGCGGCAGCACGCGCAGGACCCGGCGGCCCACCTCGCCGTCGAGAGGATAGGTGCCCGTGATGATCACGGTCTCGCCGCCCGGGTCGTTGCCCCACGACCGCACGCCGAGCACGGTCATGGGGGAGGGCCCGCCGTCGACCGCGCGGCACATGTCGGACTCGGGCCCGACGACCACCTGGGGCCGGGTCGTCGGCGCGTCGGCCACGACGTAGTGGTCGGGGCCGCGCAGGAGGACGACGTCCCCGGCCCCGACGTGCTCGCCCGGATCCGCGCCGTCGTCGCCCACGACCGGCCCGACCCAGCCCGACCCACGCAGGACGGGCACGATCGTCAGCGGCGCCTCGTCCTCGATGCGCATGCCCCAGGGGGCGCGGAGGTGGCTGCGCAGGAGGAAGGCCCCCCGGGCGCGCGGCCCGTCGAGGAGCCCGGCGACGACGTCCATCCGGTCAGGGTACGCACGGTCCCGGGTCCTCGACCAGAGCGCGGTCGGCGAGGGAGGACAGAGACGATCGCGTATGGAGACGAGCGTCAGGGCCATGTGACGTCTCACCGGAGCCCGGTTGACTGGCAGTCGTCCGCGCACCGACCTCGACAGGAGAGACACCATGAGCGCCACGACACCGCGCCCGACCGCCGCCCCGACCACCGACTCGCACGGTGCCCCGGTCCTCGTCATCGGCGCCACGGGCAAGACCGGCCACCGGGTGGCCGACCGCCTCGACGCGCTCGGAGTCCCCGTGCGGCGCGCGTCGCGCTCGGGGGCCGTCCGCTTCGACTGGGAGGACGAGACCACGTGGGCCCCCGCGGTCACCGGGGCTGAGGCCGTGTACGTGGTGTACGTGCCCGACCTCGCCGTCCCGGGCTCCCCGGAGACCGTCGCCCGGTTCGCGGCCCTCGCCCGGGAGGCGGGCGTGCGCCGGCTCGTCCTGCTCTCGGGTCGCGGCGAGGTCGAGGCGCAGCGCGCGGAGGTGCTCGTCGCCGACGCGTTCCCCGCCCGCACCGTGGTCCGGTGCGCGTTCTTCGACCAGAACTTCAGCGAGAGCTTCCTGCTCGAGCCCGTGCTCGACGGCGTCCTCGCGCTGCCCGTGGACCGGGTCGCCGAGCCGTTCGTCGACCTCGAGGACGTCGCCGAGGTCGCGGTCGCGGCCCTCGTCGACGACGCGCACGCCGGCCGCGTCTACGAGCTCACCGGGCCGCGCGCGATCACGTTCGCCGAGGCCGTGGCCGAGATCGCGGCCGCGAGCGGGCGCGACGTGCGGTTCGTGCCGATCACGATGGACGAGTTCGTCGCGGGGCTGCGGGCGATCGGGCTTCCCGAGGACGTCGTCGGCCTCATGCGCTACCTCTTCACCGAGGTGCTCGACGGGCGCGGGACCCCGGTCGCGGACGGCGTCCGGCAGGCGCTGGGCCGCGATCCGCGGGACTTCCGCGACTTCGCGGCGCGCGAGGCAGCGGCCTGGTCGGCGACGGTCCCGTCGACGTCCGGGCAGCCCTCGTGAGCGCCTTCGTGGTGCTCGTGGTCGCGGGCGCGGTCGCGACGGGGCTCGCGGGCGGGGTGCTCTTCGCGTTCTCCACGTTCGTCATGGGCGGGTTGCGCCGCCTGCCCGCCGCCGGCGCGGGCACCGCGATGGTCGCGATCAACCGGGACGCGCTGCGGCCCCCGCTCATGCTCCTGCTCGCGGCGAGCGTGCTCGTGCCTGCGGCGGCGGCCGTCGTCGGCCTGGTCGGCGGGACGTCCGGCGCGGGGTGGGCGCTCGCGGGTGCGGTGGTCTCCGCCGTCGGGATCCTCGGCGTCACGGCCGTGGGCAACGTCCCGCTCAACGAGCGTCTCGACGCCGCGGCGGAGCGGCCCGCGGACCTCGCCGCCGCGTGGACGACGTTCTTCCCGCGCTGGCTCGCGTGGAACCACGTGCGGACCGTCGCCGGGGCGGCGGCCAGCGCGCTCCTCGTGCTCGCGCTCGTCTGACCTGACCTGACCTGACACCGGGTCACCGGGCCCTCGTCGCGGAATAGCCGCGGCGGGGGCCTGGTTGCGCACGACATGAGCGACGTCGCAGCGGCCGTGCCGGCCGACGAGCAGGAGACCATCCGTCGGGTGCTCGAGGGCACCGAGACCTGGGCCGTCGTCGGCCTGTCGAACAACGCGTCGCGCGCCGCGTACGGGGTGGCGCGCGTGCTGCAGCAGCACGGCAAGCGCATCGTCCCGGTGCACCCGGCCGCGGAGACCGTGCACGGCGAGCAGGGCTTCGCGACGCTCGCGGACGTGCCGTTCCCCGTCGACGTCGTCGACGTGTTCGTGCGCTCCGAGCTCGCGGGCGCCGTCGCCGACCAGGCCGTCGCGATCGGCGCGAAGGCCGTCTGGTTCCAGCTCGACGTGATCGACGAGGACGCCGCGCGCCGAGTCCGTGGCGCCGGCCTCGACATGGTCATGGACCGCTGCCCCGCGATCGAGCTCCCGCGGCTCGGCGCGCGAGCCGGCGTCCACACCGTCGAGGATGCCTGACGATGCCGGTGATCGACCCGACGTCCACCTTCGGTCCGCGGGTGGCCGCCAGGCTCACGGCTTGATGCCCCACGGTTCTGACGCCGACTGCACCGTCGCCCCGCGCATCCACCTCGGCCGCCTCCGGGGTCTCTGACCGCTGGGCGGCGTGTCTCCCGTCGGCGTCACGACGCGCTGGTGTCGGTCCGGTACGTCGTGCCACGCCGCTCGAGGACGCCGTCGTGCCCGTGCTGTCGAGGCGTCGGCGTGACCCTTGACACCCAAAATGTTAACGCACACAATCTGGGATCAACGCGAGCGCCCGGTCTCACCTGCGGTCGACGACGACCGCACGGCTCGTCGAGATCGGTGCCTCGGCTCCGAGAGGTAGTCAGAGGTACGGCTGCCTCGAGCGCCGTTTCGCGCTGCAGGTCACGACCACCACAAAGGAGTGCGCGATCGCATGATCTCAACAGCCAGCGAACGAAGGTCGGGGCGCGTCCGACTCCTCGGCATCGCCACGATCCTCGCCACGTGCGGTGTCGGCACGGTCGGTGTCACCACGGCGCACGCGGACGTCACGGACGGCCTCGTGCACCACTTCCGCCTTGACGAGACCAGCGGGACGGTCCTGGCCAACTCCGGGAGCGCGGGCCCGGCAGCCAACGCGATCCTGGTCAACCCGGACAAGGCGGCCCTGACGGGTGCGGGCGTGAGGTTCAACCCGGAGTCGTACCAGGGCGCACTGGACGGGGCATACGTCGATCTGCCGGACGATCTCACCGCCGGCATGTCAGAGATGACGGTCGACTACGACGTGTGGGTCGACCCGGCGAACGTCGGCAACCACCAGATGTGGAGCTTCGGCAGCTCGTCGGGAGGGTGCGACGCCGGCACGGGCCTCCAGGGCTCCATCTTCGCCTCGAACAACGCCGCACGTCGCCCAGGAGACCACTTCCGTGTCCGCGTCGGCGCGACGGACGTCCAGCGGAGCGAGCGTCTGCCCGAGGGTGCCTGGCAGCACGTGACCTACACCCAGTCTCTCGACGAGGGCGGTCTGACCTGGACCGGCACGCTCTACGTGGACGGTGTGCAGCACGCTCAGGTCAGCGATCTCACGACACCGCCCTCCGTGAACCCGGGCGCGGGCACGAACTGCAACTTCCTCGCCCGGTCGCAGAATCCGGGGGACTACTCGTTCCGCGGCACGATCAGCGACTTCCGGGTGTACGACCGAGCGGTGGACGTCGACGAGGTGCTCGACCTGGCTGCGGAGACGAACGCGACCGGCGTCATGGCCGACGCCCAGGCGATCGACCTCGGCCTGGCAAGCGCGATCGTGCAGGACATCGAGCTGCCGGAGAGAGGTTCCGTGGCCGGGTCGGAGATCACGTGGGAGAGCTCGGACCCGTCCGTCGTCGACGTCTACACCCCGCCCGCGACCGCTCCCAAGGTCCCGGTGACCGGTCGGATCACGCGACCGGCGCTCGGCGAGGCGGACGCTACCGCGACGCTGACCGCGACGCTGCGCAAGGGGACGGAGGTCATGACACGCGAGGTCGTCGTCACGATCGAGGCAGAGTTCGACGACGCCGAGGCTGTCGAGCGCGACAGCCTCGACCTGGATCTCTACGACGCGGACGACGTGCGGGGCAACATCACCCTGCCTGCCGAGGGCGAGTTCGGGTCGACGATCACGTGGGACTCGACCTCGGATCTCGTCACCCCGACCGGTGAGGTGACCCGCCCTCCGTACGGGCATCCCGACGCGTCGGCGACGCTGACGGCCACGATCTCTCGGGGTGTTGAGTCGCAGACCAGATCGTTCGACATCACGATCAGAGCGCTGCCCCGCGCGGAGGAGCACGAGCGCTACTTCATGGGCTACTTCAAGGGGGAGAACATCGCCGACGGCGAGCAGATCATGTTCGCCACGTCCAACGGGAACACGGCGCTGGACTGGACCGGGCTGACCGGTGGTCGACCGTCGCTG
Organism: Cellulosimicrobium cellulans; assembly: GCF_006539945.1. Classification (GTDB taxonomy): domain Bacteria; phylum Actinomycetota; class Actinomycetes; order Actinomycetales; family Cellulomonadaceae; genus Cellulosimicrobium; species Cellulosimicrobium cellulans. The sequence continues at coordinate 60,945 of NZ_BJNZ01000020.1, read as the reverse complement.
ATCTCTCAGCTGGGAGACCAAGGTCTGCGCGATCCGCACATCGTCCGCTCGCCTGACGGCGACACCTTCTACATGATCGCCACCGACCTCAACTGGTACGACCAGGGTGGCTACGCGATCAACGACACCCAGCACATCGAGGTGTTCGAGTCCAACGACCTGGTGCACTGGACGCCGCAGCGACACGTGAAGGTCGCACCGGACGACGCGGGCAACGCCTTCGCGCCGGAGTCGCTGTGGGTGGAGGAGATCGGCGCCTACGCGGTCTTCTGGGCCCAGTCGCTGTGGGACGACCCGGTGAACCGGACCGGTCAGGGCAACGCCCAGATGTGGTACAACACCACGCGCGACTTCCAGACGTTCTCCGAACCGCGGGTCTGGCAGGACCCGTTCCCGCTGTCGCGGATCGACACCACCGCGATCAAGGTGGGTGAGGAGTACTACCGCTTCACCAAGAACGAGGCCGGCAACGCGGGATCGGACGTCTTCTCCGAGAAGCACACCGAGTTCCTCGACAGCGACATCGAGGACTGGGAGCTTCTCGCCCCGGCGCTGGGCCGCACCACCTGGGCGCCGGATCAGGGCTACGAGGGTCCGATCGTGTTCCGGGCGAACCCCGGCGACACCGCCTGCCCGGACCAGTTCTACCTCTGGGCGGACCGGTACACGAACGGTGGTGGCTACCAGGCCGCGTGCAGCGAGGACATCGAGGCTCCGACGTGGGACGCGCGGGAGATCACGATGACCAACGCGGGCGTGCCGCGCCCGCGCCACGGCACCGTCATCCCCATCACCCTGCGGGAGTGGAACGACATCCGGGGCATCGCGAACAGCGACGTGCCCACGACGACCGAGCTCACGGTCGACTCGCCCGGTCAGGGTGGTCCGGCGACGGTCACGGCTACCGTCCGGGCGGAGGACACCTTCCAGACCGGAGGTCAGGTCCGCTTCACCGCCGGGGAGTGGTCGCAGACCGTCTACCTCGACGACGGCGTCGCATCGGCGACCCTGCCGACCGAGCTCGTAGGCGAGGAGACCGTCCGGGCCGAGTTCCTCGGCTTCGGGATCCTGGAAGCCTCCGAGGACACCGCGTCGACGGCCGTCGAGGTCTCGCTGGACGTGGAGGTACGGGCGCGGTGCCTCGCCGGACGGGCATACCTCGCGGTGCGCGCGCTCAACACCGACGTGGCACCTGCCGCCGTCGAGCTGACGACGCCGTACGGCAGCCGCCAGTTCGACGAGGTCGCCGTCGGCACGAGCGCCTACCAGGCGTTCGGCTCGCGCCAGGAGGCGTTCGACGCCGGCACGGTGAGCGTCAGCGCGACGATCGCGGACCGCTCGTCGACCGTGGAGGCGGCGTACGACGCGGTGAGCTGCGGGTAGCCGCAGCCCGTGCAGGCGGTGGGCGCGGGAACGTGGTGGCGCCCACCGCCCGGCGGGTGCGCGACCGGTCGCCGAACCGCGTGGGCGGACGCGCCCCACCGGCCTGGTACGACGTTCGTCACCGGCCCGGATCGTGCTCCATCGGGGTGAACGTGAGCACGGGTCGACCGGTGCCCGGGTGCGTGAGCACCTCGCACCGCACGCCGTAGACCGGGTCGAGCACCTCGGGGACCAGGACCTCGCGCACGTCGCCCGCCGCGACGACCCGGCCGTCCGCGATCACGACGACGTGGTCGCACGTCTGGGCGGCGAGGTTGAGGTCGTGCAGCGCGGCGAGGACGGTCACGCCGTCGTCGGCGAGGTCGCGCAGGACACGCATCGTGTCGAGCTGCGCGGCGATGTCGAGGTGGTTGGTCGGTTCGTCGAGCAGGAGCAGCGCGGGCTCCTGGGCGAGCGCGCGCGCCAGGTGCACGCGCTGGCGCTCGCCGCCCGAGAGCGTCGCGACCTCGCGGTCCGCGAAAGCGGTCATCCCCGCGCGGGCGAGCGCCGCGGTCGCGACCTCCCGGTCGTGCGCGGAGTCGCCTGCGAGGAGCGAGCGGTGGGGGATGCGGCCCAGCAGCACGGCGTCGAGCACGGAGAGCGGGAGGTCGGTCGTCGCGTCCTGCTCGACGAGCGAGAGGACTCGCGCGCGCTGCCGCCGCGGCATCGTGAGCAGGTCCGCGCCGTCGAAGCGTGCGTGCGTGGCGCCGTCGGACCCCGTGGACGGGGCGCGCACCCCCGCGAGCACGCGCAGGAGCGTCGACTTGCCGGAGCCGTTGGGCCCGAGCAGCCCGCTCACCGCGCCGGCCGGTGCGGTGCAGTCGACGCCGTCGAGGATCAGGCGACCGTCGACGGACCAGGACACGCGCGCGGCGTCGAGCCCCGCCGCGTCCTGCTCACCGGACGGGTTCCGCAGCGCCGCGTCGCCGGGGCGGTCCCGCACCGTGCCGGGGCCGACCGTGGGGCCCACGTGCGTCGTCGTGCGCGTCGTCTGGCTCATGCGGCCTTCCTCCCGCGCCACAGGAGCAGCGCGAACACCGGCGCGCCGATCGCGGCGGTGACGATCCCGACGGGCAGCTCGCGCGGCGCGAACACGGTGCGCGCGAGCGTGTCCGCCCAGACGAGGAACGTCGCGCCGAACAGCGCGGACAACGGCAGCAGGAGGCGGTGCCGCGCGCCCGTGAGGAGCCGCACCGCGTGCGGCAGGATCAACCCGACGAACCCGATCGATCCGGTCTGCGAGACGAGCGCCCCGGTGAGCAGGGCGACGCCCACGAGCAGCGTCCAGCGCACGCGCGCGACGTCGACCCCGAGCGCGGAGGCCGCGGTGTCCCCGAACGTGAAGGCGTCGAGCACGGAGCCGGTCGACGCGAGCAGCGTCCCGAGCACGAGCGTCGCGCCGCCCGCGACCGCGACGGAGGTCCACGTCGCCCCGGCCACCGACCCCATGAGCCACGAGAGGATCTCGCGGTAGGAGTCGCCCGTCGCGGACCAGAAGATGACGAAGCTCGTCGCGGCCGCCGCGAGCTGGCTCACCGCGAGGCCCGCGAGCACGGTCCGCGTGGGCGTGAGCGCCCCGAGCGCCCCCGCGAGGCCGAGCGCCGCGACGAGCGCGAGCACCGCACCGCCGAACGCGGCGACCGGGAGCAGCACCGTCCAGCCGGCGACCAGCACGAGCACCGCGCCGAGCGACGCACCCGACGACAGCCCGAGGAGGTACGGGTCCGCGAGGGGGTTCCGGGTGAGCGACTGCATGACGACGCCGCACACGGCCAGACCGGCGCCGACGGCCGCGGCGGTGAGCACGCGGGGCAGACGCAGCTGCCACACCATCCCGTCCTGCAGCGCGCCCGGCGGTTCGAGCCCGAGCAGTCCCCCGAGCCCGAGGTGGGTCGCGACCGAGCGCCACACGTCGCCGACCGCGAGGTCCGCCGGCCCGATCGTCACCGTGACGAGGACCGTCGCGACGAGCGCGGCCACCCCGACGGGTACCCACCACGCGGCACCGCGGCGAGAAGTGCGCATCCGCCCCGGATGCGGGCGATCCGGGGGCGGATAGGCACTTCTCGGCGGGCCCGGGGTGGTCGCGCGGTCGGCTGCGGTCACAGGTCGAGCGCCTCCAGCTGCGCGGCGAGGTCCACGACGGCATCGACGTTGCGCACGCCGGCCTCGGTCGCCGGGAACGGGATCGTCAGGTAGCGGCCCTCGCGCACCGCGGTCATCTCGGCCGTCGCCGGGTTGGACTCGAGCCGCTCGATCTTCGCCTCGGCCGTGTTCCACGCGGCGTCGACGAGGACGAGGACGTCGGGATCGGCGGCGATCGCCTCCTCCCACGCGAACGCGGTCCAGGTGTCGTGCACGTCGCCCGCGACGTTCTCCAGCCCGACGGCGTCCATGATCATCTGCGGCGCGCCGATGCCCGCGCCGACGTACGGGATGTCGTCGCCCGACGAGTACCACAGGGCCGTGAGCCCGCGCTCGTCCCGGGCGACGCCGTCGAGCGTCGCGCGCTGCTCCGCGACGAGGTCGGCGGCCGCGTCCTGGACGTCGAAGATCGTGCCGACCTCGGTGATCTCGGCGAACACGTCGTCGAACGTCAGCGGGTCGGGCATGTACTCCGGAGCCTTGCACGCAGCGGGGGAGACGTACGTCGCGACACCGAGCCGTGCGAGGGTCTCCCGGTCGCCCGCGCCGTCGGCCGTGAGGTTGGACTCCCAGCCCGCGTAGACGAGGTCGGGCTCGGTCTCCAGGACCGCCTCGGCCCCGGGGACCTGGTCCGACAGCGGCTCCGCGACCGCGGGGACCTCCGCCGCGGCATCCGCCAGGGACTCGGGGACCGGTCCGTCGGCGAAGGCGCTCGCGACGATCCGGTCGCCCAGCCCGAGCGCGAGCAGCATCTCGGTGGTGCTCGACTTGATCGTCACGACGCGCTCCGGCGCCGCGTCGAACGTCACCTCGAACCCGCAGTCGTCGAGCGTGAGCGGGTAGGTCGTCTGCACCGGTGCACCGCCCGACGGCGCGGCGTCGCCGCCCGCGGTCGGGTCGTCACCCGGCGTGGTGCCCGCCGAGCAGGCGGCGAGCAGCACGGCGAGCGTCGCGGTCGGGAGCGCGAGGACGGCGCGGCGGACGGGCTGGCGGTGCACGGTGCGGGAAGAGGGCACGGGCGAGGTCTCCGGGGGTCGGGCGCGGTGCGGCGGCTCTCGGCGGGCACGCCGCTGCGGCGGTGCGTTCTCGATGCCGGCCGGCGAGCGCCGGCCGGGACCGACGCGTCATCTCGCGTCGCGCGGACCCGCGGCACAGATCCGTGCCGCCCGGACGGGCCAGTGCGCGGCCCGTGGTCCTCCGTCAGCCTAGTCCTTCCCGCGGTCCGTCGTGGCAGAGTGTCCGTCGTGACGGAGCCATCGGACCTGCCTGCCCAGAGCCCTTCGACCGCACCGCTGCGCGCGGTGGTGACCGGCGCGTCGTCGGGCATCGGCGAGGCGTGCGTGCGGTACCTGCGCGCCCGAGGCTGGGACGTCGTCGCGTTCGCGCGGCGCGCGGACCGGCTCGCCGAGGTCGCGGAGCGCACGGGCGCCCACCCGGTCGTCGGGGACGTCACGTCGGACGACGACGTCGCGCGCCTCGTCGCGGAGGCGGGTGCGCGCGGGCCGGTGCACGCGCTGCTCAACATCGCCGGGTTCGGCCTCGGCGTCGACCACGTCGACGAGGCGAAGATCGACGAGTGGCGCGCGATGTACGAGACGAACGTGCTCGGCACCGTGCGCGTGACGAAGGCGTTCCTCCCGCTCCTGCGTGCGTCACGGCGCGGCGACATCGTCCTCATGACGTCGACCGCGGGACACGACACGTACGTCGGCGGGTCCGGCTACGTCGCGTCCAAGCACGCGCTGCTCGGCGTCGCCAAGACGCTCCGGCTGGAGCTGGTGGGCGAGCCGATCCGCGTCATCGAGATCGCTCCGGGCCTCGTGCACACGCCGGAGTTCTCGCTCAACCGCTACCACGGGGACCAGGCAGGGGCCGACGCGGTCTACGCCGGGGTCGTGGACCCGCTCACCGCGGACGACGTCGCCGACGTCGTGACCTTCGCCGTCACGCGCCCGCACCACGTCAACATCGACTCGCTGGTCCTGCGTCCCGTCGCCCAGGCGTCGACGTACTCCCTGTGGCGCGCCCCGCTCGTGCCCAAGGGCGTCGACCCTGCCTGAGCGTCGAACGAGCTCGGTCCGGTGGCCGGGACCGTGGCGCGAAGGCCGCGACGGGCGTTGACTGGGAGCGACGGGAGGGCGGCAGATGACGGGCAGCGTGCGGCAGCGTGAGCATGCCGGGGCGTGGGCGGCGCTCGCGGGGGTCGTGTGCGCGGCCGTCGGGTTCGCGGTCGCCGAGCTCGTCGCGGCGCTCGTCGGGCCGGGGTCGAGCCCGCTGTTCGCCGCCGGCGCCGGGGTGGTCGACGCCGTGCCCGGGCCGGTCAAGGAGTGGGCCGTGGCGACGTTCGGCACGGCGGACAAGGCCGTCCTGCTCGGCGGCATGGCGGTCGTCCTGGCGGCGGGCGCGGCGCTCGCAGGCTGGCTCGAGCTGCGCCGCCCGCCGTGGGGGTCCGTGCTGCTGGGCGTGGTGGGAGCCGTCGGTGCCGTCGTGGCCGCGGCGCGGCCGGGCGCGAGCGTCGCGTGGGCGCTGCCCTCGCTCGTCGGGGTCGGGGTCGCGATCCTGCTGCTCCGTGCGTCGCTCGCGCCGCTGCGTGGGCCGGCGGATGCCCGGGACCTCGAGGCGGGAGTCGCCGACGACGGCCGGGCAGGCGCCGGCATCCGTGGCCCGATGGACCGTCGTCGCTTCCTCCTCGTCACCGGCCTGGCCGCCGCGGCGGGCGTCGTCGCGCTCGCGACGTCCCGCGCGGTCTCCGCCGGGTCGCGCGCCGTCACGGCCGCGCGCGAGGCGCTGCGGCTGCCGCCACCGGCGACGCCTGCCCCGGCCGTGCCTGCCGGGGCGGACCTGGGCGTCCCGGGCCTCGCGCCGTACGTGACGCCGAACGGCGACTTCTACCGGATCGACACCGCGCTGCGCGTGCCGCAGGTCGACCCGGTCTCGTGGACGCTGCGTGTGACCGGGCTGGTCGACGAGCCGTTCGAGCTCACGCTCGACGAGCTGCTCGCGCTCCCGCTCACCGAGCACCACGTGACGCTCACGTGCGTGTCGAACGAGGTCGGCGGCGACCTCGTGGGCAACGCGCGCTGGCTCGGGTACCCCGTGCGCGAGCTGCTCGCGCGCGCCGGGGTCCGCGACGGCGCCGACATGGTCCTGTCCACGAGCGCCGACGGCTGGACGGCGAGCACGCCGCTCGACGTGCTCACCGACCCCGACCGGGCGTGCCTGCTCGCGGTCGGGATGAACGGCGAGCCGCTGCCCGCGGAGCACGGGTTCCCCGCGCGGCTCGTCGTCCCGGGGCTCTACGGCTACGTGTCCGCGACCAAGTGGGTCACCGAGCTGAAGGTCACCACGTTCGCCGGCGACGTCGCGTACTGGTCCACGCGCGGCTGGTCGGAGCGCGGCCCGATCAAGCTCGCGTCGCGCGTCGACACGCCGCGCGCGGGCACGCCGGTCCCGGCCGGCGTCGTGACCGTCGCGGGCGTCGCCTGGGCGCAGCACACCGGCATCGCGGGCGTGGAGGTCCGGGTCGACGACGGCACGTGGCGCAGCGCGACGCTTGCCGACACCGTGGGACCGGACACCTGGCGGCAGTGGTCGTACGCGTGGGACGCCACCCCGGGGGAGCACCGCCTGACGGTCCGCGCGACCGACGCCGACGGTCGCACGCAGACCGCCGACGTCGCCCCGCCCGCGCCCGACGGCGCGTCCGGGTGGCACGAGGTCACCGTCCGCGTCGACTGACGGGACCGGCGTCCGGCCCGTGGACCCGGGGTTGTCCGCCCCGGGCCCGCCCTGGCACCATGTCCGCGTGACCTCCCCGCGCACCACGAGCAGCTCGCTCGTCCTCGCGCGCCCGCAGGTCCCCTCCGCCACCTGTTGTTGAGGGCTCGCGGCGCCCTGCGCAGCCTCGACCTGGTGTCCGCGAGCAGCCTCCCGCCCCTCCCTCCTGACGAAAGGGGCGGTGACGGTCGCCGGTCTCGTGCCACGGGCTCATCGATGAGTCCCGCGCGACGCCCGGGTCTGCACCTCCGGACGCCCGCCGAGCACAGGACGCGAGACCACCATGTACGTTCCCCCGAGCCTTCCCCGCTACCGCCGGACGACGCCTCTCGCCGCGCCGTCGCGCGACGCCGCCCGCCCGTCCGCGGCGCCGCTCGCCGTCGGGCACGACGCCCGCCCGCCGCTCACGCTCGAGTGGCTCGTCGCGCGGGACATCGACGCCTACACCGCGCGCCGCCGGGCGGCGGCTACCATGGACGCACAGGCGTCGACCCGGCCATCACCGGTGAGCCTCCGGAAGAACGGGACCCGCGCCGCCGGGCAGGCCTGACGGCCCGCGGCCAGGTCCTCACTAGAACCGGACGGGTGGGCCCGTCACAGCCTGCGACGAGCGGTCGGCGACCGCCCGTGGTGCCCGACGACGTCGGGCACCTGCGGGGACGGCGCCGGCAAGCGAGGTGGTACCGCGGCGAGCCCGCCCCTGGGTGGGGGAGTCGTCCTCGCAGGAGAGCACGACCGACCCGTACCACCACGGCGGACCCCCGCCGGCCGCTACCCACCGGAGTCCTCGAGACCATGGCCTACCCGCTGCACCGCGCACCCTCGTCCGACCCCTCCGCCCCTGGCGCGCACCCCGGCGCCGCGTTCGGCGTCCCCGCCTCCCCGGACCTGCCCGCCATCGAGCGCGACGTGCTCGCGTACTGGGACGCGGACGACACGTTCCGCGCCTCGGTCGAGCGCAACCCCGCCGGCGAGAACGGCAGCAACGAGTTCGTCTTCTACGACGGCCCGCCGTTCGCGAACGGCCTGCCCCACTACGGGCACCTGCTCACGGGGTACGCGAAGGACGTCGTCCCGCGCTACCAGACCATGCGGGGCAAGCACGTCGAGCGCCGCTTCGGGTGGGACACGCACGGGCTGCCCGCCGAGCTCGAGGCGATGGACCAGCTCGGGATCAAGACCAAGGAGGAGATCCTCGAGCTAGGGATCGAGCGGTTCAACGACGCGTGCCGCGCGTCGGTGCTCAAGTACACGAGCGAGTGGCAGGACTACGTGACCCGCCAGGCGCGCTGGGTCGACTTCGAGCACGACTACAAGACGCTCGACCCGACGTTCATGGAGTCGGTCCTGTGGGCGTTCAAGCAGCTCTACGACAAGGGTCTCGTCTACGAGGGCTTCCGCGTGCTGCCGTACTGCTGGAACGACCAGACGCCGCTGTCCAACCACGAGCTGCGCATGGACGAGGACGTGTACCAGGTCCGCCAGGACCCCGCGGTCACCGTCGGCTTCCGGCTCGAGACGGGCGAGCTCGCGCTCATCTGGACGACGACGCCCTGGACGCTGCCGTCCAACCTGTTCGTCATGGTCGGCCCGGACGTCGAGTACGTCGTCGTGGAGTCGTCGTTCACGGGCGTCAAGGAGCGCTACGTGATCGCGGCGGAGCGGCTCGCGGCGTACGCGCGCGAGCTCGCCGACGAGGGCGTCGAGGACGTGACGACGCAGGTCGTGGAGCGGCTCACGGGCGCCGACCTCGTCGGGCGCTCCTACACGCCGCCCTTCTCGTACTTCTCCGGCCACGCCGGCGCGCACCGCGTCGTCGAGGCGGACTTCGTCACGACCACGGACGGCACCGGGCTCGTGCACAACGCCGGCGCGTTCGGCGAGGAGGACAAGGTCGTCTCCGACCGCGAGGGCGTCGAGCCGGTGCTGCCGGTCGCGTCCGACGGCAAGTTCGTGTTCCCCGTCGTCGACTACGAGAGCCTCCAGGTCTTCGACGCGAACGCGCTCATCATCGACCACCTCAAGGGTCGGACGCGGCACGACGCCGCGGCCGCGCAGGGGGAGGCGGCGCCGGACCTCGCGCTCGGTGCGACGAGCCCGGGCACGGTGCTGCTGCGCCGCGAGTCGTACGCGCACTCCTACCCGCACTGCTGGCGCTGCCGGCAGCCGCTCATCTACATGGGCGTGTCGTCGTGGTTCGTCGCGGTGTCGAAGTTCAAGGACCGCATGGTCGAGCTCAACGAGCAGATCTCCTGGACGCCCGAGCACATCCAGCACGGCCAGTTCGGCAAGTGGCTCGAGAACGCGCGCGACTGGTCGATCACGCGCAACCGGTTCTGGGGCAGCCCCGTCCCGGTGTGGCGCTCGGACGACCCGCAGCACCCGCGCGTCGACGTGTACGGCTCGTTCGCCGAGCTCGAGCGCGACTTCGGCACGCTCCCGCGCAACGAGAAGGGGGAGCCGGACCTGCACCGCCCGTTCGTCGACCGTCTCACGCGGCCGAACCCGGACGACCCGACGGGCCGCTCGACCATGCGCCGCGTCGAGGACGTCATGGACGTCTGGTTCGACTCGGGGTCGATGCCCTACGCGCAGGTGCACTACCCGTTCGAGAACACCGACTGGTTCGAGCACCACAACCCCGGCGACTTCATCGTCGAGTACATCGGCCAGACGCGCGGCTGGTTCTACACGCTGCACGTCCTCGCGACCGCGCTGTTCGACCGCCCGGCGTTCCGCTCGGCCGTCTCGCACGGCATCGTGCTGGGCTCCGACGGCCGCAAGATGAGCAAGTCGCTGCGCAACTACCCGGACGTCAACGAGGTCTTCGACCGCGACGGCTCCGACGCGATGCGCTGGTTCCTCATGAGCTCGCCGATCCTGCGCGGCGGCAACCTCGTCGTCACCGAGGACGGTATCCGCGACGCGGTGCGCCAGGTGCTGCTGCCGCTGTGGAGCACGTACTACTTCTTCACCCTGTACGCGAACACCTCGAAGGCGCAGGCGCGGGCGGGCGAGCCCGGCGAACCCGCGGGCTACGTCGCGCAGCGCGTCACGCCCGAGCGCGTGGCCGGGCTCCCGGCGCTCGACCGCTACCTGCTCGCACGGACCCACGACCTCGTGGTGCGCGTCACGGGGCAGCTCGACGCGTACGACATCGCGGGCGCGTGCGAGACCGTGCGCGAGCACCTCGACGTCCTGACGAACTGGTACGTGCGCACCCAGCGCGACCGGTTCTGGTCCGAGGACGCGGACGCGTTCGACACGCTGTACACGGCGCTCGAGACGCTCACGCGCGTCATGGCGCCGCTCGCCCCGCTGCTCGCGGAGGAGGTGTGGCGCGGCCTGACCGGCGGGCGCTCCGTCCACCTCACCGACTGGCCGGCGTCGACCGAGGAGGTCGGTGAGCGGCTCGTCGGGGAGGACGGCTCGTCCGCCGTGGCCGTGCGGCACGTCCCGGACGCGTCCCTCGTCGCCGACCCGGCGCTCGTCGCCGCGATGGACGAGGTGCGCGCCGTCGCGTCGGCCGCGCTCGGCCTGCGCAAGGCGCACCAGCTCCGGGTGCGCCAGCCGCTCGCGCGCCTCACGGTCGTCGTGGACGAACCCGAGGCGCTCGCCCCGTACACCGACCTGCTCGCCCGCGAGCTCAACGTCAAGGCGGTCGACCTCGAGTCGACCGACTCCGACGCCGCGGACCGGTTCGGCATCACCCAGCGTCTCGCCGTGAACGCCCGTGCCGCAGGCCCGCGCCTGGGTCGCGGGGTCCAGGCCGTCATCAAGGCCTCGAAGGCCGGGGCGTGGCGCGTGGACGAGGCCGGGGACGTCGTCGTGACGACGGACGACGGCGACGTCGCGCTCCTGGCCGCGGAGTACGAGCTGACGACCGTGGTCGCCGACCGCGGCGTCGCCGAGGGGGAGGCACCGAGCGTCGCCGCCGCGGTGCTCGCGGGCGGCGGGTTCGTGGTCCTCGACCTCGTGCTCGACGACGCGCTGCTCGCCGAGGGCTACGCCCGCGACGTGATCCGCGACGTGCAGGACGCGCGCAAGGCCGCCGGCCTCGACGTCGCCGACCGCATCCGGCTGTCGCTCGACGTGCCGGGCGAGTGGCTCGTCGCGGTCGAGGAGCACCGCGACCTCGTCGCGCGCGAGACGCTCGCGGTCGAGGTCGTCCTCGAGACGTCGCCGACCGACGCGCGCGCGGTGCGCGTCGAGAAGGTCGACGGCTCCGTGCCCGACGCCGCCGCCGTCGAGGGGGCGAGCCGGTGAGCGCCGCCCGCAAGGACCCCGGCGCCGCACGCCGGCAGAGCGCGAAGGACGCCCGCGCGGCGGCGGAGGACGCCGCCGCCCAGGCGGACCTGGAACGCGTCTACCAGCACATCGTGTCGCGTGCTCCCGAGCACGACTTCGACCCGACGATCGACCGGGTCCGGCGCCTGTTCGAGCTGCTGGGAGACCCGCAGCACGCGTTCCGGACGATCCACCTGACCGGGACGAACGGCAAGACGAGCACCGCGCGCGTCGCCGAGCGCCTCGTGCGCGAGCACGGGCTGCGCACCGGGATGTTCACGAGCCCGCACCTGACGAGCGTCACGGAGCGGATCGTCGTCGACGGCGAGCCCCTCTCGCCGCGCCGCTTCGTCGAGGTGTGGGACGACGTCTACCCGTACGTCCAGGTCGTCGACGCCGAGCTCGCCGAGGCCGGGCAGTCGCAGCTCAGCTTCTTCGAGGTGCTCACGGGCGTGGCGTTCGCCGCGTTCGCCGACACGCCCGTCGACGTCGCGATCGTCGAGGTCGGCATGGGTGGGGAATGGGACTCGACCAACGTGGTCGACGCCGAGGTAGCGGTCGTGACCCCCGTCGCGCTCGACCACGAGCGGTGGCTCGGCAGCACGCTCGAGGAGATCGCGACGGTCAAGTCGGGCATCGTCAAGGACGGCGCGACCGTCGTCTCCGCGGCGCAGCGCCCGGAGGTCGAGGAGGTGCTGCGCGCCCGCGCCGAGCGCGTGGGCGCGCGCCTCCTGCGCGAGGGCGTGGACCTCGACGTGGCGGCACGCCAGGTCGCGGTCGGGGGGCAGCTCCTGGACCTGCGCACGCCCGCCGCGCTCTACACCGAGGTGTTCCTGCCGCTGCACGGCGAGCACCAGGCGCACAACGCGCTGCTCGCGCTGGCGGCGGTGGAGGCGTTCCTCGGCGGCCGCGCGCTCGACGGGCAGCTGGTCGAGACCGCGTTCGCGGACGTCACGTCGCCCGGCCGGCTCGAGGTCGTGCGGTCCAGCCCGACCGTCCTCGTCGACGCGGCGCACAACGCCGCGGGCGCGGAGGCGCTCGCGGTCGCGCTCGGCGAGGCGTTCGACCTGCGCCACCTCGTCGGGGTCGTCGCGATCATGGCGGACAAGGACGCCGAGCCGCTCCTCGCGGCGCTCGAGCCGGTGCTGTCCGAGGTGGTCGTGACGCGCAACAGCTCGGAGCGCTCGGCCGACCCGACCGACCTCGCCGAGCTCGCCGCGGACGTGTTCGGCGAGGACCGCGTGCACAGCACCGAGCGGCTCGACGAGGCGCTCCAGGTCGCGGTCGACCTCGCGGAGCGGGACGACGCGGTGGGCGTCGGGACGGGCTCGGGCGTGCTCGTCACGGGCTCGGTGGTGACGGTCGCCGACGCCCGCGTCCTCCTCGGTCGCGGCTGACGCTCCCGCCCGCGCGAGGTGTCCCTGCGTGCACGAGGCGCTCCACCCGGTGGCGTGCCTCGTGCGTGGGGGACGCCTCGCGACCTGCCGCGCCCGGGTGTTTGATGGAGGAGACGACGGCGACGGGCACGCCGGGCGGGGGTCGTCAGCGTCCGGAGCACCGGGCGCACGGACCGATGGAGGGATGACCGGTGAAGAAGCTGCTCAACGATCCCCAGGACGCGGTGTCGGAGTCCCTGGAGGGGTTCGGCCAGGCGCACGCCGACCTCGTGGAGGTGCATGTCGCGCCGCCCTACGTCTCGCGTGCCGGGGGCGCCGTCCCCGGGAAGGTCGGGCTGGTCTCAGGCGGCGGCTCGGGGCACGAGCCGCTGCACGCCGGCTTCGTCGGCCTGGGCATGCTCGACGCCGCGGTCCCCGGCGCGGTCTTCACCTCGCCGACGCCGGACCAGATCGTGCCGGCGATCCTCGGCGCCGACTCCGGTGCGGGCGTCCTCGCGATCGTGAAGAACTACACGGGTGACGTGCTGAACTTCGAGACGGCGGTCGAGCTCGTCGAGGCGGAGGGCACCCAGGTGACGAGCATCCTCGTCAACGACGACGTCGCGGTCGAGGACTCGCTCTACACCGCCGGCCGCCGCGGCGTCGCGGGCACGGTCGCGGTCGAGAAGATCGCCGGTGCCGCCGCCGAGCGGGGCGACGACCTGGGTGCGGTGACGGAGATCGCGGGACGCGTCGTCGCGAACGTGCGCTCGATGGGCGTCGCGCTCACCGCCTGCACGGTCCCGCACGTCGGCAAGCCGAGCTTCGACCTGGGCGACGACGAGGTCGAGATCGGGATCGGCATCCACGGCGAGCCCGGACGCCACCGCATCCCGCTCGCGTCGGCCGACGAGATCACGCAGCGGCTCGTCGACCCGGTGGCGGACGACCTGCGCCTCGCCGAGGGCGAGGACGTGTTGCTGTTCGTTAACGGAATGGGCGGTACGCCGCTGTCCGAGCTGTACGTCGTCTATCGTCAGGCGAGGAGGCTGCTCGAGGGGCGCGGCGTACGGGTGACGCGCTCGCTCGTCGGCAACTACGTCACGTCGCTGGAGATGCAGGGTGCGTCGGTCACCGTGCTGCGCCTGGACGACGAGCTCACCGCCCTGTGGGACGCTCCCGTCCACACGGCTGCGCTGCGCTGGTGAGGCGGTGCCCTTTCGTGCAGTCTCCGAGAGCCGGCGGACCGCCGGCTCGACGGCGAGGAGAGGTGGGGCATGACGCTGGACGTGGCCTGGGCGGACCGGTGGACGCGGCTGAGCGCGGAGCGCATCGCGGCGGCACGGGACGAGCTGACCGAGCTGGACCGCCAGATCGGTGACGGCGACCACGGGGAGAACCTCGACCGGGGGTTCCGCGCCGTGGTCGCCAAGCTCGACGGGGCGGCCGCCGGCGACCAGCCGCCGGGCCAGATCGGCGACGTGCTCAAGCTGGTGGCCACGACGCTCATGTCGTCCGTCGGCGGCGCCTCGGGCCCCCTGTACGGGACGGCGTACCTCCGGGCCGCGAAGGTGACCGGGCTCGCCGAGCTCGACGCGCACGGCGTCGTCGCGCTCCTCGAGGGCGCGCTCGAGGGCATCACCGCGCGCGGCAAGGCCCAGCTCGGCGAGAAGACGATGGTGGACGCCTGGCAGCCCGCCGTGGACGCGGCGGAGGGTGCCGCCGACGGTGGCGCGTCGACCGCCGACGTCCTCGCCGCGGCCGCGACGGCGGCGCGCGCGGGCGCCGAGGCGACGATCCCGCTCGTCGCCACCAAGGGCCGCGCGAGCTATCTCGGGGAGCGCAGCGCGGGTCACCAGGACCCGGGGGCCACGTCGACGGCGATCCTGCTCGAGGCCGCGCGCGACGCGGCGACCGCGTGAGCGGCACGGTCGGGGCGCGGGCGCGCGTCGCGCTGGTCCTCGTCTCGCACTCGCAGCGGCTCGCGGAGGGCGCCGTCGAGCTGTCCGCGCAGATGGCTCCCGGAGTGTTGCTGCTCGCGGCCGGGGGGACCGACGACGGCGGGCTCGGCACCAGCTACGACCGCGTGTCCGGGGCGCTCGAGGAGGCGCTCGGCGTCGCGGACGGCGCGGTCGTCCTCGCCGACCTCGGCTCGGCCGTCATGACCGTCGAGTCCGTGCTCGACATGGAGGACGGGTACGACGGGAGGGTCCGGCTCGCCGATGCCCCGTTCGTCGAGGGTGCCGTCGCCGCGGCGGTGACCGCCCACGGCGGCGGGGACGTCTCCGAGGTGCTCGCGTCCGCCGAGCACGCGGGCGGCACGTTCGCGGTCTCGGCCGGAGGGCCCGAGGGCGACGAGCCGTCCGCCGAGGCCGCAACCTCCGCGGACGGGGCCGCGCGCGCCGTCGTCACGCTGCGCAACCCGCTCGGGCTCCATGCGCGCCCCGCGGCGGTGCTGGCCCGCCTCGTCGCGGGCTTCGACGCGAGCATCGCGATCGACGGCGTCAACGGGGCGAGCGTGCTCGAGCTCATGAAGCTCGGCGCGACGGGCGGCCAGGAGCTCACCGTGACGGGGGAGGGGCCCCAGGCCGCCGACGCCGTGGCCGCGGTCGTGGACGCCGTGGAAGGTGGGTTCGGCGAGGTCTGACCGATGCCCGTGTGACGGTGGTCACGCGGTATTGCAGTTGATGCAAAATTGCACAGGATGCAAGAATGGTCCTCGTGCCCACGACTCTCCCTGACGTGCCCGCTCGCCCTTCGTCGGCCGAGCGGGCCGCGGCATGCCTGGCGCCGTCTCCCGACGGTCTGCGGGAGCGCAAGAAGCGCGCCCGGCGCGAGGCGCTCGTCGAGGCGGCGCAGTCGCTCGTGCTGGAGCGCGGCTTCGACGCGGTGACGGTCGAGGACATCTGCGCCGAGGTCGGGGTCTCTCCGCGCACGTTCTTCAACTACTTCCCGTCGAAGGACGACGCCGTGCTCAGCCTCGAGGACCTCGCCGTGCGACCCGAGATCGTGGCGACCTTCATCGGGGGCGGTCCCACAGGGGCGCTGCTCGACGACCTCGAGGTCGTCGTGGCCGACGTGCTCGCGCAGCAGGTCGTCACGCCCGAGCGCATGGCCCGCACGCTCGAGCTCGTCCAGCGC
Source organism: Cellulosimicrobium cellulans (assembly GCF_006539945.1). Taxonomy (GTDB): domain Bacteria; phylum Actinomycetota; class Actinomycetes; order Actinomycetales; family Cellulomonadaceae; genus Cellulosimicrobium; species Cellulosimicrobium cellulans. The sequence continues at coordinate 44,797 of NZ_BJNZ01000020.1, read as the reverse complement.
GAGCCGCACCTCGTCACGCGGCACGTCGCCTGGGTCGAGGGACACCGCGCCGAGCTCGTCGACATGTTCCTCGCGCGCCGCGCCGTGCGGCCCTTCGTCCCCGATCCCGAGCTCCTGGCCCTCGTGGTCATGAGCCTCCTGCGCGCGAGCACGCTCGAGTGGCAGCAGCACGACCGGGAGGGCGAGCCGGTGGACCACCTGCCGAGCGTCGTCGGGCAGCTCCGGGCGCTCCTCCAGGACTCGCGCGCCCCCGATCCCGCGGCCCGCTAGCCGCACCCCTCCATCTCCCCCCCCACCACCCGACGACGGGCCGCGCCCGTCGGCGCGTCCTCGCCCGTCCTGACCGAACCGGATCCTCATGGCCTCCTCCACCGCTGCACCGCCCGTCGACGGCGGCAAGCCGCTCGTCGTGCTCACCCCGCGCACCGTGTGGGTGATCTTCGGCGCGCTCATGGCGTCGATGTTCCTGTCCTCGCTCGACCAGTCGATCGTGGGCACCGCGATGCCGACGATCGTGGGCGAGCTCCACGGCGTCGAGCACCAGGGCTGGGTCATCACGGCCTACATCCTGGCGATCGCGATCGTCATGCCCCTCTACGGCAAGTTCGGCGACCTCTGGGGTCGTCGGTGGCCGTTCCTCGTCGCGATCGGGCTCTTCACGATCGCGTCGGCCGGTGCCGGGTTCGCGCAGTCGTTCCCCGAGCTCGTCGCGTGGCGCGGCGTGCAGGGCCTCGGCGGCGGCGGTCTCATGATCCTGTCGCAGGCGATCATCGCCGACATCGTGCCTGCCAAGGACCGTGGCAAGTACATGGGCCCCATGGGCGCCCTGTTCGGCATCGCGGCCGTGATCGGACCGCTCCTCGGCGGCTGGTTCACCGAGGGGCCCGGCTGGCGCTGGGCGTTCTGGATCAACGTCCCGATCGGCGTCGCGGCGTTCGTGGTCGCGTGGGTCGCGCTCAAGCTCCCGTCGCACCGCTCCGGCCGCAAGATCGACGTCGCCGGCATCTTCTTCCTCGTCGTGGCCACGTCCGGCATCGTGCTCGTCACGAGCTGGGAGTCGCTGACCAGCTCGCGCGGCTACGACTGGTCGGACCCGTGGCTCCTGGGCCTCGTGGCCGCCGTGGTCGTCTCGGTCGCCGCGTTCGTCGTGGTGGAGAACCGCGCCGAGGAGCCGCTGCTCCCGCTGCACCTGTTCAAGAACCGGACGTTCACGATCGCGACCCTCATCGGCCTCGTGCTCGGCATGGGCATGTTCTCGGCGCTCGCCTTCCTGCCGACGTTCCTCCAGATGTCCACCGGCGCGGGGGTCACCGAGTCCGGGTTCCTCATGCTGCCGATGATGGTCGGCGTCATGATCACGGCGATCGGTTCGGGTGTCGCGATCACGAAGACCGGCCGCTACAAGATCTACCCGGTGCTGGGCCTCGCGATCACCGCGGCCGGCATGATGTGGCTCACGCGCATCACGGGCGACATGTCGATGTGGCTCTTCGGCGCCATGATCTTCGTCATGGGCGCCGGCATGGGCCTCGTCATGCAGACGATCGTCCTCGCGGTGCAGAACTCGGTCGACCCGCACGAGATCGGGACGGCGACGAGCGCGAACAACTTCTTCCGCGAGATCGGCGCGGCCGTCGGCACGGCGCTGTTCAGCACCATCTTCACGTCGCGCCTCGCCGACAACCTCGACGGCGTCTTCGCGGGCCTGCCCGCGGGCTCCGCCCCCGCCGGGGCCGAGGGGTCGTCGCTCACGCCGGAGATGGTGCAGCAGCTCCCCGAGCCGATCCACACGGGCGTCGTCGACGCGTTCACCGACGCGCTCGCCCCCGCCTTCTGGTACCTCGTCCCGCTCGTGCTCGTCGGGTTCGTCCTCGCGCTCTTCCTGCGCGAGGTCACGCTCTCCGACGTGGCCGGGATGGTCGCGCGCGGCGAGGCCGTCGCGGACCACGGCGACCTCGTCGAGGACGCCCCGGCGCAGGCCGCGGACAGCGTGGAGGACGGCGCGGTCGTCGTGGCCGCGGGCGGCGCCGGCGCCGGCGACGACCGGCCGGAGGGCCGGGGGCGCGACGGCGCGCCGGTATCCTGACCGGGTGAGCACCTCGCCGTCGCAGCCCGCCGCGCAGCCGTCCCGCCACGGCCGCGCGGCGGGCCCGGTGCGCCCGTCCCCGGGCGACCGCATCAAGCCGAAGAAGCCCGCGAAGGCCCAGTTCGCGTCGACCACGCTGCTGCTCGAGGCCTTCCTCGTCGTGTTCGCCACGCTCGTCGCCTACGGGCTGCGGGACGTGCCCTACTCGCGCGGGCCGCTCGAGCTGCCGAGCGCGACGTCGATCTGGCTCGTGGGCGGCGTCCTCGCCGTCGTGCTCGTGGTCCTCTCCCGCATGGTCGGCACACCCGGGGGCTACGTCGCCGGGTCGGTCGTCCAGGTGCCGGTCCTGGCCTTCGGGCTCGTGGTGCCGATGATGTTCGTGGTCGGCGGCCTCTTCGTCGTGCTGTGGGTCGTCTCGATCCGGCTCGGCGGGCGCATCGACCGCGAGCGCGCGGCGTACGACGCCGAGCATCCCGAGACCGCGCCCAACGCCGACTGAGGCGACGCGTGCCCGCGCCCCCGCGCGGGTGGTCACGGCGTCCCGCACGCCGGTGCGGCCGGTAGGCTCGGCGACCATGACCGACGTCGCACCCGCACTGACCGAGACCATCGAGCGCACCCTCATCCTCGTCAAGCCCGACGGCGTCCGCCGCGGCCTGTCCGGCGAGGTCCTGCGCCGCGTCGAGGCCAAGGGCTACACGCTCGCCGCCGTGCGTCTGCTCGACGCGACGCCCGAGCTGCTCGCGGCGCACTACGCCGAGCACGAGGGCAAGCCGTTCTACCAGCCGCTCGTCGACTTCATGCTGTCGGGCAAGGTGCTCGCGGTCGTCGCCGAGGGTCAGGGCGTCGTCCCCGGCTTCCGCTCCCTCGCGGGCGCGACGAACCCGACCGAGGCGCTCCCCGGCACCATCCGCGGCGACCTCGGCCGCGACTGGGGTCTCAAGGTCCAGCAGAACCTCGTCCACGGCTCCGACTCGCCCGAGTCCGCCGCGCGCGAGATCGCGCTCTGGTTCCCCGAGCTCGGCTGACGCACCGGCACGCAGCACCACGCCCCGTCTCGGCCGCACCGGCCGAGGCGGGGCGTCGCGCGTCGCGGCACCTCCGGCGACGGCGCCCGGCCGCGCGGGGCGCAGATCCGCGGGTTCGTCGGGGGCCGCCACTAGGCTCGGGTGCGTGCACCTCAAGACCCTGACGCTGCGCGGCTTCAAGTCGTTCGCGTCCGCGACGACGCTGAGCTTCGAGCCCGGTGTCACATGCGTCGTCGGGCCGAACGGCTCGGGCAAGTCCAACGTCGTCGACGCGCTCGCGTGGGTCATGGGGGAGCAGGGCGCCAAGACCCTGCGCGGCGGCAAGATGGAGGACGTCATCTTCGCCGGGACGGCGGGGCGCCCCCCGCTCGGCCGTGCCGAGGTCTCCCTGACGATCGACAACACCGACGGCGTGCTGCCGATCGACTACACCGAGGTGACGATCTCCCGCACGCTGTTCCGCAGCGGCGGCTCCGAGTACGCGATCAACGGCTCCGCGTGCCGCCTGCTCGACATCCAGGACCTTCTGTCGGACTCCGGCCTCGGCCGGGAGATGCACGTGATCGTCGGCCAGGGGCAGCTCGACGCGGTCCTGCGCGCGACGCCCGAGGACCGGCGCGGCTTCGTCGAGGAGGCCGCGGGCGTCCTCAAGCACCGCAAGCGCAAGGAGAAGGCGCTCCGCAAGCTCGACGCGATGCAGGCCAACCTCACGCGCCTCGCGGACCTCACCGCCGAGATCCGGCGCCAGCTCGGCCCGCTGGGCCGCCAGGCCGAGATCGCCCGCAGGGCCGCGACGATCCAGGCCGACCTGCGCGACGCGAAGGCCCGCCTGCTCGCGGACGACCTCGCCCAGCTCACGGCCACCCTGGAGCAGGAGATCGCCGACGAGGCGGCGCTGCGCACGCAGCAGGCGGAGGTCGAGCGGGCGCTCGCCACGGCGCGTGACGGGCTCGGCCGGCTCGAGCGCGAGGCGGCCGAGGCTGCGCCCGCGCTCGGTGCGGCGACGGACGTGTGGTTCCGGCTCTCCTCCCTGCGCGAGCGCCTCCGCGGCACGCAGACGCTCGCGGAGGAGCGTGTGCGCCTGCTCGGCCGCCCGGAGCCCGCCCAGCGCGGCCAGGACCCCGACGAGCTCGAGGCCCAGGCGGAGCGTGTGCGCGCGACCGAGGCCGAGCTCGAGGCCGAGGTCGGACGTGCACGGGACGCGCTCGCGACGGCCGTCGCGGACCGTGAGGACGTCGAGCGGTCGGCGGGCGAGGCCGAGCGCGCGGTCGCGACCCTGCTCCGCGGCGCCGCGGACCGCCGGGAGGGCCTCGCGCGCCTCGCGGGCCAGGTCGCCGCACAGCGCACCCGCGTCGAGGCAGCGGAGGCGGAGATCGGGCGGCTCCGCGAGTCGCTCGCGGAGGCCGAGCACCGGGGCACCCAGGCGCGCACGGACTTCGCGGTGCTGGAGACCCAGGTGGTCGGCGCCGAGGAGGGCGAGGAAGGCCTCGACGCCGAGCACGAGGCCGCCGCCGACGAGGTCGAGCGGACGACGACCGTCGTGCGGGAGCTGGAGGACGAGGCCTCCGCCGCGGACCAGGAGCGCGCGACGTGGAGCGCGCGGATCGAGGCGCTCGAGCTGAGCCTCGACCGCAAGGACGGGGCCGGTGCGCTCCTCGCCGCCGACTCCGTCGGCGTGGTGGGGTCGCTCGCGGCGCTGCTGGGCGTCGAGGCCGGGTACGAGGACGCGGTCGCCGCGGCGCTGGGGCCGGCCGCGGACGCCGTCGCCGTGGAGTCGGTCGACGCCGCCGTCGACGCCCTGCGCTACCTGCGCACCGAGGACGCCGGCCGGGCCGGGCTCGTCGTCGCGGTCGACTCGGCACAGGGGGGCGGGCGCGACGCGGTCGCCCTGCCGGACGGCGCGCGCTGGGCCGTCGATGTCGTGACGGCGGGCGGGGGCGTGGGTCACGCCGTGCGCGCCCTGCTCACGGACGTCGCCGTCGTCGACGACCTCGCGCAGGCGCGCGCCCTGGTGGCCCGGCACCCCGGCGTCGCGGTCGTGACGCGCGGGGGCGACCTCCTGGCGGCGACGCGCGCGTGGGGCGGGTCGGCGTCGGCGCCGAGCGTGCTGCACCTGCAGTCGGCGCTCGACGAGGCGCGCACCGCGCACGCCGACGTGACCGGCCGTGCCGAGCGCGCCCGGTTCGCCCTCGTGGGCGCGCGCGAGGCCGCACAGGAGGCCCGGGCGCGCTACGAGGACACGCTCGACCGGCTCAACGAGTCGGACGCCCAGCTCGCCGCGGTCGCGGAGCAGCTCGGGCACCTGGGGGCGACGGCGCGCTCGGCGGCCGCCGAGGCCGAGCGTGTCCGCGCCTCGCTCGAGCGCGCGTCGCAGGGTGCCGACGACGCGCGCGAGGCGCTCGTGGGTCTCGTGGAGCGGCTCGACGCCGCGGAGGCGGCGCCGGAGCAGTCGGAGGAGGCCGTCGCCGAGGCGTCGGCGGAGCGCGACCGCCTCCTCGCCCTCGCCTCGGCGGCGCGCACCACGGAGACGGAGGCGCGCCTCGCGCTGCGGACGAGCGAGGAGCGCGCGCGGGCCGTGGCCGGCCGCGCGCAGTCGCTGGCCCGGGCCGCCGCGACGGAGCGCGAGGCGCGCGACCGGGCGGCGCGGCGGGAGGCCGCGCGGGTGCGGCAGGCCGAGCGAGCCTCGGCGGTGCGCGACGGCGCCGCGCGTGCCCTGAGCGCGGTCGACGGCTCGCTCGCGCGTGCGGGGGCCGAGCGAGAGGCCGCCGAGGCCGCGCGTGCCGAGCGCGACGCCGCGGTGACCGCGGCGCGGCGCGAGGTCGACGACCTGGCCTCCCGGCTCCGTGAGCTGACCGACGTCGCGCACCGCGACGAGGTCGCGCGTGCGCAGCAGCAGCTGCGGATCGAGCAGCTCCAGGCGCGCAGCGTCGACGAGCTCGGCCTCGACCCGGCCGTCCTCGTCGAGGAGCTCGGGCCGCACCGTGGCGTCCCGGTCGCGTCCGACGACGACGAGCCGCGCACGGTGCCCTACGACCGCGCGACCCAGGAGAAGCGGCTGCGCGCCGCCGAGCGCGACCTGGGCCGCCTCGGCAAGGTGAACCCGCTCGCGCTCGAGGAGTTCGCGGCGCTCGAGGAGCGCCACAAGTTCCTCGCGGACCAGCTCGCCGACCTCAAGAAGTCGCGCGCCGACCTCCTGGAGATCGTCAAGGAGATCGACGAGCGCGTCGAGCGGGTGTTCGCGGACGCGTACCGCGACACCGCCGAGCAGTTCGAGCGGGTGTTCGCACGCATGTTCCCCGGCGGCGAGGGACGGCTCGTGCTCACGGACCCGGACGACATGCTCACGACCGGGATCGAGGTCGAGGCGCGACCGGCGGGCAAGAAGGTCAAGCGGCTCTCGCTGCTGTCCGGCGGCGAGCGCTCGCTCACGGCGGTCGCGCTGCTCGTGGCGATCTTCAAGGCCCGCCCCTCGCCGTTCTACGTCATGGACGAGGTCGAGGCGGCGCTGGACGACGTCAACCTGGGTCGTCTCCTCGAGATCTTCCGGGAGCTCCAGGAGGACTCGCAGCTCATCGTCATCACGCACCAGAAGCGCACGATGGAGATCGCCGACGCGCTCTACGGGGTGACGATGCGCGGCGACGGTGTGACGACCGTCATCAGCCAGCGGATGAACGAGGTGCGCGAGGACGTCCCGGTGTGAGGGGACCCACACGGTGCGCGAGCACCCCGCCGACCTGCGTCGATGCCTCAGAATCGTTGGAATTCCGGGCTTTGTGAAGATGTAGTGCTGATCGGACGGCACGGCGTGGCACCGGTCGCGGCGCGTGCCTCGACCCGGATACTGGACCTCATGGTCTGGATGTTCGTGTGGCTGGGGCTCACGCTCGGCGTCGCCGCCGTCGTGTTCCTGTTCGCGAGCGTCGTCGCGCGCTCGGAGGCCCAGTCGTCGGCCGCGCAGGGGGACCGGTCCGGAGACCAAGGGATGCGCGCGTTCTGGCGCGACTTCCGGTCGGGGCTGCGTCGGCGGCGTCGGCGCGGGAGCCTCGACGCGCACCACGTCGGGACCGTGCGCATGCCCCGGCCGGTCGACACGAGCATCGACGACTTCTTCACCGCGACAGAGGTGACGTCGAACGCGTACGTCGACGCGGAGGAGCTGACCGACGTCCTGCACCGCGCGCGCGAGCGCGTGCGGCCGCTGCACCCGGGAGAGCGTCCTCCCCAGGCGTAGCCGCCGCGTCGCCACCGCGTGACCTCCGCCCTCGTCTGAGAGACTTCCGGGGTGAACGACCTCCTCCCGCTCTGGATCGTCCTCGGCGTCGTCCTCCTCGTCGCCCTCGCCACCGTCGGGACCGTGGCGGTCCGTCGGCGCGCTCGCCGCGACGTCGTCGAGCCGCCGCCCGCTGCGCCCACCGCGCCTCCGACGACGCCCGCCACCGGCACGGCTCCGCCCGGGACGGCGTCCGTCGAGGCCCCGCCCGAGGTCGAGGAGCCGACGGCAGCCGCGACCGCTCCCGCGATCGAGCGACCCGAGCCCGTCGGCGGCCGGCTCGTCCGGCTGCGCGAGCGGCTCGCCCGCTCCGGCTCCCCCCTGGGCGCCCGCCTGCTCTCGGTGCTCTCGCGCGACCACCTCTCGGAGGACGACTGGGACGAGCTCGAGGAGACCCTCCTGCTCGCCGACGTCGGTGCCGGGCCCGCGGGAGAGCTCATCGACGCGCTGCGCACCAAGGTCCGCGTGCTCGGCGTCCGCGACGCCGCGAGCGTGCGGGACCTGCTGCGCACCGAGCTCGTCGCGCTCGTCGACCCGTCGCTCGACCGCTCGCTCGCGACGTCGCCCACGACGGGGGAGGACGGCTCCGCGGTCCCGGCGGTCGTGCTCGTCGTCGGCGTCAACGGCACGGGCAAGACGACCACCGTGGGCAAGCTGGCGCGCGTGCTCGTCGCGGAGGACCGCAGCGTCGTCCTCGGCGCGGCGGACACGTTCCGCGCCGCGGCGGCGGACCAGCTCGAGACGTGGGGCTCCCGCGTGGGCGTGCCGACCGTGCGCTCGGACCGCGACGGCGCCGACCCCGCCGCGGTGGCGTTCGACGCCGTGCGCCGCGGCCGCACCGAGTGCGTGGACGTCGTGCTCGTCGACACCGCCGGGCGGCTCCAGAACAAGCAGGGCCTCATGGACGAGCTGGGCAAGATCCGGCGCGTCATCACCAAGGAGGCGCCGCTCTCCGAGGTCCTCCTCGTCCTCGACGCGACCACGGGGCAGAACGGCCTCAACCAGGCGCGCGTGTTCGGCGAGGTCGCCGGCGTGACGGGCATCGTCCTGACGAAGCTCGACGGCACCGCGCGCGGCGGCATCGTCGTCGCGGTCCAGCGCGAGCTGGGCGTCCCCGTCAAGCTCGTCGGGCTGGGGGAGGGTCCTGACGACCTCGCGCCGTTCGACCCGGAGCAGTTCGTCGACGGCCTCCTCGGCGACTGACGGGCGCGTCGCCCGGGTCACGATCGTGTCACGCTGTGATCACGAGCGTGTCGCGATCCGGACTCCCGGCGGCACCCTCACGGGGGTGAAACGGAACGTTTACGTCCGAGCGACGCTTGTCACACCCGCGTAACACGGTGACACCGCGGGGGAAACCCGCCCGCACCACCGTAGTCCCCGACCGGCCGCCCGGCTGGCGAGGGGAGATGATCCGATGGAGTGGGACACCGGGGCAACCGCGTGGATGCTGACCTCAGCATCCCTCGTGCTCCTGATGACGCCCGGACTGGCGTTCTTCTACGGCGGCATGGTCCGCGCCAAGTCCGTGCTGAACATGATGATGATGTCGTTCGGCGCGATGGCCGTCGTGGGCGTCGTCTACGTGCTGTGGGGCTGGTCGATGTCCTACGGCGAGGCCGGGACGGGTGGCCTCGTCGCCAGCCCGTTCGCGCAGTTCGGCCTCTCGGGCGCGATCACCGACGCCGACGGCAGCGCCGTGGCGAGCACGCTCGGCAACTACCCGAACGTGGTGGACATCGCGTTCCAGGTGACGTTCGCGATCATCACGGTCGCGCTCATCTCCGGTGCGCTGGCCGACCGCGTGAAGTTCGGCACCTGGCTCACCTTCACGGCGATCTGGGTCACCGTCACGTACTTCCCGCTCGCCCACATGGTCTGGGGCGGCGGCTTCCTCTCGGGCAACGAGAACGGCCTCGCGGCGAGGGTCTTCGGGGTGACCGACGGCGCCGCCACGGTCGCGCCGATCGACTTCGCAGGCGGCACCGTGGTCCACATCAACGCCGGTGTCGCGGCCCTCGTGCTCGCGATCCTCATCGGCAAGCGCAAGGGCTTCGGCAAGGAGCCGATGCGCCCGCACAACCTGCCGTTCGTCATGCTCGGCGCGGCCCTCCTGTGGTTCGGCTGGTTCGGGTTCAACGCGGGCTCGGCCTTCGGGGCGAACGAGACCGCAGGCCTCGCCTGGGTCAACACGACGAGCGCCACCGCGGCGGGCATCATCGGCTGGCTCCTCACGGAGAAGATCCGCGACGGCCACGCGACGTCGCTCGGTGCGGCCTCCGGCGTCGTGGCGGGCCTCGTCGCGATCACCCCGGCCGCAGGGGCCCTCAACCCGGTCACGTCGATCGTCCTGGGCCTCGTCGCCGGTGCGCTCTCCGCCCTCGCGGTCGGCCTCAAGTATCGGTTCGGCTACGACGACTCCCTCGACGTCGTCGGCGTCCACCTGGTCTCCGGCCTCTGGGGTACCGTCGCGATCGGCTTCCTCGCCACCGACACGGGCCTCTTCTTCGGCGGCGGCGTCCAGCAGCTCGTCGTCCAGATCCTCATCGCGCTCGTCGCCATCGTGTTCTCCGCAGCCACCACGCTCGTCATCGGTCTGATCCTCAAGGCCACGATGGGCTGGCGGGTCAGCGAGGACGCCGAGGTCGGCGGGATCGACCTCGCGGTCCACGGCGAGACGGCGTACGAGTCCATCCAGCAGGGCAGCGTCATCAAGGAGGTGCGGGCATGAAGCTCGTCACGGGAATCATCCAGCCGCACCGTCTCGACGACGTGAAGTCGGCGCTCGAGGCCGCGGGCGTGCGGGGCATGACGGTCAGCGAGGCCAGCGGCTACGGGCGCCAGAAGGGCCACACCGAGGTCTACCGCGGCGCGGAGTACACGGTCGACCTGGTGCCCAAGGTCCGCATCGAGGTCCTCGTCGACGACGCCGACGCGACCGTGGTCACCGAGGTGATCGTCAAGGCCGCGCAGACCGGCAAGATCGGGGACGGCAAGGTCTGGACGGTCCCGGTGGACGACGTCGCCCGCGTGCGCACGGGCGAGCACGGCCCCGGCGCCCTGTGAGGCGACGGACCATCGGATGACCGACCACGCCGACACCCCGACCACGGGCGGGGTCGCAGGGGGATCGGCGGGGCGCCTCGGGCAGCAGCCGGGCGAGCAGAGCACGGAGGTCCCGCACCCCGAGGGGGTGCGGGACCTCCGCGCGCGGATGCTCGACGTCGCGCGGTCCATGAGCGGACCCGGCCGCAGCGGGGTCGCGCGCCGGGCCGCCGTCGTCGACCTCGTGACGTCGTCCCTCCAGGACCTGTGGCGCGACGCGACCGACGGCGTCGCTCCCGACGGGATCGCTCTGGCCGCGGTGGGCAGCCTCGGCCGGGGCGACATGGGACCCGCGAGCGACCTCGACCTCGTCCTCGTCCACGACGGCCGCAGCCACGCGGCCGACGACGTCGCGCGGGTCGCCGAGCGCCTGTGGTACCCGCTCTGGGACGCCGGGGTCGACCTCGACCACGCGGTGCGCTCGCTCTCGCAGTGCCGTCAGGTGGCGTCCAAGGACGTCCCCGCGGCCGTGGGCTGGCTCGACGTGCGCGCGGTGGCCGGCGACGCGCTCGTCGTGCACAGGGCGTCGTCCGCGGTCCTCACCGACTGGCGCTCCGCGTCGCGCCGCCGCCTGCCCGACCTGCTCTCCTCGACGCGCGAGCGTGCCGAGCGGTCCGGGGAGCTCGCGTACCTCATCGAGCCCGACCTCAAGGAGTCGCGCGGCGGGATCCGGGATGCGGTCGTGCTCTCCGCCCTGGCCGCGACGTGGCTCACGGACCGTCCGCACGGGTCGGTCGACCGCGCGCACGCGCACCTGCTGGACGTGCGCGACACCCTGCAGGTCGTCACGGGCCGGCACACGAGCCGGCTCCTGCTGGCCGACCTGGACGAGGTCGCCGCGCTGTCCGGGTTCGACGACCCCGACGAGCTGCTCGCGAGCCTCGCCGCGGCCGGGCGCGAGGTCTCCTACGCGCTCGACACGACGGTCCGCCGCGCCCGGCAGGCGCTCCAACGGCCCTCGATCGCCCGCCGTCCCGTCCTCGTCCGGGGCCGCCGGACGGCTCCGCGGCTGCGGTCCGTCGGCGACGGGCTCGTCGAGCACGACGGCGAGCTCGTCCTCGCGGTGGACGCCCACCCCGCGTCCGACCCGCTCCTGTCGCTGCGCGCCGCCGCCACCGCCGCGCGGACGGGCCTCACGCTCTCCCCGGTCTCGGTGGCGAGCCTCGCCCAGTGCCCGCCCCTGCCGGAGCCGTGGCCACGGGCCGCGCGGGCGGTGTTCCTCTCGCTGCTGGGATCCGGGCAGGCCCAGGTCGCCGTGTGGGAGGCGCTCGACCTCGCCGGCGTGGTGACCACGTGGATCCCGGAGTGGGCGGGCGTGCGCAACCGCCCGCAGCGTGCCGCCGTGCACCGGCACACCGTCGACCGGCACCTGGTGGAGGTGGTGGCGCGCGCCGCTCGGGACCGCAAGGACGTCGAGCGACCTGACCTGCTCCTGCTGTCCGCGGTGCTGCACGACATCGGCAAGCGTGCGGGCGCCGTCGACCACTCGGTCGAGGGCGCGCGGCTGGTCCCCGCGATCCTCGGGCGCATGGGGTTCGAGCCCGAGGTCGTGGCGGACGTGGAGCGTCTGGTTCGGCACCACCTGACGCTGTCGCGGCTCGCGGTGAGCGAGGACCCGGACGACCCGGCGACGGTCGCCGAGCTCGCCGACGCCGTCGACCACCGCCCGGACCTCCTCCGGGTGCTGCGCGCGCTCACCGAGGCGGACGCGTCGTCCCTCGGCCCGAGCGCGTGGACCGCCTGGCGGGCGCGGCTCGTCGACGACCTCGTCGGCGAGACGCTGCGGGTCCTAGCAGCCGTGCCGAGAGACGTGCCGAGAGACGCGGACGCCGCCGGGTAGGCTGGTCCCTCGCGGACGGCCCGTCCTCTGCCAGCCCTGACCCGGACCAGGACCCCGGCGTCGGCAGGCGGGAGCGCCGACGCGGACGAGACTTCCGACGACTGGTGAGGATGACGCGGTGTTCAACACGCTGTCGGACCGACTGACATCGACCTTCAAGAACCTGCGTTCGAAGGGCCGGCTGTCCGAGGCGGACATCGACGCGACGATCCGGGAGATCCGGCGCGCGCTGCTCGACGCCGACGTGGCGGTCCCCGTCGTGCGCGAGTTCAGCGCGACCGTGCGCGAACGCGCGCTCTCGTCCGAGGTCTCGGGTGCGCTCAACCCGGCGCAGCAGGTCGTGAAGATCGTCAACGAGGAGCTCGTCGGCATCCTCGGCGGCGAGAGCCGCGGGCTGCGGTTCTCCAAGACGCCGCCGACGGTCATCATGCTCGCGGGCCTCCAGGGTGCCGGAAAGACGACGCTCGCGGGCAAGCTCGCCCTGCACCTGCGCGAGCAGGGGCACACGCCGCTCCTCGTCGCCGCCGACCTGCAGCGCCCGAACGCCGTGACCCAGCTCTCCGTCGTCGCCGAGCGTGCCGGGGTCCCCGTGTTCGCGCCGCACCCGGGCAACCAGAGCGGGGTCGAGGTCGACGACGTGATCGGCGACCCGGTCGCCGTCGCGCGCGAGGGCGTCGAGACGGCGCGGCAGCGCCAGCACGACGTCGTCATCGTCGACACGGCGGGCCGCCTCGGCCTCGACGCCGTGCTCATGCAGCAGGCGTCGGACATCCGCGACGCCGTGCAGCCCGACGAGGTCCTGTTCGTCATCGACGCGATGATCGGCCAGGACGCCGTCGCGACCGCGAAGGCCTTCGAGGAGGGCGTCGACTTCACGGGCGTCGTGCTCACGAAGCTCGACGGCGACGCGCGCGGCGGTGCCGCGCTGTCGGTCCGCGGGGTCACCGGCCGCCCGATCCTCTTCGCCTCCACGGGCGAGAAGCTCACCGACTTCGAGGCGTTCCACCCGGACCGCATGGCGTCGCGCATCCTCGACATGGGTGACGTCCTCACGCTCATCGAGCAGGCCGAGAAGGCGTTCGACGCCGAGCAGGCCGCGAAGATGGCCGAGAAGGTCGCCACGGGGCAGGACTTCACGCTCGCGGACTTCCTGGTGCAGATGCAGCAGATGAAGAACATGGGCTCGATGAAGAAGATGCTCGGCATGCTGCCGGGCATGGGCCAGATGCGCGAGGCCATCGAGAACTTCGACGAGCGCGAGGTCGACCGCATCGAGGCCATCATCCGCTCGATGACCCCCGCGGAGCGCGACAACCCGAAGATCATCAACGGGTCGCGCCGCGCGCGCATCGCGCGCGGTTCCGGCGTGACGACGAGCGACGTCAACCAGCTCCTCGAGCGGTTCGCCGGCGCGCAGAAGATGATGCGGCAGATGAGCCGCGGCGGCGGGATGCCGGGGATGCCGGGCATGGGCAGCCTCCCGGGCATGGGCGGCAAGAAGGCGCGGGGCCGCCAGGCGCCCCAGCGCAAGGTCAAGGGCAAGTCGGGCAACCCGGCGAAGCGCGCCGCGCAGGAGCGCGCGGCCGCGGCGCGGGCGGCGGGAGAGGTCACGGGTCCGGCGGCACCCGCCGGCTCGGCGTTCGGCGTGGGCCGGGCCGACGAGCCCGCACAGCCGTCGTCGGACGACCTCCAGCTCCCGCCCGGGTTCGAGAAGCTGCTCGGCCGCTGACCGGGCCGACGCCCGCCCGCGGCACGGCCTCGTGCCCCGGGTGCGTCCCGGGTGCGCCCGGGCGCTAGGTTATGTCCGTGGCACCTGCCCGGTGCCTCCCCGCGCCCGCGAACCGGGCCGACCGTCCTGACCGTCCTCACCCAGGAGCCGCATGTCCGCGCTGGAAGGCCCCACGCTGCACGTCCGCGGCCACGTCATCGTCGGCGACGACCGCGAGGTGGGCGACCTGTGGGTCAAGGACGGGCGGATCAGCCTCACGCGGCCGTCGGCGCAGGGCACCAACATGGTCGAGCTCGAGGGCTGGGCGCTCCCGGGCCTCGTCGACGTGCACTGCCACGTCGGCCTGGGTGCCCAGGGCGCGGTCGACGCGGCGACGGCGCAGGACCAGGCCGTCACGGACCGCGACAGCGGCGTCCTCCTCGTGCGCGACGCGGGCTCGCCGCTCGACACGCGGTGGGTCCACGGGCGGCGCGACCTGCCGCGGCTCGTGCGGGCCGGTCGGCACCTCGCCCGGCCCAAGCGCTACCTGCGCCACTACGGGCTCGAGCTCGACGACGTGGCGCAGCTCCCCGAGGCCGTGCGGCGTGAGGCGCGCCAGGGCGACGGCTGGGTGAAGATCGTGGGCGACTGGATCGACCGCGACCTCGGGGCCGAGGGCGACCTGCGGCCGTTGTGGCCCGACGACGTCCTCGCCGAGGCCGTCGCCGCCGCGCACGCCGAGGCCGCGCGCGTCACCGTGCACGCCTTCTCCGAGGAGGTGATCCCGTCCCTGCTCGCCGCGGGCGTCGACGGGATCGAGCACGGCACCGGGATCGACCCCGACCTGATGTACGAGATCTCCGAGCGCGGGGTCGCGGTCACGCCCACCCTGCTGCAGATCGGCCAGTTCGAGGCGATCGCCCGGCAGGCCGACGAGAAGTACCCGGTGTTCGCGGCGCGCATGCGACGGCTCCACGAGCGACGGTACGACCAGGCCCGGGCGCTGTACGAGGCGGGCATCCAGATCCTCGTGGGGACGGACGCGGGCGGGACGATCGGGCACGGCCGCCTCGCGGACGAGTGCGCGGAGCTCGTGGCCGCCGGCATCCCCGACGCGGCGGTCGTGGCGGCGGCGAGCTGGCAGGGGCGGGAGTACCTCGGCTACACGTCGCTCGTCGAGGGCGCGTCGGCCGACTTCGTCGTCTACCCGCAGGACCCGCGCCAGGACGTCGGCGTCCTGCGCGCGCCGACGGCGATCGTGCTCCGCGGCGAGATCGTCGCCCCGCACGCGGGCTGAGGGGTCGCGCGCAGGTTGGTCCCGGCCGGTCCGGTCTGGCACAATGTCCCGGTACTCGGCGTGCCCCGGCCCCTCTCTCCGGCGCGTGCCGTGTCCTGAACCCCTTCCTCGTCCTGTCCCCACGGGACGGGTCCGGGTTCGCCCGAACCAGAACCAGGAGAGACCACCACTGTGGCCGTCAAGATTCGTCTGAAGCGTCTCGGCAAGATCCGTGCGCCGTACTACCGTGTCGTCGTCGCGGACTCGCGCACCAAGCGCGACGGTCGCGTGATCGAGGAGATCGGCAAGTACCACCCGACCGAGGAGCCCTCGTTCATCGAGATCACCTCGGACCGCGCCCAGTACTGGCTCGGCGTCGGCGCGCAGCCGACCGAGCAGGTGCTCGCGCTCCTCAAGATCACGGGCGACTGGCAGAAGTTCAAGGGCCTGCCCGGGGCCGAGGGCACGCTCAAGGTCAAGGGCGAGAAGGTCGACCCGACCGCCGCGATCGAGGCCGCCGCCGCGGACGCGGAGAAGGTCAAGGCCAAGGCTGCCGAGAAGAAGACCGAGGCTCCGGCCGAGGAGCCCGCCGACACGGCCGACGAGGCCGCTGCCGACGAGCAGGCCTGATGATCGCCGAGGCGCTCGAGCACCTCGTGCGCGGCATCGTGGACAACCCGGACGACGTCCGGGTGAACGCGAAGACGCTGCGTCGCGGTGACCTGCTCGAGGTCCGGGTGCACCCGGACGACCTCGGCCGCGTGATCGGTCGTGGCGGACGCACCGCCCGTGCCCTGCGCACGGTGATCGGCGCGCTCGCGACCGACGGGCCGGTCCGCGTCGACGTCGTGGACGTCGACCGCCGCTGAGGCCCGCACATCGTGCCCCGCGAGGGGCCACGGGCAAGGCCCGGCCCGCCGACCGGCGGGCCGGGCCTTCCTGTTCCCGCCGCCCGACCAGGTGTCGATCCGGCACCACCCGAGCAGGACCACCGGAGGAGTGACGACCATGGAGCTGACCGTCGCGCGCGTCGGCAAGGCGCACGGACTGCGTGGCGAGGTCGCGCTCGACCTGCGCACCGACGATCCCGAGGAGCGCCTGGCCGTGGGCGAGCGCCTGGAGACGCGCCCCGCGACGGCGGGACCGCTCACGGTCGGGACGGTGCGCGTGCACCAGGGGCGGTGGCTCGTCGGCTTCGAGGGCGTCCGCGACCGCACCGCCGCGGAGGCCCTGCGCGGCGTCGAGCTCGTGGTCGAGGTCGACGCGTCCGACGAGGAGGACGCGTGGTACCCGCACGAGCTCGTCGGGCTCCGCGCGGAGGACACGGACGGCCGGACGCTCGGACGCATCGACGGCCTCGAGCACCTGCCCGCGCACGACGTCCTCGTGCTGCGCGAGACCGGGGGCGCCCGCACGCTCGTCCCGTTCGTCCGGCAGATCGTCCCGCTCGTGGACGTGGCCGGCGGCCGGGTCGTGCTCGACCCGCCGGGCGGGCTGCTCGCGTCCGACGCGGACCGGCTCGAGGTGGCGACCCCGGACGGCGGCGACACGTCGGGCTCCGCCGCGAGCGAGCCGGGCGAGCCGCGCGACGGCGAGGCCTGACCGTGCGCATCGACGTCGTCACGATCTTTCCCGACTACCTCGCCGCGCTGGACCTGTCGCTCGTGGGCAAGGCGCGCACCGCGGGGATCCTCGACCTGCGCGTCCACGACCTGCGGGACTGGACGACGGACCGGCACCGCACCGTCGACGACACGCCGTTCGGCGGCGGGGCGGGCATGGTCATGCGCCCCGACGTGTGGGGCCGCGCGATCGACGACGTGGCAGGCCTCTCGGCCGGGACGCCGGACGGGGCGAGCGCGGTGCACCTGGTCGTGCCGACGCCGTCGGGCGAGACCTTCACGCAGCGCACGGCGGAGGCGCTCGCGACCGAGGAGCACCTCGTCGTCGCCTGCGGGCGCTACGAGGGGATCGACGCGCGCGTCGCCGAGCACTACCGCTCGGCCGGGATGCGGGTCAGCGAGCTGTCGATCGGGGACTACGTCCTCAACGGGGGAGAGGTCGCCGCGCTCGTCATGGTCGAGGCGGTCGGGAGGCTGCTGCCGGGCGTCGTGGGCAACCCCGAGTCGCTCGTCGAGGAGTCGCACGGCGCCGCGGGCCTGCTCGAGTACCCCGTGTACACGAAGCCGCCGGCCTGGGACGACCTCGAGGTGCCGGACGTGCTGCTCTCGGGCCACCACGCGCGCGTCCACCGCTGGCGCCGCGACCAGGCCCTGCGCCGGACGGCCGCTCGGCGGCCGGACATGGTCCGAGCGCTCGACGCCAGCACGCTCGACCGGCACGACCTGGAGGTCCTCGCCGAGGCCGGGTGGTCCGTCGTCGACGGCCGCCTCGACCGCGCCGGGCACGACGTCTCCTGACCCTCGACGGTGCGCGCGGGTCGGGCGCCGGGTCGAGGCTGCCGCCGGTCACCGGCATGTGGCAGAATGGTCGATCGGTGTGTGCCGCCCCGGAACCTCTGCCACAGGGGAGCCCGCGCCCGGATCCTCGGGCGGACTGGCACGACGGGTCGACGACCGCGAGGTGGTCGACCGTACGCGCGCAGCACGGCACACCCCACCGACAGACGACGACGGCCCGGCGTGCCCGGGCCACGAGCACGCGTCCGACCTGTGGCGGACGAGGAGAAGCACCATGCACACGCTGGACAGCGTCGACGCAGCATCGCTGCGCAGCGACGTCCCGGAGTTCCGCCCCGGCGACACGCTCAAGGTCAACGTCAAGGTCGTCGAGGGCAACCGCTCCCGCGTCCAGGCGTTCCAGGGCGTCGTCATCGCTCGTCAGGGCAGCGGCGTCCGCGAGACGTTCACGGTCCGCAAGATCAGCTTCGGCGTGGGTGTCGAGCGCACGTTCCCCGTGCACTCGCCGTCCATCGACTCGGTCGAGGTCGTGACGCGCGGTGACGTGCGTCGCGCCAAGCTGTACTACCTCCGCGCGCTGCGCGGCAAGAAGGCGAAGATCAAGGAGAAGCGCGACACCGCGCCCGCTCGCTGATCGGCTGTCGGCAGGCACTGCCGCTCCGCTCGAACGACGGCGGCCGTCCCCTCGGGGCGGCCGCCGTCGTCGTCCCCGGGCGCACGGTCCGACGGCCGGTCCGTTTCTCGGAAGTCGGCAGGAGGTGGCATTGTGAACGCGTGACCGACAGCGCCCCGCCCCGCGGCCCGCATCCCGACGCCGGCACCGAGCGTGAGGCGCTCGGCCCTCGGGACGACGGGGAGCCCCCGCACGGGCAGCACCTCGCCACGTCCCGGACGGAGCGCCCGGCGCGGAAGTCGTCGCTGCTGCGCGAGACGGCGATCATCGTGGTCAGCGCGCTGGTGCTCTCGCTGCTCATCAAGACGTTCCTGGTGCAGGCGTTCTTCATCCCGAGCGCGTCGATGGAGGACACGCTGGTCGAGGGCGACCGGGTGATGGTGTCCCGGCTCGTGCCGGGTGCGTTCGACGTGCACCGGGGTGACGTCGTGGTGTTCAAGGACCCGGGCGGGTGGTTGCCGCCGCCGGTGCCGCAGGAGGAGAGCCCGGTGTCGGAGGCGGTGCGCGCGGCGCTGACCTTCGTCGGTCTGCTGCCGCAGGACACCGGTGAGCACCTCATCAAGCGGGTGGTCGGCACGCCGGGTGATCACGTGGTGTGCTGCGACGCGGAGGGTCGGGTGAGCGTCAACGGGGTGTCGATCGACGAGACGTACATCAAGCCCGGCTCGATCCCCAGCCAGGACCCGTTCGATCGGACGGTGCCGGAGGACATGCTGTTCGTCATGGGTGACAACCGGCAGAACTCGGCGGACTCCCGGTACAACACGGGCAAGCCCGGGGGCGGGTTCGTGCCGATGGGCAACGTCGTGGGGACGGCGTTCGTCAAGGTCTGGCCGCTGTCCCACCTGGGCCTGCTGCGCAACCCCGGCGACGTGTTCGCCGACGTGCCCGAGGTGGAGCCGTGACGCTGGACGCGGTCGCTCCTCCCGCCGGTCCGGTGCCGGCCTCGGCGCCCGCCGCGCCCTCCGCCGCCCCGGCGCGCGTGCGTCGTGCCCCTGCACGGCGCCGCCCGGACCTCCGGCAGGAGCGCGCGATGCTGCGCGACGGCGCCCGGCTCGTCGCCGGCATGGACGAGGTCGGTCGCGGAGCGCTCGCCGGGCCGGTCTCGGTGGGCGTCGTTGTCGTCGACCTCGCGACGAAGCCCTGCCCGCCCGGCCTCACCGACTCCAAGCTGCTCACCGCGGCCGCGCGGGAGGCCCTCGTGCCGCTCGCGCGCGCATGGTCCGTCGCCTGGGCCGTGGGCCACGCCGGTCCCGCCGAGATCGACGCGCACGGCATCGTCGGTGCGCTGCGCCTCGCGGGCCGCCGGGCGCTCGCCCAGGTGCGCCGCACGGTCGGCGACGTCGACGCCGTCCTCCTGGACGGCAAGCACGACTGGTTGAGCCGTCCCTCGGCGGTGGACCTCTTCGAGGCGTTCGACCTCGACCCGCACGACGACGAGCGGCTCGTCGACCCGCGGGTGCGCACGCTGGTCAAGGCCGACCTCCAGTGCGCCTCGGTCGCCGCGGCGAGCGTCCTCGCGAAGACGGAGCGCGACGGTCTCATGACCAGCCTCGCACGGCAGTACCCCGCCTTCGGGTGGGACCAGAACAAGGGCTACGGCGCAGCGGCGCACGTCGAGGCCCTGCGCGAGCACGGCCCGACGCCGCAGCACCGCCGCTCCTGGCGGCTGCCCGAGCGGGGCGACGAGGGTCTCGACACCCCCGCGTACGGGGAGCCGGTCGACGTCCTCGAGCTCGACCCGGACGCCGCCCTGCCCACGAGCTGAGGCGGGCGCCGAGCGCTCGATGGTCCATGATGGAGGCGTGAGCGCCGAAGACCTCGAGAACTACGAGACCGAGATGGAGCTCGCGCTGTACCGCGAGTACCGCGACGTGGTGGGCCTGTTCTCCTACGTGGTGGAGACCGAACGTCGCTTCTACCTGGCGAACCAGGTGGACCTCCAGGTGCGTTCCGCCGCGGGCGAGGTGTACTTCGAGCTGCGGCTCGCCGACGCGTGGGTGTGGGACGTGTACCGGTCCGCACGTTTCGTGAAGTCGGTGCGCGTCGTGACCTTCAAGGACGTCAACGTCGAGGAGCTCGCGAAGGCAGAGCTCCAGCTCTGACCACGGTCCTGGCCGTCCACAGGACGGCTTCCTGACGGCCCCGTCCACAGGCGGTCGCCGGTCCCTGGCGCCGCGTCCTCCCCGTCGCCCATGGTGGGCGGCGGAGGTGAGCCCATGGGAGCGAAGGACGCCGTCGGGCGGTACGGGGAGAGGGTGGCCGCGGCCCACCTGGTCGAGGCGGGGTGGACCCTGCTCGACCGCAACTGGCGCGGGACGCGCGGCGAGCTCGACGTCGTCGCGCTCGACGGGGACGTGCTGGTCGCCGTCGAGGTGAAGACGCGTCGTGGCACCGGCTTCGGGCACCCCGCCCAGGCCGTGACGCCCGCGAAGCTCGGTCGCCTGCGTCGGCTCACGGGGGAGTGGCTCGCGACCCACGACGTGCGCGCGCGGTCGGTCCGCATCGACGTCGTCGCCGTGCTCGTGGCGCGGGCGGGTGCCGCGCAGGTGGAGCACCTCGTCGGGGTGAGCGCCTGATGGGCCTCGGCACGACCCGGGCCGTCGCGCTCATCGGGCTCTCGGGCCATGTCGTCGAGGTGCAGGCGCACCTCGCGGCCTCGGTGCCCGGGTTCGTGCTCGTCGGGCTCCCGGACGCGGCGCTCAGCGAGTCGAGGGACCGCGTGCGTGCGGCCGTCACGTCGTCGGGCATCCCGTGGCCGCAGCGGAAGATCACGATCAACCTCTCGCCCGCCGCGCTCCCCAAGTCCGGCACGGGCTTCGACCTCGCGATCGCGGTCGCGCTCCTCGCCGGCGCCCAGGTCGTCCCGGTACGCGCCGTGGAGGACGTGGTGCACCTCGGCGAGCTGGGCCTCGACGGCCGCCTCCAGCCCGTGCGCGGCGTCCTGCCCGCGGTGGCGGCGGCCGTCGCGGCCGGGTTCCAGGAGGTCGTCGTGCCTGCGGCCGACGTCGAGGAGGCCCGGCTGGTCCCCGGTGCGCGCGTCGTGGGGGCGACGACCCTGGCGGACGTCGCTCGGCTCCACGGGGCGTCGCTCGACGACCCGGGCGGTGCCACGTCCCCGGTCGTGGTGCCGCGACCTGCCGCGGTGCGCCCGCTGCCGGGGGACCTCGCGGACGTCGTGGGTCAGGACGAGGCACGGCACGCGCTCGAGGTCGCGGCCGCGGGAGGTCATCACCTCCTGCTCGTCGGGGCGCCGGGCGCGGGCAAGACGATGCTCGCGTCGCGGCTGCCCGGGATCCTGCCCGACCTCACGGAGGGCGAGGCCGTCGAGGTGACGGCCGTCCACTCGGTCGCCGGGGTGTTCGATCCCGGCACCGGCCTCGTACGCCGTCCGCCGTACGAGGACCCGCACCACACGGCCACACCGGCGGCGATCGTCGGGGGCGGCAGCGGCCTGCCCCGTCCTGGCGCCGCGTCGCGCGCCCATCGTGGGGTCCTCTTCCTGGACGAGGCGCCGGAGTTCGGGGCGCGCGTGCTCCAGACCCTGCGCCAGCCGCTCGAGCACGGCGAGCTCGTCATCCACCGGGCCGGTGGGACGGCGCGGTACCCCGCGCGCTTCCAGCTCGTCCTCGCGGCGAACCCCTGCCCGTGCGGCAAGGGCGTCGGCAAGGGTCTCGAGTGCACGTGCTCGCCCGTCGCGCAGCGCCGCTACTTCGGCCGGCTGTCCGGCCCGCTCCTCGACCGGGTCGACGTCCAGGTCGAGGTCCGGCCCGTCACCCGGGTCGAGCGGGCCGGCGCCGCGCGGCCGGAGCCGAGCGCCGCGGTCGCGCGGCGCGTCGCCGGCGCCAGGGAGACGGCGGCCTCCCGACTCGTCGGTACCCCGTGGCGGACGAACGCCGAGGTGCCCGGCACCTGGCTTCGCGACCGGCTCGGTCCCGACCCGGGCCTGCTCACGGACGTCGACACCGCGCTCGACCGCGGCACCCTGAGCCTGCGAGGAGCGGACCGCGTGCTGCGCCTCGCCTGGACCGTCGCCGACCTCGCCGGGCACGCCGCGCCCACGCGCGCCGACGTCGGTGCCGGGCTCGCCCTCCGGACGCGGGGCTACCGTGGCTGAGCGCCACGCGGGTCCGACGACACCCGTGCGCCCGGCGTTCGACGTCACCGACGACCGGCTCGCCCGGGCGGCGTGGTCGCGCCTGGCGGAGCCGGGGGACGAGGTCGCGGTCGCGCTCGTCGAGCAGCTCGGGGCCTCGGCAGCGCTCGCCTGGCTCGTCGGGGCGGTGAACGACCCGGCCCGGGCCCGCCGGGAGCTCGTCGGGCTCGCGGACGGCGCCGACGGCGACCGAGAGGGGCTGGACGGGCTGCTCGGGGTGACCGGGATCGGTGCGGTGCCGACCGACGACCCGCGCGCCCCCGTCCGCGGCGCACGGGCCGGACCCGTCGCGCGGCTCCTGCGCGCCGTCGCGCGCTGGGCGCCGCGGCTCGACGGCCTCGACCCGCGCCGCGAGCTCCACGTGCTGGAACGGCTCGACGGCTCGCTCGTCGTCCCGGGCGACCCGGGGTGGCCCACGGCGATCGACGACCTCGGGGCGGTCCGTCCGCTCGCGCTGTGGGTCCGTGGGTCGGACCGCCTGGCGGAGCTCGCGGCGCGGTCCGTGGCGGTGGTGGGGGCACGCGCCTGCACGGACTACGGGCGCCACGTGACGGGGGAGATCGCCTCGGGACTCGCGGCGCGCGGGTTCACGGTCGTCTCCGGAGGGGCGTACGGCATCGACGCCGCGGCGCACCGCGCCGCGCTGGTGTCGTCCGCGCCGACGGTCGCGTTCCTCGCGGGCGGGGTGGACCGGCTCTACCCGGCCGGCAACACCGAGCTCCTCCGGGCCGTCGTGGGCACCGGCGGCGCCGTGGTGTCGGAGGTCCCGCCGGGCTCCGTGCCCAGCCGGGTCCGCTTCCTCCTGCGCAACCGGCTCATCGCGGCGTTCGCGGGTGCGACCGTGGTCGTGGAGGCGGCCTGGCGCTCCGGGTCGCTGAGCACGGCGGTGCGCGCCGCCGAGCTCTCCCGACCGGTCGGCGCGGTCCCCGGACCCGTGACCTCCATGGCGTCGACCGGCTGCCACCGGCTCCTGCGCGACGGTGCCGCCGTGTGCGTCACCGACGCCGACGAGGTCGCGGAGCTGGCCGGGGCGCTGGCGCGGGACGCGGCGCCGGCGGCCCCGGCCGCGGGGACGCGCAGGGCGCCGCGCGACGCCGCGTACGACGGGCTCGACGCCGTCGAGACCCGGACGTGGGACGCCCTGCCGCTGCGCTCGGGCGCACCGACGGACGCGGTCGCCCGGTCGGCCGGGCTTGCCGTCTCGGAGGTCGTCGGTGCCCTCGGGCGTCTCGAGATCCGCGGCCTGGCCGAGCGGACGCCCGGGGGGTGGCGGCGCGTGCGCGCGGGGTGAGGAGGCCGGCCAGGTGCGTCACGGCGGCGGGCAGGGGGGACGGGCCGGAGCGCCTCCGGCAGTCCTGCGGTACCGCGCGCGAGACTGAGGGGATGACCCGCCCGACCCGTCCTGACGCAGCCGCCGACGCACCGGACGAAGGCCGGCCCGACGCCCTGCCGCCGGCGCTCGACGCGGCGCTCGCGGACTTCGGGACCTATCTCGAGGTCGCGCAGGGCTCGTCCGCGCACACGGTGCGCGCGTACACGGGCGACGTCGAGGCGCTGCTGGGCCATGCCGCCCGGCACGGCGCGACGTCGCCGCAGGACGTCGACCTCGCGGCCCTGCGTGCTTGGCTGACGGAGCAGTCGGAGCGCGGGCTCGCCCGGGCGACGCTCGCGCGGCGCGGCGCCGCCGCACGGGCGTTCTTCGACTGGGCGCGCCGGACCGGACGCGTCACGGCGGACCCCGCCGCACGCCTCGCGAGCCCGCGCGTCCCGCGCACCCTGCCGACCGTGCTCACGGCCGACGCCGCGGGACGGCTCCTCGACGCCGCCCGGGAGGCGGCGGGCGAGGGCGAGCCGGCCCGGCTGCGCGAGTGGGCCGCCGCCGAGCTGTTGTACGGGGCCGGGATCCGGGTGGGGGAGCTCGCGGGGATCGACGTGGACGACGTGGACCTGTCGCAGCGGGTCGTCCGGGTGCTCGGCAAGGGGGACAAGGAGCGGGTCGTGCCGTTCGGCGTCCCGGCGGCCCGGGCCGTGACCCGCTGGCTGGACACGGGGCGGCCGGCGCTCGTCACGGAGCGGTCGGGCGCGGCCCTCCTCGTCGGGGACCGCGGCGGTCGGTGGGGGCAGCGGCAGGTGCGCGACGTCGTGCACCGCCTCGCGCTCGCCGCCGGGGTCGACGACGTCGCCCCGCACGACCTGCGGCACAGCGCCGCGACGCACCTCCTCGCCGGCGGGTCCGACCTGCGCAGCGTGCAGGAGATCCTCGGGCACTCGTCGCTCGCGACGACGCAGCGCTACACCCACGTGACGGCCGAGCGGCTGCGCAGCTCGTTCGAGCAGGCCTTCCCGCGCGCCTGAGCCCCGGGCCGCCGTCGTCCGGTCACGGCTCCCCGAGCGGGAGCAGCACGATCGGGGGACGCTCGCCGAGCAGCGCGAGCGGGTCGACGTAACGCTGGCCCCGCCGCACGCCCCAGTGCACGCAGGTGGCCGCGCAGTGGCTCGCGACGGGCTCGCCGTCGGAGCCCTGCACGGTCCCGACGACGTCGCCCGCGGCGACGCGCGTTCCTCGAGGTGCCGAGCCGGTGACCGGCTCGAGCGACGTGCGCAGGCCGTCGTCGTGCGTGACGACGACCACGTCGCGCCCCGCGACGGGACCGGTGAACGTGACGACCCCCGGCGCCGGGGCCAGGACGGGCTCCCCGGCGGCAGCGGCGAGGTCGACGCCCCGATGACCGGGCAGCCAGTCCTGCAGCGGCGGGTCGAACGGCGCGAGCACGCCGAGCGCCTCGAGCGTGCGGTCGAGCGGCGGCACCCAGCCGGGGGACGCGGCCGAGGTGACCTCACCACTCCCGTCCGTCGTGGCGGACGCGGCAGGGGGGAGGACGAGCAGGAGCGCGGACAGCACGAGGGCGACCGCACGCGGTCGGGTCGTCGCAGGGGCACGGTCGTGAGCCATCGCGCCAGCGTGCCCGACGCGGGCCTGCGTCGGGCAGCCGGGGCTTGCGGCCTGTGGACGACGGGCCCTGGCGGCGACCCGGACCGGCGACTGTGGTCGGCCCTGCGGTCGGGTAGACTTGCCGCTGCGACCGGCGCGTTCGCCGTGCCCGGCCCGAGGTGACCACCTCGGCCGAGGACGGAGCCGGTCGACTTCGCGCGTCACGTCCTCGCCCGTCCTCCCGGCTCTGCCGGTCCGGGCGGGGCCGCGTCCGACGTCGGTCCTGCCCGCACCTGCTCGAACGGTGCGTCGCAGGCGTCGGCACGGGTGGCGCCAGGGGTGCGACCACCAGGGTCGTCACCGACAACCGCACCGCGGTCCGTCCTCCGGGAGGGGCCGCCAGAAGCGTGCGCGCACCGGGTGGATCCCGGGCCGCACGGCGAAAGGACGTGTCATGGCCGTCGTGACCATGCGCCAGCTCCTCGAGAGCGGTGTCCACTTCGGGCACCAGACCCGCCGTTGGAACCCGAAGATGAAGCGTTTCATCTTCACCGAGCGCAACGGCATCTACATCGTCGACCTCCAGCAGTCGCTGTCGTACATCGACCGCGCGTACGAGTTCGTCAAGGAGACCGTCGCGCACGGCGGCTCCATCCTGTTCGTCGGCACCAAGAAGCAGGCCCAGGAGCCCGTGGCCGAGCAGGCCGCGCGCGTCGGCATGCCCTACGTGAACCACCGCTGGCTCGGCGGCATGCTCACCAACTTCACCACGGTGCACAAGCGTCTCCAGCGCCTCAAGGAGCTCGAGGAGATCGACTTCGACGACGTCGCGGGCTCCGGCCTGACCAAGAAGGAGCTCCTCGTCCTGCGTCGCGAGAAGGACAAGCTCGCCCGCACGCTCGGCGGCATCCGCGACATGGCGAAGGTCCCCTCCGCCGTGTGGATCGTCGACACGAACAAGGAGCACCTCGCGGTCGACGAGGCGCGCAAGCTCAACATCCCGATCGTCGCGATCCTCGACACCAACTGCGACCCCGACGTCGTGGACTACAAGATCCCGGGCAACGACGACGCCATCCGCTCGGTGACGCTGCTCACCCGCGTGATCGCGGACGCTGCCGCGGAGGGTCTGCTCCAGCGCCACTCCGGCCGCTCGGGTGCCGAGGCCGAGGCGGGCGCCGAGGCCGAGCCGCTCGCCGAGTGGGAGCGTGAGCTCCTCGCCGGTGCCGAGAAGCAGCTCGAGGCCGACGAGAAGGCCGCCGAGGCGAACGTCGAGGCCGCTGCGGCCGAGGGTGTGGCCGAGGCTGCTGCCGAGGTCGCCGCCGAGGAGCCGGGCGACGCCACCGCCGAGGTCGTCGAGGAGGCCGCCGCCGAGGCTGCCGTCGTCGCCGACGCGGAGGCCGTGGTCGCGGACGCCGAGGCCGACGAGACCAAGTGACGACCCGGGGTGCGCGGCGGGCGACCGCCGCGCACCCCGAGCCGTGCCACCGTCGCACAGGCACCGCACGAGGTGCCACCAGCACGTCCACGTGACGAAGAACCCGTGACGAACCACGAGTGAGGAACCATCATGGCGAACTACACCGCCGCTGACATCAAGGCCCTGCGCGAGCGCACCGGCGCCGGCATGCTCGACGTCAAGAAGGCTCTCGACGAGGCGGACGGCGACGCGGAGAAGGCGCTCGAGATCATCCGCGTCAAGGGTCTGAAGGGCGTCGCCAAGCGCGAGGGCCGCTCGACCTCCGAGGGCCTCATCGCCGTCGACATCCGCGACACCGAGGGTGGCCAGGTCGCGACGCTCATCGAGCTCAACTCCGAGACGGACTTCGTCGCCAAGAACGACACGTTCATCTCCCTCGCGGACCGCGTCCTCAAGGCTGCCGCCGAGTCCGGCGCGCGTGACGCCGACGCGGCGCTCGCGGCCGACGCGGACGGCGAGACCGTCCAGCAGGTCATCGACAACCAGGCCGCGACGCTCGGCGAGAAGATCGTCCTGCGCCGCGTGACCCGCGTCGCGGGCGAGCGCGTCACGGCGTACCTGCACCGCACCGCGCGCGACCTGCCGCCGTCGATCGGCGTCGTCGTCGCCACGGACGCCGCGGGCGAGGCCGTCGCGAAGGACGTCGCGCAGCACGTCGCCGCGATGTCCCCGACGTACCTGTCGCGCGACGAGGTCCCGGCCGAGACGGTCGAGAACGAGCGCCGCATCGCCGAGGAGACCTCGCGCAACGAGGGCAAGCCCGAGGCCGCGCTGCCGAAGATCATCGAGGGTCGCCTGAACGGCTTCTTCAAGGACGTCGTCCTCGTCGACCAGCCGCTCGCGAAGGACCCCAAGAAGACGGTCGGCCAGGTCGTCTCCGAGGCCGGTGGCTCCATCACCGAGTTCGTGCGGTACCGCGTCGGCGCCTGACGCCCCCGTCGGCCCGGTCCCGTCGCCCGCGAGGCGGTGGGACCGGGCCGACCGCGCACCCGGCCCCGGGCGCGCGACGACCGGCGTCGTGCCGCACCATCGGGTGGGACGACGGCGGAGCAGGACCACCCCGCCCCCACCGGGCCAGGACGAAGGACAGGTGTCGACAGTGACGGCAGGCGAGCAGACCGCGCCCCGCGAGGGGACCGAGCACCGGCGGGTGCTCCTCAAGCTGTCGGGCGAGACGTTCGGCGGCGGGCAGATCGGTCTGGCGCCCGACGTCGTCCAGCGCGTCGCCCAGGAGATCGCGGACGCGGTCGCGCAGGGCGTGCAGGTCGCCATCGTCGTCGGCGGCGGGAACTTCTTCCGCGGCGCCGAGCTCTCGCAGCGCGGTCTGGACCGCGCGCGCGCCGACTACATGGGCATGCTCGGCACCGTGATGAACTGCCTCGCCCTCCAGGACTTCCTCGAGCAGGCGGGGGTGAAGACGCGCGTGCAGACCGCCATCACCATGGGCCAGGTCGCCGAGCCGTACATCCCGCTGCGGGCCATCCGCCACCTCGAGAAGGGCCGCGTCGTCATCTTCGGCGCCGGCGCCGGCATGCCCTACTTCTCCACCGACACGGTCTCCGTGCAGCGCGCCCTCGAGACGCACTGCCAGGAGGTCCTCATGGGCAAGAACGGCGTGGACGGCGTCTACACCGCCGACCCGCGCAAGGACCCGTCGGCGACGAAGCTCGACCACCTCACGTACACCGACGCGCTCGTCAACGACCTCGGTGTCATGGACGCGACGGCGCTGAGCCTGTGCCGCGACAACGACGTGCGCATGCGCGTCTTCGGCATGGGCGAGCCGGGGAACGTCACGCGTGCCCTGGTCGGCGAGAATATTGGCACACTGGTCACGACCGACTGACATCGGTGCACCGAGGCCGGTGACCCCGGCCGCGACCGCACGGACCGACCCACGACGAACGACGAAGGAGCACTGGTGATCGACGAGACCCTCCTCGAGGCCGAGGAGAAGATGGACAAGGCCGTCGAGGTGGCCAAGGAGGACTTCGCCGCGATCCGCACGGGCCGTGCGAACGCCGCGATGTTCAACAAGATCACGATCGACTACTACGGCGCCCCGACGCCGTTGCAGCAGCTCGCGTCGTTCACGGTGACCGAGGCGCGCACGATCCTCGTCTCGCCGTTCGACAAGAGCTCGATGACCGCGGTGGAGAAGGCGCTGCGCGACTCCGACCTCGGCGTGAACCCCTCGAACGACGGCAACGTCATCCGCGTCGTGCTGCCCGCCCTCACGGAGGAGCGTCGCCGTGACTTCGTGAAGCTCGCGAAGTCGAAGGCCGAGGACTCGCGCGTCTCGATCCGCAACGTGCGCCGTCGCGCCAAGGAGGAGCTGGACCGTATCGCGCGTGACGGCGAGGCCGGCGAGGACGAGGTCGGGCGCGCCGAGAAGGAGCTCGAGTCCCTCACCAAGGCGCACGTGGACCAGGTCGACGTGCTGCTCGCGGGCAAGGAGAGCGAGCTGCTCGAGGTCTGAGCACCTCGTCCGGCGAGCTCCTCCACGCACCGATGACCGACACTCCCTCGACGGCCGCCGGCGACAGCACCTCCGCGGCGCGCGCCCCCAAGGCGGGCCGCAACCTCCCCGTGGCGATCGCGGTGGGCCTCGGCCTGCTCGCGCTCGTCGCGGCGAGCCTCGCCTTCCGGCCCGAGTTCTTCGTGCTGCTCGCGACCGTGGCGGTCGGCGCCGCGCTGTGGGAGCTCGCCCAGGCGTTCAAGCGCCGCGAGCTGCACCTCCCGCTCCTCCCGCTCCTCGTGGGCACGGTGGGCATCCTCGTGTCCTCGTTCTACTCGGGCCCGGAGGCGCTGCTCGTCTCCTTCATGCTCACGGTCGCGGGCGCCGTCGTGTGGCGGGTCATCGACGGGTCGGGGACCGCGGCGGTGCGCGACGCCGCGGCGGCGACGTTCGCGGCGGCGTACCTGCCGTTCATGGCGGGGTTCGTCATGCTCATGCTCGCGGCGCCCGACGGGCGCGTCCGGGTCCTGATCTTCATCCTGCTCGCCGTCGCGAACGACGTCGGCGGGTACGTCGCCGGCGTCCTGTTCGGGCGCCATCCGCTGGCTCCCTCGGTGAGCCCCAAGAAGTCCTGGGAGGGACTGGCGGGCTCGTTCGTGCTCGCGACGGCGGTCGGCGTGGTCGGGGCCGTGGTGGGCCTCGGTGCGAGCCCTCTCCTGGGTGTCGCGCTCGGCGTCCTCGCCCCGCTCACCGCCACGATCGGCGACCTCGCCGAGTCGATGATCAAGCGCGACCTAGAATTGAAGGACATGGGGTCGCTCCTGCCCGGTCACGGAGGCATCCTGGACCGGCTCGACTCCATGCTCCTCACCGCCCCGTTCGTGTACGTGCTCCTCGCGCTCGCCGTCTGACAGCCGTCCGACGACCCGCCCGCACCGCGGTGCGACCCGTCCGCACGACCCCCCACGCTTGGACCTCCTCATGACCGTCCGTTCCGTCCGCCCCTCCGCGGAGTCGAAGCCGCTCCCGCTCGTCATGACCGCGCCCAGGCGCGGCAAGCCGCCGCGTCACTTCGCCGACCTCGCCCCCGAGGAGGTGCGCGACGTCGTCGTCGAGCTGGGGGAGAAGCCGTTCCGGGCCAAGCAGCTCGCGACGCACTACTACGCGCACCTCACGCGCGACCCCGAGGCGATGACGGACCTGCCGAAGGCGACCCGCGACGTCCTCACCGAGGCGCTCTTCCCGCCGCTGCTCACCGCCGCACGTCGTATGGAGGCGGACGGCGGCACGACCGTCAAGACGCTGTGGCACCTCTTCGACGGCGCCAAGGTGGAGTCGGTCCTCATGCGCTACCCGCAGCGTTCGACGCTGTGCGTGTCGAGCCAGGCGGGCTGCGGCATGGCGTGCCCGTTCTGCGCGACCGGGCAGCTCGGCCTCACGCGCAACCTCTCTGTCGCGGAGATCGTCGAGCAGGTGCGCTCCGCGGCCCGCTCGCTCGCGGACGGGGAGATCCCCGGCGGCGCGACCCGGCTCAACAACCTCGTGTTCATGGGCATGGGCGAGCCGCTCGCCAACTACAAGGCCGTCATGGGCACCGTGCGCCGCCTCGTCGCGCCGGCCCCGGACGGTCTCGGCATGTCGGCGCGCAACATCACGGTCTCGACGGTCGGGCTGGTCCCGGCGATGCGCAAGCTCGCCGACGAGGGGATCCCGGTGACGCTCGCGCTGTCGCTGCACGCTCCGGACGACGACCTGCGCAGCGAGCTCGTGCCGATCAACACGCGGTGGAGCGTCGACGAGACGCTCGACGCGGCGCGGCACTACTTCGAGGTCACGGGTCGCCGCGTGAGCATCGAGTACGCGCTCATCAAGGACATGAACGACCACGCGTGGCGCGCGGACCTGCTCGGCGAGAAGCTCAACGCCCGCGGCCGCGGCTGGGTGCACGTCAACCCGATCCCGCTCAACCCGACGCCGGGCTCGATCTGGACGGCCAGCGACCCTGCCGTCGAGGCGGAGTTCGTGGCACGATTGCGCGGGCACGGGATCCCGACGACGATCCGTGACACCCGCGGCAGCGACATCGACGGCGCCTGCGGGCAGCTCGCTGCAGAGGAGGACGAGTGAGTTCGCTGTTCACCACGGTCGGCAAGACCCGGAACGGGTACGACCCCGAGGAGGTCGACGACTTCTTCGAGCACGCGCGCGACGTGTACGAGGGCCGGGTGTCGGACCGGCTGACCAGCACCGAGATCCAGGCGTCGGTCTTCGACCTTGTCCGCGGTGGGTACGACACGCACGAGGTGGACGCGGCGCTGGACCGTCTCGAGGGTGCGTTCATCGCGCGCCAGCGGGCGGAGTACGTGGCCGCGCACGGCCAGCAGGCCTGGATGAACGCGCTCGCGGAGCGCGCCCGGTCGCTCTACGGCCGCCTGGGCCGTCCGGACGGCGAGAAGTTCGCGCTCGCGGAGCGCGGCAAGCCCGCGTACGACGTCGACGACGTGGACGACCTGTGCGACCGGCTCGTCGCCTACTTCGACCGGCAGGTGCCGATCACCGCGGCGGAGATCCGCTCCGCGACGTTCGGCCGCGCACGCGGTCGCGACGGCTACGCGGAGGGGCCGGTCGACGCGTTCTTCGCCCGCGCCATCGAGGTCCTGCTCGGCGTCGAGTGATCACGCCCCGCTCGTCCTCGCGCGCGTGAGCCTCGACCCTCGGACGTCGGCCAACCCGCTGGTCGGGCGTGCGACGTCGTGGCTGGAGGCGGTCAACAGCCGTCATCCCTGGAACCACAACGAGCACTTCCACGGCTGGGTCGTGCGCCGGGTGCCGCGCGGCGCCCGGGTCGTGCTCGACGTGGGCTGCGGGGCCGGCGTGCTGCTCGGCCGGCTGCGCCGGCGGGTCGCCGAGGTCCATGGCATCGACGCCGACGCCGGCATGGTCGCCCAAGCCGTCGCGCGCCGCGTCGCAGATCCCGCCGTGACCGTGCGGCGGCTGACGTTCGACGACGTCCGCTCTCCTGCCGACGTCCGCTCGCCCGCCGAGCCCGGTCGCCCACCGGGACACCCGGGGGGCCTCGGCGCGCCCGCACGCGGGGGCTACGACGCGGTGACGATGGTCGCGGTGCTGCACCACCTGGACCTCGACGAGGCCCTCCGGCACGCTCGGGATCTCCTCGCCCCGGGTGGCCGGCTGCTCGTCGTCGGCCTCGCGCGCACAGCGTCGGCACGCGACCTCGCCGTCGACGGAGCGTCCGCGTTGCTCAACCCGCTCGTGGGCCTCGTGAAGCACCCCCGCCGAGCCCGGCCCGGCGACCCCGGGCCGGACGCTCCCGGCATGCCCGTGCGGGACCCGGGGCACTCGGTCGACGAGGTCGTGCGCGCGGCCCGGATTCTCCTGCCCGGCGCGCGCGTCCGCCGTCGGCTCTTCTTCCGGTACACGCTCGAGTGGACCGCTCCGCGCTGACCGGGCCACGACCGCCTCGGTGCCCGCGCACCGTCCGCGGCCTGGAAGGATGGGAGCCATGGTCGACAGTCCCGCACGCGCCCCCCGCACCGTGACGATCCTCGGCTCGACCGGGTCGATCGGCACGCAGGCGATCGACGTCGTCCTGGCCCACCCCGAGAGGTTCCGGGTCGAGGCGCTGTCGGCGGGCGGGGGAGACGTGGAGCTGCTCGCGCGGCAGGCTGCGGCGCTGAGCGTGCATGCGGTCGGCGTCGCCGACGCGTCGCGCGCGACGGCCCTGGGCGAGGCGCTGGCGCAGGCCTTCGCCGGACGTGGGGACCTCCCCGAGGTGCTCGCCGGACCCGACGCGGCGGCCGAGCTCGCCGGGCGGGGGAGCGACGTCGTCCTCAACGGCGTCACCGGCTCGGTCGGCCTCGGCCCGACGCTCGCCGCGCTGCGCGCGGGGTCCACGCTCGCGCTCGCGAACAAGGAGTCGCTCGTCGCCGGAGGCGCCCTGGTGCGCGCGGCGCAGCAGCACGCCGACCAGATCGTCCCCGTGGACTCCGAGCACTCGGCGATCGCGCAGTGCCTGCGCTCGGGGACGCGCGCCGAGGTGCGGCGCCTGATCCTCACCGCGTCGGGCGGGCCGTTCCGCGGCTGGGAGGCCGACGCGGTCAAGGCCGCGACGGTCGAGCAGGCGCTCGCGCACCCCACCTGGGCCATGGGGCCGGTCGTGACCGTGAACTCCGCGAGCCTCATGAACAAGGGCCTCGAGCTCATCGAGGCGCACCTGCTGTTCGACGTCCCCGCCGACGACATCACCGTCGTCGTGCACCCGCAGTCGGTGGTGCACTCGATGGTCGAGTTCGTCGACGGCTCGACGATCGCGCAGGCGTCGCCCCCGGACATGCGCCTGCCCATCGCGCTGGGCCTGTCATGGCCTGACCGGCTCGACCCGGTGACCCCGCCGTGCGACTGGACGGCCGCGACGTCGTGGACGTTCGAGCCGCTCGACGACGCCGCGTTCCCGGCCGTGAACCTCGCGCGCGCGGCCGTCGCGGCGAGCGCGACCCACCCGGCCGTGTACAACGCGGCCAACGAGGAGGCCGTCGCGGCGTTCCTCAGCGGACGCGCAGGTTTCGGTGACATCGTGACGACGGTCGAGCGCGTCCTCGCGGCGCACGACGGAACCCCCGCGGACGCCGTGACGTTGGACCACGTGGCGGACGCAGAGGCCTGGGCCCGCGCCCGCGCGCACGAGATCCTGGACCGCCGGTGACGAGCAACCGCCCGGGTGCGTCGAGCGCCCGGGCCGAGAAGGAGCAGAGGGAACGATGGCGACGCTGATCGGCATCCTCGTGATCGTGGTCGGGATCGTCGTCTCGATCGCGCTGCACGAGGTCGGGCACATGGTGCCCGCGAAGAGGTTCGGCGTCCGGGTGAGCCAGTACATGGTCGGGTTCGGCCCGACCCTGTGGTCGCGTACCAAGGGCGAGACCGAGTACGGGTTCAAGGCGATCCCGCTCGGTGGCTACGTCCGCCTCGTCGGCATGTACCCGCCCGCTCCCGCCGGCGCGCGCCCGCGGGGCAACGGCTTCTTCTCGCAGGTCGTCGCCGACGCGCGCGACGCCAGCACGGAGGAGATCCGCCCCGGCGAGGAGCACCGGGCCTTCTACAACCTCTCGGCCCCCAAGAAGGTCGTCGTCATGCTCGGCGGCCCCTTCATGAACCTCCTCATCGCGTTCGTGCTCATGGCGATCGTGTGCGTCGGCATCGGCCTGCCCGCGATCACGACGACCGTGGGCTCCGTCTCGGCGTGCGTCCCGTCGGTCGTCGCGTCGGAGCAGGAGGAGTGCGCCGCCACCGCCGACCCGTCGCCCGCGGCCGCCGCGGGCCTGGAGCCGGGCGACACGGTCGTGTCGTTCGACGGCGAGGAGGTCACGTCCTGGGACCAGCTCTCCGGCATGATCCGCGGCTCGGCCGGGCAGGCGACGCCCGTCGTCGTCGACCGCGACGGCGAGCAGGTCGACCTCACCATCACGCCGGTCGACGTGGAGCGTCAGGTCGTCGCCGAGGACGGGACGCCCGTCGTGGACGACTCCGGAGACCCGGTGACGGAGCCCGCCGGGTTCGTCGGCTTCACCCCGACGGTCGAGCGGGAGCCCGCCGGGATAGGGGTCGCTGCCGAGGCCACGTGGCAGCAGGTGTCCGGGACCGCGGGGATCATCGTCACCCTGCCCGTCAAGGTCTACGAGGCCGCCCAGGCCGCGTTCACCGACGCGCCGCGCGGTCAGGACTCCGTGATGAGCGTCGTCGGGGTCGGCCGCGTCGCCGTGGACGTCGCCGGGGCCGAGAGCCCGGTCCTCGACCGGGTCGTCACGATGCTCATGCTGCTCGCGGCGCTCAACGTCGCGCTGTTCGTCTTCAACCTCATCCCGCTCCTGCCGCTCGACGGCGGGCACGTGGTCAACGCGCTCTACGAGGGGGCCAAGCGCACGGTCGCGCGCGTCCGCGGCCTCCCGCGCCCTGGCCCGGCGGACCTCGCCCGCATGATGCCCGTCGCGTACGTCATGTTCGTCGTCCTCGTCGGTGTCGGCGCTCTCCTCATCCTCGCCGACATCATCGACCCGGTCCGCCTCACGTAGCCCCGGTCGCGCGCCCGTCCTCGGCCTGGACCAGCGTGCGCGGCGCTCGTCCGGCGACCGAGCGGGCCGAGAAGTGGGCTTCCGCCCCGGAAGCGGTCGGATCCGGGGCGGAAGCCCACTTCTCGGCGGCGATACGGTGCCCGACGGGCGGGACGCGACCGGCGTGCCTCGTCGCGAAGGGGAAGAGGCCGGGGCGCGTGGAGGGGCCGCGAAGATGTGCCGGAGCCGCCGGGAAGGTGACGACCCGGACAGGTCCGACGTGCAGCGTCGGACGGCGGGCGGGGGATACTAGGGGCGTGAGCGTACCCATCAGTCTCGGAATGCCTGCCGCCCCGCCGCCGGTCCTCGCGCCGCGACGCAAGAGCCGCAAGATCAAGGTCGGCAAGGTGGACGTCGGCGGCGACGCCCCGATCAGCGTCCAGTCGATGACGACGACGCCGACGACGGACATCAACGCGACGCTCCAGCAGATCGCGGAGCTCACGGCGTCGGGCTGCGACATCGTGCGCGTCGCGGTGCCGAGCGCGGACGATGCGCTCGCGCTACCGGCGATCGCCAAGAAGTCGCAGATCCCGGTGATCGCGGACATCCACTTCCAGCCCAAGTACGTGTTCGCCGCGATCGACGCGGGATGCGCCGCCGTGCGCGTGAACCCGGGCAACATCCGCAAGTTCGACGACCAGGTCAAGGAGATCGCGAAGGCGGCGTCGGACGCGGGCGTGTCGCTGCGCATCGGCGTGAACGCCGGATCGCTCGACCCGCGCCTGCTCGCGAAGTACGGCAAGGCGACGCCCGAGGCGCTGGTCGAGTCGGCCGTGTGGGAGGCGTCGCTGTTCGAGGAGCACGGGTTCCACGACTTCAAGATCTCCGTGAAGCACAACGACCCGGTCGTCATGGTCCGGGCGTACGAGCTGCTCGCGGAGGCGGGGGACTGGCCGCTGCACCTCGGCGTGACCGAGGCCGGCCCCGCGTTCCAGGGCACGATCAAGTCGGCGACGGCGTTCGGCGCGCTGCTGAGCAAGGGCATCGGCGACACGATCCGCGTCTCGCTGTCCGCGCCGCCCGTCGAGGAGGTCAAGGTCGGCAACCAGATCCTCCAGGCGCTCAACCTGCGCCCGCGCAAGCTCGAGATCGTCTCGTGCCCGTCGTGCGGTCGTGCGCAGGTCGACGTGTACACGCTCGCGGAGAAGGTCACCGCCGGCCTGGAGGGCATGGAGGTGCCGCTGCGCGTCGCCGTCATGGGCTGCGTCGTCAACGGCCCGGGCGAGGCGCGCGAGGCGGACCTCGGCGTCGCGTCGGGCAACGGCAAGGGACAGATCTTCGTCAAGGGCGAGGTCGTCAAGACGGTGCCGGAGTCGCTGATCGTGGAGACGCTCATCGAGGAGGCGCTGCGCATCGCGGAGACCATGACGCCGGAGAACGACGCGCAGGCCGGCCCGCCGGTCGTCACGGTCGGCTGACGCCCTCGTGAGCCGCTGGCGCCCGTCCGTCCCGGCCCTGCGGCCTCGGGCGCGGGGCGGGGCCGGCGACGGCGGGCGGCCCCGGGCGCGCGTGCTCGTCGACGCGGACGTCCCGGAGGCGCTGGCGGTGTGCGCGGGCGACCCGGTCGCGTCGACGCTCGCGGCCGCGCGGCTCGCGGTCGCGCAGCACGCCGGCCTGCACAGGGCGGGCGGCCAGGCGTGGGGCTTCCCGGCCGTCGGCCCGCTCGAGGCGGTGTGCTGGGCGGGGGCGAACCTCGTCCCGGTGGTGCCCGCGTCGCTCGACGCGTCGCGCGCGCGGGCGGCGGTCACGGCGTTCGGCGAGCTCGCGCGGCACGCGGGGCGACGGTCGTCGTCGGTCGTGGGCGAGCGCGACGCGGTCCTCGCGCTGTGGGAGCTGCTCGCACCGCACTGGCCGTCGCCGCGCGAGATCCGGGCGAACCAGCCCTCGCTCGCGATCGACCGCGAGCCCGACGTCGAGCCCGACCCCGGGGTCCGGCGCTCCGTCCCGGCCGAGGTGCCGGTCGTCCTGCCGGCGTGCGTGCGCATGTTCACCGAGGAGGTGGGCTACTCCCCGGTCGAGGGCGGCGGGCGCGCGTACGAGGAGCGCGTGCGGTCGCTCGTGCTCGCCGGACGGTCGTTCGTCCGGCTCGCGGGAGGCGACGGCGGGCCGCACGTCGTCTTCAAGGCCGAGCTCGGGGCCGTGACGCCGCTCGTCGCGCAGGTGCAGGGCGTGTGGGTCGACCCGCGGTACCGCGGTCAGGGCCTGGCTGCGCCGGGGATGGCCGCCGTCGTGCACCTCGCCCGCCAGGGCACCCCGGCCGAGGCCGCCCGCCGCGCCACGCCGCCCGTGGTCTCGCTGTACGTCAACGACTACAACACGCGCGCGCTCGCGACGTACCGCCGCGTCGGGTTCGAGCAGGTCGGCACGTACGCGACCGTCCTCTTCTGACGACCCGCGACCGGCGCGCTACTTGAGCAGGCGCGACATCCGGCGGTCGGCGAGCACCTGCCCGCCCGTCTGGCAGGTCGCGCAGTACTGCAGGCTGCGGTCGGCGAAGCTCACCTCGCGCACGGTGTCCCCGCACACGGGGCAGGGCAGCCCGGTGCGCCCGTGCACGCGCATCCCCGCGCGCTTGGCGTCCTTGAGCTCCGCAGCGGGCTTGCCCGACGACGCCGCCACGGCCTCGGCGAGGACCTCGCCCACGGCGGCGTGCACCCGGGCGACCTCGTCCGGCGTGAACGAGCGCGTGAGCTTGAACGGGCTCGTGCGGGCAGCGTGGAGGATGTCGTCGGAGTAGGCGTTGCCGATCCCGGCGATGGACGACTGGTCGCGCAGGAGCCCTTTCACCTGCTGGTTGCGGGCGGCCATCAGGGCGGCGAGCGCTTCGGGAGTGAACGCCGGGTCCAGCGGCTCGATCCCGAGCGTCTCGATCGCGCGCACCTCGTCGGGGTGCCGGACGACGTGGACCGCGAGCCGCTTGCGCGTCCCGGCCTCGGTGACGTCGAACCCCGATCCGTCGTCCAGGCGCACGCGGAGCGCGAGCACCGCCGCCTTCCCGCCGCCGCTGCCGCCGAGCCGAGGCCGCACGGGCGTCGTCGGCGCCTTCTCCGACCACCGCAGCCACCCCGCCCGGGCGAGATGGAAGACGAGGTGGACCTCGTCGTCGGGCCCGGGCGCGGGCGGTCCGCCGACGGGCTGCGCGAGGACGAGGTCGAGCCACTTGCCGTGCCGTCGCGCGCCGGTCACGACGCGTCCGACGAGGGCGCCGACCGGCGGGTCGAACGTCTTGAGCGCGGCAATCTGGGCGACGTCGGCGGCGACGACGGTGCGGCCGGTCGCGCGGTCGTCGAGGAACCGGACCAGCGCCTCGACCTCGGGCAGCTCGGGCATGGGGACATCCTCCCCGCCGGTAGGGTGGGCCGCATGTCTTCCGTCACGTCCGGCGCGCCCGCCGCGGTCTCCACCCGCGTCCGGGGCGCCGACCTCCTGCGCCTGTCCACCCTCTTCGTCCGGACGCTGCGCGAGGACCCGGCCGACGCCGAGGTCGCGAGCCACAAGCTCCTCGTGCGAGCGGGCTACATCCGTCGTGCCGCCCCCGGCATCTACACCTGGCTCCCGCTCGGGCTGCGCGTGCTGCGCAAGGTCGAGGACGTGGTCCGCGAGGAGATGGCGGCCGCGGGCGCGCAGGAGGTGCACTTCCCGGCGCTGCTGCCCAAGGAGCCGTACGAGGCGACGGGCCGCTGGACGGAGTACGGGCCGAACATCTTCCGCCTCAAGGACCGCAAGGACGGCGACTACCTCCTCGCGCCCACCCACGAGGAGATGTTCACGCTCCTCGTCAAGGACCTGTACTCGTCGTACAAGGACCTGCCGCTGACGATCTACCAGATCCAGACCAAGTACCGCGACGAGGCGCGTCCGCGTGCGGGTCTCATCCGCGGGCGCGAGTTCGTCATGAAGGACGCCTACTCGTTCGACACCACGGACGAGGGCCTCGAGCGCTCGTACGAGGCGCAGCGCGCAGCGTACCGGCGCATCTTCGACCGGCTCGGGCTCGAGTACGTCATCGTGGCCGCGACCTCGGGCGCGATGGGCGGTTCCCGCTCCGAGGAGTTCCTCACCCCGACGCCGATCGGCGAGGACACGTTCGTGCGCTCGCCCGGCGGCTACGCGGCGAACGTCGAGGCGGTCGTCACGCCCGTCCCGGACGACGTCGACTACGCCGACGCGCCCGCGGCGCACGTCGAGGACACCCCGGACACCCCGACGATCGACTCGCTCGTCGCCCTCTCCAACGCGCGCTTCCCGCGTCCGGACCGCGCGTGGACGGCGGCGGACACGCTGAAGAACGTCGTGCTCGCCCTCACGCACCCCGACGGCCGCCGCGAGGTCGTCGTCGTCGGGCTGCCCGGCGACCGCGAGGTCGACCTCAAGCGCGTCGGCGCGGCGTTCGAGCCGGCCGAGGTCGAGCCGGCGACGGACGCGGACTTCGCCGCGCACCCCGAGCTCGTCAAGGGCTACATCGGCCCGCAGGCGCTCGGCCCGAACGTCCGCCGCGACGTGCCCGCGGACGTCGCCGAGGGCGAGGTGCCCGAGCGGCACTCCGTGCGCTACCTGCTCGACCCGCGCGTCGTCGCGGGCACGCGCTGGATCACCGGGGCGAACGAGCCGGGCCGGCACGTGTTCGACCTCGTCGCCGAGCGGGACTTCGCCGCCGACGGCACGGTCGAGGCCGCCGAGGTGCGCGCGGGCGACCCCGCGCCCGACGGCTCGGGCCCGCTCGAGCTGGCCCGCGGCATCGAGATCGGCCACATCTTCGCGCTCGGCCGCAAGTACGCGCAGGCCCTCGGCCTCACCGTGCTCGACGAGAACGGCAAGCAGGTCGTGGTGACCATGGGGTCGTACGGCATCGGCGTGACGCGCGTCCTCGCCGCGCTCGCGGAGGCCAACCACGACGACGCCGGGCTCGCGTGGCCCGCGCACGTCGCGCCCGCGCACGTCCACGTCCTCGCGACGGGCAAGGACGCGAGCGTGTTCGACGAGGCCGAGCGCCTCGCGACCGAGCTCGCGGCCCGGGGCGTCGAGGTGGTCTACGACGACCGCCCCAAGGTCTCGCCCGGTGTGAAGTTCAAGGACGCCGAGCTCCTCGGGGTCCCGCTGCTCCTCATCGTGGGCCGCGGCCTCGCCGACGGCGTGGTCGAGGTCCGCCCGCGTGCGGGCGAGGCGGTCCCGGTCGCGGTCACGGACGCCGTCGAGCACGTCGCCGCGCAGGTGGCCGAGCTCCTCGGCTGACACCTCGCAGCGTCGGGGCGCCCCCGGTCCGGGATCATGGGCCGGGGGCGCCTCGTCGTCGGGGGTCTTCGGAGGGAGAGCGGCGGTCGCGCGCGGGCCGGAGCAGGGGCCGCGGGCCGAGCCCGTCCGGCAGGGGATCGGGGCGGCTCAGCCGGCCGACTGCTCGGGGAGGCCGGGGAAGGCGACGGGGGCCTCGCCCCACGCGACCGCGCTCGCCCACGAGTCGACGAGGAGGGCGACCGCCTCCGCCCGGGACGTGGGCGCGGCGGCGGCGACGAGGCTCGCGTACGTCTGCGCGAGGCCCGACTCGACCTGGCGCGCGAGGGCGGCGACGTCCGCGTCGTCCGGCAGCACGTAGGCGACGCGGCGGGGGTCCTGGGCGGTGCCGTCCGTCCCGGCCGCGAGCGCCCAGGCCTGGCCGCGGGCCCGGTGCTCCGCCGCACGCGCGACCGCGGCGGTCCGCGCGTCGCCCTCGGACTGCGCCGCGCGGACCTCGTACGCGTAACCCGCGGCGTCCTCCGTCTCGACGAGCGTCGCGAGGTCGGCGGCGCCGATCCCGGCCGGAGCCTCCTCGACGGGCGGGGCCGTCGTCACGAGCTCGTCGGCCGCAGCCGACCCGGTGAGCGCGGCGAGGCGCTGCGCCGAGACGTGCTCCGAGGCGGCGACGGACGCGAGGAGCCGGGCGAGCGGGGCGTCCGTCGCCGCGTCGGCCGAGGCGCCCGTGCGCTGCGCCGCCTCGGCGAGCGCGACGACGACGTCGTCGGTCGTGGCGGCGCCGTCACCGGGCCCGTCCGTCGTGCCGTCCTCCTCCGCGCGGTCCGCTGCGCTGCCGCCCTCCTCGGTGCCCGCTGCGTCGTCGGCGGGCTCGCCGGTGTCGCCCGCCGGGGCCGTCGACGTGGGGTCGCCGGCCGGGAGGTCGAGGTCGTCCAGGCCGGAGTCGTAGACGCCGCCGAGGGCGTCCGCGTGCTGCTCGGCGAACGCGGCGGCCTCCTCGAGCGCCGCGAGCGTGGCCGGGTCGGTCACGCCCGGCGTGACGTCCGCCACGAGGTCGGCGACCGCGAGGGCGTCGTCCACCGCGCCGGCGCGCAGCTCCTCGACGGCGTCGGGCGAGGGCTCGGCGGGGGGCGGGTTCTCCAGCCGGACGCCGCACCCGGCCGCCAGGACGCCGGTCGCGAGCACCGCCACGGCCGCCAGCAGCCGCCCGCCGGGCCGGGGCGTCCGGCGCGGGCGGGAACGGGTCGCGGCGGGCACCGCGGTCGCGTGGGGACTCATCGGGGGCGATGATGTCACGTCCGGGGCCGGTGAGTCGTTAGGCTGGTCCCCGGTCGAACGTCCCGACGAGCGGATCGTCGGGAGATCCCGAGACAACAACACACCGGTCGTCATCCGTACCCGGCGTGGGACACGGACAGGAGCTGAGTCATGGCAGGGCAGGCGGGCGGTCAGCCCGGCAAGGCACCCGGAGGCGACGCGGCCACGCACGCGCTCCGCGAGAGCGTGCGCGAGGCCATCGAGCCGGTGGTCGTGGACGCGGGTCTCCACCTCGAGGACGTCACGGTGTCGCGCGCCGGCGCCCGGTCCGTGGTGCGCGTCGTGCTGGACCTTCCCGACGACGTCGAGGGGAACCTCGACCTCGACACGGTGGCGGAGGCGACGCGCCCGATCTCCACGGCCCTCGACGCGGTAGACCCGCTCCACGGTGCGTACACGCTCGAGGTCTCGACGCCCGGGACCGACCGTCCGCTCACCGAGCCGCGCCACTTCCGGCGCGCCCGTGGTCGCCTGGTGCGCCTCGTGCTCGCCGACGGCGGCACGGTCGAGGGGCGCCTCCGGGCCGGGTCCGAGGTCGACCCCGACCTCGTCCTGGACGTGACCGGCGCGCGCGGTGCTGTGACGGAGCGCGTCGTGCCGCTGGCCGACGTGGTCCGCGGGCAGGTGCAGGTGGAGCTCAAGCGCGCCCTCGAGGCGGACCTGCCCGAGCTCGAGGAGACCGACGGCTCGACCGACGACACGACCGCCCGCGACGAGGAGGCCTGACGATGGACGTGGACATGAGCGCGCTGCGCCTGCTGGAGCGCGAGAGGGACATCAGCCTCGACGTCCTGGTCGCCGCGATCGAGCAGGCCCTGCTCTCGGCGTACCACCGCACCCCGGACGCGTACACACGCGCTCGGGTCGAGCTCGACCGCAAGACCGGGCACGTCACGGTGTGGGCGCGCGAGGAGCTGCCGGCTCCGGAGACCGACGACGAGGACGCCCCGCGCGGCCCGGTCGAGTACGGCCCGGAGTTCGACCACACACCCGCCGACTTCGGCCGGATCGCGACGTCGACCGCGCGGCAGGTCATCGTCCAGCGCCTGCGCGACGCGGAGGACGACCAGATCCTCGGCACGTTCCGCGGCAAGGAGGGCGAGGTCCTCGCTGGCGTCATCCAGCAGGGGCGCGA
Source organism: Cellulosimicrobium cellulans (assembly GCF_006539945.1). Lineage (GTDB taxonomy): Bacteria > Actinomycetota > Actinomycetes > Actinomycetales > Cellulomonadaceae > Cellulosimicrobium > Cellulosimicrobium cellulans. The sequence continues at coordinate 1,553 of NZ_BJNZ01000020.1, read as the reverse complement.
CCCGCGCGTCGTCCTGGTCGACGTCGGTGGCACGGAGGCGGTCCTCCCGCCGCACGAGCAGGTCCCGACGGAGGAGTACGTGCACGGCGAGCGCCTGCGCGCGTACGTGCTCGAGGTCGCCCGGGGAATGAAGGGCGCGCAGATCACGTTGAGCCGGACGCACCCGAACCTCGTGCGCAAGCTGTTCGAGCTCGAGGTCCCTGAGGTCGCGGACGGCTCGGTCGAGATCACCGCCATCGCGCGCGAGGCCGGGCACCGGACCAAGGTCGCGGTGCGGTCCCGGGTCCCTGGCCTCGGGGCCAAGGGCGCGTGCATCGGCCCGATGGGCTCGCGCGTGCGCGCCGTCATGGCGGAGCTGCACGGCGAGAAGATCGACATCGTCGACCACAGCGACGACCCGGCGCAGTTCGTGGCCAACGCGCTGTCGCCGGCTCGTGTGTCGTCGGTCACGGTCGTCGACGAGGTGGCTCGGGCCGCGCGCGTCGTGGTCCCGGACTTCCAGCTCTCCCTCGCGATCGGCAAGGAGGGGCAGAACGCCCGCCTGGCCGCGAAGCTCACGGGGTGGCGGATCGACATCCGCTCCGACGAGGGCGGCGCCCCCGCGGAGGGCTCCGACCGTGACGCCGCCGCAGGTCCCCGCACCGGGGACCGGTAGTCGTCGGGAGTGGGACGGTCACGGATGACGGGACGGCGCGGTAGACTGTCCTCGACCGGGCCGCGCGCCCGCACCTCGACCATGCCCCCGGACACCACGACCCGCCCCGTCGACACGGGCTCGGGTCCTGTCCGCACGTGCGTCGGATGCCGGGAGCGCGACCTGCGGTCAGCTCTCCTCCGTCTGGTCCTCGACCGGTCCGGTGCGAGCACCGACGAGCCCCGGCTCGTGGTGGACGCCGGGCGGTCGCTGCCGGGTCGCGGTGCGTGGCTCCACGCGTCGACCCGGTGCCTCGAGACGGCGGAACGCCGGCGGGCCGTCCCGCGGGCCCTGCGCGTCGCCGGGCCTCTCGACCTCGCCGCGGTCCGCACCGCGATCGAGGCGCCACCGGGAGAGCAGGTCTGAGCCATGCTTCACGGCCCCTCCCGGGGGCCGCACTGCACGACACGTCGACAAGGAAGCGGGTTAGAAGCCGATGGGCACCCGATGAGTACCCAGCGATGAGCACCCAGCACTAACGACGGTCCTCCCTGTCCGGGGCGGGCCGAGACAGGAGAGTTGTGGCAAAGGTCCGCGTCTACGAGCTCGCGAAGGAGCTCGGGGTGGAGAGCAAGACCATCATGAGCAAGCTGACGGAGCTCGGTGAGTTCGTCCGCTCGGCATCCTCGACCATCGAGCCACCGGTGGTCCGTAAGCTGCGCGACGCCTTCCCCGCCGGGGGCGGCGGCGCGAGCAAGCCCGCGGCGGCACCCGCCCCCGCGCGTCCGGCCGCGCCCAAGCCGGCCCCGAAGCCCGAGGTGAAGGCCGCTCCGGCCGCGCCCCAGGCGGAGGCGCCCGCGCCCCAGCCGGCGGCACCCGCCCCGGCGAAGGCCGAGCCCGCGAAGGGCCCCCAGGCTCC
>NZ_BJNZ01000019.1 GCF_006539945.1 Cellulosimicrobium cellulans | reverse complement strand
GCGCACGGTGCTGCCCGCGTCGCGCCGCGCCGCCGCACGCTCGGGACCGGCGCCGCCGTGGCGGCCGTCGCGCTCACGGCGAGCACCGCCGCGGCCGCCCTCGGGAGCGGCACCGCGCCGTCGGCCGCCGGGACCGGCACCACGACGGCCGGGACCCCGGCCCCCGGGGTGACCGCCGCGCCCGCGCCCACCACGATCGGTACCGTCGCCGCCGACCCGGAGACGGTCGAGGCGGCCGGCGACGCGCTCCAGCGCGCGCAGTTCCTCACCGGGGAAGGCGCCGCAGGGCTCACCCCCGAGCAGGTCGCCCAGATCGAGGACGCGCGCACGCGCCTCAGCGAGGCCGTCACCGAGGTGTCCTCCGCCGACCGGACGCCCGACCTCTCCAGCCTCCCGGCCGTCTCGGTCGGGACGCAGCCCGCGGACCCCGACGCCGCGCCGAGCACCACGCCCGACGCCCCGGACGACGCCGCGGTGGGCGACTCCCTCTCCGCGACGGACGTCCTCGCCGAGAGCGTGCCCGCGCTCGACGAGCGCGGTGGCGAGCGCGCGAGCCGCACCTCGGCGCGCACCCCGCTCGGAGAGCTTGCCGCCGCGGCGCCCGCGCTCGACGCGGCGCTGCCCGACCTCGCCGCGACGTCCGACGAGCCGGCGGCGGCGTTGTCGGCCGAGAGCGCGGCGGACCCCGACGACGCCGCTCCTGACGCCTCCGCGTCCGCCGAGACCGCGACCGAGTCGCCCGAGGAGGATGCCGCGGCCGCCGACACGGCCACGTCGCCCGACCTCGCGACCGGCTCCTCCGACGACGCCGCGACCGCGCCGACCACCGACGCGTCTTCCTCCGACGCGCCGACCTCCGAGGAGATCGCCTCCCTGACCACCGAGCTGTCGACGCTGCTCGACGCGGCCGGCTCGGGCGTGACCGTCGAGGTCGTGCCCGGACCGCCGTCGGCCGCGGAGATCGCCGCACAGCTCGACAGGTGGGCGACCTCCACGGCGGGCTACGGCAACGGTCAGATCCCCGCGAGCGCGCTGTGCGAGCTGTCGTTCGCGCCGGGCGAGCAGCTCCGCTGCGACGCGGCGCACCAGATCGAGGCGCTCAACGAGAAGTTCCGCGAGGCGTTCGGCGTGAACCTCTCCGTGACGGACTCCTACCGCTCCTACGCCTCGCAGGTCGCCGTCAAGGCGTCGCGCGGGTACTTCGCCGCGCCCCCCGGCATGTCGAACCACGGCTGGGCGCTCGCGCTCGACCTCGGCGGCGGCATCCAGGGCTACGGCACCGCGCAGTACGAGTGGATGCGCGCCAACGCGCCGGCCTACGGCTGGGACAACCCCGAGTGGGCGCGCGCCGGCGGCTCGAAGAACGAGCCCTGGCACTGGGAGTACGGCGACCTCTCCTGAGGCTCCCGCTCCCCCGACCACGGCCCCGGCACCGCGACGACCTCGCGGACCGGGGCCGTCGTCGTCCCGGGGAGCACCCGACGCCGCCCGCCCGGCCGAGCCCGGCGGTCAGGCGAGCGCGGTCACGACGAGCAGCATCGTCACGAGGAAGCCCGTGACGAGGTTGAGCCACAAGAACGTGCGCCACCCCGCGTTCGCGCGCTCGCAGTCGTCGTCGCGCACGTCGCGGAACCGGAGCACGTTGGCGGCGTACGGGAGCGGCAGCAGGGCGGCGAGGACGCCGGGCCACGGCAGGACGGCGAGGACCGCCGCGGCCGCGACGTACGCCCCCGCCGCGCCGAGCACGGTCGCGTGGGCGCCGACCGCGGTCGCGACGGACGCGATGCCGCCCTCGCGGTCCGCGCGCACGTCCTGCACGGCTCCGAACGCGTGCGACGCCATCCCCCACAGGACGAACCCCACGAGCACCGGCCACACCGACCGCGCCGACAGGTCCGCGTCCACGAGGACGAGCGCGTAGAGCAGCGGCCCGGCGAAGTGCATCGCGGACGTGAACGAGTCGAGGAACGGGCGCTCCTTGAACCGCAGGCCCGGGGCGGAGTACGCGACGACGCCGAACACGACCAGGAGGAGCACCACGGCGGCGAGCGGGTCGCCCAGGAGCACCAGGGCGACGAGGAACGGCACGTTCGTCGCGACGCAGGCCCGCAGGATGCGCCGGTGGGTCGCGCGCGCGGTCGCCGGGTCGGCGAGCGCTCCCTCGATCCCGCCCTTGCGCGGGTTGCGGAGGTCGCTCGCGTAGTCGAAGACGTCGTTCACGCCGTACATGAGCAGGTTGTACGGCACGAGGAAGTACAGCGTCCCGACGACGAGCGCGAGGTCGACCCGGCCGCCGGTCGCGACGAGGTAGCCCGCGGCGAACGGGTAGGCGGTGTTGATCCACGAGAAGGGCCGCGACGCGGCCAGCACGTCCTTCACCGGGCGCCCTCGCCCGCCCGACCGCCCGTGGCGCGATCCTCGGGGGCACGGTCGCGGCCTCGGGCCCCGAGCACCGTCCACAGCACCGGCATGCCCAGGGCCGCGGCGAGCGCGTAGGCGAAGTCCTCGAGGGGAGCGCCCCAGAGGTACACGCCGAGGATCTTGTCCGGGTCGTAGACGTAGAGGTCGGCGGCGATCATGAGCGTGTCGAACACGAGCGTGAGCACGCACATCACGACGGCGGTCCACACGAGCGGGCCGGGACGCAGGCGCCGCAGCACGCGCCACGACACGACGACGAGGGCCGCCAGGACGATCACGTTGAGGACGATGTTGGTCACGTGTCGCCCTCCACCCGGGCGCGGCGTGCTGCGAGCACGCGCTCGGCGCCGCGCCAGACGAGCAGCGCGTTGTAGCACAGGAGCGTGAGGAAGACCGCCTCCTCGACGGGGAGGTCGGGCGCGAGCAGGAGGCCCGTCATCCAGGGGCTCTCCCCGCGCGCGAAGATGCCGAGCACGAGCCCCGCGACGTCCCAGAGGAGGAACCCGACGACGCCCAGCCCGACCGTGAGCGCGGCCCGGCGCCAGTCCGCCCAGAACGCGAGGCGGAAGCGCCGGTCGAGCACGGCGAGGCCCCCGAGCGAGACCGCGAGCGCCCCGAGGTAGACCAGACCCGTCACCGGCGGACCTCGACCGGCCGGACCCCCGCGGGTCGCAGCCGCTCCGGCCTCCGGCTCGCGGCGAGGAACCCGGTGCGCAGCGGCGCGGGCAACGGTCGCGACGACGTCTCGCCGAGCAGCCGCTTCGCGACGAGCTCGGCGCTGATGAGGCACATCGGCAGTCCCACGCCCGGGATCGTGCCACCTCCCGCGTGGTACAGCCCGTCGACACGACGGGAGACGTTGCCCGGCCGCCACAGCGCGGACTGCCGCAGCGTGTGCTCCATGCCGAGCGCACCCCCGCGCCACGACGAGAGCTCGGTCGAGAAGTGGGCAGGCCCGAGCACGCGGCGCGTGACGACCCGGCCTGGGAGGTCCTCGATCCCGGCCCAGCTCCCGACCTGGGCCAGATAGCGGTCCGCGAGCGCGTCGAGCGCGCGCTGCGACGGGGCGTCCGCGCCGAGCGTCGGGTCGGCGGGGAACGGGACCAGGAGGAAGAGGTTCTCGTGGCCGGGCGGGGCCGCGGGCGCGCCCGACGACGGCCCGTCGGTCGCGGACGTGCGCGACACGTAGAGCGACGCCGGGTCGGGCACGCGCAGCCCGCGCGGGTCGCTCCGGCGGTCGGTGCCGAGCACGGCGTCGAAGTTCGCGGGCCAGTCGCGCGTGAAGAAGAGCGAGTGGTGCGCGAGCTCGGGCAGCTCGCCGCGGACTCCCGCGAGCACGAGCAGCGCGGAGATGCCCGGCCCCTTGTCCTCCCACGCCGCGGCGGGCAGGTCGGCCCAGCGCGGCTCGAGGAGCGCGGTCTCGGTGTGGTGCCGGTCGGCGGCGGACACGACGACGTCCGCCTCCACGAGCTCGCCCGAGGCGAGGCGGACGCCCGTGACGCGCCCGCGCCGCCCGTCTCCTCCGGTGACCTCGATGCCCGCGACGTCGGCCCCGGTGCGCAGCTCCGCACCCTCGTCCCGCGCGAGCCGCGCCACGGCCTCGATCAGCGTGTACATCCCGCCGCGGGGGTACTGGACGCCGTCGACGAGATCGAGGTGGCTCATGAGGGAGTAGAGCGCGGGCGCGCGGTACGGCGACGAGCCGAGGAAGACGGCGTGGTACCCCAGGAGCTGGCGCAGCCGGGGGTCCTCGACGGCGCGCGCCGCGCGGTCCGCGAGCGACTCGCGCAGCAGCGCGGCGAGGCGAGGCAGCCGCCGCAGCACCGCGGGCGAGAGCGCCCGGTCGGGACGTTCGAACGTGGTGTACAGGAAGTGGTCGAGCGCGAGCCCGTACGCCTCGCTCGCCTCCGCGGCGTACGCCGCGAGGCGTCCGCCGGCACCCGGCTCGACCGCGTCGAACCGTGACCGGTTCACGCCCGGGCTCGCCGAGAGCTCGAACGTCGACGCGGCGTCGGCGCCGTCCGGCTCGAAGAAGACGCGGTAGGCCGGGTCGAGCGGGACGAGGTCGAGGTGGTCCTCGACGCGCGCGCCGAGGAGTGCGAAGAAGTGGTCGAACACCTCCGGCATGAAGTACCAGGAGGGGCCGGTGTCGAAGCGGAAGCCGTCGAGCTCGAGGGTGCCCGCCCGGCCGCCCAGGACCTCGTGGCGCTCCAGCAGCGTGACGGCCGCGCCCCCGCGCGCGAGGAGCGCCGCGGTGGCGAGCCCGGAGATCCCGCCTCCGACCACGACGACGCGCGGTGCCCTCACGCGAGCACCTTCCGCGGGCGCGGGGACCGGGCGGACGCCACCTGTCCGAGGAGCTGGCCACCAGCGGCGCGGGCCGCGAGAGCGACCTTGACGGTGTCGGGAACGCGCACGCGGGCGCGCAGGATGTCCTCGGGCGATGTCGCCGCGAGACGGGCGAGGAGCCGCTCGTAGACGGCGACCGTCGCGGCGACCGCGATCCGTGGCCGCACCGGCAGGCCCGGGAGCGCGGCCCGCGCCGCGGCGAGGTCCTCCTCGACCTCCCGGCAGAACGCCTCGACGTCACGCCTGCGCAGCCGGCCCGGGACGACGCCGGGCAGGTACGCGCGACCCAGCTCGTCGTGGTCCGTGCGCAGGTCGCGCAGGAAGTTGATCTTCTGGAACGCCGCGCCGAGCGCCCGCGCGCCCCGCACGAGCACGGGGTCGGGCACCCGGAGCGGCTCGCCCGGGCGACGGCGCGCGTTGAGGAACACCGCGAGGCACATGAGGCCGACGACCTCGGCCGAGCCGTAGACGTAGCGCTCGTAGCTCTCGCGGTCGTGCACGCGCACGGTGAGGTCGGTCCGCATCGATGCGAAGAAGGGATCGACCTCGGCGTGGCCGAAGCCGCAGCGCCGCGCCGCGAGCGCGAACGAGTGCACGACGAGGTTCGTCGACCACCCGCGCTCGAGCGCCCTCGCCGTCTCGGCCTCGAGCTCGTCGAGGAGGTCGGCGGCGCCGTCCCCGCGCCGCGTGTCGACCACCTCGTCGGCGATGCGGACGAGACCGTAGACGGCGTCGATCCCGTCGCGCGTCGGCGCGTCGAGCAGGCGTGCTCCCAGACCGAACGAGGTCGAGTAGGACGCGAGCACGACCCGGCTCGTGCGCGCTGCGGTCAAGTCGTACAGCCGTGCCGGGTCGTTCTCGTCGCCCACGTGCTGGTCCCGTCGTCCGTCGCCGGGGCACCTCCCCGGTCATTCCTCAGCATGCTGAGGAATAGAGGATCGCACGAGAATCCGTTCTTCACACCTCGGGAGCGCCCTCGGCACCGCCGGCTGCGGGCACCTCGATGCGGCGGGGGCCGGCCTGCCAGGCGTCCCAGGCCGAGGAGATGATCTCGGGCAGCCCCCTCGTCGCCGTCCAGCCGAAGAGCTCGTTGATCCGGCGCGGGTCGCCGACGAGCTGCGGCGGGTCGCCGGCACGGCGCGGGAGGATCTCCGGCGTGACGTCGAGCCCGCTGACGCGCCCGATCTCGTCGATCACCTCACGCACCGACGACCCCTGACCGGTCCCCACGTTGAACACGTCGAACGGGCGCTCGTCGACGTCGAGGTACCCGAGCGCCGCGAGGTGCGCGTGCGCGAGGTCCAGGACGTGGATGTAGTCGCGGATGCACGTGCCGTCCGGCGTCGGGTAGTCGGCGCCGAAGATCTTGGGCTGCTCCCCGCGCTCCAGGCGGTCGAGCACCATGGGGACGAGGTTGAGCACGGCAGGGTCGCCGAGCTCCGGCCACCCCGCGCCGGCCACGTTGAAGTAGCGCAGCGCGACGAACCGCAGGCCCCACGCGCGACCGGCCGCGCGACCGAGCCACTCGCCGACGAGCTTGGTCTCGCCGTAGGGGTTGATCGGCTCGGCGTGCAGCTTCTCCTCGACGAGGGAGACCGACGGCATGCCGTACGTCGCCGCGGAGGACGAGAACACGAGCCGGTCCACGCCCGCCGCCTGCATCGCGGTGACGAGGTTCGTGAAGCCACCGACGTTCTGCTGGTAGTACCAGGCCGGCTTCTCGACCGACTCCCCCACCTGCTTGCGGGCCGCGAAGTGGATCACCGCGCGCACGTCGTGCTCGGTGAGGGCGCGCGTCAGCACGTCCACGGCCTCGGGCGCCGCGACGTCGACCTCCACGAGCGTCGCGTCGCCGACGCGGTCCGCGCGACCGGTGCTGAGGTCGTCGACCACGACCACCTTCTCGCCGCGCTCCTGGAGAAGGCGCACCACGTGCGCGCCGATGTACCCGGCTCCGCCGGTCACGAGGATCGTCATGGCACCCACCCTAGTGCGGCCGCGCACACCCCCGCGGCGCCGGACCCGGGTCGTCACAGGGCTCGGGCGGCGAGCCCGGGGCTGTCGTCGGGCCCGGCGCGTCGCGCCGCGCCCTCAGGCGTGGCCGTGCGCCTCGCGGTCGCGCAGGGCGGCCGTCTCGAGCTGGAACGTCGAGTGCTCGACCGAGACCGGGAAGTGGTGCGCGACGCACGAGCGGACCCGCTCCGTGATCTCGAGCGCGTGCCCGTCGCGGAAGCACGCGTCGTCGACGACGACGTGCGCCGAGATGGTCGGCAGTCCCGTCGCGACGGTGGACGCGTGGAGGTCGTGCACGTCCTCGACGTGGTCGAGCGAGAGGATGTGCGCCCGGACGTCGTCGAGGTCCAACCCTTCCGGCGTGAACTCCATGAGCACGGCCGTCGCCTCGCGCAGGAGGCGGAAGGCACGAGGGACGATGAGGAGCGCGATGAACAGGCCGGCGATCGCGTCCGCCTGCTGGTACCCGGTCGTCGCGATGACGACGGCGGCCACGATCACCCCGACCGACCCCAGGGCGTCGTTGACGACCTCCAGGAACGCCGCGCGCAGGTTGAGGTTCGCACGGCGCCCGGAGGCGAGGACGGCGATCGCGACGACGTTGCCGACGAGGCCGACGATCCCGAAGAAGAGGAGCTCCGAGGAGGGCACGTCCGGCGGCGAGAACAGCCGCCGGACACCCTCGACGACGGCGTACGTGCCGACCGCGAGGAGGAGCGCCGCCTGCGCGAGGGCCGCGAGCACCTCGACGCGGCGAAAGCCCCAGGTGCGGCGCTTGGTCGCCGGCCGGAGCACGAGCGACGCGGCGACGAGCGCCACGGCCAGCCCCGTCACGTCGGTGAGCATGTGCGCCGTGTCCGTGAGGAGCGCGAGGCTCCCCGTGAGGACCGCCCCGACGGCCTGCGCGACGAGGATCGTCGCGGTGATCCCGAAGGCGACCGCGAGCCGCGCGCGGTGGTCGGGCGCGGCACCCCCCGCGCCGTGGTCGTGCCCGGCTCCCATGACCCCTCCATTCATCGTTCAATGACGATGATATCGGTGATCGACGATGAATGCCATCCCGACCACGCCGCGGGGCACGTCGCCGCGCAGGGTCAGGGAGCGAGCGCGACGTGCTCCGCGTCGGCGAGCAGGTGCGCGACCTCCGGCCGGACGAGCCGGTACCAGGACGAGCGCCCCTCGCGCCGGACGGCGACCACGCCCACCTCGCGCAGGGTCGTCAGGTGCGCGGAGACCGTCGACTGGGCGAGCCCGAGCTCGCGCGTGAGGTCGACGACGCGCCGCTCGGCGCCGGTGAGCAGGTGCACGATCGCGAGCCGGCTCGGGTCGGCGAGCGCGTGGAGCAGGCGCGCGACGGCCTCGTGGTCGTGCGCGCCGTCGTGCCGGGGATCGCTCGCGGCGCTCGTCGTCACCAGCCGATCGTAGCGAGCGGCACCCGTGCGCCGCCCGGGCTCAGTCCCAGCCGAGCTCGTGCAGCCGGTCGTCGTCGATGCCGAAGTGGTGCGCGATCTCGTGGACGACCGTCACCGCCACCTCCTCGACCACGTCCTCGCGCGTCTCGCAGATCGCGAGCGTCGGGTTGCGGAAGATCGTGATGCGGTCGGGCAGGGCACCCGCCGCCCACATGTGGTCCCGCTCCGTGAGGGGGACGCCCTCGTAGAGCCCCAGGAGGTCGGGGTCGTCGGCGGGCGCGTCGTCCTCGACGAGCACCACGACGTTGTCCATCTGCGCCGCGAGGTCCTCGGGGACGAGGTCGAGCCCGTCCCGCACGGCGTCCTCGAACTCGGCCCGCGTCATCTCCACCACGCGACCATCCTCCCCCGTCCACGGCACGAGCAGCACCGCCCCGGCGGCAGGCGCACCACCGCCCCGGCCGCGACGTCGACCGGGAAGCCACGGTCCCGCCGCTGTACACTGGCGCACGTTCCTGAGCCCCCATCGTCTAGCGGCCTAGGACCCCGCCCTTTCACGGCGGTAGCACGGGTTCGAATCCCGTTGGGGGTACGCGAGATCTCGCCGGGACCGGTGGCCACCAGCGGATTTACGGATCGGCTCATCGGTACGGTACGATCCTCTCGGTTCGAAAGCGGGCCACCACACCACCAGGTTCACTGGTGAAAACCACCGGGTGCTCTGGTGTTAGGGTGTGTCTCGCGAAGAACAGCAAGGCCCTGTAGCGCAGTTGGTTAGCGCGCCGCCCTGTCACGGCGGAGGTCGCGGGTTCAAGTCCCGTCAGGGTCGCGTGAGGCGAAGAGCCCGGTCGGCATCGGCCGGCCGGGCTCTTCCCCCATGGCTCTGTAGCTCAGTTGGTAGAGCGTTCGACTGAAAATCGAAAGGTCACCGGATCGACGCCGGTCGGAGCCACCGAAGAGACCCCCGCCCGGGATCCGGGCGGGGGTCTTCTGCATCTCGGCGAGGGTCTCGCACGGCTCCCCCTCCGCGTCCGGCACCGGCCCGCGGGGAGTTGCGCGCCGACCCGGGTGCCGGTTGAGTGGTGGGGTCACCTGCGGAAAGGCGGAGAGATGAGCGACTGGATCGACGGGCGCATCCCGCCCGAGGAGCAGAAGCCGACGGTCGGACAGCTCGTGGAGCGCTTGTCCGAGCAGGCCACGCGCCTCGTCCGGTCCGAGATCGCGCTCGCGAAGGCCGAGCTCACCACGAAGGCCAAGCACGCCGGCATCGGCATCGGCCTGCTCGTCGTGGGCGGGGTGCTCGTCCTCTACGGCCTCGGCTTCCTCCTCCACTCGGCGATGGAAGGTCTCGCGACCGTCATGCCGCTGTGGCTCGCCGCGCTGATCGTCGGCCTCGTCCTCGTGCTCGTCGCCGGTACGCTCGCGTTCGTCGGCGTCAAGCAGCTCCAGCGCGGCGTCCCGCCGACCCCGACCGGAGCCGTCGACAGCATCAAGGAAGACGTGGCGACCATCAAGGAAGGACTGCGCCCGTGAGCGGAACCGACGGGGCCTCGGTGCCCCCGCTGTCCCAGTCCCAGCTCGAGGACGAGATCGCGCGCACGCGCGCCGAGCTCGCAGGGACGATCGACGAGCTCACGACCCGGCTGGACCCGCGCGTCCAGGCGAAGGCGGCGGCCCAGCAGGCCAAGCAGGCGGCCTCGGACACGGGTGCGTTCCTCACCGGTGGCGGGTTGCCCGAGGAGGACCCCGACCGGTCGCGCAACGTCAAGCTGCTGCTGGGTGCCGTCGTGGCCGGCGTCGCACTCGTCACGGCGGCGATCCTGCGCCGGCGCTCGTAGCCTCGCGGACGAGCGCTCCCCCCGGTCGGCGCCGGGGTCACTTCTCGTGCCCGGCCGATCCGTCGCGCCCGCCGTGCCGGCGGCGCGGCGCGCGGTCGGCTCAGGACTTGTCGGTGCCCTCTGCGGGCTCGCTGGCGGCGCCGAGCAGCGCCCGCACCTCGGACTCCCGGTACCGGCGGTGCCCGCCGAGCGTACGGATCGACGAGAGCTTGCCCGCCTTCGCCCAGCGGGTGACCGTCTTGGGGTCGACGCGGAACAGGCTGGCGACCTCGGCGGGCGTGAGCAGAACCTCGGACTCTCCGTGCATGGACATCACGACACCTCCTCCTGGTACGCGCTGGTCCGGCAGATACCCCGGATCACGACGACAGCACGACGCCAGTACCCTCCATTGTCGCAGCATGCGGATTTCGGGCGACTTGACGGACGGGTGAATTAGGCCGCCTATGGTCGGATCGGCCGGATAGGCGCTCGTGCGGCTTACGAGGCGTGCGGGACCGGGCTCCTCGGCCGCACGCCGCGCCTCGCGCGACGCGGCCCCGTACCCCTGCTCGTGGAGACTGTGTGACGGTAGGCACGTCCGCGGCCCGCCACGGTCTTCTGAGTGGATGGAATAGGCCCCGAGCATGTACCGTTGGACCCTGAACAGACGAAACTACACCCCGGGGCCGCACGTCTGAGTACGTTGCCGCCCCGCTTCTACGTTGAGGGGGTCGGAGCCATGGGCCGCGGCCGTCAGAAGGCAAAGCAGACCAAGGTCGCTCGCGCGCTGAAGTACTACAGCCCCGAGACGAACTACAGTGCGCTCGAGCAAGAGCTCACCGGTCACAGCCACACGGATGTCGTGACGGACTCGCGCTTCGGCGCCGAGTCGTCGGACGACCTCGAGCGCTACGACCAGCGCTACAACGACTGGTCCGACGACCGCTGACGGTCGTCGACCACCTTTCATCGCCGCGGTCTGCCGCGGAAGCGTCTCGACCTCGACTGCGCCGTCGCCTGCCCCCGGGCAGGCGACGGCGCGGTCGTTCGTGACCCGTGCGCACTCACGCACCGGCCCGCTCGCCCCGAGGCCTCCGCACGGTCGTCGCGCCATGACGTCATCGCGCTCGGCCGGGGAGCGGCCTCCCCCGAGCGGGTCGGCAGGTGCCGCCCCGCCCGGGACGTCAGTGGTCAGGCGCGGTAGTCGCCGACGAGGCGCACGGCGCCCGCCTGCACGCCCTTGGTTCCCGCGACGAGGTCGCCGTCCGCGACGTCGGTGGCGGCCGCCGGGTCGAAGGCCTCGACCGTGCCCAGCACCCACGCGGGCACGCCGAGCGCGGCGCAGCGCGCGAGCGCGGCGTCGACGCCGTCGGCACCGACCACCGCGACCATGCCGACGCCGAGGTTGAGCGTGTTCTCGAGGTCGCCGCGCGGCACGCCACCCAGCTCGCGCACGAGGCGGAACACCGGCGGGACGTCCCAGCTCGCGCGGTCCACGACCCCGACGAGCCCGGCGGGCAGGACGCGCGCGAGGTTCGCGGCGAGCCCGCCGCCGGTGACGTGCGTGAACGCATGGACCTGTGCGGCGTCGTCGGCGGCCAGCGCGAGGCAGTCGCTCGCGTACACGCGCGTGGGCTCGAGGAGCTCCTCGCCGACCGTGCGCCCGAGCTCGTCCACGTGGCGCTCGAGGCCCCAGCCGGCGTGCTTGAGCACGGCCCGCACGAGCGAGTACCCGTTCGAGTGCAGACCCGACGAGGCCATGGCGACGAGCACGTCGCCCTCGCGCACCCGGTCCGGGCCCAGCAACCGGTCGGCCTCGACGACCCCCGTGGCGGCACCGGCGACGTCGTACTCGTCCGCGCCGAGAAGACCCGGGTGCTCGGCCGTCTCGCCACCCACGAGCGCGGTGCCCGCGACCTCGCAGGCCGCCGCGATGCCGCGGACGATGCCCGCGATGCGTTCCGGCACGACCTTGCCGCACGCGATGTAGTCCGTCATGAACAGCGGCTTGGCGCCGACCACGACGATGTCGTCGACGACCATGCCGACGAGGTCGAAGCCGATCGTGTCGTGCACGTCGAGGGCCTGGGCGATCGCGACCTTGGTGCCCACGCCGTCGGTCGACGTCGCGAGCAGGGGGCGGCGGTAGGTCGCGACCTCGGAGAAGTCGTAGAGCCCCGCGAAGCCGCCCACGCCGCCGAGGACCTGCGGCCCGTGGGTACGGCGCACGGCGTCCTTCATGAGCTCGACGGCCTTGTCACCGGCCTCGGTGTCGACGCCCGCGGCGGCGTAGGTGAGGCCCGTCTGGGGCGAGTCGGCAGTCACGGTGTCGGCTCCAAGGAGGTCTCGCGGCGCTCGCGCCGGTGGTGCTGGTGGTCTCGGGTCGGGCTCAGGGCTGAGCTCACGGGTGCTGGAGCGCGCCGGCCCCGCCGGCGGTCACCGACAGGCTGCGCAGCCCGTCCTCCGGCGCGCCGAGCGGAAGCTCGGCCTGCTCGAGGAGGTGCTTGCCGAGCTGGTCGTCGGGCGGCAGCTCGATGGGGTACTTGCCCGTGAAGCACGCCGTGCAGAGCTGGGACGACGGTTGCTCGGTCGCCGAGATCATGCCCTCGGTCGAGATGTAGCCGAGGCTGTCGGCGCCGAGCGACTGCCCGATCTCGTCGGGCGAGAGGCCGTTGGCGATGAGCTCGGCACGGGAGGCGAAGTCGATGCCGTAGAAGCACGGCCACTTCACCGGCGGCGAGCTGATGCGCACGTGCACCTCCGCCGCCCCGGCCTCGCGCAGCATGCGGATGAGCGCGCGCTGCGTGTTGCCGCGCACGATCGAGTCGTCGACGACGACGAGACGCTTGCCGCGGATGACGTCGCGCAGCGGGTTCAGCTTGAGCCGGATGCCGAGCTGGCGCAGCGTGTCCGACGGCTGGATGAACGTGCGTCCGACGTACGCGTTCTTGGTCAGCCCCTGACCGAACGGGATGCCCGACTCGGCGGCGTAGCCCACGGCGGCAGGCGTGCCGGACTCGGGGACGGGGATGACGAGGTCGGCCTCGACGGAGTGCTCGCGCGCGAGCTGGCGGCCCATCTCGACGCGGGCGGCGTGCACGGAGCGGCCGTTGATCGTGGTGTCGGGGCGCGCGAGGTAGACGTACTCGAAGACGCAGCCCGCGCGCTCGGCGGGCGCGAAGCGCTGGGAGCGCAGGCCGTCCGCGTCGATCGCGATGAGCTCGCCGGGCTCGACCTCGCGCACGAACGACGCGCCGACGATGTCGAGCGCCGGCGTCTCGCTCGCCACGACCCAGCCGCGCTCGAGCCGACCGAGGACGAGGGGGCGCACGCCCTGCGGGTCGCGCGCGGCGTAGAGGGTGCGCTCGTCCATGAAGACGAGCGAGAAGGCGCCGCGCAGGCGCGGGAGGACCTCGAGCGCCGTGGCCTCGAGCGTGTGGTCGGCGTCGCCCGCGAGGAGCGCGGTGACGAGCGCCGTGTCCGTGGTGTTGCCGCGCGCGAGCTCGCCGCGGCGCTGGTTCCCGTAGCGCTCCGCGACGAGGTTGACGAGCTCCGCGGAGTTGGTGAGGTTGCCGTTGTGCCCGAGCGCGACGGTCCCGGACGCGGTGGCACCGAGCGTCGGCTGCGCGTTCTCCCACGTCACGCCGCCCGTGGTCGAGTACCGGCAGTGCCCGACGGCGATATGCCCCGTCAGGGCGTTGAGGGCCGTCTCGTCGAACACCTGGGAGACGAGTCCCATGTCCTTGTAGACCAGGATCTGCTCACCGTTGCTGGTGGCGATGCCGGCCGACTCCTGACCTCGGTGCTGCAACGCGTACAGCCCGAAGTAGGCGAGCTTGGCGACCTCTTCGCCGGGCGCCCAGACACCGAAGACGCCACAGGCGTCCTGGGGGCCTTTCTCGCCGGGCATGAGGTCGTGGTTGAGAAGTCCATCTCCGCGGGGGGCCACGTACCTCAGTGTCCCACAGCAGGCGCGCCGGGACCGAAGCGCGAGGTCGTGCGGACGGCCGGGGCGGTACGCGCGCTCGGCGCCGCGCGAACCGCCCGTTCACGGTGGCGTTACGTCGTCCCACCTGTCGGTCAGGGGTTTCGCTGCGTGGGAACGCCACGCTTGAATCTCGACTTACTCGACCGTGACAGTCAAGTATCGCGCGGACTGCCCCGGCCGTCCCGCCCGATCGCTCGATCGGTCACCCGCTCCACCCCTGCTCCACCCCCCTGCTCGACCACCCGCTCCCGGCATCCCGGGACCCCGACGAAGGACGACACCATGCGACGCCTCCGGACGACGATCACCCTCGCGGCTGCCGCGGCAGCCACCGCCCTGGTCCTCACCGCCTGCGCGCCGACCGCCGTCGACGGGTCCCGCGGTGGCGACGCGAGCGGCGACGCGGGATCCGACGTCGAGCCCACGACCCTCTCCCTCGTCGGCTTCGCCGTGCCCAAGGCGGGCAACGACGCCGCGCAGGAGCTGTGGGGCGAGACCGAGGACGGCCAGGGCGTCACGTGGGAGACGTCGTACGGCGCCTCGGGCGACCAGAGCCGGGCCGTCGCCGACGGCCTGGAGGCCGACTACGTGCACTTCTCCCTCGAGGGCGACGTCACGCGTCTCGTCGACGCGGGCCTCGTCGCCGAGGACTGGAACGCGGGCGAGAACAACGGCATCGTCAGCCAGTCCGTCGTCGTGCTCGTGGTGCGCGAGGGCAACCCGAAGAACATCCAGAGCTGGGAGGACATCGTCCAGCCCGGGGTCGAGATCGTCACCCCGAACCCCGGCTCGTCCGGATCGGCCCGCTGGAACATCCTCGCCGGGTGGGGCAGCGTCATCGCGAACGGCGGCTCGGAGGAGGACGCGACCGAGTACCTGCGGAAGTTCTTCACCAACGCCGTGGCACTGCCCGGCAGCGGCCGCGACGCGACCACGGCCTTCACGTCCGGCACCGGCGACGTCCTGCTCTCCTACGAGAACGAGGCGATCCTCGCGCGGCAGAACGGCGAGACGTTCGACTACGTCGTCCCGGACCAGACGCTCCTCATCGAGAACCCGGCCGCGGTGACGGTCGACGCCGACCCGAAGGCGCAGAGCTACCTCGACTTCGTCCTCACGCCCGAGGGCCAGGAGGCGTTCGCGCACGTGGGCTTCCGTCCGCTGACCGGGGACGTCGACTTCGAGGTCGAGGGCGCCAACGACCCGAGCGACCCGTTCCCCACCGTCCCGACGCTCCTCACCATCGCCGACGACTTCGGCGGCTGGTCGGCCACGAACGACACGTTCTTCGGCGACGAGGGCCTCGTGACGAAGATCCAGGCCGAGACCGGGAAGCAGTGACCCGTGTCCTCGACCCTCGCTGAACGACCGGGCCGGGCGGCGCGCGAGCGCGGCCCGGCCCCGGCCGCGTCCCCGTCGCGCCGGGCGCGTCGGACGCCCAACGGCCCCTACCGACTCACCGCGACCTCGGGCCTCGGGCTCGGGGTGGCGCTCGTGTGGTTCTCGGCGCTCGCGCTCATCCCGCTCGTCGCGGTGCTCGTCGAGACGTCGGTCGGCGGCTGGCCCGCCTTCGTCGCCGCCGTCACGCAGCCGCAGACCGCCGCGGCGCTGACGCTCACGGTCACGCAGGCGCTCGCCGTGACCGCCGTCAACGTCATCATGGGCACGCTGATCGCGTGGGTCCTCGTGCGCGACCGGTTCCCCGGCAAGCGGCTCCTCGAGGTGCTCATCGACATCCCGTTCGCGCTCCCCACGATCGTCGCCGGCCTCGTGCTGCTCGCGCTGTACGGACCGTCGGGACCGCTCGGGGTCGACGTCGCGAACACGCGCGCCGCCGTCTTCCTCGCGTTCCTCTTCGTCACGCTGCCCTTCGTGGTGCGCAGCGTGCAGCCCGTGCTCGCCGAGCTCGACCGCGACGTCGAGGAGGCGGCCGCGTCGCTCGGGGCGACCCGGCTCACGACCTTCCGTCGCGTGATCCTCCCCGCGCTCGCCCCGGCGATCACCGCGGGCGCGGCGCTGTCGTTCGCCCGCGCGATCAGCGAGTACGGCGCGCTCGTCCTGCTCTCCGGGAACCTGCCGATGCGCACCGAGGTCGGCTCGGTCCGCATCCTCAGCTACCTGGAGAACGGGCAGCCCGAACAGGCCGCTGCCGTCGCCTCGGTGCTCCTGCTCGTGTCCCTCCTCGTCATCGCGGCGATCCAGCTCCTCCAGCGCAGGGTGGCCCGCCGTGGATAGCTCTCCCTGGGTGCGCCGCACGCTGCGCGCCGTCGTGGTCGTCTACCTCGTGCTGCTCGTGGGCTGGCCGGTCTCGCTCGTCGTGCGCGGCGCGTTCGCGGACGGGCTCGAGACGTTCCAGCGTGCCCTCGCCGACCCGTCCGTCGTCTTCGCGCTCCAGCTCACCGCGGCCGTCGCGGTCCAGGTCGTGCTGCTCAACACCGTGTTCGGCGTCGGCATCTCGATGCTCATCGTCCGGTACGACTTCCCGGGCAAGGCCCTCCTCAACGCCCTGCTCGACCTCCCGCTGTCCGTCTCCCCGATCGTCGTCGGGCTCTCGCTCGTCCTCGTGTACGGCAAGAACGGCTGGTTCGGGGGCGCGCTCGAGGACGCCGGGCTCCAGGTGATCTTCGCGCCGCCCGGCATCGTGCTCGCGACGGCGTTCGTGTGCCTCCCGCTCGTGATCCGTGAGGTCGTGCCCGTGCTCACCGAGCTCGGTACCGACGAGGAGCTCGCCGCGACGAGCCTCGGGGCGAGCTGGTTCCAGACCTTCCGGCGCATCACCCTGCCCGCCATCAGGTGGGCGGTGGTCTACGGCGTCGTGCTCACGCTCGCCCGGGCGCTCGGCGAGTTCGGCGCCGTGAAGGTGGTGTCCGGCAACTTCGAGGGTCGCACCCAGACGTCCACGCTCCTCGTCGAGCAGCGCTACCAGGACTTCGAGCAGGGCACGGCCTACGCGGTCGCGTTCCTCCTCGCGTCCGTGTCCGTCGCGTGCATCGTCGCGGTGACCTTCCTGCGCTCCGACGACGCCGCCGGGCCCCGCGCCCGCCGCACCGCCCGCCCCTCCCCTCGCACCGCCGCCCCCACGGAGGCCGACGCATGAGCATCGAGATCCGCAACGTCCGCAAGACCTTCGGCGACTTCGTCGCGCTCGACGACGTCTCCGTGTCCGTCCCCACCGGGCGCCTCACCGCGCTGCTCGGCCCGAGCGGCGGGGGCAAGTCCACGCTCCTGCGCGTCGTCGCCGGGCTCGAGGTGCCCGACTCCGGCGAGATCGAGATCGAGGGCCGCGACGCGACGAACCTGCCCGCCCGGCGCCGCAACGTGGGCTTCGTCTTCCAGCACTACGCGGCGTTCAAGCACCTGAGCGTCGCGCGGAACGTCGCGTTCGGTCTCGAGATCCGGCGCACGCCGAAGGCCGAGATCGCCGAGCGCGTCGACGAGCTCCTGCGCCTCGTGCACCTCGAGAGCTTCGCGCACCGGCTGCCGTCGCAGCTCTCCGGCGGGCAGCGTCAGCGCATGGCGCTCGCGCGCGCCCTCGCGATCCGGCCGAGCGTCCTGCTGCTCGACGAGCCGTTCGGCGCGCTCGACGCCAAGGTCCGCAAGGAGCTGCGCGACTGGCTGCGCCGCCTGCACGACGAGATCCCGGTGACCACCGTGTTCGTCACGCACGACCAGGAGGAGGCGCTCGAGGTCGCGGACGAGATCGTGGTCGTCAACGAGGGTCGCATCGAGCAGGTCGGCACGCCCGACGACCTCTACGACCGGCCCGCGAACGACTTCGTCATGGGCTTCCTCGGGCCGGTGACGCGCCTCGGCGGCGTGCTCGTGCGCCCGCACGACGTCCACGTCGAGGTGGTGCCCGACGACGCGGGGGGTCGCGGCGCACCGCTCCCGGGTTCCGACGGCGTCCCCGGCACCCCCGCGGGAGCGGGGGGAGCGGTCGCGGGCGTGGTGACGCGGACGACGCGGGTCGGCTTCGAGGTGCGCGCCGAGGTACGGACCGAGGACGAGGTCGTGTCCGTCGTCGTGACCCGTGCGGAGGCGCGGACGCTGGGCCTCGCTCCCGGGGTCGCGGTCCACCTCGCGCCCGCGCAGGGCGCGCCGACGTCCGCGGTCCCGGGGGCCGCCACGGAGGACGCGGCCGTCACCGTCTGACCGCCTGCGAGCACCCCTCTCGCCTATCCTGCCCGCGTGACGTCCTCACGCCTCGACCGCGCTCCTCGTGACCGCGACCGCGACCGAAAGCGGCATCGCCGTGAGCGCGAGGCGTACCGGTTCGTCGAGGTTCCGCCCTCGGTGCGGCTGACCGTGCTCGCGGGCCTCGCCACGGCGAGCGGTGCGCTCCTCACGGGCACCGTGCTGGGCTTCCTCGTCCTGCTGGGCGTCACGCTCATGGGCGGCGAGCTCGTGGAGGGCGGTCGGCACGAGGCGGAGGAGGTCATGCGCACGTCGCTCGGGTGGTGGGTGCTGACCCTGGCCGTCACCACGGTCGCGTTCGTCCCGCTGCGCGCGGCTGCGACGCTCGTGACCGCCGCCGCGCTCGTCGGCGAGGGCCGTCCTTCGACGGACGTCCCGCCGCGGTCGGTGCGGCGACGGCTGACGGAGTCGAACCCGCCCGGCGCGCTCGCCGGCCTGGCATGGACGCTGCTCGTGCTCGCCGTCCTCGCTGGCGGCGTCGTCGCGCCGTTCGCCATGACCGCCGACGACGCCGAGCGCGTGCCCGTGATCGTCGTCTCCGCCGTCGTGGGGGCGGCGGCAGCCGTCGGCCTGGCCGCGCTCCGGGGACTGCGCGCACGCTGGGAGGCCACGCGCGAGCACGTCCGCACGACCTGGGGCACGAACGAGGTGCGCTTCGCCGAGGCGGCCGAGGGCCGCCGTCGTGCCGCGCTCGGGCCGCAGCCCGCGTCGTCGGGTGACACCCGACGTCCGGCACGGAACGGCCGCGCTGCCGCCGTGCTGGGCGGCACCGGCCTCGTGGGCTTCGTCCTGTTCATGGTGGGCGCCACGATGCGGCACCCGCGCAAGTACGGTCCGGACGAGTACTACGGTCCCGTGGGCGAGGCCTCGATCGACGTGCTCGTGGGCGTGGGGGGCGCGCTCGTCGGAGGTGCTCTGCTCGTCGGCGCGGCGTGGCTCCTGCTCCCCGGGTCACGGCGGGGGCGGGAGCGGCGCGCGGCGCTCGACCTCCTGCGCTCCCCCGCCGGGGCCGCACCGCCACCCGACGACGCCGTCCGGGAGCTCCTGTCCCCCTGGTCGCCGCCCGTGTCGCTCGCCCTCGCGTGGCTCGTGGGCGCCGGCCTCGTCACGCCGTCCGTGCTCGCCGGGCTGGCGGGGACCGGGGCCGCGCTCCTGTTCGACGGCTTCCCGTTCGCCCTCGTCGCGCTCACCCTGCTCGCGTCCGCCGCGGGCGCGGCCGTCGTCGTGGTGCTCGACGTGCCCCGGTCGGCACGACGGCGGGCCCAGGTGCGCGAGCGCTGGCACGTCGGGGACGACGGCGCCGCCTGACGCCCGACGCGGGCCGGCCGTCGGCCGCGCGTCAGCGGGTGCGCGTCAGCGCCGCCCGCGCAGGCTCCGCCGGTCCGCGACGACCGCCCACAGCCCCGCGACGCCCGCACCGAGGGCGGCACACGTGACGAGGATGACCGTGAAGTAGACGCCCGGCTTGAAGACCGGCTCGGCGGCGGGCGACTGCAGCCAGGCGCCGCCGAGACCGAGGCCGAGGACCGCGCCGAGCACGATCCCCACCGCGAAGAACCTCCCGTAGCGCGGAGCGCGGCGCACCGTCGCCGGGTCGACGACGTCCTCGACCTCCACCTCGTCGGCGGCCGGCCCGGACGTGGCGGCCTCCCCGCTCCCGGTGGCGGTGGTCTCGGGGGCGACGGTCTCGGCGCCGGTCGCCGGACCGGCGACCGGCGAGGCGGGCGCGTCGGACGGGTCCGGGGCTGCGCCGTCGGGCACGGGGGACTGCTCGGAGCTCACGGCCACGACCCTACCCGCGGTTCCTGGGAGGCCCCGACGCCGTGCGCGACCGCGACGCGAGGGGCCCCGCGTCCGCGCCGGGACGCACCGCGACCCGGGCCGTCGGACGGGACCCGGGTCGCGGGACGCGGCGCCGCCTCGTCGGCGGCGCCGCACGGCGTCAGTGAGGCGTCAGCCGCAGGTCTGCCCCTCGAACGGGACCTCGTACTCCTGCGTCACGCCGTCGAGCGTCGCGGTGACGGTGACCGTCCCGCCCTCGACCGACGTGGCCCGGGTGTTGAACGACTGGTACGCGTTCTTGCCCGGCTGGACGTTCGGGAACCGCTTGGAGCCGTACGGCGTCTCGACGACGACCTCGACCGGGACGTCCTCGCCGTTGGTCGCACGGACCGCGACGTGGACGAACTTGCCCATGCAGCGGGCGGAGGCCTCGAGGTTCTCGAGCACCACCGTCGGGGCCGCGGCCTCGACCGTGACCGGGATCCGCGCGGTCGTGCCGCTCGGCTCCGCCACGACCCACAGGTCGTAGTCGCCCGCCGCGGCGTCGGCCGGGACCGTCGCCGTCAGCGTCGCCGCCCCGCCGGTCACCGTGGCGGTGCCCGCGGGGGTGCCCGGGTTCGCCGGGTCGAACGTGGCGTCCGCCGCGACGAGGTACCCGTCCACCGAGGTGTTCGCCGGCGACCCCAGCGACGTGAGGTTCAGGCCCGAGAGCCCGACGCTCACGTCGGAGCCCGCGGTCACAGGGCCGGGCAGTCCGTCGACCACGACGCGCGAGCGGTCGAACGACGGCGACACCGGCGAGCTCTGCTGCAGGTACGCGATCCACGCGTCCCGGTCGACCAGACCGGAGTCGCGCGGGTCGGTGCCCTGGGTGAACACGCGGAAGTTGTCGCCACCCGTCGCGAGGAACGAGAACGTCGCGACGCGGTACTCGCCCGCGAGGTCGATCGGCTCCCCGTCGATCGTCACCGACGAGACGTTGCTCCCCGGGGTCGCGTTCGGGTCGGCGGTCTCCGCCGTCCACGACACGTTGTCCGAGAGGCCCAGGGCGAGGTACGGACGCGACGGGCGCGTGCCGTCCACGTTCGTCTGCCACTGCTGCTCGAGCATCTCGACGACCTGCTCGCCCGTCAGGGTCACGGTCCACAGGTTGTTGACGAACGGGAGCACCGCGTTGGCCTCGGCGTAGGTGATGACGCCGTCGCCGTTGTGGAAGAGCTCGTTGCGGAGCCCGCCCGGGTTGACGACGCCGATGTCCGCACCGCCGCGCGCCGGGTCGGACAGCGTGGCGAGGAGCGAGTCGGCGACGAGGTTGCCCAGCGTCGACTCCGAGGCGCGGTCGTCACGACCCGTGGTCGGCAGCGGTCCCGAACCGACGTACGTGCCGCCGGGGCCGGTGTAGGAGCCGCCGGAGAACGCCGTCGTGATGTCCGCCGTGACCTCGCCCACCGGCTGCGCCCCGATGACCTCGGCCTGCCTGAGCGCGGCGTCGACGATGGTCTTGACCTCCGCGACCCGCGGGTACGTCGCGACGAGCGTCGCGTCGTCCGTCGTCGTGCGCGCGACGTTCTGCGCCGTGTACGCCGTGACCTCGTGGGTCTCGGTGTCCACGGTGAGCGACACGTGCCCGATGAACTCGCCGTAGTTGCCGGTCTGGACGATCGGGCGGGTCGTGCCCGGGACGCCCGGTACGGGCGCGTCCCACGCGTACTGCTTGTGGGTGTGGCCCGTGAAGATCGCCGCGACGCGCGCGTCGGTCTCGTTGACGATGTCCGCGAAGGCGCCGCCCGCAGCGACCTCTTCATCGAGCGTCGCGCCGTCGGGCGTGCCCGCGGACGCGCCCTCGTGGACGAGGCCCACGACCACGTCGGCCTCGCCGTTCGCCGGGTCGCCGTCCTGGAGCTGGGCGGTGACGCGGTTGAGCGCCTCGACAGGGTCCCCGAAGTCGAGGTCCGCGATGCCCGACGGCGTGACGAGCGTCGGGGTCTCCTCGGTGACGACGCCGACGAAGCCGACGTCGAGACCGTCGATCTCCACGACCTGGTACTCGGGCAGGGCCGGGTTGGTCGTGCCCTTGTCGTAGACGTTCGCGCCCAGGTAGGCCCAGTCGGCCTCGTCGCTCACGCGACCGGTGAGGTCCGCGAAGCCCTGGTCGAACTCGTGGTTGCCGACGGCGGACGCCGCCAGGTCGAGCGCGTTGAGCACGTCGATCGTCGGCTGGTCCTCCTGGAGCGCCGACGCGAACAGCGACGCGCCGATGTTGTCGCCCGCCGAGACGAAGGCCGTCCCCTCGGGGTTGGCCGCGCGCAGCTGCTCGATCGTGCCCGCGAACTTCACGGTGTTGGCGTCGATGCGACCGTGGAAGTCGTTGATCGCCAGCAGGTCGAGCTGCGTCGTCCCCGGCCCGGTCTCACCGAGCTGGAGGCCGACGAGCACCGGGTCGTGGTCGGAGGACCGGAACGGCGTCGTGTCGTAGAGGATCGACGCGTTGTAGTTGTACCGGCTGTACTCGTTGGCGATCGGCTCGACCGAGTTGATGTTCCACACGTCGGTGCTGGTGACGGCGCCGGCCGCGCCGGACGAGGCGAACACGTGGTCGAGCGAGCCGACGTACCCGTCGAACAGGTAGGTGTGCTCGCCGGTCGTCTCGCCGAGGTCCGTGTAGCCCGCGTCCTTGAGGACCTCGAGCGGGTCCTCCTGGGAGTACGAGTTGAAGTCGCCCGCGAGCAGGATCTTGTCCGTGCCCGCGTCGGCCGCGACGTCCTCGGCGAAGCCGACGAGCGCCGTCGCCTGCGCGACGCGCGACGCGTTGAACGCGCCCTGGCCGTCGCCCGAGTCCTCGTCGCCGGGCAGCACGGGCGTGCCGGAGCCCTTCGACTTGAAGTGGTTCGCGACGACGAGCACGTCGTCGCTCGCGGCGTCGTCACCCTCGGATACCCCGCCGACCGGCTGGAACACCTGCGCGAGGGGCTCGCGTGCGTTGACGAACGCCGCGTCGTCGAGCAGGATCCGCGAGTCCCCGACCGGCTCGGCCGCGTCCACCTGGTAGATGTACGCGAGCCGGATCACGTCCTCGTCGTCCGGCAGCGCGGCCGGCGACGGGACGAACGCCCACTCGTCCCCGCCCGCGGACTCGTTGAGCGCGTCGACGAGGTCGGAGAGCGCCTGGTCGCGGTCCTTGCCGAACGGCGTCGAGTTCTCGATCTCCATGAGCGCGACCACGTCCGCGTCGAGCGCGTCGATCGCCGCGACGATCTTGGTCTCCTGGCGCTCGAGGTTCTCCGCGTTCGCCGCGCCGCGGGCGTCACAGCCACGGTTGACCGTGATCGGGTTGCCCGCGCGGTCCGTGTAGTACGTGCAGCCCGTGAGCTGGTCGCCGGTCGTCGTGAAGTAGTTGAGCACGTTGAACGTCGCGACCGACAGGTCGCCCCCGACCTCGGCCGGGGCGTCCTCGCGCGTGTTCGCGAACGTGGCCGGCTGCACGGTGGCGGCGTTCCCGCCGTCACCGGCGGTGAGCTGCGTCAGTGGCTGGAACGTCCACGCGTCGAACCGGTAGTCGAGGATGACGGGCGTCGTGAAGGACACGCCCGCGCCGACCCGCGCCGGCGCCCCACCCGTGAGGTACGGGAGCGGGATGCCCTTGTTCGCCGTGTTGTTGAAGTTGGTCGTCGCCCCGTCGTCGAGCACGACGGCCCGCGCCGCGCGGTCCGCGACCGCGGCCGCGGCCTCCGCGCTGCCCGGGCGCCCGGCCGACGTCGGCTGGACGAACGGGTCCGTGCCCGCCGCGAGCACGAACGAGCCGTAGAAGTTCGTGTCGTAGTTGTCCGCGACGACGTAGTCGCCCGCGGGCTGGACGAGCATGCCCTCGAGCACCTCGCGCGCGGCGTCGGTCGCGGGGAACGCGACGTTCGCGGGCTTGACCGCCTCGGCCGCCTCGTCGAGGACCGTCCAGCCTCCCGTGGCGGGCGTGATCTGGGTCAGCGTGAAGTACTCGGACACCGCACCCGTGACCTCGACGTGGTCGCCGACCTGCACGGCCGCGGCGCCCGCCTTGGAGTAGACGAAGATCGCGTCCGACGCCGTGTGCGAGGCGTCGAGGTCGCCGCCGGTGCCCTCGGTCTGCAGGTAGAAGCCGTCATAGCCGCCCGTGGGGTACGTGGCGGTGACGACGCCGCGCGTCGTGACCGTCTGCCCGACGAGCGGGCTCGCCGCGCCCGTGCCCTGGATGTCCGCGATCGGGACGACCTCGCCCGGCTCGGGGCCAGGGCCGCCGCCGTCGCCGCTGTTCTGCGGGGTGACGGTGCTGGAGAGCGTGAAGTCCTTGCTGTTGTCGTCCGTGTCCGCGAAGCCGGTGCGGTTGATCGACGCCGGCACGTTGTTGGCCGACGGCGCGGGGCTCACGGCGGTCTCGAACGTGTTCGACGTCCCGTAGCCGACGAGGTCCACGACGTTCGCGGCGCCCGCGGCGTTCCCCGCGGGCAGCGTGACCGCCGACGTGGAGCGCACGAGCGCGAGGGTGCCCGTCGTGCCCGACGGGTTGAGGCCTCCGGTCGCGTCCGGCGTCGGCAGCGCCGCGCCGTTCGACCCGTTGGAGCCGCCCTGCACGAGGAAGTAGCCCCCGGGGGCGACCGTGCCGGTCAGCGCCGTGACGCCGGTGAAGGCGCCCGTGCCCGTCGCGGAGCGGTACTGCAACGACATGCCGGAGAGGTCGATCGCCGCCTGCGTGGGGTTGTACAGCTCGACGAACTTGTGGGTGTAGGGGGCGTTGGCGCTGCCGCCGCTCAGGTAGGCCTCGTTGATGACGAGGCCCGACCCGTCGGGCGCCGCGCTCGCGGCGGTGGCCGCCGCGACGGAGAGCGGCGCGGCGAGGGCCACGGTCAACGTGCCCGCCACCACCCTCCGTCGCCGCAGGTGCTGGTGGTCGGTCACGCTGACTCCTTCATCTCGTGCGGACGGCCGGGCAGCAGCCGCTCACGTCCACGAGTCGGACGGGTCGACGCCCTGCCTCCGCAGGACATCGCACCCCACCTGGATGAACGGGCGGTTGCTGCCACGTCACCGTCGCGAGAACGTCGTCGCACGTCGTCGTGCGGCGAGCGCCCGCGCGGACGGCGGCCGGTCATCATCGGACGCTAGCCCTCCGCGTCCCGCGCCGCCAGACCTGGGGCCGAGAACGTTACGCACCGGTAACACGTCCGCCCGTGCCGTCGCGCCCGGAGCAGCACCTCAGCGGGGGCGCGCCGCCTGGAGCGGCAGGAGCCACGAGATGTCGGAGCGCTCGCCCGAGGCCCGGACGCGGCCGTCGGCGACGGCGTCGGCCCACGCGAGCGTGCCGGTCACGAGGCCGAGCCACGTCTGCGGGTCCGTCTCCACGACGTTGGGCGGCGTCCCGCGCGTGTGCCGAGGGCCCTCGACCGCCTGCACCGCGCCCGCGGGCGGCACGCGCACCTCCACGGTGTGCCCCGGGGCTACGTCAGCGAGCTCCTCGAGCGTGAAGCGCACCGCGGTCGTCACGGCCGTGCGGTCGGTGGGGTCGTCGCGCCACGCCGCCAGGGCGAGGCGGCCGGCGGCCGGGTCGGTACGTCGTCGGGCAGGCACGAGAGACAGGCTAGGCGAGCCGACCGCGAGATCGGCGATCCGTGCCGAGGTCGGCGGTCGAGGCTGCCGATCTCGGCACCACCCGCCGATCTCGCTCAGCCGACCGTGAAACGGACGCGACGATCGGCGACCGAGGCCTCGCGCAGCGTCGCGCGGACCGGGTCGCCGAGCGGGAGGTCCGTCCCCTCGACGGGCGCCCGGACGGCGGGGTCGGAGAGGACGACCTGGCCGCGCAGCGCGCCCGAGGCGTCGCCGCCCTCCCGCTCGAGGCGCCGACCACGCTCGCTGTCGTCCTCGACGTCGACGACGACCCCGTCGAACTCCTCGCCCTCGCGCCCGCTCAGCAGCGCCGCCTCGACGACGTCGACGATCGCGCGCTCGTACGACCCCGCGCGCTGGCCCGTGCGCGCCATCGTGCGCGGCAGGCCGGGCAATGCGTCGAGCACCCAGCGCGGGACGTCGTCGTCCGCGCACAGGGCGAGGCAGACCTCGGTGCCGTACCGGTCCACGAGCCTGCGCAACGGCGCCGTGACGTGCGCGTACTCGGCGCCGATCGCGGCGTGGGCGGCGTCGTCGGGCACGCCGGGCTCCTGGCCCGTCCCCCCGAACGCCTCGTACGACGCGCCGCGGAAGAGCGACGTCGCCTCGTTGAGGAAGGCCGCGTGGCGCGGGACGCGCGAGTCGAGGGTCGGCACGAGGTCGGCGTACGCCGTCTCGCGCGGCCAGTCGATGCCGAGGGCGCGCGCGGTGCGCCGCAGACGCGCGAGGTCGCGCGGGTCGGCCTCCGGCAGCGCGCGGAAGACGCCGACCCCGCCCGCACGCATGAGGCGAGCCGCCGCGATCCCCGTGAGCAGCGAGATCTGCGCGTTCCACCCCTCCGCCGGGAGGGTCGAGCGGAACGCGAGGCCGAACGTGCCGTCGTCGAGCGGGACGATCTCCTGCTCGGGGACCTCGAGCGACACCCCTCCCCGCTCGCGCTCGCGCGCGAGCCGCAGCTCGCCGACCTCCCGGAGCAGGAGGAGCGCGGCGCCTCCCGCGTCCTCGGAGCCGCCCGCGTCGATCGCGGCCTGGGCCTCGTCGTAGGTGAGCCGCCGCGTCGACCGCACGACGGCGCGGCGCACCGTCGCGTCGAGGATCTCGCCCCGCGCGTCGAGCACGACGCGCCACGCCGCCGCCGGGCGCTCCTGGTCCGGCAGGAGGCTCGCCGCCCCCTCGGAGAGCACCGCGGGGTGGAGCGGGGTGCGGCCGTCGGGCGCGTAGAGCGTCGTCCCGCGCTCGTGCACCTCGACGTCGATCGCCCCGCCCGGCGCGACGAACGCGCCGACGTCGGCGATGGCGTAGTGCACCACGAAGGCCGCACCCGCGGGAGCTGCCGGGTCGTCCCCCGCCCGCTCGAGGTGGAGCGCCTGGTCGAGGTCCATCGACCCCGGCGGGTCGATCGTCACGAACGGCACGTCCCGCAGGTCGACACGACCGTCGCCGACGACGGCGCCGCCGTCACGGACGACGGCCTCCGCCTCGGCGAGCACCGCGGCGGGGAACGACTCCGGGACCTCCATCTCGCGGCGCAGCGCCGCGAGCGCGCCGGTCACGGTGGCGGCCGGGTCCACGGAGGGCGTCGGCGCAGAGGACTCGGCGGGGCGCACGAGGCGCAGATGACGGGCGGGCACGAGCCCGACCCTACCCACCCGCTGCCCGGCCGTCTCCCGCCCGATCGCCTCCCGGGTCGTCGCGACCACGGGGTCGGGGACGACGGCACGCGTGGAGGGGCGCGCGGGCCAGGGCATCCGACAGACCTGGCCCGCGCGACGGGTACGCGCCACCACCGACGCGTACGACGGGAGGCGCACCCGCCGCCCGGATCGAGCGGGCGGCGGGTGCGCCGGTCTCACATGCCGCGTGTGCCGAACCGGTCGCGGTCGGCGCCGTCGCCCGACCCCGCCGCGGCCGCCGCAAGCTCGCGGCGTACCTCCTCGCGCAGCCTCCCGTGGTTCTGCGGCTCGGGCGCCGCACCGAGGAGCAGCTGGGTGTAGTCGTGCTGCGGGTCGAGGATCACCTGGTCCGACGGGCCGCGCTCGACGACGTTCCCGCGGAACATCACGAGGATCTCGTCGCTGAAGTGCCGCGCGGTCGCGAGGTCGTGCGTGATGTAGAGGACCCCGAGGTTCTCCTCCCGCTGGAGGCGGGCCAGCAGGTTGAGGACCCCGAGCCGGATCGACACGTCGAGCATCGACACCGGCTCGTCGGCCACGAGGAAGCGCGCGCCCGGCGCGAGCGCCCGGGCGATCGCGACGCGCTGGCGCTGCCCGCCCGACATCTCGTGGGGCTGCTTGGCCGCGAACACGGGCGCCGGCGTGAGGTTCACCCGCTCGAGGAGCTCGTGGACCCGCGCGTCGAGCGCCTGCCGTCCGCGCGCGACCTTGTGCAGGCGCAGCGGCCGCTCGAGGTGGTGGGCCACCGTGTGGAAGGGGTTGAGCGACGCGAAGGGGTCCTGGAACACCATCTGGACGTCGTGCCGGTAGGCGTCCAGGCCGCGGCCACGGGTCGCGGACGGCTTGCCGTCCAGCAGGATCTCGCCCGACGTCGGCGTCTCGAGCTGGGCGATCATGCGCGCCACCGTCGACTTGCCCGAGCCGGACTCGCCGACGACCGCGATCGTCTTGCCGGGCTCGAGCGTGAACGACACGTCGTTCACCGCGCGCAGGCGCGTGCGTCGCAGGCCCTTGCGGATCGAGAAGTCCTTGACCAGGCTGCGGACCTCGAGGGTGCTCATGCGTGCGGTCCTTCCTGGCTCTCGCCGGTGCCCTCGCCCGTGCGGACGAACGAGCCGCGGTCGCCGGTGAGGCTCGGGAACGAGCCGAGCAGACGGCGCGTGTACGGGTGCTGGGCGCCCTCGAAGATCGACTCCGCCGTGTCGATCTCGACGATCTCGCCACGGAGCATCACGGCGATGCGGTCGCTGATCTCCAGCAGGAGCGGGAGGTCGTGCGTGATGAACACGACGGCGAACCCGAGCTGCTCGCGCAGGCGCATGATCTCGCGCAGGATCCCCCGCTGGACGACGACGTCGAGGGCCGTCGTCGGCTCGTCCATGATCATGACCTGCGGGTCGAGCGCGAGCGCCATCGCGATCATGACGCGCTGGCGCATGCCGCCCGACAGCTCGTGCGCGTAGCTGTCGAGGCGCAAGGGGTCGACTCCGACGAGCTCGAGGAGCTCCGCGGACCGGGTCGCCCGGTCCTTGCGCGACATCCCGGGCCGGTGGGTCTTGAGGACGTCCCCGAGCTGGTCGCGCACGCTGATGACCGGGTTGAGCGAGTTCATCGCGCCCTGGAACACCATGGAGACCTTGTCCCACCGGAACGCGCGCAGCGCGTCGCCGGAGAGCGCGACGACGTCGACGTCGCCGCCGTCCTGGTCGTGGAACGTCACCGTCCCGGACGTGAGGAGCGCCGGGGGCTTGAGGAGGCGGTTGATCCCGTACGCGAGCGTCGTCTTGCCGCAGCCCGACTCGCCCGCGAGACCGAGGATCTCGCCGCGGTGCAGGGTGAGCGACACGTCCTTGACGGCGTGGACGACCGGCTCGACCTCGTAGTCGATCGAGACGTGCCGCGCGGTGAGCACCGGCTCCTTGCCGACGAGGTAGGCGGCGTGGCCCTCGCTGGTCAGCGGCCCGGTGGCCGTGGTCGTGGCGGTCATGCGCCCACCGTCTCCTTCGCGTCGTCGGGGACCGCGTCCGCGGCGAGGCCGGCCTTGCGGGCCTTGCGCACGCTCTTGACCGCGGCCGGGCCCAGGCGCAGCCGGGGGTTGATGATCTCGTCCAGGCTGAAGTTGACGAGCGCGAGCCCGCAGCCGAAGAGCGCGATGAGCAGGCCCGGGGGGACGAACCACCACCACATGCCGAGGCTCAGCGCGTTGTTGGCGCTCGCCTGGTTGAGGATCGTGCCCCACGTGATCGAGCCCGACGGGCCGAGCCCGAGGAACGACAACCCCGCCTCGGCGAGGATCGCGAGGAGCACCGCGCCGAGGAACTGCGCCGTGAGGAGCGGCAGGAGGTTGGGGAAGATCTCCACGAGGATGATCCGCGGCGTCTTCTCGCCCGCCACGCGCGCCGCGGACACGTAGTCGCGCGCGCGCAGCGACTTGGCCTGCATGCGGAGCACGATCGCCGCACCGGGCCAGGCCGTGAGGCCCAGGATCACCGCGACGACGAGGAGGGACCGCGTCTGGAGGTAGGCCGAGATGACGATGATCAGCGGCAGGCCCGGGATGACGAGCATGATGTTCGTGACGAGCGAGAGGGCCTCGTCGGTGAACCGCCCCCGGTAGCCCGCGACGATGCCGAACACGATCGATAGCACGAGCGCGATCGCGCCGGCGACGAGACCCACCATCAGGGAGCCCTGCCCGCCGTACGCGACCTGGGCGAAGATGTCGTTCCCGATGTGGTTGGTGCCGAGCAGGTGCTCGGTGCTCGGCGGCAGGAACCGTGGGTTCGCCGTGGATCGCGGGTCCTGGGTGAAGAACGGCGCGACGAACGTGAACAGCAGGATGCCGGCCACGAGGACGATCCCGGCGGTGAGCTTGCCGGACCGGCGCGGGAGCATCGCGCGCAGGCCACGGCGGGCGGGCGCGGCGGGCGCGTCCTGGTCGAGCGCCGCGGGGACGTCCCGGACGTCGGGGACGATCCCCTCGGTGGTCGTCGCCGGTGCGAGGCCGTCGACCACGACCGTGGCGGCGGGGGCCGCGTCGGCGGCGGGGGTCACGATCTCCGTGTCGCGGGTGTTGTCAGACATTGGCGCGCGCCCTCGGGTCGATGAGTCCGTAGATGATGTCCATGAGGAAGTTCGCCGCGAGCACGGCGAGCGTGATCACGAGGAACGTGCCCTGCATGAGCGCGAAGTCGCTCGCCTGTACCGCGTTGAACAGGAGCTTGCCCAGACCCGGGTAGCTGAAGACCTGCTCCATGACGACCGACCCGGCCACGACGAACCCCAGCGCGACGCCGAACCCGGCGAACGACGGGAGCGCGGCGTTGCGCGTCGCGTAGGTGATCGCGACGCGCATCCGGCGCAGGCCCTTGGCCTCGGCCGTCGTGACGTAGTCCTCGGACAGCGTGGACACCATCATGTTGCGCATCCCGAGCAGCCAGCCGCCCACCGACGAGAGCACGATCGTCAGCGCGGGCAGGAACCCGTGGTAGATCACGCTGCCGACGAACGCCCACGACCACTCGGGGCCGTTGTCGAAGCCGAAGATGTCGTAGCTGCCGATCCGCGGGAACCACCCGGTCGTGACCGAGAAGACGGAGACGAGGATGAGGGCGAGCCAGAAGTAGGGCACCGCCTGGAGGAGCGTCGACGCGGGGATGATGCTGTCCACCCACGTGCCACGCTTCCAGCCGGCCCACGCCCCCAGCCCGACGCCCAGGACGAACGAGATGATCGTCGCGAGTCCCACGAGCCCGACCGTCCAGGGGAGGGCCTGGCCGATCAGCTCGGTGACGGGCTGGGGGTAGTAGGTGATGGAGATCCCGAGATCTCCCTGGAACAGGCGCCCCCAGTAGTCCACGTACTGGTCCCACAGGGAGGCGTCGCCGTCCGCGCCGAAGAGGAGGTCGATGCTGTTCTGCATCTGGGGCGTCAGCTCGCCGCCCTTGCGCAGGAACTTGTCGATGAAGATCTGCTTGGGGTCACCCGGCATGAGCTTCGGGATGAGGAAGTTCAACGAGACCGCTGCCCAGAGGGTGATCACGTAGAACGTGATCCGTCGTGCGTAGTACCTCATGTCGCGAGTCCCTCGTTCCTCGGTCCTCCTCGTCGGCGCGGTCGCATCAGCTCGCCGGCTCGAGCTTCGAGAGCACGACGCCCAGCGAGACCGTGCTCCAGGACGGCGGGAAGGCGTAGAGGTCGTCCTCGGTCGGCCAGCCCGTGAAGTCCTTCGTGTCCATGAACGTCTGCGAGGCGTTCACGACCACCGGGATGTAGGGCAGGTCGCGGACGATCTCCTCCTGGATGACCGCGTACTGCTCCTGCTTCGCGGCCTCGTCGTTCGTCGAGGCGGCCGCCTCGACCGCGGCGTCGACCTTCGGGTTGGTGTAGCGCACGTAGTTGAAGAGGCCGGACTCCATGACCTCACCGACGGGTCGGGTGTAGTCCGTCGTCATCCACTGGCGGTAGATGCTGAACGGGTCGTCGAGGGACGGGCCCGTGATACCGCCGACCATGAGCTGGTAGGTGCCCGCGACGCGCGCGTCCGACATCTCCTGCTGCGTGACCTTGTTGTGGACGATCGCGATGCCGGCGGCCTTCGCCTGCTCGACGAGCAGGTCGCCGACCGCGTTGTAGTCGTTCCAGCCGTCGACCGTGATGAGGGTCAGCTCGACCTTCTGGCCGTCCTTCTCGTAGATGCCGTCCGCACCCCGGGTGTAGCCGGCGTCCTCGAGGACCTTCGACGCGGCCGCGGCGTCGGCGGTCTGCGGGCTCTCCGCCTCGACGTCGGGCGAGATCCAGCGGTCGTCACGGCCGAGCAGCGCGAACGTCGGGGACGCGGTCGCGGCGAGGCCGGCGAACGCCTTCTCGTTGATCTCGGTGCGGTCCATGGCGAGGTTGATCGCCTGGCGCACCGCGACGTCGGTCTGCGGGCCGGTGCAGCCGAGGTCGACCGACACGCACGTGTAGATCGTCGTCGGGTCCTGCGGCGTGTTGATCATGCTCAGGCGGCCGTCCGCGGTGATGCGGTCGGGGTCGGCCACGAACATGGCAGTCCAGTCGACCTTGCCCGTGGTCATGAGGTCCTCGGCGCTCTGGTTCGCGTCGATGCCGAGGTAGCGGACCTTCTTGACCTGGGGCGCGCCGTCCCAGTAGTCCTCGTTCGCGACGACCGTGTAGGCCGCCTCGGTGACCGCGTCTGCCTTGAACGGACCGGTGCCGACCGGGTCCTCGTTCGCGAACGTCACGAGGTCGTCGACCTCGGACCAGATGTGCTCCGGCACGACGAGCGACGTGCCGAGGAGCTGGACCTCGGACGTGAACTGCGGGGAGTCGAACGTCCACCTCACGGTGTACGGGTCGACGGCCTCGACCGAGACGACGAAGTCGCGCTGGGCGGCCTCGTTGGTGTGCGAGAAGACGACGTCGTCGGCGTCGAAGGCCTCGCCGTCGGTCCACGTGACGCCCTCGCGGAGCTTCACCGTGAGCTCGGTGCCGTCCTCGGACCACTCGAACGACTCACCGAGGCGGGGCTCGGGGTCGCTGGCCTGGGCCTTGTTGTAGTAGAAGAGCGGCTCGTAGATCGCGCCGTTCGCCGCGTGCAGCGGGTTCGGCGAGTACGGGTTGAAGTTCGCGACGATCGGGGTCTGCGTCCCGGCCCAGACGTTGAGCGTGCGCCCACCGTCCGCGGTCTCCTCGCCGTCGCCGTTCCCGGAGCCGGAGCAGCCCGCCGCCATGAGGGTCACGCCGGTCACGAGCGCAACCGCCGTGAGCAGACGCTTGCGCGCCGTGCTTCGAATCATCATCGGTCCTTTCGCATGGACGACGCGTCCTCGCGTCGTTCGTCGTGCGCCCTGGGGCGTGTGGCAGGAACACTAACTAATCGATCCGGCCTCGCCGATGAATACGACAGGAAAGTTACCTAACTGAGACATCGCGGCTCTGGGGCCTCGTGAGAAGAGCGACGGCCGGCCCCCGTGTCGGGGACCGGCCGGGCCAGGACGACGCCGGGTCGCGGCGACGTGGGCGCGTCGCGGGGCGCTGGCGGGCGCTCCGGGAGCGGAGGGGTGTGGCTACCGCGCGGCGCGGAGCGCCGCGCTCGCCGCCGCGGCGACCTCGGGGTCCGTGACCTCGTAGCCGGCGTCTCCACCACCTCCGGGACCGGCGTCGTCCGCGACGACGCGCTTCGCGGAGAGGTGCACGGCGTCCACGCCTGCGGCCACGAGCGCGCCGACGTCCCGGGGCTGCACTCCCCCACCGGCCATGACCTGGACGCGGCCGGTCAGGGGTCCGCGGGCGTGCGCCGACATGGCGCGCAGGCGCTCGACGCCGTCGATGCTGCGCGCCGCGCCACCCGACGTGAGCACGCGCACCACGCCCGCGCCGGCGAGCGCGTCGAGGGCCGCGAGCGGGTCCGCCACGACGTCGACCGCGCGGTGGAACGTCACCTCGCGGCCGTCGGCCGCCGCGACGAGGGCGCGCACGGCGGCGACGTCCACGACGCCGTCCGGGGTCAGCGCGCCGACCACGACGCCTGCCGCACCCGCCGCGACCGCTGCCCGGACGTCGCGAACCTGCACGTCGAGGTCGACTGCCGAGAGGACGAACCCTCCCGGGCGCGGCCGCACGAGGACGTGCACCTCGACAGGCGCACGGCCCGCGGTGTCGGCGGCCGCCACGACGGCCGCCTCCACGAGGCCGGCGCTCGGCGTGAGCCCGCCCGTCGCGCCCAGGCCGACGCACAGCTCGACCCGCCGGGCGCCCACGGAGGCGGCCACCCGGACGCCGTCGGGGTCCTGCACCGCGAGCTCGAGCACGACGTCGCGGCCCGCGCGCACGGCAGGGCCCTCGGGGTCGGTGGTCGTCACTGCGCTCTCCCGTCGTCCGGTCCGACGGCCGTCACGTCGCGCGGCGTGCGCGACGGCGGCCGTCGGCCAGGGTAGACGACGGTCAGATGACGCCGAGCGCGAGGATCGCGTCGGCGACCTTGGTGAAGCCCGCGATGTTGGCACCGAGCACGTAGTTCCCGGGAGTGCCGTACTCGTCGGCCGTCTCGACGCACCGGTCGTGGATGCCCGCCATGATCTGCGCGAGCCGCTCCTCCGTGTACTCGAACGACCACGAGTCGCGCGACGCGTTCTGCTGCATCTCGAGCGCGGAGGTCGCGACGCCGCCGGCGTTCGCGGCCTTGCCGGGTGCGAACAGCACGCCCGCGTCCTGGAGGAGCGCGACGGCGGAGGGCGTCGTCGGCATGTTGGCCCCCTCGGCGACCGCGACGACGCCGTTCGCCACGAGCTGCTTGGCCGCGCTCTCGTCGAGCTCGTTCTGCGTCGCGCACGGCAGCGCGACGTCGCACGGCACGTCCCAGATGGAGCCGTCGGTGACGACGCGCGCGCCCGGGCGGCGGGCCGCGTAGTCGGCGACGCGGCCGCGCTCGACCTCCTTGATCTGGCGCAGCAGCTCGAGGTCGACCCCCGCCTCGTCGACGACGTAGCCGGAGGAGTCGGAGAAGGCGACGACGTTCGCACCGAGCTGCTGGGCCTTGGCGGTCGCGTAGATCGCGACGTTGCCGGAGCCCGAGACCACGACGCGCCGGCCGTCGAGCTCCTGCCCGCGCGTCTCGAGCATGCTCTGCGCGAAGAGCACGGTGCCGTAGCCCGTCGCCTCGGTCCGCACGAGCGAGCCGCCCCACGAGATCCCCTTGCCCGTGAGGACGCCGGACTCGTAGCGGTTGGTGATCCGCTTGTACTGGCCGAACAGGTAGCCGATCTCGCGGCCGCCCACGCCGATGTCACCGGCCGGGACGTCGGTGTTCTCACCGATGTGCCGGTACAGCTCGGTCATGAACGACTGGCAGAACCGCATGACCTCGCCGTCGGAGCGGCCGCGCGGGTCGAAGTCGGACCCGCCCTTGCCGCCGCCGATCGGCATGCCCGTGAGCGAGTTCTTGAAGATCTGCTCGAAGCCGAGGAACTTGACGATCCCGAGGTAGACCGACGGGTGGAACCGCAGGCCGCCCTTGTACGGGCCGAGCGCCGAGTTGAACTCGACCCGGAAGCCGCGGTTGATCTGCACGCGGCCGGTGTCGTCCACCCACGGGACCCGGAAGATGATCTGGCGCTCGGGCTCGCACACGCGCTCGAGGACGGCGGCCTCGACGTAGCGCGGGTGCTTGCGCAGCACGGGACCGAGCGAGTCGAAGACCTCGCGCACGGCCTGGTGGAACTCGGCCTCGCCGGGGTTGCGACGCAGGACCTCGTCGTAGACGGACTGCAGTCGGCTGTCCATGGGTACTCCTCGTCTGGGCGGAAACTCCTGCTGACGGTACGCCTGTGCCAGAAGTTCCCGTACCGCCGTCTCACTCCCTGCGCACCCGGAGACGTCGCGCAGGGCACCCACGGACGACACAACCGTCCACCCACTGAGAAACCCGATCGATCTGGTGCAGTTTTCGCGGAGCCGCTGCTATACCCGTCCCCAGGTCACGAGCACCAGCGCCAAGCCCCGGCTCGCTGGTCGGCAACCCCCTGTCACGGCGGGGTGCTCCGGGAGATGACCAGGCCGCGCACGACCGGTCCCGCGCCCGCGGGGCGGCCGCGCGGCAAGCGTGATCGACGACTACTGCGAGGTGCACATGACCCACCGCTCCCTCTCCCCGACGGTCCTCGCCGTCTCCGGCAACCCGCGCCCCGGCTCGCGGACGCTCGGCGCCGCCGAGACCGTGGCGCACCGCGTCGCCGCCCTCCTCGGCACGGCCGACGTCTCGACGATCGACCTCGCGGCGTTCGCCACCGAGATCCTCGGCCCCGAGCGCCCCGCCGCGGACGCCGCGCGCGACCGGCTCGCCGCGGCGACCGTCGCCGTCGTGGCGACCCCGGTCTACAAGGCGTCGTACACCGGGCTCCTCAAGGCGTTCCTCGACCTGTACGGCCCGGACGGGCTCGCGGGCGTCGTCGTCGTGCCGCTCGTCGTGTCGGGCAACCCCGCCCACGCGCTCGTCGGCGAGGTGCACCTGCGGCCCGTGCTCGTCGAGCTCGGCGCCGTCGTCCCGACCCGCTCCCTCACGCTCACCGAACCGCAGCTCGCCGACCTGGGCCCGGTCGTGGACGCGTGGCTCGCCCGCGAGGGCGACGCGCTGCGCCGCGCCGCGACGCCGCTCTCCGGGGTGGACGGCGGCGACCTGCCGCCCGCCGACCAGGCCGTCGCCGACGCGTTCGCGGGGGTGGCCCGATGACCGCCGAGCTCACCCACCTGGAGGCCCTCCTGGCGGAGCAGGACGAGCCGCAGCTCTCCCCCGACGAGTACAAGTCCGTGTTCCGCGGCCACCCCGCCGGGGTCGCCGTGATCGCGCTCGAGCACGACGACCGCCTCGTCGGGTTCACCGCGACGTCGGTCATCTCCGTCTCGGCCGCGCCCCCGCTGCTCGCGTTCTCGCTCGCGTCGACGTCGTCGTCGTGGCCCGCGGTCTCCGCCGCGCGGACGCTCACGGTGAGCTTCCTCGCCGACCACCAGGACGACGTCTCGGCCCGCTTCGCCACGAGCGGCATCGACCGGTTCGCGGACGGCGGCTGGTCCCGTCTCGACACCGGCGAGCCCGTGGTCGACGGCGCGCTCTCCTGGGTCCGCGGCCGTGTCGTGCAGCGCACGCCCGTCGGCGACTCCTACCTCGTCTCGCTGCGGGCGCTCTCGTCGAGCGTCGGCAGGGGCGCCGGCCCGCGACCCGAGGCGGCCGGCACACCGTCGCCTCTCGTCTACCACGACCGCACCTACCACCGGATCGGGGACCACTCGGCGCTCTGAGCGCACGCGACGGGACCACGGGCGAGGGGCCCGACGGCGGACGCACCGCCGTCGGGCCCCTCGCCCGTCCCGCGCCGCCCCTCACGGGCGGACCGGTCACCAGCTCCAGCCGCGCGCGCTCAGCTCGAGCTCCTCGCGGAACCGCTCGTCGTCGCCCGTGCGGAACCCGGCCCGCAACGGCGCGTCCTCGACCGTGAGGCCGGTGAGCCGGCACGCCTCCCGGAGCAGCGCGTCGTACGCGCCCTGGACCGCGAGGTAGTGGTGGGCGCGGGCATAGACGTCCGGGTCCGCCTCGATACGCCGCATCTCCGCGGCGAGCTCGCTCAACCGCACCTGGAGCGCGAGCGTCGCGAGCGGGTCGGGGGGCGTCGGGCGGCGGCGCAGCAGGTGCGGCCGGCTGGTCGTCCGGTGGCTCGGGGGCCGGCCGGCGCGCAGCACCCACCACGCGGCGGCGGCCGTGCACGCCGTCGCGCACCAGATCATGAGCAGCCACGACATCGGAGCCGACCTCTGCGCGGGGAGACCCACAGGACCTCTCCAGTCTAGGCCCGTGTTCCGTCCCGAGCGATGGGTCGCTCGCCCTCGCCCCTGTCCTGCCGACGCGGGTCGGGCGTACGCGGAGCGCCGACGACGTGCCGCTCCCCGGGACCGCGGCGCTGCAGGGCTGACCCGGTCATCCCGCGAGGAGGTCCGCCTGCGGGTGTCGCACACCCTGCACGGCCCCACGCGGGATGGTCGCGCCGATCGCCGCGACGTCCTCCGCGGTGAGGTCGATCGAGGCGGCCGCGACGTTCTGCTCGAGGTAGCCGAGGCGCTTGGTCCCGGGGATCGGGACGATGTCGTCACCCTGGGCGAGCAGCCAGGCGAGGGCGAGCTGCGCCGTCGTGACCCCGCGCTCCGCGGCGAGCTGCTCGAGCGAGCGGACCAGGTCGCGGTTGTGCTCGAACGCCTCGCCGGCGTACCGGGCGTGGGACCGGCGGACGTCGTCGGCCGCGAAGCCGGCGGTCGCGTCGACGGTGCCGGTGAGGATGCCGCGGCCGAGGGGCGAGAAGGGCACGAACCCGATGCCGAGCTCACGCAGCGTCGGCAGCACCTCGTCCTCCGGGTCCCGCGTCCACAACGAGTACTCGCTCTGCACCGCCGTCACCGGGTGCACCGCGTGGGCGCGACGCACCGTCGCCGCGGAGGGCTCCGAGAGGCCGATGCCGCGGACCTTCCCGGCGTCCACCAGCTCGGCGAGCGCCCCGACCGTGTCCTCGATCGGGACCTGCGGGTCCACCCGGTGCAGGTAGTACAGGTCGAGGTGGTCCGTGCCCAGGCGTCGCAGGCTCGCGTCGACCGCCGCACGCACGTACTCGGGGCGGCCGTCGACCCGGCGCCCGTCCGGGTGCCCGCCCGCGGGCGGGAGCCCGAACTTGGACGCGAGCACGATCTGGTCGCGGTGGACGCCGAGCACCCGGCCGATGAGCTCCTCGTTGCGGCCGTGCCCGTAGACGTCGGCCGTGTCGACCAGCGTCACGCCCAGCTCGAGCGCGCGGCGCAGCACGGCCTCCGCCTCCGTCGCGTCAGCAGGGCCGTACGCGTCCGTCACGGACATGCCGCCGAACCCGACGGGAGCGACGGTGAGGGCGGCGTCCCCAGCACCGAGCGTGCGCTGGGGAAGGAGGTGCGTGGCAGCAGGGGCGAGGTCGTCGGTCATGACGCCAGCGGACCACTCCGGGCGCCGTCCGGCAAGGGGCGCGACGGGTCCTCTCATCTGGCGAGAGAACGTGACGCGCCCCCTCTCGACGGGGACTGCCGGCACGTGTCGCCGCAGGTCAGGCACGCCTGTCCTTGCTGGCGGGGCCGGGGAATCCTGCCTAGTCTGGAATCGTTCAAGAGAACGAGACACGAGGACGGCACCGACGGAAGCCGGGTGACCGCCGCACGTTCCGGGAGACCCCCGAGAGAGCGAGGAGCACCATGTCCGCACCCACCATCCACCGCGCCACCGCCCGCTTCGAGGCGTCGGAGACGCTCCGCGCCCACCTCCAGCGCGTGCTCGTCGCGCTCGTCGACCTGCACGTCCAGGGCAAGCAGGCCCACTGGAACGTCACCGGCCGCGGGTTCCGCGACCTGCACCTCCAGCTCGACGACGTCGTGGACGCCGCGCGCGAGCACAGCGACACCGTCGCCGAGCGCATGCGCGCGCTCCAGGTCGTGCCCGACGGCCGCACCGAGACCGTCGCGACGACGACCGACCTCTCGCCGTACCCGGCGGGCCTCGTGTCGGTCGGCGACACGGTCGACGCGATCGTCGAGCGCCTCGCCCAGACGGTCGAGGTCGTGCGCGAGGTGCACGACGACGTCGACGCCGAGGACCCGACGAGCGCCGACATCCTGCACGAGATCATCGCCGACCTGGAGAAGCAGGCCTGGTTCCTCTCCTCGGAGAACCGCGAGGCCTGACCTGACCGGCTTGACGAGAGAGAACCGCAGGTCGCGAGACAGAGCACCTGGTGTCCTACCTCGCGACCTGCGGTTCTATCTCGTGGCGGGCCGAGCAGCTCCCTGCCCGGGCCGGGCTCGCGCGCGGCGGCCGGGGATGGCCGCGACGAGCTCGCGCGTGTAGTCCTCCTGCGGGTCGAGCAGGATCCGCTCGGTCGCCCCCTGCTCGACGACGCGCCCGCGGTGCATGACGCCGACGTGGTCGGACACCTGGCGCACGACCGCGAGGTCGTGCGAGATGAACAGGTACGCGAGCCCGTGCTCGGCCTGGAGCCGCACGAGCAGCTCGAGGATCTGTGCCTGCACGGACACGTCGAGCGCCGAGACGGGCTCGTCGAGCACGACGAGCGCGGGGTTCAGGGCGAGCGCCCGCGCGATGGCGACGCGCTGGCGCTGACCGCCCGAGAGCTCGCGCGGTCCCCGCCGGAGCACGTCGGGCGGGAGGGCGACGTCCTCGACGAGCGCGCGCGCCCGGTCCGCCCGCTCGGAGGGCGACCCGACGCGGTACGCCCGCAGCGGCTCGGTGACGATCTGCTCGACGGTGAACCGTGGGTCGAGCGACGCGTACGGGGACTGGTAGACCACCTGGAAGCCGCGGCGCAGCGACCGCAGCCGCTCGCCGCGCGCCGTCGTGATGTCCTCTCCGGCGAACTCCACCGTGCCCGCGGTGGGCCGCTCGAGCCGGAGGGCGAGCCGCGCCGTCGTGCTCTTGCCCGACCCGGACTCCCCCACGAGCGCGTACGTCTCGCCGCGCCCGACCGCGAGGCTCACGCCGTCCACGGCGACGAGCGTCCGGTGCGCCGCCCCGCGCGGCAGCGTGAACTCCTTGCGCAGGTCCCGCACCGCGAGGACGGGCTCGCCCGCGGCGCCCGGGACGACGCCGTCGCCCGGCGCCGTCTCCGGGGTGCCGCCCGCGACGAGGCGCGAGCTCGCGAGGCTCGGCGCCGCGGCGATGAGCTGCCGGGTGTACGGGTGGCGCGGGTCGTGCAGCACCTGCTCGGCGGTGCCCTCCTCGACGACGACCCCGTGCTCCAGGACGACGATGCGGTCGGCCCGGTCCGCCGCGACGCCGAGGTCGTGCGTGATGAGCAGGACCGCGGTGCCGAGGTCGCGCACGAGGCCGTCGAGGTGGTCGAGGATGCGGCGCTGCACGGTCACGTCGAGCGCGCTCGTCGGCTCGTCGGCGACGACGAGCCTCGGGCGCGCGGCGACCGCGATCGCGATGAGCACGCGCTGGCGCATGCCTCCGGAGAGCTGCGACGGGTACTGCCGCGCACGCGCCTCCGGGTCGTCGATCCCGGCCTGCCGCAGCAGCTCGACCGCGCGCTCGCGCGCCTCCTTGCGCCGCGCGAGCCCGTGGATGACGAGCACCTCCGCGACCTGGTCGCCCACGCGGGTCACCGGGTTGAGCGAGACCGTCGGGTCCTGCGGCACGAGGCCGACGTCGCGGCCGCGCACCTGCTGCCACTCCTTCTCGGAGAGGTCGCCGACGTCGCGTCCGCCGAGCCGGATGGTCCCGCCCGTCACCGCTCCCCCGCGCGACAGCAGGTGCAGGGCCGCGTGCGCCGTCGTGCTCTTGCCCGACCCGGACTCGCCCACGAGCGCGACGACCTCGCCCGCCCCGACCGTGAGGTCGACGCCGCGGACGGCGGCGTACGAGCCGCCGTCGCGCGTGCGGTAGGCGACCTCCAGACCGCGGATCTCGAGCGCGGGCGCCTGGCCCGACGTCGGGCCGGGACGTTCCTGGGTGGTCGGCGTCGTGGCGGTCATGCGTCCCCTCCGGTCCGCTCCAGGGCCCGCGCGACGCGGTTCGCCGACAGCACGACGGCGACGATCACGAGGCCCGGCATGGTCGTGAGCCACCACGCGGTGGCCAGGTAGTCGCGCCCGCCCGAGACGAGCGAGCCCCACTCCGGCGCGGGCGGCGGCGTCCCGTAGCCGAGGAAGCTCAGGGCCGAGATGGCGAGCACGGCCGTGCCGAGCTCGAGCGCGACGAGCGCGAGCACCGGTCCCGTCGAGTTGGGCAGCACGTGGCGCCCGAGCACGCCGTACCAGCGCACGCCCGACGCGCGGGCCGCCTCGACGTACACCGACGTCGAGGTCCGCAGGACCTCGGCCCGCATGACGCGCGCGAACGTCGCGACGCTCGTGATGCCCACGGCGATCGCGACCTTCATCGTCCCGAACCCGAGCGCCGTGATGATCGCGAGCGAGAGCAGGATGCTGGGGATCGCGAGCAGGACGTCGACGAACCGGCCGACGACGTCGTCCACCCACCCGCGCACGAACCCCGCGAGCAGGCCGAGCAGCGACCCGGCGACGAGCCCGACCGCCACCGCGATGACGGTCGCGCTGAGCGACGCGGACGCGCCGTGGACGACGCGCGCGTACACGTCGCGACCCAGGTGGTCGGTGCCGAACAGGTGCGCGCCCGACGGCGGTCGGAGCCGGTCGGCGGGCACGCCCGTGAGCGGGTCGTACGACGTGAAGAGCTGCGGGACGACAGCCCACGCCGTGACGAGCAGGACGACGAGCACGGCGACGACCAGCCCGGGACGGCGCACGGCGTACCGCGCCCCGCGTCGCCACCGGCCTGCGGGGCCTCGCGTCCGGACGCGCCCGTCCCGGATGATCGCGCGCGCGTCCTCGCGGTCCGCGACCTCGATCTCCTCGGGCGTGCGCACCTCGGGCGCGTCGGTGGGCGGGGCGTCGGGGGCGAGCGCGCCCGACGGCGGGGCGTCCGCCGCCGCGGCACGGTCCGCGTCCGCGACCCGGGCCTCGTCCCGGAGCACGATGCGCACTCCCGGCCTGGTGCTCATGCGGCCACCGCCTTCTGTCGTGCGTCGATCCGAGGGTCGAGCAGGGGGTAGAGCAGGTCGACCACGAGCGTGACGACCACGAACACGAGCGCGGAGAGGACGACGACCGCCTGCACCACGGGGATGTCCTGCGCGTCCACGGACGTGACCGTGAGCCGGCCGAGGCCCGCACGCGAGAAAACCGTCTCCGTGACGACCGTGCCGCCGAGCAGCCCACCGACGAGGACCCCCAGGACGGTGAGCGCCGGGATCGCGGCGTTGCGCAGCGCGTGGCCGAAGTGCACGCGCGCCCGGCTCGCGCCCTTGGCGCGCGCCGTCTCGACGTACGGCTCGCCGAGCGTCCCGCGCAGGCTCCGCGCGAGAACCTGGGCGAGCGCGGCGCTCGCCGGGACGGCGAGCGTGACCGCCGGCAGCACGAGGCTGAGCGCGCCCTCGTTGCCCATCGCAGGGAAGACCGGTAGCTGGAAGGAGAACCACTGCAGGAGCAGCAGGCCCAGCCAGAACGGCGGCAGGGCGACGCCGAGCGGCGGGAGCGACGCGAGCGCGTGGCGCAGCCAGGCCGCACGCGGGAACGTGCTCGCGATCGCGATGCCGGCGCCCGCCACGACCGCGAGGACGAGCGCCGCGAGGGTGAGCTGGAGCGTCGCGGGGAGCGCCTGGAGCACGAGCTGGGTCGCGGGCGCGCCCGACGAGTACGACGTG
Organism: Cellulosimicrobium cellulans; assembly: GCF_006539945.1. Taxonomy (GTDB): domain Bacteria; phylum Actinomycetota; class Actinomycetes; order Actinomycetales; family Cellulomonadaceae; genus Cellulosimicrobium; species Cellulosimicrobium cellulans. The sequence continues at coordinate 52,794 of NZ_BJNZ01000019.1, read as the reverse complement.
CCGAAGTCGAGGCGCAGCGCGTGCCACAGCGCGTCGGCGTACTGCACGGGCACGGGCCGGTCGAGGCCGTGCTGCGCGCGCAGCGCGTCGAGCAGCGCAGGGTCCACCTGGTCCGCCTCGCCGCCGCCGCTCGCCATGAGCGCGGCCGGGTCGCTGGGCAGCAGGTAGAGGACGAAGAACGAGATCGTGAACGCCGCCCAGAGCACGAACAGCCCCTGCCCGGCGCGACGCATGACGTACCGGCCCATGGTCGGCCTCCTTCCGTGGGGGATGCCCGCCTGCCCGACGCCGCGGCGTCGGGCAGGCGGGCCCGGCGGGTCAGCCCTGGGTGACCCAGGCGTCGTAGAAGTCGAGACGCGAGGACGCCTCGAACGTCAGGCCGTGGACCGTGTCGGCGGCCGCGATGGTCGTCGAGAGCTCGTAGACCGGGATCGCGTGGCCCTTCCGCACCAGGAGGCGCGAGGCCTCCGTGACGAGCTCCTGCCGCTCGGCCGGGTCGGTCGCCGCGGCCGACGCGTCGAGCAGCTCGTCGACCTCCTCCGCGTCGCGCTGGTTGATGTTGCGCGCGTTCGCCGAGAAGATCGTGCGCAGCACGTCCGGGTCGGAGCGCGTGAGGTTGTAGTAGTCGAAGTCGAAGTCGCCGCTCTCCTTGATGGCCTGCGACTCGGCGACGGTCACGTGCTGGAGCTGGAGGTCCACGCCGATCTGCGCGAGCTGCTGCTGGACCAGCTCGAGGGGCTCCGGCACCTGCCAGAACGTCACGGTCGTCGAGAGCTTCTGGCCGTCCTTCTCGCGCACGCCGTCGGCGCCTTCGACCCAACCTGCGTCGTCGAGGATCTTCTTCGCGCCCTCGGGGTCGTAGGCGAGCTCGTCCGCGACGCTCTCGTAGAGCGGCGTCGAGTGGGACAGGACGCTCGTGGCCGGCTCGTCCTGCGCGCTGAGCACGGTGTCCGCGATCTGCTCGCGGTCGATGCCCTTGAGGATCGCGGTCCGCACGGCTTCGTCGCCCGCGAGCGGGCTCGACTCGTTGGGGAACAGGTTGAACACGACGCCCGGGTTGGCGCGGTACTCGAGCCAGAACCCGTTGCCGTCGAACTGCGGGAGGTCGACGGTCGAGATCGCGGCCGAGGCGTCGATCTGGCCCGAGACCAGGCTGCCGCTGCGCACGCTCGCCTCGGGGATGACCTTGAACGTCACGGTGTCGAGGTAGGCCTCGCCCTGGTGGTCGTTCGCCTCCGACCCCCACGCGTAGCCCGCGACCTTCTCGAGCACGATCTCCTGGTCCTGCGTGTAGGACTTCACGGAGAAGGGGCCGGAGCCGACGAACTTGCCGGCGCAGCGGTCCTCGACGCTCAGGTCGGCCGACGACGGCGCGAGCAGGCCGAGGGAGAAGGTCGACGTCGCCTGGAGGAACTGTGCGCTCGGCTCCGCGAAGTCGACCGTGAGGGTCTGCGGATCGGTGACCGTCGTGCCTTCGTAGCCGACGAGGTACTGCGACCCGAGCGACGCCGTCGCGCCGAGGGCGACGATCGCGTCGAAGTTCGTCTTCACCGACTCGGCGTCGATCGGCGTGCCGTCGGCGTACGTCGCGTCGTCGCGCAGGTGGAACGTGTAGCTCGACGCGTCGTCGTTCACCTCCCAGCTCTCCGCGAGCCACGGCACGATCTCGCCCGTCTCCGGGTCCTGCGCCGTGAGCGACGCGACGGTCTGGCGCGCCGCCGCGATGGCGTCGTTGTTGCCGACCTGCTGCGGGTCGATGCAGTGCGAGTCGACCGTGATCGCGAAGGTCAGGTCGCCGCCCGCCACGGGCTCGCCCGTCGGGCTGGGCGACCCGTCGCCGTCGGACGCGCCGGAGCCGCCGCCCGCGCACGCGCTGAGCAGGAGGCCCGTCGCGGCGGCCGCCGCGGCAACGGTCAGGGACCGGCGTCGGTGAGGTGTGGGGTTCATGTCGTGCTGCTCTCCTCGTGTACCGGCTGAGGACCGGTGGTCGTCCGGCGCCGGTGGTCGTCCGCGCCGGGCCGAGGGCCGTCGCGGCGGGGGAACCCACCGGGGTGCCGTGCTTACCGCGCAGCGGGAGCTGCGCGGTCAGGTCGTTCCCGGAGCACCCCGTCACGTCGAAGGGTTGCTGGTCAGCGAGCCGGGCCTGGGTGCTGACGCTCGTCACCTGGGAGCAGGAAAGACAATCCCGACCGGTTGAGTCAAGTTTCGAGACGGACGTCCCGTCAGGCGGACGGATGTTTCCGCCGAGACGACGTGAGTTGCGGCTGCCTCACGTGTCGCCGCACTGGGACGGGCGACTCAGGCCGTGGGGTGCCGCACTGGCGCCAGCCCTCGGGGGCGGCGCGGTGGGACGTCTCCTGAGACCGGACGTCCGCGGAAACCGCGCAGCACCGCAGAGCACGAACCGAACCCGGCGAGCGTGAGCGTGTGGCCGCCGAGGCAGCCCGGCTCGACGGGCTCGTGGACCGGGCGCGCTCGGGCCGGTGCCCGACCTGCGACAGCACTGACCGCCGCGACGCCACCGACAGCGAAGCACGCGCTAAGGGGATCGACAGCGACGTTGTCGACACCCGGACGCGCGCCGACACAGCCGAGCAATACGCGCCACCGGAGCCGTGGCGATCAAACCCGCCGACCATAGCCCGCACGCGAGAAACCGAGAGAGCGAAACTCCTTAGGGACCGTCAAGATCTGATGCGGTGATTCTCGCCATCACTTCTCCCCTGGCCACAAGGAGCCAGTCGCGCAGCGGCATTCCCACAGCCTCAGGATAGATCTCGGCGTGAAGTCGGCCGTTGATCCATTCGGCGACCTGCTCGTCGGAACGGTAGTTGTCCAGGGTGCTATCGATTTCATCGACGAGTCCGTCGTACCTGCTGGGGCCGGCCAGATCGAGGAAGCGCGCCAGAGCACCTGCGGCGCTCCCGTAGTCCTCTTCCCAGTCCTGGTGGAAGAACGAGCCGAAGAACGCGTCGAGCGAGTAGTGGTTCGTCATGGCGCACCTCACGAATGGGTCGTCGCGTCAGGGAAGGCGGCGTGAATACGAGAGCCGGCGTCGAGACTGGAGCCGCGCCGGAGACGCGACGTTACACCGTAGACCTCTTCAGCAGGGGTGCTCTTAGCCTGCAGCCGAGCCCGCGGCGCAGTTTCCTCCATCATTCATGCCGCTCAGCTCGAGGAAGAGCGAGCCGACCATGGCGTCGAGGATGCCTCGTCAGGCCGCCGTGAACCCCGCCGCGCGGCGGGCGTCGGCCGGGCTCCACAGGTCGGTCTTCACCTCGGCCTGCACCACCGGGACCACCTCCTCCGCGAACCAGCGCAGCACGTCCTCCTGCTGCGTCGCGGGGATGAGGTGGTTGACGGACACCGACTGGAGGTCGTGCCCGTAGGAGGCGTGGTAGTCGAGGATCTTCTCCGCCACGCGCTCGGGTGACCCCACGAGCGCCGGGCCGCGCTCGACGGCGTCCTCCACCGTCCGGAAGCTCGGCGCCTTCCCGACGGCGTCGGGCCCGTAGCCGCGGCGTGCCGCGGCCGCGACCTGGCCCTCGTAGATCGGGCGGTACTGCTCGATCGCCTCCTCCGTCGTGTCGGCGAGGAACAGCCCGCCCGAGCCCGACCCGACGAACCCGTACGCCGGGTCGTGCCCGTGTTCCGCGTACCGCTCGCGGTAGCGGTCGATGAGCACCTGGTAGTTCTCGCGCGGCTGGAGCGCGTTGGCGCTCACGATCGGGTCCCCGTACCGCGCCGCGAGATCCACCGCGAACTGCGACGTCGCCGACCCGTGCCAGATGCGGAACGGACCCGCGAACGGACGCGGCAGCGTCGTCGCGTGCTCCAGCGCGTGCCGGTGCCGCCCGGTCCAGCTCACGTCCTCCTCGGACAGCAGCAGCCGCAGGAGCTCGTAGTTCTCCTGGAGGTACTCGTACTGCTTGTCGATGTCCAGCCCCAGCAGCGGGTACTGCAGCACCTCGTTGCCCTTGCCGATGACGATCTCCAGCCGCCCCCGGCTGAGCTGGTCCACCGTCGCGAGGTCCTCGGCGACGCGGATCGGGTCGAGCAGCGACAGCACCGTCACGCCGGTGCTCAGGAGGATCCGCGACGTCCGCGCCGCGACCGCCCCCAGGATCACCGTCGGCGCCGACGACAGCACCTCCCCCGCGTGCCGCTCCCCCACCGCGAACGAGTCGAACCCGAGCTCCTCCGCCAGCACCGCCGTCTCCACGACCCGGTTCAACCGGTCGGACGGCGCGACCGCCTCCCCGGTCACCGGATGGGGCGGGTTGAACACGATGTCGAGTACCTGGAACCGCACGGTCCTGCTCCTTGCTGTTGCTGTTGCTGTTGCTCTCGTTCGGGGTCGGGTCGAGGTCGAGGTCCGCTCACGAGGTCGGCTCCCCCGGTCCCGTGAGTGCATGAAATATGTCGTCCTCACGCCTTGCGGACGACGAATTTCATGCACTCAACGGGGCCCGGGCCGGTGCGCGTGTTGCGGCCCCGATCCAGGACCTCGGACGTCAGGCCGCGGCGGCCTCGGCGGCGGCGGCGTCGCGCTTCGCGACCTCTTCGCGGACGATCGGGATGACGTAGCGACCGAAGTCGATCGCGTCGTCGAGCAGGTCGTAGCCGCGGGCCGAGATGACGCGGACGCCGAGGTCGTAGTACGCGAGGAGCGCCTCCGCGACCTGCTCGGGCGTGCCGACGAGCGCGTTGGAGTTGCCGGCACCACCGGTCGCCTTGGCGGTCGCGGTCCACAGCGCGGTGTCGAAGCGCTCGCCCTGAGCGGCGATCTCGAGGAGGCGCTGCGAGCCGGCGTTCTCCGGCTTGTCGATCGGGTGGCGACGGCTGAGCTGCCCACCGGCGGCGGCCTTGCGCGCCTCGATCCGGTCGAGGATGCGGTGGGCCTTCTCCCACGCGAGCTCCTCGGTCGGCGCGACGATCGGCCGGAACGCGGCGTGGATGCGCGGCGGCGTCGCTCGGCCCGCGGCGGCGGCCTCGGCGTGCACGCGCGCGATCTGCTCGGCCGTGCGATCGAGGGGCTCGCCCCAGACGGCGTAGATGTCGGCCTCGGCGGCACCGACGCGGAACGCGACGTCGGACGACCCGCCGAACGAGATCGTCGGGGTGCGCCCCTCGAACGGCTTCGCGTCGAGCACGAAGTCGTCGAAGTCGTAGAACGGGCCGTGGTGGTCGAACGGCTCGGCGCTCGCCCACGCCTGCTTGACGATCTGGATGTACTCGTGGGTGCGCGCGTACCGCTCGTCCTTGGTCAGTGTGTCGCCCTCGCGGCCCTGCTCGTGGTCGTTGCCGCCGGTGATGAAGTGGACGGAGAGCCGCCCGCCGGAGAGCAGGTCGAGCGTCGCGAACGTCTTGGCGGCGTACGTCGGGTACGACACGTTGGGCCGGTGCGCGAGCAGCAGCTCGATCGACTGCAGGCGCGCCGCGGTGTGGGCGGCCAGGGCGGCGGGCTCCGGACCGGAGGAGCCGTAGGCGAAGAGGACGCGCGTCCAGCCGTTGTCCTCGTGCGCGCGGACGATGCGCTCCAGGTAGGCGGTGTCGAACGACGCGGTGGTGCGCTCGGTGGTCTCCGACGCGTCGTTGGTGGTGGCGATGCCGAGGAACTCGACGGGCATGAGGGTTCTCCGTGGGTGTCGGTGCGGGTGGTTCGAGGTGCGTGCGGGCCGGTTGCCGGCTCAGGACCGGGCGGGCGCCGTCGGCTCCGCGGGGGCGTCGACCGGGTCGGACGCCGGGAGGCCGGCGTCCTTCCAGGCCGGAAAGCCGCCGTCGACGTGGGACACGTTCGTGTACCCGCGCTCGGCGAGCGCGGCGGCGACGGGGCCCGAGCCGTTCGGCGACCCGCACACGACGACGACGGGCGTGTCGAGCGAGATCGCCGGGTCGTCGGCGGGGCCGAACAGCGCGTCGAGGTCGTTGCGGTCGGCAAGCGTCGCGCCGGGGATCTCGCCGTGCGACGCGCGGCCGCCGGCGGAGCGCACGTCGATCAGCAGCGCGCCGTCGGCGACCTTGGCTCCGGCCTCGGTGGCGGGCTGGAGGGGCGGGGTCGTGGTCATGGGTCTCTCCTTCGGGTGAGGTCGCGGGATCGACCCGCACGTCCGAGATCGACCCTCAGGAGGTCGACCTGACGACGCACGGGTCGACCTCGCGTCAGGTGGTGGTGGCGAGTGCGGGAGCGGCGGAGGCGCCCGCGGCCGCGTCGGGGGCGGAGCTCGCGAACCAGTGATCCGCGAGCAGCTCGAACGAGCGGCGGGCGTCGTCGGCGTCGTGGGTCGCGGTGGTGACCAGGAGCTCGTCGGCGCCGGTCGCGCGGCGCAACGTGTCGAGCCGCCGCACGACCGTCTCCGGGTCGCCGACGATGCGCGTGTCGACGCGGTCGGCGACGAGCGCGCGCTCGGCCTCCGGGCGGTCCTCCCAGGCGGGCGACGTGCCCGGCTCGGGGTAGACGATCGCGCCGTCGGCGCCGCTACGGATGGAGAGCACCCAGTCGGCGAACGGCGTCGCGAGCTCGCGGGCGCGCTCGATCGTGTCGGCGACGAGCACGTCGGCGGACACGACGACGTACGGCTCGTCGAGCACGCCCGGGCGGAACGCCTCGCGGTACGCGGCGACCGTGTCGATCGTCGCCGACGGCGCCACGTGGTAGTTCGCGGCGATCGGCAGCCCGAGCTCGCCCGCGACGCGCGCGCTCTCGCCCGGGCTCGACGCGAGGACCCACAGGCCCCAGTCGGCGCCCTCGACAGGTGGGCTCACGTACGGCGTCCCGTGCTCGTCGCGGTACGTCCCGGCACGCAGGCCGAGCACGAGGTCGAGCTCGTCGCGGAAGCTGACGGGCGTGCGCGAGGCGCCGACGATCCGCTTCTGCGCGAGGATCCGCTCGCGGAGCACCGAGTCGTTGAGGTTCGACGGCGGCGCACCGGGGACGTACAGCCCCTCGACGACGCGCGGCCCGGTCGCACCCGTGCGCGCGGCCCGCACCGGACCGTCGGAGTCCTTGCCCTGGCCGCCCTTCGGCGGCGAGAACGCCCGCCCCAGACCGAGGTCGACGCGACCCGGGTGCAGCGCGGCGATCGTCCCGAACTGCTCGGCCGCGACGAGCGGGCTCGTCGTGCTGAGGAGCACGGCACCGCTGCCGACGCGGATGCGCTCGGTCCGGGCCGCGACGGCGGCGGCGAGCACGGCGGGCGACGCGGAGCCGACGCCGGGCGACAGGTGGTGCTCGGCGTACCAGACCCGGTGGTAGCCGAGCCGGTCGAGGTCGCGCGCGAGCCCGACGGCGCGGCGCACCGCGTCCTGGCCCGTCGCCCCCTCCGGGACGATCGCGAGGTCGAGGACGGACAGCGGGACGCGGCCGGACGCCGGTCGCTGCCCGGGGGTGGCGGTCTGGTGCGGGTGCTGGTGGGACGACATGGCTTCCTTCAGTGGTGCGGCGGCCGGGTGGTGCGGCGGTCTGTGGTGTGCGGTAGCTCCGGGCGACGCACGGTCGCGCGGGACGCCGGCTACTTGGACGGGAACCCGAGCGCGGCGAGCGTGGGCCGCAGGTGGGCGCGCCCGCGCAGCGCGCCGGGGACACGTAGGCGGTCGACGACGCGGTCGCGCCACCCGCCGTCGAGCCCCTCGTCGCGGTAGAAGGGCGCGATGCGCTCCTCGTACGCCGCGACGTGCTCGTGCTGGCCGGCGGCCCGATAGCGCTCGGCGTGCAGCACCGCGGCCTGCGGCAACCGCGGCTTGACGCGCTCGCCGCCCGCGGGGTCGGGGTGCCCGACGACGAGCCCCACGACCGCGACGACGCCCTCGGGCAGGCCGAGCTCGGCGGCGACCTGGGCCGGGTGGTTGCGCAGCGCCCCGATGTACACGGTGCCGAGGCCGAGGGACTCGGCCGCGACGACGGCGTTCTGCGCGGCGAGCGCGGCGTCGAGGAACGCGACGACGGTCGTCTCGAGGTAGTCGGTGGCCTCGAGCCGCACGCCCTCGCGCTCGCCGAGGGCGCGCGCTCGCGAGACGTCTGCGAGCCACACCAGCAGCAGCGGCGCGGTACGGACGTGCTCCTGGTCGCCCGCGAGCGCCGCGAGCCGGGCCTTGCGCGCGGGGTCGGTGACGGCGACGACGCTCCACAGCTGGAGGTTCGACGACGTCGGCGCGGACTGCGCGGCGGCGACGAGCGTCGGGACGACGTGGTCGGCCAGCGGGTCGGTGCGGTAGCGGCGGACCGTCCGGTGACCGAGCTGCGTCGCGAGGACGGTGCCGGGACGGTCCACGGCGGGTGCCAGTCCCTCGGTCGCGCCCGGCGCGACGTCCTCGACGGTCACGGGGTCCACGCCGTACCGCGCAGCGAGCGCGGCCCGGGCTCCGTCGTTCTCGTGGGGCGGCGCGGGGAGCGTCTCGGGGACTGCGGACGGAGCCTGAGCGTCCGCCGCGGTGGGTGCGGGAGCGATCGTCATGAGGCGGTCCTCTCGGGGAGCGCGGCGAGCCGGGCGAGCGAGAACCGCTCGGCCGCGGTGACGCCGTCGGACGTGGTGGCGAGGTCGGCGAGCACGCGGCCGACCGCCGGGGCGAACTTGAAGCCGTGGCCGGAGAACCCGGCGCCCACGACGACGGGGCCGCGACGGTCGAGCACGAAGTCGTGGTCGGGCGTCGTGGTGTAGGTGCAGCTCACGGGGACGTAGGCGTCGGGATCGAGGCCGGGAAGCCACGTGCGCACGTAGTCGCGCAGGGCTGCGAGCTGCCCCGGCTCGGGCCGGTAGGAGCGGCGGTCCGGGTCGACGACGGGGCCGACCCCGTGGAAGCCGACCTTGACGCCCTCGCGCGGGGTCGCGAGGCCGTAGACCCCGCTCGGCCAGGCCGTGCCCAGGCCGACGTCGTGCGTGAACGCCGGCCACCCCGCGGGCGACGCGCCCGCGGCGAGCGCGAAGTGCGCAGGCTGCTCCTGGGTCACGACGAGCGGCAGCTCCTGGCCCAGCAGCCCACCCGTCGGACCGCCGAGGAGCCCGGCGCTCCATGCGCCGACGGTCACGACGACGACCCGGGCGACGACGTCGCCCCCGTCGGTCACGACGCGGACGCCCTCCGGGACGCGCTCGACGTGCCGGACGGCGACCTCGTGGCGGACGTCGGCCCCGCTCGCGGCGGCCGCGCCCTGGAGGGCCGCGACGGCGCGGTCGGCGTGCAGCCGCCCGGCCGTCGCGACCTCGTGCAGCACCCTGCCCTCGAACCGCAGCCCGGGCCAACGCTCGGCGGCGGTCGCGGGGTCGAGCCACTCGTGCTCGATCCCGCGGGCCGCGAACGCGGCGCCGATCGCGTCCGCGCGCCGCTCGGCCGCGCGGTCGCGCCGCCCGTGGCTCACGCCGCCGGTGACGGCGAGCAGCGCGGTCCCGGTCTCGTCCTCGACCTCGCGCCACAGGCCGAGCGCCTCCTGCGCGAGGTCGAGGTACTCGGGCTCGGCGTACGTCGTGCGGTAGATGCGCGACGTCCCGTGCGAGGCGCCGTGCGCGTGCCCGGGCGCGAAGCGCTCGAGCAGCAGGACGTCGCGCCCGCGCCGGGCGAGCTGCCAGGCCGCGGCGGAGCCCATCACGCCACCCCCGACCACGACGTGGTCGACGTGCTGGGTGCTGGTGGTCATGCGCGGGTCACTCCGTCTTCGGGAGGCCGGGCGGGTTGGTCTGCGACTCCTCGACGGCCTCGGACTCCAGGCCCCACCGCTGGAGCACCTCGAGGTACGTGCCGTCCTCGATGGCGTGGTTGATCGCGGCGGTGATCGCCGGGGCCACCTCGTTGCCCTTCTTCGTGGCGACGGCGATCTGCGCCGTGTCGGGCCAGCCGCCGTTCAGCGTGCCGACGACCGTGAAGTCCTGCGGGGAGATCGCCGCCTGGTACGCGAGGGACGCGTTGGGGCCGACGTACGTCTCGATGCGGCCGGACTGGAGCGCGAGCAGGACGTCGGAGAACTGCTCGTAGTACTCGGGGCCCTGGATGGGCTCGAGGCCGTCCTCCTGGTTGAGGCGGTCCCACTCGAGCACGATCTTCTCCTGGTTCGTCCCGGAGCCGACCGCGACGACCTTGCCCGCGATGTCCTCGCGCTTCGTGATCGACGTGATGTCGGAGTCGGCGCCCACGAGCCAGCCGAGCTCGTCGTTGCGGTACGTGGAGAAGTCGATGGTCTCCTTGCGCTCCTCGGTCACGGTGACGTTGGAGATCACGGCGTCGACGTCGCCCGAGCCCAGCGCGAGCGGCCAGTCGGCCCACGCCTTGACCTCGAGCCGCAGGTCCTTGCCGAGCGCGTCGGCGACGAGCTGCGCGATGTCCGTCTCGTTGCCGATGGGCGTCTCGTCGTCGTCGGCGAGGAAGCCGAGCGGCGGCGCCGCGCCGGCGGAGATCGCGACGACGAGCTCGTCCTTGTCCTTCCACGCGTCCGGGAGGAGCGCGACGGCCTCGGCCGACTCCGTGGTGCGGATGCGGTCCTGGTCCGGGCTCGTGCTCACGTCGAGGGCGTCCGACACGGAGGTCGTGCTCTCCTCGGTGGCCGCGCCCTCCTCCGCGGCGGCCGGGGCCTCGGTGCTCACCCCGGAGCAGGCCGCGAGCGCCAGCAGGGGCACGACGGCGAGGGCGGCGAGCGCGCGGGGGGCGCGGGCGCGGGTGGTCGTTGCGGTCACGGGTGTCCTACCTCTCGGGTGGTGCGTCGGTCGACGCGGGGAGTGCGGTGCGGGACGGCCGGGCGGCCGGTCGCGGGTGGCGACGTCGGGGGGTCGAGGGCTGTGTCGGTCCCCGGGTCGTGGACCCGGGCTCGCGCAGCCGGTCAGAGGACCTTCTGGAGGAAGGCCCGGGTGCGGTCGTGGCGCGGGTGGTCGAGCACCTCGGCGGGCGTGCCCTGCTCCACGACGACGCCGTCGTCCATGAACACGACGGTGTCGGCGACCTCGCGGGCGAAGCCGATCTCGTGGGTGACGACGACGAGCGTGGTGCCGGTGCTCGCGACGTCCTTGATGACCTCGAGCACCTCCCCGACGAGCTCGGGGTCGAGCGCCGACGTGGGCTCGTCGAAGAGCAGCACCTTGGGCCGCAGCGCGAGCGCGCGGGCGATGGCGACGCGCTGCTGCTGGCCCCCGGAGAGCTGGCGCGGCCGGGCGTCGGCCTTGTCGGCGAGCCCGACGCGCTCGAGCAGCGCGCGGGCCTCGGGCTCGACGTCCTCGCGGCGGCGGCGCTGTGCCGAGACCGGGGCCTCGACGACGTTCTCGAGCGCGGTGAGGTGCGGGAACAGGTTGAAGCTCTGGAAGACGAACCCGATCTGGGTGCGCTGACCGAGGATCTCGCGCTCCTTGAGCTCGCGCAGGGTGCTGCCCTTGCGGCGGTACCCGATGAGCTCGCCGTCGAGCGAGATGAACCCCTTGTCGACCTTCTCGAGGTGGTTGATCGCCCGCAGCAGCGTCGACTTCCCGGAGCCCGACGGGCCGAGCACGACCGTCACGGACCCGGGCGGCACGGTGAGCGACACGTCGCGCAGCACCTCGAGCGTGCCGAAGCTCTTGTGGACGCCGTGGATCTCGACGAGCCCGGCGGTCGTGACGCCTGCGGTCCTGGTGTCGGCGCTCATGCCGCACCTCCCGACGTGCGCGCGGTGCGCGTGAGCACGCCCACCCGGGCACGGGCCGCGTACGCGGGCGGGACGGAGTCGGGCACCGGCCGGCCGGAGAGCCGCGACGCCCAGACGAGCACGGTCCAGCGGGCCTTCTGCAGCGGCGTCGGCGGCAGCGTGCGCACCGCGCCCTTCGCGTAGTGCCGCTCGACGTAGTACTGCACGATCGTGATGAGCGTCGTGAGCACGAGGTACCAGATCGAGGCGACGATGAGCAGCGGCACGACGCGGCCGTTGCGGCCGTAGATGACGCTGACGATGTAGAACAGCTCGCCGTACGCGAGGACGTAGACGATCGACGTGCCCTTGAGCAGCCCGATCACCTCGTTGACGGCCGTCGGGATGATGGAGCGCATCGCCTGCGGCAGGATGATGCGGCTCACCTGGCGCCGCTTGGGGATGCCGAGCGACGCGGCCGCCTCCTGCTGCCCCTGGTCGACCGAGAGGATCCCGGCGCGGACGATCTCCGCCGAGTACGCGGCCTGCGACAGCCCGAGGCCGAGGATCGCGGCCCAGAACTTGTCGATCACGGACAGCGTGTCGAAGTACAGGAGCTCGGGCCCGAACGGGATCCCGACGCTGAGGTACGGGTACAGGTACGCGAGGTTGTACCAGAGCAGGAGCTGCAGCAGCAGCGGCACCGACCGGAACACCCACGTGTACGTCCACGACACCGACTGCAGGAGCGGCGAGCGCGAGAGGCGCATGAGCGCGAGGACCGTGCCGAGCGCGAACCCGACGACGGACGCGACGAGCGTGAGCCGGATCGTCGCCCAAGCACCCTCGAGGATCGAGGGCCACGTGAGGTACTGCGCGACGACGTCCCACTCCCAGCGGTCGTTCGTCACGAGCGAGCTGACGACCATGGCGAGCAGCACCGCGACGCCGGCCGTCGCGGCCCAGCGACCCGGGTGCCGCGCGGGGACGATGCGCAGGCTCTCGAGCGGCAGCGCGTCCTCGACACCGCCGCGCCTGTCGGCGGGGTGCCGGCCCGACGGCGGCGCAAGCTGCCGGGACTCGTCCTGCGGGAGCGACACGGTGCTCATGGCGCGACCTCCAACCACTTCTCGAAGGCGAGCGGGCCGGTCTCCTCGGGATCGGACCCGGTGTCGAACAGGGGCGTGTAGCCCGTCGCGAGGTAGAGCCCAGCGGCCTCGGGCTGGCGCGGGCCCGTCGTGAGGTACACGCGCCGGTAGCCGCGCTCGACGGCCCGGCGCTCGAGCTCGGCGAGCACGAGGCGCGCCAGCCCACGGCGCCGGTGCGCCGAGTGCGTCCAGATCCGCTTGAGCTCGGCGGTGCGCACGGCGGGCGTCCCGTCGGCGCGGCGCGCGGCCGGCCGGGCGAGGCGGGCCGGGTCGCCCAGCTCGGGCTCGGTCCGACGCCGGAACGCGCCGCCCGCGACCGGCTCGCCGTCCTCCAGCACGAGCACGAGCTCGCCGTGCGGTGCCGCGAAGTCCTGCGCGGGGTAGCGCTCCATCTCCGCGCGGAGCTCGTCCGCGGTCAGCACGCGCTGGTACCGCGTCCAGTACTCGTGGGACAGCTCGTCGAGGAGGGGGCGGACGAGCGGGTCGTGCATGAGGACGGAGCGGACCTCGCGCGCTGCGGCACTCGGCTCCGTCGTTCCCGTCGGTCCCGTCGTGGCCGGTCCCGCCGCGAGCGCGGTCATCGGGGTGCCCTCTCGCCCGCGGTGACGGCGAACGGCACGTGGTTGCCCTCGACCGGCGCCGGGCAGGTGCCGAAGTCGCTGAACGCGTACGGGAGGTTGATCGTGCGGTTGAGGTCGAGGCGCACGCGCCCCTCGGTGCCGGGCGCCACGTCGGCCTCCACCCCCAGCACGCGCCAGGGCGCGACGGCCTCGTCGAGGTGCAAAGCCTCGTCGCTGAACAGCAGCGTCACCGCGCCGCCGGGCTTGCCCGTGAGGACGAGCGTCGCGCGGTGGGAGACCCCGTCACGCTCGGCCACGAGGTCGACCTCGCCGACCGTGCTCACGTGGTGCACCAGGCCGGGGCGCGCGGCGCCGACGACGACGGGCCGCGGCGCGTCGTACCAGCGCACCGCCGCGTCCACGACCCAGGCGGGGTCGTACGCGAACGTCGGGACGCCGTCGAACCCCGTCCGGGCCGGGGCGAGCGGGTCGCGCAGCCGAACGGCGTACCGGCCCGTGCGGCGCACGACCTCCACCGCGACCTCACGCGTCTCGCCGTCGCCCGACGGGTCGCCCGCGTCCCGGTCGTCGGGCAGGAACGTGCCCGCGACCGTCGACCCGCCCTCCGTGACGACGACGGTCCCGACGGAGTCGCCCGTCGTCGTCCGGACCGCGCCGCCCTCGTCCGCGCGATGGTGCGCGCCGTCGGCGTCGGCCCACCAGAGCCCGGGCACGCCGGGCAGCGCGGCGGGCTCGGCCGGGAGCCAGTGGTACGCGACGAGGCTGAGCCAGCCGTGCGGCGGGCGCAGCCCCTCCTCGCGCTCGGCGTGCCACGCCGCCCACGCGGCGGCGTCCTGCGCGTCGGTGGTCGACCCGGGGGCCGCGGGGTCGTCGGCCACGGCGCCCGTGGCGGTCAGCGTGCTCTGGCTCATGGGTCCTCCGGGGTCGGTGCAGTGCGGGTCTGCGGTACGGGTGTGCGGCGCGGCTACGGCCGGCCGACGAGCTCGGCGGAGGCCGCCGCGGCCGGCTCGGGGTCGGCGGCGCGCGGTGCGGTGCCGGGCCGCGCGAGGCCGAGGTGCTCGCGCAGCGTCGTGCCCTCGTACTCGGTGCGGAACGAGCCACGCTCCTGGAGCAGCGGGACGACCTGGTCGAGCACGTCGTCGAGGCCGCCCGGCGTGAGGTGCGGCACGAGGATGAAGCCGTCGGAGGCGTCCTCCTGGACGTGGCGGTCGATGTCGTCCGCGACCTGCTGCGGCGTGCCGACGAACCCGCCGCGCGACGTCACCTGGATGACGAGCTCGCGGATCGACCAGCCGTTCGCCTCGGCCTGCTCGCGCCACGCCGCGGCGACCGCCGCCGGGTCCTTCGCGTGCCGCACGCGTCCCCGCGTGATCGACAGGTTCTCCGTGTCGGGGTCGACGTCGGGCAGCGGCCCCTCCGGGTCGTACGCCTCGAGGTCGCGGCCCCAGACCTGCTCGAGGAACGCGATCGCCGTCGGGCCCGAGACCTGCTGGAGCCGGATCTCCCGCGCGTGCTCCTCCGCCTCGGCGGGCGTGTCGCCCAGCACGACGACCGTCGCGGGCAGGATCTTCAGCGCGTCGCGGTCGCGCCCGTGGGCGGCGAGGCGCCCCTTGACGTCCTCGTAGAACGCGCGCCCGGCGTCGAACGTCGAGTGCGCGGAGAACACGACGTCCGCGGTCGCCGCGGCGAAGTCGCGGCCGTCGGCGGAGTCGCCCGCCTGGAACAGGACGGGGTGGCCCTGCGGCCCGCGCGGCGTCTCGAACAGCCCGACGACGTCCGCGTACGTCCCGTGGTGCGCGACCGGCCGTACCGCGCCGGGCCGCAGGAACTCGCCCGCGATCCGGTCGGCCAGCACCGCGTCGTCGTCCCACGAGTCCCAGAGGGCGCGCGCGACCTCGACGACCTCCCCGGCCCGCGCGTACCGCTCGGGGTAGGGCAGGTAGCCGCCGCGGCGGAAGTTGGCGCCCGTGAACGCGTCGGGGCTCGTCACGAGGTTCCACGCCGCGCGCCCCTCGGAGAGCAGGTCGAGCGTCGCGAACTGCTTGGCGAGCTCCCACGGCTCGTTGAACGTCGTGTTGATCGTCCCTGCGAGACCGAGGCGGTCCGTGACGGCCGCCAGTGCGGCGAGCACGGGCAGCGTGTCGGGGCGCCCGACGACGTCGAGGTCGTGGATGCGGCCCTTGTGCTCGCGAAGACGCAGGCCCTCGGCGAGGAAGAAGAAGTCGAGCTTGGCGTCCTCGGCGCGGCGGGCGAGATGCTCGAACGAGGCGAAGTCGATCTGGCTGCGCGAGCGGGGGTCGCTCCAGACGGTCGTGTTGTTGACGCCCGGGAAGTGGGCGCCGAGGTGGATCTGCTTGCGGGGTCGGGAGCTCATGTCGTCGGTCCGTCCGGGTTCAGGCGATCGCGGCGTAGCGGTTGGCGGGGAACGGGAGGCCGAGCGTGTCGCGCAGCGTCGTCCCGGGGTAGGCCGTGCGGAACAGGCCGGCCCCCTGGAGGAGCGGCACGACGCCGTCGACGATCGCGTCGAGGTCGGTGCTGAGCGACGACGGGCGCAGGAGGAACCCGTCGGCCGCGCCGGCGTGCGCCCACTCCTCGACCGTGACCGCGAGGTCGCGCGCCGTGCCGACGTGCGTGAGCGAGTCGGTGTCCCACGAGACGCCCTCGAGGTCCTCGAGCAGGTCGAGGCGGGCCTGGGCGCTCGCGCGGGTGTCGCCGACGACGACGTAGGCATCCACGAGGACGCGGAGCGTGTCGGGGTCGCGCCCGGCGACCGCGGCCGCGTCGCGCACCTGCGACCGGAGCGCGACCGCCTCGTCCCGCGTCGCGGCGCGGACCCGCACGACGTCGGCCCGGCGGGCCGCGAGGTCGAGCGAGGCCGGCGTGCTCGCCCGCACGACGACGGGCGGCTGGCCCTGCGGCGGGCGCGGGGTGATCGACGGTCCCTTGACGGCGAACCGGATGCCCTCGTGGTCGACGTGGTGCAGCTTCTCGCGGTCCACGAACCGGCCCGTCGCGACGTCGCGGATCTCGGCGTCGTCCTCCCACGAGTCCCAGAGCCGCGTGACGACCTCGACCGCCTCGTCCGCCTCGGCGACGGCGTCGGGCTCGTCCTGGGGGAGCTTGCGCCCGAAGGCCGCGGCCTCGGCCGGGGTCGTGGACCACCCGACCTGCCACCCCGCGCGGCCGGAGCTCACGTGGTCGATCGTCGCGACCGCCTTGGAGACGTGGAACGGCTCGGTGTGCGTGGTCGTGACGGTCGGGACGAGGCCGATGCCCGCGCTGCGCGGCGCGAGCCGGGACGCGACGAGCGCGGCGTCGAGCCGGCCGCGCACGGACCCGTTGCGGTCCGGCTGGAGGGTGAACGCGTCGTCGAGCGTGACGAGGTCGAGCAGGCCGCGCTGGGCGGTGGCGACGAGCTCGACGAGGCGCTTGGCGTCGAACAGGCGCTGGGCCTGGGAGCCCACGGTCCGCCAGGCGGCGGGGTGCGCACCGGCGTCGGTGAGGTCGACGCCCAGGTGGACGGTGCGGGCGGGGCGGGGGTCGGGCATCGCGAGGATCCGTTCTGGGACAGGCGCCGACCGCACGCTCATGGCGCGGCGGGGTGCCGGGGGGTGGGCAGGGTCGCCCCGCCGCGGGGCGGCAGGGCGGGGCCGGGGAGGCCGGAGGGAGGCCCGTCAGGGCGTGCGCGCGGGCGCGCGCGGCGTCAGGAGCGGGGCGTCGTCAGCGACAACAGGTGACGCGCGAGGGGGCGCCGGCCGGACAGGAGACGGCGGCCGCACCGCGGACCGGACAGGGGCACGTCGGCGCGTGCGGGGTGCTCACCGCGGTGCTCGACTCTCGCCGGTCCATCGTCCGTCTCCTTCGTGCCCGTCGCCGGGCGCCGCGTCGTTGCCCCGCACCGCGCGGGTCGCGCGTCGCGGGACCTGGTCCTCACCCGGGGCACCCCGCCGCGCGGGAGGGTTGCCGTCCGACGAGCCGGGGCTTGGCGTCGGAGCTCATGACCATGTCCTGTGCCGAGGTCCGTGGACCTCGGTTGCGCGGGAACTTACGAGCGGGCACGGAGGGTGTCAACGCACCGCCGGGACCTTCCCACATACTGGACTTGATCGGTCAACTTTGAGCGCCGACGGCTCTCGTTTGCACCGAGTGCATCGATGCACCTAGTGTCAAGAGGTGCCTCCCCTGCCCGGACCCGAGCGCCCGACCGCGCCCGTGACGGACGCCATCGACCTCGCCGCCCCCAGCCCGGACGCCCCCGCTCCGGACGCGGCGGCTCCCGACCGTCGCGCGGCCCTGCGCGCGCGCCACCGCCGCGCGATCGTCGCCGCCGCCGCGACGCTCATGGAGGAGAAGGGCGGCGCGCGCTTCACCGTCGACGAGCTCGCGGCACGCGCCGACGTCGCGCGCCGCACGATCTTCAACCACTTCGCGTCGCTCGACGACGTCGTCGTCGAGGTCTGCGAGGACGTGCTGGGCTCGGTCGTCGAGACGCTCGGGGCGAGCGCGGCCGAGCCGGGCACCGACCGCCCCACGCCCCTCGACGACGTCACCGCGGCGCTGCGCGGCACGGACCTCGTCGGCCCCATGGCCTACCTCACGCGCGCCCTCGGCGGCACCGCGACCGAGCCCACGCCGCGCGTCACGACGATGGTCGTGCGCACCTTCACCCACCTCGCCGAGCGCCTCGTCGCGGCCACCACGCGCCGGCACCCGGACGTCGACCCGCTCGAGATCGAGATGCTCGTGGGCGCGCTCATGGCCGGGGTCCTCGTGATCCAGCGTCGCTGGTGGGCAGCGACCGGTGCCGCCGACGACGACGCCTCGCGCGAGGTCTGGGCCGCTCTGCTCGACCGCCTCGTCGAACGGATCCGCGCCGGCTGGGCGGACCCCGCCTGACGCGACCCGCACCCTCCCGCCCCGCCCCGCAACCGCCTCTTCCCCACGCCACTCCCGCCACCCCGGACGCACCCGCCGGACCCGGACCGGACTCCCACCGAAGGATCCTCATGGCTGAACTCCTCTACCGCCTCGGGCGCGCGTGCGCGCGCCGCGCGCGGACCGTCCTCGCCGCGTGGCTCGCGGTGCTCGTGCTGGCAGGGGCGGCGTTCGTCGCGTTCGGCGGCACGCTCGCGAGCAGCTTCTCCATCCCGGGCACGCCGACCGCCGAGGTCACCGAGCGCCTGCAGACGGCGCTCCCGGAGGCCTCGGGCGGGAGCGGCACCATCGTCTTCGCCACGGAGGACGGCTCCGCGTTCACGCCCGAGCAGGAGTCGGCCATCTCCGACCGGCTCGCCACGGCCGAGGAGGTCGACGGCGTCGAGACGGCCGTCGACCCGTTCGCCACGCGGGCCGAGCTCGCGGACCAGCGTCAGCAGGTCGAGGACGGCCGGACCCAGATCGAGACCGGGCGCGCGCAGATCGAGGACGGGCGCACCCAGCTCGCCGCGGGCCAGGAGCAGCTGGACGCCGCACGGGCCCGGCTCGACGAGGGCCAGACCCGGCTCGACGCGGCGCGCGCGCAGGCCGAGGCCGCGGGCGCGCTCGACCAGGCCGCGCCGCAGCTCGACGCCCAGCAGGCGGAGCTCGACGCCGGACGGACCGAGCTGGAGGCCCAGGCCGCAGAGCTCGACAAGCAGGTCACCGCCCTGGAGGACCAGAGCACGACGCTCGAGGAGCAGTCCGCGCAGCTCGAGCTCTCCGCACCGCTGCTCGAGATGGCGTCGGAGATCCGCATGGTCTCCGAGGACGGGAGCGCCGCCGTCGCGAGCGTCTCGTTCACCGAGCCCAACATGAGCATCGAGCAGCAGACCAAGGACGACCTCGTCGCGGTCTTCACCGACGACCCGGTCGAGGGTGTCCAGACGGACTTCTCGTCCGACATCACGCAGGGCGTCCCCCAGGTCTTCGGCGTCGGCGAGGCGATCGGCCTCGTCGTCGCGGCGATCGTGCTGGTCGTCATGCTCGGCACGCTCGTCGGCGCCGGGCTGCCGATCCTCACGGCCCTCATCGGGGTCGGCATCGGTGCGCTCGCCGCGATGTCGCTCTCCGGCGTCGTCGAGATGTCGTCGGTGACGCCCGTGCTCGGCCTCATGCTCGGGCTCGCCGTCGGCATCGACTACTCGCTGTTCATCGTCAACCGGCACCGGCGCCAGCTCAAGCAGGGCGACGACGTGCAGGAGTCCATCGCGCTCGCGAACGGCACGTCGGGCAACGCCGTCGTGTTCGCGGGCGCCACGGTGCTCATCGCCCTCCTCGCGCTCAACGTCACCGGGATCCCGTTCCTCGGCCTCATGGGGACCGTCGGCGCGCTGTGCGTCGCGATCGCCGTGCTCATCGCCGTCACCCTCACGCCCGCCCTGCTGAGCATGATCGGGACCCGCATCCTCAGCCGTCGCGAGCGCGCCGCGCTCGGCGGGACCGAGGGGGCCGGGGCTCCGAGCGAGCCGGACGCCGCGGCCGGCCCCGCGGCGTCGGGCACGACTGGCTCGGACGGGACGAAGCCCGTCCGCCCCATGTCCACGCTGCGCGCGGTGGGCACGGCGATCCTCGCCATCGTGGCGCTCGGGGTGATCGCGCTCCCCGCGCTCGACCTGCGGACCAACCTGCCCGACGGGTCGTCGGAGGCGCACGACTCCACGCAGTACCGCGCGTACTCGACGATCGCCGAGCAGTTCGGCGAGGGCACCAACGGCCCGCTGCTCGTCGTCGCCGACCTCCCGGGGGAGCCCACCACGGCCGAGGCGCTGGAGTACCAGGTGCAGGTCGCCCGGTCGCTCTTCGCGATCGACGACGTCGTCGCGGTCGCCCCGATCGGGACCTCCGAGGACCGCACGGTCGCCGCGTTCCAGGTGGTTCCCGCCGAGGGGCCCACGAGCGAGTCCACCGAGGAGCTCGTGCACGACCTGCGCGCGCTCGAGCCCCTCGACGGGGACGTGACGCTGGGCGTCGCCGGCTCGGCCAGCGGCAACATCGACATCTCCGACAAGCTCGCGCAGGCGCTGCCGATCTACCTCGCGGTCGTCGTGGGGCTGTCGCTCGTCATCCTCGTGCTGGTGTTCCGGTCGATCTTCGTGCCGGTCGTCGCGACGCTCGGGTTCATCCTGTCCTACTTCGCCGCGCTCGGCGGGGTCGTCGCGATCTACCAGTGGGGCTGGCTCTCGGGCGTGTTCGGCGTCGAGACGCCGGGCCCGATCCTCAACTTCCTGCCCACGATCCTCGTCGGCATCCTGTTCGGCCTCGCGATGGACTACCAGCTCTTCCTCGGCTCGGGGATGCGCGAGGCGTACGCGCACGGAGCCCGGGCGCGCGTCGCGATCGTGCAGGGCGTGCGCGCGGGCCGGGCCGTCGTGACCGCGGCGGCGATCATCATGATCTCCGTCTTCGGCGGGTTCGTCTTCTCGCACAGCGCGATGATCCGGCCCATCGGGTTCGCGCTCGCGTTCGGCGTGCTGGTCGACGCGTTCGTCGTCCGCATGCTGCTCGTCCCGGCGCTCATGCACCTCGTGGGCGACAAGGCGTGGTGGCTCCCCCGCTGGCTCGACCGCATCCTGCCCGACGTCGACGTCGAGGGCGCCGCCCTGGAGCGTCGCCACCCGCACCACGAGACCTCCGCGGAGTCCCCGGAGCCCGCGCGCACCTGACCCCGCCCGGTGCCGAACCCGGGGTTCCGCGTCACCGAGTCGGCTCGGTGGCGCGGAACCCCGGGTTCGGCGTCAGGGGCGGGGCACGTGGACCGTCGCGACGATCGCGCGGTGGTCGCTGCCGGGCATGTGCAGGGAGTCGACGTCGGTCACGACGTTCTCCCGGTCCGTCACCACGTGGTCGAGGTTCAGCACCGGCGGGACGGTGCCCGGGCGCGGCGACCACGACAGGTCGAGCCCGCCGCCCGACGCGCGGCTCGCGTCGTGGAACCGGTCGCCCAGCAGCCGCCGGAACGTCGCGTGGTCGTGGGTCGCGTTGAAGTCGCCGACGAGCACCTGCGGGAGCGGGTCCGCCGCCGCCCGCTCGGCGAGCGCGGCCGTCTCCTCGCCCCAGACGCGCACGTACTCCGGGATCGGCGGGATCGGGTGCACGGCGGTGACCCGCACCGGCACGCCGTCGACCTCGACGGTCGCCGACGGCATCGCGTCGTCGGAGAACGGCTCGAGGTCCACGTCGCGGAGCGGGTACGCGCTCCACAGCCCGCTGCCGAGCGCCCCGGACCCGACCTTCGCGTCGGCGCTGTGCGGGAGCACGTCCTCGATGCCCGCCGCGACGAGGCGCTCACGCAGGTCTGTGGTCAGCTCCAGCACCGCGAGCACCTGGACGTCCTGCTCGCGCACCAGGTCGACGAGCGCGTCCGCGTCGGCGGACCCGAGCCACGCGTTGGCGCCCATCACGCGCAGGGCCGCCGCGCCGTCGGACGGCTCCGGACCGGGCACGAACGCCGGCGCGAGCCACACCGCCTGCGCGGCGACGCACACCGCGAGCAGCGCCGCGAGGACCCACCGGCGCGCGACGAGCGTGACCACGAGGCCGACGACGGCCGCGGCCGCGACGAACGGCGTGAACCCGACGACCTGCGCGAACGGCGTCACGGCGTCGTACGGGACGGCCCGCACGAGCGTGAGCAGCGCGACCGCCACAGTCCCCGTGGCCAGCAGGACGGTGAGGACCGGGCCGCCCGGGCGTCGTCGGGCGGTGACGTGCGCGGGCGGAAGGCTCGTGGTCGCCGAGGTCATGCCCGGACTCTCGCAGCGTCGCGGCGGACGCCGCGACCCGCCGCACCACCTCGCCCGCCGACCTCCACGAACCCCACGCAGCATGGCGCCCCGGTCCGCCGACCACGACATGAGGGTCGTTCTCCGCCCGATGACGGCACCCATGTCGTTCTCGACAGCGGGCAGGGTCGTGCTCGGCCAGGGTCCACGAACGACGACGCCCCGGTCACCTGTGCGGTGACCGGGGCGTCGGTGGTGCGGGTGTCAGCCGAAGATGGCCGGGAGGGTGCCGCGGAAGGCCGCGTCCGCCTCGCTGAGCGGGACGGTGAACAGGCCCGCGACCTCGAGCGCCTCGCCCGACTCGGCGGCGGCGCCAGGCTCCGTGCCGGTCTCGCCGATCTTGAGGACGGGGACGCCGCGCGCGACGCACGCGTCGACGAGCTTGGACTCCTCGCCGCGGGGGACCGCGACGAGCGCGCGGGCGGTCGACTCGGAGAACAGCGCCTCGAACGGGGTGACGCCGTCGCGCTCGGCCAGCGCGACGAGCGACACCGTGGCGCCGACGCCGAAGCGCAGCGACGCCTCGAGGAGCGCCTGCGCGAGGCCGCCCTCGGAGAGGTCGTGCGCGGCCGACACCAGGTCGTCGCGGCTCGCGTTGACGAGGACGCCGGCGAGCGCCTTCTCGGCCGCGAGGTCGACGCGCGGGGGCACGCCGCCCAGGTGGCCGTGCTCGACGTCGGCCCACGCCGAGCCGTCGAGCTCCGCACGCGTGGTGCCGAGGAGGTAGATGCTCTCCCCCGTCTCGCGCCAGCCCGACGGCGTGGCGTGCGCGACGTCGTCGAGCACGCCGAGCACGCCCACGACCGGGGTCGGGTGGATCGAGGAGTCGATCTGCCCCGGCTCGCCGGTCCCGTTGTAGAGCGACACGTTGCCGCCCGTCACGGGCACGCCGAGCTCGCGGCACGCGTCCGCGAGGCCCTCGATCGCCTCGACGAGCTGCCACATCGAGTCCGGGTCCTCGGGCGAGCCGAAGTTCAGGCAGTCGGTCACCGCGAGCGGGCGGGCGCCCGTCGTCGCGACGTTGCGGTACGCCTCGGCGAGCGCGAGGCGCGCGCCCGTGCGCGGGTCGAGCTTGCCGTAGCGCCCGTTCGCGTCGGTCGCGAGCGCGACGCCGAGGCCCGTGCTCTCGTCGACGCGGACGACGCCCGAGTCGTCGGGCTGCGCGAGCGCGGTGTTGCCCTGGACGAACCGGTCGTACTGGTTCGTCACCCACTCCTTGGACGCGAGGTTCGGCGACGCGAGGAGGCGCAGGGCCGTCGCGCGGAGCTCGTCGCCCGTCTCGGGGCGGGCGAGCGCGTCGGCGTCCACCGTCCGGGCGTTGAGCCCGTCCTGCCACGCCGGGCGCGCGTACGGGCGGTGGTAGACCGGGCCCTCGTGCGCGACCGTCCTGGGGTCGACGTCCACGATGCGCTCGCCGTGGTGGTCGATCGTCAGGCGGCCGGAGTCGTTGACCTCGCCGATCACGGCGGTCTCGACGTCCCACTTGCTCGTGATCGCGAAGAACTCGTCGAGCTTGTCGGGCGCGACGACCGCCATCATGCGCTCCTGCGACTCCGACATGAGGATCTCGCCCGCGTTGAGCGTCGGGTCGCGCAGCAGCACGTCGTCGAGCCAGACGTGCATGCCGCCGTCGCCGTTGGAGGCGAGCTCCGACGTCGCGCACGAGATGCCGGCCGCGCCGAGGTCCTGGATGCCCTCGACGACCTGCGCCGCGTAGAGCTCGAGGCAGCACTCGATGAGGACCTTCTCCATGAAGGGGTCGCCCACCTGCACGCTCGGGCGCTTGGCGGGCACGCCGTCCTCGAACGTCTCCGACGCGAGGATCGACGCGCCGCCGATGCCGTCGCCGCCCGTGCGGGCACCGAACAGCACGACCTTGTTGCCCACGCCCGACGCGTTGGCGAGGTGGATGTCCTCGTGGCGCAGCACGCCGAGGCACAGCGCGTTGACGAGCGGGTTGCCCTGGTACGAGGCGTCGAAGACGAGCTCGCCACCGATGTTCGGCAGGCCCAGGCTGTTGCCGTAGCCGCCGACGCCGCTCACGACGCCGTGCACGACGCGCGCCGTGTCCGGGTGGTCGACGGCACCGAAGCGGAGCTGGTCCATGACGGCGACGGGGCGCGCGCCCATCGAGATGATGTCGCGCACGATGCCGCCGACGCCGGTCGCGGCGCCCTGGTAGGGCTCGACGAACGACGGGTGGTTGTGCGACTCGACCTTGAAGGTCACGGCCCAGCCGTCGCCGATGTCGACGACGCCCGCGTTCTCGCCGATGCCGACGAGCAGGTGCTTCTTCATCTCGTCGGTGGTCGCCGCGCCGAACTTCGACAGGTGGACCTTGGAGGACTTGTACGAGCAGTGCTCGGACCACATGACGGAGTACATCGCGAGCTCCGCGGCCGTGGGGCGGCGCCCCAGGATGTCGCGGATGCGCTGGTACTCGTCCGGCTTGAGGCCGAGCTCGGCGAACGGCTGGACCTCGTCGGGCGTGGTGGCGGCGTGCTCGACGGTGTCGAGCGTCGGCGCGGCGGGACGAGCCTCGGAGCGTGCGGAAGCCTGGGGTGCGGGGGCGGTCATCGTTTCCCTCGGGTGGGCGCTGAGCGGGGAGCGCACGACGGCGCGCGACCAGTCTACCGGCGCCCGGAGAGAGGCCGTCCGGGCGTCTCGTGTCGCGGGCGGCCGAGAAGTGAGACGGGCGTCTGGCCGTGCGGAAACTCCGTTTCCGGGTTCCGATGGAGAGGTGACCACCCTTCTCGAACCGACGTCCGGCACCGCGCGCAGCACGACCAGCGACCTCCTCGACCCGCACCTGGAACGGCTCGGCCACGAGCTCACGCTCGTCGAGCGCCAGCTCAACGGCTACTCCCGGCGCACCGGCTCCTACGTGGGCCACGGGGCGGTCGAGACCGTCGAGCCTGCGGAAGGGCGCTACCGGGACGAGCTCGAGGCCGAGCGCGAGCGCATCCTGTCGCGCCTCGAGATGCTCAGCGCGATGCGCGTCGCCGCGTCCTGCTGACCGGCGCCGCGGGCGACCCGCGACGAGGGACGGCTCAGAGCGTCAGCCCCAGCACCACACCCAGCACGCCGAGAGCGGGCGGCACGAGCTGGACGAGCGCCGCGCGCGCCTTCGACGGCGACGAGAGGATCAGCACGAGCCCGGCCGCGACCATCGACCCGGCCCCCGCGACCACGAGCGTCAGGCCGACGTCCGGCCGGTCCACCGCGTACAGGACGATGCCGAGCACGACGAGCACCGCGAGGAACAGGTTGTAGAACCCCTGGTTGAACGCCATCTCGCGCGTGGCCGCCGCCTCCTCCGGCGACGTGCCGAACGTGGCGCGCGTGCGGGCGCTCGTCCACGTGAGCGACTCCATGACGAAGATGTACACGTGGATCGCCGCGGCGACCCCCGCGAGCGCCAGCCCGAACCCGATCATCGTCGAACCCTCCCGGTCCGCGAGGCCGCACGGTGCGCGGACCCCGGCGTGCCGACCGGGTGTCGCTGCCTCAGCGCTCCTCAGCGTTCCACAGGAGCGGCTCCGCCGCTGCGAGCGCCACGGCCAGCGCGCCGACCACGAGCCCGACGCGCGTGTGCGGCAGCCGCACGCCGCGGTCGCGCAGCCGCTCCCCGCGCCGGTAGACCCACTTCTCCCCCGCGACGACGAGGGTCGTCGCGAGCGCGAGCCCGGCCGCCGTGCCCGCGACGGCGACGCCGGCCGGAACCGGCGCGGTGCCGTCGTCGGTCGTCGCCCAGGTGTTGTCCTCCCGCGGGGCGCCGTCGGTCGTCGTGGGCCCGGGCGTCGCGTCGGCCACGGCCGCGCCCGCCTCGCGAGCGGCGTCGCGCAGGGAGCGGACGCCCTCGCGCGCCTCGGTCCCCTCGGTCGTCGAGGTGAACGTCAGCACGACGGCGGCCGTCCCGATCGCGGTCTTGGCGAGCGCGCGCGCCCAGCGCGGGCGCACGACGTCGGGCACGGCGTACCACGCCACGGTGGACAGCCCCGCGATCGCCACGGTGCGCGGGTCGGCGACCCGTCGGGTCGGCGCGTGCTCGGTCATCGTGCCCCTTCGTCGGCAGGTGTGCTCGGGGGTCCTAACGGCCCGCGACCGTGCCGAGTTCCTGCGGCGCGCAGGCGTTCGCGCAGGTAGCGCACCGCGGGGGCGTCGGTCATGGTCGCGCGCCACACGACCGTGACCGGGCGGGTCGGGACGGGCTCGCGCACGGGCACTGCGACGACGTCGGCGGGCAGCGGGCCGCGCCCGAGGCGCGGCACGAGCGCGACGGCGAGGCCCTGGGCCACGACCTCGACCTGCGACGCGAACTCGAGGCACCGGAAGTCGATGCGCGGGACGCGCGGCTCGCGCGCGAACATGTGGCAGAACCACTCGTAGCAGATCGTGCCGTCGGGCGTGCAGACCCACGTCTCGTCGAGCAGGTCGGGCGGGGTGAGCGCGGGCCGGGCCGCGAGCGGGCTCGACGCGTGCACGAGCACGTCGGCCTCGTCGCGGAACAGCTCCTCGGCGCGCAGGCTCGGGGGCAGCGCGAGACCGACGCCCTCCCAGTGGTGGACGAGCGCCAGGTCCAGGGTGCCCGCCGCGACCGCCGCGACGGCGTCCCACGGCTCCGCCTCCTCGACGACGAGGCGCAGGTCCGGGACGTCCGCGCGCACGCGCGCGGCGAGGGGCGCGACGACGCCGCGCACCGCCGTCGAGAACGACCCGAGCCGCACGGTCCCCGTGGGGCGCGCCCCGGCGTCGTGCAGGCGGGCCCGCAGCGACTCGACCTGCTCGCGCAGCACGCGGCCCTCCTCGACGACGCGTCGCCCCGCGGCCGTGAGCACGACGCCGCGGCCCTCCCGGTCGAGCAGGCGCGCTCCGAGGTCCCGCTCGAGGCGCTTGACCTGCTGCGAGACGGCGGACGGCGTGTACCCGAGGTCGCGCGCGGCGGCGTGCACGGTGCCGGTGCGCTCGACGGCGAGCAGGGCGTCGACGGCGGCGAGGTCGATCATGTCTTCAGGTTATCGGGAAGCATCGCTACCGGGAACCGTGCACGATCGTGCGCTGGACGTGCACGATGCCGAAGACGCACCCTCGATCCCATGCCCTTGCGCTCGTCCCTCCTCGCCGTCCTCGTCGCCGTCGTCTGGGGCGTGAACTTCGTCGTCATCGACCTCGGGCTCGGCGACATGCCCCCGACGCTGTTCGTCGCCCTGCGCTTCCTCGTCGTGCTGGTCCCGGCGGTCTTCCTCGTCCCGCGGCCGCGCGCCCGATGGCGGGACGTGCTGCTCGTCGGCACGTTCATGAGCCTCGGCCAGTTCGGTCTCCTCTACACCGCGCTCGCGCTCGGCATGCCCGCCGGGCTGGCGTCCCTCGTGCTCCAGGCGCAGGTCGGGCTCACGGTGCTGTTCGCCGCCGCGGCGCTGCGCGAGGTCCCGACGCGCGCGCAGCTCGTCGGCGTGCTCGTCGGCGCGGCGGGGCTCGTCGTCGTCGGCGTGGGGCGCAGCGCGTCGACGCCGGCGCTCGCGTTCGTCGTGACCCTCGCCGCCGCGGCGTCGTGGGCGGTGGGCAACGTCGTCGCCCGACGCGCCGGGAGCCGCCGCGACCAGGGCTCTACCTCGCGCGACCAGGGCTCTACCTCGCGCGACCACGGCTCTACCTCGCGCGACCAGGGCTCTACCTCGCGCGACCACGGCTCTACCTCGCGCGACCACGGCTCTACCTCGCGCGACCAGGGCTCTACCTCGGCGGGGCGGGGCTCTTCCCCGCGGCCCGGGCTGGAGGGGCTGTCGATGACGGTGTGGTCGGCGCTCGTCGTCCCCGTCCCCATGCTCGGGTTGTCCCTCGCGCTCGACGGGCCGGACGCCGTCGGGCACGCGCTCACGCACCTCACGCTCGCGCCCGTGCTCTCGACCCTGTACACGGCGTGGCTCGCGAGCGTCGTGGGCTACGGGATCTGGAACACGCTGCTCGCCCGGTACCCGGCGTCCGCGGTGGTGCCGTTCACGATGCTCGTGCCGCCCGTCGGGATGCTCGCCGCGTGGGTCGTGCTCGACGAGGTGCCGAACGCGGCCGAGCTGGCGGGCGGCGCCGTGCTCCTGCTGGGCGTCGCGACGACGACGGGCGTCCTGCGCCGGAGACCGCGTGCCGTACGCCCGACGGCCGCCGCACCCGGGGTTGTCGCACCCCACGGGGCCGAGCCCGGGGACAGCCCCGGGTTCGGCGAGGTTCCCGACGACAGGGCCGGGTTCGGC
This sequence comes from Cellulosimicrobium cellulans, assembly GCF_006539945.1. Taxonomy (GTDB): domain Bacteria; phylum Actinomycetota; class Actinomycetes; order Actinomycetales; family Cellulomonadaceae; genus Cellulosimicrobium; species Cellulosimicrobium cellulans. The sequence goes on along the minus strand of NZ_BJNZ01000019.1, from coordinate 24,480 downwards.
AGCCCGGGGGCGACACGCGCTCGTTCGCGCTGACAGGAGGCCGTGACCGGGGGTTCCATGGAGGTCCGGGGACGTCCGAGACGCGAGGGAGCCTCTCATGAGCCAGACCGCGGGTCGCACGGAGGAACGGCAGCAGCCGGAGCTCAAGCGCGTCATGGGGCCCAAGCTGCTGCTCCTGTTCATCGTCGGGGACATCCTCGGCACGGGCGTGTACGCGCTCACGGGCCAGGTCGCGGGCGAGGTCGGCGGGGCGGCGTGGCTGCCGTTCCTGCTCGCCTTCGTGGTCGCGACGATCACCGCGTTCTCCTACCTCGAGCTCGTCACCAAGTACCCGAGCGCCGCCGGCGCTGCGCTCTACACGCACAAGGCGTTCGGCATCCACCTGCTGACGTTCGTCGTCGCGTTCATGGTCATGAGCTCGGGCATCACGTCGGCGTCGACGGCGTCCAACGCGTTCGCGGGGTTCGTCTCGGACGGGTTCGGCCTCGAGCTCCCGACGGGCGGCGACGGCAGGCTCCTCATCGCGCTCGGCTTCATGGCCCTGGTCGCGCTGGTGAACCTGCGGGGCGTCGGCGAGAGCGTCCGGGCGAACGTCGTGCTGTCGCTCGTCGAGCTGTCCGGCCTGCTGCTCGTGATCTTCGTCGGGCTGTGGGCGACCACGCAGGGCCGCGCCGACTTCTCGCGCGTCGTCGTGTTCGAGAGCGCGGACGACAAGAGCGTGTTCCTCGCCGTGACGGCCGCGACGACGCTCGCGTTCTTCGCGATGGTCGGGTTCGAGGACTCGGTGAACATGGCCGAGGAGTGCAAGAACCCCGTGCGCGACTTCCCGCGCATGATGCTCACCGGGCTCTCCCTCACGGGCGCGATCTACGTGCTCGTCGCGATCACCGCCGTCGCGCTCGTCCCCGTCGGCGACCTCGTGGACGACTCGAAGGGCTCGGCGCTCACGCAGGTCGTGGCGGCGGGGGCGCCGAACCTGCCGTTCGACACGATCTTCCCGTTCATCGGCATGTTCGCCGTCGCGAACTCGGCGCTCATCAACATGCTCATGGCGTCCCGCCTGCTCTACGGCATGGCGAACCAGGGCGTGCTGCCGCGCGCGTTCGGCCAGGTGCACCCGTTCCGCCGGACGCCGTGGGTGTCGATCCTCGTCACGACGGCCATCGCGTTCGCGCTCATCGTGTACGTCGTGCGGCAGTCGGGGACCGAGGCCGGCACCAACGCGATCGCGCTGCTCGGCGGCACGACGTCGCTTCTCCTGCTCGTCGTCTTCACGATCGTCAACATCGCGCTCCTCGTGCTGCGCCGCGACCACGTGGACCACCAGCACTTCCGCACGCGCACCTGGCTCGCCGTCCTCGGGGCACTCACGTGCGCGTACCTCGCCGGACCGTGGGCGCGCAGCGCCGAGCAGCAGGAGCAGTACGTCATCGCGGGCGCGCTCGTGGGGCTCGGGGTCTTGCTCTCGTTCGTCACATGGCTGTACAACCGTGCGGTGCGCCACCGCCAGACCGCGTTCTCGGACGTGTCCCAGCTCGAGGACGACGTCGAGGACCGATGAGCCCACCGCCCCTCGACCGGCGTCGTCCGCGCGTCGGCGCCGCCGACGTCGTCGCGTTCCTCTGCGAGCTCGCGCTCCTCGCCCTGGTCGCGGTCGTGGGCTGGCGTCTCGGGGGCGCGTCCGGGCCGGGTGGCGTCGCGCTCTCGGTGGTGCTGGCCCTCGCCCTGCCCGCCCTCGTCGTGGTCGTGTGGGGGCGCTGGTTCGCGCCGACCGCGGCCCACCGCCTCCCGCAGCCCTGGCGCCTGGACGGCCAGATCGTGCTGTTCGTCGCCGCCGGGCTCGCGGCCGCGGGCGTCGGGCTCGTCTGGTGGGGCGTGGGCCTCGCGCTCGTCGGCACGACGGCGTTCGCCCTCACCCGGGACCGCTGACCCGGGTGAGGGCGAACGCCGTCGTGCGCACCCGTCAGGCCGAGCGCTGCCGCGTGCGGAACGCCTGCGTCGCGAGCCAGCCCATGACGACCGCCGCGAGCGCGAGCAGCCCGAGCCGTCCCCACACCACGCCCCAGTCGGGCGACGCGGCGAGCGCCTCGCGCCCGGCGACGACGGCCCAGTCGAACGGGTTGTAGCGCGCGACGTCCGCCACCCAGTCCGCGGAGAGCCGCGTGTCCATCACGGCTGACGACAGGAACATGAGCGGCAGCGTGATGAGCTGCGAGATGCCGATGAGGGCCTCCTGCTGGCCGGTGAGCAGGGCCGTCGCGTTGCTCAGCGCCGAGAACAGCGCCGTGAGGAGCACGACCGCGAGCAGGAGGGCGAGGACGCCGAGCGTCGTCTCGCCGGGCGTGCTGCCGAACCGCGCCCCGCACAGCCACGCGACGGCGAGGACGACGAGCGCCTGACCGACCGCGATGACGGCCTGGTAGATCATCGTCGACGCCATGAGCGCGCCGCGCGACGCCGGCGACGTGAGGAAGCGGTCCATGACGCCGCGGTCCATGTCCTGCACGTACGACGTCCCGGCCCAGGCGGCGCCGAACATCGCCGTCATCATCACGACGCCGGGCGTGATGAACTCGAGGTACGTCCCGCCCGTGGAGAACCCGGGGATCTCCACGACCGACCGGAAGAGCTCGCCGAACAGCAGCAGCCAGATCATGGGCTGCACGAGGTTCATGACCATGAACACGGGGATGCGCGCGCCCTGGCGCAGCGCCCGGGCGGTGAGCAGCCCGGTGTGCACGACGGCGGTCATGCGGCCACCCCCTCGACGGTCGCGCCGGCACCGGCCATCGCGTCCGCGGAGGACCGGGCGGCCGTGAACGTGCGGCCCGTGTGCCGCAGATAGACGTCGTCGAGGCTCGGGCGGGCGAGCGTCGCCGACGCGACGGGGAGCCCCGCGGCGTCGAGCGCGGCGAGGACGGCGGGCAGCGCGACGGCGCCCGAGTCGGCGCGGGCGCGCAGGGTCCGGCCCTCGACGTGCACGTCGCGGACACCCGCGCACGTGCCCACCGCGGCGGTGACGCGGGCCGCGAGGGCGGCGCCGCCGTCGGGCAGCCCGGACGCCGCGACGGTCGGGGCGGCGAGCTCGACGACGATCCCGTCGCCGCGCAGCTCGTCCTTCAGCGCGTCGGGCGTCCCCGCGACCGCCACGCGGCCGTGGTCGACGATCGCGAGGCTCGCGGCGAGGCGGTCGGCCTCCTCGAGGTAGTGCGTGGTGAGGAGGATCGTCATGCTCTCGTGCGCGGTCATGCGCTCGATCTCGGCCCACATCTCGGCGCGCGCCTCGGGGTCGAGCCCGGTCGTCGGCTCGTCGAGGAACAGGACCCGCGGCCGGTGCACGATCCCCATCGCGACGTCGAGCTTGCGCGCCATGCCGCCGCTGTACGTCGTCACGAGGCGGTCGGCCTCGTCCGTGAGGGAGAACCGCTCGAGGAGCTCGGTCGCACGGGCACGGGCGTCACGCGCGCCGAGGCCCTGGAGCCGGCCCGCGAGGACGAGGTTCTCGCGACCGCTGTCCATCGGGTCGGTCACGGGCTTCTGCGCGACGTACCCGATGGCGCGCCGCACGCGCTCGGGGTGGCGCGCGACCTCGATCCCCGCGACGGTCGCCGTGCCGGAGTCGGCGCGGCTGAGCGTCGTGAGGATCTTGGCGGTCGTCGACTTGCCCGCCCCGTTGGGGCCGAGCAGCGCGAACACGGTGCCCGTCGGCACGGCGAACGACAGTCCGTCGAGCGCGTGCACGGGCGAGCGGCCGCGGCCGCCCGGGTAGGTCTTGCGCAGGTCGACGGCGTCGATCGCCGTCTCCTGCGCACGGGTGCTGGAAGGCACGATGAGGCTCCTTGTGTCGGGAGCCGTCTCGCCGGGGGTGGCCTCTCCCGCGCGGATAGCATGGGAGAGCCCTGGGTGACTGTTGACGCAGCAGTTCCGTCGGTTCCGGCGGGACGACTCGGGCTCGGTGGTCCGGATGTTGGCGCATCCGGGCCACCACTCTTTGTCCGTCCGGCACGCGCCCGGTCGGGCGCGCGCCGGTGGTCTCAGGGGGTGAGGTCGGCGGGCAGGTGGCGGCGCACGACCTCCTCGATCTCCTCGGGTGACGCGCCCGCGGCGCGCAGGCGCGCCATCTCGGCCCAGCCTTCCTGGCCGCCGACCTCACCCGCCTCCAGGCGTGCGGCGAACCGGTCGATCCACCCGCGCTCCGCGCGCAGCATGGACAGCCGGTAGTCGGCCTCGACGAGGAAGATCTCCGGCAGACCGGCCGCGGCAGCGCCGGTGAGCCCGGCGTCGCGCGTGCGGATCTCGGCGTCGAGCGACGCGAGCCGTGCGCGCAGGAGCGCCGCGACCTCCTCGGGCGAGAGCATGGCGATGAGCGACAGCCCCGCCTCGACGTCCGGGTACTCCTTGGACGGCACGGCGAGCAGCTCGCGCAGCCACGCGGCCGCCTCGACCTTGCCCGCCTCCGTGATCTCGTAGACGACGCGCTCGGGCCGGTTGCCCTCGCGCTCCGAGTGCGACGGCGTGATGAAGCCGTGCTTCTCGAGCGACTTGATGACGGAGTACAGCGAGCCGAAGTTGAGCCGGATGCTGTCGTCCTTGCCCCGCTCGCGCAAGGTCGTCGTGATCTCGTACGGGTACATGGGTCGCTCGGCGAGGCTCGCGAGCACGGCGAGCGCGAGCGGGTTGGACACAGGACGACGGGACACTGCTCACCTCCGAATACTTTGTTCAGAGTATTCGATCCCGATTGCTTGCGCAAGGACTCTTTCCCTGTCGCGCCGAACAGGGGTTGCCGACCGTCACGGCACCGGGACGGGCGGTCTCCGCACGATCGGCGCGCCGGAACCGCACCTTCGCCGGAACCGCAGGGCGACGACGGTCGTCGCGCATGATGGGTCCATGCAGATCCGCGTCGCCGCCTACGCCGTGATCGTCCGCGAGGACGGGAGGATGCTCCTCCCCCACTGGAGCGAGGGGGACCACGACGGCTGGACTCTCCCGGGCGGCGGCATCGACCCCGGCGAGCACCCCGAGGCGGCGGCCGTGCGGGAGGTGCACGAGGAGACCGGCTACGACGTCGAGCTCGACGGCCTGCTCGGCGTGGACAGCATCGTCGTCGCCGCGGCCGACCGCCTGCGGGTGGAGGACCGCGACCGCTCGCTGCACGCCGTCCGGATCGTCTACCGCGCGCACGTCGTGGGCGGCGAGCTGCGCGTCGAGGAGGACGAGTCGACCGACGACGTCGGCTGGTTCACGCCCGACGAGGTCGACGCGCTCCGGCGCGTCGGGCTCGTCGACCTCGGCCGCCGCTGGGCCGGGCTGCTCCCCGTGTCGTCGTGAGGCGGCCCGCCCCTGTCCGGTCGCGACGACGGCCCGGGGTCACCGCGCTGGCCGCGCTCGCCGTCGGCACCCTCGTGTCCCTCGTCCTCGGCGGGTGCACGCCGCACGACGGCGCGCCGTCTCCGGGACCCGACGCGGTCACGACCACGCGCCCAGAGGGCACCTCCGGCGAGCCTGATGACCTCGGCACCTCGGGGACCAGTGGCGGCAGCACTGCGGACCCCGAGGTCGTCCGCGTGCCCGTGGGACCGGTGACCGTCGAGATCGCAGCACCCCCGCCCATGCCGCCCGCGCCGGGCGAGGGCGCTCCCGCAGTGGCCGTCGCGGCGGGCGACGAGGGCGCGTCGGACGTCGCGCTCGTCCTCGCCGGCGCCTCGGCCCTGGTCTCGGTCGAGGGCGGCTCGCTCGTGCGCCACGCCGACGGCACCCTGACCGTGCTGGACGACGACGGCACACCCGTCGGCGGGTTCGGCGCACCGCGCGTCGTCGGTCCGCACGGGGCACGGCCCGGTGACGGCACGGCCCCGGGCGACACGGCGAGCGGCGACGCCGCCGCCACGGGCGAGCCTTCGCCCGGGAATCCAGGCGTGCGGGTCGTGCTCGTCGACGCCCGCCGCGCGGAGGTGATGCTCGTGCCCGCGGCGGGGACGCCGTCGGGCACCTCGCCAGACGCCGCCGCGACGGGCCGCGCGCCCGGCGCCGTGACCGACGACGCGAGATCGGACGGGACGGGAGCGGACGGCGGCGGGCCCGCCGGGGCGTGGGACGTCGTCGTCCCGCTCGGCACGCAGGCCGTGCGGAGCACCGACTGGGGTGAGCGGGAGGGCGGGCGATCGCTCGCCGTCGACCCGACCGCGTGGGCGCGCGCCGCGGGGCAGGCGGGCCAGGAGCTCGTGTGGGCGCAGCTCGTCGCCGCCGAGCCGGAGATCGACACCCCGACGATGCACGACCAGCTCGCGTGCCACGCCCTGGGTGCCCCGGACAAGGCGACGTGGAACCTCGAGCCCTGGCGGCCCGACGTCGGGCTGCTCGCCACGATGGCGGCGCGCTGCAACCCCGCCTGAGCACGGGCCACGGACGGCAACGGCCCGGGCGGCACGACGGCTGGTGGACGTCGTGCCGCCCGGGCCTGACCCTCGGCGGCGGTACCGCTCCGCTGCTGTGCCGAGGACGTTCCGGGGACGGGCTGGTCAGCGGGCCTGCGGGCCGCCCTTCGCAGCCTTGCGCAGCGACTTCTCGCTCCGCGGCTCGTCGCCGCTCGCGCGCAGGCGCCGGTAGTAGTCGCGCGCCTCGTCCTGGCGCTCCTTCTCGATGCCGGTCGCGATCGTCGCGCGCAGGTGCTCGGGTCCGTAGCCCCAGGCGTCGACGAGGTCCTGCGCGTGGGGGCGCAGACGGTCGATGAGGCGGTCCAGGTAGCTCGTGACCGTCCGGGCGCGCTGCGCCGAGAGGCGGCCGTTGAGCAGGTACCACGCGAGGTGGCGCTCGACGAGGCTCAGACCGAACAGGTCGCGGACCGTCGTGAGGACCTCACGCGTGCCTGCGTCCTCGATGGTCTCGAGCGCCTGCGTGAAGGCCTCCCAGCGCAGCAGCTCCGCATGGGCGCGGGCGGCCTCGACGAGCTCGACCTGGTGGGCGTTGAACAGGTTCGTCGCCGTCTCGGGGTCGGCCTTCTGCGCGGGGCGCAGGGCCTGCGCGACGTCGGCGACCATCGTCTCGACCCGGTCGGTGAGCAGTGCGCGCTGCGTCTCGGGGTCGCGCAGGTGGCCGGCGGCGCGGCGCGGGTCGCCGACGTCGGCGAGCGCCTGCGCCGCGCGCTTGAGCGGCGTCCGGTGCAGCGCCATGTCACCCGCGCGCTCGACGACGACGCGCGCCATCTGGCCCGGGGTGATGCCCTTGAACTGCTTGCCGTAGTCGGCGAGCAGGCGCTTCGCGACGAGCTGGAGCAGAACCGTGTTGTCGCCCTCGAACGTCGCGTAGACGTCGAGGTCCGCGCGCAGGCTCGTGATGCGGTTGGCCGTGATGAACCCCGCCCCGCCGCACGCCTCGCGCGTCTCCTGGAGCACGTCGAGCGCGAACCGCGTGCTCGTGGCCTTGAGCGCGGCGGCCGTCGTCTCCAGGTCCTCACGCTGCTCCGGGGTGTCCTCCTCGCCGGAGAACACCGAGTGGAACAGGTCGAGCAGTCGGTCGTGCGCGAAGTGCGCGGCGTAGGTCTCCGCGATGGGGACGACGAGGCGGCGCTTGTGCGTGCCGTAGTCGAGGAGCACGACCTCCTCGGTCGGCGTCGCACCCGTGAACTGGCGGCGCTCGTTCGCGTACCGCACGGCGATCGCGAGGCCGAGCTTCGCCGCGGTCACCGCGGCACCGTCGAGCGACACGCGACCCTGGACGAGCGAGCCGAGCATCGTGAAGAAGCGGCGCCCGGGGCTGTCGATGGGGCTGGAGTACGTGCCGTCGGCGTCGACCGAGCCGTAGCGCGCGAGCAGGTCGGTGCGCGGGACCCGCACGTGGTCGAAGTGCAGGCGCCCGTTGTCGATGCCGTTGAGCCCGCCCTTCTGGCCGTCGTCCTCGCCGCCCACGCCGGGCAGGAACGGCAGCCGGCCGAGCTCGTCGCGCTCGCCCGCGGTGTCGCGGATGGGCACGTAGAACGCGTGCACGCCGTGGTTGACGTTCTTCGTGACGAGCTGCGCGAACACGACGGCTGCCACGCCGTGCACGCCCGCGTTCCCGAGGTAGTCCTTCCACGCCCCGCGGAACGGGGTGTGGATGACGAACTCCTCGGTCTCCGGGTCGTACGTCGCCGTGGTGGCGATGCTCGCGACGTCCGACCCGTGGCCGATCTCCGTCATCGCGAACGCGCCCGGCACCGAGAGGTCCATCGCGCCCGGCAGGAGGCGGTCCTGCTGCTCGGGGGTGCCGAGGTGCAGGATCGCCGAGCCGAACAGCCCCCACTGCACGCCCGCCTTGATCTGCAGCGACGGGTCGGCCGCGACGAGCTCCTCGAACCCGGCGAGGTTGCCGCCCGCGTCGTCCGCGCCGCCGAGGCGCTCCGGGTACCCGCGCCACACCTGGCGCTTGCCCACGAGCAGGTGCATCTGCTCCAGCACCCGCTCGCGGTGCTCGCGCAGGGTCAGGCCCTCGATGCGCTGGAACGCCTCCTCGCCCGCGGTCGCGCGCGCCGCCGCGCGCAGGTCGGCCCACCGGCCGAGCAGGAGCTTCTCGAGGGAGGCGACGTCGACGCGGGCTTCGCCCTGCGGCGTCGCGCTCGCGTCACCCGTGGTCGACGCGCGCTGCGCGAGGGCGGGACGGTCGGACGTGGCGGTCATGGGATCTCCTTGAGTTCTGAGGCGGTCGCCGGGTGCTCAGGGCGGTCGGTGGTGGGGCGGCGGACGCCGTCACGACGCGTCACGGGCGACGTGCGCCGGTCGTCGTGGGAGCGGGGGTTACCCGGGTTGTGGGAGAGGACGCCGACGGGCCCGGCCCAGAGCCAGGCGGCGACGCGCTCGGTGAGCTGCTCACGGTCGGGGACGTCGGCCCGGTCGCGGTGGCCGAGCCACCACTCCCCCGCCCCGCGCACGAAGCCGACGGCACCCGCGGCCCAGGCCGCGGCGTCGGCGGACGAGACGTCGGTGACGCGCGCGAACGGCTCGGCGACGAGCTCGATCACCGAGTCGAGGAACGCCGCGAGAGGCGCGCGGCTCGCGCCGGCCGTCCCGGTGGTGATGCCGCTCGCGGCGAGCTGCGCGGCGGGCTCCTCCGTCCCCGCGACGGCGCTCGTCCGGGTGACGAAGTAGTAGACGTTGGGCGAGCTCTCGATCATCTCGAGGTAGACGCCGACCATCGCGCGCAGCGCGCGCTTGGGGGTCTCGGCCGACTCGGCGGCCTGGGTCAGCGCGTCGTGCATCTGCCCGACGACGGCGGAGCCGAGCGCGACCTGCAGGCCGGTCTTGTCGTCGAAGTAGCGGTAGATGATCGACTTCGACGTCCCCGACGCCGCCGCGATCTCGTCCATGGAGACCCCGGGGCCCCCGCGGTGCACGGCCTTGCTCGCCGCCCGGATGAGCTCCGCGCGGCGTGCCGCCCGGTGCTCGTCCCAGCGGGTCGACCGGCCGTCCACCGCCACGCCCGGCTGCACCCGTCCTCGGGTGGCCGCTCGCGCGTCGGCACCTGTGTTCACGTCGCCCTCCGTTGCGCCCGACCTCGATGTCGTCGGTGCCTGGTCCTCCGGCACCGTGTCGGGGCAGGGCACGGCCCTGTGACCCGACTCACGAAACCGAGAGTATCAGGTACTCTTGGTATTGGACACCAGCCGGCCCTCTCCCTCGCCTCCGCGCGGCATCGACTGCGGCATCGCCGCCGGACTCGCGCAGAGGCTCCCTCCCCGGGCCGGGACCGACGCAGCGCAGCGAGCACGGACAGGAAGTGAGGCACAGTGGCCAACCGCACCAGCCCCCGCCAGACCCCCGAGCAGTCCCCCGAGCGGGTGCCCGAGCAGGCGACGACGACCGGCACCCCCCGCGACGCCTGGGTCGTGGGCGGGAACCGGATCCCGTTCGCCCGCGCGGGCAAGAAGTACTCCTCGGCGAGCAACCAGGAGATGTTCACGGCCGCGCTCGAGGGACTCGTCGCGCGCTTCGGCCTCCAGGGCGAGCGGCTCGGCGAGGTCGTCGGCGGCGCGGTGCTCAAGCACTCCCGCGACTTCAACCTCGTCCGCGAGTCGGTGCTCGGCTCGTCGCTCTCCCCCGAGACCCCCGCCTACGACCTCCAGCAGGCGTGCGCGACCGGCCTCGAGGCGACGATCACCGTCGCGAACAAGATCCGCCTCGGCCAGGTCGAGTCGGGGGTCGCGGGCGGCTCCGACACCGTGTCCGACGCGCCGATCGCCGTGAGCGAGGGCCTGCGCCGGGCGCTGCTCGAGGCGAGCCACGCGAAGACCCTCGGTCAGCGCGTCAAGGCGTTCACGAAGGTGCGTCCCTCCGACCTCGCGCCCCTCACCCCCGCGACGGACGAGCCGCGCACGGGCCTGTCCATGGGCGAGCACCAGGCGATCACGACGGCGCGGTGGGGCATCACGCGCGAGGCGCAGGACGAGATCGCGCTCGCGAGCCACGAGCACCTCGCGGCCGCGTGGGACTCCGGCTTCTTCGACGACCTCGTCACCCCGTTCCGCGGGCTCGTGCGCGACGACAACCTCCGCACCGACTCGTCGCTCGAGAAGCTCGCGGCGCTCAAGCCGGTGTACGGCAAGCGCCTCGCGGGCGCGGTGGCGGGCGACGGGAGCCGTGCCGAGCCGACCATGACGGCGGGCAACTCGACCCCGCTCACCGACGGTGCGTCCACGGTCCTGCTCGCGTCCGCCGAGTGGGCGCGCGAGCGCGACCTCCCGCTGCTCGCGCGCGTCGTCGACGCCGAGACCGCCGCCGTCGACTTCGTGCACGGTCACGAGGGCCTGCTCATGGCGCCGGCCCACGCCGTCCCGCGCCTGCTCGCGCGCAACGGCCTCGCGCTCGGCGACTTCGACCTCTACGAGATCCACGAGGCGTTCGCGTCCACCGTGCTCACGACGCTCAAGGCATGGGAGGACGACGAGTACTGCCGCGCCGAGCTGGGTCTCGACGGCGCGCTCGGGTCGATCGACCGCTCGCGCCTCAACGTCAACGGGTCCTCGCTCGCCGCGGGCCACCCGTTCGCCGCGACCGGCGGCCGCATCGTCGCGACGGCGGCCAAGCTCCTCGCGCAGCGCACCGCCGAGACCGGGGCACCCGCGCGTGCGCTGATCTCCGTGTGCGCCGCGGGCGGGCTCGGCGTCGCCGCGATCCTCGAGTCCGTCCCCGCGACCGACGCCCCCGCCTGACGGCCCGACGACCCGAGAGGAACCACCGTGACCGACTCCTACGTCCAGGCCGTCAACTCCGGCTTCACGAAGACGCTCGCCAAGAAGCTGGGCCTCCCACGCCCCGCCGTCCTGCGCCGCTTCCGCGCGGGCGACCCGCTCACCGTCGGGCCCGTGCTCGTGCTCGGCGGCACGCCGGGTGTGCGCGACGACGCCGACCGCGTCGCCGAGGCCCTGCTCGCCTGGGACCTCGACGTCCGCCAGACCCCGGACGACACGACCCGGTGGGGTGCGGTCGTCGTCGTGCTCAGCGGGATCGAGCGTCCGGAGGACGCGTCCGCGCCCGTCATGGCGCTCTCCGCGACGCTCCGCCGCCTCGCGTCGAACGGCCGCGTCGTGACGATCTCCCGCGCCCCCGCCGACAGCGACTCCCCCGAGCTCGCCGCCGCACGCGAGGGCGTCGACGGGTTCCTGCGCTCCGTCGCCAAGGAGCTGCGCTACGGCGCGACCGGCAACGGCATCCAGGTGACCGACGACGCCCCGGTCGACAGCCCGAGCGTCCTCGCGACCCTCCGCTTCCTCCTGTCCGCCCGGTCGGCGTTCGTCGACGGGCAGGTGCTGCGCGTCGGCACGCCCGTCGCCGACGTCGGCGTGACCGGCACCTCCTGGGACCAGCCGCTCGCCGGCAAGGTCGCCGTCGTCACAGGCGCGGCGCGCGGGATCGGGGCGCAGGTCGCCCGGACGCTCGCGCGCGACGGCGCGAAGGTCGTCGTGGTCGACGTGCCCGCGGCGGGCGAGGCGCTCGCCAAGGTCGCGAACGAGATCAAGGGCACGGCGCTGCAGCTCGACGTGACCGCCGACGACGCGGGCGCGCGCATCCTCGAGCACGCCCGTGCACGGCACGGCGGGCTGGACGTCCTCGTGCACAACGCGGGCATCCTGCGCGACAAGCTGCTCGCCAACATGTCCGCGGACAAGTGGGACGCGGTGGTCGCGGTGAACCTCGCCGCGCAGCTGCGGATCACGGAGTACCTGCTCGGCGCGAACGGGTTCTCGTCCGCGCCGCGCATCGTGTCGCTCGCGTCGACGAGCGGCATCGCGGGCAACCGTGGCCAGGCGAACTACGCGTTCTCGAAGGCCGGCGTCATCGGGCACACGCGCGCGTTCGCGCGCCTCCTCGCCGCGCCGGGCGGTCCGGGCGGCACGGCGAACGCCGTCGCGCCGGGGTTCATCGAGACGGACATGACGGCGTCGATCCCGTTCGTCCAGCGCGAGGTCGCGCGCCGGGTCGCGTCGCTCCAGCAGGGCGGCCAGCCCGTGGACGTGGCCGAGGCGATCGCGTTCCTCGCGTCGCCCGCGGCCGCGGGCGTGAACGGGCAGGTGCTGCGCGTGTGCGGGCAGAACGTGGTGGGCCGGTGACGGCGCCCGACGGCGTCGCGCCGACAGCCCGGTCGGGCGCGCCCGAGCGGGTCGAGACCCTGCCCACGATCCCCGGGCTCGGCGGCCTGTACGTGCGCGGGGTCGCGGCGTCGGGCCGCATCGCGGCGGCGCACCGGCTCCCCGGGGGCGGTCGCCGCGACCTCGCACTCCCTGACGTCACGTACCGCGTCGCCGGCGTGCCGACGGGCGACGCGGCCGCACCCGGTCACGTCGGCAGCGCCGCGCACCTCGCGCGGTACGCGCGGCTCGTGGGCGAGGCCCCGTCGGAGGTGCTGCCCGCCGGGTACCTGCACGTGCTCGGGTTCCCCCTCGCGACGGCCGTCATGGTCCGGACCGACTTCCCGCTGCCGCTGCTCGGCATGGTGCACCTCGCGAACTCGGTGTCCGTGCTCCGTCCCGTGCGGCTCGGGGACATCCTCGAGGTGCGTGCCTGGGCCGAGCGGCTGCGGCCGCACCGTCGCGGCGTCCAGGTGGATCTCGTCACCGAGGTGTCCGTGGAGCGCACGGACGACGAGCGAGCGGCGGGGAGCGGGCTCTCAGCGACGACGCTCGCGTACCGCGGTGTCTCGACCTACCTCGCGAAGGGCGTCACGCTCCCGGGCGGCCCGGCAGCCGAGGACGCCAACGCATCGTCGGGCACCGAGGCGTTCGTCGCCCCGCTCCCGACCGCCCGCTGGACGCTCGGCGCGGGGACGGGCCGCGCCTACGCCGCGGTCTCGGGCGACCGGAACCCCATCCACACGTCGGCGCTCGGCGCCAAGGCGTTCGGGTTCCCGCGCGCCATCGCGCACGGCATGTACACCGCCGCGCGCGCGCTCGCCGAGGCAGGGCCACGCCGCGGCGACACGTACGACTGGACGGTGTCGTTCGCGAACCCGGTCCTGCTGCCGAGCACGGTCGACGTCGCGCTGCGGCCGGCGGGCAGCACGTCCACCGCGGTGCGCGACGCCGTCGCGCAGGTTGCCCCGGCCGTGCCCGACGGCGCGGGCGACCCGACGACGGGCGTCGTCTACCAGGCGTGGGACGGCAAGGGGCGCCTCCACCTCACGGGCCGCGTCACGCCCCGGGGCTGACCTCCCGCGCCCCGCTGCCGAGCACGGGGTCGGCGTCGCGATCGATCGGACGACGACACCGACCCCGTGCTCGACCCCGCCCCGGCTCGTTCTCGGCGAGCCGGCCGATCAGGCCAGTCGGGCGAGCAGGCCGTCGCGGACGGTCGGCCACTCGTCGCGGAGGATCGAGAAGTAGGCCGTGTCCTGGCGCGAGCCGTCGGGTGCGACGCGGTGGCTGCGGAGCACGCCCTCGGGTACGGCGCCCAGGCGCCGGATCGCGCCGATGGAGCGGCTGTTGCGGGCGTCCGCCCGCAACGCGACGCGCGCGACGCCGAGGTCCTCGAACGCGTGGCGCAGCAGCAGGTACTTGCACGCCGGGTTCGTCACGCCACCCCACCAACGGCGCGCGTAGAACGTCGAGCCGAGCTCGAGGCGGCCCTGCGAGGGCACCCACTCGTAGAGGGACGTCGACCCGCGGACGACGTCCGCGCCGACGACCGCGAACGCGAGCCGACCGGGGGCGGCGACGGCGTCACGGACGTACCCGGCCATCGCCTCCGTCCCGCTCGGCACGCGGCTGGACATGCCGGCCCAGATGCCGTCGTCGACGAGCGCGCCGAGCGCGGGGGCGTGGCGCTCGTCGAGCGGGACGAGGCGGACGCCGAAGCCTTCGAGGGCGGTGTCGTGCTGCACCCGCACATCCCACCACACCCCGGGTGCCCGACCGCGTGCGAGTGACCGGGTCCGTGCCTACGGTCGACCACGTACCGACGAGAGGAGCACTCATGGGCATCGGAGACAAGGCCAAGCACGCCGCCGAAGAGGCGGGTGGCAAGCTCAAGGAAGGCGCGGGCAAGCTCACCGACAACGAGCGGCTCGAGGCCGAGGGCCAGGCCGACCAGGCCAAGGCGAACGTGAAGCAGGCGGGCGACGACGTCAAGGACGCGTTCGACCGCTGACGTGCTCCGCCGAACGAGTCGCGAGGGCTCCGCTGCGGCGGGGCCCTCGCGGCGTGTCCGGGGGCTGCTCACACGGACGGGCCCGGTCAGGACGCGGCGAGCGGCAGGACCACCGGAGGCAGCGGCGGCGCCAGCACGGGCACGACGCGCGGGGCGTTGATCCGCTCCAGCAGCCCGACCTCGACCGTGGGCCACTCGGGCGCGAGGATCGAGAACATCACCGAGTCCGCGCGCGTCCCGTCGGGCGCCGTCCGGTGGCCGCGCATGACGCCCTCCTCGTACGCGCCCAGGCGCCGCATCGCCCCGAGCGAGCGCGTGTTGCGCGTGTCGACGCGGAAGCCGACCCGGTGCACGTCCCACGTCTCGAACGCGTGCCGCAGCAGCAGCCACTTGGTCACAGGGTTGACGAGGCTCCCCCACGTGGAGCGCGCGTAGAACGTCCGCCCGACCTCGACCCGGCGGTCGACGAGCGACAGGTCGCGGAACGCGGTGCTGCCGAGCACGTCGCCCGGGGCGCCGTCGGGGTCGACGGCGCGCACGACGAAGCCCGTCAGGTCGGGTGCGGCGCGCGTCGCGGCCACGAGCTCGGCCATCCCCGCGACCCCGAAGGGCATGGGGATGCTCATGCCTGACCACATCGCCTCGTCGACGAGGCCGGCCAGTGTCTCAGCGTGCTCCAGGGCCAGCGGCTCCAGGCGGAAACCGTGCCCCGAGAGGACGACGTCGTGCAGCACAGCGCATATCAGAGCACACGCGGACGACGCCGCCAAGAGGGTCCGGCGACGTCGTGGACAACGCTCGTCGACGGCCCGGTGAACGGGAGTCCCGGCGGTCCCGCCGGCGCCGGGTCAGACGGCGGGACCGCACCCCGCGGCGTCGGCGAGGAAACCCGCCGCGGCGGTCGCGAAGAGACCCTCGAGACCGGACCCCACGGGCACCGGGCGCGGGTCGTCGGCCACGGCCCAGCAGCCGTCGACGACCTCGTACCGCGTCGCCGGACCGTGCTCCACGTACGACCGCACGGCCTCGACGAGCCGGACGACGTCCGCGCCCGTCGTCCCGACGCCGACGGACGCGCGGATCGCGCCCGCGTCGTACCCGAGGCGCGCGAGCAGCGGGTGCGCGCAGAAGCGGCCGTCGCGCACGCCGATGCCGTGCTCGGCGGAGAGGTAGGCGGCGACGAGGCCCGGGTCGTGACCCTCGACGGAGAACGTGACGACGCCGACCGGGTCGACGGCGTCCTCCCAGACCCGCACCACGCGCACGCCCGGCACGGCCTCTAGCCCGCCGACGAGCGCAGCGCGGAGCCTCGCCTCGTGGGCGTGGAGGTCGGCAGGGTCGAGCGCCGCGAGCGCGTCGCACGCCGCCGCGAGCGCCGCGGCGCCCACGACGTTCGGCGACCCGGCTTCGTGGCGCGCGGGCGCCGTCTGCCACTGCGTCCCCGTGACGGCGACATGTCGCACCGCGCCGCCCCCGGCGAGGTACGGCGTGCCCGCGTCGAGCCAGTCGCGGCGGCCCACGAGGGCGCCCGCGCCGAACGGCGCGTACGTCTTGTGGCCGGAGAACGCGACGTAGTCGACGCCCGAGCCCGCGAGCGAGAACCCGCGGTGCGGGACGAGCTGGGCGCCGTCGAGCACGACCCGCGCCCCGGCGTCGTGCGCGATCCGCACGACGTCCGCGACGGGCAGCGACTCGCCCGTGACGTTCGACGCACCGGTCACGGCGACCAGCGTGTACGGGAAGCGTGCGAGCTCCGTGCGCAGGCCGGACAGCGTCTCCGCGACGGACGCGCCACCGGCGAGGACCGTCGCGCCGCCCGCGCGCTGCCACGGCAGCAGGTTCGCGTGGTGCTCGACGTCGAGGACGAGGACGCGCCCGGGCGTCCCGTCCGCGTTCGCCGGGACGCAGCCCGCGAGCAGGTTGAGGGAGTCGGTCGTGTTGCGCGTGACGACCGTGACGTCGTCCTCGCGCGCGCCGACGAACGCGCCGATCGTGCGGCGCGACGCCTCGTAGAGCGCGGTCGAGACCTGCGACAGATAGCCCGCGCCGCGGTGCACGCTCGCGTAGAGCGGGAGCACCTCGGTGACGCGGTCCGCGACCGAGCGCAGCGCCGGGGCCGAGGCCGCGACGTCGAGGTTCGCGTACGGGACGCTGCGGCCGTCGACGAGGGGCACGAGCGTGTCCGCACCGACGACGGGCAGGAGGGCGGGCGCGTCGGCGACCGTCGCGAGGTCGGGGGCTTCCGAGACCTCGGTCGGACACGAGACGTCGGCGAGAGCAGTCATGGCACAGTCCTCCGAGGGCGGTCCGGGGACGGTGATCCCCGCGCTTGCCGCGCGCCGGTCGGCGTACGGCCTGGTCGTCACCCGGGGCACCCCGCCGCGAGAGGAGGGTTGCCGGCCAGCAAACCGGGGTTTCACGCTGGCACTCATGACCTGCGTCCCAGGATGTGCGCGCGGGACACGCCGTGTCAACCGGTGGTCAGGGTGTCTCGGATGGCGGGACGCACTCCACGGGCAGCTCGAGGCGCCACCCGGACTCGTCGACCTCGAACGAGTCGAGCACCGCCCCGGTGCGCGCGTCGAGCACGACGACGGAGTCGGGCGGCCACTCGGCCGGGTCTCCCGGTGGCGTCCGCGGAGGACGCTGGAGCCGCACGCCGTCCGCGTGGGCCTCGACGACCTCACCGGTGCGTGTGCTCGCCAGCACGACCTCGGGGTGCGCGGCGGCGTAGCCGTCGCACGCCTCGCCGTTGCCGTCCGAGCTCCACCAGCCCTCGTACCCTCCGACGACGTGGTCCGCGAGGTCGATCGGCTCGCCCTCCCGTGCGTCGAGCGCCGTGCCGGAGGGACGGGGCGAGACGAGGTCCTCGTCGGGTTCGACCTGGACGACCCGCGACCGCTCCGTGGGCAGCCCGGGGACGTCGTCCCCGACGAGGTGCACCTCGGCCACCGCCTGCGGGCCTTCCTCGCCCCGTGGTGCCGTCCACAGCAGGACCGCCCCCGCCGCGACCGCTCCGGCGACCACCGCCGCACCCACCGCGCGTCCCCGTGCGATCCGCATCGATCCCCCTGCCCGCCGAGACCCCCGCCCGGCCACGCGGCCACGCTAGCGCGGCCGTCCGACGTCGGGCACCCCCGGGCCTGGGATCGCTCCCCGAGACGGGCGTTCCGCGCGTCGGACGGGTGGCGTACGATCCCGAGCAACCATCCGGAGCGGCCGAGTGACGTGGCACGTCGACGCCGCAGCAACCCCCCGGTCCGTCGCGAGACGGCCGGGCGCAGGGTGCTACTGCCACGATCGATGGAGGAGACTCATGAGCGACCAGTCCCAGCAGGCGTCGGCACCCCAGGCGGCGCTGCCCGACGCACGACCCGCCGTCGGCTACGCCGGCGACATCACGCCGCAGCAGGCGTGGGACCTGCTCGCGAACGACGAGCGCGCCGTGCTCGTGGACGTCCGCACCGAGGGCGAGTGGCGCACCATCGGCGTGCCCGACGCCACGGACCTCGACCGCGACGTCGTGTTCGACGAGTGGGTGACCCCGGCCGGACCCAACCCGCGCTTCGTGGACCAGCTCGTCGAGGCCGGGCTCACCCCCGGCGACGAACGTCCCGTCGTGTTCCTGTGCCGCTCGGGCCAGCGCTCGATCGGCGCGGCGCGCGCGGCCACGGCCGCCGGGCTCGGGCCGTCGTACAACGTGCTCGAGGGCTTCGAGGGCGCGCAGGGCTTCTCGGGCCTGCGCGACGTCGAGGGCTGGAAGGTCCGCGGCCTGCCCACCACGACCTACGACGAGGCGGCCCGGTGAGCGCCGCGCAGCCCGGGAGCGTGCCCGGCGGCTCCGGCCGCAAGCCCCTGCCCGCGAGCGCTCGCCCCGCGACGCTCGCCGTGCGCGGCGGGCACCACCGCACGGAGTTCCAGGAGACGTCCGAGGCGCTGTTCCTCACGCAGGGCTACACGTACGACCGCGCCGCCGACGCCGAGGCCGCGTTCAAGGGCGAGCTCGACCGGTTCGTCTACTCGCGCTACGGCAACCCGACCGTGCACGCCTTCGAGGAGCGTCTGCGCCTCCTGGAGGGTGCCGAGGCGTGCTACGCGACGGCGTCCGGCATGTCCGCCGTGTTCACGTCGCTCGCCGCGCTCGTGGGCTCCGGGTCCCGCATCGTCGCGGCGCGCGCGCTGTTCGGGTCGAGCATCGTCATCTTCGACGAGATCTTCGCCAAGTGGGGCGTGCGCACGGACTACGTCGACGGGCACGTGCTCTCCCAGTGGGAGGAGGCGCTGTCCACACCGGCGGACGTCGTGTTCTTCGAGACGCCCTCCAACCCCATGCAGGACATCGTCGACGCGCGGCGCGTGAGCGAGCTCGCGCACGCCGCCGGTGCGGTCGTCGTGCTCGACAACGTGTTCGCGACCCCGCTGCTGCAGAAGCCGCTCGAGCTCGGGGCGGACGTCGTCGTGTACTCGGCGACCAAGCACATCGACGGCCAGGGCCGCGTGCTCGGCGGCGCGATCCTCGGGACCGAGGAGTACGTCAACGGCCCCGTGCAGACGTTCATCCGCAACACGGGCCCGTCGCTCTCGGCCTTCAACGCGTGGGTCCTGCTCAAGGGCCTCGAGACGCTGCCCGTGCGCGTCGCCGCGCAGAACGCCGCCGCCGCCCAGGTCGCCGAGGCGCTCGAGCAGCTCCCGGGGATCGGCCGCGTGCGGTACCCGTTCCTCGCGTCGCACCCCCAGCGCGAGCTCGCGCAGTCGCAGCAGAGCGGCGGCGGGACGGTCGTGACGTTCGACCTCGCCGTCCCCGAGGGCACCGACCCCGAGACGGCGAAGAAGCGCGCGTTCACGTTCCTCGACGCGCTCCAGGTCGTCGACATCTCGAACAACCTCGGGGACGCCAAGTCGCTCGTCACCCACCCGGCCACGACGACGCACCGCAAGCTCGGCCCCGAGGGCCGCGCCGCCGTCGGGATCGCGGAGACGACCGTGCGCCTGTCCGTGGGCCTCGAGGACCCGCTCGACGTCATCGAGGACGTGGAGCAGGCACTCGACGCCTGACCCCTGCCCGCTCGAAAGACATGGCTCGCTGCCTCCTGGCGCGGCGCGGGATCGACGTGGTCGGCGTGGACCCGGCGGGCGCGTCGCTCGACGTCGCGCGCTCCAAGCCGGGCGCCGACCGCGTGCGCCGGCTGCACGGCGACGCGACGGCGCTCCCGCCGCTCCAGGTGGACCTCGCGACGATGACGGCGAACGTCGCGCAGGTGTTCCTCACCGACGACGCGTGGACCGCGACGCTGCGCGGCGTCCGCTCCGCGCTGGTGCCGGGCGGGTGGCTGGTCCTCGAGACGCGCGACCCCGCGCGCCGGGCCTGGGAGGGCTGGGTCCGCGAGGCGACGACCGTCCGCGTCGACGTGCCCGACGTCGGGCCGGTCGAGTCCTGGACCGACCTCACCGACGTGTCGCTCCCGTTCGTGTCCTTCCACGACACGACCGTGCTGCCCGACGGCACCGAGCTGCACTCGGACTCGACACTGCGCTTCCGGGAGCGCGACGAGGTCGAGGCGTCGCTCGTCGCCTGCGGGTTCGAGCTCGTGGACGTCCGCGACGCGCCCGACCGCCCGGGCCGCGAGTGGGTGTTCGTCGCGCGCCGCGCCTGACGGGTGCGTCACCCGTCGTCCGGTCAGAACCAACGCCTCAGCCGATGCGCTCCAGCAGCGCGGCGACGTGCGCCCCGAGGCGGGGCAGGAGTCGCTCACGGACGCTCGCCACCGACCCGTCCCAGTCCTCGTCCAGCTCGTCCACCTCGTCGAGCGCACGTGTCACAGCCCTGGGGACTCTCTCCGCGATCTCGCGCACACGGACGAGCAACGCTTCGGGGTCGAGACGGTTCTCCCGTGCGAGGCGCCTCCACGCCGCCGTGTCGACCTTCTCGGCGTCCCACACCCCACCGACGCTCATGGACAGAGAGCGTCCCTCAGGCGGGGGGGCGTAGGCGAGACCGGTGGCCACGTCGAACGCCGGCGCGAGGTGCACGCGCTCCCCGTCGAGCAGGACGGCGTAGTTGCGTGCATGCGCGTCGGGGGCAGCGATGACGGTGTTGTACACGAGCGCGTCGATGAACCTGCGGACGTTCTCCCTCGCGTCGGCCGGGGTGGCGGACGCATCGCGCAGGAGTCTCACGACGTCCTGCGCCGTCGGACCACCCTCGCTCTCGTACTTCTCCGGGACGCCGAGGGACTGGCACAGATCCTCCTGATGAAGACGGCACAGGCCACCCGCCACATCTGCGGCCCTGTCGAACCGCGTGATGACGATCGCGCTCTCGCTCTTGAACGACATGTACTCGGTGTGAGCGACGTCGACACCGCACAGTGCCGCGGCACGCATGCTGACGTGCTCGATGAGCGCCTGTGCCTGGAGGCGTCGGATCCCGGGCTTGACGATGTGGCTCGTCGGCTCGGCACCGGTGGCCTCGTACCAGTTCCCTGCCATCCGTCGCACCGCGAACTTCTGCTGACTACCACCGAGCGACCAGTGCTCCTCGGCCATCGTCCAGCTCGCGTCCTCGTCAGTCCGCAGCTCGGCCAGCCGCATCTCCACGTCCGCGTCCGAGAGCGCCACGAGCGCCCCCTCGCGCGCAAGGGTCGCGCTGACGTCCTCAGGAGTGCAGAGCTGCACGGCCCCTGCGCAGTCCTTGCCCACGGCCGCGAGGAGGCTCAGCACGTCGTCCGCGTCCGCCGCGTGGCGCCTCGCGATCGCTCTGCGCGCGGCTTCGTTGTCCGGGAGGAGAGCGTCGAGGAACCATCGGACGCGCTCGCCCGTGACCGACCCCGTGTCGGTCGGGAGCGAGAGCGAGAGCGGCGTCGCGCCGGGTGCGCGCGCCTCGCTGGTGTAGGTGAGGCGCAGCACGCCGGCGCGTGTGCGGCCCACCTCGGCCACGACACGACCGGCCAGCACGACGACGAGTCGCGGGCTAGCGGCCATCGTCGGCCCCGTCGTCGCGCACCATCAGCGACGCGTCGAGAGTGTCCAGCAGACGCATGAGCCTGCCGATCTCGAGCCCGTCCTTCGAGCCGTTCTCTACCGCGACGACCCACTGACGTGAGACCCCTGCCGCCTCCGCCAGCTGAGCCTGGGTCATGCCGCGATCCGAACGGAGGCGCCTGATCGCAGCACCCAGACGCGGGAGCGAGCGCGCGGAGAGCATCGACACCTCGGCCATAGGAGTCACGGTACGACGACAAGAATGCAATGTCTACGTACGGCGACAGACCTGCAGTGTCGCCATACGTAGACATGCACCGCAGCGGCCGCGCGCACGGGCGCTGTGGACGGCGGTTCGCCCATGTCGGACGCACCTCGTAGCCTCCTCGTAGCGCCCGGCCGACCGGCGGGCGACGTTCCTGCCTGACGGGGGTCCTCCGTGCTGCAAGTGCACCGCTCCGAGCGTGCCGAGGCGCTCGTGGCGCCGCTCGCCGCCGTGCTCGCCGAGGCGCCGGAGGACCCGTTCACGCCCGACGTCGTGGCGGTCCCGACCCGCGGTGTCGAGCGGTGGCTCGCGCAGCGGCTGTCGCACCACCTCGGGGCAGACGACGCGGTGTCGGGCGTGTGCGCGAACGTGGACTTCCGCGGGCCGCGCCGGCTCGTGGAGCAGGTCGTCGCGGACCTCACCGACCTCGACCCCGACGACGACCCGTGGCGTCCCGAGCGCCTCGCCTGGTCCGTGCTCGAGGTGCTCGACGCGCACCTCGCCGAGCCGTGGGCGGCGCCGCTCGCGCGGTACGTCGGAGACCCGGGCGACGAGGTGCGCCGGGGTCGGCGGCTCACGCTCGCGCGCCGGCTCGCGGACCTGCTCGTGGACTACGCGCGGCAGCGGCCCGAGGTCGTGCTCGCATGGTCGGCCACGTCGCCGGTCGACGAGAGCGGCGACACCCCGGACGACCTCGCGTGGCAGCCCGAGCTCTGGCGGCGTCTCGTCGACCGTGTCCCGGCCACGGACCCGGCGCGTCGCGTCGAGGAGGCCGTCGCCGCGCTGCGCGCCGACCCCACGTCCGTGGACCTCCCGCCGCGGCTCTCGGTGTTCGGGCCGACGCGGCTCCCCGAGGACGAGCTGCGGGTCCTGCGAGCGCTCGCCGACCACCGCGACGTCCACCTGTGGCTCGTGCACCCGTCGCCCGCGCTGTGGGACAAGATCGCGGCGTACGACGGCGGCCCCGCCACGAGCGACGCGCTCGCCGACGACACCGCTCCGGACGACGCAGGCACCCGACGTCGCGCGGACCTGCCCACGCTCGCACGGCACCCGTTCCTCGCGTCGACCGGTCGCGACGCGGTCGAGCTGCAGCTCCGGCTCGCCGGGGGCGGCGCGGTGCAGGAGACCCGGCACGAGGCCGCACCCACCCCGCCGACGCTGCTCGGCGCGCTGCAGGGCGCCCTCCGCACGGACACGCCGGACGGGACCCACGTCGTCGACCCCGCCGACCGGTCGGTGCAGGTGCTCGCGTGCCACGGCAGGGCGCGGCAGGTCGAGGTGCTGCGGGAGACGCTCGTCGGGCTGTTCTCCGCCGACCCGACGCTCCAGGCGCGCGACGTCATCGTGCTGTGCCCCGACGTCGAGACGTTCGCCCCGCTCGTCACGGCGACGTTCGGCGCGGTGCCCGAGCTCGGCGAGGACGCGCACCCCGGCCAGCGCCTGCGGGTCAGCCTCGCCGACCGCGGCGCCGGGACGACCAACCCGGTGCTCGCGCTGCTCGCGACGCTGCTGCGCCTCGCCGACGGCCGCGTCACGGCGTCCGAGGTGCTCGACCTCGCCGCGAGCGCGCCGGTGCGTCGCCGGTTCCGGTTCTCCGACGACGACGTCGACCGCCTGCGCCAGTGGGCCGTCGAGGCGGGTGTGCACTGGGGCGAGGACGGCGAGCGGCGGGCGCGGTTCGGGATCGACGGGCACGTGCGGCAGGGCACGTGGGACGCGGCGCTCGACCGCCTCCTGCTCGGCGCGGCGATGGCCGACGAGGACGCGCGCTTCGTCGGGCCGGCGCTGCCGCTCGACGACGTCGGCTCGACCGACGTGGACCTCGCGGGCCGCCTCGCGGAGCTCGTCGCCCGGCTGACGGTGACGCTGCGCGCGCTCGACGGGGTGCACCCTCTCGCGCACTGGCTCGACGCGCTCGACCGCGCGCTCACGCTGCTCGCCGAGGCGCCGCCCACGGAGGCGTGGCAGATCGGCTCCGCGCGCCGCGTGCTGGGCGACGTCCGCGCGGCGGGCGCCGCGCACGGCGGGGTCGCGCTGCGGCTCGCGGACGTGCGCGCGCTGCTCGACGACCGCCTCGCGGGGCGCCCGACGCGCGCGGGCTTCCGCACGGGCGCGCTCACCGTGTGCTCGCTCGAGCCGATGCGCTCGGTGCCGCACCGGGTCGTGTGCCTCCTGGGTCTCGACGACGGCGTGTTCCCCCGCACGGCGGCGCCCGCGGGCGACGACCTGCTCGCCCGGCACCCGGAGATCGGCGAGCGCGACGCGCGCAGCGAGGACCGGCAGATCTTCCTCGACGCCGTCGCCGCGGCGGGCGACCACCTCGTCGTCGTGCACACGGGCGCCGACGAGCGCACGGGTGCTGCCCGCCCGCCGGCAGTCCCCGTCGCGGAGCTGCTCGACGCGCTCGACCGTGTGGCGACGACCGTCGACGGCCGCCCGGCGCGCGAGCACGTGGTCGTGCAGCACCCGCTCCAGACCGTGGACGAGCGCAACTTCGTCCCGGGTGCCCTGGGCGTGCCCGGACCGTTCAGCCACGACGGCGCCGCGCTCGCCGGGGCCCGCGCCCTGCACCGCGAGCGCCGGCCCGTCGGCGCGCTCGTCGGCGCACCGCTCGAC
>NZ_BJNZ01000018.1 GCF_006539945.1 Cellulosimicrobium cellulans | reverse complement strand
CCCGGCCCCCGACACCCGGGTGCGGCTGACGACCGAGGTCGTGCTCGGCGTCGGGCCGCAGCGGGAACGCGCCGCCGCGGAGCTGCGCGAGGCCGCCCTGCTCGGCGCGTTCACCGCACGGGCGACCTCGACCCCCTGGTACGGCGCCGCCCTCACCACGCCGCAGGAGGCGCACGACGCGCTCGTGCGCGTCGAGCGGCTGCGCACGCACACGCTCCCGCAGCTGCGTGCCCAGGTCGAGCAGGTCGCGCAGCGCACCGGGCTCACGCCCGCGACGACGCTGCGCCAGTGGGGCGACCAGCTCACGATGCTCGGGGGGATGCGCGGGACGCTCGACGTGTTCCAGCCGCTCATCTTCGAGCGCACCGCCCAGGACATGGTCGAGGCGACCGCGACCAAGCAGTGGCGGGAGCAGCGCGGCGTCGAGATGGGCTGGTTCGTCCGGCGGCGGCTGCGCCGCCAGGCACGCGACATGGTCCGCCCGGGAGTCCGCGTGCCCGACCTGCACGCCGCGCTCGTCGAGGTGCAGGCGCAGCGCGCGGTCTGGCAGGAGCAGTGCCCGCGCGGCGGCTGGCCCGTGCTGCCCGAGGGGCTGTCCGCGATCGAGGACACGCACGAGGCCGTGCGCATCGACGTGGAGGAGCTCGCGCCCGCGCTCGACGGCACCCCCGGTGGCAACGACCTCCTCGACGCCCCGCTCGACGCGCTCGCGACGCGGCTGGACGCGCTCGCCGAGGACGCCGAGTCGCTCGACTCCCTGCCCGCGCGGACCGCGATCCTGCGCCGGCTCACCGACCTCGGCCTCGGCGAGCTCCTCGCCGACCTCGCGGCGCGCCGCGTCGAGCCCGACTTCGTGGGACCCGAGCTCGAGCTCGCGTGGTGGAGCTCGGTGTTCGAGCAGGTGCTCGCCCAGGACCAGGCGCTGGCCGGGCAGGACGGCGCCGGCCTCGACGCGCTCGCGCGCCGGTTCCGCGACCTCGACCGCACGCACGTCGCGTCCCTCGCGGCACCCGTCCGCGCGGCGGTCCGCGACCACCTGGGGACCGCGATGCGCGAGCACCGCGACGAGGCAGAGGACCTGTTCACCGAGCTCCTCGAGGGTCGGCTCGTGAGCCTGCGGGAGACGGCCGAGAAGCACCCCGCCGTGCTGCGGCGCCTGCGCCCTGTGCTCGTCGCCACGCCGACCCTCGTGCCGCACCTCGTCCCCGCCACGCGCACCGTCGACCTCGTGGTCCTCGACGCGATCGAGCACGCGCCCGTCGAGCTCGTGCTCTCCGCGCTCGCCCGCGGACGGCAGGTCGTCGCGGTGGGCGACCCGCGCGCCGCGTCGACCGACACCGTGCGGGACCTCGCCGAGCTCCTGCCGTCGGTCGAGCTCCTCGCCGACGGCTCGCGGCGTGACCCCTTCGTCACGACCTTCCTCGCCGAGCACGGCTACGACGGCGTCCTGCGCCCCGCGCCTCTGCCGCGCGCCGAGGTCCTCGTCCAGCTCGACGTCGTCGACGGCGCCGGCATGCCCGACCCGACGTCCGGTGCGGTCGAGAGCACCCAGGCCGAGGTCGACCGGGTCGTCGAGGTCGCGATCGAGCACGCGCTCACGCGACCCGACGAGTCCCTCGCGATCGTCACCGTCACGCCCCTGCACGCCGACCGCATCCGCGACGCCCTCCTCGTCGAGGTGCGACAGAACCCCGCGCTCGCCGGCTTCTTCTCCGGATCCCGGTCCGAGCCCGTCGTCGTCGCCGACGTGTCCGGCGTCGCCGGGCTCGTGCGCGACACCATCGTCCTCTCCGTCGGGTTCGGCCGGACGCCGCACGGCCGCGTGCTGCACCGGTTCGGCGTCCTCAACACGCCCGGGGCCGAGGCGATGCTGCTCGACTCCGTCGGCGCCACCCGCCGCCGCCTCCACGTCGTGTCGTGCTTCACCGCGGGCGACCTCGACCCCGAGCGCCTGCGCGGGGCCGGGGCCAGGCTGCTCGCCGAGGTCCTCGACCTGGCCGAGCAGCGCAGCGGCGCCGCCGACCAGGTGACCCTCGGCAACGGCGTCGACCTCGGCGGCAGCCCCGACCGCCTCGTGCTCGACCTCGCCGAGCGCCTCTGGCGGGCCGGCCTCGTCGTCGAGACCGACTACGGCATCGGCGACGGCGACCGCATCCCGCTCGTCGTCGGCCACCCCGACCTCCCCGGCGAGCTCCTCGTCGCCGTCCTCACCGACGACGCCGCGTACGTCGCCGAGCGCAGCGTGCGCGTCCGGGACCGGCAGGTCGCCGAGCGCCTCGAGCGCATCGGGTGGACCGTCGCGCAGGTGTGGTCCGCCGCCGCGTTCCTCGACCCCGCCAAGGAGGCCGAGCGCATCCGGCGGGTCGTGCAGGCGGTGCGCGACGAGCGGCTCCCGGAGACCGGGGGCGTCGCGCAGACCGGCGGGGGAGACAGGATCGTCGTCGTGCCGGTGATCGACGACGACGAGCAGCACGGCGACGACGAGCTCTGACGGCACCGGCGGCCTGACCGGATCGGCGGCATCTGGTCGCCCTGGGTGCGGGGTCGGAGGAGCGACTGCCCGCGTGGTCGGGCTGGGTGCGGGGTGGGAGGCGGCGCCGGGTCGCTCCTGCGGTGCGACGATGGACGGGTGAGCACCACGTCCGACCCGAGTCCTGACCGCCTGCGCGACGTGCCCGACGGCGCGGGGCGGCGTCGGGGGCCGCGGCGGGCCGTGCGGCGGGGGACGGAGAGCGAGGTCGTGTCCGGGGTGAGCGCCGACGAGCGGTCCGAGGGCTGGGGCGACGAGGCGGCGCCGGGACGTGGGGAGCGCGGCGAGAACGACGACCGGCTGCTCGGGGACGTCCCGCCGCACTACGGGCGGCACTGACCGCGTGACGCTGACGTCGGGGCACCGACGGCACGGACACGGGCAAGTCCCGCGGCCGGTCCGTCGTGGCGGTCGTCGGCGCCACGCTGCTCGCTGACGTGCCGAACCCAGGGTCGTTCCCCATCCACCGCGGTGGGTCGAGGAGCGACCCCGGGTTCGTCCGAGGGGTGCTGCGCCGCGTGACCTCGGGAGGCGGTCGGGCGGCTCGTGCTCAGAGGCCGCGTGGCGGCGTCGGGCCGCCGGGAGCCCCACCCGGGCCGTTGCCCGCCTGGGCGGCGAGGAGGTCGCGGATCTCCTGGAGGACGCGCACGTCTTCCGCCGGCGCCTCGGGCTCGGGCTCGACGTCCTTCTTGCGCATCGACGCGAGGTGGTTCATCGGCAGCACGATGAAGAAGTACAGGGCGACTGCCACGCACAGGAACTTGAAGAGGGCGTCGAGGATGAGGCCCAGGCTGAAGACGGCGTCGTTGATCTCGAACGTCCCCACGCCGGTGAGGTCGGGCTTGCCGAAGATCGCGGCGATCAACGGGTTGATGAGACCGTCCACCACCGCGGTGATGATGGCGGAGAAGGCCGTTCCGATGACGACGCCGACCGCCAGGTCGATCGCGTTGCCTCGGAGCACGAACTCCTTGAATCCTTGGAACACGCCCTTCATGTGCTGCTTCCCTCTCAGGTCGGTGGTCCGCGTGGCGGCGGTGCCACGTCCGGTGCACGCGCGATCCTTCCAACGCGCGTGCCGACGGGCAACGGCCTGGCCCGGCGGGTCGGGCACCGGCGCCGGGTTCGCCCGTCAGAGCGCGCTCCGGTCGCCCGTCAGGGCACGAGGACGGCCGTGACGCCCGCCTGCCCGCTCACGGCGGCGAGCCGGACGGCCTCCTCGGGGCGCACGGCGACGAGCGTCACGACGTCCGCGCTCGACCCGCCCGTCCCGAGCAGCCCACCCCCGCCCTCGGGTTCGGGTGCCGGCACGACGACGGCCGCGCGAGCGAGGTAGGGATCGGCGGCCGTCGGGTCCTGGCCGTCGGTCGGCACGTCCGCGAGCGCCGTCGTGAACACCTGGTCACCCGCGGCGAGGAGGTCGACGCGGTCTCCTGGGCCGAGCAGGGCCGCGACGCCGGGGTCGAGCCGGACGGGCGCGACGACCGTACCCGCGGGAGCCGCGGCGGCGAGCTCGCCGCCGGTGACGAGCGCGTCCTGGAGCAGCGTGCCCGCGGCCAGGGCGACGGTCGCGCGGCGCCCGACGACGTCCTCGGGCCCTGCCGCGGACCCCGCCGGGACGAGCTCCGCGGACACGTGGTCCACGCGGAGGTCCGCCGCCGTCAGCAGGGCGCCGGCCGGCACCTCACGGGTGGTGACGACGGCAGGTGCGGTCGGGGGAGGGGGAGGGCGGAGCGCCCCGACTGTCACGGAGGCGGCGGCGCCGCAGCACAGCGCGGCCACGACGAAGCGGGACCGCCACCAGATCCCGCGCAGCAGCCGCCGCCGCGCGGGGGAGCGGTCGGGTCGCGGGTGGGGATCCGGCAGGCGGGGCGAGCGCAGCATGGGCGCGACCGTAGCCGCGCGCCGGGCGGCGGCAGTCGCGGACCGGTGCGGACCTGTGGACGGGGATGCGGCGTCGGCGCCGGACGTGCCGTCCGGAACGGGGCTGTGGTCGACCGCCGACGGCCGGGCCGCCGCGGACCACGCCCCGGGCGTCAGGTCAGGAGGCGGTCGAGCTTCCCGACGAGGACGAGGTGCTGCTCGAGCCGCCGGACGCGCTGCCGGCGCTGGTCGCCGCGGAGGAGGCGGCCGGTTTCGAGGCGGCGGTCGTCGTCGAGGACTTCCCGCCCGAGCGCGAGTCCGTGCGGTAGAAACCCGAGCCCTTGAACGTCACACCGACCGAGGAGAACACCTTGCGCAGGCGGCCCGAGCACTCGGGGCACACCGTCAGGGCGTCGTCGCTGAACGACTGGTGGATGTCGAAGGCGTGACCGCAGGCGGTGCACGTGTACGCGTAGGTGGGCACGGGTTCTCCTCGTTCACGAGACGGCCGTCGAGCGGCCACCGGCGGGGTCGGGATCGGGTCGGTCTCGGCCGGGTCGTCGGTGTCAACACCGCCTGGCACTCGAAACTTCCGAGTGCCAATCATACGCGGACCGGTGCTCGTCCCGGGCCGGGTAGTCTCGCATCCGTGTCTGTGCACGAACCCGCCGAGGCCCCCGCCGGTGACTCCGTCCCCGGTGCCGACCCCGCGACGCCGGCCGAGGCGCCGGCTCCGCCCCGGCGCCGGCGTTCGGCACGACGGCGCGTCCTGATCGGCGTCGCCGTGCTCCTGGTCCTCGCGATCGTCGCCGGTGCCGCCTTCGTCGTCGTCACCGTGCGCCGGCCGCTGCCACAGACATCCGGCGAGATCGAGCTCCCGGGGCTCGAGGGTCAGGTCACGGTCCTGCGCGACGCCCAGGGCGTGCCGCAGATCTACGCGGACACGCCCGCCGACCTCTTCCGCGCGCAGGGCTACGTCCAGGCGCAGGACCGCTTCTTCGAGATGGACTACCGCCGGCACGTCACCGCGGGCCGGCTCGCCGAGCTCGTGGGCGACAATCCCGACGCGATCGCCGCCGACACTGTGACGCGGACGTTCGGCTGGCGGCAGGTCGCCGAGGAGGAGTGGGACGTCGTCTCGCCCGAGACGAAGTCGTACCTCCAGGCGTACGCCGAGGGCGTCAACGCGTACCTCGAGAACCGCAGCCCGTCCGAGATCGCGATCGAGTACACCGTGCTCGGCCTCCAGGTCGACGTCGCCGAGCCCGAGCCCTGGGACCCCGTCGACTCGCTCGCCTGGCTCAAGGCGATGGCGTGGGACCTCCGCGGCAACTACGACGACGAGCTGGAGCGCGCGCTGTCGTACGGCACCCTCCAGGATGCGGGCCGCGTCGCCGCGCTGTTCCCCGCCTACCCGTCCGACGTCAACGCGCCGATCCTCGACCCCGGCGAGCTCGACAACCCCCAGCAGGTCGCGCTCGAGCTCGGCCCCGAGGCTCGTGCCGCGTACGGCACGGATCATCTCCAGGGCGCGCTCGAGGCCGCCGACCGCGCGCTCGACGCCGTCCCCGTGCTCATCGGGCGCGGCGAGGGCACCGGCTCCAACTCGTGGGTCGTCTCCGGCGACCACACCGCCAGCGGCAAGCCGATCCTCGCCAACGACCCGCACCTGAGCCTCGGCGCCCCCGGGATCTGGGCGCAGGTCGGGCTGCACTGCAACGAGGTCGGGCCGCAGTGCGCGTTCGACGTCGCGGGCTTCTCGTTCGCCGGGTTCCCCGGCGTCATCATCGGCCACAACGCGCAGCTCGCGTGGGGCCTGACGAACATGGGCGCCGACGTCACCGACTTCTTCGTCGAGCGCGTGCGGGACGACACCTACCTGCGCGGCGACGAGTGGGTGCCGCTCGAGACCCGGACCGAGACGCTGAGCGTCGCCGGGGGCGAGGACGTCGAGCTCGAGATCCGCTCGACCGTGCACGGGCCGATCGTCTCCGAGGCGATCCCCGCGACCGAGTCCGCCGTCGACACCCCCGCCCTCGACACGCGCCTGGGCGAGTACGCCGTCTCCCTCCAGTGGACCGCGCTCGAGCCGGGCCGCACCGCCGACGCGGTCTTCGCGTTCAACCTCGCCCAGGACGCCGACGACATGCAGGCCGCCGCGGCGCTCTTCGAGGTGCCCGCCCAGAACATCGTCTTCGCGACGGGGGACGGCCAGATCGGCTACCAGGCGCCGGGCAGGATCCCCGTCCGTCAGGCGGTGCCCGACGCCGAGGTGCCCTCCGACGGCACGTGGCCCCGCGACGGCTCCGACGAGCGCTACGACTGGCAGGGGTACGTCCCGAGCGAGCAGATGCCCCGCGTCGTCGACCCGGCCGAGGGGTTCGTCGTCGCCGCCAACCAGGCGGTCCTGCCTTCCGGCGTCGCGCCGTTCCTCACCACCGACTGGGACTACGGCTACCGCTCGCAGCGCATCCGCCAGCTCCTCGAGGCCGAGATCGCCGCCGGACGACCCGTCGACGTCGACACGATGAACGAGATCCAGACCGACGACCGCAGCCCCTACGCCGAGGTGCTCGTGCCGCTCCTGCTCGACCAGGAGATCGACGACAGCTTCGAGGCCGAGGGCCAGGCGCTCCTCGCGGACTGGGACTACCGGACCGACACCGACTCCGCCGCGGCCGCCTACTTCGCCGCGGTCTGGCGCAACCTGCTCCAGCTCACCTTCTGGGACGACCTGCCCGAGTCGGCGCGGCCGAACGGCGGGAGCCGCTGGCTCGCCGTCGTGCAGAACCTCCTCGAGAACCCGACCGACCCGTTCTGGGACGACCGCCAGACCGTCAGCGTGGTCGAGACGCGCGACGAGGTCCTCACCCAGGCCCTCGTCTCCGCGCGTCTCGACCTGACCGTCGAGCAGAGCAAGCAGCCCTCCGACTGGGCCTGGGGCACGCTGCACGTGCTCGCGCTCGAGCACCCGGTCCTCGGCGGCGAGTCCATCCCCGGTCCCGTCCGCAACTGGGTCAACCCCGACCCCGTCCGCATGCCCGGCGGCTCGTCGATCGTCAACGCGACGGCCTGGGACGCGGCCTCCGGCTCCTTCGACGTGACGGCGGGCCCGTCGATGCGGATGGTCGTCGACCTCGACGACCTCGACGGCTCCACCTGGGTCACCGTCACGGGCACCTCCGGTCACCCGGCGTCCGCGCACTACTCCGACCAGCTCAAGACCTGGGCCCGCGGCGAGACCTACGACTGGCCGTTCTCCACCCAGGCCGTCGCCGAGGCCAGCAAGGACGAGCTCACGCTCGTCCCGTAGCCCCGGCCGGTTCGGCACCACGCGCGGGGAAGATCCGCAGCCGGGGATGCTACGGGAGCCAGCGCCACCCGAGGGGGGTCGCGACGGCGTCGACGGTCTTGTCGTGGGGTTGGACCGGCAGCGGGCGGTCGGACGCGTCGTAGACCTCCTCGGGGAAGACGACGGCGACGACCTTGGTGCCGGGGCGCAGGTGCTCGAGGGCGCGGTCGTACCAGCCGCCGCCCTGGCCGAGCCGGACGCCGTGCGAGTCGACGGCGAGGGCGGGGGCGACGACGACGTCGGCCTGGGCGATGGCCTCGGCGCCCAGCGGTGGGGTGCCGGGTTCGGGCGGTCGGCCGGGGGCGCGGACCTGGAGGTCGGCCGGGCCGTCGTACTCGGCCCAGTCGCGCTGGAGGCCGGCGCCGAGCACGGGGAGCAGGACGCGCACGCCGCGTGCGGCGAGACGTTCGAGCATCTCCGTGGTGCCAGGTTCGGTGGGGCGGGCGGCGTAGGTCGCGACGCACGTGGCGGTAGCGACCTCGGGGATGGTCTCGACGACGTCGGCGATCGCGGCGGCCGCTTCCTTGCGGAGCCGCTCGGACCGCGCCTGGCGGTTGGTGCGGATGGCCTTGCGGAGGATCTCCTTCGCGTCCTCGGCTTCGATGCTTCCGTGCAGGGGGTACGGCTGGACCGGGCCACTCATGTCCCTATTGTCACCCGGCCGGCAGTTCCGTGCGGACGCCGCGCGGGTGACCTTCGGCCCTGGTGGGCCGGATCGGGTTCCTTCGACGGGTATCGGGTGCCTATGATCAGAGGGAGCCAGTAGTTCGGACTCCTGACAAATGGGTCGTGGTCCGACGGAGGTCGACCAGTGAGGACGCCATGACCGCGACGACGCCCGTGAAGCCCAGCGCGACGACCCCGCGACCGCGGGGGAGCGCCCACTCCCGGACCGCGAGGGCCGCCGTCGTTCTGGCGGCGGGGCACGACGCCGCGTCGCGCGAGCTCCTGTCCCGGCCCCTGGGCAGCGCGACCGTCGTCGAGCTCGCCGTGGCGAACGTGCGGCGCGTGGTCGATCCGAGCCGCATCGTCGTCGTGGTGGCGCCGGACGACCCGACGGTGCGCGACCTGCTCGGCGAGGACGTCGTCTACGTGGAGCAGGAGGCGCCGCTCGGCACGGGCGACGCGGTCCTCGCGGCGCGCGGGGCCGTCGCCTCCGTGCTGGGGCTCGGGGTCGAGGAGCCGGTGCTGGTCGCGTACGCGGACACGCCCTTGCTGCGCTCGGAGTCGCTCCTGGGCCTGCTCACGCGCCACACGCTCACGGGTGCGGACCTGTCGCTCCTCTCCGCCGTCGTGGACGACCCGGACGGCTACGGCCGCGTGGTGCGCGCCGAGGGCGAGATCGCGGCGATCCTCGAGTCGTCCGAGGCGGGCGGCGTCGCCGGGCCGCGCACGGAGATCAACGTCGGTGCCTACGTCGCGGCACCGGGCCTGCTGTTCGGCGAGCTCGAGCGCATGGCGTCCGACGGCGAGCACCGCCTCACGGAGCTGGCGCGCCGCGTCATCGGCGCGGGGAAGCGCATCTCGTCGTACCGGATCGTCGACGTCGACGAGGTGCGCGGCATCAACACGCCGGACGAGCTCGCGCAGGCGGCGGACATCGTCCTCAAGCGCCTGTTCGTCCCGACGAAGAACACGGACACCAAGATCGTCTTCGGGACGGGCGGCTGGCGCGCGGTCATCGGCGAGGGGTACACGCTCGCGAACGTGCGCCGGCTGTGCCAGGCGATCGCGAACGAGACGATCCGCCGGGGACTGGACGCGAAGGGCGTCGTGATCGGCGGCGACCGCCGCTTCCTCTCGCGCGAGTCGGCCATCGCGGCCGCCGAGGTGTTCGCGGGCAACAACATCGCGGTCACGCTCCTGCCCGACGACGTCCCGACCCCGCTCGTGACGTTCGCCGCGCCCTACCTCGGCGCGGCGTACGGCGTCATCGTCACGTCGAGCCACAACCCGCCCGAGTGGAACGGCATGAAGGTGTTCCGCCAGGACGGCTCGCTCCCGCTCGACGACGAGACGGACCGCTACCAGGACGAGGCCAACGCCCTGTCGGTCGACGACGTCATCACGCTCGACATCGACGTGGCGCGCCGCGCCGGCGTCGTGGTCGACCGGTCGCTCACCGACCCGTACGTCGACGCGATCGAGAAGATCATCGACGTGGACGCCGTGCGCGGCTCGGACCTCCAGGTGATCGTCGACCCGATGTACGGCACGAGCCAGCTCACGCTCGGCACGATCCTGTCCGACATGCGCGTGCGCTCGGAGTTCATCCACGCGACGCACAACCCTCTGTTCGGCGGGGTCGCGCCCGCGCCGGACCTCCAGCGCCTGAGCACGCTCGTGACGATGATCCAGCAGGGCGGGGGCCGCTACGACCTCGGCATGGCGACCGACGGCGACTCCGACCGCATCGGCATCGTCGACGAGACCGGCGAGTACATCTCGACGAACGACCTGCTCCTCCTCCTGTACTGGTACCTGCACGAGGTCCGCGGCGAGAAGGGCGGCGTGGTGCGCAACCTCGCGACGACGCACCTGCTCGACCGGCTCGCGGCGCACTTCGGCGAGGAGTCCCGCGAGGTCAAGGTCGGGTTCAAGCACGTGACGGCCGGCATGGAGGAGATCGGCGCGGTGCTCGGCGGCGAGTCGTCCGGCGGGCTGACGATCCGCGGCTGGATCCTCGGCAAGGACGGCATCTTCGCGTGCGCCCTGGTGGCCGAGATGCTGGCCCGCACGGGCAAGCGGATCTCCGAGCTGCGCGCGATGATCTACGAGATCACGGGGCGCCTCTACACGCTCGAGGCGGGAGTGCCGGCGACGCCGGAGATGCGCGTCGAGGTGCCGCGGCGCCTCGAGGCGGAGCCGCTCACGCACGTCGGGCCGTACCCGGTCGTCTCGGTCTCCCACCTCGACGGCACCAAGATCCTCCTCGAGAACGACAACTGGGCGCTCCTGCGGTTCTCCGGCACCGAGCCCGTCCTGCGCATGTTCGTCGAGGCGGACTCGCCCGCGAAGGCCGCCGAGCTCCTCGAGTGGCTCCAAGGGTTCGTCACCGCCGGCGTCTGACGGCACCGGACCTTCCCCCGCCCCCCAGCCCCACCCCCACGACAGGAACCAGAGCAACGATGCGCTACGGCCACTTCGACACCGCGCACGACGAGTACGTCGTCGAGCGCCCCGACGTCCCCGTCTCGTGGACGAACTACCTCGGCAGCAAGAACCTGTGCACCGTGCTGTCGCACACCGGCGGGGGGTACTCGTACTACAAGAGCTCGCAGTACGGCCGGATCACGCGCTTCCGGCAGAACGGTGTCCCGGTCGACCGGCCGGGTCACTACGTGTACCTGCGCGACGACGCGGACGGTGACTTCTGGTCGGTGTCCTGGCAGCCGGTCGGCAAGCCGTTCGTCGGCCCCGGCGAGGAGCTCGACCCCGCGGGTGGGGCGGGCCGCTGGACGACCCGGCACGGTCTCGGCTACTCGACGTTCCGTGCCGAGTACAAGGGTGTCGACGCCGAGCAGACGGTCTTCATCCCCGTGGACGACGACGTCGAGGTCTGGGACGTGCGGCTGACGAACACGACGGACGAGGTGCGCGAGCTCACCGTCGGGTCGTACGTGGAGTTCAGCTTCCACACGATCACGATCGACAACCAGAACCTTCAGATGTCGCTCTACGCGTCCGGCTCCTCCTACGAGGACGGCATCATCGAGTACGACTTCTACTACGAGCCGTGGACGTACCACTTCTTCGCGTCGAGCGAGACGCCGTCGTCGTACGACTCGCTGCGCGACAACTTCATCGGCCCGTACCGCTCCGAGGCGAACCCGATCGCGATCGAGCGCGGGCACGGCTCGAACGAGTCCGCGACGACGCAGAACCACTGCGGTGCGCTCCAGCACAAGATCACGCTCGCGCCGGGCGAGACCAGGCGCCTCGTCTACATGCTCGGCTACGGCTCGCGCGACGCGGCCGGTCGCGCGATCCAGGCGAAGTACTCGGACGTCGCGACGGTCGACGCCGAGCGCGCACGGCTCCGCGCGTTCTGGCGCGCCAAGCAGGACAGGCTGCGGATCCGCACGCCCCACGAGGGCATGAACACGATGATCAACGCGTGGACCCTCCTCCAGGCGGAGACGTGCGTGCAGTGGTCGCGCTTCGCGTCGTTCGTCGAGGTGGGCGGCCGCGCGGGCCTCGGGTACCGCGACACCGCGCAGGACGTCATGAGCGTCATCCACTCGAACCCGACGAAGACGCGCCAGCGCATCGTCGAGCTCCTGCGCGCGCAGACGGAGGCCGGGTACGGCCTGCACCTGTTCGACCCCAAGGCGTTCGACCCCGACGCCGAGAAGCTGCCCGACGTCCCGTCGCCGACGATCGTGCCCACGGTCGACCCGAAGGACCTCATCCACGGGCTCGAGGACACGTGCTCGGACGACCACCTGTGGCTCGTGCCGTCGGTCGTCGAGTACGTCAAGGAGACGGGGGACCGCTCGTTCCTCGACCTGGAGATCCCGTTCGCCGAGGGCACGCCCGCCACGGTCTACGACCACCTGGTCAGGGCGCTCGAGTTCTCCGCGGAGCAGGTGGGCCAGAACGGCGTCGCGCTCGGTCTGCGCGCCGACTGGAACGACTGCCTCAACCTCGGCGGTGGCGAGACGTCGCTCGTGACCTTCCTGCACGCGTGGGCGATCGGCGCGTTCCTCGAGATCGCGGAGCCGCTCGCCGCGGCGGGCGACGAGCGGGCCGAGGCGGACGTCGCGCGGTTCACGGCCGAGCGCGAGCGCATCGCGAAGGTCGCGGACGCCCAGCTCTGGGACGGCCGCTGGTGGATCCGCGGCTACACGCGCGACGGCGTGAAGATCGGCTCGGCCGAGAACGAGGAGGGCAAGATCTTCCTCGAGCACCAGGCCTGGCCCGTCATCGCGGGCATCACGAGCCAGGAGCGCGGCGAGGCGTCGATGGACGCGGTGCGCGAGCTGCTCGGCTCCGAGTACGGCAACCACCTCAACTGGCCGGCGTTCACGAAGGTCGACGACACGGTCGGGTTCGTCACGCGCGTGTACCCGGGCATCAAGGAGAACGCCGCGATCTTCTCCCACCCGAACGCGTGGCCGATCATCGCCGAGGCGATGCTGGGCCGCGGCGACGAGGCGGTGCAGTTCTACGACGCGATCCTGCCGTACCACCAGAACGACAACATCGAGGTCCGCGGGGCGGAGCCCTACGCGTACGTCCAGTTCCTCTACGGCCGCGACCACGAGTGGTTCGGCAAGGCGCAGAACCCGTGGCTCACGGGCACGGCCGGCTGGATGTACACCGCCGTGACCAAGTACGTGCTCGGCGTCCGCCTCGCGCTCGACGGCCTGGTCGTCGACCCGTCGATCCCGAAGGACTGGGACGGGTTCGAGGTGCGTCGCGAGTGGCGCGGCGCCGTCTACGACATCGAGGTGCGCAACCCGGACCATGTCTCGAAGGGCGTGCGCTCGGTGACGGTCGACGGCGTCGAGCACGACCCGACGACCCCGATCCCCGCGCTCCCGGAGGGCACCGAGGCGACGGTCGTCGTCACCCTGGGCTGACCCGCCCGGGCCGACGACCGCGGGCCCGGTGCGCCCGGCCGGGCACCGCGCGTCGACCACGGCACGACCCGACGGTCCGTGCGCCACCACAGTGGCGCGCGGGCCGTCGGTGGTGTCACCCTGTGCACCGAGGACCGGGCGCCCGCCCGTGCCCGCCGACAGCTCCCCGAGGACGGTCACCGCCGGATGACGCACAAGATCACGCGCGGCTGGACCGTCACCAAGCCGTGGCCCGTGACCCTGCGGGACGACACGCTGGGCGGGTCGATCGTGCTGCGCCCGCTGCGCCGTCGGGACGCGAACGCGTGGATGCGCCTGCGTGCGCACAACGCGGACTGGCTGGAGCGCTGGGAGGGCACGTCGCCGCGACCGGGCAGCGGGGGAGGTCCGCCGACCTTCGCGGAGTACGTCCGCGTCCTGTCCGCCCAGGCGCGGGCCGGGTCGTCGCTGCCGTTCGCCGTCGAGCTGGACGACGAGCTCGTCGGCCAGCTCACGGTCTCCTCGATCACGTACGGGTCGCTGTGCGGCGCGAGCATCGGCTACTGGGTGAGCGAGCACGTCGCGGGCCGGGGTGTCATCCCGACGTCCGTCGCGATGGCGACGGACTACTGCTTCGCGGTCCTCGGCCTGCACCGGATCGAGATCAACATCCGCCCGGAGAACGGCCCGAGCCTGCGCGTCGTGGAGAAGCTGGGCCTGCGCGACGAGGGCGTGCGCGAGCGGTTCCTGCACATCCAGGGGGCGTGGCGCGACCACCGGACGTTCGCGATCACGAGCGAGGAGGTCCCCGACGGGCTCCTCGCGCGCTGGCAGACGACGCGCCGCGAGACCATCTGAGCCGACCGACACGCCGGAGCGCGTGCGGAGCGTGGCCGCGCGCCTCGCCTACGGTCGTGATGTGGAATCGGCCTCGGGGATCGTCGCGCTCGCGGTGTTCCTGCTGTGGGTCGGGTTCTACGTCCCGCACCGGGTGCGTCACCGGCAGCAGCTGCTGGAGGCGCGCACGGACGACCGCTTCTCCGGCTCCTTGCGCGTCCTGGCCGTCGCCGGCCCGGGTGGCGCAGGGACGGACCGGTGGGACGCGCGGCTCGACGGCGTCACGGCCGTCGCCGCGATCGCCTCCGGCCCCGCCGGCGGCGGTCGCCCCCTGCTCGGGGGAGCGGGTTCGCAGGGCCGGTCCGAGGACCGGACGCACGAGGAGGAGGGAACGCACGCCATGGGGAGCACCGACAGCGCGTCACCCTCGCGCGGCGCACCGCCGCGCCGTCAGCCGGCGTCCGAGCAGTCCCGCCTCGCTCTCCTCGAACGGCGCGCCGCCGCGGCGCGCCGTCGTCTCGCGCTCACGGTCGTGCTGCTGCTCGCGAGCGTCGCGGTGTGGGTCGTCGTCGCGCTCGGGTACCTCCCGTGGTGGGCCGGCGTGGTCCCGACGGCGGTCCTCGGCCTCGTGCTCGTGCTGGGCCGTCGTGCGGTGCTCGCCGCGCAGCGGTCCGACGCCGCGTGGCTGGCCGAGCGGCGTGCCGCCGCCCGCGCCGCGCGCGGGACCGTCCTGGGAGCGCCGCCCGCACCTCGGGGCGCCCGACCGCGCGTCACCGGCCGTGCCGTGCACGGGTCGCAGGTGAGCACGCAGATGATCCCGCGCGTCACGCCCCAGGACCTCGCACGGGCGAACGCCACCGCGGAGGCGCTCTCCGGGGCGTCCGGCGCTCCCGCCTCCTCAGCGCGCGAGCGCACGACCGCGTCGCGGACGACGACGGCCGAGGACCCCGGCTCCGAGGAGCCCGCCTCTGCCCGTGGTGCTGCGGGCGCGACCGCCGTGGTCGTCACGGAGGTGTCGGTCGAGGCGACGGAGGTCGTCGAGGTCGAGGTCGTCGACGAGGAGCACGTGCCCTCGGGGCGCGCCTGGGACCCGGTGCCCGTGCCGCCGCCGACGTACACGATGAAGCCCACGGCCCCGCGCCGCGAGCCCGCCCCGCTCACGGACGACGTCGTCGCGCCCGCCCGGGCGGCCGCCGCGCCCGCTCCGGTCGAGGTCGTCGTGGACGTACCGTCCGGCGCTCCCGAGCCTGCCGCGGGCGACGAGCGCAAGCCGTCGACCGAGACGCTGGGCCTCGATCTCAACGAGATCCTCGCTCGTCGTCGGGCGGCGGGGCAGTAGCCCTGACGGGCCGGAGGACGGGGAGCCGGTTTGCGGGACCCCGCCCCCGGGGTGCTAGTCTGTACCTCGCTCAAGGGGCTATGGCGCAGTTGGTAGCGCGTCTCGTTCGCAATGAGAAGGTCGGGGGTTCGAATCCCCCTAGCTCCACCGGGTGAAGGCCGTTGGTCAGGATGCGAGTCCTGGTCAACGGCCTTCGTCGTTCCCCGAGATCCTCGACCGAGAGGGTCAGGACGACCGTGATCCCACGACGCGGACGGCGGCGCCGCAACCACGCGGTCGTGCGCGAGACACCCGTCTCCGCTGCCGCGACGTGCGCGACCGGGCGACCGCCGGAGTCGCCGACCGGCCTCCACGAGACCCGTCAGCTGCGCAGGCGGAACCCCTGGCCCTCGCAGCGCTCGACCGCGCGAGCGACGACCTCCGCCACCTCGGGGCGAGGCACGGATCGCCAGGGGGATGCGAAGACCAGGCGCACGGTCGCCGACGTCGTCCCGTCGCTCGTCCGGGAGAAGATGTCGACGAGCTCGACACGGGTGACGAGGGGGTCCACCTGCGAGAGCATCGAGGTGAGACGGTGCACGTCTGTTCCTCCGGACAGAACGAAAGTCAGGTCGCGGACGGCGACGGGGAACCGAGGCGTCGAGGGGACCTTGACATGACGACGCGGGAGACCGGCGACGCGACCCAGATCGAGGTCCACGACCGTCACGGCGTGGTCGTCCTTGCCGCTCTCGCTGACCGT
The DNA here is from genome assembly GCF_006539945.1 of Cellulosimicrobium cellulans. Taxonomy (GTDB): domain Bacteria; phylum Actinomycetota; class Actinomycetes; order Actinomycetales; family Cellulomonadaceae; genus Cellulosimicrobium; species Cellulosimicrobium cellulans. The sequence goes on along the minus strand of NZ_BJNZ01000018.1, from coordinate 81,946 downwards.
GCCCCGGCGGACCCTGCCGCAGTCGACCTCGCCGACGACGATCCGCCACCCGTTCGCGAACCCGCTCGGCGTCCCGGCCTCGGGCGCGAGGACGACGGGGTGGGCGCGCCCGAGGGCGGCGACGACGGACCTGACGAGCTCCGAGGGGTCGAGCCGGCGTGGAGACGTCCCCGGCGTCAGCTCGACCGTGCTCAGGAACCTGCGCTCCTCGACGGCCCCGGGTCCGCCCGTCACGACCGTGCCCACCTCGAAGACACGAACGCCCTGGTCTGCGTGGCCCGCCGCGACGACGCCCAGCGCCACCCGGATCAGCCCCTCGGCGAGCTCCTGGCGCAGCGGTGACGCCGTCCCGTCTGCGATCCGCACGACGTCGTCCTCGTCCGACGCCGGACCGGCGGGACCGCTGGGTCGGAGGAGCGGGGTGACGACCTCACGGAACCCCGAGTCCCGGACGGCGTCGGCGGCCCGGGACTCGCGACGCATCGGTGACGCACCCCCCTCGCGGAACGCAGCCGGGAGCGTCGGCGTGATGGCGCCGAGCCCGGCGAGCCGGACGATCTCCGCGGCGAGCGCGGGCTCGTCGTGAAGATCGGCGCGATCGTCGGGGACCATGACCGCGACCGTCCCGTCGCGGTCGGCGCGGACCTGGGCTCCGATGCGTGCCAGCAGGCCGCGGACGTCGGGCTCGGCGAGGAAGAGCCCTGTGCGGCGGGCCAGGAGCCCGAGGTCGAGGTCGAGGTGCCGCAGGACCCGAGCGGGGCCCGACCCCCTCGACACGCTCACGGGCCTGACGCCGAGAAGCCGCGCGGCCCGGTGGAGCGCGTCGAGACAACGCTCCTCGTCGTGCACCGACGACGCGACGATCAGCACGCCGCTGGCCGTGGCCGGGTCCACCGGGGTCGTGAGACCGTCGAGGACGAGACCGGGGTGGCGCGCTGTACCGTCGCTCTCGCCCGAGCGGGGTTCGGGCACGGCGGGACGCATCGTGAGGTCGGGCACCGTGAGGTCGTGAGGATGTGTCGAGAGGTAGACGCCCTGCTCGAAGGCGACGACCTCGAGGAGGCGTTGCTGGACCGAAGCCCCGCCGAGACCTGCGAGCGCGCGCCATCGCGCGACGTGGTCGTCCATGCCGAGGTTCTCCGGCGGCCGTTCGCAGACCATGGCCACGGCCGCCATCCCGGGCGCCCTCACCCGCAGTCTGCCCGACTCGCCGAGCCGCGCGGCAGGGACGGGCCGGACGACCTCGACGTCGAGCCGCGCAGCGAGCTCGGCCGCGAGCCCCCGGACGCTGTGCATCCCCGGGAGATGCTGGGGTGCCCGGACCGTGAGGACCTCGTCGCCTGCGAGAGGATCGAGCAGAGGTGCGACCTGCTGGCCGGGACGTGCGTGCTCCGGCAGCCGGACGACGTCGTGGCTCGGCAACCCGAGATCGGGCCCGAGGCAGACGCGACCCGTCGGGGTGCCCGGCCCACGACCCTGCGGGACACGCGCCGTCCCTGCTGGACCGTTCGACGTCCGGCTCGACGCGTGCCGAAAGAGCAACGCGCCTGGGAGCGCGACCGCGACCTTGGCCCCGACGACCGGGAGGATACCGAGGTGCGGGTCGAGGCTGACGATCTCTCGCGTGGGGACCAGCACCTCGACGGTGCCTGCGCTGGGGACCCCCGTCACCTCGCCGACCACGACGCGGGGGTGGAGCGCGCCGACGGCGTCGACCGAGGTCACGACGGCACCGGCCTCGCCGAGAAGCTCGTCGACCGTGGCGCGCGAGAGAGGCTCGCGGTGGAGCGCGTTCAGCCAGGACAGGGGTACGCGCACGACGTGCCTAGGCCAGCGCCGCGAGCGCGTGCGGGTCGGGGCTGAGGAAGGGGCGGATGTCGGCGAGACCGTGGCGAATCGCGAGCAGGCGCTCCAGGGACACCGCGACCGACGTGGCGGTCGACCCGTCGGGGACTCCGGCGGCGCGAGCGACCGCTGCGGTGAAGACACCGCCGGACACCAGCTCGACGAAGCCACGCCCACCGCACAGCGTGCACCCGTCGCAGCCCGACGGCGCACACGGCACGTCCACGCAGAACCCGGGGGAGACATAGGGCAGCGCTCGGGAGCGGAGCCGCGCACCGTGGTCGTCGCCCAACATCTCGTCGAGGAGCGCGAGCGACGTGCCGATCGCGTCGGGCAGTCCGACCTCGGGCCCGACCGCTGCGGCCTCCATCTGGTGGAACTGCGTCACGAACCGCGGACCAGGCGTGGTCCGCCGATAGCAGGGCCCTCCGACCAGGATGCGCCGACGTGCCGCACCGGGCTCGCGGCGCAGGACCCGGAGGACCGAGGAGGTCGTGTGGGTCCGCAGCAGCCGACCGTCCGCGGCGTAGTACGTGTGCGCGGGGCTCCGCGTGGGATGGTCGGCGGGAACACCGAGAAGATCGAACGTGTGGAGGGCGTCCTCGATCTCCGGCGTCTGATGTGCACGGAACCCCAGAGTCGTGAAGAACGCGTCGACCTCGTCGGCGGCGACGGTCACCGGGTGTCGAGAGGGGCCGGCGACGATGTCGGCGTCGGGAGCACGGCGCAAGCCGTCTGCGGGCCGGGTTGGCGGGTCGCTCGGCACGCAGGCGACCGTATCATTCGGCCCACGACAACGACGGGACGAACGTGCCGGCGACTCGGACGGAGTGGGACGCGGATGACGGCGGCGAACATCGAGTGGCCCGAGCTCGTCGGCGTGGAGGGGCCCGTGGCCATGGCGCACTCCTTCGACCTCGGTGACGTCGCCGACCTGTGGCCGGGAGAGCTCGACGTCGTGGCGAACGCGGTTCCGGCGCGGCGTGCCGAGTTCGCGGCGGGGCGCGCATGTGCCCGTTCGGCACTGAGGCGGATCGGTGCGGAACCCGTCTCCATCGTCCCCGTCGGCACAGGCCCGTACTGGGCGCGCCGTGCACCGCGCTGGCCGGACGAGGTCGTCGGCAGCCTGACCCACACGACCGGGTACGCCGCGGCCGTCGCCGGACGGAAGCCTGACGTCGTGTCGTTGGGGCTCGACGCGGAGCGCAACGAGCCGCTTCCGGACGGGATCCTCGAGCACGTCTCGCTGTCGGTCGAGCGGACCCGGGTGGCCGGCCTCTCGCCGGGCGCGGGTGTCGCGTGGGACAGGCTCCTCTTCAGCGCCAAGGAGGCGGTCTTCAAGGCATGGTTCTTCGTGGAGCGGAGCTGGCTCGGCTTCGAGGAGTGTCAGATCGACCTTCGGGAGGAGGGAACGTTCAGCGCATGGTTGCCCGAACGGTTCCTGACGACGCCGGCCGGGCGGCTCTCGCACCTTGACGGAAGGTGGTTCCGGGTCGAGCGCGACACGACGGACGTCCTGGTGACGCTCGTGGTCGTGCGTGGTCGAGGAGCGCCGACGCGGGCTCGCCAGGGCTAGGAGCCGGGGTCCGGCGGCCCGGCCCGGAGGTCGTCTGCCGGTCCGGCCGCAGCGTCGGTCATGTCGGCCCCGCCCCCGTGGACGATCCGGAGCGGGCCCTCGTCAGGTGTCGGCGTCTCGAAGCCGTCGATGTACGCGATCGCTCGCTCGCGCGGCACGCTGATGTCGTCCGGGCCGGAGTTCTCGCGCTGGGCCAACCTGCTCAGGAGGGTCGACCGCCGCGTGTCCAGGTAGTAGACGACCGGCACGACGCCGCAGGGAGCGAGGAGCCGTCTGAACTCGTCGCGCGAGGCCCGGGACCAGAACGAGGAGTCGACGACGACGTGCTGTCCCTGCTCCACTCTCGCGACGAGCTTTTCCCGGAGCGCTCGATTGACGGCGGAGCGTGCGTCGTCGTCGATCGGGTGGGTCCGGTGCCCGAGGGCCCATGCCTCGCCGTCGAACGAGAGCACGACGTAGCCCTGGGCCTCGAGACCGCGCGCGTAGGTCGACTTCCCCGATCCGGCCGGACCGCACATGAGGATGACCTGGTCCATGCGCCTACCCTATGCGGCGCTCCGAGCCCGACGACGGAGCGCTCCGGGCGCTGTCGGTGCAGGTGCTCGGATCGGGGGACGACGGGGCTGACCAGCCGATAGGGTCGGCGAGGCTGGTCCGTGCGCAGTCGCAGGGCACAGCGTCTTCAGGCAGGTGGGACCACGAGGGGGCTCGACGTCGATGGACTTTCGCATGTTCGTGGAACCGCAGCAGGGCGCGACGTACCGCGACCAGCTGGAGTGTGCGCGCGCCGCCGACGAGCTGGGGTACGACGGGTTCTTCCGCTCGGACCACTACATGGCGGTGGGCGGTGTCGACGGCCAGCCGGGCCCGACCGACTCGTGGGTCACGCTCGCCGGGCTCGCGGTCGAGACACGCCGCGTGCGGCTGGGGACGCTCGTCTCGGCGGCGACGTTGCGTGCACCCGGCGTGCTCGCGCTCCAGGTCGCGCAGGTCGACGACATGTCCGACGGCCGCGTGGAGCTCGGGCTCGGCGCCGGGTGGTACGCCGAGGAGCACGCGGCCCACGGGATCCCCTTCCCCGGGCGTCGCTTCGACCGCCTGGACGAGCAGCTGCAGATCATCACGGGGATGTGGCGAACACCCGCAGGGCAGACGTTCGACTTCGAGGGCGAGCACTTCACGCTCGCGGGCTGCCCGGCGCTGCCGAAGCCTCGTCAACGGCGCCTGCCGTTGATCGTGGGAGGGCGCGGTCCCGTCCGGACCCCGATGCTGGCAGCGCGCTATGCGGACGAGTTCAACATCGGCTTCGTGCGGCCCGCCGTCGCCGCGGCTCAGTACGAACGCGTACGGCGCGCGTGCGAGGAGATCGGCCGCGACGCGTCGTCGCTGGTGTACTCCGCGGCCCTCGTGGTGTGCTGCGGCGAGTCGGACCGTGAGGTGCTCGCCCGCGCCCGCACCATGGAGCGGGGGATCGCCGAGCTCCGGGCCACCGGGCTCACCGGCTCCCCGGACGAGGTGGTCGAGAGGATCGACGAATACCAGCGTGCGGGCGTGCAGCGGCTCTATCTTCAGTTCCTCGACCTGAAAGACCTCGATCACATGGAGCTGCTCGCGCTACGGGTCATTCCACAGGTCGCCACCGACACCGCCGTCGATGGCGATCGACCTCATTCTCCGCGCGCGTGAGAGTAGGCCATCCAGCCTGAGAGCGCTCGTCGAAGCGCGTGGCGACGGAATGTCGTCGCGGTGCTTCCGCTCCGGGTGAACGTTGCTGTATGTTGCGTGGGCGGCAGGGGGCGCCGAGCCACATGCCTGTGAAATTTCAACCGACGATGGTTGCATGACACATGGAGGCTCTTCATGTCAGGGTGGGATAGTCAGACCTACGGTCGACGCTGGTCAAGCATCTATGACGGGCTTCCGTGGCCCGAGCCGACCGAGACCGTCGACTTTCTCATGGACTGGACGGGGGCGGGGAGGGTTCTCGAGCTCGCGATCGGCACTGGTCGCGTGGCGATCCCGCTGGCTGCGCGGGGTGTCGAGGTCGAAGGACTCGACACCTCCCAGGAGATGATCGACGTCCTGCGGAGCAAGCCAGGTGGCGAGAACCTGACCGTTCACCAGGGGGACATCGGCCGGTTCGCCTTGGACCGCACGTATTCGATGGCCTTTCTGATCCTCAACACGATCTATGCGCTCCAGAGCCAGGAGGAGCAGATCTCGTGCTTTGAGAGCACCGCCGCGGTCGTCGAGCCGGGGGGGCACTTCGTCGTCGAGGCATTCATGCCCGACCCGACGAGATTCCGGCGCAACTCGTGGACCCAGGTGCACGACATCGGCCTCGAGCACGTCGTGATCGAGGCCGACAAGCACGATCCGTCGACGCAGCAGATCCTTGAGCAGCACATCCACATTCGTGACGGAAAGATCGAGCTCTTCCCGGCATTTCTGCGCTATATCTGGCCCTCCGAGATGGACCTCATGGCGCGACTCGCGGGTTTCACGCTCGTCGAGCGGTTCGGGAGCTGGACCAGAGAGAAGTTCTCGGCCCGGTCCGGGCAGTACGTGTCGGTCTATCGTCGTGCCTGACGGTAGCGCCCGTCAGACCTCGATCTCGCTCGGCGCGCGGAGGACCGTCCTGTCCTACGCCCACGAGCGTCCCGTCCACCTCGGGTCGTCGCTCTCGGTGCTGGACATCCTCGACGCGCTGCTCCGGCGCGTCGAGGCGCGCACGGCAGCCGCCGGCGCCCTGCGCAGCCCGGTGGTCCTCAGCAAGGGGCACGCGGTGTGGGCGTTGTACGCGCTCCTGGCCGAGCGCGGCCACGGACGGTACCGCGACCCTGTCGGGCTCCCGGGGCACCCCACCGACGGCTTCCCCGGTGTCGATGTCGCGACGGGTGCGCTCGGACACGGGTTGTCCATCGGGGCGGGCCTCGCGGAGGGGTATCGCCTGGACCGCGTCGAACGCTCGGTCTATGTCGTCCTCGGCGACGGAGAGCTCAACGAGGGCTCGGTGTGGGAAGCCGTGATGTTCGCCGCCCACCGGCATCTCGACCGACTCGTCGTCGTCGTCGACGTCAACGGGCTCCAGCAAGAGGGACCTACCGACGACGTGCTCTGCCTGACGCCTCTGGCACCCAAGTGGCAGTCGTTCGGCTGGTCGGTCATCGAGGTCGACGGGCACGATCCCGTCGCCCTCGGTGCAGCGCTGGACCAGGCGGAGCGCGAGCCCGTGCCGTCCGTGGTCCTCGCCCGGACGGTCAAGGGCCGCGGCGTCACCTTCATGGAGAACAGCCTCCGGTGGCACGTCGGCCGACTCGACGACGACCAGCTCGCCGAGGCGCTCCGCGAGCTGGAGGACTGAACGATGCAGGAGGCCGCCGTCGTCCGCGAACGTGCCGCGATGCGCCCGGCCGTCGCCGGAGCCCTGCGCCGGCTGGGCCACGAGATGGACGACCTCGTGGTGGTCGCGGCTGACGCTCGCGCCCTGGCGGTCCCGTTCGCCACCGACTTTCCTGACCGGTTCATCGACGTGGGCATCGCCGAGGCGAACCTCATGGGGGTGGCCGGCGGCCTGGCACGTACGGGGCGCCCCGTCGTCGTCTGCGGGATGGCGCCGTTCCTCGTGCGCCGTGCGGCAGAACAGCTGCGGCTGGACGTCTGCGTCCCGGGTCTCCCGGTCACCGTGCTGGGGGTGGGCGGAGGCGTCGCGTACGGAGACCTGGGCGCGAGCCACCACGCCCCGGAAGACCTCGCGACCATGGCGAGCATGCCTGGGACACAGGTGTACTGCCCGGCCGACGTCCACGACGCCCGCTGGTCCCTGGCTCGAGCGGTCACGAGCGGAGGGCCGGCGTACGTGCGCCTCGGCGCACGGGAGGACGCCGTCGTCCACGACGAGGACGACGACTTCTCGCCGGCGGGGACGCTTCGGGGCGATGCGGACTACGACATCCTGGTGGTCGCCGCCGGTGCCACGGTTGCTCCCGCGCTCGACGCGACGCGGACGGCGCGGTGCGAGGGGCTCCAGGCGGCGGTGCTCGACCTGGTCCAGGTGCACCCGTTCCCCCGGGAGGCGGTGCAGCGCGCCGCTCGCCGTGCGCGCCGCGTCGTGAGCGTCGAGGAGCACGTCGGTGCGTCCGGGATCGGTGCGCAGACTGCGCTCGCGCTCATCGGGCGGTGGGAGGGGGCGTTCCGTTCGCTCGCGATCGGCGACGGCGTCGCCGCTCCGGGCGCGGACAGAGACCAGCTGTTCGCCGCGTACGGGATCGACGCGCCGGCGATCCATGGGGCGATGACGACGAACACCATCACGACAGGGGGAGTCTAGAGATGCGCGTACTGCTCGGAGCTCAGAGCTGTGGATTCGGCCCCGTATCGAAGCTCACGGCGATATCGCGGGCTCTCGACGGGCACCACCGGGTCTGTGTGGGGGTCACGGTGGCGTCCGACTTCGCCCAACGGAACCCCGACGCCTACGACGAGATCCTCGAGCTCGAGCCGGGGGACCCCGCGCTGGAGCAAGAGCTCACCCGCGCCGACTGGGTCGTCTCCGTGATGAACGCCGACCTCGTGTTCGATGCGCTGGCGGCGGACCGTCCCGTGCTCTTCGTGGACAGCCTCCTCGCGTTCTGGCAGCTGCAGCGCACCCCGGTCGAGATCGCAGACCTGTGCGCCCGCCTGCGCGCGCGGCGGTTCGAGGACTGGCAGGCTGAGCTCGGCGGGCTGGCCCCGCACGAGCAGATCTACGCGGCACACCTGTGCGCGACCGCGTCCGTGGCCCAGAACTTCCCGGGAGTCCCTGAGCGGGTGGAGGAGCTGCGAGGTCTCGGAGCGTCGCGCCCCTACCTCTCCGGGCCGATCGTGGACGAGCTCGGGCTCAGCGAGGAGCGTCCCGCCGGCGACGAGCCGCTGGACCTGCTCATCAACCTCGGGGGCTTCAAGAACTTCCTCCTGGACTACGACGTGCACAACCAGTACCTGGAGCTGTTCTCGCGCTGGGTCCCCGACCTGGTGGCGCGACGGCCCGAGCTTCGGCGGGTCGCGGTGTGCGGGGGTGGGTACGGCGGGCCCAGAGCGCGACGGCTCGAGGTCGGGGAGGCCGTCGTGACGTTCGAGTGCATGGCACAGCGAGACTTCATCGCCGCAGTCGCCTCCGCGCGTCACTACATGCTGACCCCGGGCCTGACGGCGATCCACGAGTCCGTCGTGCTCGGGGCCTTCCCCATGGCGCTCCCCGAGGAGCACTACGGTCACGTCGAGAACCTCCGGGCCCTCGACGGGACGCGCTTCGGCCGTGGTGGCGCCCGGTTCCTGGACCTCATCGAGCACTACGAGATCCCCGAGGACGACTTCGAGGGGACGGCCGCGATCGTCGGGCACGTCGCACGGCTCCTCGAGGACGACGGCGCGTACCGACGGTTCGCCGAGGCGATGGAGAAGCGCATCGACGCCTATGTCTCGCTCGACGAGCACGAGCGTGCGGAGGGCGTGGCGGAGATCCGCACGCTGCTCAGCGGGCCGAGCTTTGCCTCGACGCTCAGCGAGATCATCCCGAGCGCGCACCTCGACGTGCCCGCGCTGTTCGGGGACGCGCGGTGATCGCTACCCCCGCGGACGTCCTCGGCGCCGTCACGGAGGAGGTCCGGGCGCTCCACGACCCGGCGGACCGGGACCGGCTCACCTTCGAGCACTGGGTGCCGCGCAGCGAGCGCAAGCAGCGTCAACGTCTGTTCGTCGCGTCCGTCCTCGACGGCACGCCCCGCTACGTCGCGAAGGTCGCGCTCGACCCCGAGGACGCGATGGTGGGACGTGAGTGGCGGATCCTGCGCGCGCTGCACGAGGGAGCGACCACCGTGCCCTCGCCGGTGGCGGCGCTCGAGCGGGGGTTCGCCATGGCGAGCGTCGGCTCGCGCGACCTTCCCGACGCGCTCCGGGACGCGGACCCGGCGACCTGGCGGAGGCTGCTGGTGCGGGGCGCGGAGATCGGCGCGCGTGTCCACCTCTCCGACGAACGTGCGGTCGGTGACACCACCGCGCCGCCGACGGCGCCGCTGGAGTCGGGGCACGACCTCCCGGTGGAGACCGTCGAGGCGCTCGCGCGAGCGCGCGTCGGAGCCGTCCACGGCGACATGGGTCCGTGGAACTTCCGCGTGGCAGACGACGGGGCACTGTCGCTCATCGACTGGGAGGACTACGCCCCGCGCGGAATCTGTGCGCTCGACGTGCTCAACCTCCTGCTCACGGCGTCGCTCATCGCGTACCCGGAGTACCGGGAGCGAGGGTTCGACTGGCTCTTCGGGCGGCTGTACGACGGGGACGACCCGTACCACGACGCCGTGCGCGCGGCGCTCTCGCGGTACGAGGAGGTCACGGGTGAGGCCCCGGCGACGGTCCTGGCGCTGACTCCGGTCTTCTGCGGCGCGATGATTCGCCGGATCCGCGCCCAGGGGCGGCCGGTCGACCACCTGTTCTTCGGGCCGCTCGCGGCCTACTTCGCGGACCGTCCGCTGCGCCGGCTCGGAGGTGCCCATGTCTGAGCCCGAGGTGATCGACGCCGTCGTGATCGGAGGCGGTCCGTCGGGGATGTTCGCGGCGTGGCTCCTGGCCACCCAGGGGGCGAGCGTGGCACTCCTCGAGAGCGGGCGAGACATGCGCGCGAGCCTGTGCTCCAAGGTCGCGGCCCGCATGGGAGGCCGGTCCGTCCGCGACGCGGAGAAGTTCCGGCTCCAGTGCCACCGGTGCGACTGCCTGACCGGTCTGGGGGGAGCCGCGTTCCACTTCGACACCAACCTCGGCTACCTCTCCGGACTGTCGCGTTCGAAGATCGAGGTGGACTCCTCGGGACGGCGGCAGACGTACAGCGGGCTGGAGCGAGCGCTCGGCGGCTTCGACCGTGCCTCGGCCGCCGTCGCCGAGGTGTACCGCCTGATGCGACGGTTCGGGGCGCAGTCCGTGGAGAGGGCGACGACCGAGGCGGTCGTCGGTGCCCGTGGCGCGGCGGGCGAGGCGCCTCGGGGCTTCGACCTGGCTGACGACGCGACGTCGATCGGGATCACCGTCGACGAGTCCATGGTCATGATCGACGCGCTGTTCGCCGAGGCTCTCGCCGCCGGCCTGGACCTGCGCCTCGGGACGACGGCGCAGACGGTACGGCGCAGTCCCGACGGTAGCTGGCACGTGCGCACGCCGAGCGGTCTCCTGCGCGCCCGGAACGTGATCGTCGGTGCGGGCAAGCTCGCCGTCGGCTGGCTGCAGGCCGTGCTCGACGAGAACGGGATCGAGCACCGGCCGAGCCGGCGGGTGGACCTCGGCGTGCGGATCGAGGCGCCTGCCGAGGTCCTGGCTCCGCTCACGGCCTCCTGCCAGAACCCGAAGTTCACGTTCGTGAACGAGCAGGGGGAGCCGGTCCGCACGTTCTGCGTGTGCGAGCGGGGACGCATCATGCAGTACTCCTTCGCGGACACCGTGCTGCTCGACGGGCAGCACTGCATCACCACCCCGACATCGCGGACCAACTTCGGCGTGATCACCACGGTGACGGTCCCCGATGACGTCGACGGCACGCAGTACGCCGTCGACTATGCGCGTGCCGTGACGACGGCGGGCCAGGGGCTTCCCGTCGCCCAGAGCCTGCTCGGCCTGCTGGGACGCCCCGGTGCCGAGGACTTCAGCGGGACGAGTCTCGTCCGCGCCACCTGGGGCGACCTCGCGGCCGTCCTCGGCCCACAGCGTGTCGCGGACATCGCGCGGATGGTGGACCTGCTCGAGGACATCGCGCCGGGTCTCCTCGGGCCGTCGAGCGTGGTCGCCGCGCCGGTCGTCGAGCGGCTGTACCCCGCTCTCGAGCTGAGCGGCGACATGCAGAGCAGCGTTCCGGGGCTCTACTTCGTCGGTGACAGCTCGTCCAAGATCATCGGCGTCACCTACGGCGCCGCGACGGGCCTGGCCGCCGCGCGGTCCGTCCTGGACAGGACGGGGGGTGCCCGATGACGACACGCCGAGAGCCCGGCCGGGTGGACCCCGAGGTGACGTTCCTCGAGGGCTGGGACGAGCTGTGTGCCCGGAGCCCGCACCTGAGCCCTGCCAGGATCCTGCTCGCGGCGGCCGTCGTGGTGCTGGACCGGCTCGAGGTCTCCGGGCCCGTACTGGTCGGCGACGACGCCTCCGCGGGCACACGTGCGGTGGAGTACCTGCGGACCGCGGGCGCGGACGCGGACTGGACGGCCCTGCTCGACCAGGTGGGTCCCGGCGGCGCCGGCCTCGGGGTGTCCGCCTTCGGCACCGAGACGGACGAGCGCCCGGTCCTGTCGGTCGACGGAGCCCTGGGGACCGCGGCAGACGTGCACGTGGACCTGACCGCGTCCGGGATCGCCGTGCGGCACGGCGACGGGCCTGACGCGCGGGCGTTGGCAGGTCGGCTCCTGGAGCGACTGCGCGTGCTCGTCGTCCGGCTGACCGCGGCTCCCGACGGTCCGCTGCTCGGACGGACCGAGATCCTCACGGAGTCCGACCGCGTGGTGAACGGAGGCACCCCGGCCCGCCTCCCTGACTATCCCGCCGTCCCGCTGCACGAGCTGTTCCGGCTCCAGGCATGGCGGACGCCGGACGCCCCGGCGCTGGTCGGCGACGACGCCCGGCTGACCTACCGTGAGCTCGACCACGTCTCGACGGTGCTCGCGCACCAGGTGGTCGCGGGCGGCGTGCGTCCCGGCGACGCGGTCGGGGTGTGCACGGAGCGGTCGTTCGAGCTCTTCGTCGCGATCCTCGCGATCCTCAAGGCCGGCGCGGCCTTCGTCCACCTCGACCCGGACCTCCCCGTCCCGCGCCTGCTCCAGTTCGTCGAGGTGAGCAGCCCGCGCCTCGTCCTGTCCGGACCAGGTGCCGCAGACCTCGGTGCCGCGGTCAGGACGGCGCCGCTGCCGTCGCTCGCCGCCCTGCGAGCGGCGGCGGAGACCGCGCCGCCCGACGTCGTCGTGGGCGTCGGCGACCCCGCGTACGTCCTCTTCACGTCAGGGTCGACGGGCATGCCGAAGGCTGTCGTGCGGTCGCACCTGCTCCACACGAGCCGAGTCTTCCTCGAACAGTCCCTGTACGGGCTGGGAGCACGCGACCGCCACCTGCTGAAGCTCCCCGTGAGCTCGCGCGAGCTCTTCTGGCCGCTCGCGACGGGCGGAGCGTGCGTCGTCGTGCCGCCGGGCGGGGACCGCGACGACCGCGTGCTGCTGCAGAGCCTTCGCGACCACGAGGTGACCGTGCTGAGCATCGTGCCCTCGATGCTGCGCCTTCTCGCCGCCTCCCCGGCGTTCGCGGAGCTTCCCGCGCTGCGTCACGTCTTCGTCGGGGGAGAGGCCCTGCACACCGACCTCGAGGAGCGCGTCCGGTCCCTCGGCTACGAGGTGCACACCACGTTCACCCTCACCGAGGCCGACTACGTGACCCACCGCGGAGGGCCCGCGGGGGAGCTCGACAGCGACGGCACGAACATCGGTCGACCGCTCGACATGCGGGTCTACGTCTGCGACGAGCACGGGCGCCGCGTGCCGACGGGGGTGGTCGGCGAGGTCTGGGCCGGGGGACCCGGGATCGCTGACGGCTACCTGGGAGACCCCGAACGCACGGCGCAGCGGTTCGTCCCGAACCCGTTCGGCGACGCTCAGGCACCGACGCTGTTCCGCACGGGCGACCTGGCGCGTGTGCACGACGACGGGTCGTTCGAGTACGTGGGACGCCGCGACCTGCAGGTCAAGGTCCGGGGACAGCGGGTGGAGCCGACGGAGGTCGAGCACTGGATCCGGGCGCACCCTGCCGTCGAGGACGCCGCCGTGGTCGGCTACGCGGACCGAGAGCAGGGCGCCGTCCTCGTCGCGTTCGTCGTCGCGCAGGACGACCGGGCCACGGAGCGCGCCCTGCGTGCACACCTCGCCCAGCACGTCCAGAGCTGGATGATCCCGCGCCACGTCACGTTCGTCGCGCGGCTCCCCCAGCTCCCGAGCGGCAAGGTGGACCGCGTCGCGCTGCGCCTGCCGGAACGTGCCCGCCCCGCGACGCTGCCCTCACCGACGCCCGCGCAGGACACGGTGCAGTCGGTGCTGCTCGATCTGTGGCGTCGTGTGCTGCAGCTCGACGAGATCGGCATCGACGACGACTTCTTCGAGCTCGGGGGCGACTCGTTGCGGGTCATGCTGCTGCGGGCCGCGATCCAGGACGAGCTCGGGCTGTCGGTCGAGGCGGTCGCGCTGCTGGGCGCCCCGACCGTGCGCTCGCAGGCGGCCGTCCTCGACGCGCCCCGGGACACCGGGGCGGACGCGGCACCGGCGGCGCCGGTGGCTCCGCGACGCGCCACCGTCGCGCCGCAGCGTCCCGACCGGTCCACGACGGCCGTCGAGGCGGAGCGGGAGCGGCGCGCCGCGTTGCTCCGCTCCCGGGGCGAGCGAGGAGGTGTCCGATGACCCGGATCGCCCTGGTCGGGGCCGCAGCGCGACTACCGATGTCCCCGGATCTCGGCACGTTCTGGGACAACCTCGTCTCCGGACGCGACTGCATCACGCGCCCGACGGTCGAGGAGCTGCGCGGGATCGAGCGGGACCGGCTGCTCGACGACGCGCGGTGGATCGGAGCCTCCGGACGGATCGACCGTGCCCACGAGTTCGACCCTGCGTACTTCGGCATGGCACCGCGGACCGCGACCGTCACGGACCCGCAGCACCGCCTCCTGCTGACGACCGTGCAGCATGCGCTCGACGACGCGGCGATCGTGCCGGAGCGCGGCGCACGTGTCGGCGTGTACGTGGGCGTCGGTCGCAACCGTCACGAGGAGCTCGTGCGGACGGTGTCGCGGCTGCGGGAGGACCCGATCGACGAGATGACGATCGAGGTCGGCAACGGAAAGGACCACGCCAGCACCAAGGTCGCGTTCCGGTACGGGTTCACCGGGCCGGCGGTCACCGTCCAGTCGGCGTGCTCCACGGGTCTCGTCGCGGTCCACCAGGCGTGCCAGGCGCTGGCCAACCACGAGTGCGACATCGCGATCGCCGGGGCGGCGGCGGTGCGTGTCCCGGGTGTCCACGGATACCTGTACCTCCCGGGCAGCATCGGATCGAGCGACGGGTTCTGCCGACCCTTCTCGGCGCGTGCCAGCGGTGCCGTCGCCGGGGACGGGGTCGCCGTCGTCGTCCTCATGCGCGAGAGCGACGCGCTCGCCGACGAGGCGAGGGTGCGCGCCGTGGTCCTCGGGTCCGCGGTGAACAACGACGGGGCGAAGAGCGGCTACGCGTCCGTGAGCGCCGCGGCGCAGGAGGACGTGATCCGGGACGCCCTGCTCTTCGCCGAGGTCGAGCCGGACGACGTCGGCTCGGTGGAGGCGCACGGGTCGGGGACACCGCTCGGTGACGCGACCGAGTGGTCGGCGCTGCGCGCCGTCTACGGTGGCCGGGGCCGGACGCTCGTCGGGTCCGTGAAGTCGAACCTCGGCCACCTGCGCGAGGTGTCCGGCCTCGCGGGGCTGCTCCGCGTCGTGGGCAGCCTCGAGCACGGTCGGGTGCCCCCGACGGTCAACGTCGGTGCGGCAGCGGACTTCACGCGCGACGACAGCGGTCTCGTGCTGGCCCGTTCGGCGCAGGACTGGCCCCTCCCGGGCGTACGCCGCGCTGCCGTCAGCGCGTTCGGCCTGGGGGGCACGAACGCCCACGTCGTGCTGGAGGAGGCCCCGGAGGTCGTCCGTCCCGCGCCCGCCGACGACGACCGTCCGTCGCTCGTGGTCCTGTCCGCGCACACACCGGCAGCGCTGGACGCCACGGCCGCCGGGTGGGCGGCCGCCCTGCGCGACGGCGTCCCGCTCGCGTCGGCCGCAGCGGTCTCCCAGCGTGGCCGGGCACGCCGGGCGCATCGCCGCTTCGTCGTCGGCACCGATCGCGAGGAGGTCGCCGAGGACCTCGCGGACGGCTCGTCGGTCGACGTGCCCGACCGCGACGGCCTCTGCTTCGTGTTCCCGGGTGTGGGAGACCAGTACCCGTCCATGGCGGCCGGCCTGCGCGAGTGGCTCCCGGGCTTCGACGACGACCTGCGCGGGCTCCTGGAAGCGTGCGGTGAGCACGCCGGTCGCGACCTCTCGGGCGCTCTGTCGCAGGAGGTCCGCGGGACCGAGCCCACGGAGGGAGGGTTCAGCCTGCGGCGGCTCGTCGAGAAGCGCGACGGTGCGAACCTCGAAGAGGTCGACACGATCGTGGACCACGCCGTGGTGTTCTCGCTGCAGGTCGCACTCGCACGAAGCCTCCAGCGGCTCGGCCTGCAGTTCTCCGCGCTCGTCGGTCACAGTCTCGGGGAGCTGTCGGCGGCGACGGTGGCCGGGATGTTCGCGGACGACGAGGCCGCGCGGTTCGTCATGACTCGGGCGCGGCTCGTGGACGCGCAGCCGGCGGGAGCGATGCTCGCCCTCAACATGTCCGAGCAGGAGGCCACGGCGCTCACCGGACCGGACGTGTGGCTGGCCGCCGTGAACTCGCCGCGCAGCTGCGTGGTCGCCGGCGAGCGCGACGTGATCGTGGCCCTCGCGGAGACGGTGGCGGACCGGGGGATGGCCGGCCGGCTGCTGCCGGTGTCACAGGCCCTGCACACGCCGCTGATGGGACCGGCGGCCGACGAGCTCGCCGCGCTCCTGGGGACCATGACGATCCGTCCTCCCCGCGTCCCGGTCGCCTCGAACGTCACCGGCGGGTGGGTCGGCGACGAGATCACCGACCTCGACTACTGGCGCCGGCACCTGACCGGCACGGTCCGGTTCGGTCAGGCGCTCGTCACGGCGTCGTCGCGCAGCGGGGTGCTCCTGGAGATCGGGCCCGGGCAGCTGCGTACGCTCGCCACGCAGTGCCAGCGCGAGCTCGGTGGCGTCGCGGTCGTGTCGACGGTCCGCCGTGAGTACCAGAACGAGCGCGACGACGCCGTGCTCCTTCGAGCGATCGGCGCGACGTGGGCTGCGGGGGCGGGAGAGCCGGACTGGGGGCTTCTCGGCGCGCCGACCGCCGGGTGGCGCACGTCCTTGCCGGGAACCGCGTTCGACGAGCGGCGCCATGACGTCGCGGAGGGGATCGACGTCGATCTCGACGCCGCGGGGCCGGTCGTCCACGCCGCGACGGCACCGCGACCGGCCGGAGGAGAAGCCGCGGCGTCCGCTCCGGCACCGGGCCCCGAGGCGGAGCGGGAGACGACGTCCGACGTCCTGCGGGCGCTGGAGGCCGTCTGGGCGCAGGTGCTGGGCGTGACGGAGCTCCGCGGGTCGAGCGACTTCTTCGAGCTCGGCGGCGACTCGATGATGAGCGTCCAGCTGATCCGCGGGCTCGAGGAGCGTCTCGGCTTCCACGTTCCCGCGTTCGTCGTCTTCGAGGAGTCGCAGCTTCGCCGGATGGCGCGGCGCATCGAGAGCTGGAACGAGGAGAGGGAGCAGCGAGATGGGTGAGCCGATCCGGACCGTCGGTGTCGTCGGTGCAGGAGTGATGGGCGTGAGCCTCGCCCACGCGCTGACCGCCGCCGGCCTCGACGTCGTCCTCCACGACACGTCTCCCGACGCGCTCGCCCGCGCGGAGGGTGAGGTGGCGCGGGCTTCGCGGCTCGCGCGCCTGTCCCTGGGCAGGGCGACGCGAGCGACCGGCTCGCTGCGGTTGTCGTCGTCGCTGGCCGACGTCGCGGGTTGCGCGCTCGTCGTGGAGAACGTGACCGAGGACGCGGAGCTGAAGAGCACGGTGCACCGGGAGCTCGACGCGATCCTGCCCGGCGAGGCGATCGTGGCGGTCAACACGTCCGCCGTCCCGATCACGGAGGTCGCCCTCGCCGGGGAGCATCCCGGCAGGGTCGTCGGTGCTCACTTCATGAACCCGGTCGCCACGTCCTCGATGGTCGAGGTCATCCGGACGGAGCACACCTCGGACCGCGCGATCGACGTCCTGTGGGAGGTGCTCGACGCCCTGGGCATGGAGATGGTGGTCGTGGAGGACGCGGCGGGTTTCGTCATCAACCGCTGCCTCATGATGTTCGTCAACGAGGCGGCCGCGCTGCTCGACGACGGAGTCGCGTCAGCGGCCCAGGTCGACCGCCTCTTCCGCGGGTGCCTGGGCCACCGCACGGGCCCGCTGCGCACGGCTGACGTCATCGGCATCGACACGATCGTGGACACGCTGCGGGTCCTGAGCGACCACTACGGGCCCGAGCGCTTCACCCCCTGCACTCGGCTCACGGCGATGGTCCGGGAAGGGCACCTCGGCCGGAAGTCCGGGCAGGGGTTCTACAACTACGAGGAGGACTGAACGATGTCCGCTGAGACGTCTGTGGGGACCGCGTCCGAACGTGAGGACGAGGACGGCCTGCGCCGTGCCGTGCACGGGTACCTCGCACGCTACGTCGACGAGCCTGCGTCGCTCGAGCAGGAGAACCTGCTGACCGGGGGCGTGCTGGACTCGTTGGCTGCCGCCGGGCTCATCTCCTTCCTGGAGCGGCGGTTCGGCGTCGTGGTCGCCGACGACGACCTGGAGATCGAGAACTTCGACTCGCTCGACGCCATCACCGCCTTCGTGAGGTCGAAGCTGTGACGACCACGGCGACTGCGGACGAGCTCGCGACCGCTACCGGGATCGCCCAGCAGATCCTGGGCGCGGGGACGCTCCGTGGAGTACCTGCGACGCTGGTCGCGGCCGAGCACGGCGGGCTCGGCCGCGACCACGCGGTGCACGGCGAGGTGTGCCGGCTGGTTGCCGAGGTCTCGCCGTCGCTCCAGTCGCAGGTCACGGTGCACTCGATGGTGTGTCGTGCGCTGGAGCGGTGGGGCAGCGCACAGGTGAAGGCCGTCCATCTTCCGGGTCTCGCCTCCGGCCGCGCGATGGGCGCGTTCGCGCTGACCGAGGAGGACGCCGGCAGCGACATCCGCGGGGTCGCGGTGCGGGCGGAGCCGACGACCGACGGGTGGCGCCTGGACGGGACGAAGCGGTGGGTCACCTTCGGGCTCGACGCCGACTGCTTCCTTCTCTTCGCGGCGACGACGGGCGGTCCGGTAGCGCTCCTCGTGCTGAGCACCGACGACGGCGTCACGCTCACCCCGTCCCCGCGCACGAGCGGGCTCGCGCAGTCGCGTCTCGCCGACCTGCGGCTCGAGAGCTGCGTGGTGCCCCAGGACCGTCGTGTGAGCAGCCCGGGCACCGCGCTGTCCCACGTCGCGACCGATGCCCTGCTCCTCGGACGCCTCAGCGTCGCGTTCGCGGCCTGGGGTCTGGCGCGGAGCGCCCTGCGTCTCGCCGTCGAGAGGTCCGTCGTGCGGAAGCAGTTCGACGGCCCGCTGCACGACCGCCAGCTGGTGCGCGGTCTCCTGGCCGACGCGTCCGTCGCGGTGGACGCCACCGCCGAGCTGTGCCGCAAGGCGGCACGGGCGATGGACGCACGCGACGAGTGGGCGGTGCACCACGTGCTCACGGCCAAGCTCTTCGCGAGCCGAACGGCGACGAGCGTCGCGGCGACCGCGGCCCAGCTCCACGGTGCGGCCGGTCTCGTCGACGGCTCGCCGGTCGACACGCTCGTGCGCGACGCGCGCGTCTTCGAGGTCATCGAGGGCAACACGCAGCTCCTGCAGGATCTCGTGGCCGGTCAGGTGCTCGCCCGGTTCCGCAGCGGTGACGACCATGACGCCTGAGGCAGCGTCGCAGACGGCGACGACGCCCGCACCGACGGTCAAGGCCGTCGTGTGGGACCTCGACGGCACGCTGTGGGACGGGGTCCTGTCCGAGGGCGGCGGGCAGCGACTGCGGCCTCACGCCGTCGAGACCCTCCGTGAGCTGGACCGGCGGGGGATCCTGTGCGCGATCGCGAGCAAGAACGAGCCCGGACGAGCGTTGGCCCGGCTCGACGAGCTCGGCGTCGAGAAGTACTTCGTGGCGCCGCAGATCTCCTGGGACGCCAAGTCGAGCCTCGTGTCGAGGGTTGCCGACGAGCTCAACATCGGCCTGGACACGCTCCTGTTTCTCGACGACTCCGAGTTCGAGCGTGCGGAGGTCGCCGAGGCGCACCCCATGGTCCGGTGCGTCGACCCGGCTGACCTCGGGGGGTTCCTCGACCGCGCCGAGCTGGACGTCGTGGTCACCCGGGAAGCGGGGGAGCGCCGTCGGATGTACCGGGAGGCGGCCGTCCGCAGACAGCACGAGGAGACCTTCGTCGGGCCGCGGTCCGGGTTCCTCGCATCACTGGACATGCACCTCACCGTGCGCGCGTCCGTGGCGGACGACCTGGACCGCGCGGTCGAGCTGACGCAACGAACGCACCAGCTCAACACGACCGGGCTCCTCTTCGACCGGGACGAGCTCACCGCGCTGATGTCGGACGACGACCACCTGGTGCTCTCCGTCGAGCTCGTCGACCGCTTCGGCGACTACGGGACGGTCGGGCTCGTGCTCGTCTCGGTCGAGGACGACTCCTGGCGGATCCGCCTGTTCCTCATGTCGTGCCGGGTCATGGGCCGCAACGTCGGCGGCGCGGTCCTCGCGACCCTGGCCGCCGGCGCGCGACGCGAAGGGCGGACGCTGACCGCGGACTTCCGGCCCAACGAGGTCAACCGACCGATGTACACCGTCTACCGGCTCTCCGGGTTCGCGGACGAGCCGGGCGAGGGCGACGTGCGGCACCTGCGGCTGAAGCCGGGCGCGTCGCTCGTCGCCCCCGACTACCTGCACGTCTCCGCGTCGTTCTCCGCACCCCCGCACAGGAAGAAGCCCTGACCATGGACGCTTTCACCGACCGCTGGGTCGACAAGTTCTCGAAGGTCTACGACGAGGAGCCGCTCGCGGACATCTGCTGGGTCACGACCTCGGTGAGCCCGGCGCTCCAAGGGCTGGTCATCGATCAGACGATCCCCCGGGGGTCACGCGTCGTGGACCTCGGGTGCGGCCCGGGTGTCCACTCGATCTTCCTCGCACGCCACGGGATGGACGTCGTCGGCGTCGACCGGTCGTCCGGGGCGCTGGAGCGCGCGCGGCAGCTCGCAGACTTCTACCAGGCCGAGGTCGAGTTCGTGGAGGGCGACATCCTGGACGTCCCCCTGCCGGACGCGACGGCCGACGTCGTCCACGACTCGTTCGTCTACCACAACGTCCGGCCGGAGGCCCGTGCGCAGTACGTCGCGGAGGTGGCACGCATCCTCAAGCCCGGAGGGCTGCTGGTCATGACCGAGTTCTCCGACCGGATGACCCCGGGGACCGGCCCGATCCGGCTGACCGGCGACGACATGACCCTTCCGTGGCTGGAGGACTTCACGGTCGAGGAGCTGCGTCGCTTCCGCAACCTGCCCACCGAGAAGCGCCCGGACCAGTGGCACTGGCTCGGGCTCTACACGCGTCGGACCGCTGGATGACGGCCACCGCGCCGATCACGCGCGGCCGGTTCGAGGGCAGGACCGTCCTCGTCTCGGGCGCCGGCCGGGGGATCGGGAGGGCGTGCGCCCTCGCGTTCGCCCGCGAGGGCGCCCACGTGGCGATCTCGAGCCGCACGGCGGACGAGCTCCGGTCGGTCAGCGCAGAGATCGCCGCTCTCACCGGTCGACCGGCTCCGTGGCGCACGATCGACGTCTCCGTCGAGGACGAGGTCGTGGCAGGTGTGGAGGAGCTGACCCGCGAGCTCGGGCACGTGGACGTCCTCGTCAACTGCGCCGGCGCCTTCACGAGCGGGCCCTCGGAGTCGGCAGAGGGTGACGTGATCCGCGCCATGCTCGCGTGCAACGCGCTGGGGACGATGCTCACGTGCCGCGAGGTGGGCCGGTCGATGCTCGAGCGGGGGTCCGGGCGCATCGTGAACTTCGCGTCCCTCCTGTCGTTCACGGCCTTCCCGGGTCGCACCGCGTACGCGGCGAGCAAGGGAGCCGTTCTGCAGGCGACCCGGTCGCTCGGTGTCGAGTGGGCGTCCCGGGGCGTCACGGTGAACGCGGTGGCGCCGGGGATGATCCGCGTCGAGACGGTCCATCCCCAGGTCGCGGCAGGCACGTTGAGCGAGGACGAGATCGTGAACCGCATCCCGATGCGGCGCCGCGGTGTCCCGCAGGACGTCACCGGACCTGTGCTCTTCCTCGCCTCCGACGACGCCGCCTACGTCACGGGCCAGACGCTCGTCGTCGACGGCGGCTGGCTGAGCTATGGCTACATCTAGCGGCGACGACGTCGCCGAGAAGGGACCGCGGATGACGAACCACGCGATCATCGGCTGCGGGCGAGTCGCGCCCAACCACGTGCACGGCTTCGGCGAGGTCGACGGCTGGTCCGTCTCCACCGTGTGCGACACCGTGCCCGGGCGCGCCCGGGAGTTCGCCGCGCAGCACGGCGTCCCGGTAGCGACCGACGACGTCGATCAGGTCCTCGACGACGGCGCCGTGACGAGCGTGTCGATCACGACGGGGCACGGCCGCCACGCCGAGCTCGTCGAGGCCGCACTGCTCGCGGGCAAGCACGTCCTCGTCGAGAAGCCGTTCGGCCTGAGCCCGGACACCGCGAGGGCGCTCGTCGACCTCGCCCGGTCTCGCGGGCTCGTCCTGTCGTCCGTGTCCCAGCACCGGTACGACCCGGTCGTGCTCGCCGTGCGCGAGTGGATCGCTCTCGGCCTTCTCGGCGAGATCACGTTCGTCACGGCGACGCTGCAGGCACGGCGCACGAGGGACTACTACGAGAGCTCGGACTGGAGAGGCACTCATGGAGGCGAGGGCGGTTCCGCCCTCATCAACCAGGGCTTCCACTGCCTCGACACGGTGCGGTGGTTGTGCGGTGACCTCGCACCGCAGGCGGCAGTCACGCGGACCGTCGCCCTGGGGGACGTCATCGAGACGGAGGACACGCTGTGCGGCCTGCTCACGACCCGCGGCGGAGCACCTGTGCTGCTGAGCGTCACGGTTGCGAGCAGCGTGGAGTGGCGGACCAGGATCGAGGTCGTCGGTACCGACGGCTCGGTCACCTTCGACCTCGACCACCCGGGGCGGCTGCACTTCTGGAGCGGCTCCCGCGAGCTGCACGTGCGTGCGGAGGCCGAGCGGGACCGTCGGGCGGTCGAGGAGCCGGTGGGCGTCTCCTACTACGGGGTCTCGCACAACCGGCAGATCGCCGACTTCTGCGCGAGCGTGGGATCGGGACACCCGATGCTCGTCGACGTGTCGGACTCCGTCGGGACGCTGGAGTCGATCACGGGCCTGTACCAGCATGCGGGAGCGGGAGCAGCGCGATGAGGCGAGTGCTCCCGGTCGCCACGCCGCTGGCCTACGCCTACCAGTTCTATGCGTTCCCGCTCGCGATCCTCGCGGAGCGTGAGCGGTCGCGCGACTGGGTCCTGAGCAACTACGTCCAGACCGCGTACGACACCGATCCGGGATCGCCGGTCCCCTTCTGCTTCTACGTCGACGACTTCACCCGGTCGCCGTGGCTGGAGACCCAGAGACTGACACGTGAGTGGTGCCTTCGTCGTGGGGACCGGATCGACGCCTTGGTGCGGGACGCGGTCCGTGACGGCTGGTACGTGTACCTGACGGTCAACGAGCGGTACATCCCCCGCAGACGCGCCTACGTCGAGGACGTGGACTATCCCCACGACGTGCTGGTCCACGGCTGCGACGACGACACGGACACCTTCGCGATCCTCGGGTACGACGAGGACCAGATGTTCCGGGCGACGACGGCACCGCAGGAGTCGCTGCGGACCGCGTTCGAGGCGATGGGGGACAGACCGTTCCACGACACGGGGATCGTGCTCTACCGCTACGACGAGACCGGACACTACCCGTTGGACGTGGCGCACCTCGCGGACGCGATCGAGGAGTACGCGACGGGCGCCAACACCTCGCGCCACCACGCCGACTGCACCGTGCCGCTCGACCGCGTCTGGGGTGCACGAGGCTACGAGCCGCTGACCGAGCACCTCGACGCGTTCGGTGCCGGGCGCGGTGAGGCCAACATCCTCGACGTGCAGGTCCTCTGGGAGCACAAGCGGCTGATGGTCGCGCGCGCTGAGCGCGCGGAGGAGCTGGGCGCCGAGGTCGACCACGTGCTCGGCGGCCTGCGCCGGGTCGAACGGCAGGCATGGGTGCTCCGCACCATGGTGCTCGACGCCATGGAGGGCGAGCGCGACCGGTTCCGCAGCGAGGGCGTCCCCCTGCTCACGGAGATCGCCGAGTCCGAGCGCAGTCTCCTCCCGGGTCTCATCTCGGGGCTGCGCGGCCTGGGAACGCGCCGTGAGGCGCTCGCCGTACCCGCCGTCGCGCACCAGGAGGACCTGTGATCGTCGTCGACAACCTCGTCCGCCAGTTCGACGTCACCGTACGTGACCCCGGACTCCGCGGGGCGCTTCGTTCGCTCGTCCGCCGGACGCACCGGACGGTGACGGCGGTCGACGACGTCTCGTTCGACCTGGCCGGAGGTCAGGTCGTCGGTTTCCTCGGGCCCAACGGGGCAGGGAAGACCACGACGCTGAAGTGCCTTGCGGGTCTGCTGACGCCGACGGCCGGACGCGTCGAGGTCCTCGGCCACGTGCCGTCGCGACGCGATCCGGAGTTCTTGCGCCAGATCGGCTTCGTCATGGGTCAGCGGTGGCAGCTCCACATCGACCTTCCGGTCTGGGAGTCCTTCGACCTCGTCCGTGTCGTCTACGGCCTGGGCCGACGGGAGTTCGAGCGCAGTCGCGACGAGATGGTCGAGCTGCTCGGGCTCGAGGCGCTCGTCATGACACAGGCCCGCAAGCTCAGCCTGGGTCAGCGGATGCGGTGCGAGTTCGCCGCGGCGCTCATGCACCGACCGTCGGTCGTCCTGCTCGACGAACCGACCCTGGGGCTCGACTTCGAGGCCCAGGTGCAGATCCGTGAGTTCATCACGGAGTACGTCGCCCGCACGCAGGCGTGCGTGCTGCTCACCTCCCACTACCTCGCGGACATCGAGGCGCTGTGCGAGAACGTCATGACGATCTCCGGCGGGCGGGTGACGTTCCGTGGTCCGCTGCGCGAGGTCCAGGCCATGGAGAGCGGTGAGAAGCGGCTGCGGGTCCAGCTCCTGGCGCCGATGTCGGAGCGGGAGCTCGCGAGTCTGGGGCTCGACGGGGTGACGACGGTCGAGCACACGCCGACGGAGCTCGTCCTGTCGGTGCCGCGCGGTCGAGCCGGTCGAGCGGTCGACGTGCTGGAGGAGCTCGACGTGGTGTCCGACCTCACGATGGTCGACCCTCCGATCGAGGCCGCGCTCACCCAGCTCTACCGGCGAGGTGCTGACGCGACATGACCGAGTCGACGGACACGGAGCGCGCGGCGGTCGAGACGCCGGTCGACGCGAGCCGCCCAGACCCGGACCGCTCGTTGCTGTCCGGCCCGCGGCACCTCGTGCGCGTCGCCGCGGCGCTTCTCCGTGCCGAGCTGCAGGCACGAGCCGCGTACCGGGCGCAGATCGCGATCGGAGCGTTCGGGTGGGTCGTGCCCCTCGCGTTCATGGCTCTGTGGCGAGGTGCCGCCGAGGACGGGCCGATCACCGGGATCTCTCAGGCGCAGTTCACCACCTACTTCGCCGTCCTCCTCGTGGTCTCGAACTTCTGGATCATCGGTGACGTCGTGTTCGGCACCGCGGGGCGGATCCACAGTGGCCAGCTGTCGGCGATGCTCCTGCGGCCGCTGCCCCCGACCCTGGTCCCGGTCGCGGAAGGCGTCGCAGTCAACGTGTACCGGGCTCCGGTGGCGCTGGTCGGCATGCCGATCGTCATCGCTGCTGCCGGGGGCACCGTGACGCGCGAACCGGGCGACTGGCTCCTCGCCGTCGCGATCGCCGTCGTCGGGATCGTCGCGGTGACGTACGTCGGCGCCCTCGTCGCCTGCGTCGCGTTCTGGATGACCAAGGCCGACGGGCTGATGGGCCTGGTCATCGGGCTCCAGTGGGTGCTCGGGGGCATGGTCGCCCCCATCGCCCTGATGCCCGGCGCGCTCCCGCAGGTCCTCTCCCACCAGCCGTTCTGGTACGCGGCAGGTGCGCCTGCCGAGATCGCGGCCGGGATCGGGCACCACAGCGCCTGGGTGCTCGTCGAGGCGGCCGTCTGGGTCGTGGTGCTGCACCTCGTGTTCCGCGCGTCGTGGCGCCGCGCGCTCCGTCGCTACGAGGCGGTGGGGACGTGAGCGCCGTCGACGTGCGGGCGGCACGTCTCGGGTCGCTGCGGCACACGGCTGCGGTGATCTGGGCAGGATGGCGGGCCACCCTGGTGGGGGCGACGGAGTACCGGTCGGACCTCGTCTCAGGAACCGTGGTCTCCGTGATCTGGCTCGGTGTGTCTGCCGTGCCCTCGATCGTCCTGTCCCTCCACACGGACGGTGCGGGCGGGTGGACGCTTCCGCGTCTGATGTACCTGCTGGCGATCTGGTACTTCATGGACGCCATCATGTGGATCCTCATCCAGCCGAACATCGGGCGCTGGGGGGAGGAGGTGCGCAGCGGGACGCTCGACGTGCTGCTGCTCAAGCCGGTCCACTCGCTGATCCTCTGCTCGCTGCGCACTCTCGGGGTGCAAGACCTTCCCAAGCTCGTGCTCGCCGTCGTCCTGGGAGTCCTCGCGGTGTCGAGCGGGGGCGGGCCGACGTCGGCGCCGGCGCTGCTGGGCAGTGTCGTGTGCGTCGGGTGCGGCGTCGTGCTCATGTGGGCGTTCGGTGTGCTGACCTCGTACAAGGTTCTCTCGCAGGTGCAGTTCGACGCGAGCTTCCTTCTTCATGCGGGTCTCAATCTCGGGCGCGTACCCGTCCCGCTGTACGGGCAGGTCCTCAGTCTGCTCCTGACATGGGTGGTCCCCGTCGCCTTCGTCACGACGGTCCCCGCACAGGTCATGTTCGGGATGGTGCCGGTCTGGATGACCGCGATCGCCGTGGGGATCACCGCGGCGGTCGTGGGCCTCGTGGTCCTCCTCTGGAACCGGGAGCTGAGGCGCTATGCAGGAGCGATGGGCTAGGTGTGGGCTGAGCCGGGACGCCGGGTGCAGCGCCGACCCGCCGCCGCGCGCGCCCCTATGCTGGCCGCGTGACCCTCACCGAGCTCGTTCCGGTCCCCGGCGGGGTGTTCCGCATGGGCTCCGACCGGCACTACCCCGAGGAGGGGCCGGCGCACGACCGGGAGGTCGAGCCGTTCCTGCTCGAGCGGCACGCGGTGACGAACGCGCAGTTCGCGGTGTTCGTCGCGGACACCGGCCACGTGACCGTGGCGGAGCGCGCGCTCGACCCGGCCGACTTCCCGGGAGCCGACCCGGCGGACCTCGTGCCCGGGGGCCTCGTGTTCACCCCGACGGCGGGTCCGGTCGACCTGCGCGACTGGCGGCAGTGGTGGCGGTGGCAGCCCGGGGCGTCGTGGCGCACGCCGCAGGGCCCGGGCTCCGACGTCGACGACCGCCCGGACCACCCCGTGGTGCTCGTCGCGTTCGAGGACGCGTCGGCCTACGCGGCGTGGGCGGGCCGTCGCCTGCCGACGGAGGCCGAGTGGGAGCGCGCGGCGCGGGGCGGGCTGGACGACGCCGAGTTCGCGTGGGGCGACGAGCTCGCGCCGGGCGGGCGGCCGAGGGCGAACACGTGGCGGGGCCGCTTCCCGTACCTCGACGAGGGGTGGGGCGGGACGTCGCCCGTCGGCTCCTACGAGCCGAACGCGTACGGGCTGGTGGACCTCATCGGGAACACGTGGGAGTGGACGGTCGACACGTTCACCCCTCGTCACGTCGTTCCCGGGACGCGGGGGCCGGACGCCGGTGCGCGGCCGAACCTCCTGGCCCCGACGACGTCGCCGCAGGTCGTGCGCGTCACCAAGGGCGGGTCTCACCTGTGCGCGCCCGAGTACTGCCGTCGGTACCGTCCCGCCGCCCGGTCCCCGCAGTCGGACGACAGCGCGACGACCCACCTCGGGTTCCGCTGCGCCGCCGACGTCGGCGCCGGCTGACGGACGACGAAGGCCCCCGCCACCGGCGGGGGCCTTCGTCCTGTGTCGAGAGCGGACGGAGCGCTCCGAGCAGCGTGAGCGCGTCAGCCGCAGGTGTACGTGATGCCGTCCTCGACGTGCGTACCCGGGCCGAGCTCGGCGCACTTCTCGGCCACCGTGGCGAGGCCGATGCCGAGCACGATGCCGACGACGATCGAGATCACCAGCACGACCGCACCGACGATGATGCCCGCGAGGGCGACGCCGTTCTTGTAGCCGGCCTTCTTCGACTTGTTGAAGGCGATGATGCTGAGGATCAGGCCCACGATCGAGAGGCAGCCGAGGAACGACAGCACGAGGCCGACGATGCCCATCGTCTTGCCGGGGTCCTGGGCCGGGGCGGAGTACCCGGGCGTGCCGCCCTGCGGGGCGTTGTACTGGGGAGCCTGCGGCGCACCGTACTGGGGTGCCTGCGGCGGCTGCTGGGGCTGGCCGGGCTGCGGAGCGCCGTACGCGGGCGGGCCGGAGGGCGTCCCGCCGGGCTGCGGGGTCTGGTCAGGCTGGTCGGGGGTCGACATGCGATCTCCTCGGCGGTGGGTCAGGGCCCGGCCAGTATGCCGGTCGAGGCCGCCCGGCGTCCCGAGCGCCCGCGGCGCGTCCCGAACACGGGTCGCCGGTTCGCCCGCCGTCCACCCGACGGGCCGACCGTCACGAGTCCCACACATCCGTGGGGCTGCAGGGCGTGGGGCATGCGCGATGATGGGGGCGTGAACTCTCGGAAGGTCCGATTCGTCCCTGTCGTCCTCCCCGTCGTCCTCAGCCTCGGCGCCGCTGCGGCGCTCGGTGGCTGCGCCGCGGAGGCCGCGAAGGCCGACGGACCGTCCTCGGGAGAGACCGGGCTCGTCGCGCGTGCCGCGGAGCCCAGCGACGGGGTCCTCGTGCTCGACTCGACCGACCCGGCGGAGCTGGCTCTGACGAGCAGCCAGGCGTTCTTCACGTCCGCGCCCGTCGTCGTCCTCGCCGTCGCCGACGACGAGGCGGCGCGGGCCACGGCGGCCGCTGCGGCGGTCGAGCTCGCCGCGCCCGTCCTGCTCGTCGGCGGGGCCATCTCCGACGGGGGGCTGCGCACGGAGCTCGCCCGGCTCGGCACGGTCGCGGTCGTCGAGGTCGGCGAGGCGGACGCGCCCCCGGGGCAGGACGACACGGGCGAGACCCCGGAGCGCGCGACGCTGGGCGACGTCGAGGGTGTCGAGCGGGTCCTGCTCGACGTGGGGGCGCTCGGCGCCGACGGGGCTCTCGACCCGCACGACCTCGACGACGTCCGCGTCGCGCTGCCCGAGCGCGGCGAGCCGGAGACGCTGACCGAGGTGCTCGCCCTCACCGAGCCGGGGGGCCTCGACGCGCCCGGGGGCCCGCAGGCCGCGGCGATCGCGACCGCCCGCGCGGCCGGGGCGGTGCCCCTCGAGGTGCCGCAGGGCGACCCGCGCTCCTCGGCGGAGGTCGTCGACGCGCTCGCGGCCGCGAAGGCGCTCGCGGTCGTGGGCATCGGGGAGAGCTTCGGGTCCGCGGAGGACCTGGCGTGGCGGCTGCGCACGGCCGAGGCCGGCGGCCTGCTCCCGAGCGGGTCGCAGCTCGTGCTCGCCGACGGCGTGCGGTACGTGGCGGTCGAGGCGGACGCGGTGACCTCCGGGCTCGAGGCGGTGGGGGAGTGGGCGGTGTCCGACGCCGTCACGCGCGCGCAGGACGCGGCGGCGTCGTACGCGGAGGCCGTACCGGAGGAGACCGTGGTCCCGGTGCTCGAGGTCCCGGCGACCCGAGCGTCGTCGAACCCCGGCGAGGACCGGGACTACTCGACCGAGATCCCGACCGAGGAGCTGTTGCCGCTCGTGGACGCGGCGGCCGAGGCGGGAGTCATGGTGGTGCTGCGCCTCGAACCGGGCCGCGCGTCGTTCGACGAGCAGGTGACCGAGTACGCGGACGTCCTCGCCCGCCCGACCGTGGGCGTGGCGCTCGACGTCGACGCGCGCCGGGTCGGTGACGGTTCGCCGTCAGGCACCGTGGACGCGGCCGAGCTGGGCGCGGCGATCGACGCGCTCGGCGAGGTCGTGCGCGCGGACGGGCTCCCGCAGAAGCTCGTCGTGCTCCAGCGCTCGGACGCGGACGCGATCCGGGGGGCGTCGGACCTCGACCTGGGGTCGGGGGAGGCGGCCGTGGTGCTCCAGTCCACCTCGGGTGACAGCTACGGCGCGCGGGTGCGCGACTGGGGGCTGCTCCTCGACGGGCTGCCGCAGGGCGCGGTCGGCGGCTGGACGACCGGTTCGTCGGACCCGGCCCGTGACGTCGAGGGCGTGCTCTCGCTCGACCCGAGCCCGCGGTACGTCGCGCCCTCGCGCTAGTCCGCAGGCGCTTGGCCGCGCCTCGAGCGGCGGGTTAGGGTGTGTCGCTCGCAAAAGCCGAATCGATTCGATCCCAGCCAGACGACGAGGTACCCGATGGTCTCGGTCATCCCCCAGCCCCTGCACGTCGAGCCCGGTACGGGCCACGTCCCGGTGACCACGCTGGAGGTCCACGCGCTCGGTCTCGAGCGGACCGCCCCGTGGCTCGGGGACCTGGCCGCCTCGCTCCTGAGCGCCCTCGACGGCGTCGCCGCGACGCACGACGACCCGGCGTCCGGCGCCGCTGCGGCCGCGTCGGGCTCCACGACCCCGACCACGCTCGTGCTCCGGATCGACGAGCCGGCCGGGCCGGAGGGTTCCACGAGCCCGGAGCGGTACAGCCTGGTCGTCGACGAGGCCGGGGTCACCGCGACCGCCGCCGAGCCCGCGGGGCTGCTCCACGCGGTGCAGACGCTGCGGCAGCTGGTCGAGGCGCCCGGTCCGGGCGACGAGCCCGCGCGGGTGCCCCACGTCGTCGTGCACGACGCGCCCCGCTACCCCTGGCGCGGCCTGTCCGTCGACGTCGCGCGGACGTTCTTCGGCCTCGACGCGCTGCGCACCGTGATCGACGTCGCGGCGGCGTACAAGCTCAACGTGCTCCACCTGCACCTCACGGACGACCAGGGCTGGCGCATCGAGTCGCCGTCCCGGCCCGAGCTCGCCAAGCTCTCCTCCGGGAGCGACACGTCCGGCGGGAAGGGCGGGCACCTGTCCCTCGCGGACTTCCGCGCGCTGCAGGACCACGCGGCCGAGCGCTTCGTGCGGGTCGTGCCGGAGATCGACGTCCCGGGTCACATCAACGCGGCGACGCACGTGTACGGCGACCTCATGCCCGACGGCGTCGCGACCGACGCCTACTCGGGCATCGAGGTCGGCTTCTCGCGCCTCACGTTCGACCTGCCCGCCACCGAGCCGTTCCTGCGCGACGTCTTCACGGACCTGGCGCACGCGACCGACGGCGAGCACGTGCACCTGGGCGGCGACGAGGTGCTGAAGATGGAGCCTGCGGAGTACGCGCGGTTCGTCGAGCTGTGCGAGCGCCTGATCCTCGAGGCCGGCAAGAAGCCGGTCGCGTGGCAGGAGGCCGCGAAGGCGCCGCTGCGCCCGGGCACGATCGTGCAGTACTGGGACACGCACCCCATGGACCTCGCCTACCTGGTCGACGCGGCGAAGGGCGGGGCGCGCATCGTCCTGTCGCCCGCGAACCGCGTCTACCTCGACATGAAGTACACGGCAGACTTCGGCCTCGGTCAGGACTGGGCGGGTCTCGTCGAGGTGCGCGACTCCTACGACTGGGAGCCCGAGGAGGTCGTGCCCGGCCTGCCGGTCGAGACGATCGAGGGCGTCGAGGCGGCGGTGTGGACCGAGCGCATCCCGACGCTCGACGCGCTGTTCACCATGCTCCTGCCGCGCCTGAGCGCCGTCGCCGAGGTCGGCTGGACCGCCCCGGACCGCAAGGACTGGGACGGCTTCCGTCGCCGCGTCGCCCGCGAGGCGCACGCCTGGCGCCGCGCGGGGATCGCGTTCCACGAGTCCGCACAGGTCGACTGGTGACGCGTCAGATCCAGGTGGGCAGCCACATGTGCAGGCGCCAGAACCAGTACGGCACCTGCCACGCCGTCCAGATCGGGTAGAAGAACACGCTGACGGCGCCGATCGTCGTGAGCAGGACCGTGAGCCCCACCTTCACGCGCGCCCGCGCGACCGGGCGGTGCTCGGTGCGCTCGAGCGCGAGCGTCATCGCGTAGACGAGCGTGAGCACGACCCACGGCGTGAACACGATCGAGTAGAACGTGAAGATGGTCCGCTCGGCGTAGAGGAACCACGGCGCCCACCCGGCGACGACGCCGCTGAGCACGGCGAGCGCGCGCCAGTCCTTGAGCCGCACGAGCGCCCAGAGCGCGACGAGGATCGCGAGCGCCGCCGTCCACCACAGGACGGGGTTGCCGAGCGACGTGATCGCGCGGGCGCACCGCTCGACCTCGCACCCGGCCTCGCCCGGGTCGTAGGAGCGCCAGTAGAACGACGTGGGGCGCCACTGGAGGATCCACCCGAGCGGGTGCGCCTCGTACGTGTGCTCGGACGTGAGCCCGTTGTGGAAGTCCCACATCTTGAGGTGGTACTCCCACAGCGACCGCAGGCCGGGCGGGAGCCACCGGACCCCCTCGCCGGGGTGGTCGACCGCCCACTGCCTCATGTACGCCCCGGGCGTGCGGAACCACGACGTCCACGACGCGAGGTAGGCGAGGGCCGCCGTCGGGAGCATGACGAGCGCGGCCGGGACCGCGTCGCGCACGAGCGCGTCCTCCCACCAGCGCCCGACGCCCGCGGTGCGGCGCGCCGTCGCGTCCCACAGCACCGACACCACGGCGAAGACCGCGAGGAAGTACAGCCCGGACCACTTGACCCCGCACGCGAGGCCCAGCGCGACGGCCGCCGCGAAGCGCCACCACCGCCACCCGAGCCCGGGCCCGTAGCGTCCGATCCTCCCGCCTGCGTCGAGGATCGCCCCGCAGCGGTCCGCGAGCCGGCGTCGCGCCTGCTCGCGGTCGAGCAGCA
Organism: Cellulosimicrobium cellulans; assembly: GCF_006539945.1. GTDB lineage: Bacteria > Actinomycetota > Actinomycetes > Actinomycetales > Cellulomonadaceae > Cellulosimicrobium > Cellulosimicrobium cellulans. The sequence continues at coordinate 49,616 of NZ_BJNZ01000018.1, read as the reverse complement.
GGCACCCGAACGCGACGAGCACCCAGATCATGAGCATGTTGTCGAGCAGGCCCGTGCGCGAGTGCACGATCGCCTCGCCGTCCACCGCCATGAGCGCGCCCGCGACGATCCCCATCGCCGTCGAGGCGAACAGGCGCCGCGCGATCCTCGCCACGAGCACGACGGCGACCACCCCCACGACCGCGGACGCGATGCGCCACGACCACGGGTTCTCCGCCCCGCCGAAGAACCTCATCCCGAGCGCGATCATCCACTTGCCGAGCGGGGGGTGGACCACGTAGTCGGCCGTCGGGAGGAACGAGTTCACGTCCCCGGCCTCGAACGCCGGGTTCGGCTCCTCGGGCCAGTCGGCCTCGTACCCGACCTGGAGCAGCGTCCACGCCTGCTTGACGTAGTACGTCTCGTCGAACACGAGCGTGCCCGGGCGGCCGAGGTTCCACAGCCGCAGCACCGCCGCGACGACGGCGACGATCGCGACCCCGAGCCACCCCCACAGCCGGTCGTGCGCGGTCGCCCCGAGCGTCAGACGGCGGGGTCCGAGCAGAGCGAGCAGGAGGCGCTCGCGGTGGGTCAGGGCGGGCGCGTCGTCGGCGTCCTGCTCGAGGGGCGCGGGCGACGTGTCGGCGCCCGAGGGGATCCCGTCGGGCTCGACGCCGGACGGCCGGCCCGACGCGTCGGCGGGCTCGTGGGGGACGTCGGTCGTGTGCCGGGGTCCGGGGTGCGCGTCGGCGGGCGGCTGGGACACGCTGGCCATCGTAGGGGCACAGGGGTGTGGAACCCTGGGAACCATGTCTTCCTCGCCCGACGCGCCCGACGCCGACCGGCCCACGACCCCGCGGGAGGCCGGGCACCTGGTGCTGGGCGGCACCCCGATCGGCAACGCGGAGGACGCGAGCCCGCGGCTGAGACGGCTGCTCGCGGAGGCGGACGTCGTCGCGGCGGAGGACACCCGCCGCCTGCACGCCCTCGCCGGCCGGCTGGGCGTGCAGGTCGGTGGACGCGTCCTCAGCTTCCACGAGCACAACGAGTCCGACCGCGCGGACGACCTGCTCGACGTCGTCGACGGCGGCGGGACGGTGCTCGTCGTGTCCGACGCGGGCATGCCGAGCGTGTCCGACCCTGGCTTCCGCGTCGTCGCGCGCGCGGTCGAGCGCGGGGTCCCGGTCACGACGGCGCCCGGGCCGAGCGCCGTCCTCACCGCACTCGCGCTCTCGGGGCTCCCGACGGACCGCTTCTGCTTCGAGGGCTTCCTGCCGCGCAAGGCGGGCGACCGGTCGCGCGCGCTCGCGGCGCTCGCCGACGAGTCGCGCACGCTCGTGTTCTTCGAGGCGCCGCACCGCGTGGCGGAGACGCTCGCCGCGATGGCCGAGGCGTTCGGCGCGGACCGGCCGGCCGCCGTCGCGCGCGAGCTCACCAAGACGTACGAGGAGGTGCTGCGCGGGCCTCTCGGCGAGCTCGCGGGACGCGCCGCCGACGAGCAGCTCCGCGGGGAGATCTGCGTCGTGGTCGGCGGTGCGCCGCCGCGCGGTCCGGTGCCGCTCGCCGAGCTCGTCCCGGCCGTGCTCGCGCGCGTCGACGGCGGCGAGCGGCTCAAGGAGGTCGTCGCGGACGTCGCCCAGGACGCGGGGGTCGCGAAGCGCGACCTCTACGCGGCGGCCCTGGAGGCGCGCCGCCGCTGAGGCGGCGGGACCGTCAGCGCCCGACGGCGGTGCTCGGCTCGAGCGCGACCCCTGCCGCCGCGAGCTCCTCGCGCGCCGCGGCGCCCAGCTCGGGCGTCACCGGCACGGTGAGGTCGGTGAGGACCCGGGTGGCGAGGCCGAGCGCGTGCGCGTCGAGCGCCGTCGCGCGCACGCAGTGCGACTCGGCGATGCCGACGACGTCGACCGCCTCGATCCCGGCGTCGCGCAGGACGTCCGCGAGCGGCCGGCCGCCGACGTCGACCCCCTCGAAGCCGGAGTACGCGGCCTGGTACTCGCCCTTCTTCACCTCGGCGTCGGGCGCGAGGCCGGCCAGCGCGGGGTGCAGCTCGGCGTTCGGGGTGCCCGCGATCCCGTGCGGGGGCCACGTGTCGACGAAGTCGGGGTCCGGGCTCCAGTGCTCGCCCGGGTCGACGTGCCAGTCCTGGGTCGTGACGACGAGGTCGTAGGCGTCTCGGTGGTCGCGCGCGTGGTCGGCGATCCGCTGCGCGACCGCGTTCCCGCCCGCGACCCCCAGCTCCCCGCCCTCGCAGAACGTGGGCTGGACGTCGACGACGATCAGCGCGCGGCGCACCGCGGGAGTGTTCTCGCTCATGCGCCCACTCTGCCACCCGGGACGGGGGCGTGGGGGAGCCTGCGCGTGGGGGGCCGGGCCCGCCGGGCGCGTCCCGCGCGCGGGTGCGAGAGTGGGAGCAGCCGTGACCCGAGCACCCGGGAGGACCCGATGAGCGACGACCCGACGCCCGCCGCGACGCCTCCTGCCGGTGCGCCGGAGCGCCCCATCGGGTACTGGCTCAAGCTCGTGGACCGGCTCATCGACGAGAGCTTCGACGGCGTGTTCCAGCACTCGGGGCTCACGCGCCGGCACTGGCAGGTGCTCAACACGATCCGGGACGGCGTGAGCGAGGAGACGAGCGTCGACGGCGTCCTCTCGCCGTTCACGGGCGCGGCCCCGGGGGTCGGCCACGGGGCGAGCGCCGTGACGGCCGAGATCGACGACCTCGTGCGGCGGGGCTGGGTCGCGCGCGACGGCTCGGGCAGCCTGTCCGTGACCGTCGCGGGCAACCACGCCTATCACGACCTGCTCGACGCGGTGTCGGTCTCGCGCGAGCGGGTCGCGGACGGCATCAGCCGCGCGGAGTACGCGCAGACGGTCGCGACGCTCGAGCGCATGGCGCGCAACCTCGGCTGGGAGGGCTGAGCGCCCGTCCCGACGAGACGGGACGCGCGGCGTCCGGCAGCAGGCGTACCCTGCGAGACCCGCGACCCGCGCGCACCCCCGCGCCCGGGCACCCCGCACAGAGCTGGAGCACTGCGATGGAGTTCCGCCGGATCCCCGGTCTGCCGCCCTACGTCTTCACCATCATCGACGGGCTCAAGATCGAGGCACGCCGAGCGGGGCGCGACGTCGTCGACCTCGGGTTCGGCAACCCCGACCTGCCCAGCCCGCAGGTCGCGGTCGACAAGCTCGCCGAGGCCGCGCAGAACTCGCGCAACCACCGCTACTCCGCATCGCGCGGAATCCCCAAGCTCCGCGAGGCCGTGGCCGGGCTGTACCAGCGCCGGTTCGGCGTGAGCCTCGACCCGGACACGGAGATCATCTCGACCATCGGCGCCAAGGAGGGCTTCAGCCACCTCATGTGGGTGCTGCTGCAGCCGGGCGACGTCGCGCTCGTCCCGACCCCGAGCTACCCCATCCACATCTGGGGCCCCTACTTCGCGGGCGCCGACGCGCGCCAGGTCCCCATCGGCGACGGGACCGACGCCGCGGGGTACATCGACCGGATCATCGAGGCCTGGGAGCTGGGCTGGCCCAAGCCGCGCGTCGTCGTGCTGTCGTTCCCGCACAACCCGACGACGACGGTCGCGACCAAGGAGGACCTCCAGCGGCTCGTCGACTGGGCCCGGGACAAGGACGTCGTGCTCGTGCACGACCTCGCCTACGCGGACATGACGTTCGACGGGTTCCGTCCGCCGTCGATCATGGAGTGCGAGGGCGCGCGCGAGGTCGCGGTCGAGCTGTACTCGATGACGAAGTCGTTCTCCATGGCCGGCTGGCGCGTCGCGTTCCTCGTGGGGCGCCGCGACGTCGTCGGGGCGCTCGCCAAGCTCAAGAGCTACCTCGACTACGGCACGTTCCAGCCGATCCAGATCGCCGCGACCGTGACGCTCAACGAGGCGACCGAGTTCCCGCAGGAGATCTCGTCCGTCTACGCGTCGCGTCGCGACGCCCTGTACGACGGCCTCCAGCGCATCGGCTGGGACATCCACAAGCCCGGCGGCACGATGTTCGCGTGGGCCCGCATCCCCGAGCCCTACCGCGACATGGGCTCGATCGAGTTCGCGACGCACCTCGTCGAGGAGTGCGACGTCGCCGTGTCCCCGGGCGTCGGGTTCGGTCCCGGCGGCGACGAGTTCGTGCGGTTCGCGCTCATCGAGAACGAGCACCGCATCGGTCAGGCGATCCGCGGCCTCAAGCGCGGCCTCACCCGGCTGGCGTAGGCGTCGTCCCCGTCCACACGTCGTCCCCGCGCAGCACGGCGTCGGCGCCGCCGTCGTCGTAGATCGTCTGCCCGGTGACGTGGGTGTTCGCCGGGTCGGTGAGCCACAGCAGCAGGCTCGCGACCGACTCTGGCGACTGGTGCCCGTGCAGGGGCATCGGGACGGCGGCGTCGACCATGGCGGCGGACTCCGGGGTCGAGAGCAGCGCGGACGTCATGGGCGTGAGCACCGTCCCCGGGGCGACGGCGTTGAGCGGGATCCCTCGACCCGCCCACGAGGGGGTGACGCACTCGCGCCGCACCCACCTCGAGAGCGCCCGCTTGGACGACGGGTAGCTGAGGTAGCCGACCGCGGGCCCCTGGTCCGCGAGCGTCGCGGCGACGCGCAGCGCCGTGTCCTCGTCGTCGGCGAGGCACGCGGCGACGAGCTCGTCGGACACCGGCTGCAGGGTCGCCATGGACGAGACGACGGCGGCGCGCGGCGCGTCCGACCGCTCGAGCGCCGGGAGCAGCGCGGCGAGGAGCCGCGTGACGCCGAAGAAGTTCACGGCGACGGTCTTCGGCACCGGGGCGGCGATGCCCGCGCACGCGACGACCCCGTCGACGCGCCCGTCGGTGAGCGCCATGACGCGGTCGACGGCGGCCGCCCGGCCGTCGGGGGTGCTCAGGTCGGCCTCGACCTCGGCGTCGCGCAGGTCGACACCGACCACGCGGTCTCCCCGGTCGCGCAGCAGCCCGGCGGTGGACGCACCCACCCCCGACGCCGAACCCGTGACCACGTACGACCGCGACATGCGTACCGACCTCCTCGCCGGCTCCTCCGGCCCTCGGGGGAGCTTCCGGTACCAGCGTGCCTCGTCGCGGGTGGGCGCGTGGCCGCCGAAGGACCGGGTCGTCGGGCCAGAGGTCCTGAGGGTCCGGGGTCAGGCCGGCGCCGCCGTGGGCGGCGTCCGACCGTGACGCCCCTGGTACCTGTCGACCTGACGCCCCGCCGCGGCGACGGCGCGGTCGTCGACCAGGTCGTAGACGACCGTCCCGACCCAGACGATGAGCGTCGCCCAGACCCAGGTCCAGAAGCCGTCGATGTCGAACCCGCTCGACGGGGACAGCAGCGTGGTGACGATGAGCGAGCCGAGCACGGTGACGATCCCCAGGGTCCACGTCCAGCCGTGGACGTGCTTGCCGAGGAGCCGCACCACGAGCGGGCGCAGGAGGGTGATCGTCACGGTGAAGAGCGCGACCGCGACGAGCCCCCACAGCCAGCTCATGGTCATTCCCTCGAGCACCAGGTCGGCGATGCCGAGCGTCACCCCGTACGCGACCGCGGCGACGACGAAGCTGAGCACCTTCGGGTTCATGGCGTCCCTCCCTGAGGGCCGGTGAGGCGGGAGGACCCGCCTCCTTCTCTCCAGTGTGGCGCGGATCGGCCGTCGTGCGCGGCGAGCGCGGCACGTGCGACGGCGCCCACGGCGCGCGACGATGGGCGCATGCGTGTCCACGGGTCGTCGTCACGCCGCGCGCGGCTCACCGTCGTGGCCGGGATCGTCGCCGTGCTGTTGACCGGGTGCACCCCCGACGACGGTCCGGGACCCGTCCCCGGCCCGTCGGTCACGACGGCCACCGCAGAGCCGAGCGAACCCGCGGAGACGAGCACCCCTGCGCCCGCGCCGGAGCCCGGGCTCGTCGTCGTGCCCGAGGTGCGGGTGGACGTGACCGAGGTCGCGACCGGGCTGCCCGCGCCGTGGGGACTCGCGGCGCTCGCGGACGGGACGCTGCTCGTCTCGCTGCGCGACGAGCGCCGGCTCGTCGTCGTGGACCCGGCGACGGGCGCCGTCGAGCCGGTCACGGGGCCGGGCGCGGACGACCTGCGCGACGGAACGGTCGCGCGGGGCGAGTCGGGCCTGCTCGGGGTCGCGGTCGGGCCCGAGGGCGGCGCGGCGCCGGGGGAGGTGTTCGTCTACCGGACCGCGGACGGCGGCAACGAGGTCCTGCGGGGGACGCTCGCCGGTCGCGAGCTGTCGGCCCTCACCCCGGTCCTCCAGGGCATCCCCGCGGCCTCCACGCACGACGGCGGTCGGCTCGGGTTCGGGCCGGACGGCTACCTGTACGTGACGACGGGGGACGCGCAGCAGCGCGGTGCGGCGCAGGACGCGGGCGCGCTCAACGGCAAGACCCTGCGTCTGACGGTGGACGGCGATCCCGCACCGGGGAACCCGGACCCGGCCTCGCCGGTGTGGAGCCTGGGGCACCGCAACGTCCAGGGTGTCGGGTGGGACGTGACGGGCCGCATGCTCGCGTCGGAGTTCGGGCAGGACACGTTCGACGAGCTCAACGTCGTCGTGCCCGGCGGGAACTACGGCTGGCCGGAGGTCGAGGGAGTGGGCGGCACCCAGGCGGGGTTCGTGGACCCCGTGGCGACGTGGGCGACGTCGGACGCCTCGCCGAGCGGGCTGGCCGTGACCCGCGAGGGCGCGTACCTGGCCGGCCTGCGGGGCCGGACGCTGTGGCGCGTGCCGTTCGCGTCGCCCGACGGCGGGACGTCGGCCGACGCGTTCGGGGCGCCGCAGGCGATGCTCACGGACCGGGGCCGGTTGCGCGCGGTCCTCGTGGACCCGGCGACGCCGCTCGGGGACGACGGGAGCTCCGTGCTGTACGTGCTGACCAACAACACCGACGGGCGCGGGGACCCGCGCGACGGCGACGACCGGCTGCTGCGGGTCGCGGTGACGCCGACGGGGTGACGGGCACGACCCGCGGGCTGACCAGTCGGTTTGGAGCACGATAACGAATCGGTTACGGTCGAGTGTCTCGCGTTGCCGCTCACCGGGGACAGGTGTATTGGCCGGCCGTGGGACGCGGTCTCCGTAGAGCACCCAGGGTGCCGGGGGCCCGCAGGACGGCCGGATCGGCTGGTCGAACCGGGTGACGCCCGCGCCGCGGCGCGGGACGCCCCGGGGCGCGCGTGCGCCGTCGACCCCCGTGCCCGGGACCCCCGACGACTGGACCAGAGTGCACAACCCCTTCCGCTTCCGCGCGCCCCAGAATCGTGACGTCGAGACCGCGACCTCGGACGCCGCCCCCACCGAGACCACCCCGGAGACCTCCGAGACGCCGAGCCGCCGCTCCGCGCGGACGCTGCGCACCACGCGCCGCCGCCGCTGGTCGATCGTCACGGCGGCCACCGCCGTCGCGCTCGTCGGCTCCGGCGCCGTCGCGTACGGCGAGGCCGACAAGACCGTGACGATCGACGTCGACGGCGAGCTGACGACCGTCAGCACGCTCGCCGGCTCGGTCGGTGGCGCGCTCGACGCCGCCGGGATCGAGGTCGGTGCGCGCGACCAGGTCGCGCCGGACCCCGGCTCGGCGCTGGACGACGGCGACGAGGTCGTGGTGCGCCTCGGCAAGCAGGTCACCGTCCAGGCCGACGGCGAGCAGTCCGACGTCTGGCTCACCGCGCTCGACGCGGACGAGGCGCTGAAGACCCTCGCCGAGCGCGGGGGCGACGTGCGTCTCGTCGCGTCGCGGTCGGGAGAGCGCGCGTCGCTCGACCTGCGCCTCGACACCGACGGCCCGGTGAACGTCGTCGCGGACGGCGAGACGACCGTCGCCCCCGACGGCAGCGTCGGCGTCCCCGCGATCCTCGACCAGCAGGGCATCGAGCTCGGCGAGCTCGACCGCGTGAGCGTCCAGCGCGTCGAGGCGCCCGAGCCGGGCGCTCCGACGGTCTCGCTCGTCGTGCAGCGCGTCGTCGTCGAGCAGCAGCAGACGACGACCCCCGTGCCCCACGAGACCGTCGAGAAGGCGGATGCCGCGCGGTACAGCGACGACCCGGCCGTCGTCTCGCAGAAGGGCGCCGACGGCGTCACCACGACGACCTTCGAGGTGACCCTCGTGGACGGCGTCGAGGAGTCGCGCGAGCAGCTGACCCAGGAGGTCACGACCGCCCCGGTCGACCAGGTCGTCGTCAAGGGGACCAAGGAGCGGCCCAAGGACCCCCGCGCGCTCGGGCAGCTCATGGCCGCCGAGCGCGGCTGGACCGGGTCGCAGTGGACGTGCCTCGAGAAGCTGTGGACCAAGGAGTCCAACTGGAACCCGAGGGCGGACAACCCGACGTCGAGCGCCTACGGCATCCCGCAGTCGCTCCCCGGCTCGAAGATGGCGAGCAAGGGCGCCGACTGGGCGACCAACCCCGCGACGCAGATCGCCTGGGGCCTGGACTACATCGCCGGCTCGTACGGCTCGCCGTGCGGCGCGTGGTCGCACTCCCAGGCGACCAACTGGTACTGAGCACGGACCTCCCGAGCCGACCGGCTCCGGACGGGCCCGCGACCTCCGAGGTCGCGGGCCCGTCGTCGTCCGGCCCCCCGAGACGACCCCACGGCGCGCTGCGCGGGCCGACTAAGATCGCCCGCATGACCCACATCCTCTCGGCCGTGGCGTGGCCGTATGCCAACGGGCCGCGCCACATCGGCCACGTCGCAGGTTTCGGTGTCCCGTCGGACGTCTTCAGCCGGCACATGCGCATGGCGGGTCACGACGTCCTCATGGTCTCGGGCACCGACGAGCACGGGACGCCCATCCTCGTGCAGGCGGACAAGGAGGGCGTGACGCCCCAGGAGCTCGCGGACCGGTACAACCGCGTCATCGTCGAGGACCTGCACCAGCTCGGGCTGTCCTACGACCTGTTCACCCGGACCACGACGCGCAACCACTACGCCGTCGTGCAGGAGATGTTCCGCACGGTCCACAAGAACGGGTACATGGTCGAGCAGACGACCATGGGCGCGATCTCGCCCTCGACGGGCCGCACGCTGCCGGACCGCTACATCGAGGGCACGTGCCCCATCTGCGGCTACGACGGCGCGCGCGGCGACCAGTGCGACAACTGCGGCAACCAGCTCGACGCGATCGACCTCATCAACCCGCACAGCCGCATCAACGGCGAGACGCCCAGGTTCGTCGAGTCGAACCACTTCTTCCTCGACCTGCCGGCGTTCGTCGACGCGCTGGGGGACTGGCTGCGCACGCGCACCGAGTGGCGCCCGAACGTCCTGAAGTTCTCGCTCAACCTGCTCGACGACGTGCGCCCGCGCGCCATGACGCGCGACATCGACTGGGGCATCCCCGTCCCGCTGGAGGGTTGGGAGTCCAACCCGAGCAAGCGCCTCTACGTGTGGTTCGACGCGGTGATCGGCTACCTCTCGGCGTCGATCGAGTGGGCGCGGCGCAGCGGCGACCCGGACGCGTGGCGCGCGTTCTGGAACGACCCGGAGGCGCGGTCGTACTACTTCATGGGCAAGGACAACATCACGTTCCACTCCCAGATCTGGCCGGCCGAGCTGCTCGGCTACGACGGCCGGGGGAGCAAGGGCGGGGCGCCGGGGGCCTACGGGAACCTCCAGCTCCCGACGGAGGTCGTGTCGAGCGAGTTCCTCAACGTCGAGGGCCAGAAGTTCTCGTCCTCGCGCGGCGTCGTGATCTACGTGCGCGACATGCTGGCCCGCTACCAGCCGGACGCGTTCCGGTACTACGTCGCGTCGGCGGGCCCGGAGACGCAGGACGTCGACTTCACGTGGGCCGACTTCCAGCGCCGCACGAACGACGAGCTCGTCGCCGGCTGGGGCAACCTCGTGAACCGCACGGCGAACCTCGTGCACAAGAACTTCGGGGCCATCCCGGAGCCGGGTCAGCGCCAGCCGATCGACGAGGGCGTCCTCGCCACGACGACGACCGCGTTCGGGCGCGTGGGGGAGCTCATCGCGACGCACCGCCAGCGCGCTGCCGTCGCGGAGGCGATGAAGACGGTCGGCGAGGTGAACAAGTACGTGTCCGACACCGAGCCGTGGAAGCTCAAGACCGACCCGGACCGCCTCGCCACCGTGCTGCACACCGTGACCCAGGCGGTGAGCGACCTCAACACGATCCTGTCGCCGTTCCTGCCGCACTCGGCGCAGCAGGTGCACGAGGCGTTCGGCGGCACGGGCACGATCGCGCCGCAGCCGCGCATCGACGAGGTGACCGACCTCGACGACGACTCGCGCCACTACCCGATCATCACGGGCGACTACCGCGCCGAGGGCCTGTCGACGTGGGAGCCGAAGGCCGTCGTGCCGGGTACCCCTGTGGGCAAGCCGACTCCGGTGTTCACCAAGCTCGACGACTCGATCGTCGAGGAGGAGCTCGACCGCCTGCGCGAGACCGCCTGACCGTGGCGAAGCAGCGCGAGCGCGGGTGGCCGCCCGACCCGGAGCCGCTGCCCGTCCCCGTGGTGGACAACCACACGCACCTCGACTCGATCGGGCACGTGCTGCCCGACGACGTCCCCGCCCCGCGCGTCACGGACCACCTCGCGCGGGCGGCGGCCGTGGGGGTCGACCGGGTCGTGCAGGTCGGGTGCGACCTGCCCGCCGCCCGCTGGACGGACGCCCTGCTGCGCGGTGACCTCGCGGCATGGGACACGACGTCGGCCGCCGAGCAGGGCGTCGGACGGCTGCTCGGGGCCGTCGCGATCCATCCCAACGAGGCGGTGCTGCACGGCGGGGTCCGCGAGGTGGGGCCGGACGGGCTCGAGCCCGACCCGCGACCGCACCACGACGTCCCGCTCGACGACGCCGTCGCCGAGATCGCCACGATCGCGCGCGGCAACGACCGCGTGCGGGCGATCGGCGAGACGGGGATGGACCTGTTCCGTACAGGCCCGCAGGGGGAGGTCGTACAGCGCGAGGCGTTCCGTTCGCACGTCGCCCTCGCGAAGGAGCTGGGCCTCGCGCTGCAGATCCACGACCGCGACGCGCACGCCGAGGTGCTCGACGTGCTCGCGCGCGACGGCGCTCCGGAGCGGACGGTGTTCCACTGCTACTCGGGCGACGCCGCGATGGCCCGGTTCTGCGCGGAGCAGGGCTGGTTCCTGTCCTTCGCCGGCCCGGTGACGTTCCGCGCGAACGACGAGCTGCGTGCGGCCCTGCGGGAGGTGCCGCTCGGGCAGGTGCTGGTCGAGACGGACGCGCCCTACCTCACGCCGCACCCGTACCGGGGCCGCCCCAACGCCCCGTACGTGCTGCCGACGACCGTGCGTACGGTCGCCGAGGTCGTGGACCTGCCGCTCGCGGACGTGTGCGAGCGCCTCGCCGCGACGTCCGTCGCGGTCTACGGGCCCTGGTGACGCGGGCCGGCGGGGCGCCACACGTCACCGCCCGTTCCGGGCGAACCGGAGGTTTCGTCCTGGGTGACGTTTCGGCTACGGTCGGGTCCGTGCGTCGCGCGCCGTGCGCCGACGACGTGCCCCACCTCGCCTCCGGCGGTCGCCGAGGGCTGCTTCCCCGCAGAAGGGACCGCGCGCGTGCTCGCACCTGACGGAACCGGTCGCCGGCGCCTGCAACGGCTGGCGGCCCAGGGCGTCGTCGTCGCGAGCCTGGTGGTCGTCACGGGTGCGTTCGCCTCGCTCCAGAAGAGCGTCACGCTCGACGTGGACGGCGAGCTGCACGACGTCTCCGCGTACGGGCGCACGGTCGCCGAGGTGCTCGACTACCAGGACGTCGCGGTCGGCGCGGAGGACCTCGTCGAGCCGGGCCTGGCGGACCCCGCGCGCGACGGCAGCACGATCGTCGTCCGGTCGAGCCACGACGTGACGATCGAGATCGACGGCCAGGTCCAGACGATCTCGACGACCGCGCGCACCGTCGGGGAGCTCCTCACGTACCTCGGGCCGCGCGCCGAGGGCGCCGTCACCGAGGTCTCGCGCACCCAGGCGCTCGGCCGCGACCCGATCCGGGTCTCCACGCTCAAGACCGTGCACGTCGCCGTCGACGGCGCGGTCATGCCCATCACGACGGCGGAGCCCACGGTGCGCGGCGTGCTCGCGACGGCCGGCATCGTGCTCGCCGAGGGCGACAGCACGTCCGCGCCGCTCGACGCGGCCGCGGTCGACGGCATGCTCGTCCTCGTGAGCCGGGCCGCCGCGTCCGCGACGACCGTCACCGAGGTGCTGCCCTTCGCCACGGAGGAGGTCGAGGACCCGAACCTGCCGAAGGGGCACCGGGTGGTCGTCCAGTCCGGCCGCGTGGGCGAGGCGACCACGACGTACGCCGTCCAGACGCTCGGCGGCGCCGAGGTCTCGCGCACGGTCCTCACGCGCACGGTCACGACGGAGCCGCGCGACGAGATCATCAAGATCGGGACGATGGACGTCTCCGTCTCGGTGGACCCGGGCTCGGCCCGGGCGATCGGCCGTTCGCTCGCGGCCCAGCGCGGCTGGGGCGACGACCAGTTCGTCTGCCTCGACAAGCTCTGGACCAAGGAGAGCAACTGGCGCGTCGACGCCGACAACCCGAGCTCGAGCGCGTACGGGATCCCGCAGGCGCTGCCCGGCTCCAAGATGTCCAGCGCCGGAGCCGACTGGCGCACCAACCCGGCGACCCAGATCACGTGGGGCCTCGGCTACATCGAGAGCCGGTACGGCACGCCGTGCTCGGCGTGGTCCCACTCCGTGGCCAAGGGCTGGTACTGACGCCGGCGCCGGGAGGTCGGCTACCGCTCGAGCATCTCCAGGTAGTGCGGGTTCTGCATGATCCCCAGCACGTTGCCGAACGGGTCCACGACCGAGGCCGTGACGAAGCCCTCGCCCTGCCCGCGCTCGACGACGCCCTCGTACTCGGTCGCGCCCAGCGCGAGCAGCCGGGCGAACGCCTCGCGCACGTCGTCGACGTGCCAGTTCACGATGACGCCGCCGGGCGTCTCCGGCTGCGGGTGCGGTGACCACGACCGGGCGATGATCCCGAGCTCGTCCTGACGGTCGCCGACGCGGAACTCCACGTACCCGCCCGGCACCACGTAGTAGGGCTCGGTCCCGAGCACCTGGGCGTACCACGCGGACGCGGCCTCCAGGTCGTCGGCCCACAGGTTCGACGTCGCCATCCCTCGCAGCATGCTGCACTCCTCGTCGTCGTCCGGGCGTGCGCCCGGGGTCGTGGTCGTCGCGTCCTCGGCGGGACCCGTCACCACGACAGTAGGACCCCTTGCGGAACGTACGGTTCCGCATGATCGGGCAGGATGAGATGCGTGCTCGACACCTCCGTGCGACTCCTGCGCCTCCTGGCGCTCCTCCCGACGCGTCCCACGTGGTCCGGACCCGAGCTGGCGGGCCGGCTCGGCGTCACGACCCGTACCGTCCGCAACGACGTCGAGCGGCTGCGGCTCCTCGGGTACGAGGTGCGCTCGGCGCCGGGGACCGCGGGCGGCTACCGGCTCGGGTCGGGAGCCGCGCTCCCGCCGCTCCTGCTGGACGACGAGGAGGCGGCCGTCGTCGCGGTGTCGCTGCGGGCCGCCGCCACGGGGTCGATCACGGGGGTCGAGGACGCCGCCCGCCGCGCGCTCGTCAAGCTCGACACCGTGCTGCCCGCCCGGTTGCGCGCCCGGGCGGACGCGCTGCGCGCCGCGGTCGCGAGCGCTCCGGTGGGCGGTCCCGCCGTCGACGCGCGGGTGCTCGCCGACGTCGCGGCGGCCGTCGCCGCCCGGACGGGTCTGCGGCTCGAGTACGAGGCGCACGACGGCACGGCGACGGACCGCGCGGTCGAGCCGTACCGGCTCGTCCACGTCGGTCGGCGGTGGTACCTGCTGGCGTTCGACCTCGACCGGGACGACTGGCGGACGTTCCGGGTCGACCGGCTGCGCCTGCGCACACCGGGTGGCCCGCGCTTCGTGCCGCGCCCCGTGCCGGGTGGTGACGCGGTCGCGTACGTGGTCCGCGGCGTGGGGTCGATCGCGTGGGCGCACCCCGCCCGCGTGCGCCTGCACGCGCCGGCGAGCGTCGTGGCGGACCGGGTCGCGCCGGGTACGGGCGTGCTCGCCGACGACGGCCCCGACGCGTGCGTGCTCGAGACCGGGGGGACGTCGCTCGCCCAGCTCGCGGGATTCCTGCTGGGCCTCGACGTGGACCTCACGGTCCTCGACCCGCCCGGGCTCGCGGAGACGCTGGCACGGGTCGGGGCACGCGCCGCACGGTCGGGGCGTGCGGGCTCAGGCGTGGCGGAGGGGGGGCCTCGCGCGTGACGCCGACGGTGTCGCCGGGTGAGAAGCGCGTGGAGGTGCCTGTGACATAGGCGTAGAAATACGGACAGAACCTCCCAGCGTAGCGGCTTGGGGGTTGGACTTCGATAACGGATCGGTTACGGTCGAACGTCGCTCGCGCGAGAACGGCACGCTGCCACGGTCCCTCCGGACCGCGGGAGACGTGCCCGGACCACGCGGGCGGTGCGCCGTCGTCGGGCCCTGGGGAAGGGGCGCCGGGGTGGCGCCGGCAGCCGGATCGGCCGCTCGAGACCCGCGGACGCACGTGTGCGCCCGCCGCGGAGGACGCACGTCCGCCGCGGTCCGCGGGTGGTGCCCACGCGCCGTCGAGCACCCGTGCCCGGGACCCCCGACGACTGGACCCGAGTGAAGAACCCCTTCCACCGGACCGCTGACGCGGCCGGCGCCCCCGAGAGCGCCGACACCCCCCTGACCCCCTTCGAGACCACCACCGACGGCCCCGCGGAGAGCCCCCAGAGCCCCGCCGCCACGGCCGCCCGCCGTCGCCGCTGGCCCCTCGTGGCCGGCGCCACCGCCGTCGTCCTCCTCGCGACCGGCGCCGTCGCCTACGGCAACGCGCGCAAGACCGTCGAGCTCGACGTGGACGGCAAGATCACCACCGTCACGACCTTCGCCGGGTCGGTCGAGGGCCTGCTCGCCGAGCAGGACGTCGCCGTGGGCGACCGCGACCTCGTCGTCCCCGACGTCGACTCGGCCCTGCGCGGCGGCGGCGACGTCGTCGTGCGCTACGGGCGCGAGGTGCCCGTCCAGGTCGACGGCTCCCAGTCCTCCGTCTGGCTCACCGCGCTCGACGCGGACGAGGCGCTGACGACCCTCGCGACGCGCGGCAGCGACGTGCGCCTCGTGGCGTCGCGCTCCGGCGAGCGTGCGTCCCTCCCGATCCGCCTCGACACGGACGGCCCCGTGAACGTCGTCGCGGACGGCGAGACGAAGGTCGCGCCCGACGGCAGCATCGGCATCGACGCGATCCTCGACCAGCAGGGCGTCCAGCTCGGCGAGCTCGACCGCGTCCACGTGGAGAAGTCCGACCAGATCGCCGCGGCCCAGGCCGACGCCGCTGCCGAGGCGGCACCCGCCGCGGACGCCGACGCCACCGCCGACGCGACCGAGGACGCCGAGGCTGCGGCGGACGCCGCGTCGGTCTCGCTCGTCGTGCAGCGCGTGAAGGTCGAGGAGGTGCCCACCGAGAAGGCCGTCCCGTTCGAGACGGTCACCGAGGAGGACGCCGACCGCTTCAAGGACCTCGACCCGGTCGTGAAGCAGGAGGGCGTCGAGGGCGTCCACACGACCGTGCACCGCGTCACGACGGTCGACGGCGCCGAGGAGTCGCGCGAGCTCGTCTCCGAGGGTGTCACCACGCCCCCGGTGAACAAGATCCTCGTGCAGGGGACCAAGGAGCGCCCCAAGCCGCAGCCGAAGGTCGAGACGCAGCAGCGCTCGTCGTCGTCCTCCTCCTCGTCGTCGGGCGGCTCGTCCGCCCCGGCCGCGAACCTCGGCTCCGCCCCCGGTGGCGTCTGGGGTGCGCTCGCGCAGTGCGAGTCCGGTGGCAACCCCGCGACGAACACGGGCAACGGCTACTACGGCCTCTACCAGTTCTCGCTGCCGACGTGGCGTGCCATGGGTGGCTCCGGTCTCCCGTCGGAGGCCTCGGCCGCCGAGCAGACGCAGCGCGCCCAGGCGCTCCAGGCCCGCTCGGGCTGGGGCCAGTGGCCCGCGTGCGCGGCCAAGCTCGGTCTTCTCTGACCGGGTAGCAGGACGCGCGGCCGCCCGACGGCCGCACCGCGGAGGGCGGGGCGCACGGCGCCCCGCCCTCCGTCGTCCCCCGTGGCGTCCGGACCGGGCTCGCCCCGGTCGGTAGGCTTGGCTGTCATGAGCGACACCCGCGGTGCCCTGCTGGGTCCGGCCGAGATCCGTGACCTCGCGGGCCGCCTCGGCGTCCGCCCCACCAAGACCCTCGGCCAGAACTTCGTGCACGACGGCGGCACCGTCCGCAAGATCGTGCGCGCCGCGGACGTGCGGACGGGGGAGCGCGTGGTCGAGGTCGGCCCGGGGCTCGGCTCGCTCACCCTGGGACTCCTGGAGGCCGGGGCGAGCGTCGTCGCGGTCGAGATCGACCCGGTCCTCGCGAAGCAGCTCCCCACGACGGTCGCCGCGCACGTCCCCGACCTCGGTGACCGGCTCGAGGTCGTCGGCGCGGACGCGCTGGAGGTCACGACCCTGCCCGGCGAGCCGCCGACGGCGCTCGTCGCCAACCTCCCGTACAACGTCGCGGTGCCCGTGCTGCTGACGTTCCTCGAGCGGTTCGACTCGCTCGAGCGCGTGCTCGTCATGGTGCAGGCCGAGGTGGCGGACCGGCTCGCCGCCCCGCCCGGGTCGCGCACGTACGGCGTGCCGTCGGTCAAGGCCGCCTGGTACGCCGACGCCCGCCGCGCCGGGACCATCGGCCGCAGCGTGTTCTGGCCGGTGCCGAACGTCGACTCCGCCCTCGTCGCGCTCGACCGTCGCGAGCCGCCGACCACGACCGCGACGCGCGAGCAGGTGTTCGCCGTCGTCGACGCGGCGTTCGCGCAGCGGCGCAAGATGCTCCGCTCCGCGCTGTCCGGTCTCGCGGGCTCCGCGAGCGTGGCCGCCGAGGTGCTCGAGGCGGCCGACGTCGACCCGCAGGCGCGCGGCGAGGTGCTGGACGTCGCGGCGTTCGCGCGCGTCGCCGAGCAGCTCGTCCTGCGGGGCAGCCTCGACGAGCGCCCCGCCCGCGGTGCGGCACCCGCGGAGCGTCGGACCGGACGACCTGGCACAGTGGACGCGTGACACCCCCGCGACCGCCGCGCATCGCCCTCGCGCCACCCCCGTCCGTCCGCGTGCGCGCACCCGGCAAGGTCAACCTCTCGTTGCGGGTCGGGGCGCTCCAGGACGACGGCTACCACCCGCTCGTGACGATCTTCCAGGCGGTCGGGCTCAGCGAGGACGTCGTCGCCCACCAGGTGCCGCCGGGCTCGGGCGTCTCGCTCAGCGTGACCGGCCTCCAGGCCGACATGGTGCCGACCGACGAGACGAACCTCGCGTGGCGGGCCGCCGTCGCGCTCGCCGAGCACGTGGGCGTCGACCCCGACGTGCGGCTCGAGATCCACAAGGAGGTCCCCGTCGCCGGCGGCATGGCGGGCGGTTCCGCCGACGCCGCGGCCGCGCTCGTCGCGTGCGACGCGCTGTGGGACGCCGGGGTCCCGCGCGCCGACCTGGTCCGCCTCGCCGCGGGGCTCGGGGCCGACGTCGCGTTCGGGCTCGTGGGGCACACCGCCGTCGGGACGGGGCGGGGCGACGTGCTCACGCCCGCGATGACGCGCGGCGAGTTCCACTGGGTCTTCGCCGTCCAGGCGGAGGGGCTCTCCACGCCCGAGGTGTACCGCACGTTCGACGAGACCGTCGGCGGCCCGGCCGAGCTCGACCTCGCCGACGACACCGCGCTCATGCAGGCGCTGCGCGCGGGCGACGCCGTCGGGCTCGGACAGGTGCTGCGCAACGACCTCCAGGGCCCTGCCCTCGCCCTGCGCCCCGAGCTCCGGCGGACGATCGACGTCGCGACCGAGGCCGGCGCGCTCGGCGCGATCGTCTCCGGCTCCGGTCCGACGGTCGCCGCCCTCGCGCGCAGCCGCCAGCACGCGCTCGCGATCGCCGCGTCGTGGACGGCGAACGACGCGTGCGACACCGTCTGGTGCACCACGGCCCCCGCCGCCGGCGCCCGCGTCGTCGCCCACTGACGAGCCCGCCCGCCGAGGTCGAACCGAGGTCGCGAGGTAGAGCCGTGGTCGCGCGAGGTAGAGCCGTGGTTGCGCGAGGTAGAGCCGTGGTTCCTGTGCTCGACGGCGTGTGGTCGCCCTGGGTGGTCGGGGTGGGTGGTGGTGCCGCGTCTACCATCCGCCGCTCGTTCCTCGCGGCTCCCGCCAGGCCCGCCACGACGCGGCACCACCACCCACCCCGCCCTACGGTGTCTCGCCCTGGTCGTCGCTCACCCTGGCGACCGCCCGCGGTGTCGGGTCGTCCCGCGCCGCGCCGCGCCGCCCTGCGGCGTGCGTCGGTGCCGAGCCGCGTCGGGACGGCGCCGAGCGGGCGAGTCAGTCGCCACGGCCTGTCCAGCCGACTCCGTGCCGCTTGATCCGATACAAGGCCGCGCGACCCGGGCGACCCGACCGCGGCAGGCGACCAGCCGTCGTCGGGCCAAAGACCACGGCTCTACCTCGCGCGACCACGGCTCTACCTCGCGCGATCAGGTTGGCACTCCGGCGGGCCGGGGTTCCCTCTCGCGTGACCCGGGGCCGCCTCGACGGCCGCGCGGATCTGCGGGTGCGGTGCGCGGGCCGGGTTATCGGGTGTGCTCGCGGAGCCAGGCGAGCTGGCGGGCGAAGCGGTAGGCCTGGCCGCCCTCGTGCTCGTTGAAGCGGTAGACGTCGATCGCGCGCTCGACGTCCCCGGCACCCGCGCCGGCGGCCCAGCCGTTGTAGGCGGCGTACACCGTCGAGGGCGGGCAGACCGGGTCCATGAGGGCGACGGAGAACAGGGCGGGGGCGGTCGCGCGGCGCGCGAGGCTCGCGCCGTCGAGGTAGGAGAGCGTGCGGAACACGGCGTCCTCGTGCTGCCGGTGGACGGCGAGGTAGCGCGTGATCTCTGCGTACGGCAGGCGGTCGGTGATCTCGACGGCACGGCGGTAGTGGCTGAGGAACGGGACGTCGGGCATCGCTGCGACGAGGCCGTCGGCCAGGCCGGCGACGGCGATGGTCAGGCCGCCGCCCTGGCTCACGCCGGTCACGGCGACACGCGCGGGGTCGATCCCCTCGACCGTCCGCACGGCGTCGACGGCCCGCACGGCGTCGGTGATGACGCGGCGGTAGTAGTGCTCGTGCGGGTCGAGGATGCCGCGGGTCAGGAAGCCGGGGGCGGCCGGGCCGGACCCGACCGGGTCGGGTGTGTCGCCCCCGGTACCCCAGCCGCTGCCCTGACCGCGCGTGTCGACGACGAGGTGCGCGTAGCCCGCACTCGCCCACAGCAGGTGCTCGTGCGGCAGCCCGCGCCCGCCCCCGTACCCGAGGTACTCGACGACGGCGGGGAGCGGTGCGGCGTCGCCGGCGGCAGCGGCGCGCTCGGCCACGGTCGGCCGGACGAGCCAGGCCTTGACCGGCTGGCCGTCGAAGCCGGGGAACGTGACGTCGTCGACCACGACCGTCTCCAGGCCGGCGTCGACCCGCTCCAGACGGACCGTCTCGGCGAGGTCCCCGCCCGCCGCGCGGGACCCGGCGAGGGTGCGCGCCCAGAACGCGTCGAGGTCGGCGGGCTCGTCGAGCGCGGGCGCGTAGGTCTCGAGCTCGGCGAGGGGCAGGTCGAAGAGCGGCACGGTGGCGATCCTCCGGGGTGCGCATAAGTCTGATGTCGGACATCGATGTCGGGTCGGGACGACTCTAGCGCCGCCACACGGACCCCGGGTCGCGCTAATAATGCGCATCATCCCTTTGACCCGCGCGGGTCCGGTGCGGCGAGACTGCCACCAGCCGCCGCCGCGCGCGCGGCGCCCGGTCGGCGACGAGGCCGCCGGTGAGGAACCGATGGAGGTCCCCTGTGAGAACCCGAGCAGCAGCACCACGCCGTAGACGCGGCGTCGCGACGGCGGCGGTCGTCGCCCTGGCCGCGATGGTGGCAGCCGGCGCGGTCGCCCCCGCCGGCGCCGCGCCGTCGCCGACAGCCCTCGCCCCGGCGCCGGTGGGCGCGACGGCGGCCGACGCCCCGTCCGCGTCCGACCTCCCGGTCTTCGAGTACCGCGGCGTGATCACCGACAAGGAGTCGATGACCTACAACCCGACGGACGAGTTCATCTTCCCCAGCGTCTTCCACGCGGGCGCCTACCTCGACGACCCGCTGGGGGAGTGGTACCTCTACTACGCCCCGCACGACTCCCCGGGCGGCATCTCGCTCATGTACGCCGACTCGCTCGAGGGCCCGTGGACCGAGTACGCGCACAACCCGATCGTCGAGAACGAGTGGCTCCCCTTCTACGAGCACGTCTCGCACGTCTCGTCGCCCGACGTCCTGTGGGACGACGCGACCGACGAGGTGCTGCTGTACTTCCACGGCGAGAACTCGACGACGCGGTGGGCGACGTCGTCCGACGGCGTGACGTTCGACGACTCCGGGGTCGCGGTGACGAACGCCGACGGCGGCCAGGGCACCACCGAGACGTCGTACGCGCGCGTCGTCGAGCACCCGGACCCGTCGTCCGGCTACCGGTTCGCCATGACGTACATGCAGAACCGCACGGACAACATCCGGCGCATCAAGGTGGCCGAGTCGGTCGACGGCAAGACCTGGGACGTGCGGCCCGACCCGCTCGTCGTGCCCGACGCCGCGACCGGGACGAACGTGTCCGGCGGCAACCTGTGGGAGTGGGAGGGCCAGCTCTACGTGGTCTACCACGGCTCCACGGGCATCACCTTCGCCCGCACGCTCGACCCGACCATGACCCAGGTCGGCCCCCGGTGGGAGCTGCACAAGGCCTCGGGCGTCGGCGACGACGTCGGCCGTGTGGCCGCGCCCGAGATCGTCACGGACGGCGACGAGACGTACCTCTTCTACGAGTCCGGTGACCGCCTCGGCGCGACGATCGCGTGGGCGCAGCGCGACCCCGACGCCGTGCGGCCGCCCGAGCCCGGTCAGGACCCCGACCCGCTGCGCGAGCAGTGCAGCGGCGCGGCGTCCGACGAGTTCGACGGCGCGATGCTCGACCCGGCGCGGTGGTCCGTCGTCCGGGCGGGGAGCGCCCGGCACGAGCTCGCCGACGGTGTTCTGCGCGTCCCCACGTACCCGACCGGCGTGGCCGGTGCGTCGCTGCCGCTCCAGGTCGTCCCGGACGGGCCGTGGGAGGTCACGACGGCCGTCTCCGTCTCCCCGGCCGAGCGCTTCCAGCAGGGCGGCCTGCTCCTGTACCGCGACGACGCGAACTACGCGAAGCTCGACCTCGTGCACGGCTCGCTCGGCCCGCGCCTCGAGTTCATCTGGCGCCAGAACGGCACCGACCGCAACACGGGCTTCGACTCGGTCGTCCCGCCGTCGGACCTCGGGAGCACGTTCTGGCTGCGCCTCGCGAGCGACGGCAGCGCCGTGCAGGCGTCGGTGTCGGTCGACGGCGTCGAGTTCGCGCCGTGGGGCCGCACCGTGGACGTCGCTGCGCTCGGTGCGACGGGCGTCGGGCCGTTCGCGATGCGCGGGTCGGCGACGCCGCCCGAGATCGTCGCGTCGTTCGACTGGTTCCGCTGGACGCCGACCGCCGAGGAGGTGGCCGCGTGCGGTGACGACGAGCCTGCCGTCGAGGTGCAGACCGCGACCCGCTGCCTCGCGGGCCGCGCGTACGTCGCGGTGACCGCGCGCAACGAGGGGGACGCCGCGGCGACGGTCCGCCTCGTGACGCCGTTCGGTGAGCGCACCGTGGCCGACGTCGCGCCCGGGCGCAGCGCCTACCAGTCCTTCGCGACGCGCTCGACGTCGGTCGCGGCCGGCGAGGCGACGGTCGACGTCGTCGGTCCCGACGGTGCCCAGCACGGCTCGACCTCGGCGACCTACGACGCGCTGACCTGCGGATAGCGCGGCACGCACGGGCCGCGCAGCGGGCCCAGGGACGCACCTCGGAGTGTGCCCCTGGGCCCGTCGTGCATCCCCGGCAGGTCTGACGCGTCCGGCCGATTATGCGGATCACCCGGGGCGGGCCGAGCGGCGGATCCGCGCTGCTCCCGACGTAATAATGCGTATTACGGCGTTGACCCACGGGCCGTGCGCTGGCGAGACTCCTCGCACGTCATCGACGACGTGATCGAGGAGGATCCATGCCGAGGCACCGCATCACCCAGGCCGACGTCGCCGCCATGGCGGGCGTCAGCCAGGCGACGGTCTCGTTCGTGCTGAACGACTCCACGCCCGCGGGGGTGCGGATCAGCGAGGAGACCCGTCAGCGCGTGCTCGACGCGATCCGGATCACGGGCTACTCGGCGAACCCCGTGGCGCAGCGCCTCGCGGGCGGGCACAACCAGATCCTCGGCGTCTTCACCTATGAGGCGACGTTCCCCCGCGCCGGCCGGGACTTCTACGGCCCGTTCCTGGTCGGGATCGAGCACGCGGCCGAGAAGCTGGGCATCGACATCCTGCTGTTCACGAGCGCGCGCGTCGTCGACGGCCGGCGCCGGCTCACCCGGGACGGCTGGCAGCGCCTCGGGATCGCCGACGGCTGCTTGCTGCTCGGCCAGCACGAGGACCGGGGCGAGCTCCAGCACCTGCTCGACACGAACTACCCGTTCGTCTTCATCGGCAAGCGCGGCAGCGACGGCGGGCGCCTGCCCTACGTCGGCGCCGACTACGTCGCGGCGACGGCTCGCCAGGTCGAGCGCCTCGTCGAGCTCGGTCACGAGCGCATCGGCTACGTCGGGCCGCGCGGCACCGACCAGCCGACGCTCGACCGCGTCGACGCCTACCGCGCCACGATGAAGGCGCACGGGCTCACCGTGCGCTTCGTCGAGCTCGACGACGTCCCCGCCACGGCCGCGGAGATCGTCGACCAGCGCCTCACGGCCGTCGTCGTCGCCCCCGAGAACTACCCCGAGGAGCTCGTCGACGAGCTCGAGGGGCGCGGCGTCCGCGTGCCCGACGACGTCTCCTTCCTCCTCCTGGGCCAGCCCCACCACGGGCGCCCGGGCGGGCGCCGGTGGTCCGGGTTCTCGATCCCGCGCGAGGAGATGGGGGCGCGCGCCCTCGTCCTGCTCTCGCGCCTCGTCGCCGAGTCCGGCTCGGGCCGCTCCGACCGCAAGGCCGCGCGCGCCGCCCGGGTCCCCGAGGACGAGCTGCACCAGCTCCTCGAGTGCGTTGACGTCGACGGCGAGACCGTCGCCGCGCCACCGCCGGCGCCGCCCCCGGCAGCCAGACCGTCCCTGCAGACCTCAGAGCACCAGAGCACCAGAGAAACGGAACCAGCGTGACCCATCCAGACCTCCAGGCAGACGTCCTCGTCGTCGGTGCCGGGCTCGGCGGCGTGGCCGCCGCGCTCGCCGCTGCCGAGCGGGGCGCCCGCGTCGTCCTCACCGAGGAGCACCCGTGGATCGGCGGGCAGCTCACGTCCCAGGCGGTGCCGCCCGACGAGAGCGCGTGGGTCGAGCGGTTCGGCGTGACCGCGCGCTACCGCGCGCTGCGCGACGGCATCCGCGACGTCTACCGCCGCTCCTACCCGCTCACCGACGCCGCGCGCACGTGGGACGCCCTCAACCCCGGCGCGGGCTGGGTCTCCAAGCTGTGCCACGAGCCGCGTGTCGCGGTCGGGGTGCTCGAGGAGATGCTCGCCCCGTGGCGGTCCGCGGGCCGTATCCGTCTGCTCGAGCGCGTGCGCCCGACGGCGGCGACCACCGACGGCGACCGCGTCACCTCCGTGACGCTCACCCCGGTCTCTGCCGACGCCACGGGCGCGGCCGTGACGGTCCACGCCGCGTTCGTCGTGGACGCGACCGAGACGGGCGAGCTCCTGCCCCTGACGGGCACCGAGTACGTCACCGGGTTCGAGTCGAACCGCGAGACGGGGGAGCCGAGCGCTCCCGACGAGGCGCAGCCCGACAACGTGCAGGCGCTGAGCGTGTGCTTCGCCGTCGAGCACGTGGACGGCGACCACACCATCGACCGACCCGAGCGCTACGACTTCTGGAGCACCTACACCCCCGGCCCGTGGAACGGGCGGCGGATGCTGTCGTGGGAGGCGCCCAACCCGCGCACGCTCGCGATGGACGTGCGGTCGTTCACGCCGAACCCGGGCGACGACGCGCGCGCCGTGGACGCCGACCAGTCGAAGAACCCGGGCGACGGCAACCTGTGGACGTTCCGGCGCATCGCGGCACGCGACCTGTTCGCGCCCGGCCACTACGCGAGCGACCTGTGCCTCGTGAACTGGCCGAGCATCGACTACTTCCTCGCGCCCGTGCTCGACGTCCCGCGCGACGTCGAGGAGGCGCGGATCGCCGACGCCCGGCAGCTCAGCCTCTCGATGCTCTACTGGATGCAGACCGAGGCGCCCCGCGCCGACGGCGGGACCGGCTTCCCGGGCCTGCGCCTGCGACCCGACGTCATGGGCTCGGCCGACGGCCTCGCCCAGGCGGCCTACCACCGCGAGTCGCGCCGCCTGCGCGCCGTGACGACGGTGACGGAGAACGACGTCTCGTACGCCGTGCGCGGCGACCGCGGTGCGACGCGCTACGACGACTCGGTCGGCGTCGGCATGTACCGGATCGACCTGCACCCCTCGACGGGCGGCGACACGTACATCGACGTCGCGTCGACGCCGTTCGAGATACCGCTCGGCGCACTGCTGCCGCAGCGCGTGACCAACCTGCTCGCGGCCAACAAGAACATCGGCACGACGCACGTCACCAACGGCTGCTACCGCCTGCACCCGGTGGAGTGGAACATCGGCGAGGCCGCCGGCCACCTCGCGGCGCACTGCCTCGCGACCGGGCGCACGCCTCACGCCGTCCAGTCGAAGGCCGACCTGCTCGCCGACTACCAGGACGAGCTCGTCCGGGCCGGCGTCGAGCTGCGCTGGCCCGCCGAGGCGCACCCCTACTGACGCGGGCCCCCCGCCCGCAACGACACGCCCACCTCAGTCCGAAGGAGAACTGATGACCCCCCTGACCTCGCGCCGTGCACCCCGCCCGGCCCGCACCCGACACCGCCTCGTGAGCGCACCCCTGGCCGCAGGCGGCGTCGCGCTCGCCCTCGTCCTCACCGCGTGCTCCGGCGGCGGCGACGACGTCGCCGGCGAGCCCAGCACGCCGAGCGAGCCCGTCGAGCTCCGCATGACCGTCTGGACGGCCGACGAGACGCAGCTCGCGCAGTTCCAGGAGATCGCCGACGCGTACGTCGCCGAGAACCCGGACCTCGTGTCGGGCGTGACGTTCGAGACGATCCCGTTCGAGGACTACACGACGTCCCTCACGACGCAGCTCGCGGGCGGCAACGCCCCCGACCTCGCGTGGATCCTCGAGAGCTACGCGCCCGAGTTCGTCGCGAGCGGCGCGCTCGTGGACGTCGCCCCGAAGCTCCAGGAGACCGAGGGGTACGAGTTCGACGACCTGCTCGACTCCTCGCTCGCGCTGTGGGAGAAGGACGGCGGGCTCTACGCCTACCCGTTCTCCAACTCGCCGTTCGCGGTCTTCGTCAACACCGACCAGGTCGCCGCGGCGGGCCAGCCGAACCCGGCCGACCTCGTGGCGTCGGGCGACTGGACCTACGACCAGGCCCGCGACATCTCGGCCGCTGCCGCCGCGACGTCGGGCAAGCAGGGCCTCGTGGTGCGCGACTTCGACTTCAAGGTGTGGGAGAACCTGTCGACGATCTGGGACGGCTGGGACGCGGCGCCGTGGAGCGAGGACGGCACGCAGTGCACGTTCACCGACCCCGAGATGGTCGACGCGCTCACGTGGGTCCACGACGCGACGTTCGTGGACAAGGCGATGCCCGGCCCGGGCACGACGGCCGACTTCTTCGCGGGCGACTCCGCCATGACGATCACGCAGATCAGCCGTGCGTCCGCGCTCGACGACTCGTTCGGGTGGGACGTGGTGCCGTTGCCGGCAGGACCGGCGGGCCAGCAGAACGTCATCGGCCAGGCCGGGATCGGCGTCTTCGCCGCGGGCGAGCACCCGGACGTCGCCGCCGACTTCCTCGCGTGGTTCACCAACCCGGAGAACGCCGAGACGCTCGCGGCGTACTTCCCGCCGCCGCGCGAGTCGCTCCTGAACGCCGAGACGCTCGGGGCCGCGAACCCGAAGCTCAGCGAGGCCCAGCTCCAGGCGGTCGTCGTCGACGGCATCCAGGGTGCGGTGACCAAGCCCTCGCACCAGAACTTCGCGAAGCTCCAGGACACGGTGCGCGCCGAGCTCGACGCGCTGTGGACCGCGGACGCGGACGTCGAGGGCGTCCTCGCCGACACGTGCGCGGCGATCCAGCCCCTGCTCGGGGACTGAGCGTGGCGTCCTCCGCGCTCGCACGACGGGACGCGGCCGTGGGCTACACCATGGTCGCGCCCGCCGTGCTCGGTGCGCTCGCGTTCGTCGTCGCGCCGCTGGTCGCCGTCGTCTGGTACTCGCTGCACGAGTGGAACGTCCTCGCGAACACGTTCACGTTCGCCGGCGCAGACAACTACGAGCGCATGCTCTCCGATCCCGGCCTGCGTGACTCGCTGCTCGCCAGCCTGTGGTTCTCCGTCGGGCTCGTGGTCCTCAACATCTCGCTCGCACTGCTGCTCGCGGTGCTGCTCAACCAGAAGCTGCCGGGCACGACGACGTTCCGCACGTTCTTCTTCTCGCCGGTGGTCGTGTCGCTCGTCGCGTGGACGATCGTGTGGAGCTTCCTGCTCCAGGCCGACGGCGGGATCAACGGGTTCCTGTCGCTGCTGGGCGTCGAGGGCCCGAACTGGCTGCGCGGCGAGACGACGGCCATGATCTCGGTGATCGTCGTCCAGGTGTTCAAGAACGTGGGCCTCAACATGATCCTGTTCCTCGCGGCGCTGCAGGGAGTGCCGGAGGACGTCCAGGAGGCCGCGCGCATCGACGGCGCGGGCGCGTGGCGACGTTTCCGCTCGATCACGCTCCCGCTCATCAGCCCGACCGTCCTGCTGGTCTCGATCCTCACGATCGTGGGCTCGCTCGAGGTCTTCGCGCAGATCGCCGTGCTGACCGGCGGCGGGCCCGGGAACTCGACCACCGTGCTCGTCTACTACCTGTACCAGCAGGCGTTCCGGTTCAACGACTTCGGCTACGCGAGCGCCATCTCGGTCCTGCTGTTCGTCATCGTCCTCGTCCTGACACTCGTGCAGTGGCAGACGCGCAAGAGGTGGGTCTTCCATGAAGTCTGACGTGATGCCCGGCCCGGCCACGCTCCCGGGCGCGGACGACGGCCCGTCCCGGCCCGCGGCGTCGGGCGGGGGCGGCGACGGCACCGGCGGGGCGGCGCACGCGCCCGCGCGCCGCGACCGCGCCGCGCGTTCGCGGCGGCGGTGGGGACGCTGGGCGCTCGTGGCGCTGCTCGTCGTGCTCAGCGTGCCCTTCGTCTTCCCGACGTGGTGGATGGCGACGTCGAGCCTCAAGCCGATGAGCGAGATCCTGCGGGCCGTGCCGACGCTGTGGCCGCAGGACCCGTCGTTCGCGGCGTACGGGGAGGTGTTCCGGCTGCAGCCGTTCGCGCAGCAGTACTGGAACAGCCTCTACATCGCCGCGCTGGTGACGGTCGGGACCATCCTCGTGTCCTCGATGGCCGGGTACGCGTTCGCGCGCATCCGGTTCCCCGGTGCGAACGCGCTGTTCCTGCTCGTCCTCGTCGGGCTGCTCGTGCCGTCCGAGGTGACGATCGTCCCGCTGTTCCGGATGGTCAACTCGCTCGGGCTCATCGACACGCACTGGCCGCTGGTGGTCATCCCGATCCTCGGGGCGCCGAGCGTGCTCGCGACGTTCATCATGCGCCAGTTCTTCCTGGGCCTCCCGGGCGAGCTCGAGGAGGCGGGGCGCATGGACGGCCTCGGGCGCTGGGGGATCTTCTGGCGCATCGCGTTCCCGCTGTCCCGCTCGGCGATCTCGGCCGTCGCGATCTTCACGTTCCTCAAGTCGTGGAACCTGTACCTCGAGCCGATCGTGTACCTGTCCAGCAAGGACCGGTTCACGCTCCCGCAGGCGCTCACGCAGTACGTCGACGCGTACGGCGGGCCGATGTGGAACGTGCAGCTCGCCGCGACGACGCTCACCGTGCTGCCGGTCCTCGCGGTGTTCCTCGTCGCGCAGAAGCAGTTCGTCCAGGGCCTCGCCCACTCGGGCCTCAAGGGCTGACTGACCGCCCACCCGTGAGTGCATGAAATAGTCGCGTTCTCCTCGCGGACCGGCGACTATTTCATGCACTCACGGGGTGCGGCCTAGGCTCGTGCGTGTGGCTCATCTCCTCGGCGCCGACGGCATCTCGCTGACCGTCGGCACCCGCACCCTGATCGACGACGTCTCGCTCGGCCTGGACGACGGCGACCGTGTCGGCATCGTCGGCCCCAACGGCGCCGGCAAGTCCACGCTCCTGCGCCTGCTCGCGGGCACGCAGCAGCCCGACGGCGGCCGGGTCACCCGGGTGGGCGGGCTGCGGGTCGGCCTGCTCGACCAGCGCGACGACGTCGGCACCGGCGCGACGATCCGTGACCTCGTGCACGGCGACGCCGCGACGCACGCGTGGGCGTCGGACGCGAGCATCCGCACCGTGCACGCCGGCCTGCTGGCCGACCTCGACCTCGACGCCCCCGCGGACACGCTGTCCGGCGGGCAGAGGCGCCGCGTGGCGCTCGCGGCCCTGCTCGTCGCCGACCACGACGTGCTCTTCCTCGACGAGCCGACCAACCACCTCGACGTCGAGGGCGTGGCGTGGCTCGCCGCGCACCTGGGCGACCGGTTCGCGCGCCCGGGCGCGAAGGGTGCGCTCGTCGTGGTGACGCACGACCGCTGGTTCCTCGACGCCGTCTGCTCGCGCATGTGGGAGGTGCGCGGCGACGGCTCCGGCGCGGTCGAGGGGTACGAGGGCGGGTACGCCGCCTACGTGCTCGCTCGCGCCGAGCGCCAGCGCACCGCGGCCGTCGCCGCGGAGAAGCGCGACAACCTGCTGCGCAAGGAGCTCGCGTGGCTGCGCCGCGGGGCGCCCGCGCGCACGTCCAAGCCCAAGTTCCGGCTCGACGCCGCTGCCGCGCTCATCGCCGACGTCCCGCCCCCGCGCGACACGCTCGAGCTCACGCGCACCGCGACCAAGCGGCTCGGCAAGGACGTGCTCGACCTCGAGGACGTCACGGTCGCGGTCCCTCGCCAGGACGGTCAGGGTGAGCGCGTGCTGCTCGACGACGTCACGTGGCGCCTGGGCCCGGGCGACCGGTACGGGGTCGTCGGCGTCAACGGCGCCGGGAAGACGACGCTCCTCGCGCTCCTCGCCGGGCGGCGCGAGCCCGACGCGGGCCGGGTCAAGCGCGGCAAGACCGTGCACGTCGCCGAGCTGTCCCAGGACGTCGGTGAGCTGGACGACATCGCCGGGTCGCGCGTCATCCAGGTGATCGAGGACGAGAAGCGGTCGGTCGTCGTGGACGGCAAGGAGCTCACGGCGTCGCAGCTCGTCGAGCGGCTCGGGTTCACGCGCGAGCGGTCGCAGACCCTCGTGCGCGACCTCTCGGGCGGCGAGCGCCGCCGCCTGCAGCTCCTGCGTCTGCTCGTCGCCGAGCCCAACGTGCTCCTGCTCGACGAGCCCACCAACGACCTCGACACCGACACGCTCGCCGCGCTCGAGGACCTGCTCGACGGCTGGCCCGGCACGCTGATCGTCGTGTCGCACGACCGCTACCTGCTCGAGCGCGTCGCGGACCGCCAGGTCGCCCTGCTCGGGGACGGCAAGGTGCGCGACCTGCCGGGCGGCGTCGAGCAGTACCTCGAGCTGCGACGCGCGGCGCTCGCGGGCGCAGGGTCGGCGTCGACCGGGTTCGCGGCCGCCCCCGCGGCCGGCGGGCCGGACGTCGCGGCGGCCGCCGACACCCCCGCGGGCCCGAGCGCTGCCGAGGTGCGCGCCGCGAAGAAGGAGATCAACCGCATCGAGCGGCGGCTGTCGAAGATCGCCGAGGTCGAGGGCCGCCTGCACGAGAAGATCGCGGCGAACGCGACCGACTTCGCGGCCGTGGCCGAGATCGACGCCGAGCTGCGCACGCTCGCGGCGGAGAAGGACGAGCTGGAGGCCGCCTGGCTCGAGGCGGCGGAGGTCGCCGGGTGACGGCGGCAGCGGCGCCGGGACCGCGCGCGATGCGGGTCGGGCTCTCGGCGCGCGGCGTCGAGGTCGAGGACGGGCAGGGCGGCGTCCTCGCCCCCTGGTCCGACGTGCACCGGGTGACGGCCTTCGCGCTCGACGCGGTGGTGAGCACGGTGCGGTACGTGTCGTTCGACCTCGTGAACGGGCACAGCGTCGAGGTGGACGACGCCGCGCCCGAGTGGGACGAGGTGGTCGCGACGCTCCCGGAGGT
The DNA here is from genome assembly GCF_006539945.1 of Cellulosimicrobium cellulans. Lineage (GTDB taxonomy): Bacteria > Actinomycetota > Actinomycetes > Actinomycetales > Cellulomonadaceae > Cellulosimicrobium > Cellulosimicrobium cellulans. Next base: position 19,251 of record NZ_BJNZ01000018.1, on the reverse strand, counting down.
CGCGGAGCTCGCGGTGGCGGACCTGCCGACGGCGCTCGGCGCGCTGGTGCCGGGCAGCGGCGCGCTCGTCCTCGCGGAGCCCGCCCGCTCGCGCTGAGCCCGGGACCCGCGGGGTCCGGGGCGCGCCGACCAGGGTCAGCGCCGCAGGAAGCCCATCCTGTCGTCGGGGTCGACGCGTTCGAGGATCGCGCCCGCGATCTCGTCGAGCTGGCCGACCTGCTCGGGGGTGAGCGCGTCGATCACGTGGTCCCGGACGGTGGCGACGTGGCCCGGCGCCGTCGCGACGACCTTCGCCCATCCGGCGTCGGTGAGGTGCGCGTTGGTGGCGCGGCGGTCCTCGGGGCACGGGACGCGCTCGACGAGCCCGCGCTTCTCCAGGCGCGCCACGACGTGGGAGAGGCGGGGGAGCGTCGCGTTGGTGGCACCCGCCAGGTCGGTCATGCGCAGCGTGCGGTCGGGGGCCTCGGAGAGCATGGCGAGCACGTAGTACTCGAAGTGGCTGAGGTCGGCGTCGCGCCGCAGCTGGGTGTCGAGGACGCCCGGCAGCAGCTCCACGACCGCCACGAGCCGCTTCCACGCGTCGAGCTGCTGGTCGTCGAGCCAGCGGGGTTCTGTCGTCATCGGGCCTCCTCCGGTGTGACCATCGTAATAGTTGACGCTACAAGTTTAGCGTCGTATCGTGTTGGTTGTAGCAACAACTAATAGCCGACCGGGCGGCCGGCGCAGGAAGGGAAGCCACCATGAGCAGCATCACCATCATCGGCGCCGGCAACATGGGCACGGCCATCGCCGGTCTCGCGCTCGCCGCGGGCAGCGAGGTCCAGGTCCTCACGCGCGAGGCGACCGACCTCGACCCCCGGGTCGCGGCCGGGACCGTCGGCGACGAGCTGAAGGGCGACGTCGTCGTCCTCGCCCTCCCGTACGGGGCGGTCGCGGAGGTCGTCGACCTCTACGCCGACCGCCTCGACGGCAAGGTCGTCGTCGACATCACCAACCCGCTCGACTTCACGACCTTCGACGCCCTCGTCGTGCCCGACGGCTCGTCGGCCGCGGCGCAGGTCCAGCAGCGCGTGCCCGGCGCGCGCGTGCTCAAGGCGTTCAACACGAACTTTGCCGCGACCCTCGCGTCCGGGCAGGTCGGCCCGCTCCCGACGACGGTCCTCGTCGCGGGCGACGACGCGGACGCCAAGGCCGCGCTCGCCGGCGCCGTGTCCGGCGTCCGCGTGGTCGACGCGGGCTCGCTGAAGCGCGCGCACGAGCTCGAGGCCCTCGGCTTCCTCCAGCTCACGCTCGCCGCGGGGGAGAAGACGTCCTGGACGACGGGCTTCGCACTCGCCGAGTGATCCTTCCTCCGTGCGACGGCGGCCGGACACCCTCGGGGTGACCGGCCGCCGTCGTGCGTCGGGGAGTCAGCCGCGTGCCTTCTCCACGGCCGCCCGCGCCGTCTCGCGCTCCGCCTTCTCCGCCTCCCGCAGCGCCTTCTCGAGCTCGCGCACCTTCTTCTGCGCCTCGCGGACGCGGCGCTCGGCGTCGCGCCGCTTGAGCGTCGCCTTCTTCACCTTGGGGTCCTTGACGTGCACGGCCATCTCGACCGGGGCGACGGCGTCGCGCGGGTCATGCTCCGCCCCGGTGCCGTGGGCCGGGCCGCCCGCGTCGTCGGACGTGCCGTCCGGGGCGGAGGGGTCTCGCCCCGCGCCCGGGGCGCCGGCGGCCCGCGCGTCGACGTACACCGCGATCCCGTCGAGGACGCGCTCGAGACCCCAGGCGGTGTCGTCGATCTCGCCGTCCTGCGCGTACGTCCCCGCCTCCACGAGCGGGCGCAGGTAGGGGAAGCGCACCTCGTCGACGAGGTCGCGCAACGCACCACCCCAGCCGCCGCCCAGGACGGTCTCGTCGCCCCCGGCCGCGGTCACGGCGCGGGCCAGGTCGGTCTGGAGCCGGGCGGCGTTCCGCGCGTAGCCGCTCACGAGGAGGATGACGGACATCTTCTCCTCGTCGTCGAGCGGCGTGGACCGCAGGGCGCGCAGCCCGTTGTCGGCGCCGCGCAGGTTGTTCGGCGTGAGGGGAGCGCCGGTCACCGGGATGTCGAGGAACCACGGGTGGGACGCGAACACCGCCATGGTGAACTGCGCCCACTCGCGCAGCTCCGCGCGCCAGTCCGCGGGGTCGTGCGCGGGCGGGTACTCGACGTCGAGCGCCGCCTCCTGCATGAGGAGCAGCAGGTCGTCCTTGCTCGTCACGTACCGGTAGAGCGACATCGTCGTGAAGCCGAGGCTCTGCGCGACCTTCGCCATGGAGACCGCGGCCAGCCCGTCGGCGTCGGCGATCTCGATCGCGGCCTCGACGATCCGCTCGATGCTCAGCTCGCGCTTCGGGGCACGCTCGGGACGTTCGGCGACGCCCCACGCGAGCGCGAGCCGGGGCGGGAGGTCGGGTGCGTCCGTCATGCCCACATCATCCCCGAGGTCGTGCGCCGAGCGCGGTCCCGTGCCCGGCCGCGCACGCGGCTGCCGCCCGTCCTGGGCTCAGGACGGGCGACAGCCGCATGCTCGGCGACGGAGGTCAGCGGGCGGTCCGCCGGCGGTAGAGCACGGAGCCGGCGGCGCAGCTCACGACGAGGAAGCCCACGAGCCATGCGACGGCCGTGAGGACCGTCGTCGCGTCGGGCGACCCCGCGAGGAGCCCGCGGAACGTCTCGATGATCGGCGTGAACGGCTGGTTCTCGGCGAACCCGTGCAGCCACGACGGCATCGTGTCGATCTCGACGAACCCCGAGCTGAGGTAGGGCACGAACAGGAAGAGGAAGTTCACCGACTGCGACGCCTCGACGCTCAGCACCAGCCCGAGCGCGACGCTGAGCCACGTGAACGTGAGCACCGCGAGCACGGCGAACGCGACGAGACCCAGCCAGTCGCCGAGCCCCGCGTCGGGACGGAAGCCCAGCGCGAGCGCGACGGCCACGACGACGACGGCGGACGCGAGGTTGCGCACCACGCTCGCCACGACGTGGCCCCACAGCGCGGACGGCCCGAAGATCGGCAGCGTCTTGAACCGGTCGATCGTGCCCGACGTCATGTCCTGCGCGACCCCCACCGCGGCGGTGGCCGAGCCGAACCCGAGGCACATGACGAGCACGCCCGGGACGACGTAGTCGATGTAGTCGTCCCCGCCGATCGCGCCGCCGAAGATGACGACGAACACGAGCATGATCATCACGGGGAGGACGAACGCCGTGATGAGCCCGTCGATGCTGCGGAGCTGGCGGCGCGTCTCGCGCGCGACCATCGTGCGCACGTCGCGCGCGGCCGTCGCGGGCGTCTGCCGGGCCCGCGCGGTGGTGCGCGGCTGCCGCGTCGGGGAGGTCGTGAGCGTGGGCGTGGTGGCGCTCATCGGGCGCCCTCCTTCCGGGTCAGCGCGAGGAAGACGTCGTCGAGCGTGGGCTTGACGACGCTGACCCCGACGACGGCGAGGTCGTGGGAGTCGGCGGCCGCGAGCACGTCGCGGATCGTGCGGACGGGGTCGTCGCTCGGCGCGGTGAGGGACAGGTCCTTCTCGTCCGTGGTCGGGCGGGTGAGCCCCAGCGTCGGCGCGAGCCCGACGGCGGCCGCGAGGCTCGCGGGGTCGTCGAACGCGACGCGCACGTGGTCGCCCGCGACGAGCGCCTTGAGCTCGGCCGCCGTGCCGCGCGCGGCGACGCGGCCGTCGTGCAGGACGGCGATCGTGTCGGCGAGGCGGTCTGCCTCCTCCAGGTACTGGGTCGTCAGCAGGACCGTCGTCCCGTCGGCGGCCAGGCCGCGCACCACGTCCCAGAGCTGGGCGCGCGACGCCGGGTCGAGCCCTGTGGTCGGCTCGTCGAGGACGAGGACCGCGGGGTCGGCGACGAGACTGATCGCCAGGTCGAGGCGGCGACGCATGCCGCCCGAGTACGTCCCGACCCGGCGCTCGGCGGCGTCGGTGAGGTCGAAGCGGGCGAGGAGCTCGTCCGCGCGGCGACGCACCGCGCGCCGGGGGAGGTGGGCGAGCTCGCCCATCATGACGAGGTTCTCGCGGCCCGTCTGGAACTCGTCCACCGACGCGTACTGGCCCGTGAGCGCGATCGTCTCGCGCACCCGCGCCGCGTCGTGCACGACGTCCGCCCCCGCGACGCGGGCCGTGCCGCCGTCGGGCCGCACGAGGGTCGTGAGGACGTTGACGGTCGTGGTCTTGCCGGCGCCGTTGGGCCCGAGCAGCGCGAAGATCTCGCCGCGGCGCACGGTCAGGTCGACGCCGCGCAGCACGGCGTGGTCGCCGTAGGACTTCTCGAGCCCCTGCACGGCGATCATCGGTTCGGTCATCGCCTTCTCCTTGTCGTTCGGACGTGCTGGCCGGTATGCGGCACACACTGACGTATATGGCATAAACGATGTGTACACCATAAACACGTCTCGGCGCGCGGGTCAAGGGCGTGGTGCCGACCGAGGGGAGCGAGTGCGAGGTAGAGCCGTGGTCTCCCGAGGTAGAGCCGTGGTCTCCCGAGGTAGAGCCGTGGTGGCGCGAGGTAGAGCCGTGGTCTCCCGAGGTAGAGCCGTGGTGGCGCGAGGTAGAGCCGTGGTGGCTACCTCGCGTGAGAGCGGGGGGAGCCCGTGAGGGCGAGGCCGATCCCCGTCATCACGACGAGCGCGCCGAGCACGACGGCGACCGGCGTCGTCCACGTGCCGGTCGCCGAGTGCAGGGCGCCGGCCAGCGTCGGCGCGACCGCCGCGAGGCAGTACCCCACGGACTGCACGGTGGCCGAGGCCTGGCGTCCGCGACGGACCGTCGGGAAGCGCTGCGCGACGAGCGTAAAGATGACGACGAAGTTCGCCGCCTGGGCGATGCCCGCCATCGACGCCCACACCGCCCACAGGCCCGGGGCGACGAGGAGGCCCACCGGCAGCGCCAGCCACAGCACCGCGATCACGGCGAAGCTCTGCCGCAGCGTCCAGCGGCGCGCTGCGAGCGGCACGGCGAGCCCACCGACGATCGCGAACCCCTGGAACAGCGACGCCGCGCCGCCCGACGCCGCGCGCGGGATCCCCGCGAGGTCCTCCAGGACGAGCGGCAGCCAGGCCGTGAGCGCATAGAAGCTCGACGACTGGAGCGCGAACATCGCGCACAGCCACCACGTGAACGGCGTCGCCAGGACGTGGCGCTCGCGGGCGGCGGCGGGGTCGCTGCCCGTGACGCCCTCCGCCGCCGCGGCGGCGAGGCCGCCGGGAGCGGGGGAGGCGTCCTCGTCCGACCCGCCCGCGTCGTCCGGCGCGTGCCCCGCCCCGTCGGTGGTCGCCGTCGTGCCCGACGCCGGCCCGCTCGCCCGGCCCGTCGTCGCCCGTCCCGTCCGGCTCGCCTCGCGCGGGACGGCGCGGAGCCACCACGCGAGCGCGACCACCGCGAGGACGGACCAGGACGCCAGCGCCCAGCGCCACCCGACGGCGTCGGCCAGGGGTGCGGTGAGCGCGGTGGTCGCGACGGTCCCCACGTTGATCGCGGCCGTGTACAGGCCCGTCACCGTCGCGACGTGCCCGGGGAAGTCGCGCTGCGCGATCATCGGGACGGCGAGGTTGGCCGTCGTGATGCCGAGCCCGAGCAGCACCGTCCCGGCGAACGTGCCCGCGGCGCCGAGGGCGGCGACGTCGGCCGAGCGCAGCAGGGTGCCGGCGAGGATCAGCGCGAGGGCGACGGCGATCGCCGTGCGCAACGACGACCGCCCCAGCAGCCCCGCGACCGCGGGCGTCGCCACGGCGAAGCAGAGCACGGGGATGCCCGTGAGCAGGCCCGCGGCCGCCGCCGTGAGGTGCAGGTCTGCCGCGACGTCCGCGACGACGGGCGGCAGCGCCGTGAGCGGCGCGCGCAGGTTGACCGCGACGAGCAGCACCGCGACGAGGAGCACGCCGTCGATCCCGCCCCGGAAAGTGCTCGGGCGGGGCGGCCGGGACGGCGGCATCGGGTGGTGACCTCCGGGTGCGGGCGCGTGCGACGCCGCCGGCCGGTCAGCCGGGCCGTCGGTCAGTCGTCGAACTGTCCTACGACTGTACGCAGGAGCGCCGCGAGCGCAGGGCGGCCGCCGGGCTCCAGCGCGTCGAGGATGCGGGCCTCCACCGCGAGCAGGTCGGTCATCGCCGTGTCGACGCGTTCCAGGCCCTCGGCCGTGAGCTCGACGAGCACGCCGCGGCGGTCGTCGGGGGACCGGCGGCGCACGACGAGCCCGCGCTCTTCCAGCCGGTCGATGCGGTTCGTCATGGTCCCGCTCGTCACGAGCGTCTGCGTCACGAGGGCCCCGGGCGACAGGCGGTACGGCTCGCCGGCCCGCCGCAGCGCGGACAGGACGTCGAACTCCCACGTCTCCAGGTGCCCCCGCGCGAACGCCGTGCGGCGCGCGCGGTCGAGGTGCCGCGCGAGGCGGTCGACGCGCGAGAAGACGGTGAGCGGCTCGACGTCGAGGTCGGGCCGCTCGCGCTGCCACGCCGCGACGATGCGGTCGACCTCGTCCTCGTGCTGCTGGTCCATGACGCGAGGGTACTCGACGTGTCTCGACATCAAGACTCTTGACGCTCGCTGCCTGTCCGGCCGCGGAGAAGCCGCGGTAGCGCGAGGTAGAACGCTGGTCGCCCGAGGTAGAACCCTGGTCGACCGAAGGAGAACCGCAGTTGTCGGCCGCGGCGCGGACCGTCGTCGCGAACCTGTCACCGCGGGCAGATGCCCGGGTGAGCGACGACCAGGGTGGGTCGAAGCCGGGCGGGGTGGGTGGTGGTGCCGCGTCGTGGCGGGCCTGGCGGGAGCCGCGAGGAACGAGCGGCGGATGGTAGACGCGGCACCACCACCCACCCCGACCACCCAGGCCAGCCACGCGCCGTCGGGCACGACCACGGCTCTACCTCGGCCGACCACGCCTCTACCTCGGCCGACCACGGCTCTACCTCGACCGACCAGGGCTCTACCTCGGCCGACCAGGGCTCTACCTCGCGTGGCCACGGTTCTGCCTCGCGGGGACCTGGTCAGGTCAGGCGGTGCGCAGGGCGTCCTTGAGCTTGACGCGGGCGCCGGTGCGCAGGACCGCGTTGGAGTAGATCTTCGCGGCGAGCCAGACGAGCACCGGGATGACGGCGAGCGAGAGGCCGAGGGCGAGGAGCGCCTCCCAGGTCTCGGCGCTGCCGAGCGCGATGCGCACGGGCATGAGGAGCGGCGAGCACAGCGGGACGTACGACAGCCACACGACGAGCGGGTTGTCCGGGGCCCACGGCGCGACGGAGACGCCCACGATGTACGGCACGATCATGAGGAACGTGACGGGGGTCGTGACGGCGCCGACGTCCTCCTGGCGCGAGACGAGCGCGCCGAGGCCGGCCATCAGCAGGGCGTAGCTGACGAACCCGACGACGAACCAGACGAGAGCCCAGAGGGCCGCGGTGCCGAGGTTGATCGTGGACGTGTCGACCAGGCCGAGGCCGAGCGCGGTCCCGACGCCGGCGAGCACGACGAGCGCGACCTGTCCCAGCCCGACGAGGCCGATGCCGAGCACCTTGCCCGCCATGAGCTGCCACGGGCGGACGGTCGAGAGCAGGAGCTCGACGACCCGGCTCGTCTTCTCCTCGACGACGCCCTGCGCGATGAGCTGGCCGCTGATCATGATGGCCATGAAGAGCAGGATCCCGGTGACGAGGCCGGTGACGTAGCGCGTCGGGTCGAACTCGCTGGGCTCGCCGATCGTGCGGACGGTGGGCTCGGCGGTCGCGATGTCCCCCGCGACCTGGGCGGGGTCGCCGCCGAGCTCGGCGACGGCGTCGGACAGCGCGGTCTGCTGGGCGAGGGTCGTGAAGACGGCCGTGAGGCCGGGGGAGAGCTCGGTGTCCACGACGACGGTCGGGGCGTCGGCCGTCCCGGTGACGAGCGCGTCGAGGTCGCCGTCCTGCACCTGGGCCTCGCCCGCCGCCTCGTCCGCCACGTCGACGGTCTCGACCTCGGTCCCGAGCGTGCCGCCGGTGGCCTCGATCGACTCGGCGAGCGCCGCGGTCTGCGGCGTGACGCCCACGCGCTCCGCGGTCGGCCCGGACGAGCTCGCGGCGTTGAGCACGAACCCGCCGAGCACGACCGCGCCGACGAGGATCACGGTCAGCCAGACGAACGACTTCGAGCGGAGCCGCGTCATGATCTCGCGGCTCGCGACGAGGCGGATCGCACCCCAGGACGTCAACGAGGTCCCCGTGCTCATGCCCCCACCTCCACGGTCTCGGCGGCCGCGGTGGCCGGCTTCTCCTCGGCGCTCACGACGTCGCGGTACAGCTCGGTGAGCGACGGCCGCACGAGCGAGAACTCGTGCACCGGCCCGGCGGCGAGCGCCGCGCGCAGCACGGCCTGCTCGCGACCGCTCGTCCCGTCGACGGCGGCCCCGGCATCCGGCGTGAGCTCCACGACCGTGCGCGCCCCCTCGAGGCTGACGGCTCGCGCGTCGGGCACGGCGCCGATCCAGCCCGCTCCCGGTGGCCCGTCCACGACCCATCGCTCCGTCTCGGTCCGGCGGAGCTCGTCGATCGTGCCGACCTCGACCATCGCGCCGTCCTTGATGATCCCGACCCGGTCGCACAAGCGCTCCACGAGGTCGAGCTGGTGGGAGGAGAAGACGACGGGCACGCCCGCCTCGGCACGGTCGCGCAGGACGCCGCTCATGACGTCGACGGCGACGGGGTCGAGACCGCTGAAGGGTTCGTCGAGCACGAGCAGCTCGGGGTCGTGGGTGAGCGCAGCGGCGAGCTGGACGCGCTGCTGGTTGCCGAGCGAGAGCTTCTGGACCTCGTCGCCGCGGCGGGCGTCGACGCCGAGCGTCGTGGTCCAGCGCTCCATCGCATCCTTCGCGTCGGCGGCGGACAGGCCGTGCAGGCGGGCGAGGTAGACGAGCTGCTCGCCCACCTTCATGCGCGGGTAGAGCCCGCGCTCCTCGGGCATGTACCCGATGCGCCGCCGCGCGGCGAGGTCGATCGGGCGGCCGTCCCACCGCACCTCGCCGCCGTCGGCGGCGAGCACGCCGAGCACGATGCGCATCGTGGTGGTCTTGCCGGCACCGTTGGAGCCGACGAAGCCGAAGATCTCCCCGGCGCGCACGTCGAACGACGTCCCGCGCAGGGCGCGCACGTCTCCGTAGGTCTTGGTGAGCGAGTCGATCTCGAGTGTCGCCATGCGTCCCAGACAACCACGCGACACAGCGCGTGGCACGGGACAGATGTCACGTCCTGCCCCTCCTGGCAGCGGGTGCGGACCCTCCCGAGGTCGGGGCCCGCCGCACGGTTCACGCGGCGACGCGGGAGCTCAGCCGCGGTGCTCGTCGCGCACGGGTGGCAGGGGCGAGCGCGCGGCGCGCACGGTGAGACGCAGCATCGCTGCGGTCGCGTGGTCGACGTCGGCGACGTCGTCGCGCCGGACGGCGTCGAGCGCGACCCAGAGGAGCTCGCGCGCGATCGCGGCCTCGCCCTGGTCTAGGCGGCCGGAGATCGACTCGACGGCGCTCATCGCGACGAGCACCCGCATGCCCGCCGACGTGGGCGGGGCGACCCGCACGCGCCGGATCTCGACGGCGTCGCGCAGGGCCCGGCGCTCGACGCGCGAGAGCCGGGGGCCGGCGACCCGCAGGAGCGCGCGCGTGAGGAGGGCGGCCGCGACGCCGAGGACCGCGGCGACGACGACGAGGGTGACGGGCGCCAGGGCGTGCCCGACGAGGAGGGCGCCGATCGCGGTCACCGCGCCCGCGACGAGCCCCAGGCGCACGCCGTCGACCGACGCGTGCCACTCGGCGTGGCGCCGCACGCGGTCGAGCTCGCGCGGCGTCAGGCCGGGGACGAGCACGTCGGTGCGTTGGACGATGCGGTCCGGCGCCCCGGCGACGGCCCCCTGGAGGCAGCGCGCCGTCGTCCAGGTCGAGTACCCCCAGACCGTGGGACGGATCTCGTCCTGGCAGTCCTCGTGCGTGCGGTCGGTGGACCGGTCGTGCCTGTGCATGAAGTGCCCCGCTTCGTCGATCTCGTGCTTCCACAAGGAGAGACGAGTTCGCCCGGGCCCCATGACGCGGATTCTGGGAAGTTTCCCGGGGCGACCAGTGGACGGACGCGTCAGGACGCCGTCATGACCTGGGCGTCGTGATGAGGTGCGGGCGCTTCTCCATGTCCGCGAGGCCGTTCCACGCGAGGTTGACGAGGTGCGCCGCGACCTCGGTCTTCTTGGGCGAGCGCGCGTCGAGCCAGTACTGCCCGGTGAGCGCGACCATGCCGACGAGCATCTGCGCGTAGATGGGCGCGACCTTGGGGTCGAGGCCGCGCGTGCGGAACTGGTTCGCCAGGAGGTGCTCCACCTGGGTCGCGACGTCGCCGATGAGGCTGGAGAACGTGCCCGTGGCCTGGGCGACGGGGGAGTCGCGCACGAGGATGCGGAAACCGTCCTCGGACGCCTCGATGTAGGACAGGAGCGCGAGCGCGGTGCGCTCGAGGAGCACCTTGGGGTGGCCGCCCTCGTCGAGGGCACCGGAAAGCGCCGCCGTGAGCGCCTGGACCTCGCGGTCCACGACGACGGCGTAGATGCCCTCCTTGCCGCCGAAGTGCTCGTACACGACCGGCTTGGACACCTCGGCGCGCGCGGCGATCTCCTCGACGCTCGTCCCCTCGAACCCCTTCTCGGCGAACAGCCGACGGCTGACCGCGAGCAGCTGCTCGCGCCGCTGGCTCGCAGTCATGCGGGATCGGGGGGTGCGTCTGGATTCGGCCACGGGTCCATCATGCCGTGCGGCCGCTCCCGGCAGACGGAAGGTCCGGCCCGACGGCGCGGGCGCCCCTGCGAGGGGGCACGCGTGCGGGGTGTGTGGTGCGGACCACGTCCCGGGCGCGGCGCGGACCGGACGAGACGGGCACGACCGGCGTCGGGCACGGGGACCGACCTGGCAGACTGTTCCCGGACCCACCCCGCCCGCCGTGGCCCGGGAACGCACCGGGCGCGAGCGTCGCCGGGTCCGATCCGCCTTGGTGTAATCGGCAGCACAAGGGTTTTTGGTGCCCTTGGTCCAGGTTCGAGTCCTGGGGGCGGAGCTCGTGCCACCGATCCCGAGGGGAACACCCATGGAAGCTCAGCAGGGCACCGACACCACCGTCGCCCCCGCTGCCGTGATCGTCCTCGCCGCAGGCGAGGGCACGCGGATGAAGTCGTCCACCCCCAAGATGCTGCACACGCTCGCGGGCCGCAGCCTGCTCGGGCACGTGCTCGTCGCCGCGCGCTCGCTCGACCCGGCGCTGCTCGCCGTCGTCGTGCGGCACGAGCGCGACCGCGTCGCCGAGCACGCGGTGTCGGTCGACCCGGACGCCGTCGTCGTGGACCAGGACGAGATCCCCGGGACGGGGCGGGCCGTGCAGTGCGCGCTCGCCGCGCTCGACGCCAAGGCCCACGCGCAGGCGCTCCTGCACGGCGTGCCCGACGGCGAGGAGGGACGCGGCGCCGGCGACGGGCTCGAGGGTCCCGTGGTCGTGACTGCGGGCGACACCCCCCTGCTCGACGGTGGCACGCTGGCCCAGCTCCTCGCCGCGCACGTCGAGGACGGCAACGCGGTGACGATGCTGACGACGGAGCTCGAGGACGCGACGGGCTACGGGCGCGTCGTGCGCGACGGCTCGGGCGACGTGCTGCGCATCGTCGAGCACAAGGACGCGTCGGCCGACGAGCGCGCGATCCGCGAGATCAACGCGTCGATCTACGTGTTCGACGCCGCGGTCCTGCGCCGCGGGCTGGGCACGCTCGGCCGCGACAACGCGCAGGGCGAGGTCTACCTCACGGACGTCGTCGCGGCGGCGCGCGCCGAGGGCGGCACGGTCCGGGCGCTCGTCTCGGCGGACCCGACGATCGTCGAGGGCGTCAACGACCGCGTGCAGCTCGCGACGCTGCGCGCGGAGCTCAACCGCCGGATCCTCGAGGACTGGATGCGCGAGGGCGTGACCGTCGTCGACCCGGCGACGACGTGGGTCGACGTCGACGTCGAGCTCGCGCGCGACGTGACGCTCCTGCCGGGCACGCAGCTCCACGGCGCGACGGTCGTCGCGGAGGGCGCGACGATCGGCCCGGACACGACGCTCACGGACACCGAGGTCGGCGCCGGTGCGGCGGTGACCCGCACGCACGGCAGCCTCGCGGTGCTGGGCGCGGGGACGTCCGTCGGGCCGTTCGCCTACCTGCGCCCGGGCACCGTGCTCGGCGCGAAGGGCAAGATCGGCACGTTCGTCGAGACGAAGAACGCGGAGATCGGCGAGGGTTCCAAGATCCCGCACCTGTCCTACGTGGGCGACGCCACGATCGGCGAGCACACGAACATCGGCGCCGCGTCGGTCACCGTCAACTACGACGGCGTCCACAAGCACCGCACCGTGATCGGCTCGCACGCGCGCACCGGCGCGGACAACATGTTCGTCGCACCCGTGACGGTCGGCGACGGCGCGTACACGGCGGCCGGCTCCGTGATCCGCCGCGACGTGCCCGCGGGCGCGCTCGGCGTGAGCGGCGGGCCGCAGCGCAACATCGAGGGCTGGGTCGAGCGCCGCCGTCCGGGGACCCCGGCGGCCGAGGCGGCCGCGGCCGCGCGTGCGACGGACCCCGAGGCGCCGCCGCTCGGCGCCCAGGCGCAGGCGCAGCTCGCGGACCAGAGCGCCGCGGCGACCGCCGAGCGCCCCACGCCGCCGCCGCCCGGGCCCGAGCTCGAGCACACGCTCGAGGCGCTGCGTGGCGGTCGCCCCGCGACCACGGCAGACTGACCGCGTCCGGCCGAGACCTCCTCAGACCCACCCCGCACCCGGAAACACCACCGAAGGAACCCACTGGTATGAGCAGCACGATCGCCGGCAACGGGGAGAAGTCCCTCGTCCTCGCCTCGGGGCGCGCGCACCCCGAGCTGGCCAACGACGTCGCGCGGGAGCTGGGCATCGACCTGCTGCCCACGACCGCGTACGACTTCGCGAACGGCGAGATCTACGTCCGGTTCGGCGAGTCGGTGCGCGGCGCCGACGTCTTCATCCTCCAGAGCCACACCGCCCCGATCAACCAGTGGATCATGGAGCAGCTGCTCATGGTCGACGCCGCGAAGCGCGCCTCGGCCCGCACCATCACGGTCGTCCAGCCGTTCTACGGCTACGCGCGCCAGGACAAGAAGCACCGTGGCCGCGAGCCGATCTCGGCCCGCCTCATGTCCGACCTGTTCACCGCCGCGGGCGCCGACCGCCTCATGAGCGTCGACCTGCACGCCGCGCAGACGCAGGGCTTCTTCGACGGCCCCGTCGACCACCTGTGGGCCATGCCGATCCTCACGGACTACGTGCGCTCCCGCGTCGACACGTCGAACGTCACGGTCGTCTCGCCCGACGCCGGGCGCATCCGCGTCGCCGAGCAGTGGGCGGCGAAGCTCGGTGGCGGGCCGCTCGCGTTCGTGCACAAGACGCGCGACGTCACGCGCCCCAACCAGGCCGTCGCCAACCGCGTCGTCGGCGACGTCGAGGGCCGCGACTGCGTGCTCGTCGACGACCTCATCGACACCGGCGGCACGATCGCCGAGGCGGTGCGCGTCATCCTCGCGGCGGGCGCCCGGTCCGTCATCGTGGCGGCGACGCACGGCGTGCTGTCCGACCCGGCGGCGCAGCGCCTCTCGGAGTGCGGGGCGAGCGAGGTCGTCATCACGGACACCCTGCCCATCGCCGCGGAGAAGCAGTTCCCGCAGCTCACCGTGCTCTCCATCGCGCCGCTCGTCGCGCGCGCCATCCGCGAGGTGTTCGACGACGGTTCCGTCACCTCGCTCTTCGACGGCAACAGCTAGGTGTACTGACCGGAGACGTTGGTCGAATGAGTGCGACGCGTTGATCTGATCTGGTAGCGCACGAGGGCCTCCCGCGGTGGAGTGGAACTGCCTAGGTATCCGCTCCGCTCACAGGAGGCCCTCGTGTCCCACGCTAATGCCGCTCTGACGCCGCGCGCCCGGCTCACGGTCGCCCGGCTGGTGATCGACCAGCACGTCCCGATCGCGGAGGTGGCGGCCCGGTTCCAGTGCTCGTGGCCCACGGTCAAACGGTGGGCCGACCGGTACGCGACCGGCGATTCCATGGCGGACCGGTCTTCGCGTCCGCGCCGGATGCCGGCCAAGACCGACGGGGCGACGACCAGGCGGATCGTGTCGTTGCGGCTGCGTAAGCGTCTGGGCCCGGTCCAGCTGGCCGCGCTGACCAGCGTCGCGCCCTCGACTGCGCACCGCGTCCTGGTCCGGTGCCGACTCAACCGGCTCTCGCACGTCGACCGGGCCACCGGTGAGCTGGTGCGCCGCTATGAACACGACCACCCCGGCGCGATGCTGCACGTGGACGTCAAGAAGCTCGGCAACATCCCTGACGGCGGCGGGTGGCGGTTTGTAGGCCGCCCCCAGGGCAGACGCCACCGAGCGGCAACGCCCGGCAAGCCCAAGAATGCCTACAGTCATCCGAAGATGGGGCACGCGTTCGTACACACCGTGATCGACGACCACTCCAGGGTCGCCTATGCCGAGGTCCACGACGACGAGACCGCCGTCACTGCGACCGCCGTCCTGCGCCGGGCCGTGACCTGGTTCGCCGCCCGCGGCATCACCACCCAACGAGTCTTGTCGGACAACGGCTCGCCCTACCGCTCACACCTGTGGCGCGAGACCTGCGCCGAACTCGAGATCACGCACTCCCGGACCCGCCCCTACCGGCCCCAGACGAACGGCAAGATCGAACGCTTCCACCGCACCCTCGCCGACGGCTGGGGCTACGCCCGCGCCTACACCTCAGAGACCGAACGACGCGCTGCTCTGCCAGCATGGATCCACGAGTACAACCACCACCGCCCCCACACCGCCTGCGGGAACAAGCCACCGATCACCCGATTGACCAACCTGTCCGGTCAGTACAGCTAGGCGTCGCGGACGGTTCTCCAGCTCAGCTCTTCATACGCCGGGCTACCCCGGCGTCTGCGTGGTGACGCTCGCAAGGGCGACCCAGGCGGGCCCCGCCTCGGTCCACGGCTTGATGCTGGAGTTGGTGGCGCGGACCCTGATCGCGGTCGCGGTGACCGGGGCGGTGGGGACGGTCCGGTACGTCCAGGTGAGGGGCAGGCGCGGGATCTCCTGAGGCACGGCCGGCTGGTGCGCCGTGCCGAGCGTGTGCCAGGTTCCCCCTGCTCCGTTGCGGTACTGGACCGTCACCGTCGCGGGCAGGACGACGGAGGCGTCGTAGTCCTCGAGCCAGGTCGTGGTGACCTCGGTGATCGTGCGGTTCGGCTGCCCGGTGCCGCCCGCGAGGTCGACCTCGTAGGTGGTTCCCCGGATCGTGGGGTCGTCGAGGTCGGGCACGAGGGTCATCGCCCACCGTTCTGACCCGTTCCAGGTCGTGGTGAACGAGGCGGCCGACGTGAGGACACCGAGGTCCGCCCCGAGGGCCGCGGCCCCCCGGCAGGTGGTGCCGCTGCACAGACCCGCGGAGCGGTTGAGGTGGGTGACGGGCCGGTCCAGCGCCGAGTTGGTGGTGGTGCGCGTATGGACCTCGACCTCGTCCAGGAACAGGTACTGACCAGGGGTCGTGGTCAGGTGGATCTGCACGAACCGGGCGGTGCTCCTGTCCGCGGGTACGGGAATCGTCTGCACGACCCGGTCCGCATAGCCGGATCCGGTGGGCGTCGTCAAGGTCACCGGCGCGCTCCACGTGTCGTGCCAGGCGTTGTCCGGGCCGGCGACACGGATCCGTGCTGTCCCGGGTGTCCTGATCGCGGCACCGGGCCGGTGATAGGTGCCCAGGGTGATGTCGGTCAGGTCGCGTTGCCGGGCGCCGAGGTCGAGGGTGAGGTACGTGCTGCCGGACGTGATGCGCCCCGTCCACGCGGGGTCGGACATGTACTGGTTCTCGGGCTGGCTCGTGGTCCTGGTCGCGGCCGTGCCGTCGGTGACGGACCAGGCGCGCGTCCCCGCGTACACGACGGTGCCGTCCGGGTTCCACGGGTCGTAGGTCAGGTCGGTGTCGGAGTTGTAGTCCTGCAACAGGTAGGGGGCGCGCGCCGCACTGTTGGTGCCGCCGTCGTCCATCGCCTGGGCCTCGCCGAGGAAGGCCCAGCTGCCGCCCTGCTGGTCCACGGTGATGAGGACGGCGGTGACGTTCTCGATCTGGGTGGCGGCCTGGTGGTGGTACCACTTGGCGCCCTTGGTCGCGCGGTCCGCGTCGGGCAGCCGTTGCGCACCCAGGTCGACGAGCCCGGCGTTCCCCGCCCGAACGAGCTGGACCTGCACCTTCGTGGGTGCGGACACGCCGAAGGCGGGATCGTGACCCCACTGGGTGTTCACCTGCCGCACAGGGACCCCGCCGGGGTGGACCGCGGTCAGGTCGATCCGGATCGCCCAGTAGCCGGAGGACTCCGTGAACTGGCCCTGCCAGCGCCCGTCGAACACGCCGTTCGTCGCCAGCACCGTGTCGGTCGCCGCACCCTCCGCATACGTGGCGGAGACCTTCGGGGCCGTCGGGGTGGCCGCGTGCCCGATGTCGCCGGGGGTGGCCACCGGATCGTCGTACGCCGGCGAGGGTGTCAGCTCGTCGGTGACGTTCCGCTCGTCGATCCCGTCCGCGCTGATCGGAGTCCCCGTGGCGGTGGAGGTGATCGCGTAGGGGGCGTTGCGGGCCACGTTGAAGTCGCCGGGGCCGCCGTCGCGCGCGGCGAGGGCGGCAGCGGTCCACGGCACCGTCACGGTGATCGCGCTCGCCGCCGGGGAGTAGGTGCCCCAGGCGTCGTAGGCGTACACCTGGTACGTGTACGTGCGGCCGGGCTGCATCTGGTAGTCCAGGTGTGTCATGCCTTCACCCGCCGCCGTCGGGGCGGCGTACTCCCCGACGCGGCGTCCGTCGCGCAGCACGAGGTAGCCCGCGACCTTGCGGCCCGGGCTCGTCGTGCTGGTGGTGGACTGGTCCCACGTCAGGCGGACGGTGGTGGACTCGTCCTGCCCGGCCGCGCCGCTTCCGGTCACGGCAGCGAAGCCCCGGGGCGCGGACAGCGCGGTCGCGGGGCATCCTTCCCCGCTCGCCCACGCGGCGAACGCGGCCCGGTACAGCGCGTTCGTCCCTGCACCGTCATGCCCGGCCACGTCGTCGATGCGGTGCATCGAGAACGTGACCAGCGTGCTCGCACCGCTTGCCTTCATCGCCGCGAGGTTCTGCGCGTGGTTGCGCATGCCCATGTGGTCGATGCCCTCGTTCTGGTCGCGGTAGTTCTCCGCGTTGCCCCACACCTCGTTGCCCGCCTCGACGCCGGACGACCCGGCCGCGACGCGGGCCTCCTCGGTCCTGCCGATCCACCGGGCCAGGTCCGCCGCCGTGACCTTGCCCGACCCAGCGCCGTCCTGCGGCGCGACGACGGAGAGGTCGGTGGTGGAGTACGCGCGCTGCCATACGTCCTTCCACGCGGACAGGCGATTCTGCTCGGCCGTGCTGCCTGGGTCGTCGGAGTCGGCGGTGAAGAGCGGCGAGACGACCACCCGCTTCTTGCCCGAGGAGGAGACCAGCGCCTGTGACGCGCCCTTGAGGTAGGTGTCGACATAGGGGTGCGCGCGCTCGGGCGTCGGTTGGTGGACGCCACCCATGAAGTCGGCAAGTCTGTAGCCCTCGAGCTCGTACGGCAGATACCAGCCGTCGATCGTGCTCGCGTACCGGCCTTGGTAGGGACCCGTGGCCTTGCCGAACGTGTCCCAGATCGCCTTCCCCGCTGAGACGGCGCGGCCCCTCTCCTGGCCGAGCCACGTCTGGTTTCTCCAGCCTGGTTGGGAATCCTCCGGCGGAATGTTGAACCACTCGCTCTCTGCCAGGCCGAGCCCGACGGTCACGGTCATGCCGTGCAGGCGGGCCGCCTCGAGGATGCGGTGGAGCTGGTCCCGCTCGGCGGCGAGAGTCGCCTCCGAGTACCCCTGACCTGAGGGAGTCTCCGGGTAGATGACGTCGCCGGAGGCGTCGCGGTTCGGGAAGTACGGCATGTGCGTGCCCGAGAAGTCGCCGCTGTAGGCGGTGGCCTGCACGATCACGGACGACAGCCCGGCGTCCTTGAGGCGCGCGAGGGAGGCGTTCCACGCCTCCTGGGTGAACGGGCGGTACGCCCCGTTCGTGTCGGTGAACCAGGCGAGGCGCGGCACCACGAACGTGCTCGACGGGCGGATCGAGCCGTGCCCGTCACCGTTCGCGGAGACGCACGCGGGCGAGGTGATCGCCGACGCTGCTGGGAGGCCTCCCGGAGGAGCGACGACTGACCCGGCCAGGACCAGCCCGGCTCCCACGACGGTGGAGAGCACTGCCGTCCACGACGACCGGCGCGCGCGCCGCCGCCCGTTCCTTCCGAGACCTGCCATCGCGCTCAGCTCCTTCGCTCGTGTCGTGACTCGTGTGCGGACCTGCCCATGCATCCCCGTCCAGGCGCACCGCAGCGCTGGGGTCGCAGGACCGGGTCGACGGGGGTCAGGGTGAGGTCGTGGGGTGATCGTTCTGGTTGCGGTGGCGTCGGGTGCGCAGGAGCCACGTCGTGGTGAGGGCCGCGGCGAGGCCTATGGCGGCGAGTGCTGGGGTGGGGGCGAGGGGGACGTTCTGCAGGCCGATGTGCAGGTGGGTGCCGGTGATGTTGTAGCCCTGGTCGGGTACGGAGGAGTACCAGTACTGGCGTGCTCCCCAGGTGTGGTCGCCCGGTGGGACGCCGGTGATGGTCAGGCGCCAGGTGAGGGCTTCGTGGGGGACGGGGCCGGGTGCGGGGCGGGGGTCGGGTCGGGGTTCGGCGGCGAGGAGGGTGCCGTCGGTGTCCTTGATCTCGACGAAGGTTCCTAGGTCGCGGGTCCCGGTGAGGGTGACGGTGTAGGTGCCGTCGTCGTCGGGGGTGATGGACTCGACCTGGGCGGTGAACGGCGCGTTGCGCTCGTCGTAGGGGCTGGTGTTGCGGTCCTGGAACCAGACGGCGTCCGTGGCGTAGCCGATGATCTTGCCGTCCTTGACCTGGGTGAACTCGATGAGGTTCAGCCCGGGGGAGACGAGGCCGGGCGTTCGCGTGGACCGGCGCCATTCCCAGGTGCCGTCTGTGAGGACGGTCGCGCCTCTGACGGCTTCGCTCGCCTCGTCGGGGGTGAGGTGCGCGCCGAAGACCTGTGCTCCGGGAACGCCGCGTCCGGTCGCGTAGAGGTGGAAGATCTCGACCGATCCTCCGGCA
>NZ_BJNZ01000017.1 GCF_006539945.1 Cellulosimicrobium cellulans | reverse complement strand
ACCGGCGAGCGGGCCCGGCCCGGCACTGGCCGGTCCCCAGGGCGCCGCACCCGCGACGGTCCCGCCGCCGGGCCCGCGCCCTCCCCAGCCGGCCGAGCCGGCGCCCGTCGAGCCCGCGCCCGCGTGGGACGGCCGCAGCCCGGCCGGGAGCCTGCCGCCGATCCCCGCGCCACCTCCCGCCGACCAGCGCGTCGTCGTGGTCCCCGGGCGCGCGTCCGGCGAGTCGAGCGGGCCGACGCAGCCCATCCCGGTCGCGGGACGGTCGGAGGCGACGCCGGGTGCCGCAGGACGCAGGGACGGGTGGCTCGGCGGCGAGCACCCCGCGGAGCGTCACGACGACGAGCCCGGCTGGGCGGTCTCCGGCGAGCACCGGGCGACCTACGTGCCCGTCATCCACCCGCGCCCCACGCCGACGCCGATCCCGAAGCCCTACGAGCCGGGCCCGGGTCGCGACGACGCGCCCTGACGGCACCTCGACGGGCTCGCGCCCGCGGGCTGACGGGTCGGTCGTTCCAGCACGGCGACCAGCCCTCCTCACCGTGGGCCGCGACCTTCGTCACACCGGCGCGCGCCAGCACCACGACACGTCGCGTCGAGCGCCGCTGTAACTTCTCCGCACATGACAAAGGCCCGGTCACCGTGATGGTGACCGGGCCTTTCTCTGTACCCCCAACGGGATTTGAACCCGTGTTACCGCCGTGAGAGGGCGACGTCCTAGGCCGCTAGACGATGGGGGCCTGTGGATCTCCGTACCGTTTCCGGTCCGTTTCTCCGTCGAGAACTCTACCTCATGTTTCGCGCGGTCTTGACCGCTCGATCTGAGCCGGAGCTCTTCGCTGGGGTACCAGGACTCGAACCTAGACTAAGTGAACCAGAATCACTCGTGCTGCCAATTACACCATACCCCAAGGGGGTAACCAGCCACTGTCGGAGAGCCGCCGTGACGAAGTTGAGACTCGTCCCCTGGCTCCCTCCCGTGGAGGTCCCACCGGCCGAGAACATTACCGGACATGACGACGCGGACCAAATGCGACCCGAACCGCTGAGCCAGGCACGCGGAGGTCCCCCTCCGGGTCGACGCGCGCCGCCGCCGTCTGGCACCGTCGAGGCATGAGCTCAGGAGACTCCCCCGACCCCGGCTCGCGCGCCGACCGCGCCGCGTCGTTCGAGCAGGGCGCCGCCCAGTACGCGTCCACGCGGCCCTCCTACCCGGACGCGGCGGTCGACTGGCTCCTGCCCGACGGCGCACGTCGCGTCCTCGACCTCGCCGCGGGCACCGGGAAGCTCACCGAGCGGCTCGTCGCCCGCGGGCTGGAGGTCGTCGCCGTCGAGCCCTCGGACGCGATGCGTGCGCGCCTCGCGGAGTCCGTCCCGGGCGCGCAGGCCCTGCCCGGCTCGGCCGAGGCGATCCCGCTCCCCGACGCGAGCGTCGACGCCGTGCTCGTCGCCCAGGCATGGCACTGGTTCTCCCCCGCCGCCCAGCCGGAGATCGCGCGCGTGCTGCGCCCCGGCGGCCGCCTCGGCATCGTGTGGAACGTTCGGGACAACGCGGTCGACTGGGTCGGCCGCTTCACCGAGGTCATCCACCGGGGCGACACCCTCGAGCACAGCTACCGCGAGCCCGTGCTCGCCGAGCAGCTCTTCGCCCCGCCCGAGCACCGTACGGTGCCCTGGGCCGACCGCGTCCCGACGTCGTCGCTCCGCCCGCTCGCCGCGTCACGCAGCTACCTCCTGACGCTTCCCGACGCACGCCGGGAGGAGCTGCTCGGCGAGATCGACGACCTCGTCGCGACGCACCCGGCCCTCGCGGGGCGCACCGACGTGGAACTGCCCTACCTCGCCGAGTGCTGGCGGGCCGACGTGCTCACGACGACGTCGGACGACGCGTGAGCGCCCGCACCGACCGCTCTCCCGACGTCGTCACCGGCGACGACGTCCGGACCGCGACGCGCTGGCTCGCGGACCACCTGGTGCGGCACCCGGTCGCCGCGTTCGACGCGCAGGCCGGCCCGGTGCGGTGGCCGTGCTGGACGACGGCGGAGCACGTCGTGGACGACCTGCTCGCCTACGCCCTCCAGCTCGCCGCGCTCCCGCGCCTGGCGTACGTCCCGCTCGTCGGGCCGCGCGGGGAGGACGAGATCGCGCACGTCGACCGCGCGGCGGGGACGGCGGGTCTGTGCGAGGCGCTGCTCGGCAGCGGCGAGCTGCTCGCGACCCTCGCCGAGACACGGCCGGGGGCCGCGCGCGCCTACCACCCCTACGGAACCTCCGACGCGACCGGTTTCGCGGCGATGGGCGTCGTCGAGGTCCTCGTGCACGGCCACGACGTCCTGCTCGGGCTCGCGGGCGAGCACGTGCCGTTCCCGGCGGATCTCGCGCCGAGAGTGCTCGCCCGGCTCTTCCCGGACGTCGAGCCCGGACCGGACGACGACACGGACCTCCTGCTCCTCTGGGCGACCGGGCGCGGCGAGCTGCCCGGCCGACGGCAGCGCACGCGCTGGCGCTGGGACGCGTCGGTGCGCTGAGGCGCCGCGGGACGGCGACCGCTCAGCCCGACGAGACGGCCGCCGCGGCCGCGATACGGCGTGCGGCCGAGGAGAGCGCGGTGCCGTCCTTCCACACCATGCGCAGTCGCCGGTCGAGCTCGAGCCCCGGGACGGCGACCGTGACCAGGGAGCCGCGTGCGACGTCGTCGGCGACGGCGAGGCTCGACAGGACCGCGACGGCGCCGCCGTGCTGCACGGCGGTCTTGAGCGCCGCCGTGGAGCCGAGGTAGGGCAGGTGGTCGGGCAGCCGCTCGCCGACCGCCGCGAGGCCGCGCTCGAGCGTCTCGCGCGTCCCCGAGCCACGCTCGCGCACGACCAGCCCGCCCGCGAGCAGCTCGTCGACCCGCAGCGCGCTCCGCCGTGCCCACCGGTGCGCCAGCCCGACGACGACGACGAGCCGGTCGTGCGCGACGGTGCGGCTGCGCAGCCCACGGCGCAGCGTCGCGCTCTCGACGAAGCCCAGCTCCACGCCGCCGTCGAGGACGAGGTCGGTCACCTCGCGCGAGTTGCGGACGACGAGCTCGACGTCCGGCGCTCCCCCGCCGGGTCCGGACCCCTCGAGCGCGAGGCGCGCGAGCCAGCGCGGCGCGAGGTACTCGGCGACCGTGAGGCTCGCCGCGACGCGCACCCGGGCGGCGGGGGCCTCGCGGAGCGCGGCGACCGACGTCTCGAACCGGTCCGACGCCTCGATCACCTCGCGCGCCCACGCCGCCGTGGCGCGACCCGTCTCCGTGAGGCGGGAGCCGCGCGTCGTGCGCTCGAGGAGCTCGAGCCCGAGGCGGCGCTCCAGCGCCCGCAGGCCCGCCGACGCCGTCGGCTGCGCGACCCCGAGGGCCCGGGCCGCGGCGCTGATCGAGCCGTGCGAGTCGGTCGCGACGAGCAGCTCGAGCGCGGAGAGCGAGGTCCGGTCGCGGGAGGTCTGGGCCATAGGGCCACTCTATGGGTTGCGAGGTAGATCGCTCTTCCGCGGCGTCGTCGCGCGCAGCAGGCTCGTGAGCATGACCCCTCCCGCACCTCGCACGACCCGCACAGCACCACCCGTCGCGACGGCGAGCGCGTCCCGCCACGTGGCCGGCTCCCGTGCGCTGCTGCCCGGGCTCGGGCTGGTCGCCGCGGCGACGGTCGTCGTGCTGCTCGGGGCGCGGCTCGTCCCGACGGTGTCCCCGCTCGTCGTCGCGCTCGTGCTCGGCGCGCTCGTCGCGCCGATGCTCGGCCGGGCGGGCAGGACGCGGCGCGGGACGGTCGCGGTCGCGGCGACCCGACCCGGCGTCGCGTGGACGTCCCGCGTCGTCCTGCGCACGGGCGTCGTGCTGCTCGGGTTCCAGCTCTCGGTGCCCGAGGTCCTCGCGCTGGGCTGGCGCGGGCTCGTCGTCGTCACGACGACCCTCCTCGTCACCTTCACCGGCACGCTCGCGCTCGGCCGCGCGCTCCGGGTGCCGCGTGTCACGACGCTGCTCGTCGCGACCGGGTTCTCGGTCTGCGGGGCCGCGGCGATCTCGGCCATGCAGGGCGTCGTCGCCGGCCCCGGGCGCACCCCCGGGCAGGTCCGCGAGGACGACGACGGCGTCGCCGCGTCCCTCGCGCTCGTCACCGTCTACGGCACGCTCGCGATCGTCGCGCTGCCGTGGCTCGCCGCGCTGGTCGGCCTCGGCGACGAGCAGGCCGGGCTCTGGATCGGCGCGAGCGTGCAGGAGGTCGCGCAGGTCGTCACGGCCGCCGGGACGATCTCCGACCCCGCCCTCGCGACCGCCACCGTCGCCAAGCTCGCGCGCGTCGCCCTCCTCGCCCCGCTCGTCGCGGTGGCGGGCGTCGTGGTCGCCCGCGGCGCGCGGCGCGCGGCGATCGCCCAGGTCGGCTCGGCCGGTGCGGACCACCTCGGCGCCGCCGGCACGGCCACGGACCCGGCGGCGGACCCCGCCACGCCGCGGGTCGCGCCGGTGCCGTGGTTCGTCGTCGGGTTCGTGGCGGCGGTGGCGCTGCGCAGCCTGGGCGTCGTGCCGGCCCCGCTGCTCGCCGCGCTCGCGTCGGCGACGACGCTCGCGTTCGTGGCCGCGATGTTCGCGCTCGGGCTGGGCGTGGACGTCCCGTACCTGCTGCGCACCGGGCGGCGCGCGCTCGTCCTCGGCGGGCTGTCGGCGCTCCTCGTGACGACGACGGCCCTCGTCGGGGTGCTGCTCCTCACCTGACCCGTCTCCGCCGAGAGCGAGGCCCGGTCAGCCGAGGTAGAGGCCTGGTCATGACCACACCTCTACCTCGGCGGACCAGGGCTCTACCTCGGTGCGGGGGCCTCGGCCGGGGCCGTGACCCCGAGGGCCGCGGGGAGGTCGGCCAGGGCGTGGACCACGTGCACGCCCGACGCGCGGGCCGACGCCGGGTCCTCCGGGTGCGGGCCGCCGCGGCGCGTGCCGGGGCGGTCGAGCCACACGCCGACGAGGCCGGCCGCGAGCGCGGCGCGCGCGTCGACGTCGAGCTCGTCACCGACGTACGCCGTGCGGGCCGGGTCGGTGCCGAGCCGCGCGCACGCCTCGGCGAACACGCGCGGGTCGGGCTTGCCGAAGCCGAGCGTGTCCACGCCGACGAGCAGCGGGACGTCGGGCAGGCCCGCCGCGGCGAGCTTGCGGGTCTGGAGCTCGACGCGGGCGTTCGTCAGGGACCCCACGCGGACCCCCGCCGCGACGAGCGCGTCCACGACCGGGCGCGAGTCGTCGAACGCCGCCCACGACGCCTCGAACGTGCCCCAGAAGAGGTCCTTCCACTCCACGTACGCGGCGTCGTCGAGCAGCTCGCCGCCGAACGTCGCCTGGAGCTCGTTGGCGCGCGCCATGCGCTGCGCGTCGAAGTCGACCTCGCCGCGCGTGTACGCGCGGTAGTGCCCGTTCGGGTCGGAGCGCCACAGCGCGAGCACCTCGTCGTAGCGGTCCTCGGGCAGGTGCGGCAGCCACACGCGCGACGCGGCGGCGATCGCCTCCGCGAACGCGGCGCGCGTGTCGACGAGCGTGTCGTCGACGTCGAACAGGACTCCCTCGACCGGCGCGGCGGCCGCCTGGACGCCGAGCTCCGTCACAGCGTGTCCCGCAGGCGCACGAGGCGCTCCAGCGTCGAGCCCTTGCCGAGCAGCTCCATGGACTCGAACAGCGGCGGGGAGACGCGGCGGCCCGTGAGCGCGACGCGCAGCGGCGTGAACGCGAAGCGCGGCTTGACGCCCATGCCCTCGACGATCGCGTCGCGCAGGCGCTCCTCGATGGCCGCGGTGACGAACTCGCCGTCCTGGAGCACGTCGAGCGCGGTGATCGCGGCGGCGAGGATGTCCTTCGCGTCGTCGCGCAGGGCGCCGCGCGCGTCGTCCTCGACCGTGAGCGCGTCGTCGGCCGTGAAGAGGAAGCCGAGCATCCCGACCGACTCGCCGAGCAGCACCATGCGCTCCTGGACGAGCGGCGCGGCCGCCGTGAGGATCTCCTGGTTCCGGGGCGACAGGTCCGCGAACGAATCCGCCGGCACGAGCCCGCCCGCGTGCAGGTACGGGACCAGGCGGTCGCGGAAGTCCTCCGGCGCGAGGAGGCGCACGTGCGTCGCGTTGATCGCCTCGGCCTTCTTGAGGTCGAAGCGCGCCGCGTTGGGCAGGACGTCGTGGACGTCGAACGCCTCGACCAGCTCGGTGACGGTGAAGATGTCGTGGTCCGGCGAGATGGACCAGCCGAGCAGCGCGAGGTAGTTGAGCAGGCCCTCCGGCGTGAATCCGCGCTCGCGGTGCAGGAACAGGTTCGACTCGGGGTCGCGCTTGGAGAGCTTCTTGTTGCCCTCGCCCATGACGTAAGGGAGGTGGCCGAACTCCGGCATCACCTCGGCCACGCCGATCTCGAGCAGCGCCCGGTACAGCGCGATCTGGCGCGGCGTGGACGACAGGAGGTCCTCGCCGCGCAGCACGTGCGTGATGCCCATGAGCGCGTCGTCGACCGGGTTGACGAGCGTGTAGAGCGGCTGGCCGTTGCCGCGCACGAGCGCGTAGTCCGGGACCGAGCCCGCCTTGAACGTGATCTCGCCGCGGACGAGATCGGTGAACGTGATGTCCTCGTCGGGCATGCGCAGGCGCAGCACGGGCTCGCGGCCCTCGGCGCGGAACGCGGCCTTCTGCTCGTCCGTGAGGGTGCGGTCGAAGTTGTCGTACCCCTTGGTCTTCACGCCCGCGGCGGCGTTGCGCGCGTCGGACTCCTCGGGGGTCGAGAACGACTCGTACACGTACCCGCCGTCGACGAGCCGCGCGATGACGTCCTGGTAGATGTCCGCGCGCTGCGACTGCCGGTACGGCTCGTGCGGGCCGCCGACCTCGACGCCCTCGTCCCAGTCGAGCCCGAGCCAGCGCAGCGCGTCGAGGAGCTGCTGGTAGCTCTCCTCGCTGTCGCGCGCGGCGTCGGTGTCCTCGATGCGGAACACGAACGTGCCGCCCGTGTGACGCGCGTAGGCCCAGTTGAACAGCGCGGTGCGGATGAGCCCGACGTGCGGCGTCCCGGTCGGGGACGGGCAGAAGCGGACGCGGACGGGCGAGGAACCAGGTGCGGGGATCACGGTGCCCAGCGTAGTTGCCCGACGCCGCCCGCCGCCCGGGCGTCCGGCGTCGCACCGGTCGTCGTCTCAGTCCCGGGCGGCACCCGCCGACGGCGCACCGGTCGTCGCCGGGCGAGGCGCGTCACGCCGTCGCGAGCCCACGAGGACGACCAGCCCGCCGACCGCGGCGCCCGTGAGGGCGCAGACCGGGACGCTGACGATCGCGAGGACGATCCCGTACGACAGGGCCTCCCCGGTGGGGACGCCCCCGGCGAGGACCGCCAGGACCACGAGCACGACGACGACCGCGCACGGCGCGAGCGCGCCCCACCCGGCTCCTCGCGCCACGGTCCGACCGGGGGCGGGTCGCACGCTCAGGCCCGCCGGACGACCGGGTTGCTCAGGACGCCGATCCCCTCGACCTCGCACTCGACGCGGTCGCCCACGTCGACCAGGCCGACGCCGGCGGGCGTACCGGTGAGGATGACGTCACCCGGCAGGAGGGTCATCGCCTCGGAGATGTACGACACCAGGAAGGGGATGTCGAAGATCATGTCGCTCGTGCGACCGTCCTGCTTCACCTCGCCGTTGACGCGGCTGCGGACGCCGACGTCCTCGGGGTTCAGGTCCGTGTCGATCCACGGGCCGAGCGGGCACGACGAGTCGAAGCCCTTGGCACGTGCCCACTGCCCGTCGGTCCGCTGGGCGTCGCGTGCGGTGACGTCGTTCGCAACCGTGTAGCCGAGCACGTACCCCGGCGCCGCCTCGGGCGACACGTCCTTGGCGAGCCGGCCGATGACGATCGCGAGCTCCGCCTCGTACGAGACCTCCTGCGAGAAGTCGGGCAGGACGATCGGGTCGTCCGGGCCGACGACCGAGGTGTTCGGCTTGAGGAAGAGCAGCGGGCTCGTCGGGACGTCGTTGCCCATCTCCTTCGCGTGGTCCGCGTAGTTGCGGCCCACGGCGACGATCTTGGAGCGCGGGATCACCGGCGCGAGGAGCCGGACGCCGTCGCCCAGCTCGATGCGCTCGCCCGTCGGCGTGACGGGCATGTAGAGCGGGTCGCCCGTGAGGACCGCGAGGTACGTGCGGTCCCCCTCCTGCTGGACGAGGGCGTAGCGGGGGTCGTCTCCGGTGGTGAATCTCGCGATGCGCACGGGCCCAGGCTATCCGGCCCGCGCCCGCGCGACCGCGCCGGACCGTGTCGCGCACGGTCACGCGCGGGCGAGGACCTCCCCGTTGAGGACCGCGAACCAGCCCGCGGGCTCCTCGGCCCAGCGCAGCCAGTCCTGCGCGAGCTGCTCGAGCGCGACGTCGTCCGCGAGCTCCGACTCCTTCGCCTGCACCGCGAAGTTCGAGGCGACGCAGCGCTCGGCCCACAGCCCGCCCCACCACGTGCGGTCGGCGGGGGTCGCGTAGCACCACGTGCTCGCGGTGGGCACGATCCCGTCGAGGTCGAACCCGGCGTCCTGCACCCACGAGAAGAGGCGACGGCCGGCGTCGGCCTCGAACCCGTACGCGTGCGTGACCTCGTGGTAGAGCGTGTTCCACTCCGTCA
Organism: Cellulosimicrobium cellulans; assembly: GCF_006539945.1. Classification (GTDB taxonomy): domain Bacteria; phylum Actinomycetota; class Actinomycetes; order Actinomycetales; family Cellulomonadaceae; genus Cellulosimicrobium; species Cellulosimicrobium cellulans. Next base: position 91,731 of record NZ_BJNZ01000017.1, on the reverse strand, counting down.
GGCCCGGGGACTCGGGGTACCAGGTCATGGCGGCGTAGTCGGCGTCGCGCACGGCGACGAGCCCGCCGGGCTTGGCGACCCGCTTCATCTCGCGCAGCGCGCCGACCGGGTCGGACAGGTGCTGGAGGAGCTGGTGCGCGTAGACGACGTCGAACGTGCCGTCCGCGAACGGCAGCTCGTACGCGTTCGCGTGCTGGAAGGTGATGTTCGCGGTGCCGCGCTGGGCGGCGAGCTCGCGCGCGCTCTCGAGGACGGCCTCGGACGCGTCGACCCCGACGACGCGTCCCCCGGCCACGCGGTCGGCGAGGTCGACGGTGACCGTCGCCGGGCCGCAGCCCACGTCGAGGACGCTCATGCCCGCGCGCAGGTGCGGCAGGAGGAACCCGGCCGAGTTCTCGGCGGTGCGCCACCGGTGCGAGCGCAGCACGGACTCGTGGTGGCCGTGCGTGTACGACTCGGACTCCTGCGCGGGGTCGCTCCCGGCCCCGGTGGGGGCGTCGGCGGGGTGGTCGGCGGCCGCGTCGGCGCCGTGGGGGGTGTGCGTCATACCCGCACCGTAGGCCGGACGTGCATCGTTCTCGACCCCGTTCTCACACTCTGGGCGCGCGGTCCGTGCACGGGTCGCGTCGTCGTCCGCTCCGGCGTGGCGGCCCGGTGGGAGCGCGCCCGCACGCGGACAATCCCCCCATGACGGCCGCGACCGGCACGACTCCCGCCCCCGGCGAACCCGCTCGCCCCTCCCCCGGGTTCGCGCGCCGCCACGCCGCGCTCCTGCTCGGCGGCCCGGGCCGCGTCACCGGCCTCGACGTCGCGCGCGGGATCGCGGTCCTCGGGATGTTCACGGCCCACGTGGGGTACACCTCCGAGGACTTCGGCGAGGTCTCCGGCTGGCTCTCGTTGTCCCACGGGCGGTCGTCGATCCTCTTCGCGCTCGTGGCGGGGGTGTCGCTCGCGATCGTCTCGGGAGGGCGGACGCCCCTCGACGGGCTCCCCGCGCTCCAGAGCCGCACGCGCATCCTCGTGCGCGCCGTGATGCTCCTCGGGCTCGTGGGCCTGCTGGACCTGCTCGGGACGCGCGTGCTGCTCATCCTCGGCTTCTACGCGGCGTACTTCGTGCTCGCCCTGCCCTTCCTGCGCTGGCGCCGCCGGGACCTGCTCGTGCTCGCGGGAGCGGTCGCCGTGGTCGGGCCGGTGCTCGCCTACTGGCTCCCCGAGGTGCTCGCGCGCGCCGGGCTGCACCTGCCCGACGACGGCTCGGGCGCCTTCACGGACTTCCTCGTCTCGGGCCACTACCCCGCGGTCGTGTGGATGGCGTACGTGCTGGTCGGGATCGCGATCGGGCGCTCCGACCTGTCCTCGACCGCCACGCGCGTCGGGCTCGTAGGCGGCGGGCTGCTCGCCCTGGGCATCGGGTACGGCCTCTCGGCGACGATGACCGCGCCGCTCGGCGGGGCCCAGGCCGTCGAGGACGCGGCAGCGGCGTGGTCGAGCAGCTTCCGGCCCGAGCCGCTGGACTGGTCCGACCCGTGGCCGACGAGCGCGTACCTGTGGCTCGCCGGCCCGCACACCGACACCCTGCCGGAGGTCGTGGGGTCGGGCGGGTTCGCCGTCGCGGTGCTGGGTCTGTGCCTGTTCGCGGGCCGGGTCGGGCGCTGGGTGCTCGCACCGGTCGCCGCGGTCGGTGCCATGGCGCTCACGGTCTACTCGGCGCAGATCGTCGTGCTGTGGGCGTGGGGCGACGCGGCCTACGAGCAGACGACGAACGGTCCCCTCCTCGCGCTCGTCCTCGCCACGCTCGCGATCGCGACGCTGTGGCGCTGGGCGCTGGGGCGAGGGCCGCTCGAACGGCTCTTCGCCGCGGTCGCGGCGCGTGCGTCGGCGGTCACGGCCGCCCGCGGCGCGTCGTAGGGTCGCCGCATGACTGCGAACGACGCGACCGCACCCCGCCCCGCCCTGCGCCGCCTCGGCCGGTCCGGACTGGCCGTGTCCGCCGTCGGGCTGGGGTGCAACAACTTCGGCCGCCCCCGCACGGTGACCGAGACGCTCGAGGGGACGCGCGCCGTCGTCGACGCCGCGCTCGACGCGGGGGTGACGTTCTTCGACACGGCCGACTCCTACGGGGGTCGACCCGGGCTGAGCGAGGAGCTGCTCGGCCAGGCGCTCGGGTCGCGCCGCGACGACGTCGTGGTCGCGACGAAGTTCGGCATGTCGATGCGCGGCGCCGCGGGCGACGACTTCGACGCCCGCGGGTCGCGGCGCTACGTCGTGCGCGCCGTGGAGGACTCCCTGCGCCGCCTCGGCACGGACCGCATCGACCTCTACCAGTTCCACACGCCCGACCCGCGGACGCCGATCGACGAGACGCTCGCGGCGCTCGACGACCTCGTGCGCGCGGGCAAGGTGCTCTACGTCGGGCACTCCAACCGGGCGGGGTGGCAGGTCGCCGAGGCCGAGCTCACCGCCCGCGCCGCGGGGACCGTGCGCTTCGTGTCTGCGCAGAACCAGTACAACCTCGTCGACCGCGCGGCCGAGCTCGAGGTGCTGCCCGCCGCGGCCGCGTACGGGCTCGGGGTGCTCCCCTACTTCCCGCTCGCGAACGGGCTGCTCACGGGCAAGTACGCGCACGGCGCGCGGCCCGACGACGGCCGCCTCGTCACGAGCAAGCCGCACCTCCTGGAGTCGGCGCCCTGGGAGGCGCTCGCGCGCCTCGGCGCGTTCTGCCGGGTGCGCGGGATCACCGAGGTCCAGGTCGCGTTCGGGTGGCTGCTGTCGCGCCCGCAGGTGTCGAGCGTCATCGCCGGCGCGACGAAGCCCGAGCAGGTGCGGCAGAACGCCGCGGCCGGGGCCTGGGCTCCCACGACCGACGACCTGGCCGAGCTCGACGAGATCTTCCCGCCGCTCGGAAAGGTCGCGCCCTTCTGACGCACCGCGGCCCGGCCAGGCAGCCGATCGTGTGGTCCGTCCTCGACGGGCGGCCTACCGTGGAGGCATGGCCTCGTGGGAGGACGTCGAGCGGATCGTGTCGGTGCTGCCGGACACGGACCTCAAGGGTCCGCGGCAGTGGACCGTGCACGGGAAGCTGTTCGTCTGGGAGCGGCCCCTGCGGGCGAAGGACCTCGACGAGCTCGGGGACGCCGCGCCCGCCGGACCGCCCGTCGCGTTCCGCGTCGCCGACGAGGGCGAGAAGGCGGCGCTGCTCGGCGACGACCCCGCCGTGTTCCTCACGACGAGCCACTTCGACGGGTACCCGATCGTGCTCGCGCGGCTCGACCGCGTCGCCGTGCCGGAGCTCGAGGAGCTGCTGCAGGACGCGTGGCTCTCCCGCGCACCGAAGCGCCTCGCGCAGGAGTACCTCGACCGCACGGAGTGATATCCGGCGTACGCGGGGTCACCAGGAGAACACGGCCACCGCGTAGTTCGCCCAGGTCGGCTCGAGCCCGACGACGACGTCCTCGGGGTCGTACACGTTGTACACGAGGTCCCACTCGGCGCTCGTCCCGCGGGCGATCGTGTCCGGGTCGTCGAGCAGCACGTCGGGGGCGTAGTCGAAGACCCTGCGGGCGACGAGACCGCCCGACACGGGCTGGAGGTCGAGCCCGCCCGGGTCGACCTCCTGACCGGTGCCGTTCGTGACCCGCACGCGGAGGCGGACCGCGTGCGGGTGGTCGTCCTCGCGCTCGGAGGCGTCCTCGGTCGGCGTGTACGGCTGGGGCGCCGAGACCGAGACGACGAGGCCGTCCGCGTAGCGCACGGACTCCCCGTACCAGACCCGGTCCGAGGCGGCGCCGATCTCGGGACCCTCGTCGTAGCCGCCACCCAGCGGGTACCCGCGCAGGGAGCTGCCGAGACCGTACCCGGTCCCGCCGCCCGTCATGACGTCGACCGTCACCCAGGCGGTGAGCACCACGGTGCCGGCGAGGAGCGCGACGAGCGCGCGCGTCGCGCCGGCCACGCCACGCGTGCCGCGCCGCCACACGACCGCACCCACCGCGACGACCGCGGCGCCCGCGACCGCGTAGAGGCCCCCCACGTGCGCCCAGCCGCGCCGCGCCGTCACCGCCTCGGTGGCGAGCACGGCGACGACGAGGAGGACGCCGAGCGTCGCGGCCACGAGCGCGGCCGTCGCCCACGACCAGCGCCCACGGGCTCGCGCCGTCGTGGCCGCCCCCGCGGGGTCGCTCTCGCCGGACGCCGGGGGCGCCTGCGGGTCCTCGGGGTCGGACGAGCCACCGACCTCGGCGGGCTCCGGCTCGGTGCCGGGCGCCGTCCCCCAGTCGGGCTCGCGCGAGCCGGCGCCGGGCGAGCTCGTGGGGTCCTTCACGCTCGGTCCTCCGTCCCGTGCAGCAGCCGTCAGTACGCGCTCGCCTGCGTCACCTCGAACGTGGCCGTCTTCATGGCCTCGAGGTTCTCGGCGTCGATGAAGTCGAAGATCTCCACGGTCTCGGACGCACCCGGCTCCAGCGTCTCGGAGTACGCCCAGTCGCTCTCGATCACGGTGCCGTCGGCGGCGACGGCGTCCACGTCGATGTCGAACGTGAGGGGCTCGTCGGACGTGTTGGTGAACGTGACCGGCAGCGAGGACTCGACCCAGCCGAGCTCGTCGGCCGTGCCCTCGAAGGTGCCGAACTCGACGCCGAGGTCGTTGGCGAGGACGTCCTCGGTGGCCTCGCCGAACGCGCGGTCGGAGTCCTCCTGGATCTCGGACAGCGTCTGCTCGTACTGCGTCGACGCCTCGTTCGCCGCGACGACGAAGACCACCCACATGAGGATCGTCGCCAGGACGGACAGCACGCCGAGCACGATCGCCGTGATCGAGAAGCCCTTGCCCGACCGCCCCTGCTTCACCTGCGACAGCCCGACGAACCCGAGCACGACCCCGGTGATGCCGAGCAGGGCCGCGAAGATGTTGACGAACGGGATCCAGCTCCCGAGGAAGCCGAGGATCGCCAGGACGAAGCCGACGATCGCGATCGTGCTCGTCGCCGGGGCGGGCGCGGTGTACGCCGAGTAGCCGTTGCCGTACGGGCTGCCGTACGGCTGCTGCGCCGGGTCGCCGTAGGGCTGGCCGTACGCCTGCTGCGCGGGGTCCGGGTACGGCTGCGGGTAGGGCTGCTGCGCGGGGTCGCCGTAGGGCTGGCCGTACCCGGGCTGCTGGCCGTACGCCTGCTGCTGGTCCGCGCCGTACGCGGGCGCCTGGCCGGCGCCGTAAGGTGCCGGGCCCGCACCGTAGGGAGCCTGCTCCGGCGCCGCGCCCTGGCCCGGGGCTGCGAACGCGTCGTTCGGCGAGCCGTACGGCTGCGTCGGCGCCTCGCCCTGCGGCGCCCAGGCGTCGTGCGACGGCGCCTGCTGCGCGGGGTCGGCGCCGTGCGGCCGGTAGGGGTCGAACTGGTACGGGTCCTGCGGTGCCGTGGGCGGCTGCGACATGGTGCTCCTCCGCGGCGTCGCCGCGAGATCGGTCCAACGGGTCGGGGTGACCGGTCGACGGGAGGTCGTCCGGTCGGGCGTGCCGGGCCTTCACAGCACGTTCACGGGCATTCTTCCCGCTCGCGCCCACATCGGGAAAACGCCCGCCCGGGTGAAACCGTCTCGTGGGCCGGCTCGTCGGCGGCGCCCCGGCGCTCTCGTACCCTGGAACAGTGCCCCCGACCGTCACCGCGACTGCCCCGACGCCCGCCCCAGCGACCGGCGTCGTCGGCCCGGTCGTGCTCGCGGCCGAGGCATGGACGGCGCGCGAGCACGCCCACGCGGAGCGGGCGGACGCGTTCACCGCCGGGTGGCGCGAGCGCAAGCCGCGCGGCGAGAAGCACGCGATCGAGGACTTCCTCTTCACCTACTACCCCACGCGCCCGGCGCAGCTCCGCCGCTGGCACCCGGGCCCCGACGTCGTGCTCGCCCCGCCGACGGGCCACGTGCCCGCACCCGAGACCGCACCTCGGCCCGACGACGAGCCCGCCGACCCGTACACGGCGCGCGCCACGTGGAGGTGGTACCGCCAGACCCCCGCGGGACTGATGCTCGACGCCGGCGCGTTCCTCGCCGACCGCGGCGACACGGTGCGCTACCTGCGCGCCCTGCTCGCCGCCACGGCGTCGCGGCCCGGCCGGTTCGGGTGCTTCGGTCTGCACGAGTGGGCGATGGTCTACCGCGACCGGGCCACCGGCCGCGACCACCGTCACCCGCTCCCCCTGCGCCTGGGGCACGACGGCACCGACCGCGTCGTCGAGACCCATCCCGTGCAGTGCTCGCACTTCGACGCGTTCCGGTTCTTCACCCCCGAGGCCGGCCCGCTCAACCGCCTGCAGCCGACGCGAGAGACCCAGCCCACCCTGGAGCAGCCCGGCTGCCTGCACGCGACCATGGACCTCTACAAGTGGGCGCTCAAGCTCACGCCCGCCGTCCCGGGGGACCTCGTGCTCGACTGCTTCGAGCTCGCGCGCGACGTCCGCGTGGTCGACATGCAGGCGTCGCCGTACGACGTGTCGTCGTACGGGCTCGACCCCGTGGCGATCGAGACGCCCGAGGGCAAGGCCGAGTACGTGCGCCACCAGCGCGCCTTCGCGGAGCGCGGCGCGGCCCTGCGCGAGCGGCTGCTCGCGGTGTGCGACGCGCTCCTCGGCAGCGAGCCGGGCGCGCGCGAGGTCAGTGCGACAGCATCCCGCTGACCAGGCAGCGCCAGGTCACGGGTCCGACGACGCCGTCGACGGCGACCTCCGGGAAGCCCGCGTGCAACGCGTCCTGGAAGCCGCGCACCCAGGCCTCGGTACGCGGGCCGAGCTGCCCGTCGATGGTGAGCACGGGGTCCGGTCCGCCGGACAGGTCGCGCGCGACGGCCTCGCGCTGCACCGCGCGCACGGCCTCGCCGACGCTCCCCCGGCGCACCACCACGACGAGCGCGGCCCACGTCGCCGGGCCCGCGACGCCGTCGGCGTCGAGACCGGCCGCGTCCTGGAAGACGCGCACCGCGCCCTCGGTGCGCGGCCCGAGCAGCCCGTCGACGGCGAGCTCGTGACCACGGTGGCGCAGCAGGTGCTGGAGCGTCTGGACCGGGTGCCCGTTCGCGCCACGTCGCACGCGCGGCCAGGTCGGCAGTGCCGTCAGGACGTTCGTCATCGTCGTTCCCTCCGTCGTCGCGGGACCGGCGGGCTCTCCCACCGTGGGGGTCCCGCGCCCCCGTCCGGAGGGAGGGCCGACGCGGCCTCCCTGATGCGCGGGACCGGCGTGCGAGGATCGCGCGCATGAGTCGCGTCCCGCTCGCCGCCGTCCCGACCGGCCCGGTCGTCGTGCCCGACGCCGTCCGCGCGCTCGCCGGCGACGACGTCGCCACGCCCGTGTGGCGCAACGAGCTCGGTGGCCTGACCTTCCGCCTCGACGGCGCCGACGACGCCCGGTTCGCCAAGTGGGTACCCGCAGGCACGCCCGAGATCGACCTCCCGGGCGAGGCCGCGCGTCTCGCCTGGGTCGGCGACCGCGCCCCGGTCCCGCGCGTCCTCGCCCAGGGCTCCGACGACGACGGCGCCTGGCTCGTCACGCAGGCCCTCCCGGGACGGTCGGCGGTCGAGCCGCGCTGGGTCGCCGACCCGGCGACCGCCGCCGTCGCGATCGGGCGGGGGCTGCGCGCGCTGCACGACGCGCTGCCCGTCGCGTCGTGCCCGTTCACCTGGGCCGTCGAGGACCGCGTGGCGAACGCCGACGCGCGCCTCGCCCGCGGCGACGGCCCGGACGGGTGGTTTCCCGAGCACCGCGGCCTGGGCGTCTCGGCGGCGCGGGCCCGGCTCGCAGAGGCCCCCGCCGTGGACCGGCTCGTCGTGTGCCACGGCGACGCGTGCGTGCCCAACACGCTCCTGCACGACGACGGCGCGTTCGCCGCGCACGTCGACCTCGGCTCGCTCGGGGTCGCGGACCGCTGGGCCGACCTCGCCGTCGCGGCCTGGAGCACCGAGTGGAACTACGGCCCCGGGTACGACGGCCACGTCTACGCGGGCTACGGCGTCGACCCGGACCCGGAGCGCATCGCCTACTACCGCCTGCTCTGGGGCCTCTCCTGACGCCCCGACCCGCTGAGTGCATGAAATAGTCGCCGTCGTATCGATGCGACAGCGACTATTTCATGCACTCAGCGGTCAGTGGTGGTGGGTGGCGAAGCCGTCGGGCGCGCGGTCCAGGAACGTCGTCACCGACGACACCAGCCCGTCCGGCCGGACGTGCAGGACGTCGGTGCCCGTCGCGAACTCCGACCCGTCGGGGGCGACCGCACGCCACTGCAGCCGCAGCCGGTCGTCGTGCAGGTCCGGCGCGGTGCGCGCCTCGAACCGGTGCCCCGCGACGTGCGTGAGCAGCTCGGTCGCGAACGCCAGGACCGCGTCGCACCCCTCGGCACGCGTCACGGGGGCGACGTACTCGACGTCGCGGGAGAACGTGTCGCACGCGAGCCGGTCGCGCCCGGCGGCGTCCGCCGTGTTCCAGAACTCCAGGTACCGCTCGACCGCCGTCGCGGCCCGCGTCGTCGTCTCGGTCATGATCCCTCCTCTGCCGGCGTCTGGTCCGCGGCGCCGTGGCGGTCCGGCGGGTGGCCGGAGCACCACCGTCGGCCGGAGCACGACACGGTGTCGATGACCTCGGAGGTAGTTGGCGGGCACCCCGAGGAACGGCAGGGTGGGTCCATGCCTCCCGTGGCCACACCCGCCGGATCGATGCTGCGCGAATGGCGCGTGCGGCGTCGGCGCTCGCAGCTCGACCTCGCGCTCGGCGCCGAGGTCTCGCCGCGTCACATCAGCTTCCTGGAGACGGGCCGCGCGCAGCCCAGCCGGGCGATGATCGACCGCCTGTGCGACGAGCTCGACGTCCCGCTGCGCGCACGCAACGACGTCTACCTCGCGGCGGGCTACGCCCCGCGGCACCGCGAGACGCCTTTGTCGACCGCGACGCTCGCCGCCGCACGTCGCGCCGTCGACCTCGTGCTCGCGGGGCACGAGCCGTTCCCGGCGATGGCGGTCGACGGGCGCTGGAACCTGCTGGCCGCCAACCCCGCCGCGGGCGCGTTCCTCGACGGGGTCCCCGACCGGCTGCGCGAGCCTCCCGTCAACGTGCTGCGGCTCACGCTGCACCCCGACGGCCTCGCGCCGCGGATCGCGAACCTCGCGGAGTGGGGCGGGCACGTCCGCCGACGCGTGCGCCGCCAGCTCGACCGCACGGGCGACCCCGCGCTCGTCGACCTGCTCGCCGAGGTGGAGGGCTATCTCCCCCACCCGGAGCACCGGCGCGACGATCGCTCCCCCGCGAGCGACGCCGTCGTGCCGCTGCGCCTCGCGACCCCGCAGGGCGAGCTCGCGTTCCTCTACACGATGACGGTGTTCGGCTCCCCGCGGGACGTCACGCTCGACGAGATCGCGATCGAGTCGTTCTTCCCCGCCGACGACGCCACGGCCGCCGCCCTGGGCGTCGTGCGCTGAGCGTTCGGGCTAGCGGCGCGGCTGGTGGGCCGCGACGCCCTGCTCGGCCTGCTCGGCGGTCTCCGCGATCCGGCGCGCGCGGGTCTCCGGCCGCTTCGCCTCGACGATCCAGCCGAGGATCGACCGCCGGACCCCGGGCGTGAACGCGTCGAAGTGCTCGCGAGCACCCGCCCTCTCGGCGAGCGCCGCGCCGAGGTCGTCGGGCACCACGAGGGCCTCGGCGTCGTCGTGCCGCGTCCACGACCCGTCGGCCTTCGCCGCGTCCACGACGGCGCGCCCGGCGTCGGTCATGCGCCCGTCCGCCTCGATGCGCGCGACGCGCTCCTTGCTCAACCGGGTCCAGCGGCTGCCGCGGCGGCGGCGCGTGAACCAGAGCGCGTGCCGGTCGGCGTCGACCGTCGCGGCCTGCCCGTCGATCCAGCCGTAGGACAGCGCCTCCTCGATCCAGGGCTCGTACCCGTAGGTCGCGCGGCCGCTCTCGCGCCGCCAGGTGAGGAGCCACACCCCGGGCTCGGGGTCGTCGTGGTGCTCGGTGAGCCACACCCGCCACTCCCGCGGAGTCTGCGCGTGGAACGCCGGCTTTCCCTGGTACTCCTCGGTCACTGCGCCTCCGTCGTCGGTGGGGGCACCAGCGTGCCCGACGTGCCGGCGGAGCGCCAGGTGGTCTCGACCGTGCAGCCCCGCCCCGCGAGCCGACCCAGGAACGACCCGGGCGAGTGACCCGGGAGGCGTTCCCTCGGCGTCTCCCGGGTCGGTCCGTCAGCCGCAGGCCGGGACGGCGACGTCCCGCGCGACCTCCTGGGTCGCGCCGCCCGGGCCGGTCGCCGTGACGGTCACGGGCACGTCCGCCCCCGTCTCCGTGCCGCGCACGGCGAAGGACTGGTACGCGTTGGCGCCGGGGGCCACCGCGGCGAAGGACTTCTCCCCCGCGCCGGTGACGAGCGCGACGGCGAGCGCCCCGTCGGACACGTTGCGAGCGCGGACCGCGACGTACGGCGCCCCGGCGAGGCACCGCGCGGACGTCTCGACGTCGACGAGCGGCGCCGTCGGCTCGCCCACGACCTCGCCGTCCACGGTGAGCGTGCCGTCGGCGTTCACGACGACGTCCGCCGCCATGGCGGCCGCGAGGTCGAGGCGCTGCCACTCGGCCTCGCCCGCGACGTCGAGCGCGTAGCCCGAGTCGAGCGCGGTCGCCGCGAGGACGAGCCGCCGCTGGTCGCCCATGAGGTCGGGGAACGCCGTGCGCAGCAGGTCCTCGGCGCCGGTGGGCACCCGGACCTCGCGGCCCGCCGCACCGACGCGCGGGAACCCGTACGTCAGGCGCTGGTCGTAGACCGCGAGCGCCTGGTCGGTGGGGAGGTAGGGCACCTGGTCCTGGGCGCACACGGCGACCTCGTCGCCGCACGCCCGCTCCAGCACGGTGACGAGCTCGGTCCGGGCCTGCTCGAGGAGCACGCGGAACGCGGGGTCGGACCAGCGAAGCTGCGCGATGTTCTGCCCGGCCATGCGGCCGCCCATGACGTCGAGCGGGTAGTGGAAACCGAGCACGAGGCGGTTGTCGCCGTACTCGGACGCGCGCGCGAGGATCTGCGGCGCGAGCTCCGGCAGGAGCGTGGCGAGCACGGTGCCCTGCGCGTAGCCGTGGTTGGTGTGACCGCTGGGGAACGAGCCGTTGTTGCGCAACCCCTCGTAGCTCCCGGAGGTCTCGAACGCGTTGACGTGACCGCCCGCGGACGCGAAGCCGAGGCGCACGAACGGGCGCTTGTAGTCGTACGCGGCCTTGGCGGGCTCGTGGTTGCCGACCGACTTCTCGACGCGCCCGGACAGCAAGGCCTTCGTCTTGGGGAGCTGGCCCGCCGCGAGCGCGTCGCGGTAGATCGGCCCCAGCTCGCTGCCGAGCGCGTCCGCCATGGTCTCGTACGCCGAGCCGCGCCCGTCGGTCAGGGCGCGCTGCACCTGCGGGTCCCCGGCGACGTAGGCGTTGTTGCGTGCGAGCGAGCCGAGGTCGTTGGCGCTCGTGGGCTGGCCGGGCTCGTTGGGCGAGAGGATCTCCGGGTGGTTCGCGCGCAGGTCGGCGAACCCGCGCAGCATCCAGGTGAACCAGTCCTGCCCCGCTGGGGCCGACGGCGTCGCGTCGGACGCGTAGGTCCGGTCGAGGACGTCCTGCGGGAACGGCATCGACGGGTCGTCCGTCGTGGAGAGCGCGAGGGAGAAGTAGACGTCCGAGCTCGTCTCGTTGCACTGGTGGATCTCGACCGCGATCGTGTTCTCGCCCGGGACGAGCGCGTCGGCGGGGATGACGAGCGTCTCGCGCAGCGGCGCGGTCGCGCCGGCCCTGTCCTGGTACTGGAGGTTCCGGGTGATCATCGAGTCGCCCCAGCCCGCGACGCGCTCGCCGTTGACGTACACGGTGGCGGAGTCGTCGTAGACGAGCGTGCCGCGCAGACCGGTGATCGCGCCGAGCGTCGCCTCGTCGAGGGTCACGGTCGTGCGGAAGAAGTACGCGGGCACGACGACCTTGGGGGTCTGCGTGATCCAGTAGTCGAGCAGCGTCGTGATGGTGTTGCCGCCACCGATGCCGCTCGCGGTCCCGTTGACCGCGCCGAATCCTGGCCGTCCGGTCTTCCAGGCCGCGTCGTCGAACGCCGGGTCCGTCCACACGGTCCGGTCAGCGTTCCCCGCGGCCGGGTCGGTGTTGTCGTCCAGGTAGCGCCAGGTCGTGCCGGCGCCGACCACCTCGGTCGGCGTGAACGCCTCCGCGGCGCGCGCCGCGGGCGCCTGGAGCGCCGCGGCGAGCAGGAGCGCAAGCGTCGTGAGCGCCGCCAGCAGGGCGAGCGGCGCAGTGGTCCGGCGGTCGCGGGGTCGCGGGGCCGGGTACGTCGTCGTACCGGTCATGGGTCGTCCCTCTCGTCGATGTCGGTCGTGCGTGGGTGCGGTCGGTGACACCGACCGGGCGTGCGGTCGTGCGGGTACTGCGGGTACTGCGTTCGAGCGGCACTGCGTTCGAGCGGCACTGCGTTCGAGCGGTACAGCGGTCGAGCGGTACGGCGGTCGAGCACGAGGACGGGCCCGCACCGAGCGGTCGGTGCGGGCCCGTCGTCGGTCAGGAGCAGCGCGGGACGACGACGGTCTGCGTGACCGTCTGCGTCCCTTCCTCCCCCGTGGCCGTGACGGTGACGTCGACGTCCCCGGTCGCGCCGCGGGCGGCGAACGACTGGTAGGCGTTCGCGCCGGGGGCGACGGCCGTGAAGGACCGCGAGCCCACGCCCGTCGTGAGGTCGACGTCGACGGCCCCGGCGGAGGCGTTCGCCGCGCGCACCGCCACGTACGGGGTCCCGGCGAGGCAGCGCGGGGAGACCGTCACGTCCACGAGGTGCACGTCCGCGGCCGGCTCGGTCGCGATCACGAAGACGTGCAGGTCGTCGACGTCGGGGAACGTCACGGCGACCACGCGCCGGCCCTCGGGGGCGGTGTACGGGGCCGTGGCGAACACGAACGCGCTGTCCTTGTCGCCGTTGCGCCGGTTCATCTGCGCGACGACGGAGTTGCCCTCCACGGGCGACCCGTCGGCGCTGGGCAGCACCCAGTCACCGAAGCCGATCGTCGTGGACGCGGTGCTGCCGTCGTCAAGCGTCACGACCGCGGTCCCGCGGTGGGTCCCGTCGGTCGCCGCGCCGACGAACGCGAGCCGGCTCGTCGGCGCGTCGAGCCGCACGGTCTCGCCGGTGAGCGTGACCGAGTCCGGGCGCCCCACGGGCGAGGACGGCCACGTGAACGCCAGGCCGTCGACCTCGTGCACCGACCCGGGCGTGAGCCCGGCGTCGGCGAGCGCCTCGCGCGAGAACGAGTTGCCGGCCGCGTCGAAGTTCCCGACGCCGCGGTTCGCCTCGGGCGCGGTGCCGACCGTGTCGTAGGCCGCGACGAGCGACCCGGGCGCGGCGACGAGGACGGTGAGGGGCACCTCGACGTCGTCGTCCCCGGCCGAGACCACGAGGCGCGCGTCGTGGTACCCGGACGCGACACCGGGACCCACCTGGACGGGGACCGTCCCGGTGAGGTGGCCCGAGTCGTCGTCGACGAGCGCGGGCTCGCCGACCCCGATGCCGTCAGGAGCGTCGACCGCGACGCGCACGTCCGCGGCGTCGGCACCGAAGAGCTGCACGGCCACCGACGCGTCGGCCGACCCGCCGGGCGCGACCGTCACGAGGCCCGGATCCGCCGCGGCGACGACGGCGGACTCGCCGCCGCGCCACGACGGCGGCGCGTCCTCGGCCGCGGTCCCCCACGTGGTGTCGCGCTCGGTCGACATCGCGAGCTCGACGACGCCGCCCTCGTGCGCGACGTGGCGCGGCAGCGAGGTCCCGTCCCAGGCCGCGCCGTCGACCGTGACGCCGCTGATGTAGCGGGCGCCGGTCGAGGCGCCGGGGGCGCGCAGGTCGAGGGTGTCGCCCTCGCCGAGGTCCACCACGACGCGGTCGAAGCGCGGCGCGTTGAGCGCGAGCACGTCCGTGCCGGGCGTCGTCGGGTACAGGCCCATGGCGGCCCACACGTACCAGCCGGCCTGGGCGCCGAGGTCGTCGTTGCCGGGCTTGCCGTTCGGCTCGGGGCGGAACAGCGTGGACGTCAGCTCGTCGACGAGCTCGCTCGTGCGCCACGGCTGGCCCACGTAGTCGTACAGCCACGGGACGCCGAAGTTCGGCTCGTTGCCGATCCACAGGTACGGCTCGTTGGGTCCGGCGTTGTGCTGGGCGGTGAACGCGTCGAGCCGCTGCGCGGCGGCCTCGCGCCCGCCGAGCGCCTCGGTGAGCGCCGCGACGTTCTGGGGCACGAGCCACGTGTACTGCTCCGCGTTGCCCTCGTCGAAGCCCTCCTGACCGAACCCGCCGCCGCCCTGCGACCGCACGAACGTGCCGTCGTCGTTCCGGGCGCCCGCCGTGCGGGTCACGGGGTCGTGGACGTTCTGCCACCACTGGCCGCGCGCGGCGTACTCGGTGGCGACGTCGTCCTGGCCGAGCGCGGCCGCGAGCTGGCCGATCGCGAAGTCGGCGATCGACCACTCGAGCGTGATGGACGCGCCGACGACGCGGTGGTCGCCGCGGAACTCCTCGGTCTGCGGCGCGTAGCCGCGCTCCAGGTAGGTCTCGATCCCGCGCCGCTGGACGTACCCGTTCTCCGTGGGCGCCGCGCTCGTCGCGCCCTTGACCATGTGGGCGAGCGCCGACTCCGCGTCGAAGTCGCGCGCCCCGAACGCGTACATGCTCGCGATGAGCGGCACCGAGGAGTCGCCGGTCATCTGGCCAGTGTGCTGGTTCGCGACGGGCCACCGCGGCAGCCATCCGGACTGGTCGGCGACCTCGACGAGCGACTGCGCCATGTCCGACGCGCGGTCGGGCGCCAGCAGCGCCTGGAGCGCGCCGAGCGACCGGTAGGTGTCCCAGTCGGAGAAGTTCGCGTACCGCTCGTGGCCCTCGGGGGCCTGGTGGACCGCGCCGTCGAACCCGACGTAGCGCCCGTCCACGTCGGTGAACGTGTTCGGGTGCAGCAGCGAGTGGTACAGCGAGGTGTAGAACATCGTGAGGTCGTCGGCGTCCTGCCCCGCGACGCGGACCTTCCCGAGCAGGTCGGCCCACGCGGCGCGGTTGGCGTCGCGCACGGCGTCGAAGTCGAAGCCCGGGATCTCGGCCGCGAGGTTGGCGCGCGCGCCCTCGACGCTCACGTAGGACATGCCGACCTTCGCGTGCACGGTCGCGCCGGGCGCGAAGGTGAGCCACGCGCCCGCGCCGTTGCCGTCGGCCGACGGGTCGCCGGGCGAGACGGTCGAGCCCTGCCACGTGCCGAACGCCTGCGCGTCCTGGTCGAGCTCGATCGCGAAGTACGTCGTGTGGGTGTTGTTCTTGCCGCAGAACCCGCCGCTCGTCACCGACCCGGTGACCGTGCGCGCGTCCTCGACCTGGACCGTCGCGTTCCGCACGCTCGCGAGCGAGCCCGCGGCGTTGACGATCACCTGCGACGCGGCGTCGCCCTCCGGGTAGTCGAACGTCAGCCCGCCCGAGCGGGTCGCGGCCGACAGCTCCGCCTCGATCCCCGACGACTGGAGCGTCACCGCGTACCGGCCGACCTCCGCGCTCTCCGCGTCGTGGCTGAACGCTTCCTTGCGGTCCCACGGGTACTGCCCGACGTCGCCCGTCACCGGGAGGATCGGGACGTCGCCGAAGATCCAGCACCCGGCCGCCGCGTGCGTCATGGAGAAGCCGCGGATCGCCTGGTGCGAGTACCGGTAGCCCGCGTACGCCTTGTCGCCGTTGCCCACGGAGACCTGGGTGTCGGGCGAGAGCTGCATCATGCCGAACGGCATCGACGGACCAGGGAAGTTGTTGATCTCCCCGACGACGCCCGTCGCCTGGCCGGTGCCGACGAACGGATCGACGAAGGAGACGGGGTCCTCGACGAGGTCGGGGGCGGCCGCGAGCGCCGGGCCCGCGAGCCCGACGGCGGGCGCGAGCGAGAGGCCGGCGGCCAGGACCGCCGTGGCGGAGACCGCCGCGACGGCACGCCGCACCGTGGTGCGCGTGAGAGGTGTTCGAGACATGCGGGTCCTCACGGACGAAGGAACAGGGGTCGCGGATGGAGGACGGTGGTGCGGGACCGTGCGGCCCCGCACCACCGTCGATCAGGAGCAGGCGGCGGCGTCGTACGCGGCCGTGACCTGCTGGGGCTCGCCGTCGGGCGTCGTCACGGTGACCGTGACCTCGCCCGCCTCGACGGCGGCGGCGCGGGTGGCGAACGACTGGTACGCGTTCGCCCCGGGCGCGACGTCGCCGACGAGCTTCGAGCCGTACGGCGTCGCGAGCTCGATCGCGGCGGCCTGCTCGCCGGTGTTGAGCGCGCGCACCGCGACGAACGCCTTGCCGCCGAGGCAGCGGGCCTGTGCCGTGACCTCGACCTGCGGCGCGGGGACGACCCCGGTCGCGTCGGTCGCGATCGCGAACACGTGGAACCGCTCGTCGTCCGGCAGCGTGACCGACGTCAGGACCTTGCCGTCGGGGATCGCGACGGGCGCGGTGGCGTAGAGCCCGCAGCCGATCTTCTGCACGTTCTCGCGGTCGCCGCGCGCCCCCGCCTTCACGACCGTGATGTTGCCGGGCTCGGGCGAGCCCGTGCACCAGTCGCTGAGGCGCACGTCGACGGTCTGCGACGTGCCGTCGGCGAACCCGAGCACGAGGCCTCCCCCGTGCGTGCCGTGCGTGCTCGTCCCCACCACCGAGAGGTGGCGGGCCGAGCGCAGGTGCTCGGGCACCTCGAGGACCTCGCCGCTCGCGGCGACGTTGTCGGGCGTGCCCGCCGGCGGTGCCCCGAGCGTGTAGGTGAGGTCCGTGCCCGGCACGGTGAGCTCGAGGCCCTGGACGGCGCCGAGGTCCGCGAGCAGGTCGCGCAGGAGGTAGGCGCCCGAGCCGTCGAGGTTCGCGTTCGCTGCCCCGGCGTCGCCGATGCCGACGTTGTCGAACGCGCCCGCGATCCACGACTCGCCGGACACCACGACCTGCACCTCGCGCACCGCCTCGGTGCCCGCGGCGTCGCGCACGACGAGCCGCACGGTGTGGAGCCCCGGCTCGGCGTCCGCGGGTGCGGCGAGCGTGACCGTGCCCTCGACCGTGGCCGGCAGGCCGTCGGACTCCGCAGTCCAGTCGGCGAGGTCGGTCGTCGCGGTGACCGCGCCGTCGGACGTCACCTCGAGCGTCCCGCTGGACGTCCCCGCGCCCTGCGCGACGACCTGGACGGCGACGTCGGTCTGCCCGCCCGGCGTGAGGACCGGCTGTCGCGGCGTCGCCCCGACGAACAGGCGCTCGACCGTGCCGTCCGCCGGCACGACGGCGCCCGGCGAGGCCGCGGGGTCGGTCGCCCAGGCGGACGGCTCGGAGCCGACCGCGACGTCGAGCGTGCCCGCGGCGGTGAGCTCTTCGCCCGTGACCCACGCGCGGTCGAGCGGCTCGCCGCCGAGCGACACGGACTGCGTGTAGTGCGCGTCCGGCGCGACGCCGTCCGCCGTGAGATGCAGCGTGTCGCGCCCGAAGACCTCGGGGTCGAGCGTGATCGTGACGTCGTCGAACAGCGGGGTCGTCAGGCCCCACAGGTCGGTGCCCGGCACGATCGGGTACACGCCGATCGACGAGAGCACGTGCCACGCGGACATCGTGCCGAGGTCGTCGTTGCCCGTGACGCCGTCGGGGCCGTCGGTGAAGAGCGTCGACGCGGCGCGCACGACGTCCGTCGTCTTCCACGGCTCGCCCGTCCACAGGTAGACGTACGGCGCGTGGAGGTTCGGCTCGTTGTTCGGGTTGTAGGTCTCCCAGCCGTAGTAGTCGTACGTCCCGTTGACCCAGACCTCGCTCGCGACGCGCGCGGGGTCGGCGACGAGCTCGTCGTAGGCGAAGAACGCGTCGAGGCGCTCGACGGCGGCGTCGGTGCCGCCCATGAGGTCGAACAGGCCGGGCACGTCCTGCGGCACGAGCCACTGGTACTGCACCGCGGTGCCCTCGTGGAACCCGTCCGAGTGCGCGGGGTCGGCGTCGCCCACGAAGAAGCCGTCGGCGTTGCGCGCCCGGAAGTTGTCCGTGCGCGGGTCGAACACGTTGCGGTAGCTCTGGCCGCGCGCCGCGTACCGGTCGGCGTCCTCGTCGTGGCCGAGGCCGCGGGCCATCGTCGAGAGCATCGCGTCGGCGAGCGCGTACTCCATCGTCGCGGAGGCGCCGTGCTGGAGGTCGTAGTCGCCGGGCTTGCCCGAGCGCGCGGGCTCGTGCGGGACGAACCCGTCGCGCAGGTACTCGACGTTCGCCGCGCGCCCGTTGAAGGGCGAGTCCGCGGGCGGGACGCCGTCGGCGTTCTCCTTGAGGACCGCGTACGCCTCCTCCTCGTGGCCCGCGAGAAGGCCCTGCCGCCACGCGCTGACGAGGAACGGCGTCGCCGGATCTCCCGTCATGATGTTCGTCTCGACCGTGCCGTAGCCCCAGCGCGGGAGCCAGCCGCCCTGCTGGCCCTGGCGCACGAGCGAGAGCGCCATGTCGGCCGACTCCTCGGGCGCGAGCAGGTACAGGAGCTGCTGCTGGGTGCGGTACGTGTCCCAGAGCGAGTAGTTCTGGTAGTAAGTGAAGTCCGGTTCGGCGGCGTGGACCTCCTGGTCCCAGCCGCGGTAGCGCCCGTCGACGTCGGAGCCGACGTTCGGAGCGAGGAAGCTGCGGTAGAGCGACGAGTAGAACGTCCGCAGGTCGTCCTGGTCGCCCTGCGCGACCTGGACGAGGCCGAGGCGCTCCTCCCAGGCCGAACGCGCGGCGTCGTGCACGGCGTCGAACGTGCCGGCCTCCGCGGCGAGGTTCGCCGCGGCGCCGTCGGCGCCCACGTAGCTCATCGCGGTGACGGCCTCGACGTCGAGGTCGCCGCCGGTCGTGTCGAACGTGACGTACGCGCCGCGACGGCCCTCGCCACCGGACGCGGCGTCCGAGCCCGCGGTGACGGTCGCGCCGTCCCACGTGCCGTGCGCGACGAAGGGCCGGTCGAAGGTCGTGCGGGTCCAGATCGTCTGCGGCTCGGTGTCCTGGCAGAAGCCGCGCACGGTGATGCGGGTCTCGACCGTGCGGTCGTCGACGACGCGCACGTCGGACTCCGTGACCCGGTTGAGCGCCTGGCCCGCGTTGAGCAGGACGTTGGCCTGCGCCGTCGCGGGGAAGGTGTAGCGCTGGACGCCCGTGCGCGCGGTCGCGGTGAGCTCGGCCTCGATCTTGCCCGCCGGCGCCTGGAGACCCACGCGGTAGTAGCCGGGCGAGGCCTCCTCGTCGCCGTGCGAGAAGCCGAGCGCGTACTGGCCGTAGTCGGTCGAGGTGATCGCGCCCGTCGTCGGCAGGGTCGGGAGCGGGCCGCCGAGCCCGCAGCCGACTCCCGACAGGTGCACGAGCGAGAACCCGCGGACCGACGTGCGGTCGTAGTCGTACCCGACGTTGTGCCCGTTGTCCGGCGAGAGCTGCACCATGCCGAACGGGACGGCGGCGCCCGGGTAGGTGTTGCCGTCGTCCTTGGTCCCGATGAACGGGTTGACGTAGTCGACCAGCGGGCCGTCGACGGCGGCCGCGGCGGCATCGGACCCCGTCGCTGCCTCCGTCCCGGAGGTGGCCGTGGGCGACGCCGCGAGCCCGGGCGCCGCGTACGCGGTCAGCGGGAGCGCGAGGCTCGCCGCGGTGGCCAGGGCGACGAAGGCTCCCGCCCGACGTCGGCGTCCGCCGGGACGCCACGGGCGCGAGCGTGCCGCTCCGGTACGAGCAAGGAATGGATCGCGAGCAGCGTTGACAGCGCTGTCTGTCCGCATGTGGTGCTCCCCTTGGTCCCACGGCGGCGTGGGTCGGTGGTCGTCGATGACTCGGAGGCGGGACCGGCCTCGACGGCGGTCCCGCGGCATACCCTCGCACACGTTGACAGCGCTATCAACCCCTCGCGCCGATCTCCCGGACTGACGAACCCGGGGCGCCTGGTGAGCGGCGACCCCGGACCCACGCTGACGTGCCGGGCCGACGGCCGCAGTCCCCCGCACCTGACAGACTCGTGCCGTGACCACCACGACCGGCCGCACCCCGGCTCTCCTCGCGCACGTGCCCGCACCGACGGGCAAGGCCCCCGACCCGGACGCGCTCTACGAGGGGTTCACGACGTGGGCGACGGAGCAGGGCCTCGAGCTCTACCCGCACCAGAGCGAGGCGCTCATCGAGCTGGTCACCGGCTCGCACGTCATCCTCTCGACGCCCACCGGCTCGGGGAAGTCGCTCGTCGCGATGGGCGCGCAGTTCGCCGCGCTCGCCGCGCACCGCTCGGGCCGTGGCGGCCGCACGTACTACACCGCGCCGCTCAAGGCGCTCGTCAGCGAGAAGTTCTTCGCGCTCGTCGCCGCGTTCGGCTCCAAGAACGTCGGCATGACCACGGGCGACTCCGCCGTGAACCCCGACGCCCCGATCATCTGCTGCACGGCGGAGATCCTCGCCAACATCGCGCTGCGCCGAGGCGGCGGCGACGGCGCGACCGGACCTGACGACGACGACGCGATCTCCCAGGTCGTCATGGACGAGTTCCACTTCTACGCCGACCCGCAGCGCGGCTGGGCGTGGCAGGTGCCGCTGCTCGAGCTGCCGAGAACCCAGTTCCTGCTCATGTCCGCGACGCTCGGCGACACGACCCGGTTCGTCGAGGAGCTCGAGGAGCGCACCGGTCGGCCGGTCGCGGAGGTGACCACGGCCCAGCGGCCGGTCCCGCTGCACTTCAGCTACGTCGTCGAGCCGCTGACCGAGGTCATCGAGGAACTGGTCAGCACGCGCCGCGCGCCCGTGTACGTCGTGCACTTCACGCAGAAGGACGCGGTCGAGCGCGCGCAGTCGCTGCTGTCCATGAACGTCGCGACGAAGTCGGAGAAGGAGGCGATCGCCGCCGAGCTCGGCGACTTCCGCTTCGGCACCGGGTTCGGCAAGACGCTCAGCAAGTTCCTGCGGCACGGCGTCGGCGTGCACCACGCGGGCATGCTGCCCAAGTACCGCCGCGTGGTCGAGCGGCTGACGCAGGCCGGTCTGCTCAAGGTCGTGTGCGGCACGGACACGCTCGGCGTCGGCATCAACGTGCCCATCCGCACCGTGCTGCTCACGAGCCTCGTGAAGTTCGACGGCGAGCGCATGCGCCACCTCACCGCACGCGAGTTCCACCAGATCGCGGGGCGCGCGGGCCGCGCCGGGTACGACACCGTGGGGGAGGTGCTCGTCATGGCGCCCGACCACGTCATCGAGAACCGCAAGATGCTCGCCAAGGCGGGCGACGACCCGAAGAAGCTCAAGAAGATCGTCCGCAAGAAGGCGCCGCAGGGGTCGGTGAACTGGACCGACGCGACGTTCGAGCGCCTGCGCGACGCCGAGCCCGAGCCGCTGACCAGCCACTTCACCGTGACGCACGCCATGGTGCTCAACGTCCTCGCACGCACGGCGCAGCACGGTCGCGGCCAGGTCGACGCGACGGACCCGCGACGCGACCCGGTCGAGGCCATGCGGCACCTTCTCCTCGCGAACCACGACACGGACACCCAGCGCCGCGAGCACGTGCGCCAGACGCTGCGCATCTACCGCTCGCTGCGCGTCGCGGGGATCGTCGAGCGCGTGCGCGTCGCAGACCCGTCGCGTCCGGAGGGCTACCGCCCGAGCGTGCGGCTCGTCGGCGACCTGCCGCGCGAGTTCGCGCTCAACCAGCCGCTGTCGCCGTTCGCGCTCGCGGCCCTGGACCTGCTCGACGTCGAGGGCGCGACCCACGCGCTCGACGTCGTCTCCGTCATCGAGGCGACCCTCGACGACCCGCGCCAGGTGCTCTACGCGCAGCAGAACGCGGCCAAGGGCGAGGCCGTCGCCGCGATGAAGGCCGAGGGGTACGAGTACGAGGAGCGCATGGCGCTGCTCGAGGAGATCACGTGGCCCAAGCCGCTCGAGGAGCTGCTGGCGCCCGCGTTCGCGATGTACAAGCGGTCCAACCCGTGGGTCGCGGACGCCGAGCTCTCCCCCAAGTCGGTGGTCCGCGACATGGTCGAGCGCGCGATGACGTTCGCGGAGTTCGTGTCCGTCTACGGCCTCGAGCGCACCGAGGGCGTCGTGCTGCGCTACCTCGCGGACGCCTACCGCGCGCTGCGCCAGGTCGTCCCCGAGGAGCACCGCACCGAGGAGGTGCAGGAGATCGTCGAGTGGCTCGGCGAGCTCGTGCGAGGCGTCGACTCGTCGCTCCTCGACGAGTGGGAGCGCCTCGCGCACCCGGTCGACGACGACGCGGACACCGAGGTCGGCGACGGCCCGCTCTCGGGCGCGGGGGCCGAGGCGCCGACCCGGCCGGTCACGGGCAACCCGCGCTCCTTCCGGCGCCTCGTGCGCAACGCGCTGTTCCGCCGCGTCGAGCTCGCCTCCCGCGAGGACTACCGCACGCTCGGCGCGCTCGACGGCGGCGCGGGCTGGGACGCGGACGCGTGGGGCGACGCGCTCGACCCGCTCTTCGAGGACCAGGGGGACGACGCGATCGGCATCGGCCCCGGTGCTCGTGCGGCGGCCCTCTTCCGGGTCGTGGAGGCGGGCGCGGAGCTGCCGGCCGGCCACGAGGGCCCGACGGCGGAGCACGCCCCGGGCGGGGTCGTCCCCGCGGGCACGTGGCTCGTGCGCCAGGTGCTCGACGACCCGGCCGGAGACCACGACTGGGCGATCACGGCGAGCGTCGACCTCGCGGCGAGCGACGAGGCGGGCGAGCCGGTCGTGACCGTGCTGGCCGTCGGGCCGCTGTAGGCCGCCACCGCGGCGAGCGTGTCACCAACCCGGCGCCGCGGTCGGGCGCCGCGGGTCGGGGGCGCCATCGCGCCCCGACCGCTCAGTCGACCGGCAGCAGCCCGCGCTCCGCGAAGACCTGCTTCGCCACGGCCGTCGCGTTGAGCGCCCGCGGGAACCCGCAGTAGACGGCCGACTGGAGGAGCGCCTCGACGATCTCTGCCGGTGCGAGGCCGACGTCGAGCGCGGTGCGGACGTGGATCTCGAGCTGGGGCTCGCACCCGCCGAGGGCGCTGAGCATCCCGAGCGTGACGAGCTGCCGGTCGCGCGGCTCCAGGTGCGGGCGCGCGTAGATCTCCCCGTAGGCCCACGCCGAGATCTGGTGCTCGAGCTCGGGCGACACGTCGGCGAGCGCCTCCGCGAGGACGGCGCCCGCCGTCGCGTTGACCGCGCCGAACACTCCCCTCCCGTGCTCGTAGCGCTCCGCGCGTGTGGTCGGCCGGTCGTCCGTGAAGTTCCCCTGCGTCACGCCGAGCAGCGTATGGGAAGGGCGTGACCTGCGTCGACGGTCTCTCTCCCGGCGTCGCGAGCGGCGTGGTCAGGAGCCGTCACGCCGCCGGTCGAACCGCTCCGGCAGGTGGGTGAAGCCCGCGGAGACGTACGTGGCGACGCCCCCGGCGTTGGACGCCGGCGTCGCGACGAGCGCGCTCGAGGCGCCCAGCTCGCGGAGCGCCGCCAGCCCGGCCAGGGTGACCGCGCGGCCGAGACCGCGGCCGCGGTGGTCGGCGTGCACCCCCATGGGCTCGATCAGCCCGGGTCGGCCCGGGCCGGCCGACCACACGCCGATCACCGCCACCGCGGGCCCCGGGGCGACGTCTGCCGCCTCGTCGTCGGACGGAACGCCGACGAGCGGGCCGCCGAGACGCGGGCCGTCGTGCACGACGAGGCACCGTGCGTCGGCGTACGGGAGCCCGGAGGCGAGCGCGTGCCAGCGCTCCGGGGCGGCCCGCGTACCGCCGAACGACGAGCGGAGCGTCTCGGCCCACGCGGCGGCCTCCGGCGGCCCGACCTCACGCACCCGGACCGCGGGTTCCTCCACCGGGGCGGCCAGGTCGCGGCGCAGCAGAGCCCACCGCTCGTCGACGCACCAGCCCGCCGCGGCCAGGTGCTCGTCCACACGGGCTCCCACCGGCGCCTCGACCGACGCCCCGCCCTCTCCCAGCACGCCGCGCTCGGGCCGGGCGGCGTCGTCGGCGAGGCGGTGCGCGAGCTCGTCGTCGTGCAGCAGGTCGGGTGCGATCGCGAGCCGGAGCAGGTCCGGCCCGTCGAGCAGCCCGACGGCGACGACCCGCCCGTCGCGGCACCACGTCCGCAGCGCGGCGGCGGTCGCCGGAGCACCGAACCGCCAGAACCAGCCCACGTCTCCGGGGTGCAGCTGGAGCGGCGTCGCGTCGTCCTGCCACGCGCGCAGCACGTCCACGACCGCGCCCAGCCCGTCGACGTCCGGAGTGCTCGTCTCGATCATGCGTCGATCACACACCACGGCCCTGGGCCCGAGCCCGCTCTTTTCGGCGTGCCGGGTCGCGCGTCCCCCGGTCGCGCCGCGCCGCTGGGCCCCTACGGTGAAACCATGAGCGACGCACCGCGCACCGGCCGGCACTCCGGCGAACCCCACGACCCGGAGAGCACGGGATCACGGCTCAACCGGCTGCGCGCCGGCGTGCTGGGGGCCAACGACGGCATCGTGTCGACGGCGGGCGTCGTCGTGGGCGTCGCGGCGACGAGCACGTCGATCCCCGTCATCGCGACCGCGGGCGGCGCGGCGCTGCTCGCGGGGGCGCTGTCCATGGCGGCGGGCGAGTACGTCTCCGTGAGCACCCAGCGCGACACCGAGAAGGCGCTGCTCGCGACCGAGCGGCGCGAGCTCGCCGAGATGCCGGACGCCGAGCTCGCGGAGCTCACGGGGATCTACGAGGCGAAGGGTCTGACGCCGGACCTCGCGCGCCAGGTCGCCGTCCAGCTCACCCAGCGCGACCCGCTCGCCGCGCACGCCGACGCCGAGCTGCACATCGACCCCGACGAGCTCACGAGCCCGTGGGAGGCCGCGGTCGCCTCCATCGTGTCGTTCACGGTGGGTGGCCTGCTGCCGCTCGCGGCGATCCTCCTCGCACCGCAGGCCGTGCGCATCCCGCTGACGTTCGTCGCGGTCGTGCTCGCGCTCGTGCTCACGGGGTGGGGGTCGGCCCGCCTCGGGAACGCTCCGACCCGGCGCGCGACGGTCCGGACCGTCCTCGGCGGCGCGGTCGCGATGGGCGTGACCTACGCGATCGGCTCGCTGCTCGACGTCAACGTGTAGCGGGTCACTGCGGCAGAATCGGCCCGTGGCCAAGAAGTCGAAGTCGTCCGCGCACGCCGGCACGCCCGCGGTCGCGCTCCTCGAGCGCGAGGGCGTCGCCCACACGCTGCACCCGTACGAGCACGACCCGTCGAGCGACCTGTCGTACGGCCTGGAGGCCGCGGCGGCGATCGGGGTGCCCGCGGAGCGGGTGTTCAAGACGCTGCTCGCCGTGGTCGACGGCGGCGCGCTCGTCGTGGGGATCGTGCCGGTCGACCGCCAGCTCGACCTCAAGGCGCTCGCCAAGGCGGCGGGCGGCAAGAAGGCGACCATGGCCGAGCCCGCTACGGCCGAGCGCGCGACGGGCTACGTCGTCGGCGGGATCTCGCCCCTGGGCCAGAAGCAGCGTCACCGCACGTTCCTCGACGACTCGGCGCTCGCGTTCGACCCCGTCTACGTCTCGGGCGGCCGCCGCGGCCTCGACGTCGGCCTCGCACCGCGGGATCTCCTGCGCCTCACAGCGGGCACCGCGGCCCCGATCGCGAGAGAGAACTGAGGCCGAGGGAGAACGCTGGTCCGTACCAGCGTTCTCCCTCGCGAGACCCGCGTTCTCCCTCGGCGGTGCGTCAGCGCTGGTAGGCGGTGTACGGGGCGTCGGTCGGGACGATGTCCTTGCCGAGCGGCAGGAGCGAGACGGGGATCATCTTGAGGTTCGCGATCCCGAGCGGGATGCCGATGATCGACACGAACAGCGGGATCGCGGTGACCACGTGCCCGATCGCGAGCCAGATGCCGGCCACGACCACCCAGATGACGTTCCCGATCGTCGACCACGCGCCC
Source organism: Cellulosimicrobium cellulans (assembly GCF_006539945.1). Lineage (GTDB taxonomy): Bacteria > Actinomycetota > Actinomycetes > Actinomycetales > Cellulomonadaceae > Cellulosimicrobium > Cellulosimicrobium cellulans. The sequence goes on along the minus strand of NZ_BJNZ01000017.1, from coordinate 65,797 downwards.
GCGGTCGGCTTGTCGACGACCGTGCGGCCGAACGGCCACAGCGCGTAGCCCGCGATGCGGAACGACGCGATGCCGAACGGGATCGTGACGATGAGGATGCAGCAGATGACGCCCGCCACGACGTAGCCCAGAGCGAGCCACAGCCCGGCGAACACGAGCCAGATGATGTTGAGCAGTGTCTTCACGGCACCGTCCTTTCCCCACCATTCTCGCCGACCAGACCGCCGCTGCCGATCCGGGACCACCCTGAGACGACCCGGATCCCGGAGGGCCCACCCGACCTAGACTGACCGCATGCCCCTCCCCGAGCCGTCGTCCGTGCTGCCCGCGCAGATCGCGCAGAACCTCGCCCGGGTGCGGACCCGGGTGGACGACGCCGCGCGCGCGGCGGGGCGCGCGCCGTCGGACGTGCGCCTGCTCGTCGCGACCAAGACGCAGCCCACGGACGCCGTGCGCGCGGTCGTCGAGGCCGGCGCGGACCTGATCGGCGAGAACCGCGTGCAGGAGCTCGTCGCGAAGGCGCCCGACCTCGCCGACCTCGTGGCGGCGGGGCGTGTCGAGGTCCACATGATCGGGCACCTCCAGCGCAACAAGGTCAACCAGGTCCTCGCGACGGCGACGGGGGTCGAGAGCGTGGACTCGCTCGCGCTCGCCGAGACGCTGTCTGCTCGCGCCGCCCGTGACGGCCACGTGCTCGACGTGCTCCTCCAGGTGAACGTCTCAGGCGAGGAGTCCAAGTCGGGCGTCCGGCCCGGTGATGCCGCCGCTCTCGCGACCGCCGTCGCGACGCTCGAGGGTCTGCGCCTGCGGGGCTTCATGACGATCGGCGCGAACTCGCCGGACGAGACGGTGGTACGCGCGGGCTTCGCGCGCCTGCGCGAGGTGCGCGACGCCGTCGCGGGCTCGGGCGCTCCCGGCACCGGGGACGTGCGCGAGCTGTCCATGGGCATGAGCGGCGACCTCGAGCTCGCGATCGCCGAGGGCGCGACGATCGTCCGCGTCGGCACCGCCGTCTTCGGCCCGCGCCCCGCCCCGCCGAGGTAGAGGTCCGGTAGACCGGACCCCTACCTCGGCAGGATCGTCATCGTGCGGAGAGGGCGCCCAGCCGGGCGAGGGCGTCGCGGACTCCCGCGGCGCCGTCGCCGCCGAGCGCGGCGCGCGCCGCGTCCGCGTCAGCGTCCGCCAGCAGCATGACGAGCGCGACGTGCACCTCGCCGTCGGCCGAGTGCAGAACCTCCTCGCACTCCGGGGCGCCGAGGCCCGTCGCTTGCACGAGCATCCGGACGATGCGGGCGCGCAGCTTCTGGTTGGTCGGGCGCACGTCGATCATGAGGTTCGAGTACGTCTTGCCGAGGCGGATCATCGTCGCGGTGGAGAACGTGTTGAGCACGAGCTTCTGCGCGGTCGCGGCCTTCATGCGCGTCGAGCCCGTGACGACCTCGGGACCCGTGTCGACGAGGATCGCGACGTCGACACCCGCCGCGAGCGGAGCGGCCGGGTTCGCGGAGACGAGCACGGTGCGGGCGCGCCGCTCGCGCGCGACGTCGAGCGCTCCGCGCACGTACGGCGTCCGGCCGCTCGCCGCGAGACCGACGACGACGTCGTCCGGACCGACCGCGTCGACGTCCGCCCGCCCGAGCGACACGTCGTCCTCGGCACCCTCGACCGCGAGCATCATCGCGCCGACGCCCCCGGCGAGGTGCGCGACGAACCACTCCTCCCCCACGCCGTAGGTGGGCAGGAGCTCGACCGCGTCCAGCACGCCGAGACGTCCCGAGGTCCCCGAGCCCACGTAGTGCACGCGCCCTCCCGCGCGCAGCGCCGCCACCGCGAGATCGACGGCCTCCGCGATACGGTCGCGCTGCGCGCGCACGGCGTCCGCGACGCCCGCGTCCTCGTCCGTGATGAGGCCGACGACGTCCGCGGTAGGCAACAGGTCGACGTCGGTGGTGCGCGGGTTGCGCTCCTCGGTCGGTGAGGCCAGGCGCACGAGCTCCTGCCACTCGTCGGCGCTCGGGACGGGTCGCGAGGCGGCGTCTGCGGCGACGGTCGGGTCGGTCATCGGGTGCTTCCCTTCGTCGGGTCCGACAGCGGGCCCTTGGTGCGCGGGCCCGGTTGCAGCCCGTGCGGGGTGTTGGCGAGCGCCAGACGGCGCACGGGCCCGCTCGCGGCGGGCCACGGCAACGGCGTGGGCGGGGTGAGCGAGCCGAGAACCACGGCGCGGCGGGCGCCGGTCGCCCGGCGGCGGTGCTCGCCCGCCGCGGTACCCGGCAGGCCGTGTGCCGAGAGGAAGCCGAGGAGCGCGAAGAGGTACGCCTCCTTCGCGTCCACGGGCAGTCCGAGCGCGTCGGACGTCACGACCTCGCACGCGTGCGGTCCGTGCGCGGCGAGAGCGACGCGCAGACGGTCGAGCAGGACGGGGTTGCGGGCCCCTCCGCCCGACACGACGACGCGGCGCACGTCCCGCCCGGAGAGCGCGTCCGCCACGCTCACGGCGGTGAGCTCGGTGAGCGTGGCGACGAGGTCGGGGCCGGTGAGACCGGGGCGCACGGACGCGAGACGGCGTGCGGTGTACGTGGTGTCGAAGAGCTCGCGCCCGGTCGACTTGGGCGCGGGCGCGGCGAAGTACGGGTCGTCGAGCAGCGCCGCGAGCGCGCCGGGGTCGACGGTGCCCTGCGCGGCGAGCTCGCCGTCCACGTCGTACGCGAGACGGCCGTCGGTGATCGCCGTGACCGCGACGTCGAGCAGGCAGTTCCCCGGCCCGGTGTCCCAGCCCGTGACCGGGTCGTCGACGCGGCCGACGAGCGACACGTTCGCGATCCCGCCGATGTTGAGCGCGGCGGTGAGCCCGGAGCCCGGCGCACCGCTCACCCCGGTCGCGGCGTCGTCGCGCCCGAGCCACAGCGCGTCGAGCACGCTGACGAGGGGCGCGCCGTGGCCGCCCGCGGCGACGTCGGCGACGCGGAAGTCGCTGATGACGGGCCGCTTGGTGTGCTCCGCGACCCACGCCGCGTTCCCGAGCTGGAGAGTGCCCCGGGCGCGGGCGCCGACGACCCAGTGGTAGATCGTCTGCCCGTGCGACGCGACGAGGTCGACGTCGCCGCCTGCGACGTCGTCGATCGCGCGGCGGCCCGCGCGACCGAGCTCCTGGCCGATGAGGGTGTCGAGCTGCGCGACCTCGGCCACGTCGACCGCGGCGGGCGGCAGGGCCTTGAGGATGCGCTCGCGCAGGGCCCGCGGCCACGCGTACTCGGTGTGACCGAGCGGCCGCATGCGCAGCACGCCGTCGCCGCCGAGCGTGAGCTCGGCCGCTGCCGCGTCGATCGCGTCGACCGACGTGCCGGAGGACAGGCCCAGGACGATCATCAGTGCTCCTCACCCTCGATGTCCGACGCGAACGCGCCCCGACCGGCAGCCTCGGACGACCAGCGTGTGCCGGTGAGCAGCGCGACGGCAGCGCGCGCGTTCGCCCGCCCCGTCCCGCACGCGACCACGACGACCGGTCGCGCGCCGTCGCCGGGCACGGCGCCCACGGGCACCGTCTCGTCGGCACCCCGGCCGAACCACTGCGCGACGGCGCCCGGGAACCCGGTGTGGACGACGACGGCGTCCGGGCGCTCGGCGAGCAGCGCGTCGAGCCGCCCGCGCTCGTCCGAGCCGGGTACGGGCTCGCGCGTGAGCACGACGAGCGGGCGGTCGCTCGACCGGACGGCGTCGAACGCCTGCGTCCACGCGGCGGCGTCGGTTGGTCGCAGGTGCCGGACGCCGGTGCCGAAGGCGTCGTCGAACGCGCGCTGGACGTGCTGGGCCGTCCGTCCGGCGGCGTGGTCGAAGCGCAGTCGGAGGTCGACGACGTCAGGCGCCGCGGTCAGGACCGGACCGGGGCCCGGCGCCGGGTCCGCGAACCGTACGGCGCGAGCCGCGACGTCGGACCCCACGCGTTCGAGCGCGTCGAGCGCGGTCGCCGCCGACTCCGGCGAGGGCACGATGCCGCTCGCGGCCTGGCGCGTGCGGATCGCGGTCCGCGCGGTCGCGGTGCGCGCGGCCGACGCGCGCAGCCGATCGAGCGGGACCCGCCCCGACGCGACGGCGGAGAGGAGCGCGACCTGGGCCTGGCGGAACAGTGCCTCGTCGTCGCGGCCGACGGTCGTGCCGAGGCACAGCAGGTCGGCACCCGCCTCGATCGCGCGCACGGCGACCTCGCCGATCCCGTGCGTCGGCACCCCCTCGGCCCCGGTCCCGCCCGGCCCCGTCTCGGCGTACGCGGCGACGGCGCCCATGTCGAGCGCGTCGGTGACGATCGGGCCGTCGTAGCCGAGCTCACGCACGAGTGCGCCGACCGCGGGCTCGAGCGTCGCCGGGAGCGGGCCGAGCGCGGGCACGACGACGTGGGCGGTCATGACCGCGTCGAGCCGGGCGTCGTCGTCCGCCCCCGCCCCGGAGGAGCCTCCGGGCGTCATCGTCGCGACGAACGGCGGCAGGTCGCGGGCGCGCAGCTCGGCGAGGCTCGCGTCGACGACGGGCAGGGCGAGGTGCGAGTCGACGTTCGTCGCACCGTGGCCGGGGAAGTGCTTGCCGCACGCGCCCGTGCCCCCGGCGTGCAGCCCGCGCACGAACGCCGCGCCGTGCCGGGCGACGAGCGCCGGGTCGGCACCGAAGGACCGCACGCCGATGACGGGGTTGCCCGGGTCGGAGTTCACGTCGAGGTCGGGGGCGAGGTCGAGGTCCACGCCGGTCGCGGTGAGGAGGCGGCCGAACGCGGCGCCCACCTCCTCGGTGACCGCGACGTCGTCGACCACGCCCAGGGCGGCGCTGCCTGGCAGGCTCGACCCGGTCGCCGCCTGGAGGCGGGACACGTCCCCGCCCTCCTCGTCGATCGCGACGAGGACGTCCGGCGACGCCCCGCGCAGGAGGCTCGTGAGCCGGGAGGCCGTCGCGACGTCGGGCGTGTTGTGCCCGAAGAGGACGACGCCGGCGAGCCCGTCACGCGCAGCCTCGTGGAGCCAGGCGGGCAAGGAGTCGGTGCCGGTGAAGCCGGGCAGGAGCACGCCGTTGACGGCGCGGACGACGTCGTCGTCGTCCACCGGTGCGGGGACCGGGGCGGAGGTCGCGTCGCTCATCCCTTCACCGACCCGGCGGTCAGGCCCGACGAGAGGTTGCGCTGCACCAGCACGAAGAACACGAGCACGGGCAGCGTGATGATGGTCGACGCCGCCATGACGGCGCCCCAGTCGGTCGTGTTCTCGCCGAAGAACTTCTGCAGACCGATCGGCACGGTGTACTTGCTCGACTGCTGCAGGAACGTCAGGGCGAAGATGAACTCGTTCCATGCCGTGATGAAGGAGAAGACGCTCGTCGCGACGACGCCGGGCGCCACGAGCGGGACGAGGATCCTCCAGAACATGCGGCCCCACGAGGCACCGTCGAGGTACGCGGCCTCCTCGAGCTCGACGGGCACCGCCGCGACGAAGCCGCGGAGCGTCCAGATCGCGAAGGGCAGGGCGAACGCGAGGTAGACGATCGTCAGGCCCAGGAGCGAGTTCAGCATGTTGAGATTGCGCATCTGGAGGAACAGCGGGATGACCAGGGCCTCGAGCGGGACCATCTGCACCATGAGGATGAGCACGAGCATCGACTTGCGGAACCGGAAGCGGAACCGGCTCACCGCGACGGCGGCGAGCAGCGCGACGACCGACGACGCCAGGACGGTGCCCACCGCGACGAGGACCGAGTTGCGCAGGTAGTGGCCGAACCCGCCGTCGTCGATCACGGTGACGAAGTTCTCCCACGTGACCCCGGCGGGGAGCAGTCGCGCGCCGCGGGTCGCGGCTTCAGGGTCGACCGCCGAGGAGAACATCCAGTAGGCGGGGAAGAGCGAGAAGGCGAGCAGGGCGACGAGCCCCGCGATCTTGGCGGTCGCGACGCCGGGTCGGCGCGGGTGGGTACGCAGGACCTGGTCCGTCTCGTGGGCGGGCCGGGGCGGGGTGCGGGTGTCGACGGCGGCGCTCACAGCTCCTCCTCCTTGAACAGGGTGCGCATGTACACGAGCGTGATGCCGAGCAGGATGAGCGTGAGCAGGACCGCGATGGCCGAGCCCATGCCGTACTTGCCCTGCGCGAACGACTCGATGTACGACCACACGCCGAGGTTGAACACGTCCTTGTTTCCGCCGTTGCCGCCGGGCATGAGGTAGATCTGCGTGAAGACCTTGAAGTCCCAGATGGTCGACAGGATGGTGACCACGGCGAACACCGGGCGCAGGATCGGCGCGGTGATCGCCCAGAAGCGCCGCCAGGCGGTCGCGCCGTCGACCTTCGCCGCCTCGTGGAGCTCGTGCGGGATCGTCATGAGCCCCGCGAGCACCGTGATCGCGACGAACGGGAACCCGTGGTGCACCACGTTGAGCGTCGCGATGGCGTAGAACGACAGGCGCTCGGTGAACCAGTTCACGGTCCCCGGCTCGATCGCGCCGACGCCCTCGAGGACCGACGCGACGAGTCCGTTGAGCGGGTCGAAGATCCACACCCACACGTAGGTGCCCGTGATCGCGGGCACCGCCCAGGCGACCATGATCGCCGTCGCGCCGACGCCCCGCCAGAACCCGCCGAGCGTGTTGAGGAACAGCGCGACCGCGGTGCCGAGCGCCACGGTGAGCACGACGCACGCGAGCGCGAAGAGGACCGTGTTGGGCAGGACGACGGTCCACAGGTAGCTGTCACCGAGGATGTCGGCGTAGTTCTGCAGCCCGATCCAGTTCGACTCGCCGCTCGCGATCTGCCGCAGCCCGTAGTCCTGCAGCGAGAGCAGGAACACCCGCACGAGCGGCCACAGCAGCAGTACGCCGAGCACAAGGAGTCCCGGTGCCAGCAGCAGCCAGGGACGCAGCGGGGAACGGTGGCCGAGGCCGCCGGGCCGGCGCCGGCGCGCGCCGGTCGACGGGGTGCCCGATGACGGCCGGTCGGCCGGGGCGGCCGGGGCCGGCGAGGCGCCGGGCACGGCTCGGAGGTCTGCCATGGAGAGGGTCCTGTCGCGTGGTACGGGAGGGCGGAAGAGCGCCGCGTCCGGCCGCGGGGTGCCCCCGCGGCCGGACGCGGGTCGGCTCAGGAGCCGAACGTCTCGTCCATGTCGGCGGCCGCGGTGTCGGCGGCCTCCTGGACGGTGGCGCTGCCCGAGAGGATCGACTGGAGCATCGTCTCGAGCGTCTTCTTGCCCTGGATCTGGCCGTAGAGCGGGGTCACCGGGACGGACCGGCCGGCCTCGACCATCTGCTGGGCGAAGGGCGCGACCAGCGGGTCGTCCTCCTCGATGACCTTCTCGAGGAGCGACGTCTGGCCCGGGAAGTAGCCGGACTGCTGCCCCCACTCCTCCGCGAACTCGCCGGTCGTCATCATCTCGACGAACTCCCAGGCGAGGTCCTGCTTCTCGCTCGCCTCGAAGACGCCGAGGTGCGAACCGCCGAGGAACGAGTCGGACAGTCCCTCGGTCTGGCCGGGGATCGGGAAGGCGCCGACCTTGCCCTCCATGTCCGGGACGTCGGCGACGATCTTGCCCGGTGTCCAGCTCCCGGAGATCATCATGCCGACCTGGCCCTGCTCGAACGCGGCGAGGAGGTCGGTCTCCTTCCACGTCGTCGCGGCAGCGGTCGAGAAGCCGTGCTCGGTCGCGAGACCCGTGTAGAACTCGAGGCCCTCGACAGACTCGGGCGAGCTGATCGCCGACGTCCAGGTGTCGCCGTCCTGCACCGCGAGGTCGCCGCCGGCGCCCCAGACGAAGGGCATCGCCCCGTACTGGCTGTCACCGGCGACGGGGAACGGGATGATCTCGGGGTTCGCGGCCTTGAGCGCGTCCGCCGCGGCGACGAGCTCGTCCCACGACGTCGGGGCCTCGATGCCCGCGGCCTCGAACAGGTCGGCGCGGTAGACGACCGAGCGCACGCCGGCGTACCACGGCATGCCGTAGACCCCGCCGTCGAGGGTCGCGGACTCGACGAGACCCGGGACGAGATCGTCCTCGAGCCCGGCCTCGGCGATGCGGTCGGAGAGGTCAGCGAGCGCGCCGACGTCGGCGAACTCACCGGTCCAGGTCGTCCCGACCTCGGCGACGTCCGGCGTCGTGCCGCCCGCGATGGAGGTCGTGAACTTGTCGTGGGCGCTGGCCCACGGCTGGAACTCGATCTGGAGGTCGGCGCCGGTCTCCTCCTTGAACGCGGTCGTCACCTCGTCGAAGAACGCGTCGGCGTCGGGGTTGGTGCCCTCCATGATCCAGACGGTGAGGGTCTCGCCCGAGAAGTCGGTGGCGTCGTCGCCCCCGGTCGCCTCGGATCCGGACCCGCCGCCGGAGCTGCACGCGGCCAGGCCGAGCGCGAGGACGAGGGTGCCCGTGACGGCCACCGTGCTGCGTCGCTGCATGCCGTGACACTTCCTTTCTGTCGGCCGATGGGGGACGGCCGGGTCGGGTGTCCTGACGGTCCCGCGCGGCCGGTCGGCTCGCGCGGCGTGAAACTTACTTCCATCAGAGGACGTATGCGTAGAGATTACTGCCATCGCCGCGCGAACGGAAGCCCGGTCGACAGATGTTGCACGTTCTTAACAATCGGCGGCGGGCAGCCACCCGGTCGCGCGAGGGAGAACCCCGGCTGGTCGCGCGAGACCCCGCTACGTCGGGGTCACGGCACGCGCGCGGTCCACTCCGGCGTCGAGAACTTCGTGCGCGCGAGCTCCTCCGCCTGCGCCCGCTCCTCGGGCGTGACCTTGCCCTCGACCGTCCGGTACCGCGACCGGAAGTGGTCCTCGAACGCCTCGATGACGGCCTCGCGGGACATGCCCGTCTGCGAGCGCAGGGGGTCCACGCGCTTGTTCGCGCTCTTCGTCCCCTTGTCCGAGAGCTTCTCCCGGCCGATGCGGAGCACCTCGGTCATCTTGTCGGCGTCGATGTCGTACGCCATCGTCACGTGGTGGAGCACCGCTCCCCCGCGCAGCCGCTTCTGCGCCGCGCCCGCGATCTTGCCCGCGGGCGACGCGATGTCGTTGAGCGGCTTGTACGTCGCGTCGATGCCGACCGACGCGAGCGCACCCAGCACCCAGTCGTCGAGGAACGCGTACGACCGCTCGAAGCTCAGGCCCTCGACGAGCGACGCGGGCACGTAGAGGGAGTACGTGATGGTGTTGCCCGGCTCGACGAACATCGCCCCGCCGCCCGAGATCCGGCGCACGACCGTCACGCCGTGCCGTGCCGCGCCCTCGGCGTCGACCTCGTTGCGCAGCGACTGGAAGGAGCCGATGATCACGGCCGGCGACGCCCACTCCCAGATCCGCAGCGTGGGGCCGCGGCGACCGGCGTCGAGCTCCTCGGTGAGCACCTGGTCCAGCGCCAGGTGCATCGCCGGGCTCTCCGGCCCCTCGTGGATCAGCTCGAACGTGTGGTCGTGCCACCCCGTCGCGTGCCCGAGCGCGCGGCGCACCGCGATCGCGACGGCCTCGGGCGAGAAGCCGATCATCGTGACGTCCTCGCCGAGCGCGCCCTGCACGGCGCTCGCGAGCTGCGCGACCGTCGCCGTCTCCGGCATGCCGGTGAGCGCGCCGTCGATGTCCTCGAGCGCGTCGTCCGGCTCGAGGAAGAAGTCGCCGCTCACCGCGACGCGGGCGAGCCGCCCGGCCTCCACCTCGACGTCGACCGCCACGAGCTTGCCACCGGGAACCTTGTACTCACCACGCACCCGTCCACCCTAAGCCCGCGAGACGCCCGCTCGGCGGGAGATGTCGGTCACGGCCGCCGTCGACGCGCGCGTGCGGTGCGACGGCCCGGATGCGATCGTGGAGGCACGGCCACGGGACGAACGTCGTGCAGGGGCCGGCGCGCCGTGGACGTCTGCGAAGCAGGGGGAACTCATGGACGACGCCCGTACCCTCGTCGCGCTCTTCGACGACCGAGTGCGCACCCACCCGTCGACGCCCGCTGTCGTCGAGGGCGACCGGACCTACTCCTACGCGGAGCTCTTCGCGGCGTCGTGCGACGTCGCGGCACGTCTCGTCGACGGCGGCGCACGACGCGGTGACGTCGTCGCCGTGCTCGGCCCGCGTGGCTTCGACACCCTCGCGGCGCTCGTCGCGGTGCTGCGCACGGGTGCCGCCTACCTTCCGCTCGACGAGGCGACACCGCGCGACCGTGCCGCGACGATGCTGGGTGCCGTCGGCTGCCGGCTCGTCGCCCGCACGACGGCCGCGACGCCGATCGTCGAGGGGGACCTCCCGGTGCTCGACGTCCGGAGACCGACGACGGCATCGACGACGACGACACCGACACCGCCCGGCGCGGCGGACGGGGCGGACCCGCTCGCCTACGTGATGTTCACCTCGGGGTCGACCGGGACGCCGAAGGCGGTCGGCATCGGGCAGCGCGCCGTCCGTCTCCTGGCCACCCGCGGCGGCTTCGTCGACATGGGGCCGGGACAGCGGTTCCTGCACGCGTCCGCCCTCGCGTTCGACGCGTCGACGATCGAGATCTGGACGACCCTGCTGCGAGGCGGCTGCCTCGTCGTCGCCGAGCCCGAGCTCCTCCTGGTGCCGGAGGCCCTGGAGCGGCGGCTGCGCCGCGACGCGGTCGACACCGCCTTCTTCACCACGAGCCTGCTGCACCATCTCGCGCGGACCCGGCCGGAGGTCTTCGACGGCCTCGCCCAGGTCGTCACGGGCGGCGAGGCGCTCGCCGCAGGCCCGGCCGCCGTCGTCGCGGCGCGCGCGGGACGCCTCGTCAACGTCTACGGCCCCACGGAGTGCACCGCGGTGACCACGACGCACGTCGTCGACCCCGGAGCCCAGGACCCCGTGCCGATCGGCCGACCGGTCCCCTACGCCCGCTGCGTCGTCCTGCGGCCCGACGGCACGCCCGCCGTGGACGGCGAGGACGGCGAGCTGCTGATCGGCGGCAACGGTCTCGCCGTCGGCTACCTCTCCGACCCCGAGCTCACCGCGCGCCGGTTCGTCCGCCTCGCGGTGGGCTCCGACTCCGAGACGCGCTGGTACCGCACGGGCGACCGGGTGCGTGGTCGCGGCGACGGGACGTTCGAGTTCCGCGGGCGCCTCGACGACCAGGTCAAGGTGCGCGGCTTCCGGATCGAGCTCGGTGAGGTCGAGCACGCCGTACGGACGGTCCCGCAGGTCGACGACGTCGCGGTCGTCGCCGTCGGCAGGGATGCCGACGCGCGGCTCGTCGCGTTCGTCGTCCCCGCGCCGGGCGCGGTCGTGGACCTCGCCCTCGTCCGCGCCAGCACCCGGGACAGGCTCCCCGCATGGATGATGCCGTCGTCCGTGCTCCTCGTCGACGAGCGCCCGCGCACGACCAACGGCAAGGCGGACAGGCGACGGCTCGAGCGCAGGGCGCGAGAGACGGACCTCACCGGTCCCGACGCCGCGACGCCCGCCACGGGAGGGAAGTCGTCCCCTGAGGCGGGCGACCCGACGCCCGAGGCGGTCGTGCGCGCAGCCTGGACCGAGACGCTCGGGCTTCCGGGCGGTGCCGACGTCCACTTCTTCGAGTCGGGCGGGACGTCGCTCGACGCCGCTCGTCTGGTCGCGCGGATCCAGGCCGAGCTCGACCTGGACGGTGCGAGCGGCTATCCGCTGATCAAGTCCCTGCTGTCGGAGCCTCGGCTCGGACCCTTCACGAGCGCGGTGCGGCACGTCGCCGCGCACGGCGCGCTCGTGCAGGAGGCGAGCGACCGGTGGCGCGCCGACGTCCACCTCTCGCAGACCGCCCCGCTCGGCGACCGGCCCGAGGGACGACGCGTCCTCCTCACGGGCGCGACCGGCTTCTTCGGCTCGTACCTCCTGCGCGAGCTGCTCGCACGCACCGGTGCCGAGGTGGAGTGCCTCGTCCGCGCGCCGGACGAGGAGGCTGCCCGGCGCCGGATCTCCGCGGCGCAGGCGCGGTACGGTCACCCGCCGCTCGGCGACGCGCACCGCGTGCACGCGTTGCCGGCCGACCTCTCGGCGCCTCGGCTCGGGCTCTCCCCGGACGAGCTGGACGCGCTCGCTCGACGCACGGGACGCATCTACCATTCGGCCGCGCAGGTGAACTTCGCGTACCCGTACGAGTGGCTCCGCGCCACCAACGTGGACGGCACCCGGGGCGTCGCGGGCCTCGCGCTCCGGGGCGGCGGCATCCCGGTGCACTACGTCTCCACCATCGCCGTGCTCTCCGGTGCAGGGTCGGCACACGTCCCCCACGTGTCCGAGCGCGACGCCGTCGAGCACGTCGAGCGGATGTCGATGGGCTACCCGGAGAGCAAGTGGGTGGCCGAGCGCATCCTCGGTCTGGCGCGCGAGCGCGGCGTCCCGGTGTCCGTGTACCGCCCCTACGAGATCACCGGCCGCACGACCGACGGCGCCTGGAACACGGACGCCGCCATCGTCGCGTTCTTCAAGGCGATGGCCGAGATGGGCTCGGCTCCCGACGTCGACCTCCCGCTCGACTTCGTCCCCGCCGACCACCTCGCCCGGGCGCTCGTCCATCTCGCCGAGCACCCGGTCGATCCCCGCGGCGCGACGTTCCACCTCACCAACCCCCGGTACGGGCTGCTCCAGGAGATGATCGACCGGCTGCGCGCCGCCGGGCACCGGATCGAGACCGTCGACTACGACACCTGGGTCGGCCGGCTGCGTGAGCTCTGCGCCGCGTCCCCGGACCACCCCGTGGTCCCGTTCCTGCCGATCTTCACGACGGTCGCCGCGGCACGGGACGTCACGGTCAAGGAGCTCTACTTCGAGGGGACGTTCCCCCGGTTCGGCAGGGAGAACGTGGAGGCCGGGCTCGCGGGGACGGGGATCGAGTGCCCCCCGGTGGACGCCTCGATGCTCGACTCCTACGTCGAGTGGTTCCACCGCACCGGGTGGATCACGCCCGCCACCGCGTCGGTGGCGGGCGCCTCGACGTGACCCGCACCGGCGGCAGCGTCGGCCTCAGCGGGGGTCGACGCCCGCGTGGACCAGCCCGTAGATCGCGGAGTCGGTCAGCGCCTCCCAGGCCGCCTCGATGAGGTTCGGCCCGACGCCGACGGTCGACCACGACGTCGAGCCGTCGGTCGTCTCGATGAGGACGCGCGTGATCGCGTCCGTGCCCTGCTCGGTGTCGAGGATGCGGACCTTGAAGTCGATGAGCTCGAACACGTCGATCTCGGGGTAGACGCGGCCGAGGGCGAGCCGCAGCGCGTGGTCGAGCGCGTTGACGGGCCCGTTCCCCTCGCCGGTCGTGACGATGCGCTCTCCTCCGGCGTGGAGCTTGACGGTGGCCTCGGCCGTCGCCTCGGTGCCGCGCGACCCCGCCCGCTCGACGATCGTGCGCCAGCTCTCGACCCGGAAGTACGGCGGCCGCTCTCCCGTGATCTCCTCGCGGAGCAGCAGCTCGAACGAGGCGTCCGCGGCCTCATAGGTGTAGCCGTTCGCCTCGTCGTCCTTGACCCTGTTGGTCACGCGCGTGAGCAGCTCGCCCTGGCCCGACAGGTCGAACCCGAGCTCGCGCCCCTTGAGCTCGATCGACGCGCGGCCGGCCATGTCGGAGACGAGCATGCGGATGTCGTTGCCGACCGCCGTCGGGTCGATGTGCTGGTAGAGGTCGGGGTCGACCTTGATCGCGCTCGCGTGCAGACCGGCCTTGTGCGCGAACGCGCTCGCACCGACGTAGGGCTGGCGCGCGTACGGGGAGATGTTGGTGATCTCGCTGATCGCGTGCGAGATGCGCGTGGACTCCTCGAGGCCCTCCCCGGTCAGGGTCCGCAGCCCGTGCTTGAGCTCGAGGTTCGCCACGACCGTCAGCAGGTCGACGTTGCCCGTGCGCTCCCCGTACCCGTTGACCGTCCCCTGCACGTGGGCGGCGCCCGCCTCGACGGCCGCGAGGGTGTTCGCGACGGCGCAGCCCGAGTCGTTGTGCGCGTGCATGCCGAGCAGCGCGTCGCCCGGGAGGGCGTCGCGCCCGTGCGGGAGCCCGACGGCGTCTCGCAGCTCCTCGACGACCTCGACCACCCAGGTGGGCAGCATCCCGCCGTTGGTGTCGCACAGCGCGACGACCTCGGCCCCCGCCTCGAACGCGGCCTGCACGGCGGACCGCGTGAAGGCGGCGTCGTACCGGTAGCCGTCGAAGAAGTGCTCGGCGTCGACGACGACCCGGCGCCCCTCGCCCACGAGGAACGACACGGTGTCGGTGATCATCGCGAGGCCCTCGTCGGGCGTCGTGCGCAACGCTCGCTCGACGTGCCGGACGTCGGACTTGGCGACGAGCGTCACGACCGGCGCCTCGGAGTCGACGAGCGCCCGCACCTGCGGGTCGTCCCACGCGCGCAGCCCGGCCTTGCGGGTCGAGCCGAACGCGGCGAGCACGGCGTGACGCAGGTCGAGCTCCTTGGCGGCGCGGCGGAAGAACTCCGTGTCCTTGGGGACCGCGCCCGGCCAGCCACCCTCGATGAACCCGACCCCGAGCTCGTCGAGCAGCGGCGCGATGGCGAGCTTGTCGGCGACGGAGAGGTTCATGCCCTCCTGCTGCGCGCCGTCGCGCAGGGTCGTGTCGTAGACGTGGAAGACCCGGGGCTCGCGGGGGCCGGTCACGGGGGTCGTCGCCGAGGTCATGGTGCCTCTTCCTGCCGTTCGTCGTGTCGAGGACGCCGCAGCGTCCGTCCCTCTGGTCCGTCTCCCAGGACGCCGGGCGGGGCCCTCGTGAGGCGGGAGGCCCGGCATCCGTGCCGCCGGGCGGGGTGGTGCCCAGCAACAAAAAAACCCCCCGAGGGTGCGGGAGGTCTGCGCGTCCGGTGGGTGCTACCGGGCGCGCTACTCGATAATGAGCTGGGAGACGAGGTGTGTCACAGGGCACATGGTGCCACAGGTTCCGCGAGGATGGACACGAGCGTCCATCCACTGAGCCGCCCACCGCTCTCGGGCGCGGCGGCGACCGACCGAGGAGTGACGATGAGCGACCCGACGCCGGGCGGCTACGACCCGCAGAACCCCCCGACGCGCCGCTACGGGCAGCCGCCCGTGCCGCCGCACGCCCAGCCCCCCGCGATCCCCCCGACCGACCCGCAGGCCGGCTTCCCCGGGCAGAGGCCCCCCGTCAACCCCGCGGACCCGCGCCTCGCGGTCGAGGCAGGCCGGTTCTGGGCCGGCGCCGCGGCGACGGCGCTCGTCGCCGCCCTCATCGGGCTGCTCGGCGTGATCATCTTCGAGCGGATCTTCTCGATCACCCTGGTGCCGCCGCCGGACCTGTTCAGCACGGGGTCGCGCCAGGCGGCGTGGGCGATCGACGGGGCGATCCTCGCGGTCCTCGCGGCGGGCGTCCTGCACCTGCTCATCCTCAGCACGCCGCGCCCGCGCGCGTTCTTCGGCTGGATCATGGCGCTGGTCGTCGTGGTGATCGCCGTGCTCCCGTTCGCGTGGTCGAGCGACGTCACGGCGGCAGCCCTGTCCGGGCTCATCAACCTGCTCATCGGCATCGCGGTCTGGTCGCTGCTCGCGGGCGTCGCCGGGCGCACGATCGTCGTACGGCCGGCGACCGCCCTCTGACTCAGCGCCCGGCGCGCCCTGCGCGCCGACCGGTACGCACGGCGACGGGGCGCCCCTCCCACGGGAGAGGCGCCCCGTCGTCGTGCAGGGTGCGGAGGACGCGCCTCAGGCGAGACGGCGCAGCCAGCCGTGGCGGTCGGCCGCGCGCCCGGTCTGGATGTCGGTGAGCTCGGTCCGGATCGCCATCGTCAGGGTCCCGGCCTCGCCACCGCCGATGGTGTGGTCGAAGTCGGAGCCCGCGAGGCGCCCGATCGGCGTGATGACGGCGGCCGTGCCGCACGCGAACACCTCGGTCACGGAACCGTCGCGGATCCCGGCGAGGACGTCGGTGAGCGGGATGCGACGCTCGACCACCTCGTGGCCGCGGTCGGCGAGGAGGCGGATGATCGACGAGCGCGTGACGCCCTCGAGGATCGAGCCGCTGAGCTCGGGCGTCTCGACCGAGCCGTCCGCCTTGACGACGAACACGTTCATGCCGCCCAGCTCCTCGAGGAACGTGCGCGTCCCGGAGTCGAGGAAGCACACCTGCTCGCACCCGTGCTGCTGCGCGACCACCTGCGGCAGGAGGCTGGAGGCGTAGTTCCCGCCGCACTTCGCGTCGCCCGTGCCCCCGGCGCCGGCGCGGCTGTACTCACGGTCGACCCAGATCGACACGGGCTTCACGCCGCCCGAGAAGTAGGGCCCGACCGGCGACGCGATCACCAGGTACTCGGCTTCGAGCGACGGGCGCACGCCGAGGAACGCCTCCGACGCGTACATGAACGGACGCAGGTACAGGCTCGCCTCCTCGCCCGACGGGACCCAGTCCACGTCGGTGCGCACGAGGGCCGTGATCGAGCCGACGAAGTCGTCGACCGAGAGGGCGGGCAGCGCGAGCCGGTGCGCCGAGCGCGCGAAGCGGGCGGCGTTCGCCTCGGGGCGGAACGTCCACACCGACCCGTCGGCGTGGCGGTACGCCTTCATGCCCTCGAAGATCTCCTGCGCGTAGTGCAGGACGGCGGTCGCCGGGTCCAGGAGGAGGGGGCCGTACTTCTCGATGCGGCGGTCGACCCACCCGTCGGTCGAGTTCCAGCTGATCCGCGCCATGTGGTCCGTGAAGACCGTGCCGAACTTCGGGGCCGTGATCGCGGCCTCGCGCTCGGCGGGCGGCGTCGGGGCGTCCGTGGGGCGGACGTCGAACAGGGCGATGAGGTCCTCCTCCGAGGAGGACGGCTGGTGCTGCGCTGCGAGGGTGCTCATCATGAGGCCTTTCACCTGGCGACCCGGGTGGTCTCCGCCTAGTTTTCCACGACCGTGCGGCTCGTGCGGCGATCCGCGCGAGGGCACGACGACGGCAGGGCGTCACCGGGTCAGAACGGGAGGGGTCCGGTCCTGGGGCGATGACGACCGAGGTGCGGGGACTGCGGGCGAACCGGTGCCCGGGTCCGTGCAGGACCCGGGCGGGGTGTCAGCCGGCGACGCGAGCGGCGAGCTCGCGGCCCACCTCGGCCGTCGAGCGTACTCGGCTCCCCCGCTCGGCGAGGTCGGCCGCGACGGCCGCCTCGACGCGCTTCGCCTCGTCGCCGAGGCCCAGGTGGTCGAGGAGCAGCGCGACCGACAGCACCGTGGCAGTCGGGTCGGCCTTGCCCTGCCCGGCGATGTCCGGGGCGGAGCCGTGCACCGGCTCGAACATCGACGGCGCCGTACGGTCGGGGTTGATGTTCGCGGATGCGGCGAGGCCGATCCCGCCCGTGATCGCGGCGGCCTGGTCGGTGAGGATGTCGCCGAACAGGTTGTCCGTGACGATGACGTCGAAGCGCGACGGCTTCGTCGTGAGGAAGATGGTCGCCGCGTCGACGTGCAGGTAGTCCGTCGTGACGTCGGGGAACTCGACGTTGACGGCCTCCACCGTCCGCCGCCACAGGTGGCCCGCGTGCACCAGGACGTTGTGCTTGTGCACGAGCGTCAGGTGCTTGCGCGGCCGCGCCTGCGCGCGGGCGAACGCGTCGCGCACGACGCGCTCGACGCCGAACGCCGTGTTGAGGGAGACCTCGGTCGCGATCTCGTGGGGCGTCCCGGTGCGCAGCGATCCGCCGTTGCCGACGTACGGGCCCTCGGTGCCCTCGCGCACCACGACGAAGTCGATCTCTCCCGGGTCGGCGAGGGGCGAGGTGACACCCGGGTACAGCTTGCCCGGGCGCAGGTTCACGTAGTGGTCGAGCGCGAAGCGCAGCTTGAGCAGCAGACCGCGCTCGAGGACGCCCGACGGGACGCTCGGGTCGCCGATCGCGCCCAGGAGGATCGCGTCGTGGCTGCGGATCGCCTCGAGGTCCGCGTCGGTGAGCGTCTCGCCCGTCGCGTGCCAGCGGCGCGCACCCAGGTCGAACGGCGTCGTGGAGACCTTCACGTCCGAGCCGGCCACGGCGGCCTCGAGCACGGCGAGGCCCTGCTCGACGACCTCGGTCCCGATGCCGTCCCCGGCCACGACTGCCAGATCAATGGTGCGCGTCATGCGGCGAGCCTACGCCGCCGCGCCACCCCTCGGGACGGTGGTCTCACGTCTCGGACTGGGACGGAGTTGCGCGACAGGGGGAGACCATGCACTATTAGGAAACTTTCCTAAAGCCCGCTCGAAGGAACGCCATGACCGCGCCCCCCTCGTCGAGGATCCCCGGCACCCCGGGGCTGCTCCGCACGATCAACGATCGCGCGGCGCTCGAGCTCCTGCTCGACGCCGGACCGCTCACCCGGTCCCAGATCGGCGACAGCACAGGGGTGTCGCGTCCGACGGCCTCGCAGATCGTCGCACGGCTCGAGCAGTCCGGACTCATCGAGCCGACCGGCTCCGTGCAGGGGGCGCGCGGGCCGCAGGCGACACAGTACGCCGCTCGCACCGACGTCCTCGTCGGGCTCGCGCTCGACGTCGTGCCCGACGGCGTGCGGGCGAGCGTCGTCGACGCGCTCGGTCGCACGCTCGGCGAGACCACCGTTGCCGCCGGCCCGGACCGCGCCGCCGCGACCGACGTCCGCAGGGCGCGCGACGAGGCCTGTGCGGACGCGGGCATCCCGGTCGCGCGCGTGGCGACCGCCGTCGTCGGTGTCCAGGCGGCCGTCGCCCCGCGCACGGGCGACATCGCCCTCGTCGGCGAGCTGCCCGGCTGGCCGCGCGCAGGACTGAGAGGGCACCTCGAGGACGCCCTCGGGATCGACGTGCGCGTCGAGAACGACGTGAACCTCGCCGCGATCGCCGAGCGCGACGCAGGTCGGGACGAGCAGAGCTTCGCGCTGCTGTGGCTGGGCGAGGGCATCGGCATGGGCGCGTGGCTCGACGGGCGCGTCCACCACGGCACCACGGGCGGCGCCGGCGAGATCGGCTACCTCCCCGTGCCCGCCACCGGCATCGACGACTCCGTCAACGTGCAGGACCTCGTCGGCGGCCTCCGGCTCGTCGAGATCTGCGCCCGGGCGGGCGTCCCCGGGGTCACGGAGGGCACCTCCTACGCCGAGGCCGTCGCCGCCGTCCGGGAGCACCACGGCACCGACGCCGTCCACGAGCTCGTGCAGGACCTCGCACGTCGCGTCGCGATCGTGCTCCAGCCCGTCGTGGCGATCCTCGAGCCCGACGCCGTCGTGCTCGGCGGACCGACGGGGGTCGCGTGCGGCGACGCGCTCGCCGAGGCCACCGCCGCCGTGCTCCGCGGCACGGACCAGCGCACGGGCGCGGTCGTCGCGAGCGCTGTGCCCGAGCTCGCGGTCCTGCGCGGCGCCCGCTCCGTCGTCGCGCAGGACGTGCGCACGCTCCTGCTCACCGCGGCGGGCCGACCCGACCACCGGGTCGGCGCCTCACCAGTCCCGGGGTAGTCCTCATCACCTGCCCCGCGAGCGGTGGCCGGCCGAACGTGGCACGGCCGGCCACCGCTCATCCCCCGCTCAACGCGGGTAGCGCAGCTCGAACCGCTCGCACACGAGCGGCATGTCCGGGGCGAACTCCCGCTCCAGCACCCGGCGGAAGTACTTCTCGTGCTCAGCCCGCCAAGACGCGAGCGAACGGTCGTCCTCGCCCTCGGCCCGCGCGAAGTCGTCGTCGACGTCGTCGAACGCCACGATCTCGACCGACGTCGTGCGGACGAGTGCCCGCGGGTGGCCGTCGCCGTCGAGCAGGATCGACAGCTCGCCGACGCGCGGGACGGGCTCCCCCGAGTCCTCGTACTCCCACAGCGCGGACGACGTCGCGGTCTTCTCCCCGCTGAGGACCGCCGCGAGCAGGCCGTCGGCGAGCTCGGGGTTGTCGCCGAACGACCACGCGGGCGGCGGCACCGTCTCAGAGACCGTGGTGCCGGTGACCACGCCCACCCGCGCCATCCCGGCGCTCGGCCGCGCCAGCTCCCAGAACGCGAGGATCTCCGCCGCCCTCTCGTCCACCACCACGTCGTCCGTCACCGGTTCCCCCTCGTCCGCCTGTCGGGTCATACCCCTATCGTGGCGTACCCGAGGTCGATCTGCCCGGTCTCCCGCCATTCGTCCCACCCGTGTCGCGCCGACGTAATCCCCTACCTCCTTGGACGCCGCGAACCGTTCCAGGCCTGGCGGCCTGCTGGCCTGCGCCCGGGTGAGCCGACAGCAAGGGGGTGGGTGACCCCTGTCGCGCGATCGTGGCGGGCCTGGCGGGAGCGGTGCGAGGAACGAGCACCGCGGATGGTAGATCGCGCGACAGGGGTCACCCACCCCCAGAGGTGAGCCGGGCTCAGAGGTCGAGGATCAGCGCGCGGCGCTGCCCTCGGTGTAGTCGGCGTCCTGCTGCTTCCACGCGAACAGCGAGCGCAGCTCCTTGCCGACCTTCTCGATCGGGTGCTGCGCGGCCTTCTCGCGGAGCTCCGTGAACTCCGGCGCGCCGGCGTCCTGGTCGTCGATGAAGCGCTTGGCGAACGCGCCGGACTGGATGTCCGCGAGGACGCCCTGCATGTTCTCCTTGACGTGCGGGTCGATGACGCGCGGGCCGGAGACGTAGTCGCCGTACTCGGCGGTGTCGGAGACGGACCAGCGCTGCTTGGCGATGCCGCCCTCCCACATGAGGTCGACGATGAGCTTCAGCTCGTGCAGCACCTCGAAGTAGGCGATCTCCGGCTGGTAGCCGGCCTCGGTGAGGGTCTCGAAGCCGTACTGGACGAGCTGCGAGACACCACCGCAGAGGACGGCCTGCTCGCCGAACAGGTCGGTCTCGGTCTCCTCGGTGAACGTCGTCTTGATGACGCCGGCGCGCGTGCCGCCGATCGCCTTCGCGTACGACAGCGCGACGTCCCACGCCTGGCCCGACGCGTCCTTCTCGACGGCGATGATGTCGGGGATGCCGCGACCCGCGACGAACTCGCGACGCACGGTGTGGCCCGGAGCCTTGGGCGCGATGAGGATGACGTCGACGCCGTCGGGCGCCTCGATGTAGCCGAAGCGGATGTTGAAGCCGTGCGCGAAGGCGAGCGTCTTGCCGGCAGCGAGGTTCGGCTTGATCTCGTCGTTGTAGATCGAGCGCTGGTGCTGGTCCGGCGCGAGGATCATGATCAGGTCCGCCCACGCCGCGGCGTCGGCGACGGACTTCACCTCGAAGCCCTCGTCCTGGGCCTTGGCGGTCGACTTCGAGCCCTCGCGGAGGGCGACGACGACCTCGACGCCGGAGTCGCGCAGGTTCTGGGCGTGCGCGTGGCCCTGGCTCCCGTAGCCGACGATCGCGACCTTCTTGGCCTGGATGATGGACAGGTCGGCGTCGTCGTCGTAGAACAGCTCAGCCACGATGGTTCTCCTCGGTTCTTCGTTTGCGGTGCAGGGGGTCTGTTGCGATGGCTCGCGGTGGAACGACGATCGGGTGCGCACCGACGCCCGTGCGGGTCTTGGTGCGAGGGTAGGCGATCGTCAGGCGGAGCGGACCACGCGTTCCAGCGCGCGGTCGGTGATCGAGCGGGAGCCGCGCCCGACGGCGACGGTCCCCGACTTCACGATCTCGCGCACGCCGTAGGGCTCGAGCGCCCCGAGCAGGGCGTTCAGCTTCTCGCCCGTGCCCGTCGCCTCGATGGTCACGGCGTCGGGCACGACGTCGACCACCTTCGCACGGAACAGGTTGACGACCTCGAGCACGCCCGTGCGGTTCGCGCCGTCGGCGCGCACCTTGACGAGCAGGAGCTCGCGCTGCACGGACGCGGCCGCGTCGAGCTCGACGATCTTGATGACGTTGACCAGCTTGTTGAGCTGCTTCGTCACCTGCTCGAGCGGGCGCTCCTCGACGTCGACGACCACGGTGATGCGCGAGATCTCCTCGTGCTCGGTCGGGCCGACCGCGAGCGAGTGGATGTTGAAGGCGCGGCGGGCGAACAGCCCCGCGACGCGCGTCAGCACGCCGGGCTTGTTCTCGACGAGCACGGAGAGGGTGTGGCGGGACATGGCGGGTCAGTCCTCTCGGTCCCACGCGGGCGAGATGCCCCGCGCGTACTGGATGTCGTCGTTGCTCACGCCGGCGGCGACCATCGGCCACACCATCGCGTCGCGCGAGACGTTGAAGTCGATGACCACGGGGCGGTCGTCGATCTCCATCGCACGCTTGATCGCGGCGTCGACCTCGCCCATCGACTCGACACGGATGCCCTCGCACCCGTAGGCGTCCGCGAGCTTGACGAAGTCGGGGACGCGTGCCGTGCCGTGCCCGGTGTGCAGGTCGGTGTTGGAGTAGCGCTTGTCGTAGAACAGGGTCTGCCACTGGCGCACCATGCCGAGCGAGGAGTTGTTGATCAGCGCGACCTTGATCGGGATCTCGTTGATCGTGCAGGTGGCGAGCTCCTGGTTGGTCATCTGGAAGCAGCCGTCGCCGTCGATCGCCCACACCGTGGCGTCCGGGCGGCCGACCTTCGCGCCCATCGCCGCGGGGATCGAGAAGCCCATGGTGCCGAGGCCGCCGGAGTTGATCCAGGTGCGCGGGTGCTCGTACCGGATGAACTGCGCGGCCCACATCTGGTGCTGGCCGACGCCCGCGACGTAGATCGACTCGGGGCCGGAGATCTCGCCCAGGCGGGAGATGACGTGCTGCGGGGCGAGGTGGCCGTCGTCGGGCTCGGTGTACCCGAGGGGGTAGGTCTCGCGCCAGTCGTCGATCTGGCGCCACCAGGCCTCGACGTCCGGCTTCCCCTTGGTCTCGTGCTCGCGCTCGAGCTCGGGCAGCAGGTCGGCGATGACCTCCTTGAGGTCGCCGACGATCGGGACGTCCACGTCGCGGTTCTTGCCGATCTCCGCGGGGTCGATGTCCGCGTGCACGACCTGGGCGTGCGGGGCGAAGCTCGAGAGCTTGCCCGTCACGCGGTCGTCGAAGCGCGCGCCGAGGGACACGACGAGGTCGGCCTTCTGGAGCGCCGCCACGGCGGGGACGGTGCCGTGCATGCCGGGCATCCCGAGGTTCTGAGGGTGCGTGTCGGGCACGGCACCGCGCGCCATGAGCGTCGTGACGACCGGCGCGCCCGACAGGTCGACGAGGCGCCGCAGCTCTGCCGACGCGTTCGCGCGGACCACGCCGCCGCCCACGTAGAGGACGGGCCGGCGGGCCGACGCGAGCAGGCGCGCGGCCTCCTTGATCTGCTTGCTGTGCGGCTTCGTCACCGGGTGGTAGCCCGGGAGCTGCACGTCCTGGGGCCACGAGAACGTCGTGCGCGACTGCATCGCCGACTTCGCGATGTCCACGAGCACCGGACCGGGGCGGCCGGTCGAGGCGATGTGGAACGCCTCCGCGATGGTGCGCGGGATGTCGTCCGGGTCGGTGACGAGGAAGTTGTGCTTGGTGATCGGCAGCGTGATGCCGACGATGTCCGCCTCCTGGAAGGCGTCCGTGCCGATCGCGCCCGCGGCGACCTGGCCGGTGATCGCGACGAGCGGGATCGAGTCCATGTTCGCGTCGGCGATGGGGGTGACGAGGTTGGTCGCGCCGGGTCCCGACGTCGCCATGGTCACGCCGACCCTGCCGGTCGCGTGCGCGTACCCCTGCGCGGCGTGGCCGCCGCCCTGCTCGTGGCGCACGAGGATGTGGCGCAGTCGCTGCGAGTCCATGAGCGGGTCGTACGTCGGGAGGATCGCACCACCCGGGATGCCGAAGACGACGTCGGCGCCGACCTCCTCGAGCGAGCGGACGATCGACTGCGCGCCGGTCATCTCCTCACCCGTCGAGGTGCCCTGCGTGCTGCCGGCCGGGCGGGCCGTGGCAGCGCGCCGGACGTCGCCGCGCGGGGCGACCGACGCGGGTGTCGGGGCGGGCTTCGGCGCCGGCGCCGCGGGCGTCGGGGCCCCCGGTCGCGGAGGTGCCGGGGTGGGACCCTGGGCCATGGTGTCTCCTGCGTGTCGTGGCCTCGGCCCGGCGGGCGCCCCCCGTGGGGGCGCTCCGCCGGGAACCGGAGCCGACCGTGGTGGTGCGGTCGTGCTGGTCGCGGTGTGCGGTGCCGGTGCTCGCGGGTCTCGCGGGTGCGGCGCTCGCGGTGGCCGGTGTGGGCCGTCCGCGGTCCTGTGTGGCGTTGTCGTGCCGGTGTGGTGGCAACAAAAAACCCCTCGGACCCGGGATACCGGGCTGGACGAGGGGTGAGCGCGCTGACGAAGCCTGGTGGCGTGGCCTCAGCCGGCGCGCTCAGGAAGTACTACAAGGAGGATCGTCTGCACGTCATGGGACTGTACGCCCATGTTTCGGGGATGTCACGTGTCGAGGCGCCCGTCTCACGAGATGGGACGAGCGCCTCGCCACGAGGAGGGCGGCGCGGCGGCACGAGGCGTCAGGAGACGTCGCGCCGCCGGAACACGGCGGCTGCCACCAGCGACAGCACGGCGGCGACCGCCAGCAGGTAGAGGCCGCCCTGCGCCTGGGTGACGACCCGTTCCACGCCCTGGCACGTCATCCCGGTCGCGTCCGTGGTGCACTCCTGCACCCAGACGGTCGTGCCGCCCTGGACCCAGGCCGCGACGTTGGTCCGCACGAGCCAGGCCTGCGCGTCCTGCACGGCGAGCGTGACGACCGTCTCCACGACGGCGACCCAGACCACGACCAGACCGAGCGCCCCCGCCGCGTTCTTCAGCAGCACGCCGAGCGCAGCACCCGTGGCCGCGACGAGCGCGGCGGCGAGCACCGCCCGTCCGCCGACGCCCGCGAGCCGCGTCCACGTCTCGCCGGTGACCGCCCCGAGCTGCCCGTTGATCGCGTAGGCCCCGTACGCACCGCCCGCCATGACGAGAAAGGCGAGCACGACGACAGGCAGCACACCGAGCGCGGCGGCGGCCGCCTTGGACCAGTAGACGCGCTGACGGCGCGGCTCGAACGTGAGCCACAGCCCGATCGCCCCCGACGAGATCTCGGCGGTGAGGAACGACACCCCGACGACGAGCGCGAAGAGGAGCAGGAGCGGCGCGAGCTGGGTGACCGTCGTCGCGCCCGGGACCGGCCAGGACTCCTCGTCGCCGTCGAACGTCGGGGTCTCGGAGAGGAACCACTCGAGCCGGGGCGCCATGTCGTCGCACCCGTAGTCGACAGCGGGGTCGGTCTCGCGAGCGACCTCCTGGTCCGACTCGCACTGCGCGACGTGCTCGTCGCCGTTCTGCTCCCAGTCGTCGAGCTGCTGCTCGTACGCGTGCTCCGCCTGCTCCACCTCGAGATCCGACGGCGGCAGGCTCTGGGTGTAGGCGAGCAGCACGCTCAGCGCCGCGAGGACGAGGGTCCCCGCGCTCGCCCAGCGCACGAGACGACGCGCGCGGAGCCGGCGGAGCTCGACCCTCAGCAGGCGGCTCATGCGACGACCCCTTGCGTCGCGACGGCGTGGCCACCACGACGGTCGTGCCGCGTGCCCGCGGCCTCGTCCTTGCCGACGAGCTCGAGGAACACCGCCTCGAGGCCCGCGTGGACCGGGACGAGCTCGGTGAGCCAGAGGTCGTGGGCGGCGAGCGCCCGGGTGACCTGCGCGGCGTCGGTGACCCCGTCCACGAGCAGGTGGTGCCCGTCCTCGCGGACCGTGAAGCCGTCGGCGCGCAGCACCGCGGCGGCGCGCGCCGGGTCGGGGACCCCGACCTGGAGCGTCGCGCCGCCGGCACCGATGAGCTCGCTCACGCTCCCCGACGCGATGAGGCGCCCGCGCGCGATGATCGAGACCGTGTCCGCGACCTGCTCGACCTCGGCGAGGATGTGGCTGCTCACCAGCACGGTCTTCCCGCGGTCCGCGAGAGAGCGCATGGTGTCCCGGATCTCTCGGATCCCCGCGGGGTCGAGGCCGTTCGTCGGCTCGTCGAAGATGAGCAGGTCGGGGTCCTTGAGCAGCGTCGCGGCGATCGCGAGCCGCTGCTTCATCCCCAGCGAGTAGCCGCGGTACCGGTCGCCGGCGCGGTCGGCCAGCCCGACCTCGTCGAGAACCTCCCCCACCCGGCCCGCGGGCGCGCCGATCGCCGCCGCGAGCAGGTCGAGGTTCTTGCGTGCGCTGAAGGCGGGGAAGAACTTCGGGGACTCCACGATCGCGCCGACGCGACCGACGACGTCGGGCAGGTGCCGCGGCACCTCACGGCCGAAGATGTGCGCGCTCCCCGCGTCGGCGCGCACGAGCCCGAGGAGCATGCGGATCGTCGTGGTCTTGCCGGAGCCGTTCGGCCCCAGGAATCCGTGGACCCCGCCGACGGGCACGACGAGGTCGAGCCCCTCCACGCCCACGGACCGCCCCCTGCGGCTCCGGTACGTCTTGCGCAGTCCCCGCGTCTCGATCGCGGGGGCTCCCGTGGTCTGCACCCGTGCGCCCCTCCCCGGCCGCGCTGCGGCCCCCCTGCCCGGCAGCTCCGCCGGCTGGGGTGAGCATAGGGCACTCTTGGTCGGGACGGAACCCGTCTCCTACCGTCGCATGACCTGACGCCTACCTCGAGCGGAGCTCGCTCGAGCGACGGCGCACGACGGCCTCCCAGGGCCTCAGACGGCCGTCGCCCCGTCCCCCGCCGTCCGGCAGGGCCGGGTGGGTGGCCACCAGGGTCGGGGCGCCCTCCCAGCCTGCGAGGAACCCGGCCGGGACGTCCTGCGACTGGCCGCTGACGTTCACGAGGACGAGGAGCTCGTCCCTCCTCGTCCCGCCAGCAGGGATCGGGGTGTCGAGGGCGCGCGTGAACGCGTAGAGCGCCGCGTGGTCCGGAAGGAGCATGTGGAAGTCGCCGAGCGCGACGACCGGCTCCTCGCGCCGCAGGGCGACGAGCCGCCGGTAGAAGTGCAGCACGGAGTCCTCGTCGGCCCACGCGGCCTCCGCGTTGATCGTGGTGTGGTTCGGGTTGACCTCGAGCCACGGCGTCCCCGTCGTGAACCCGGCGTTCGCGGTCGCGTCCCACTGCACGGGGGTGCGGGCGTGGTCGCGGCTCGCGTGCGCGAGCACGGCGAGCATCTCGCCGTCGGTGCGCAACCGCGGGCCGCCCGTGCGCCCGGTGAGCTCGCGGAAGTACCCGAGCGACTCGACGTCCTGGTACTGCTCGACGCGCGTGAACGGCGCGTTCGTCATGCCGAGCTCCTCGCCCTGGTAGACGTACGGCGTGCCGCGGTGCAGGTGCAGCAGGAGCGCGAGCGCCTTGGCCGACGCGACGCGGTGCTCGGGCGAGTCGTCCCCGAAGCGCGAGACGACGCGCGGCTGGTCGTGGTTGTCCCAGTACAAGGCGTTCCAGCCCCGGTCCGCGAGGCCCGCCTGCCAGCGGCCGAGGGTCGCCTTGAGATCGGCGAGGTCCCACCGGACCGGGTCGTAGCGCGTCGCGCCGTGGTCGATGCCCATGTGCTCGAACTGGAAGACCATGTCGACCTCGCGGCGGTCGGGGTCCGTGTACCGGACGCCGTGCTCGACCGTGACGCCGGGCGTCTCCCCCACGGTGAGGATCTCGCGGCCCTGCGCGAGGTACGGCGCGAACACCTCGCGGTGCATCTCGGCGAGGAACTCGTGCACGCGCGGCCCGTCCGTGTAGTGCGGGCTCCCGTCGCCGAACGTCCCCCAGTGCACCTCGCCGTCGGGCAGCGAGCCGTCGGGCGCGACGTCCTTGGAGATCAGGTTGATGACGTCCATGCGGAACCCGTCGACGCCGCGGTCGAGCCACCGGCGCATCATGGCGTAGACCGCCTGGCGCACCTCCGGGTTCTCCCAGTCGAGGTCCGGCTGCTTGGTGTCGAACAGGTGCAGGTAGTACTCCCCCGACGCCTCGTCGAACCGCCACGCGCTGCCCCCGAAGAACGAGCGCCAGTTGGTCGGCTCGGCGCCCGGCGCCCCGGGCTCCATGCCGGCGCGCGCGGGGCGCCACCAGTACCAGTCGCGCCGCGGGCTCTCGGCCGACGACCGCGACTGGACGAACCACGGGTGCTCGTCGCTCGTGTGGTTGACGACGAGGTCCATGACGAGCTTCATCCCGCGCGCGTGCAGACCCTCGATCAGGGCGTCGAGGTCCGCGAGCGACCCGAACAGCGGGTCGACGTCCTCGTAGTCGCTGATGTCGTACCCGTTGTCCGCCTGCGGCGACCGGTACACCGGGGACAGCCAGACGACGTCCACCCCGAGCCGCTCCAGGTGGTCGAGGCGCCGGGTGATCCCGGGGAGGTCGCCGACGCCGTCGCCGTCGGTGTCCTGGAACGAGCGCGGGTACACCTGGTACACGACCGAGCGCGTCCACCAGGGCGCGTCACCGGGCGTCTCGGCGCCGGGCCACCCGCCGCGGTGCGCGTCGTCGGTGCCGGTCCTTCCGGGGTGCGTCATCGTCCGTCCTCTCGCGTCGGCAGGCTCGCTCCCCACCCTGCCCGACGACGCCGGTCGCCGCGCGTCGTCCCGCGACCCGTCCGGTCATTCCCAGACGATGCCGTCGAGGAACGGCGCGAGCACGTCGGCGGACTCCTCGAGGGAGTCGACGTCGAGCTGGGCGAGGACCATCGCAGATCGGTCGCCGTCGACCAACGGGACGAGAACCTTGCGGACGCCCTGCTCGGCGAACGCGCAGTCGAGGACGAGTCGCGGGTCGCCGAAGGTCGTATCGTCACCGAGACGTACGCAGACGGCACCCTGGTCGACCGTGCGGACGGCGGCGAGGTCGACGAGGCCCGCGGCCGTGTCCGCCGAGTCGAAGGAGGAGACGATGAGCTGCTGGGTCTCGTCGCCGACCTCGTGCGCGGCGAAGACCACGTCGCCGGGCAGCTCGGCGTCCGTCTGCACCCATCCCGGGGGCATCACGAGGCTCATGCTCCCGCCGGACACATGCATCCGTTCTTCCTGGGGCCCCGCCGCCACGCCGACGTCCCGCGCGTCGTCGGGGACGACGGGTGCACCGCAGCCGGCGAGCACCAGGAGGCCGCAGCCGGTGAGGACCGAGAGGACGAATGAACCGGTGAGAGGCTGTCGCATCTCGCCAGTCAAGCAGTCGGGGATCGCCTCTCAGCGGTTGTCCACAGGCCCGCCCGGTGGACCTCGTTCCGCTCCCCCCGTCGGCATCGCTCCGGACCCGGTGACGGGTCCGGAGCGTCGTCGCCCTTCCCCGGGCCGAAGGTCTGCACGACCTCATCCCGGCCGGTGTCGGCGTCGAGCTCGTCGAGGAACCTCCGGCGCACCTCGAAGCGCGTCACGTGTCACGCACCGGACGCCGGGGCGTTCCTCTCCACGGCGCCTTGTCACCAGGTTCCGGCGCCCGCGAAAGACGTCGGCGCCGGGTCGACGCCCAGCACGTCGCGCAGGACCGTGAGGTCGTAGGTGCGTTCCATCGCGAGGTGGCTCAGCGCGTACCGCGTGAGACGCGGCGGCTCGGGACGCCGCACCCGCCGTGCGACCGTCTCGACCGCGCCCGCGAGCACCCACGCGGGGCGGACCGGGACGGCGACGACCCGGACGTCGGTGCCGCGGCGGCTCAGCGCGTCGACGAGCGCGTCACGCAGCACGACCGGCTCGGCGTCGGCGACGTTCGCGACGAGCCACCCCGGAGTCGGCCCTCCCCCGCCGCCGGGCGCCCGGACCGTCTCGTCGGGCAGCGCGACGGCGGCGCGCACCGCGGCGAGCAGCGTGTCGACGTGCGTCAGCGACTGGAGCACGCGACCCCCTCCGGGCAGGACGAGGCGCCCGCGCCGCACGGCGGCCTCGACGCGCGGAAGCAGCGTCGTGTCGCCCGGGCCGTAGACGGCGTGCGGGCGCAGCACGACGACGGCGCCTCGGTCGGGGTGGTGCGCGGCGTCGCGCGCCAGCGCGCGCTCGGCCTCCGCCTTGGTCGTCCCGTAGGCGTCGAGGTACCGGTCGACCGGAGCCTCGTGCTCGCGGGCGCGCACGCTCGGGCGGAACGGGTCATACACGCTGCCGGACGAGACGTGCACGAACCGCGCGCTGGGGAACGTGTCGCGCACCGCGAGCGTCCCGCCGACGTTGGTCGCGCGCGCGACGTCGAGCGCGCACCAGTCGGACACGGCAGCGCCCGCGTGCACGACGGCGTCCACCGAAGGCGGGTCCGCGAGCGGACCGGCGGTGAGGTCCCACGCGAGGTGCCGGGCGCCCGGGACGCCCGGGTCGCGGCGGGAGGACGTCCAGACCTCGTGGCCGTCGGCGACGAGACCGCGGGCCACGGCTCCTCCGACGAACCCTGACGCCCCGGTGACGACGACCCTCACGCGCGGGCGCCGCGGGCTTCTCGGCCGACGGCGGTCGGCCCGTCGGGCACGAACGGCGCCGCGGCGCGGGCGAGCGCCGCACGGTCGGGCTTGCGCGACCGCCCGGCCAGCGGGACGCGGTCGGAGTGCAGCACGACGTCGGGCAGCGCGTCGTGGTCGAGCACGCCCGGCAACGCGGCGCGCACCCGGTCGACCAGCGGGTGGTGCGGGTCGAGGCGGACCACCGAACCGACGTCGGGCCGCAGGCCGCGCCCGGCGACCTCGTCCGGTCGGGGGTTCGTCGCCGCGGTGACGACCAGCGCGACGCGCTCGTCCCCGTCCACCTGGGGTATGCCGACGAGGAGCGCCTCATCGACGCCGTCGAGCGCCGCGACGCGCGGCTCGAACAGGCCCGGGTAGATGTTGGTCGTCCCGCGGATGATCATGTCCCGCGTGCGGCCGACGAGCACGAGCCGCCCCGCGTCGTCGAGTCGCGCGAGGTCGCCGGTGCGGTGCTCCACGGCGCGCGCCCCCGCCCCGCGCGCCGGGGCGTCGAGGTCGTGCAGGTAGCCCGCCATGAGCGACGGCCCGGACAGCACCAGCTCGCCGACGATGTCCGCGCCGCCGTCTGCCGGGCCGTCCGGCCCGTCGTCCTCCACCGGGTCGAGCCGCGCGACCGTACCGGGCAACGGCACGCCGACGAGGTCGCCGTCACCTGCGTGCGCGAGCTTCTCGTGCGCCTCGACCACCGCCACCGGCAGGATCTCCGTCATCCCGTACACCGCGACCCAACGCGTCCCGGGCAGCACGCGCGTCGCGCGTTCCAGCAACGCCCGGGTCACAGGGGCCCCGCCCACGAGCGCGACGCGCGGCCCACGCGCGGGCACCGTCCCGGCCTCGACCGCGTCGAGCAGCGCCGTGACGTCTGCCGGAACGAGGTAGGTCCCGGCGGCGCCGTCGAGCTGACGCGCGAACGTCGCGATGTCGCGGCCCGGCGGGTCGGCGGGCACGGACCACGTGGCGCCCGCGAGCAGCGCGGGGACGCCGAGCAGCATCTGGTCGGTGTGCACGACGTCGCCCGGCGCCAGCTCGAAGACGTCGCGCAGCAGGTCGCACCCGGCGAGCAGCGACCCCGCCGTGTGCACGACGGCCTTGGGCTGCGCCGTCGTGCCGGACGTGAAGACGGTGAGCGCCTCGCGATCCGGGTCGAGCCCCGGAAGGACGGCGCGGTCGACCGGCCCCGCGGCGAGGCGGCGCGCGGCGCGCGAGCCGCGCGGCACCCCGGGGAGCCGCGGTCCCGCGTGCACGTGCCGCAGCGGCAGGCTCGCGTAGTCCGGCAGGAGCAGGCCGCGCGACCGGGCGAGACGGCGCAGCGGACCCCGCGACACCGCGTACAGGAGCGACTCGGTGGTCGCGAGCGACGGCCCGGCCGCGCCCACGCGCGCCGTGAACAGCTCGGGCGTCGAGCCGGGGTCGACGAACACGATCGTGCCGCCCGCACGGACCACCCCGAACGCGAGCACGACGCCCGCCGGCCGGGGCCGCACCGAGAACAGCGCCCGGTCGCCGGGCGCGAGACCGTCGGCCGCGAGCGCCGTCGCGGTCGCCTCGACGCGGCGCGCGAGGTCGGCGTACGTGACCTCCTCGCGCACCCGGGCGCCGCGACGGCCCGGCCGCGTCCAGCGTCGGAGCGCGACGGCCTCTTCGGACGCGTGCCCGGGGGCGCCCCGCTCGAGGATCGGGCCGAGCAGGTGGCGGGCCACGTCGTCGGTCGCGGTCACGCCGCCTCCCCTCCCGATCCCGGGACCGGCCGCGTGGCCGCACCCGACGCGCCCACCCCGCCGCCGGCCGCCCGCACGACGAGCGAGCGGTAGGCGGGGATGAGCACCCCGCGCGCGACGGCACGGTCGGCGACCTCGACGCTCCGCCCCACGGCCGCGACGGGGCGCAGTGCGTCCAGCACCGCGTCGATCTGGGCCATGGCGAGCGGCATGCCGAGGCAGAAGTGCGGGCCGGCACCGAACCACAGGTGCCGCACGGCCGGGTCGACGGGGGCGTCCGGGTCGAAGGGGCCCGCGTCCTTGCAGCAGGAGATCGTCGCGATCACGACCCGGTCCCCCGCGCGGACGCGGACGTCGCCCACGGTCGCGTCGGTGCGCACCGAGCGCAGCATCGCGGGGGTCGGTGCCGTGACGCGCAGCGCCTCCTCGACGACGCGGCCGCGCAGCGCGGCGGCCTCCGGTCCGGCGCCGGGGTCGGCGGTGAGGAGCCGGTCGAGCCAGCCGGTGTCCGCGGTGAGCGCGACGAGGCGTGGCACGAAGGACTGGATGGTCTCGGTCCCCGTGAGGACGAACGCGCCGACCGCGCCCATCGCCTCGTCCTCCGAGAGCCCGAGCTCGCGCATGCGACCGGGCACGGTCGCGGGGTCGCCCGCACGGTAGGCGTCGCGGGCCGGGGCCGAGAGCCGGGCGAGGACGGCGCGCGCGTGCCGCACCTGCGCGGGCGTGAGGCTGCGCCGGTGCAGCCGCACGAGCCCGACCACGGACTGCGCGGCCGTCATCGCCTCGCGCACGGCGGCGTCGGTGGGCGGCAGCCCGGTCATGGCGCAGATGACGGTGCCCGCCATGGTCGCGGTCTCCGCGACGAGGTCGACGCGCTCGCCCGCGAGGAGGCGCGGGGCGAGGCCCGCGAGGACGTCGGGGACGCTCACCGCGACGAGCTCGCGCACCGCGCGGGGCGTGAACAGCCCGGACAGGGCCCGGCGCAGGCGCGCGTGGTCGGCGCCCTCCATGTTGAGCAGCACGGACGGCCCGAGGACGGGCGTCCAGAGGTCCGACGGCGACCCCGGGCCTACCTTGGTGAAGCGCTCGGTGTCGAGGAGCACGGCGCGTGCGGTAGCGGCGTCGGACACGACCACCCCGATGCCGGGGACGCGCACGACGGGACCGCGGTGGCGTAGCGCCCGGATCGCGGGGTAGACGAGCGGGTGCGCCCCGCGCTGGACGCGCTCCTCCCAGCGCATCGCCGCGTCGAGCCCGGTGGGTGCGGGGGCGAGCGTCGTCCCGGTCACCGGATGTCCACGACGTCGGGCCGGTAGCGGTGGTCGGCGTACCAGCCGAGCGTGCGCACGAGGCCCCATGCGTGCGCCCGCCGTGCCGACGCGAGCACGACGACCTCGCGGTGCGCCCCGTACCTCCGCGTGAGTCGGCGCACCGCGTTGACGAGCGCGCGGTCCTCGTGGACGTCCTCGATCGCGGTGCGCGGGAACCCGCCCGCGGCCTCGTAGAGCTCGGCCGTGATCGCCATGTTGCAGCCCGGCGCCATCACGTACGGGCCGAGGTAGGACGGGTCCTGGTTGCCGGGGCGGAAGCGCCCGAACGTGCTGGCCACGTTCACCGCCGCCGACAGCACCCCCTGCTGGACGCGCGAGACCGGCCGGTCGTCCGTCCGCGCGACGAGCCGGCCCGCGACGAGGTCGTGCCCGCTCGCGAACGCGGCCCGCACCCGCCGGGTCCAGTCCGGCAGCGGGAGGCAGTCGGCGTCGGTGCGCGCGAGGTGCGTCGCCCCCTGCTCGATCGCCGCCCGCATCCCCGTGTCGGCTGCGGCGCCCGTGCCCTTCTGCGGCTCGTCGACGACGCGCCACCGCGTCATGCCCCACACCGCGGCCGTCTCCCGGACGAGGTCTCCCGTCCCGTCCGACGACCCGTTGTCCACGACGACGAGGTCGAAGTCGGTGTCCTGCTGGTCGCGCAGCGCCTCCAGCGTCGCGACGATCCCGTGCGCCTCGTCGCGCGCGGGCACGACGACCGCGAGCCGCTGCGGGCTCGCGACGTGCCGCGTGAACCGACGCGCGGTCACAGCCGCACCACCGTGGCGCCGATGCTGATCCCGCCGGCGAGCCCGACGAGCACGACGACGTCCCCCGGACCGACCCGGCCGGTCTCCAGCGCCGTGGCGAGCTGCAACGGGAGCGTCGCGGAGGCGACGTTCCCGTGGTCGGCGACGGTGACGAGCGTGCGACCCGTCGGGAGGCCGAGCGCGGTGTGCACGTCGTCGAGGTACGCGACGGCGACCTGGTGGACCGCGACGAGCGCGACGTCGTCCCACCCGAGGCCCGCGCGACCCAGCGCGTCGAGGACGACGCCCGGCCCCAGGGCGAGGAACGCGTCGCGCAGGCGCGACCCGTCGATCTCGAAGTAGGTGCGCTCGAGGTCGCGCGGGTGCGCGGTGCCGCCGCCGGGGAGCATGCCGACGTCCCAGTGCGTCGACTCCGCGCCGAACGCGCTCGCGAGGATGCCGCGGGGCGCGCGGGCCCCGGTCTCGTCGCGCGCGTCGGCCTCCGCCGGGGTGGCGCGGCGCACGAGGACGGCCGCCCCGGCGTCGGACATCGTGTAGCCCGGCGCGGAGAGCAGGTACGTCGCGCGGTCCGGGACGTCCCAGCGCACCGCGCGCGACGGCGCCTCGCCCGACGCGATCAGGACGGTCGCGTAGCGGCCGGTGCCGATGAGCGCCTCCGCGACCTCGATCGCGTTGAGCACCGAGTTGCACGCGTTCTTGACGTCCATGACGGGCGCCCGGACGCCGAGCTTCGCCGCGACGATGTGGCTCGTCGCCGGCTCGACCATGTCCTGGCTCGCCGACGCGAAGAGCAGCAGGTCGACGTCGTCGGTCGCCAGCCCCTCGGTCGCGAGCAGCTTCTCCGCGGCCGCGACCGCGAGGTCGGACGCGTCCCAGTCGTCCGGGAGCACGTGCACCTGCCGCACGCCCGTGAGGCGGGAGACCATCGGCACGCGCGGCGCCGCGCCTGGGTTGCGCGCCGCGAGGGCGCGCTCCGCCTCGCGCACGTCGACCGTGCGCTCGGGCAGATGGACCCCGACGGCGGCGAGCACAGCCGTCGGGGGCGCGAAGGGCGGGCGGGACGCCGTCCCGGCGGGGTTCTCTGGCACGCGCGACACAGTAGCCAAGCAGACCCGCTCCGACGGCGGTCGTCCACAGGATCCGATGGGGTGAACTGCCCATCCCCAGATCGCGGCGCACGCCGCCGGGCGGGCTCCGCGTGCGCCACACTGACCCGGTGACCGCGACCACGACCTCGCCGACGGAGACCGAGCACCGTCGCCGCGCCCTGCCCACGACCCGGCGCGAGCTCCAGGTGCTCGCCGCCGCGCGGCCCGCGATGGCCGGCGTCCTGCTGGCGGGCGGGGCGCTCGCCGGAGCGCGCGAGGGCGGCGGTCTGCGCAAGGTCCCGGGGCTCGGCTGGGTCACCGCGGACCCGACGGTCGGTCGCCGCATCCTCACCGACCATCGGCACTTCACGATCGTCGGCGAGGGCGGGGTCGGGCACCTGTGGGCGCAGATCCTCGGCGACTGGGTCCTCGACCTGTTCGACGGCCCGGGCCACCACGACCTGCGCACGCGCTCGCGCGAGCTCTTCACGGAGGCGAGCGCGGCGGCACTGGTCGACGGCGCGTGGTCGGTCGCCCTCGACGAAGCGCGCCGCACCCTCGCGGCGGGCGGCACGGTCGACGTCGGTCGGCTGGCCCGCGTGCTGGTGGGTCGGATGATGATCTCCCTGCTCGGCATCCCGACGCTCGGCGGCGGGGCTGCTCCCGACGGCACGACCGCCGCCGTCCCCGGCGACGACGACGCGCTCACGGCCTTCGCGACGGGAGAGCGCCTCGCGTCGATCGCGCTCGGCAGCGCGGGCTCGACGTACCTCTCGCCGGGGCAGGTCGCGGCGGCGCAGGAGATCGTCGCCGAGCTGACCCGAGGCGTGCCCGACGGCTGGCGGCACGCCCCCGCCGACCGTCTGCTCGGCCGGTGCCGCGAGCTCGGCCTGGGGCTGGAGGAGACCACGGGGCTCGCGAGCCTGCTCATGGTCGCGGGCACCGAGACGTCGGCGTCCGCGATGGCCCGCACCACGGCGCTCCTGATCGACACGGGCGAGCAGCACCGCCTGCTGCGGCTCATGGCCGACGAGCGCGCGCACCCCGTCGAGCGCGCCGCGGGCGAGCCCGACGTCGTGGAGAACGCCGTACGCGAGGGGCTGCGCGTGACCAGCCCGGCGTCGGTCATCGGGCGCGGCGTGTCCGCCGACGTCGAGGTCGCGGGCCGCACGCTGCGCGCCGGGGAGCGCGTCATGATCCTCACGTGGGCCGCGAACGTCGCCGTCGGGCAATTCCGCGCGGACCGCCCCTACGTGCGCGAGACCCGGCAGCTCTGGTTCGGCGCGGGACGCCACCTGTGCCTCGGGGCGGCGCTCGCGCGCGCCGAGATCGCCGCGCTGCTGCACGCGCTGTGGGACGACGGCCTGCCCCTGCGGATCGTGTCCCGCCGGGCCAAGCGCCGCGTGCTCGTGCCGGGGTACGACGAGCTCGTCGTCGCGCGCGCCTGACGCGGCGAGCACCGAGCCGCGACGCCCGGCGCTGGTCGTCAGCCCTGCGGGGTCACGCTCCACGTCCCCGCGGTCTTCACGGCCAGGACGCCGGGCAGCACGAGGTCGAACGTCTCGGTGAACGCCTCGGTGTCGCCGAACATGCGCGACGCCTCGCGCGTGACGCCGAAGTACCGGCCCTGGAACGAGTCCTCAGGGCCGCCGGGGGTCCACGACACCTCCGCGCTCGACGCCGTGCCGTCCAGCCGCAGGACGGTCGACCCGGTGCCCGACTGCGCTCCCGTGACGGGCGGGAGGTCGTTCCAGCTCTCGAACCGCACCGACCACTCCCCGGGCGTCTCGAGCCAGATCGACTGCTGCGGCGCGGAGTCCTCGAACACGTCCATGAGGTACGACCCCGTCGCCTCGCCGAGGGTGCCGGGGTACGGGGTGACGCCGGTGGGCGCCATGAACGCCCGTGTGTCGGCGCACTCGCCGCAGTCGAGGTGCACGACGACGGCGAAGTCGCCGTCGCGCACGAACGACAGCGTCGCGCTCCCCGTGCCGCTTGCGACAGCGGGCGCGCCGGCCGCGACCGTGCCCGCGTCGACCGACTGCGCCGGAGGCTCGGTCGGTCGGTCGGCGAGCGGGTCGGCGGCCTCGTCGGTCGGGTCGTCCGACGGCTCGTCGGTCACGTCCGTCGCGTCGTCGGTGACCGACGAGCTCGGCGCGTCGAACGACGTCGTCGACCCGGGCCCCGGCTCCGTGGCGGTCGAGCAGGCTCCGAGCGCGACGACGCAGGCAGCGGCGACGAGCACGGGCACGACCGACGGCACGATCGGGCGACGACGACGCAGGGGCCTCACGGTAGGGGCTGTCATGGGACCAGCGTCCCAGGCCACGAGCGCACCCCTCGCTCCCGTCTCACCCTCACGCCTCAGGAGAAGGTCAGTCGCGCGACTGCCACGTGCACACGCACGCCTCGTTGCCCTCGGCGTCGGCGAGGACCCAGAAGGCAGGCGCGCGGCGGTCGGACACGAGGTGCCCGCCCGCGGCGATGGCCGCGGTGACGCGCGACTCGGCGACGTCGTGCGGCACGGTCACGTCCACGTGGATCCGGTTGCGCTGCTCGCGCGGCGCGTCCATCTGCTGGAACCAGAACGCGGGGGCATGGGTCGTCGGGTCGTGGAGGTCGGGCGCGGGCAGCTCGGGGGCACCCTCGTCGAACCCCAGGACGGCGCGCCAGAACGGCTGGACCGCCGAGCCGACGAGCGTGTCGACCGCGATCTCGAGGTCCTGCACCGCCGTCGGGTCCGCGACGAGGTCGAGCTCACGCGCGGCGGCGGAGATCTGCCGCGCGAGCGCGACGTCGCGCGCGCTGACGCCACCGACGTCGTGCGAGGTCAGCCGGACCGTCACGGTCCCGTAGCGCAGGTCCACGTCCGGGTGGTGGTTCGCCGCCTCGGCGAGCTCACCGATCGCATCGACCAGCTCCACCCCCGCGGTGAACGAGCCCGTGCGGAACAGCGTCTGCACCGTCCTGAGGATGACCCGCCAGTCCTCGACGCCGTCGCTGTCGTGGAACTGCCGCGCGGTGATGCGGTCGTCGGCGGTCTCGGTCATGGCGGTCCTCCGGGTCGGCGTCGCTGCGGCGAGGTGCGAGACCACGCTAGTGCGCCCCTCCCCCGCCCGCGCGCCCCGGGGGTCACTCGAGGATCGCGCCGCGCGACGCGGACTGGACGAGCTTGGCGTACTTCGCGAGCACGCCGCGCGTGAACGTCGGAGGCAGCGGCGCCCAGCCGTCGCGCCGGGCAGCGAGCGTGTCGGCGTCGACGAGCAGGTCGAGCGTCTTGTTCGCGACGTCGAGCCGGATCGGGTCGCCGTCGCGCACGAACGCGATGGGACCGCCGTCGACCGCCTCGGGCGCGACGTGCCCCACGCACAGGCCGGTCGTCCCGCCGGAGAAGCGGCCGTCGGTGAGCAGCAGGACGGTCTTGCCGAGCCCCGCGCCCTTGATCGCGCCCGTGATGGCGAGCATCTCGCGCATCCCCGGCCCGCCCTTGGGGCCCTCGTAGCGGATGACGACGACGTCGCCGTCCGTGATCGTGCCGTCCTCCAGGGCGTCGAGCGCCGCGCGCTCGCGCTCGAAGACGCGCGCCGTTCCCTCGAACACGTCCTCGTCGAACCCGGCGGACTTCACGACGGCACCCTCGGGCGCGAGCGAACCGTGCAGGATCGTGATGCCGCCCGTGTGGTGGATCGGGTTGTCGAGGGCCCGCAGGATCTTGCCGTCCGGATCGGGCGGGTCGATGTCGGCGAGGTTCTCCGCGACCGTGCGGCCGGTGACGGTGAGCGCGTCGCCGTGCAGCAAGCCGGCGTCGAGCAGGGCCTTCATGACGACGGGCACGCCGCCGATGCGGTCGACGTCGTTCATCACGTAGCGGCCGAACGGCTTGAGGTCGCCCAGGTGCGGCACGCGGCTCGCGACCCGGTCGAAGTCGGCCAGCGTGAGGTCCACCTCGGCCTCGTGCGCGATGGCGAGCAGGTGCAGCACCGCGTTGGTCGACCCGCCGAACGCCATGACGACGGCGATCGCGTTCTCGAACGCCTCCTTGGTCATGATGTCGCGCGCGGTGATCCCGAGCCTCAGCAGGTTGACCACGGCCTCGCCCGAGCGGTGCGCGAACGCGTCGCGGCGCCGGTCCGCCGACGGCGGCGCCGCCGACCCCGGCAGCGACATGCCCATCGCCTCCGCGACTGACGCCATCGTGTTCGCCGTGTACATGCCGCCGCACGCGCCCTCGCCGGGGCAGATCGCACGCTCGATGCGGTCCACGTCCTCGCGGCTCATGAGCCCGCGCGCGCACGCGCCGACGGCCTCGAACGCGTCGATGAGCGTGACGTCCTTCTCCGTGCCGTCGGAGAGCTTGACCCAGCCCGGCATGATCGAGCCCGCGTAGAGGAACACGCTCGCGAGGTCCAGCCGCGCGGCCGCCATGAGCATCCCGGGGAGGGACTTGTCGCACCCGGCGAGCAGCACCGTCCCGTCGAGGCGCTCCGCCTGCACCACGGTCTCGACCGAGTCCGCGATGATGTCGCGGCTCACGAGCGAGAAGTGCATCCCCTCGTGGCCCATGGAGATGCCGTCGGACACGGAGATCGTCCCGAACTGCAGCGGGTACCCGCCGCCCGCGTGCACGCCCTCCTTGGCGCCCTGCGCGAGCCGGTCGAGCGACAGGTTGCACGGCGTGATCTCGTTCCACGAGCTCGCGATGCCGATCTGCGGCTTGGCGAAGTCCTCGTCGCCCATCCCGACGGCGCGCAGCATCCCGCGCGACGCCGTCGCCTCCAGGCCGTCCGTGACCTGGCGGGAACGAGGCTTGAGGTCGGGTCCGGCGTCGGCGCGCGGGGTCTGCCCAGTCATGCCCCCACTCTAGGAACGCGGTCGCCGGACGGCGCGCCGGACGTCCCGAGACACGCCGACCCGGCCCGGGCCCGCACGGCATCATGTGCCCGTGCGCACACGATTCCTCGCTCCCGCTGCCCTCGTCTCCGCCGTCGCCCTTGTCGTGACGACCGCGTGCACCTCCCCGGGGCCGTCGGGCGCCGACCCGGGTGAGGCGACATCGACGGTGTCGCCCTCGCCGTCGAGCTCCCCGACCGCGACCCCCGACGGCGTCCCGACCGAGGACGAGACAGCCCCCGAGGAGCAGCCCGCGGAGGAGCGCAGCGAGACGCCCGAGGAGTCGTTCCGCGCGTGGCTCGCCGCGAGCCGCGCGCCGGACGTGGAGGTCGCCTGCGGCTACCTCACCCCGGAGCTCGCCGAGCGGATGGTCGCCGAGATGACGTCGCAGGGGTGGCCGGGCATCACGGACTGCGCGTCGATGATCACGACCACCGCCGGACTCTACGCGGCCGTGGGCGACGTCCCGGACGTCGAGGTCGGCGTCCGCGAGGAGCGCGCCGACGCGACGGTGCTGTCCGTCGTCTACGACGGCGGCGACTGCGGCACCGCCGTCCTGGTGCCGCAGGGCGCGCGGTGGGTCCTCACGGAGCAGTCCGAGGAGGAGTGCTGACCCTCTCGCCGCCGGGTGCTCAGCCCCCGAGCACGACGACGGGTCCGCACCTCGCGAGGTGCGGACCCGCCGTCGTCGGGATCAGCGGCTGCGCTTGATGAGCGAGACGTCGCGGACGGCGCCGCGGTCGGCGGACGTCGCCATGGCGGCGTATGCCTGGAGCGCGGGCGACACGTAGCGGTCGCGGTCGACCGGCTGCCACGGGTTCTCGCGCGCCTCCATCTTGGCGCGGCGCTCGGCGAGCACGTCGTCGGGGACGTTGAGGCGGATGAGGCGGGTGTCGACGTCGATCTCGATCTCGTCGCCGTCCTCGACGAGGCCGATGACGCCGCCCGCGGCGGCCTCGGGCGAGACGTGCCCGACGGAGATGCCCGACGACCCGCCGGAGAAACGGCCGTCGGTGATGAGCGCGGTGACCTTGCCGAGGCCGCGGCCCTTGATGAACGACGTCGGGTACAGCATCTCCTGCATGCCCGGGCCGCCCGCGGGTCCCTCGTAGCGCACGACGACGACGTGCCCCGGCTCGACCTGCTTGGTGAGGATCTTCTCGACCGCCTCGTCCTGGGACTCGCAGACGAGGGCCTTGCCGACGAAGTGGAAGACGTCCGGGTCGACCCCGGCGGTCTTGAACACGGCGCCGTCCTCGGCGAGGTTGCCGCGCAGCACGGCGAGGCCACCCTCGACGGTGTACGCGTGCTCGAGGTCGCGGATGCAGCCGTTCGCGGCGTCGGTGTCGAGCGACTCCCAGCGGTTCGACGTGGAGAACGCCTGCGTGGTGCGCACTCCCCCGGGCGCCGCGTGGAACAGCTCGATCGCCCGCTCGGTCGCCTTGCCGCCCCGGACGTCCCAGTCGTCGAGCCAGGCGCGCAGCGTCGGCGTGTGGACGCTCGTGACGTCGTGGTCGAGCAGGCCCGCGCGGTCGAGCTCGCCGAGGAGGGCGGGGATGCCGCCGGCGCGGTGCACGTCCTCCATGTGGAAGTTCGGGTGGTTCGGCGCGACCTTGGACAGGCACGGCACCTGGCGGCTGATGCGCTCGATGTCGGTGAGGTCGAAGTCGACCTCACCCTCCTGCGCCGCGGCGAGGATGTGCAGCACCGTGTTCGTCGAGCCGCCCATGGCGACGTCGAGCGCCATGGCGTTGGAGAACGCGGCCTTGGTCGCGATCGAGCGGGGAGCGACGGAGTCGTCCTCGTCCTCGTAGTAGCGCCTGGCGAGGTCGACGATCGTGCGACCGGCCTCGAGGAAGAGCTCCTTGCGCGCGGCGTGCGTGGCGAGGGTCGAGCCGTTGCCCGGGAGCGAGAGGCCGAGCGCCTCGGTGAGGCAGTTCATGGAGTTCGCGGTGAACATGCCCGAGCACGACCCGCACGTAGGGCACGCGTTCTCCTCGACCTGCGCGAGCGCGGCGTCGGACACGGCGTCGTCGGCCGAGTAGTTGATCGCGTTGACGAGGTTGAGCGGGGTCTTCGCGACGCCGTTCGCCACGACCGCCTTGCCCGCCTCCATGGGTCCGCCGGACACGAAGATCACCGGGATGTTGAGCCGCAGCGCGGCGTTGAGCATGCCGGGCGTGATCTTGTCGCAGTTCGAGATGCACACGAGGGCGTCGGCGCAGTGCGCGTTGACCATGTACTCGACCGAGTCGGCGATGAGGTCGCGGCTCGGCAACGAGTAGAGCATGCCGCCGTGGCCCATCGCGATGCCGTCGTCGACGGCGATGGTGTTGAACTCCTTGGAGACGCCACCGGCCTCGCGGATCGCCGACGCGACGAGGTCGCCCATGTCCTTGAGGTGGACGTGGCCGGGGACGAACTGCGTGTACGAGTTCGCGATCGCGATGATCGGCTTGCCGAAGTCCTCCGAGCCCATGCCGGTCGCGCGCCAGAGGGCGCGGGCGCCGGCCATGTTGCGGCCGTGGGTGGACGTCCGGGAGCGCAGGGGGCGGCTCATGTCGGTTCAGCTCCTTCGACGGGTGGCCGCGGCCGATCCTCCGGCCGCCGGGTCACATTACGCCTGCCGGCGACCGGACGAACCGGGCGTCCGTCCCGTGGTCGTCGGGCTACGTACGTGGAGCCCCTACCCCACCGAGGGATCTCCACCTAAACGTTACGTAAGGGTTGAACCGCCGCGAGTCCGCTGCCACCGTGGACGAGCACGTCACGGCCGGGACCTCGCCGACGCCTCGACGGAGAGCAACACCGCGCGGTGCGGCACGGCAGGTCCCGGCACCGACCCGATCCGTAGATCCCGTTCCCGAGGGGGCACCTCATGTCCACGTCCACCACGCGCACGACCTCACCACCCGACGCGTCGTCCGGGACCGCTCCCGACGCCGCCGCCCCGGTGGTGCCCAGCCTCGCCACCCAGGACGACGTCGTCACGCGCTCCTCCGCCCGCCACGCCCTCGCGCTCGCCCGGCTCGGCGGCGCCGTCGTCTTCCTCTGGCCGTTCGCCGACAAGCTCGTGGGCCTCGGGTACGCGACGCCGCGCGAGCGCGCGTGGCTCGCGGGCGCCGCCCCGGCGCAGGGCTACCTCGAGCACGGGGTCCAGGGCCCGCTCGCGGGGACGTTCACCGCGATGGCCGGCCCGGTCACCGACTGGCTCTTCATGCTCGGGCTGCTCGGCGTGGGGCTCGCGCTCCTGCTCGGGATCGGCCTGCGCGTGGCCGCGGTGAGCGGCGCGCTGCTCTTCGGGATGCTCTGGCTCTCGCAGTGGCCGTTCACGGCCGGGTCGAACAACCCGGTCGTCGACCAGCACGTCCTCGTCGTGCTCCTGCTCGTCGTCCTCGCGACGACGCTCGCGGGCGACACCTGGGGGCTCGGACGCCGCTGGGCCGCGCTGCCCCTGGTCCGCCGGGCACCCTGGCTGCGCTGACAGCAGGACGCCGGACCCGGAACCGCGCGAGGTCGCAACGGCGCGACCTCGCGTGGTTCCGGTCGCGGCGCGCAAAGTCGGCACCGCCCCCGTCAGGCTCCGGCGGTGTGCGCGCCCTCGAGCTCGTCGGCGTGACGGATGTGCCGCGTGACCCACGGCGCGAGCGCGAACAGCGCGAGCGCGAACACGAGGGTCACGGCGCCGATGCTGCCGAAGTACGCCGTGTCCGACGCTCCCTCCGTGACCTGCACGACCTGCGCCGTGATGGCCTGCCCGGCCGCGGGCGCGAGGAACCACAGCGCCATCGCCTGGGAGCGGAACGCCTTGGGCGCGAGCAGCGTCGTCGCGGCGAGACCGACGGGCGACAGGCACAGCTCACCGAGCGTCTGGATCACGTAGACGAGCACGAGCACCCACGACGGCGCCTTGCCGTCGCCGACGACCGCGGACGCGACCGCGAGGAAGAGGAACGACACCGACGCGAGCGTCAGGCCGATCGCGAACTTGTTGGCCGTCGTCGGGCGGTCGCCGGTCTTGATCCAGATCCACGCGAACACCGGCGCGAGGACGATGATCGACAGCGGGTTGACCGACTGGAAGAACTCGGGGCTGATGCCGACCCCGAGGAAGGTGAGGTCGGTCCGGTCCTTGGCGAACGCGGAGAGCGTCGTCGCCGCCTGCTCGAAGATCATCCAGAAGAGCATCGCCGCGACGAACAGCGGGATGTACGCGATGACGCGGGGTCGCTCGGCGTCGGTCACGCGCGGCGAGCGGTACATGACGACGAAGTACGCGATCGGCGCGAGGAACGCCAGGTAGGACATCGTGTCGATGAACGTCGAGATGTCGAAGCCGCCGGCCACCAGGACCGCGATCAGCCCGACGAGCACGACGCCCGCGGCGATGAGCAGGAAGATGCGCGCGATCTTCGCCCGCTCCTCGGGCCGCACCGGGTTGGGCACGTGCGCGCCGGCCTCGCCCAGGTAGCGGCGGCCGGCGACGAAGAACACGAGCGCGACGGCCATGCCGACCGCCGCGACGGCGAACCCGGCGTGGTAGCCGCCCCAGGCGCGCGCCGCCCCGACGAGGAACGGCGCGATGAACGACCCGAGGTTGATGCCCATGTAGAAGAT
Organism: Cellulosimicrobium cellulans; assembly: GCF_006539945.1. Taxonomy (GTDB): domain Bacteria; phylum Actinomycetota; class Actinomycetes; order Actinomycetales; family Cellulomonadaceae; genus Cellulosimicrobium; species Cellulosimicrobium cellulans. The sequence continues at coordinate 21,206 of NZ_BJNZ01000017.1, read as the reverse complement.
GGAGAAGCCCGAGTCGCGCCGCGGGTCGTCGCGCGCGTAGAGCTCGCCGACCATCGAGGACACGTTGGGCTTGAGCAGGCCGGTCCCGAGCGCGACCATCGCGATGCCGGCCATCGAGAAGCCCGTGCCGGGGATCGTGAGGCTCACGTGCCCGGCTGCGATGATGATCCCGCCGTACAGGACCGAGCGCCGCGAGCCGATCACGCGGTCCGCGAGCCAGCCACCGACGACCGAGAGCAGGTAGACGCTCGTGCCGTAGATCGAGACGAGCGCGAGCCCTGTCGTCTCGTCGATGCCGAGCCCGCCGTTCGCCACGGTGTCCGTGAGGTAGAACAGCAGGATCGCGCGCATCCCGTAGTAGCTGAATCGCTCCCACAGCTCCGTCGTGAAGAGCGTCAGCAGACCGCGCGGGTGCCCGAAGAACGCGTGGTCCCCCTCGATCGCCCCGGCCGCCGGCCCCTCGGTCGCCCCGACACCCGCCGCGGTGCCCGACCCGAACGGCGGCGCACCCGCGTCGGGCTCGGTGCGCGCCTCGCGCCCGAGCTCGCGGCGCCGGGCGTCGTCCTGCCCCTTCGGGTCGTCACCGTCCATCCTGCGATGCTCCCACCGGCGTGCCCGACCGGCGACCGTTAGCGTGGCCGGATGCCGACGCTCTGGTGGTGCCGCCGCGACCTGCGCCTCGCCGACAACCCGGCCCTCGTGGCGGCCGTGGAGGCCGCCCGGGAGGCGGGTGACGACGTCGTCGCGCTCTACGTGCTCGACCCGTGCCTCTGGGACGCCGCAGGGGACCCGCGCCGGTCGTACCTCGCGCGCAGCCTCGCCGCGCTCGACGCCGCGACGGGCGGGCGGCTCGTCGTGCGGCACGGGGACCCGCGCGCGGTCGTGCCCGCGCTCGCGAGCGAGGCAGGTGCCGAGGAGGTGCACGTCGCGGGGGCGTACGAGCCCCTGGGAGTGGCACGGGACGAGGCGGTCGCGCAGGCGCTGGCCGACGGCGGCGCGCGCCTCGTGCGCACCGGCTCGCCCTACGCCGTCGCACCCGGGCGCGTGCTCACGCGGACCGGGACCCCGTTCCAGGTCTTCACGCCGTTCCGCGACGCGTGGGTCGCGCACGGGTGGCGCGACCCGGTGCCGCGCCCGCGCGACGTGCCGTGGGCGTCGGTGCGGTCCGACGGCGTCCCGGACGACCCGGGGACCGACGCCCGGCTCCCTGCCGCGGGCGAGGCCGCCGCGCGCCGGCGGTGGCGAGACTTCCTGGAGGACCACCTCGCGGGCTACGCGACCGAGCGCGACCGCCCGGACCGGCCCGCGACGTCGGGCATGTCCGTCCCGCTCAAGTGGGGCGAGCTCCACCCGCGCACGCTCCTCGCCGACGTGCGGAGCGCTCTGCACGACGGGCTCGCGCCGTCCGACGACGCGCTCGCCTACCGCTCCGAGCTCGCGTGGCGTGAGTTCCATGCGGACGTCCTGTTCCACCATCCCGGTGCCGCGCGGCGGTCGTTGCGCACGGTCGTGCCCGACGACGCGTGGGCGACCGGGGCGGACGAGGACCGGTACCTCGCGGCCTGGGCAGCCGGGCGTACCGGCTACCCGCTCGTCGACGCCGGCATGCGCCAGCTCCTCGGCGAGGGGTGGATGCACAACCGCGTGCGGATGGTGGTCGCGTCGTTCCTCGTCAAGGACCTGCACGTGCGGTGGCAGCGCGGCGCGGCGCACTTCATGGCGCACCTCGCGGACGGCGACGTCTCGCAGAACCAGCTCAACTGGCAGTGGGTGGCGGGGACGGGCCGGGACGCCGCGCCGTACTTCCGCATCTTCAACCCCGTCACCCAGGGCAAGAAGTTCGACCCGGACGGCGCCTACGTGCGCCGCTGGGTGCCGGAGCTGCGGGGCGTCGAGGGCCGTGCGGTCCACGAACCGTGGAAGCTGCGCGAGCAGCCTGTCGGGTACCCCGAGCGGATCGTCGACCACGCCGTCGAGCGCACGGTCGCGCTGGACGACTTCGAGCGCGCACGGCGTCGCTGAGGTTTTCTCAACCTGAGGGTTGACGACGACACGGTACCGGCGTAGCGTATTTGTCAACCGAACAGTTGATGAACGAGCGCCGCCCGCGGCGTTCGACGAGGAGGTCCCGTGACGGCCGACCCGCTCTCCCGCGTGTTCTCGGCGCTGGCCGACCCCACGCGCCGCGACATGGTGGCCCGGCTCGCGTCGGGCGACGCCAGCGTGGGCGAGCTCGCCCGGCCGTACGACATGTCCGTCCAGGCGGTGTCCAAGCACCTGCGCGTGCTCGAGGACTCCGGCCTGGTGACCCGCACGACGGAAGCCCGACGCGCCCCCGTGCACCTCGAGGCGGAGGTCTTCGACCTCATGACGAAGTGGATCGAGCGCTACCGGCGTGAGGCGCAGGACCGCTACCGCCGCCTCGACGACGTCCTGCGCGACCTGCCGGACCCGGCGGCCGCGCCCCTGAACGACCCGACGACAGGAGCACCGTCATGACCACCACCGGCACCCACGAGACCGAGATCGTCGTCCCCAAGGACCTCCCGATCGTCCGCATCGTGCGCGAGTTCGACGCGCCCGCGGCGAAGGTCTTCCGCGCCCACCTCGACCCGGAGCTGTTCGCGCGCTGGAACGGCCCGCGCTACCTCTCCCAGCGCAACGAGCTCTGGGACGTGCGCACGGGAGGCGCCTACCGCTACGTCCAGGTGGACCCCGACGGCAACGAGTACGCGTTCTTCGGCAGCGTCCACGAGGTGCGCCCGGACGAGCTCATCGTCCAGACCTTCACGTACGAGGGCTTCCCCGACGGCGTCTCGCTGGACCGCCTCGTGTTCGAGGACCTGCCCGACGGCCGCAGCCGCCTCACCGCGACGTCGCTCGTCGACTCGATCGAGGGTCGCGACGGCTTCGTCGCGAGCGGCATGGAGGTCGGCGTCCGCGAGGGCTACGAGCAGCTCGACGAGCTCCTCGCGCAGTCCTGACCCGCACTCCCCCACCCTGCCGAGGTAGAGCCCCGGTCACCCGAGGTAGAGCCCTGGTCATGACCACGGCTCCACCTCGGGCGACCAGGGCTCTACCTCGGGCGACCAGCGTTCTACCTCGCGAGACCAGGGGCGACAACCACCAGCGGTGCCACCCTGGTCTCCGCGCGCCGGGTCCCGTGGTTCCCCGTGCCCGGCCCCCGCGGCCGGGCACGGGAGTCTTCAGTCCCTCACGCCTCGCCGCGGGAGAGGAGACGACCCGTGGGGCGGTCGAACGTGATCTCCTCGCCCCGCAGGTACGTCGCGACGACGGCGCCCGAGAGCGCGCGGTCGGCGTACGGAGTGATGGGGTTCTTGTGGTGCAGGGCCTTCGGGTCGACGACGAACGCCGTGTCGGGCTCGACGACCGCGAGGTCCGCGTCGTGGCCGAGCGCGATGGATCCCTTGCGCTCCAGGCCCGCGATCGCTGCAGGCCGCGCCGACATCCACTCGACGACGCGCTCGAAGGGGATCCCGCGCGTGCGTGCCTCGGTCCAGACGATGGCCAGGCCGAGCTGGAGCGACGAGACGCCGCCCCACGCCGTCCCGAAGTCCCCCGTGTCGAGGTCCTTGAGGTCGGGCGTGCTCGGGGAGTGGTCGGAGACGATGCAGTCGATCGTCCCGTCGATCAGCCCCTCCCAGAGCAGCTCGCGGTTGTCGATCTCCCGGATGGGTGGGCAGCACTTGAACTGCGTCGCGCCGTCGGGGATCTCCTCGGCCGCGAGCGCCAGGTAGTGCGGGCACGTCTCGACCGTGAGCCGCACACCCTCGCGCTTGGCGCTGCGGATCATGGGCAGCGCGTCGGAGCTCGACAGGTGGAGCACGTGGGCGCGCGCGCCCGTCCACCGCGCAGCCTCGATCACGGCGGCGATCGCGACGTTCTCCGCGCCGCGCGGGCGTGACGCGAGGAACGTGTCGTAGTGGTCGCCGTGCGGGGTGGGCGCCCGCTCGATCGCGCGCGAGTCCTCGGCGTGCACGAGCATGAGGCCGTCGAAGTCGGCGAGCAGGCGCAGGTCGGCCTCGAGCTCGTCGGGCTCGAGGTACCCGAACTCCTCGACACCCGAGTGCAGCAGGAAGCACTTGAACCCGAACACGCCCGCGTCCCACAGGGGCCGCAGCTCGTCGGCGTTGCCGGGCACGGCGCCGCCCCAGAAGCCGACGTCGACGAACGCCTGGTCGCTCGCGACCTTCTGCTTGGTCTCGAGCGCCTCGACGTCGACGGTCGGCGGGATCGAGTTGAGCGGCATGTCGACGATCGTCGTCACCCCGCCCGCGGCGGCGGCCCGCGTCGCGGACGCGAAGCCCTCCCACTCGGTGCGCCCGGGTTCGTTGACGTGCACGTGCGTGTCCACGAGCCCGGGGACCAGCACCTGGTGCGGCTCCAGCTCGACGACCCGAGCGCCGTCGAGCCCGGCACCGAGAGGCTCGATCGCTCGGACCACTCCCCCGACGACCCCGACCTCGCGCGGCTGCTCGCCGGACGCGACGAGCACGCGCTCGCCACGCACGACGAGGTCGTACTCGTGCTCGCGACCGCTCACCCCGCCCGCGCCCATCGCGACCTCCTTCATGTCGTCTGCTTCCCTAACGGTGCGCCACGCTCAGTCGAGCAGCGCGACGGCGGTCGGCGCGTCGTCGGCCGAGATCGCGAGGTCCTCGAACTCGTTGACCCCCGTGAGCTCGACGCCCATCGCGATGTTCGTCACGCGCTCGAGGATGACCTCGACCACGACCGGCACGCGGAACTCCGCCGCCATGCCCTGCGCCTTGGCGAACGCGTCGCCGAGCTCGTCGGGGTCGGTCACGCGGATCGCCTTGCAGCCCAGGCCCTCGGCCACCTTGACGTGGTCGACGCCGTAGCCGCCCACCTCGGGCGAGTTGATGTTCTCGAACGAGAGCTGCACGTGGTAGTCCATGTCGAACGCGCGCTGCGACTGACGGATGAGGCCGAGGTAGGAGTTGTTCACGACGACGTGCACGTACGGCAGGTTGAACTGCGCGCCGACCGCGAGCTCCTCGATCATGAACTGGAAGTCGTAGTCGCCGGAGAGCGCGACGACCGGCTCGTCCGGGACGGCCTTCGCGACGCCGAGCGCCGCCGGGCCGGTCCAGCCGAGCGGGCCGGCCTGGCCCGCGTTGATCCAGTGCCGCGGCTGGTACACGTGGAGGAACTGCGCGCCGGCGATCTGCGAGAGTCCGATGGTCGTGACGTAGCGCGTCTCGGGGCCGAAGGCCTTGTTCATCTCCTCGTACACGCGCTGCGGCTTGATGGGGATCTCGGTGAAGTGCGTCTTGCGCTGGAGCGTGCGCTTGCGCTCGGCGCACTCGGCGGCCCAGCCGGAGTAGTCGGGCGCCCGCCCCGCGTCGCGGCGCTCGCGGGCGACCTCGACGAAGAGCTCGAGGGCGGCCTTCGCGTCGGAGACGATGCCGTAGTCGGGCGCGAACACGCGCCCGATCTGCGTCGGCTCGATGTCGACGTGGACGAACGTGCGGCCCGCGCGGTACGTGTCGAGGCCGCCCGTGTGGCGGTTGGCCCAGCGGTTGCCGATCCCGAGCACGAAGTCGGACGCGAGCAGGTTCGCGTTGCCGTAGCGGTGCGACGTCTGGAGACCGGCCATGCCGGCCATGAGCGCGTGGTCGTCCGGGATCACACCCCAGCCCATGAGCGTCGGGATCACCGGGACGCCGAGCGTCTCGGCGAGCTCGACGAGCAGGTCCTCGCCGCCCGCGTTGACGATGCCGCCGCCCGCGACGAGCAGAGGGCGCTCGGCCGCGAGCAGCAGGTCGATCGCCTTCTCCGCCTGCGCGCGCGACGCCGTCGGGCGGTGCACGGGCAGCGGCTGGTACGTCGCCGGGTCGAACTCGATCTCCGTGAGCTGCACGTCGATCGGCAGGTCGATGAGCACCGGGCCCGGGCGGCCCGAGCGCATGAGGTGGAACGCCTGCTGGAAGACCTGCGGCACCTGCCCGGCCTCGAGGACGGTCTTGGCCATCTTGGTCACCGGAGCGGCGATGCTCGCGATGTCGACGGCCTGGAAGTCCTCCTTGTCGAGCTTGGCGACCGGCGCCTGGCCCGTGATGCAGAGCATCGGGATCGAGTCGGCCCACGCGGCGTAGAGGCCGGTGATCATGTCGGTGCCCGCTGGGCCCGACGTGCCGATGCAGATGCCGATGTTTCCCGGCTTCGCGCGGGAGTAGCCGTCGGCCATGTGCGACGCGCCCTCGACGTGGCGGGCGAGCACGTGGTCGATGCCGCCGTGCGCGCGCATCGCGGAGTAGAAGGGGTTGATGGCGGCGCCGGGCAGGCCGAACGCCTGGGTCGCGCCCTCGATCTCGAGGATCGCCACTGCGGCGTCCACCGCACGCATACGAGGCATGGTTTCTCTCCTTGCTGGAGGTGACGTCGTCGTCAGGGGGAAGGTCAGGAGCCGTCGCGGCCGGACAGGCGCTCGACGCCGCGGAACAGGCCCGAGTGGTCGAGGCCGCCGTCGCCGTTGGCGCGGGCGGAGGCCATGAGCTGGGCGACGAGGCCGCCGAGCGGCGCGACGACGCCCGCCTCACGGGCCGCGGCGGTGACGATGCCGAGGTCCTTGTGGTGGAGCTCGATCCGGAACCCGGGGCCGAAGTCGCGGTCGAGCATCTTGCGCGCCTTCTGGTTCAGCACGGCCGAGCCCGCGAGCCCGCCGCCGAGGACCTCGATCGCGGCCTCGGTGTCGACGCCGTAGGCCTCGAGGAACACGATCGCCTCGGCGAGCGCCTGGATGTTCGCGGCGACGATGAGCTGGTTCGCGGCCTTGACCGTCTGGCCGGAGCCGTTCGGGCCCACGTGCACGACCGTCTTGCCGACGACGTCGAGGAACGGCTGGGCCGCAGCGAAGTCCTCGGGCGTGCCGCCCACCATGATCGACAGCGCGGCGTTGATCGCGCCGGGCTCGCCGCCCGAGACGGGGGCGTCGACGATCCGCAGCCCCGCGTCCTTCGCCTGCTGCGCGAGCGCGACCGTGACGTCCGGGCGGATCGAGGAGAAGTCGACGACGAGCGCGCCGGGCTTCGCGTTCGCGAGGACGCCGTCGTCGCCGGTGAGGACGGCCTCGACGTCCGGCGAGTCGGGGACCATGATCGCGACGACGTCGGCGCCGGAGACGGCGTCGGCGACCGACCCGGCCGCGCGGCCGCCGGCCTCGACCAGCGGCGCGGTCTTCTCGGGGCTGCGGTTGTAGCCCGCGACGTCGTGCCCGGCGTTCTGCAGGTGGACGGCCATGGGGCTGCCCATGATGCCGAGTCCGATGAAGGCGATGGAGGCCATGGTGTGCTCCTCTGGGTGGTTCAGGTCGGGGGTCTGTGTCGGCGGACGGCCGCGGGTCGCGTCAGCGCTCGGCGGCGGGGAGCCACGCGAACGGGTCGGCGGCGGCGGTCTTGTACTCGAGGCCGATCCAGCCGGCGTAGCCGCCGGCACGCAGGTCCTTGGTCCAGCGCTCGATCGGCAGGTCGCCCGTGCCGGGCTCGCCGCGCCCCGGCGCGTCCGCGACCTGCACGTGCGCGACGCGACCGCGATAGGTCGAGAGGGCCGCGTCGACGTCGTCGCCGTTGACGGCCAGGTGGTAGACGTCGAACAGGAGGCCGAGGTTCGTCTCGCCATGGTCGGCTGCGACCCGGTCGATGACGCGCACGGCGTCGGCGGCCGTCTTCAGGGGGTACGCCGGCGCTCCGCTCACGGGCTCGACGAGCACCGTCCCGCCGATGCGCCCGACGGCCCGGGCGGCGAGGGCGAGGTTCTCGGCCCCCAGATCGTCCTGCGCCTCCGGCGTCTCGCCCTCCTGGCGGTTGCCGTAGAGCGCGTTGAACGCGCGGCAGCCGGTGCGCTCCCCGATCGCGGTGACGACGTCGAGGTTGGCGCGCAGGTCGGCCGAGCGCGCGGGCCACGACACGAGGCCGCGGTCGCCGCCGGGCATGTTCCCGGCGTCGAAGTTGAGGCCCGTGAGCTGGACGCCCGCCGCCTCGATCGCGCCGACGAACGCGTCCACCTCGTCCTGCGCCGGCGTGGGCGACGCGAACGGCCACCAGAACTCGACGCCCCGGAAGCCCGCGGCCGCGGCGGCGGCCGGCCGCTCGAGCAGCGGCAGGTCCGTGAGCAGGATCGAGCAGTTGACGGTGTACGTCGGTGCGGGGCTCATCGTCGTCTCCCTGGGTCCGTCCGCGTCTCGCTGCGTCGCGATTCCATTCTGCGGAACTTTTATTCTGCTGTATGGAAGTGTAGGCACGCTCGCGGCGGAGCGTCAACAGCCGGTGCGGCACCCCGTCCGGTTGTGGGCATGGAAAGGGCCCGGTTCCACGTGTGGAACCGGGCCCTTTCCATGCCCACAACCGGGTGTCGCGTCAGCGGCGGCGGTCGAGCTTGACCTGCCGGTTGACGTCCTTGTAGAGCAGGTAGCGGAACGGCTTGGGGCCGCCCGCGTAGCAGGCCTGAGGGCAGAACGCCCGGAGCCACATGAAGTCGCCCTCCTGCACCTCGACCCAGTCGCCATTGAGGCGGTAGACGGCTTTGCCCTCGAGCACGTAGAGCCCGTGCTCCATGATGTGCGTTTCGGCGAACGGGATGGACCCGCCCGGCTGGAACGTCACGATGTTGACGTGCATGTCGTGCGCGAGGTCGTCCGGGTCGACGAACCGCGTCGTCACCCACACGCCGTCGGTGTCCGGCATCGCGCGCGGCTCGACGTCCTGCTCGCGCGTGACGAACGACGTCGCGGTGTGGCCAGGGATCGGCTCGTACACCTTGCGGATCCACTGGAACGCGGCCTTGGCGTCCGAGCGGTTGTGCAGCGCCCACCGCTCCCCCGCCGCGAGGTAGGCGTACCCACCCGGCTCGAGCACGTGCTCGACGCCCGCGAGCGTGAGGGTGAGCGTGCCCTCGGTGACGAAGACGACCGACTGCACCGTCTCCTCGTCCTCGCCCTGGTCCGACCCGCCACCGGGCGAGACCTCCATGACGTACTGCGCGAACGTCGTCGCGAACCCCTCGATCGGCCGGGCGAGCACCCACAACCGGGTCTTCTCCCAGCCGGGCAGGTTGCTCGTGACGATGTCGCGCAGCACGCCGCGCGGGATCACCGTGTAGGCCTCGGTGACGATCGCGCGGTCGGTGAGCAGCTCGGTCTGGCCGGGCAGGCCACCCTGCGGGGTGTAGTAGGGGGTGGTCTGGGTCATGGGGTCACTCCTCGGAGGTCGTGGGCCGGGCCGACGGCGGTCGGTGCCCTGGCAGGGAAGGTGGGAGGGCGCGGGCTCAACCTGCGACGGGCTGCGGGGCGTGCCCCGAGACGCGGACGGCGTCGAGCCCGGCGCGGTCGAGGCCGGTCGCGGCGCGGACCTCGGCCTCGGTGAGCGCGCCGCAGTCGACGCCGCGCCCGAGGAACCAGGCCATCGCCTTGGCCGTGGCGGGCTCGTCGAGCACGCCGCCGGCGTCGGGCACGAACCCGACGTACGCGGCGAGGCGCGCGAGCGCCGAGGCCGCACCCTCGCGGTAGAACGCGTACGTCGCTGCGAACCGGCTCGGGAGCTGCGCGGGGTGCAGGTCCCAGCCCTGGTAGTAGCCGCGCTCGAGCGAGCGGCGCACGAGCCGCCCGTGGAGGCGCCACGCCGCGTCGACGGCCAGCGGGTCGCCGACGGGGAGCACGTTGGTCGAGCCGTCCGACAGGCGCACGCCCGTGCCCGCGACCGCGAGCTGCATGACCGACTTCGCGTGGTCGGCCGCGGGGTGCTCCATCGACTGGTACGCCGCCGCGATGCCGAGCGACGCCGAGTAGTCGTACGTGCCGTAGTGCAGCGCGGTGACCCGACCGGGCGCCGCGTGCACGAGCCGCGCCACGGTCGCCGTGCCGTCCGCCGCGAGCAGCGCCTGCGGCGTCTCGACCTGCACCTCGAACCGCAGGCTGCCCGTCTCCAGGCCGTTCGCCTGCTCGACGCGCTCGCACGCGACCGCCATCGCCTCGACCTGCTGCGGCGCGGTGACCTTGGCGAGCGTGACGACGAAGCCGTCGGGCAGGCCCGTCCGGCCCTGGGCAGCGCGGGCCGCGACGAGCTCCGCGACGAACAGCGCGAGCGTGCGCACCCCGCGCCGGCGCGTCGCGACCTCGAGGCACTTGATGCGGATCCCGCTGAACGGCGTCGCCGTGCCCTGCGCCTCGGCACGAGCGAGCTCGCGCGCGGCCGCCGCGACCGCGGCGTCCTCGGCCGCGTCGCCACGGTCGCCGAACCCGTCCTCGTAGTCGATCCGCAGGTCCTCGATCGCCTCGACGGCGAGCTTGGTGCGCACACGCTCGGCCACGGCGTCGGCGAGTCCGTCCCCGGACCCCGCTCCGATCCCGAGCAGGTCGACGAGCCGGCCCACACCTCCCGACGCGTCGACCGCCTCGCGCGCCCGGGCCGCCCACTCGGGCACGAGACCCGCGGTATACCGGTCCCCCGGTACGTAGACGGTGTGCACGGGCTGGCGCGAGCCGTCGTCGCCCGGGTACCGCGCGTCGAGCTCCGCGTCCCACGGCGCGAGCAGACCGTCGAGCGTCGCGTGCAACGCCGCGACGCCGTCCTCGCTGAAGCCGCGGACGGAGCCCGCCTCACGACCGGCCGGCATCAGGACGCGTCCTGCTCGTGCGCGACGACGTCCTCGTACGCGGGCAGCGTGAGGAAGTCGACGTAGTGCTCGGTGAGCGCGATGTCCTCGACCAGCGCGGCGGCCCGGTCGTAGGGACCGGCGTCGTACGCCTCGTGCCCGACGTCGTCGCGCAGCCGCACGGTCTCCTCCCGCAGGAGCGTGCGGACCAGGTCGGCGGTGATCGTCGTGCCGGCGCCGTCGCCCGCGGTGAACGACGCGCCCGAGCGCACCCACTGCCACACCTGCGACCGCGAGATCTCCGCGGTCGCGGCGTCCTCCATGAGGTTGTGGATCGCGACCGCGCCGTTGCCCGCGAGCCACGCCGCGACGTACGCGACGGACACGTAGAGGTTGTTGCGCAGCCCGGCCTCGGTGACGTCGCCCTGCGCGGACGACACGTCGAGGAGCTGGTCCGCCGTCACGTGGACCTCGGGGCGCTGCCGGTCGAGCTGGTTGGGCCGCTCGCCGAGCACGTCGTCGAACACCTCGCGGCACACCGGCACGAGGTCCGGGTGCGCGACCCACGAGCCGTCGAAGCCGTCGCCGGCCTCGCGCTGCTTGTCGGCGCGCACCTTCTCGAACGCCTGGGCGGTGACCTCGGGCTCGCGACGGTTCGGGATGACGGCCGCCATGCCGCCCATCGCGAACGCCCCGCGCTTGTGGCACGTCTGCACGAGCAGCTCGGTGTACGCGCGCATGAACGGCGCGGTCATCGTGATGGACCCGCGGTCGGGCAGCGTGAACGACGGCCCGGAGTCGCGGAAGTACTTGATCACGGAGAACAGGTAGTCCCAGCGGCCGGCGTTGAGCCCGGACGCGTGGTCGCGCAGCTCGTACAGGATCTCGTCCATCTCGAACGCGGCCGGGATCGTCTCGATGAGGACCGTCGCACGGATCGTCCCGTGCGGGATGCCCAGCGCCTGCTCCGCGTGCGTGAAGACCTCGTCCCACAGGCGTGCCTCGAGGTGCGACTCCATCTTCGGCAGGTAGTAGTACGGCCCGGAGCCGCGCGCGAGGAGCTCCGCGGCGTTGTGGAAGAAGTGCAGGCCGAAGTCGACGAGCGCGCCGACGGCGGGCGTCCCGTCCACGGTGAGGTGCACCTCGTCGAAGTGCCACCCGCGGGGCCGCACGACCATGACGGCGAGCGGGTCGCCGTCGGTCTCGGGGCGCAGCGCGTACTGCTTGCCCTCGGGCGACGTGAACGCGAGCGTGCGGCGCGTCGCGTCGTGCAGGGCGACCTGGCCCCCGACGACGTTGGCCCAGTGCGGCGTCGACGCGTCCTCGAGGTCCGCGAGCCACACCTTCGCGCCCGAGTTGAGCGCGTTGATCGCCATCTTCGGCGTCGGCGGGCCGGTGATCTCGACGCGGCGGTCCTGGAGGTCGGCGGGCGCGCCGGCGACCGTCCAGTCCCCCGCGCGCACGTCGGCGGTCTCGGGCAGGAAGTCGAGGCGACCGGTGCGGGCGACCTCCTCGCGCCGTGCGGCGCGAGCGGCGAGCAGCTCGTCGCGACGAGCGCCGAACCGGCGCTGGAGGGCCGCGACGAAGTCGAGCGCGTCCGGGGTGAGGATCTCGTCGGACCGCTCGACGGCGGGTCCGTGGACGGCGACGGCCGTGGTGGTGGTCATGGTGTGTCCTTTCTGCGGGCGGCCGGGCTGACGACGGTGCGTCAGGACCGGGGCGCCACCCCGACGTGGTGGCCCGACGTGGTGCTCCCCTGAGCCTGCTCCGCACGGCCGCGCTCCGCGACCTCGGCGACGGCGCGGGCGACGGCCTTGGAGACCGCGGGCTCGAACACGCTCGGCACGATGTAGCTCGCGCTGAGCTCCTCGGGCGCGACGGCGTCCGCGATCGCGACGGCCGCGGCGCGCAGCATCTCGTCGGTGATCTCGCTCGCGCCGACGTCCAGCAGGCCGCGGAACAGCCCCGGGAAGGCAAGCACGTTGTTGATCTGGTTCGGGTAGTCGCTGCGGCCGGTCGCGACGACGGTCGCGTGCTGCGCCGCGGCGATGGGGTCGACCTCGGGCGTCGGGTTCGCGAGCGCGAAGACGATCGCGTCGTCGGCCATCGTCGCGATGTCGTCACCCGTGAGGATGTCGGGGCCGGACACGCCGACGAACACGTCGGCCCCGGCCAGGCCCTCGCGGAGCGTGCCGGTGAAGCCCTCGGCGTTGGTCGTCTCGGCGAGGCGACGGCGGTGGTCGTCCGTGAGGTTCGCGCCCGGGTGGATCGCGCCGTGGCGGTCGAAGGCGACGATCCGGCGCGCGCCCTGGCCCTGGAGCAGCGAGATGATCGCGTTGCCCGCGGCGCCGACGCCCGAGACGACGATCCGCACGTCCTCGATCGTCTTGCCGACCACGCGCAGCGCGTTGGTCAGCGCCGCGAGCACGACGATCGCCGTGCCGTGCTGGTCGTCGTGGAACACGGGGATGTCGAGCTCCTCGCGCAGCCGGCGCTCGATCTCGAAGCAGCGCGGCGCCGAGATGTCCTCGAGGTTGATCCCGCCGTACACCGGGGCGATGGCCTTGACCGTGCGGATGATCTCCTCGGTGTCGGTCGTGTCGAGGCACACGGGCCAGGCATCGACGCCCGCGAACTGCTTGAACAGCGCAGCCTTGCCCTCCATGACGGGGAGCGCGGCGGCCGGGCCGATGTCGCCCAGGCCGAGGACGGCGGTGCCGTCCGTCACGACCGCGACCGTGTTGCGCTTCACCGTCAGGCGGCGTGCGTCCTCGGGGCGCTCGGCGATGGCGAGGCACACGCGCGCCACGCCCGGCGTGTAGGCGCGGGCGAGGTCGGCGCGGTGGCGCAGCGGCACCTTGGGGTTGACCTCGAGCTTGCCGCCCAGGTGCATGAGGAACGTCGCGTCGCTCACATGGCGCACGGTGATGCCGTCGAGCGCGCTCAGCGCGTCGCGGATGTGCTCCACGTGCGCGGCGTCGACGGTGTCCGCGGTGACGTCGACGACGAGGCGGTCGGCGCCCGACTCCGAGACGTCGACACCCGTGATCGCGGCGCCGGTCGCGCTCACCGCGGCGACGAGGTCGCTCGCGGTGCGGTGCCCGCTCGGGGCCTCGACCCGCAGCGTGATGGAGTAGCTCGGGCTGGTCGCGGCGGCCTTCGCCGTCGCGGCCTGCGTCTCCGGAGCCTTCGTCTCGGACGTCATGTTCGTTCCTTCTTCTCGTATGCTGATGCGTGTCTTCCGTGATGCGGAAGGGAGCGCGGGATGGTCCCGCACTGCTCAGGCGAGGTGCGCACCCGTCGGGCGGCACCAGGTGGACAGGAGATCGTGATGGCCGAGACCCCGGCAGCGACGGAGCCGACGGAGACCCAGCCGGGCACGCGGCCGGCGAAGCCCGCCGGGGGCGTGCAGTCCGTGGACCGGGCGATCGAGCTGCTCGAGCTGCTCGCCGACTTCGGCGGCGAGTCCGGGCTCAGCGAGCTCGCGCAGCACGCCGGGCTGCCGCTGCCGACGATCCACCGCCTGCTGCGGACGCTGCTCGCCCAGGGCTACGTGCGCCAGACGCCGTCGCGGCGCTACACGCTCGGCCCGCGGCTTATCCGCCTCGGCGAGTCGGCCGGGCGTCAGCTCGGCGCCGGTGCGCGCCCCTACCTCGAGCGGCTCGCGCACGACCTCGGCGAGTCGGCGAACCTCGCGATGATCGACCGCGACATGGCCGTCTACGTCGCCCAGGCCTCGTCGAGCCACTCGATGCGGATGTTCACGGAGGTCGGCCGGCGCGTGTACACGCACTGCACGGGTGTCGGCAAGGCCGTGCTCGCCCAGCTCCCCGACCAGACGGTGCGCGAGATCATGGGCCGGGTCGGCATGCCGCCCGCGACCGACCAGTCGATCACCGACGTCGACGCGCTCCTCACGGAGCTCGCGGCGACGCGCGAGCGCGGGTACGCGATCGACGACGGCGAGCAGGAGCTCGGCGTGCGCTGCTTCGCCGTCGCGGTGCCTCACGCCCCGACCCCCACGGCCCTGTCCGTCTCGGGCCCCGCGGCCCGTGTGACGTACGAGTTCGGGGAGCGTGCCGTGCCGGTGCTGCACCGCGTCGCGAACGAGCTCACGCGCGAGCTCATCACCGCCGCGCCCTGAGGCGGCGCCGGGGTACGACGGTGGGGGCGCGCCCTGCCGGACCGCGGATCCTCCGCGGTCGGGCAGGGCGCGTCCGTCCGTCACGGTCGGCTCAGCAGAACCCGGTGACGGTCGCCCAGGCGCGCGGCTCGGCCGGCTCGCCCTCGCGCTGGACCGTCGCCTCGATGAGGCCGTACGGGCGGTCGGCCGCGTAGAAGACCTCGTTCGGGTTGTCGAGGCCGAACGGCGCGAGGTCCACGAGGAAGTGGTGCTTGTTCGGCATCGAGAACTTGATCTCGGCGATCTCCGGGATCGCCTCGAGGACCGCCTTGCCCATCGCGAACAGCGTCTGCTGGAGCGCGAGGGAGTGGGTCGTCGCGAACGCCTCGAGCTGGATCGCGCGGACCTTCGCGTACACGGCGTCGAAGTCGACGTCGGTGGTCGTGTAGCGCCACCGCGAGGTGACCGACGTCGCGAGGATGCGGTCGTTGGTCTCCACGAGCGTCGTGTAGCGGTCGCGCGGGAACCCGTGGAACTCCGAGCCGGTGGACTTGAGCACGACGAGGTCCGTGAGTCCCGAGACGACGAAGACCTCGTCGCCGTCGCGCTGGACGACCGTCGTGCGCGTCTCCTGGTTGTTCCGGACGAACGCGTGGTCGTGCTCGCCGTCGGCGGTCTCGATGCGGTTCCAGGTGTACTGCTCGATCTCCCAGCGGCCGCCCTCGATCCACTCGAAGTCCTCGACGAAGTGCTGACCGAGGCGGATCGCGAAGTCCTCGATCGCGCCGACGCCGTCGCGGGCGAAGGCGTAGATCGTGTTCTTCTGGGTGTCGGTGGCGACGCACCGGGAGTTGTCGCCCTCCAGGTGCGTGGCCTCCTGCCCGCCCCGCAGCTGCGAGGAGACGTTGACGTCCGTGATCTCGTGGCGAGGCGTGGCGCGGTCGACGCGCACGAGGCGCACCTCCGCCTTGCCCCACTGGTTGTCGCCCAGGACGATGGCCCCGCTGCTCTGCGTGGCCGCCGGCTGCTCGGCGGTCGGGGTGGTCGTGCTCATGTCAGCTCCCTCGATAGGTCGAGTAGGCGAACGGGCTGAGCAGGACGGGGACGTGGTAGTGCTGCTCAGCGCTCGCCACCCGGAAGACGATGACGACCTCCGGGTAGAAGGACACGGTGTCTCGCCGGTCGAAGTACTCGCCCGTGTCGAACACGAGCCGGTACGTACCGGGGACGAGGGACTCGGGCCCCAGCTGGGGCACGCGACCGTCGTCGTTCGTGCGGGAGGACGCCACCAGGGACCAGCCCTGCCCCGTCGTCCTGTCCGCGATCTCCGGAGCCGCCTCCAGGCGGACGGTGATCCCCTCGGCGGGCCTACCGCTGGCCGCGTCGAGTACGTGCGTGGTGATGTGGCTGGCGTGGGTGCTCATGCCCTCAGCATTCCCTTCAGCCGCAGCGCGGCGATCTCGCGCAGGTTGCGGGCAGCGTTCGCCCGCTCGGTGCCGGCGTCGTTGCCGAGCCGCTCGGTGAGCTGCTCGAGGATCTCCTCGGCGCTGCGCCCGGCGGCCCGGATGAGGAACACGTGCCCGAACCGCTCCTCGTACGCGCGGTTGCCCTCGGCCAGCCGGCGCTGGACGTCGCCGTCGGACGTGTCGACGCCCGACTGCTCGGACCGCGACATGCTCGCGTCCACCGCATCCCCCTGCGCACGCTCCCCGATCCGGGGGTGGCGCGACAGTGCCTCGTCGACCTCGGCGTCCGTCCAGGGGTCGGCCGCGGCGAGGGCAGCGTCGGCCGCGTCCTCGACGGTCGCGTACGGGCGTCCGGCGGCGACCGCGTCGGCCCACCGCCCGGCGTGCGCGCACGCGAGCAGCGCCTCGCGCGCCTCCTCCGGTGACAACCGGTTGAACTCGTCCAGCGTCATCGCTGCGTGTCCCTCTCGACGTCCGGCTGGTCGGCGGTCTCGGACACCGCCTGACCTCCTGATTCCACATCTCGGAAGTTTGTTTCCGTCTTATGAATGTACGTCGTTGCCATCGCTCATGTCAACCACGGTCTCCCGGGGCATACCCCAGCGCACGTCGCGAGACCGCGCACCGCGGGACCGCCCGCACCGCAGCGCGCCCCCGCGGACCGCACGCCCCCGGGAACGACGAGGGGCCCGGCAGCGGTGCTGCCGGGCCCCTCGGTATCGTCCTCTGCGCGTTCGCGTCCCTCGAGGTTCAGGGTGCGCCGAGGCCCGCCCTGAACTCGTCCTCGAGGATGCTCATGACGGTCGCGTCCGCCCACCCGTCGCCGTCGCGGTAGACGTCGCGCAGCCGGCCCTCCTCGCGGAAGCCCAGCGACTCGTAGAGCATCCGCGCCCGCGGGTTGATGCTCAGCACGTCGAGGCTCACACGGTGCAGGTGCGGTCCCTCGTGCCGGACCCCCTCGACGTCGGTCACGCCCTCGAACGCGAACCGCAGCACCTCGAAGATCGCCTCACGCCCGTAGCCGCGGCCGCGGTAGTTCGGGAGCAGCGCGAGTCGCAGGTTGGCCGAGCGGGCGTCCTCGTCGAGGTCGTTGAGCACGATCTCGCCGATCATCTCGTCGCTCACCAGCTGGCCGTCGCGCACGGCGCCCGCGGTGATGGCCCAGTCGTACCGACCCTCGCGGTCGCTGATCGTCGCCGACCACTCGTCGATCTGGTCGCGCGTGAACGTCGCCGTCGTCCCCGTGAGCCGGTTCGACTCCGGGTCCTGCAGCGACTCCCACATGCGGTCGGCGTCCCGCGCCTCGATCGGGCGCAGGCGCACCATCTCCCCGAGCAGGACCGGTCCGCGTGTCATGGCGTCAGCCGATCCGCTCGAGGATGAGCTCGCGCACGCGACCGGCGTCCGCCTGGCCGCGCGTCGCCTTCATGACGGCACCGATGATCGCGCCGACCGGGCCGAGGTTGCCGCCCCGGACCTTCTCGACGACGTCCGGCTGCGCGGCCAGCGCCTCGTCGATCGCGGCGAGCAGCGCGCCGTCGTCGGACACGACCTCGAGCCCGCGGGCGGTCACGACGGACTCCGGATCCCCCTCGCCGGCGAGCACGCCGTCGAGGACCTGGCGCGCGAGCTTGTCATTGATCCGGCCTGCGTCGACCAGCCCCTGGAGCGATGCGATCTGGGCAGGCGTCACGGGCAGCTCCTCGAGAGCGACCTCGTCCTGCTTGGCACGACGGGCGAGCTCGCCCATCCACCACTTGCGCGCGCCCGCCGGGCTCGTCCCGGCCGCGACGGTCGCCTCGATGAGGTCGATCGCGCCCGCGTTGACGACGTCGCGCATCTCCGCGTCCGCGTAGCCCCACTCGCCCTGGAGGCGACGGCGACGTGCGACCGGGAGCTCCGGGAGCCCGGCACGGATCTCCTCGATCCACTCGCGCGGGGGCGCGATCGGCACCAGGTCCGGCTCCGGGAAGTACCGGTAGTCCTCGGCGTCGGACTTCACGCGCCCCGAGGTCGTGATGCCGGTGTCCTCGTGCCAGTGCCGCGTCTCCTGGATCACGGTGCCGCCCGCGTCGAGCACGGCGGCCTGGCGCGAGACCTCGTACCGGACGGCCCGCTCGACGGAGCGGAAGGAGTTGACGTTCTTCGTCTCCGTCCGGGTGCCGAGCGGCGACTCGGGCGTCGGACGCAGGGAGAGGTTCACGTCGGCGCGGACGTTCCCGCGCTCCATGCGGGCCTCCGACACGTCGAGCGCACGGAAGATGTCACGCAGCGTCTGGACGTAGGCGCGCGCGACCTCGGGGGCGCGGTCGCCCGCGCCCGTGATGGGCCGCGTGACGATCTCCACCAGCGGGATGCCGGCCCGGTTGTAGTCGACGAGCGAGTACTCCGCGCCGTGGATGCGGCCGGTCGCGCCACCCACGTGGGTGTTCTTGCCGGCGTCCTCCTCCATGTGCGCGCGCTCGATCTCGACGCGGAACACGGTCCCGTCCTCGAGCTCGACGTCGATCCACCCGTCGTACGCGATGGGCTCGTCGTACTGCGACGTCTGGAAGTTCTTCGGGACGTCGGGGTAGAAGTAGTTCTTGCGTGCGAACCGGCAGGTCTCGGCGATCTGGCAGTTGAGCGCGAGGCCGATGCGGATCGCGTACTCGACGGCCTTCCCGTTGACGACCGGCAGCGCGCCCGGGAGCCCGAGCGAGACCGGGGTCACCTGGGTGTTCGGCTCCGCGCCGAAGCTCACCTCGGCCGGGCAGAACATCTTGGTCAGCGTGCCGAGCTCGACGTGCACCTCGATCCCGATGACGGGGTCGTAGCGGCGCGTGGCGTCGGCGTAGTCGACGAGGTCGACGGTCGTGGCGGTCATCCGACCTGGCCTTCCTTCTCGATGGTGGCCGTGGGCAGCGCCGGCGCGCGGTCGAGCAGCGGGCCGCCCCACGCGCTGAGCAGCGCGGACTCGAGCGCGGCGCCCACCCGGTACATGCGGTCGTCGGCCTTGGCCGGCGCGAGGATCTGGAACCCGACGGGCAGCCCGTCGTCCGACAGGCCGGCCGGGACCGACATGCCGGGGACGCCCGCGAGGTTCGCGGGGATCGTCGCGACGTCGTTGAGGTACATCGCCAGCGGGTCGTCGAGCTTCTCGCCGAACCGGAACGCCGTGGTCGGCGCCGTCGGGGAGACCAGGACGTCCGCGTGCTCGAACGCCGCGGCGAAGTCGCGCTGGATGAGCGTGCGGACCTTCTGCGCGCTCCCGTAGTAGGCGTCGTAGTAACCCGCCGACAGCGCGTAGGTGCCGAGGATGATGCGACGCTTCACCTCGTCGCCGAAGCCCGCCCCGCGCGTGGCGGCCATGACGCGCTCCGCGGTCACCGGACCCTCCTCCGGCTCGACGCGCAGGCCGAAGCGCATGCCGTCGAACTTCGCGAGGTTGCTCGACGCCTCCGACGGCATGATGAGGTAGTACGCGCCGAGCGCGTACTCGAAGTGCGGGCAGGAGACCTCGACGATCTCCGCACCCAGACCGCGCAGCAGGTCGAGCGACTGCGCGAACCGCGCGCTGACGCCCTCCTGGTAGCCCTCGCCGTTGAGCTCCTTGACGACGCCGACACGCACGCCCGACAGGTCGCCCGTGGCGCCCTGGACCGCCGCGTCGACGAGCGCCGGCGCGCGCCCGGGGATGGACGTCGAATCGCGCGGGTCGTAGCCCCCGATGAGCTCGTGCAGCAGCGCGGAGTCGAGCACGGTGCGGGTGACGGGACCGGCCTGGTCGAGCGACGACGCCATCGCGATGAGGCCGTAGCGCGAGACCCCGCCGTAGGTGGGCTTCACGCCGACGGTGCCGGTGACGGCACCGGGCTGGCGGATCGAGCCGCCCGTGTCCGTACCGATCGCGAGCGGCGCCTCGAACGCGGCCACCGCGGCGGCCGAACCACCACCCGACCCTCCCGGGATGCGGTCGAGGTCCCACGGGTTGCGCGTGTTCCCGAAGGCCGAGTGCTCGGTCGACGAGCCCATGGCGAACTCGTCCATGTTCGTCTTGCCAAGGATCGGCAGACCCGCGCTGCGGATCTTCTCGACGAGCGTGGCGTCGTAGGGCGGGATCCAGCCCTCAAGGATCTTGGAACCGGCGGTCGTCGGCATGCCCTGGGTCACGACGACGTCCTTGACGGCGATCGGGACACCGGCCAGCGGGTGCAGCTCCTCGCCGGCGACACGTCGCTCGTCGACCGAGCGCGCCGTCGCCAGCGCCTCCTCGGCGTTCACGTGCAGGAACGCGTTCACGGCGCCGTCGACGGCGGCGATCCGGTCCAGGTGCGCCTGGGTCGCGTCGACGCTCGAGAAGTCCCGTGCGGTCAGCCCTTCCGCCAGCTCGGCGGCGGACAGTCGGGTCAGGTCCTCGCTCATCTCACTCCTCCCCGAGGATCTGCGGGACGGCGAAGCGCCCGTCCTCGGCCGACGGCGCCGCGGCGAGGACGTCCTCGACCGGAAGCGGCGGCTCGGGAATGTCGTCCCGGAAGACGTTGGTCATCGGGAGCGGGTGGCTCGTCGCAGGGACGTCGGGCGTCGCGACCTCGCTGACCTTGGCGATGGCGTCGACGATCACGTCGAGCTCACCAGAGAGCCGGTCCAGCTCCTCGGGTCGCAGATCGATGCGGGCCAGCGCGGCGACGCGCGCGACCTCGTCACGGGAGATGGTGGACATGGTCGCCATTCTAGTGGGGACCGACGCCGTGCCCACCGCGCCGCCGGCCCCTCCCCGTACGCGGGTGTGACCGAGACCGAGCCGAAGCCAGAGCCCCAGCCCCCACGAGGTAGAGCCGTGGTCGCGGGAGGTAGAGCCGTGGTCGCGCGAGGTAGAGCCGTGGTCCCGCGAGGTAGAGCCGTGGTTCGGTCCGCGGCGGGGGTGGTCTCGGTGCTCGGGGCTGCGGCGCCGTCACCCTGGTCCCTCGGCCGTGGGTTTGAGGAGCGCCGCTCTGACGCCCCTT
>NZ_BJNZ01000016.1 GCF_006539945.1 Cellulosimicrobium cellulans | reverse complement strand
CGAGGTCGCCCGTGCGGTGAACGCGCCGAGCAGGGCGGCCTCGCGCAGCTCCGCGGCGGCGCGTTCCCGCTGCGGCCCGACGCCGAGCACGACCTCGGTCGTCAGCCGCACCCGGGTGTCGGGGGCCGGGCGCTCGGCGGTGAGCCGGGCGAGCGCCTGGAGCGCGTCGTAGGCGGACACGCCCCAGGGGTCCCGCACGAGGTGCAGCGCCTCGATGTACCCGGCGAGCCGGGCGCGCGCCCCGAGCAGGGCGTCGCGCGTGCGCGCGAGGTCCTCGTCCTCGCCCGGCTCGGGCTCGGTCGCCATCGCGGACAGGAGGCGGTGGGACGCCGTCTCGCGCCACGTCGGCTCCGGGACGACGTCGAGCACGAGGCCGCCCAGGCCCAGCTCGTCGAGCCGTGCGAGGAGCGCGTCCGCGGCCCGGCGGTGGCCCGGGACGTACAGCACGTGGCGCCCCGACGCCGCCGCCTCGGCGACGACGGCCGCGAGCGTGCCCGCGACGTCGGACCCGGCCGGCGCGTCGACGAAGAGGTGCGACCCGCTCGCGAGCACGTCGACGACGTGGCGCTGGGACGGGTCGAGGTCGCCCGCGCCACGCTCGTGCACGGGGTCCGCGTCGCCGACGCGCGGTGCGGGCAGCTCGGCGCGCAGCGCCGTGGCGGACTTCTCGTCCCCGGCGAGCGCGGCGACGACCTCGTGCCGCTCGAGCGCGGGCGCCAGCTCGTCGAGGTCGTCGACGAGGACCTGCCCCGGGTGGACGAACGTCCCGACGAGCACACGGTGGGTCAGGTCGAAGTCGTCGAGGACGGCCCGGCCCAGCGCGGCGATACGACGGGTCGCGTCGCCGGGGTCGAAGCCCGCGCCGGTGAACGTGGAGCGCGCGAGCGTCACCGGGTCGAGGAGCGCGCCGTGCGCGCGCAGCGTGCGCGCGAGGAGCGGGTTGATCTCGGCCGTCGGCTCGAGGGTCAGCTCGTAGTCGGTCTCGCCGTCCCCGCGCGGGGTCACGGTCAGGGGGCGCAGGAGCACGGGTGCGCGCACGGTGCGGGACGTCGGCTCCTGCTCGCCCTCCTCGACCGCGCCCCGGGGGAGGTGATCGGCGTCAGGGACGCGTGCGTCGTCGTGCCCGGCGGGCTCGCCCTGCGCGCCAGGGGCCGCGGGTGGCTGGGCGTCCCCGTCGGTGGCGCCGCCGGGTCCGGCGGCGCCCGGGGCGGCCCCGTCGTCGCCCTCGCTCGGGACGATCGTCGCGGGGGTGCGACCCGCGACCCGCGCGAGCACCGCGACGTCGTCCTCCGCGAGCGGTGCCGCGAGGCTCTGGGTCCAGGTCGCGACCCCGATCGCCAGGTACGTGGGCGCGACGCCGTAGCGCTGGGCGTGCTCGGCGGCGCGGACCACGACGGCGCGCGCGCGGCGCCGCGCGGCGGGCAGCGACCCACCTTCGCGGAACAGGTTCGAGAGCCGGGTCGGTCGCCCGGCGAAGAGCTGGGCGACGCCCGAGGGGTGGGCCGCCGTCAGGTCGACGACGGCGTCGCCGAGGAGCGAGACGTCGGCGAGCGACGACCCCCCGGCGAGCTCGACGAGGCCGGCGCGCCACCGCGTCACGGCCTCGTCGACGAGGTCGGCCGTGGTGGGCTCGGGGACGAGCACGGGGCGGGGCGGCGTCACGTCGTCGTCCGGTGCGTCGGCCTGGTCGGTCCCGTCGGGAGCGGTCGCGGGCAGCC
Source organism: Cellulosimicrobium cellulans (assembly GCF_006539945.1). Taxonomy (GTDB): domain Bacteria; phylum Actinomycetota; class Actinomycetes; order Actinomycetales; family Cellulomonadaceae; genus Cellulosimicrobium; species Cellulosimicrobium cellulans. The sequence goes on along the minus strand of NZ_BJNZ01000016.1, from coordinate 101,963 downwards.
GAGCAGGATCGGCCACGCTCCGGGCGGCTGAGCTGGTGCGGGCTGCGGCATTCACCCTCCGACGCTAACCGTCCGCCTCGCGAGGCCCGGCGCGGCGCGCCGGAGGGTCGGCGACCCGGTCCGCCAGGCGGCGCCGGGCCGTCGCCGCCCTCCGGAGGGTCGAGCGTGGGACGCGTCGAAAGCGGGACGACGAACGGCCCCGGGTCACGAGAATTCGTGTACCGAGGCCGTCGTTCCGAGCTATTCCGGGTGTTCTCCCGGAGAAGTGTGAAACAGCGCGCACCGCGCAGGGGGCAGGCGATGCGCGCTGTCGAGGACTATCTTGCACGGCGAGATGCTGGGCGTCAACACGGTCCGCGGTCCTGGACGGGTAAATCACCCGCGTCACCCGGCGGCGTCTGAGAACAACCTGGACGAGCGTCCACAACATGCGCATGATTCCGCGAATTCGAGAGTGCGGCCGACCACCTCCACGGTGTGGTGCACACCACACCGCGCGGCGCACGGCTCGGCTTCCACGGCGCACGACGGCGGTCCGTGCGGCCCTCGGCAGGATACGTCGCCGTCATCGAGCCGCCTTCCCGGTCGCCGGGTCGTGCGCGCGACGACCGACACCGGCGCGCCCGCCGCAGCGCTCCGACCGGCGGCGTCACAGGATCTCTCCCGTTCCTCTGAGCCCCCGGCACGGCGCCCCTGAGCGAGGTCCACACGAGCGGCCTACCGTGGGAGGACGCCCGTGGCCCGACGCCGGTCCCTGGCGCGCGGTCGTCGTGCACGGCCGGTGGCGGCGGGTGGTCCTTCCCGCCGACGACCGGAAACCCGCACCACGTGACGACACCCCCCGCACCCCGCCCCGACAGCGACGACTCCCCCGCACCCCGCCCCGCACCCCACGAGGCCGGCCGCGAGGCAGGTCGTGCCACCGTGGAGACCGCGCCCGCGAAGGAGCGCGAGGCCCCCGCCCGGCTCTCCCTCACGCAGGTGATCGCGAGCTCTCTCGCCGCCGTGAGCACCACGGTGCTGCTGTCGTACTTCGGGACCGCCGGCACGATCATCGGCGCCGGCATCGCGAGCGCCCTCACCGTCGTCGCGAACTACGTCTACACGCGCTCGATCCAGAAGACGCGCGAGCAGCTCGTCCCCGTCGTCGGCAAGGTCGTACAGGTGACCACCGGCGCCAGCACCGCGCGCGACCGCGCGACGACCACCACCGTCACGACCGCCGTCGCCAGCGTGCCGCGCGGGACGGTCGTCGTGGCGGACGCGGCGTCCGACGCAGGTGCGGCGACGTCTGCCGAGCAGGACGACGACGCGACGCAGAAGACCGTGGACGGGGGCGACGTCGGTGCTCCGCCCGAGCCGGGCACGGGCCCGGAGCCGGCGCAGAACGCCTGGCTGCGGCTCGTCGACCGCTACGGCCGCGGGCGGGTGCTGACCGTCTCGGCGCTGGCCCTGTTCGTCGTGGTGATGGGTGTCGTCCTCGTGGTCGAGCTCGTGATCGGCAAGCCGATCTCGGACGCCGTGCGGGGTGTGGAGGGGTCGGGGACGACGATCAGCCGCGAGCGCTCGACCGGCACGGACGACCCCGCGACGCCCGCGCCGTCGAACCCGGCCGTCGACCCGTCGACCGTGCCGACCCAGGAGCCGGACCCGGCGCCGTCGACGACGCCGACCGAGGAGCCCTCCACGACCCCGACGCCGGGCCCGACCGAGAGCCCCACGCCGGAGCCGTCCCCCGAGCCGACGACCCCGGACCCCGATCCCTCGACCACGCCCGACCCCGGCACGGGCGGGGGGACCGGCGAGGACGCCGAGGCCGGGGACGGCGCCGGGACGGGGACCGACGGGGGCGCCGTCACGGCGCCCACGCCGGCCCCGTCGACCGGAGCGTCGACCGACGGCTCGGCGTAGCGCCGTTGTCGGGCGGTCACGTCACCAGCGGAACGTCTCCCGGACCCGGTGCTCCAGCCGCGGCGCGACACCCGTCTCCGCCTCGACCTCGCCGCGCACCCGGACGGCGGTCTCCGGCTCGCCGGTGATGACCGCGTCCACGTCGCCCGCACGCAGGACGGCCCGCAGGCCCGCGGCGTCGTTCACGGTCCACACGAGCAGGTCGACCCCCGCCGCGCGCGCCACGGCGCGCGTCCGTGGGCCGAGCGAGGACTGCTCCACGGCGAGGAAGTCGACGTCCGGGACCTCGCGCACGCCCCGCACGAGCGGGACGACGTACCCCACCTCGACCTCCGGGGCGGCGGCGCTCACCGCGTCGGCGAGCTCCGGGTAGATCGCCTGGACGAGGTACTCGTCGGCGACGCCCTCCTCGCGCAGCAGCGCGACGACGTCGGGCACGTACGACGCCGTCTCCCGACCATGGAGCTTCAGCTCGACGAGGAGCGGCTGGTCCAGCTCCTTCGCGCGTCGCACGAAGTCCCGCAGGGACGGGATCGTCGCCTCGCGCCCGCCCTGCCGGATCGTCGTCGCGGTGAGCTCGTCGAGCGTGAGGTCCGCGACCGCGCGTCCCGACCCGGCGAGGCGGCGCAGCGTCGTGTCGTGGAAGACCACGAGGCCCCCGTCGGCGGCCTGGAGCACGTCCAGCTCGACGTAGTCCACGCCCAGCGCGGCCGCTGCCTCGAGCGACGGGATCGAGTTCTCGACCGCGGCGGCAGGGTGCCCGCGGTGGGCGACGACGCCGGGGAGGTGCTCCGTGACCGAAGAGACCGCGAGCGTGTTCGTGGCGACGAGCGCCAGGGCACCGAGGACCGCCCCCGCGATGAGGACGGCGCGTACCGGGCCGGGCGTGACCTCCCCCGCGCCGACGGACGACGGTACGAGGGTCGGCGTCGCCGCACCGTCGAGCCTCGTACGCCCAGGCCGTCGCTCCCGCGCCACGGCGACGAGCACGTGGGCCACGGTCGCCGCGACCGCGCCCGCGAGGACGACCGCCAGCACCTGCACGGCGGCGAGCCCGACGCCCGCCACGACCGCCGCCGCGCCGGGCGCGTGCGCGTCGACGACCCGGGTCGGGACCAGCACCAGCGCGGCCGCCGCGCCCGCGACGACGAGGGCGGCGAGCCCGACGGGCACCAGCAGGACGAGCATGCGCAGCGTGGCCCCGCGTGTGGCGCGCCAGCTCGCCCGCATCGCGGCCGCGACGGTGCCGCGGTCTTCCACCAGGAACGTCGTCGTGAGGACCAGTCGCAGGTTGGTCCACAGCACGGCGGCCAGGAAGACGACGTAGACCAGGAGCCCGCCCCGGAACTTCAGGAGCTCGGCGATGACGAAGTCCGGGATCGCGACACCCCGGACCAGGAGCGCCGCCGTCCCGAGACCGCCGATCGGGACCAGGACGACCGCGTAGACCAGGAACAGGGCGAGCTGCGGGCTGCGCAGACCGCGGGCGGCGCGGCCCAGGTCGTGCAGGACGCCACGCAGCGTCACCGGGCCGCCCTGGTCGGCCCTCCACGCGACGGCGACGAACGCCCCGTGCTGCACGAGGACGACGACGCCCACGACCACGGCGAGCACCACGAGCAGGACCACCGACCCCGGGGTCGTCAGGACGTGGACCACGTTCTGGTGGGTCAGGGCCTGGACGCCCGCCGCCGCCGCGCTCACCCGGGCGAGCCACGACACGACCGGCACGGTCACCACGGAGAGCGCGACGGCAAGGACGAGCACGCGGACGGTCACGCCGCGCAGCGCGTACGACCGCCGCGCCGCGTCGCGCAGCAGTGCCCACGGGCTCATCGGACCTTGCTCCCGGTCTGGTCGTGCGAGGTGGCGGTCGGCCGGGGCGGCCCGTGCCGGACTCTCGGTGCGCCTGGCCAGATTCGAACTGGCGACACCCGCTTTAGGAGAGCGGTGCTCTATCCCCTGAGCTACAGGCGCGCGGCCCCGGGGAACGGGCCGGGGGACAGCCTAGCCGTCGGCGGCCGCCGGAGGCGAAGCGCGCCGCACGGACGGTGACCGTCGGCCGGAGCGTGGCCGGCCCGTGGTCGGCGCGCGAGGATGGGCGCATGCCCACCGGACGTTCCGACGCGCCACGCCGCATGCTCCTCGACTGCGACCCCGGTCACGACGATGCGATCGCGATGCTGCTCGCGCACGGCAGTCCGACGGTCGACCTCGTCGCCGTGACGACCGTCGCAGGGAACCAGACGCTGGAGAAGGTCACCCGCAACGCGCTCGCCGTCGCCGAGCTCGCGGGGATCGACGTCCCGGTCGCCGCCGGGTGCGACCGCCCGCTCGTCCGACCGCGGATCGTCGCGCCGGACATCCACGGCGACTCAGGGATGGACGGGCCCGCCCTGCCCGCCCCGCGCCGCGCCGTCGACCGCCGCCACGCGGTGGACCTCGTCGTGGACACGGTCATGGGCGCGGAGCCCGGCGAGATCACGCTCGTGCCGACGGGTCCGCTGACGAACGTCGCGATGGCGGCGCGCAAGGAGCCGCGCATCGTGCCGCGCGTGCGGGAGGTCGTGATGATGGGCGGCGGCTACCACGTGGGCAATCGCACGCCGGTCGCGGAGTTCAACGTGCTCGCCGACCCGGAGGCCGCGCACGTCGTGCTGAACGAGGCGTGGCCGGTGACGATGGTCGGCCTGGATCTCACGCACCAGGCCGTCGCGACGCCCGACGCGCGCGAGCGGCTTGCCGCGCTCGGCACCGCGGCCTCCCGGTTCGTCGGCGAGCTGCTCGACTTCTACGGGGCGACGTACCGCTCGGCGCAGGGCTTCCTCTACCCGCCCGTCCACGATCCGTGCGCCGTCGCGTACGTGATCGACCCGGCGGTCATGACGACGCGCCGCGCCCCGCTGGACGTCGAGCTTCACGGCACGCTGACCACCGGCATGACGGTCGCTGACCTGCGCGGCGACGAGCCGGGCCCCGACGAGTGCCGCACCCAGGTCGCGGTCACGCTCGACCATGCCCGCTTCTGGGACCTCGTCGTGGACGCGCTCACGCTTGTCGGGGACGGCTGACTCGCCCGACCGGGCGCGTCGGACGGGCACGTCACCCGAGCACGGCCCGGAGGAACTCCTGGGTGCGCTCGTGGCGGGGTGCCGTGAACATCGTCTCGGGGTCGGCCTCCTCGACGATGTGCCCGTGGTCGAACATCAGCACGCGGTCGGAGACCTCGCGCGCGAACTGCATCTCGTGCGTGACGAGGAGCATCGTGATGTCCGTGGTCGCGGCGACGTCGCGCAGCACCCCGAGCACGTCGGCGACGATCTCGGGGTCGAGCGCCGAGGTGACCTCGTCGAGCAGCAGGATCTCCGGGTCCATCGCGAGGGCGCGCGCGATGGCCACGCGCTGCTGCTGGCCGCCCGAGAGCTGGTTCGTGCGGAAGTCGCGCTTGTCGGACAGGCCGACCTGCTCGAGCAGCTGCTCGGCGCGCGCCACCGCCTCGTCCCGGGACCGGCCGAGGACGTGCACCGGTGCCTCGACGATGTTCTCGAGCACCGTCATGTTGGGGAACAGGTTGAACTGCTGGAACACCATGCCCACCCGGTTGCGCACCACACGGCGCCGCTTCTCGGGGACCGCGACCCGCCGCTGACCCCGGTACTCGTGCGTGTAGGGGTCGCCGTCGACGAGGATGAGCCCGCCGTCGGCCTCCTCGAGCGTCATGAGCAGGCGCAGGATCGTGGTCTTGCCCGAGCCGGACGGTCCGATGAGCGTCACGCGCTCGCCCTGCGGGACGCTGAAGTCGAGCCCGTCGAGGACGACGTTGTCGCCGAACCTCTTGACGACGTCGCGGAACTCGATCGCGGGCGCCACGCCCCGATCGGTCGTCTCTGTGGTCATGGTCGTGTCCCCGGGGTAGGTGGTCGGGTCAGGCAAGGCGGGTCTCCATGCGTCGGACGAGCAGCGAGGTCGGGTAGCTCACGATCAGGAAGAGGATCCCGACCAACGTGAGCGGCTCGACGTACGAGAAGGTGTTGGCGCCGAACGTCTGTGCGGCGGTGAACATCTCGACCACGGAGATCGCGAAGAGGAACGGCGTCTCCTTGAACATCGAGATCGCGTAGTTCCCGAGCCCCGGCAGGGTGTTCTTGATCGCCTGCGGCAGGATCACCGCGCGCCACGTGCGCCCACGCGGCAGGTTGAGGGCCGTGGCGGCCTCCCACTGGCCGCGCGGCACGGCGTCGATCCCTGCGCGGTAGACCTCGGACATGTACGTGGCGTAGTGCACGCCGAGCACGACGCACCCCACCACGAGGCCCGGCACCGCGGGGAGCATGAGGTAGACGAACACGAGCTGCACGAGCAGGGGCGTCATGCGGACGAAGTCCACGACCAGGCGCAGGGGTGCGGTGATCCAGCGGCTCGCGGCGCGCCCCGCGAGCGCGATGAGCAGGCCGAGCACGGAGGCGATGACCATGCCGACGATCGTCGCGACCACCGTGACCCGGAGGCCGGCGAGCAGGTCGGGGAGCACCTCGGCGGCACGCTCCCAGCTCCAGATCTCGCTCATGCGTCCTCCCCTCGCGGCGTCCCGACGGTCACGGGCTGCCCGGAGGTCGTTCCCGGCGTCACGGCGGACGCCCCGGCGGCCGTCCGGAGCGGCTGCGCTCCTCCCGACGGCGTCGGGTCGGCGGGCCGCACGCGGAACACCTCCCGGAACGTCGGGCGGGTCGGGCCGGCGCCGAGCCGCCGCTTGGCCCGCGCCTCGAGCGCGTTCATGCACCAGGTGAGGAGGTAGGCGATGACGAAGTACACGAGCAGCCCCACCGTGAAGCTGAAGAACGTGTCCCGCGTCGCGGTGCGGAGCTGGTCCGTCCAGAAGAAGACGTCGTGGAGGTAGACGTACGTCGCGAGCGCCGAGCCCTTGAGCAGCTGGATGAGCAGGTTCGCGAGGAGCGGGATCATGAGCGCCCACGCCTGCGGGAAGATCACCCGACGGATCCGGTGCACCGGACCGAGGTTGAGCGCGGTGCACGCCTCCCACTGCCCGCGGGGCACGGCGTTGATCGACCCGCGCACGACCTCGGCGCCGTAGGCGCCGTAGTTGAGGCCGAGGGCGAGGATGCCGACCGCCATCGACTCGAGCTTGACGCCGAACGCGGGCAGCACGAAGAAGAGCCAGAAGAACTGGACCACGAGCGACGTCCCGCGGAAGAACTCCACGACGACCCGGGACGGCCCGCGCACCCACAGGGAGCGGGTGCGCGAGCCGAACCCGAGGAGCAGCGCGACGACCATCGCGAGCAGAGCGCCGCCGACCGTGAGCTGCAGGGTGACCAGGACGGCGTCGCCGAGCTGCGGGAGTCGCGCGACGAGCGTCTGGATGTCGTCCGACATCGGGTCAGGAGTCCAGGCCGAGCTCCGGGCCGAGCTCGTCCGCGATCTTCTCGAGGTCGCCCTCGCAGAGCATCTCGGCGGTCAGGCTCTCGACGGGACGCTCGGCCTCGGTGAACCCGAACGGCCCGAGGACGTCCTCGTACCTCTGGGGGTCCGAGACGATCTCGGCGAGCTGCTCGTTGTACGCGTCGAGCAGGTCGGTGTCGCCCTGGCGGAAGACGGTCGCGCCCGCGCCGATCTGCGGGACGCCGTCGATCACCGCGACGAAGGAGTCGGTGGCCTCGACCGGGGCGTCGGCGCTCTCGGCGAGCGCGCGCAGCGAGATGCCGGTGAGCGCGAACGCGTCGGCACGCCCTGACACGACGGCGTCGAGCCCGTCCTGCGGGCTCCCGACCTGGGTGGTGCGCACGTCGGTCTTCTCGGCGTACCCGGCCTCGATCGCGCCCGACATGACCGCGAGGTTCACGCCGGCGTCGACGGCCGACTGCCAGTCGGAGAGGTTCTTCGGGTTGCCCTCGGGGACGAGGAACGCCGTGGTGTACATGATCTCGGGCTCGCCGAAGGCGGCCTGCTCGCACCGCTCGGGCAGGATCGACATGCCCGCGCTGATGGAGTCGAAGCGGTCGGCGTTGAGCCCGGGGATGAGGGCGTTCCACTCGGTGAGCGTGCCCTCGACCGTGTCGATGCCGAGCTCGGCGTACACCGCCTCGTTGAGCGCGACGGCGGCGCCGGTGAGCTCGCCGGACTCGTCCTGGTAGCTGTAGGGATCCTCGCCGGCGAAGCCGACGGTGATGCTCCCGGCGTCCTGGAGGCCGGACAGGAGGCCTTCGTCCGTCGACCCGCCGGACCCGCCGTCGACGCTCGAGCAGGCCGCCGTGGCAGCGAGCAGGACGGCGGTGCCCGACGCGAGCAGCACGCGGCGTCGGTACGGGGTGGTTCGCGTGGAAGTCATGGTTCCCTTCGTGCCCGTCGACGCGAGCGGTCGCGGACGGTCGTGGGGCTGAGCGGACGGTCGGCCACGCTAACGCTTTGTCCACCGTTCGACAATCTGACTGTCCTATGGTCCGATTGTCGACAATCGACGAGGCGCGACGAGGGCCAACGGTTGTGCAGGGCCCGGAGCCGGGCGGCCTGCGACGGCCGGGGACGCTGGGTGACCTGCGACGACGGGAGGTGCCGCGGCTCGTCGCTCCGCCGGGCCTGTCCGGTCGTGGGTCGCTCCCCCGCGGCGCGACGTGCGGTGCGGTCGTCCGCGACAGGGGATGATGTGATACCGGATCGTGACCTCGACGGCCTGGCACGAAGGCCGGCACCAGCCCGCCACGACCACCACGACGCGGAAGGGGACTCGATGAGCCCGACCTCACGCGCGCCGCACAGCGCCGCACCGTTCCTCTCGCCGGTGACGCGACCGTCCACGGTCGACCTCATCACGCGCGAGCTGCGCGACGCGATCTACTCCGGCGCGCTGCGTGTGGGGACGCCCATCCGCGAGGTCGAGATCGCCGGGCAGCTCGGCGTCAGCCGCGGCCCGTTCCGCGAGGCCGCACAGCGGCTCGTGCAAGAGGGGCTCCTCGTCGCGACCCCGGGACGAGGCCTGCGCGTCGTGACGATCGGGCGCGACCGCATCCCGGCGTTGTACGCCGCGCGCACGAGCGTCGAGACCACGGCCGCCCGCCTCGCCGTCGCCCGGGCGACCGACCCGGAGGTCGCCTCGGTCCGCGCCGCGTACGACGCCCTCGTGGCGGCCGGCGCGTCGCAGGACCCCCGCCGGATCGGGGACGCCGACCTCACCCTGCACTGGACGTTGGTGGCCGCAGGCGGCAACCCGTGGTTGCTGCGCTGGATGACGACGCTCATCGTCGAGGTCCGGGTCGCGAGCTTCACCGTCAGCGACGAGTACGCCGTGCGCGCCGACTCCCCCGAGTCCCACGAGATCCTCGTCGACCGCCTCGAGGCGCGCGACGCCGACGGTCTGGTCGCCGCGATCACGACCAACCTCGAGGAGGCCGTCGCGCGGCTCACCGCCCCGCAGGAGGCAGCCGTCGAGACGATCGAGGAGCCGCACCCCGTGCCGCCGCCCCGGCTCGACCCGATCGAGCCGACCGGCCTGCTCTGACGCACCCGTGCCCCGTCCGTGCGGCACGGAGGGCTGACGACCACGGGACCGCGGTCAGACGCGCGTGCAGGTCGTGAAGCGGTAGCGCAGGCCCGTGGACGACGTCGCCCACTCGCCCGCGTGCACCGTCCACCCGCCGGGGACGTCGGGAGCGTAGGTGTCGCCCTCGACGACGGCGTCGATCTCGGTGACGACGCACCGGTCCGCGAGCGCGACCGTCGCGGCGTAGAGCTGCGCGCCGCCCATGACCCAGACCTCGCCCGACCCGGTGTCGCGCGCCGCCTCGCGTGCGACCGCGAGCGCCTCCGCGACCGACCCGGCCACGCGCACGGGCGCGCCGACCCGCTCGACCGGGCGACCGCCGTCGGGCACCGCACCGCCGGACGTACCGACGCGCAGCGAGGGCTCCCCGGGCGACCACCCCGGCTGCCGCGTCACGACGACGTTCACGCGCCCGGGCAGGGGCCGGAACCGGGGCGGGAGCGAGTCCCACGTGCGGCGGCCCATGACGACGGGGTGGCCCGACGTGACGCGCTTGAAGTGCGCGAGGTCCTCGGGCAGGTGCCAGGGCATGGTGCCGCCCGCGCCGATGACGGGCCTCCCGGCGGCGTCGCGCGCCTGCGCCCAGACCAGCCCGAGCGTCGGTCCGCCGGGCGTCTCCTCCCCCACCGCCGTCAGACCGCGATCGGGGCCTTGATCGTCGGGTGGTGCTGGTACCCGACGACCTCGATGTCCTCGTACTCGTACGCGTCGATCGAGTCGCGCGGCGCGAGGCGCAGGGTCGGGTACGGGTACGGCTCGCGCGTGAGCTGCTCACGCACCTGCTCGAGGTGGTTGTCGTAGATGTGCACGTCGCCGCCGGTCCACACGAAGTCGCCGACCTCGAGCCCGGTCTGCGCGGCCACCATGTGGACGAGCAGCGCGTACGACGCGATGTTGAACGGCACGCCGAGGAACAGGTCGGCCGAGCGCTGGTAGAGCTGGCACGACAGCCTCCCGTCGGCCACGTAGAACTGGAAGAACGCGTGGCAGGGCGGCAGGGCCATGTTCTCGATCTCCGCGACGTTCCACGCCGAGACGATGTGGCGGCGAGAGTCGGGGTTCGCCGTGATCTGCTCGATCACCTGCGCGACCTGGTCCACGTGCCGCCCGTCCGGCGTCGGCCAGGAGCGCCACTGGACGCCGTAGACCGGGCCGAGCTCGCCGTCGGCGTCCGCCCACTCGTCCCAGATGCTCACGCCGCGCTCCTGGAGCCAGCGCACGTTCGAGTCGCCGCGCAGGAACCACAGCAGCTCGTACGCGATCGACCTGAGGTGCACGCGCTTGGTCGTGATGAGGGGGAAGCCCTGCGACAGGTCGAAGCGGATCTGCCGCCCGAACACGCTGCGCGTGCCCGTCCCGGTGCGGTCGCCCTTGGGCGTCCCGTTCGCCAGGACGTCGCGCAGGAGGTCCTCGTACGGGGTCGGGACGGGCCCGGGAGCGGTGCCCGACGGCGCAGGCTCGCCGGTGCTCACGGGTGCGGTCGGGGCGTCGGTCGCGTCGAGTGCCACATCCGTCAGTGTGTAGCTTTGCCGGGGCCGTGTCGAACCTACACACCGCGGCGTTCGTCACCCTCGCTCAGCGGTCCTGGCCGTCCGGCGTCGGGGCGTAGTCGCGGTGGCCCGCGACCTGCGCCTGCGGCACGGCGTCGGCGAGACGACGCAGGTCGTCGGCGGTGAGCTCGAGGCGCGCCGCCGCGGCGTTCTCGTCGAGGCGCTCCGGACGCCGCGTGCCGGGGATGGGTACCGCGCCCTGGGCGACGACCCACGCGAGCGCGACCTGCGCCTCGGTCGCGCCCCTCTCGGCCGCGATCTCGCGCACCCTGTCCACGAGCCGCAGGTTTGCGGCGAAGGCCTCGGGCTGGAACCGGGGCAGGCCGCGACGGGCGTCGTCGGGCGCGAGGTCGTCGAGGCTGCGCACGCTGCTCGTGAGCACACCGCGGCCGAGCGGGGAGAACGCGACGAACCCGATGCCGAGCTCGTCCATGACGGCCTTCTCGCCGTTGCGCAGCACGTCCGGGGAGAACAGCGAGAGCTCCGACTGCACGGCCGCGAGCGGATGGACGGCGTGCGCGCGCCGGATCGTCGAGACCGACACCTCCGAGAGCCCGAGGTGACGGACCTTGCCGGCGGCGACGAGCTCGGACATCGCGCCGACGGACTCCTCGATCGGCACGGCCGGGTCGGCCCGGTGGAGGTAGTAGAGGTCGATCACGTCGGTGCCGAGGTGGCGCAGCGAGCGGTCGGCCGCACGGCGGACGTACTCGGGCGTGCCGTTGCGGCCGTGGACCGTGCCGTCGTCGTCCGTCTCGGCGGACGCCTTGGTCGCGAGCACGACCTCGTCGCGCCGGTCGCCCAGCGCACGCCCGACGAGCTTCTCGTTCTCGAACGGCCCGTACGCCTCGGCGGTGTCGACGAAGGTCACGCCGGCGTCGACGGCGTGCCGGAGCGTCGCGACCGCCTCCGCCTCGTCCGTGGGGCCGTAGAACGCGCTCATGCCCATCGCCCCGAGGCCGATCGCGGAGACGCGCAGTCCGTCGCCGAGGTCGACGACGGGCGGTCGGGACGCGGGGAGGGTGCCGGTCGCGCGGGTCTCAGGGGTGGTCATCAGGGGTTCTCCTGGTCGTGGTCGGTGGTGCCGTGCGCCGCGTCGCGACCGCCGCCGTCGCGGGCCGCCACGTCCGTGACCGCGCGGTAGGACGCGATCTTGGCGTCGAGGGCCGCGAGGTGGCGGCGCGTGCGCTCGAGATCGCCGAGCACGCGCTCGCGGTGGCCTTCGAGGACGACGAGGCGCTCGGCCTCGGTGCCTGTCCGGCGGCTGAGGTCCGCGATGACGCGCACGTCCGCGATCGACATGCCCGTCTCGCGGAGCATGGCGAGCCCGGCGAGCCACGCGACGTCGTGCGGACCGTAGCGGCGCCGACCGCCGCCGTCGCGCGGCGCAGGGTCGAGCAGGAGCCCCTCCTTCTCGTAGTAGCGCAGCGTGTCGATGCTCAGACCGACGGCGCGCGCGGCGTCGCCGATGGACAGCCCCTCGGGCGGGACCTCGACGGGGGCGGCGGGGATCAGCAGCTCGGACATGTCTCGAGCATGCGACCTGGAGCGCGCTCCAGGTCAAGGGCACCAACGTGACGCACGTCATGTCACGGACCGCGGTGCCGTCCGGTCGACAGGGTGAGCGCGCCGGAAGGGCGCACCAGGCGCCCGGCACGCTCACGTCACAGGAGGCAGTGATGGAACGCATCGTCGTCGTCGGTGGGGGCTACGCCGGGTTCACGGCGGCCCGGGAGCTCGAGAAGCGCCTGCGGCGCGAGCTGCGCCGCGGCGAGGTCGAGCTGGTCCTGGTCGACCCGCGCCCGTACATGACCTACCAGCCGTTCCTGCCCGAGGTCGTCGCGGGGTCCGTCGAGGCGCGGCACGCCGCGGTCGCGCACCGCAGCCACCTGCACCGCACGCGCCTGGTCGACGGGACGGTCGAGCGCGTCGACCACGCACGCCGCGCGGTCGTCGTGCGGCCGCGCTCGGGCGAGCCGTACGACCTGACGTACGACACCGTCGTCGTCACGGCCGGTGCCGTGACGCGCGTGTTCCCCGTGCCGGGCGTCGCCGAGCACGCGATCGGCATGAAGCACGTCGAGGAGGCCGTGGCGATCCGCGACCGGCTGCTCACGTCGTTAGACCGCGCGGCGAGCCTGCCGGCGGGGCCCGAGCGCGAGCGCCTGCTGACCGTGACGTTCGTCGGCGGCGGGTTCTCCGGCGTCGAGGGGTTCGCCGAGCTCCTGTCGCTCGCGCACGACCTCACGCGCGTCTACCCCGAGATCGACCCGGCGGAGCTGCGGTTCCACCTGGTGGAGCGCAACGCGCGCATCCTGCCCGAGGTCACCGAGCGGCCGGGGCGGTGGGTCGTGAGGGAGCTCGAGCGTCGCGGCGCGCACGTGCACCTGGAGGCCGGCCTCGTGTCCGCCGAGGGCGGGGTCGTGACGCTCTCGACCGGCGAGTCCTTCGCCACGGGGCTGCTCGTGTGGACCGCGGGCAACGCGGCGAACCCCGTCGTCGCGACGCACACGGACCTGCCCGTGGACGCGCGCGGCTACCTCGTCACGCGGCCGGACCTGCGCGTCGGGACGGTGGACGACACCGTCCCCGACGCGTGGGCCGCGGGCGACGGCGCGGCCGTCCCCGACCTCGCGGTCCCGCGGCCGGGCGCGCTGACCGTCCCCAACGCCCAGCACGCGGTGCGGCAGGGCCGACGCCTCGCCCGCAACCTCGTCGCAGCCCGCCGCGGCCGCCCGACGCGGCCGTACGTGCACGGGAGCCTCGGCGTCGTCGCGACGCTCGGCCTCGGCTCGGGCGTGTTCGAGTACCGCCGCCTCGTCGTGCGCGGGCGCCTCGCGTGGCTCATGCACCGCGGGTACCACGTGCTCGCGATCCCGACGTGGGAGCGCACGGCCCGGGTGGTCGCCGTGTGGGCGACGGGCGCGCTGTTCGGGCGCGACGTCGTCTCGCTCGCGGCGGTGCAGCACCCCCGCGAGGCGTTCGTGGCGGCCGCCCCGGCCGCGCGCCCGGCGGCCGCGCGTGCGGCCGAGCACGACAGCGCCACCCCGCCGACGGAGCCGCGCCCCGCGCCGGAGAGCGTCCGCGCGGCCTGAGACCGCCGTCCGGGTCGCGTCGGCCCGCCCCGACCGACGCGACCCGGGCGGCTCGACCGACCTCGCCCGGGCCGGCGAGGGAATCGCCCGCGCCCGCCGCGCGTTCCCCGGAGGGCGGACCTCCCGGACGCCGCGACCCGACGAGTGCGAGGATTCACGCATGACGACTCAGCCTTCCGAGACCAGCCTGAGCCCCGCCGACGAGGCCGAGCACGACGTGCCGGCGCCGTCCCCCGCGCCGGCCGACGCGCTGTGGGTCGAGCGCACGGGAACCCGCACGTACACGGGGCGCTCGGCGCGCGGCGCCCAGGTGTCGATCGGCCCGGCGAGCGAGGGCGCGGTGTTCACCCCCGGGGAGCTCCTGAAGATCGCCCTCGCCGCGTGCGCGGGCATGAGCACGGACCGGACGTTCGCACGTCGGCTCGGCGACGACTACGCGGTGACGATCCACGTCGAGGGCGCCAAGCTGCTCGAGGAGGAGCGGTACCCGAAGATCACCGGCACGTACGACATCGACCTCACCTCGCTCGACGACGACGCGCGCGACCGGCTCGTCACCGTCGCCGCGCGAGCGATCGACAAGGCGTGCACGGTAGGGAGGACGGTCAAGGCCGGGGCCGAGGTCGAGTACCTCTTCCAGCCGGAGAGCGCCGGCCGGGAGGTCGAGACACCCGCCTGACGCGGGACCGGGACGCGATGACGGGAGGCGCCATGGCGCACCAGCAGGAACCCTCGAGAACTCCGGTGCCGCGTGGCGGCACGCCCGCGTACGGGACGCCGCCCCCCGAGGGCACGCGCGCGGACGTGTCGACGCAGGACGCCGTCGACTGGGCCGCCTACCGGCCCACGCCGCTGCTCGACGCGGCGCTCGACAAGGCCGTGACGATCCCGTCGCACGTCATCCGGGCGCACGTCGACGGGGTCCGCCGTCGGAACCCGGAGGCGAGCCCCGCGCAGATCGTGCGGATCCTCGAGCGCGAGTACCTGCTCGTCATCCAGGCCGCGGGCGGCGCCGTCGGTGCGGCGGCGGCGTTCCCGGCGGTCGGGACGGGCGTCGGGATCGCGCTGACGTCGAGCGACATCGCGACGTTCTTCGCGTCCTCGGCGGCGTTCGCGCTCGCCGTGGCGGACGTGCACGGGATCGCCGTGGACGACGTCGCGCGCCGCCGTGCCCTGCTCCTCGCCACGGTGCTCGGCGAGAAGGGCGCGCGCGACGTCGAGCGCGCGACCCAGGGCTCGGGTCTCGCGTGGGGCAAGGTCCTGCTGACGAGCATGCCCGCCGGGACGCTGGTCAAGGTGAACAAGGCGCTCGGCAACCGCTTCTTGCGCACCCAGCTCGCCAAGCAGTCCGGTCTCGCGATCGGGCGGCTCGTCCCGTTCGGCGTCGGCGCCGTCGTGGGCGTCGCAGGGGCGCGCGCGCTCGGGCACGGCGTGATCGGCCAGTCGCGGCGCGCGTTCGGACCGCCGCCGTCGGTGTTCGGGCGGCTGCTGGAGGTCGTGGAGTCACCGGTCGAGGACGCGCCGCCGCGGCTCGTCCCCGTGCCCGACGACGCCACGAGCCCCCGGCGCCGGCGTCGCCTCCTGCCCGGGCGCGGGCGCAAGGGCCACTCCTCCGCGCGCGACGCGGAATGACGGGCCCGGGCCGCCCCGTGCGGCGGGTCGCCGTGGCGCGCGAGCTCGACGTCGACGCGTCCGTCGCGTTCGCGTGGGTGGCCGACCCGCGCACGCACCCGCGCTGGATCCCCTTGACCGTCATGGCGACCCCCGCCGCCCGCGGGCCGGAGGTCGGCGACCGCTTCACGATGGTGAGCGGGCTGCGCGCCGGGCGCACGGGCCGTGGGTTCACCGACCGCATGGTGGTCGAGTCGCTCGACCGTCCGTCCGTCGCGGCAGATCGCACGGGGACCACCCGCGTGCGCAAGCTCGGGCCGGTGCTGCTCGGGGACGCCGGGTTCGACGTCGTGCCGCACGGCCGCGGCCACTGCCGCGTCGTGTGGTGGGAGGAGGCGTACCTCGCCGGCCCGGTCCCCCGCGCGGTGACCGCACCGCTCGTCGGGCTCGCGCTGCGCGTGATGATGCACGTCTCGCTGCGACGCCTCGAGGACCGTCTGTCCGCCCGCCGCTAGGGACGGACGCAGAGACGCCGAACCCGGGGTTGCCGGCCACCCATGTCTGCGGGTGGCTGGCAACCCCGGGTTCGACGGGGTGCGGCGAGGGTCAGGCCGTGGGCTCGTCCTCGGCCGGGGCGCCCGCCGGGCCGGCGAGGATCAGGTAGAGCTCGCGGCGCGTGCGCTCGAGGAGCTCCGCCGCGGCCTGCGCCTGCTCGTCCGTGCCCGTGCGGGCGACCTGGTGGACCGCCGCGGCGACGGCCTCGACGCCCGCGCGCAGCTCGCGCCGCGAGCGCCCGCCGCGACCGGCGGCGTCGGCGAACGGGTCGCCCAACTCGGCGGCGTGCTCCGCGACGTACGCGGTGCCCGCCTCGGTGAGCGTCGCGAGGCGACGCCCGCCGTCGGCCGACAGCTCGACGAGCCCCTCGTCCTGGAGCAGGTTCAGCGCCGGGTAGACCGCGCCGGGGCTCGGGCGCCACTGGCCCTCGCTCCGCTCGGCGATCTCCTGGATGACCTGGTAGCCGTGCATGGGCTGCTCGGCGAGCAGCAGCAGGACGGCGGCGCGGACGTCACCGCGACCGGCGCGCCCGGGGCCACGGCCCCGGCCCCCGTGACGACGGCCGCCGTGGCCCGGGCCGGACCCGGGACCGCCGGGGCCGCCCGGCCCGAAGCCGGGGCCGAACCCTCGCCGGTCGTCCGCCGGCCCGCCGGGGCCGAAGCCCCGACCGCCGTCGTCCGGGCCGCCGAACCCGCGGCCACCGCCGCGGCGCGCGCCGCCCCGACCACGGCCGGAGGGACCGTCGCCGCGGAACCAGGCCGCGTCGTCGGGCACGGGCGGGAAGCCGTCACGACGACGGCGGCCGGGCCGTGGCCCGGGGCGCTCGCCGAACGGCTGGGACATGTTCTGGACGTTCTCCGGGGTCCTGCCCCGGTGCTGGTGTGCGTAGCTCATGGGATGTGTCTCCTGTGTTCGTGGGGCTCCGGGTGATCCGCGGAGCGGTGGCGGGCCGGTGCGGCCTCGCGGTGGTCGCGAGCCGCGTCTCGGGCTCAGCGATACGGTAACGATATATCGATAGAATATCGCTGTCAACACCCTGAGTACGAGCGCGTCGCCCCAGGACGCGCCCGGGCAGCGGAAGTACGCTGGCATCCAGCAGCCAACCGGCAGCCCATCAGCACCACCGGACGTCATCCCCCGTCCGGCCACCACCCCGGGCCGCACCACCCCGGCAGGCCCGGCTCCCGCGAGGAGGCGGCGATGCGCCCAGGCCAGCCCCGGCACTACCTCATGTGCCGGCCCACGTACTTCACCGTGAGCTACGAGATCAACCCGTGGATGGACCGGCGCACCCCGGTCGACACCCCGCTCGCGGTCGCCCAGTGGGAGCGCCTGCGCGACACCTACCGCGACCTCGGCCACACCGTGGAGACGATCGACCCCGTCCCGGGTCTGCCGGACATGGTCTACGCCGCGAACGGCGCGACCGTCGTCGACGGCCTCGTCTACTCCGCGCGCTTCACGCACCCCGAGCGCGGGCCCGAGGGCCCCGCCTACCTCAAGTGGTTCGCCGACCACGGCTACGTCACCCACCTCGCCGAGCACGTCAACGAGGGCGAGGGCGACCTGCTCGTGGCGGGCGACGTCGTGCTCGCCGGGACGGGCTTCCGCACCGACCGCGCCGCGCACGCCGAGGCCGCCGCGCTGTGGGGCCGCGAGGTCGTCACGCTCGAGCTCGTCGACCCGCGCTTCTACCACCTCGACACCGCGCTCACCGTGCTGCGCGGCGACGCCGGAGCCGCGTCGGGCGGTCGGGTGCCCGACGGCGGCGCCCACCCCGCCCTCACCGGCACGCCGCCCGTCGACGTCGTCTACTACCCGCCCGCGTTCTCGCCCGCGGCGCAGGAGGTGCTGCGCGAGCGGTACCCCGACGCGCTCCTCGCGACCGAGGAGGACGCCGTCGTCCTGGGCCTCAACGCGGTGAGCGACGGGACGCACGTCGTGCACGCGCCGCGCGCCGCGCGGCTCGCCGCCGCGCTCCGCGAGCGCGGCTACGAGACGCTCGCGGTCGACACGTCCGAGCTGCTGCGCGGGGGCGGCGGCGCCAAGTGCTGCACGCTCGAGATCCGCGAGATGGTCGCGGGGTCGGCCGCGGCCTCCGGGAGCGCGTCGTGACCGCGCAGGACGTCCGCCCGGTCACGGGGCCCGCGGACGAGACGCCGCGCGACGCGCTCGCGCACAACTACCACCCGCTGCCCGTGACGGTCGCGACCGCCGAGGGGTCGTGGGTCACCGACGTCCACGGGCGCCGCTACCTCGACTTCCTCGCCGGCTACTCCGCCCTCAACTTCGGGCACCGGCACCCCGCGCTCGTCGCGGCCGCGACCGCGCAGCTCGGGCGCGCCACCCTCACGTCGCGCGCGTTCGACCACGACCTCCTGCACCCGTTCGCCGCGGCGCTCGCCGCGCTCGTCGGGCCGCTCACCACCGGCGGGCCGGACTCCCTGGTGCTCCCGATGAACACCGGCGCCGAGGCGGTCGAGACCGCGATCAAGACCGCGCGCAAGTGGGGGTACGACGTCAAGGGCGTGCGCCCGGGCGAGGCGACGATCGTGGTGGGCTCCGGGAACTTCCACGGCCGCACGACGACGATCGTGTCGTTCTCCGACGACGACGACGCGCGCCGTGGGTTCGACCCGTACACGCCCGGCTTCCGCCTCGTGCCGTACGGCGATGCCGACGCCGTCGCCGCCGCGATCGACGAGACGACCGTCGCGGTGCTGCTCGAACCGGTGCAGGGTGAGTCGGGCGTGGTCGTGCCGCCCGCCGACTACTGGCCGCGCCTGCGCGCGCTCACCGCCGAGCGCGACGTGCTGCTGGTCGCGGACGAGATCCAGTCCGGCCTCGGCCGCGCGGGCACGACGCTCGCGACAGAGACGTGGGGCGTGCGCCCCGACCTCGTGACGCTCGGCAAGGCGCTCGGCGGCGGGATCCTGCCCGTGTCCGCCGTCGTGGGCCGTCGTGACGTGCTGGAGGTGCTCACCCCGGGCACGCACGGCAGCACGTTCGGCGGCAACCCGCTCGCGTGCGCGGTCGGTCTCGCCGTCGTCGACCTCCTGGCCACCGGCGAGCCGCAGCGCCGCGCGCGCGAGCTCGGCGCGCGGTTCCAGGACCGCCTCGGCGGGTTCGTCGGCACGGGACTGCTCGACGACGTCCGCGGCCTCGGGCTGTGGGCGGGGCTCGACCTCGACCCCGCTCGCGGGACGGGGCGCGACCTGTGCGAGGCGCTGCTCGCACGCGGCGTCCTCGCCAAGGACACGCACGGTTCCACCATCCGCCTCGCTCCCCCGCTGACCATCTCCGCCGACGACCTCGAGACCGGGCTGTCCGCCCTGGAGGACGTACTCACGGACCTTGCGCGGGATCGGTAGAGTCCGGAGGGTGACCACGCCCGAGCACACCGCACCCGGTACCACCACCCTCGCGTCGTCCCTGGACGACCTGCGTCGCGCGTACGCCGACCTGCAGGCCCTGGGGCTGAAGCTGGACCTCACGCGCGGCAAGCCCTCGGCCGAGCAGCTCGACCTCTCCGAGGCCCTGCTCGCGCTCCCGGGCGAGGGCGTGCACACCGATGCCGACGGCACCGACGTCCGCAACTACGGCGGCCTCGACGGGCTCCGGCAGCTCCGGGAGATCTTCGCCGAGCTGCTCGGCGTGCCCGTCGAGCAGCTCCTCGCGGGCGGCAACGCGAGCCTCACGCTCATGTACGACACGCTCGCGTACGCGACCCTCTTCGGCGTGCCCGGCTCCGAGCGCCCGTGGGGCCGCGAGGAGAAGGTCCGCTGGATCTGCCCCGTGCCCGGCTACGACCGCCACTTCTCCGTGTGCGAGGCCCTCGGCATCGAGATGGTCACCGTGCCCATGACCGCGGACGGCCCCGACGCCGCCGCCGTCGCGGAGCTCGTCGCGCACGACCCCACGATCAAGGGCATGTGGGTCGTGCCCACCTACGCGAACCCCGACGGGTCGGTCGTCAGCGAGGACGTCGCGCGCGCGCTCGTGTCCGTGCCCGCCGCGGCACCCGACTTCCGCATCCTCTGGGACAACGCGTACGCGCTGCACCACCTCACCGACGACGAGGTCCGGAGCGCCGACGCGATCTCGCTCGCCGCCGAGGCCGGACACCCCGACCGCGTGATCCTCTACGCGTCGACCTCGAAGATCACGTTCGCCGGCGCCGGCGTCGCGTTCCTCGCCTCGTCGCCCGCGAACGTCGCCTGGTACAAGAAGCACCTGTCCGCCCAGTCCATCGGCCCGGACAAGGTCAACCAGCTCCGCCACGCGCTGTTCTTCGGCGACGCCGACGGCGTCCGCGCCCACATGCGCAAGCACCGCGACATCATCGCCCCCAAGTTCGACGCCGTGACGAGCATCCTCGCCGAGCGCCTCGGCGACGCAGGCGTCGCGTCGTGGACCGAGCCGAAGGGCGGCTACTTCGTCAGCCTCGACGTGGTCCCGGGCACCGCGTCGCGCGTCGTCGAGCTCGCCAAGGCCGCCGGCATCGCCCTCACGCCCGCCGGCGCCCCCTTCCCCTACGGCAAGGACCCCGAGGACAAGGTCCTCCGCCTCGCTCCGACCCTCCCCCCGATCGAGGAGGTCCGCGTCGCGATGGACGGTGTCGCGACGTGCGTCCTCCTCGCCGCCGCGGAGGCCGCCGCGCAGTAGTCGTCGGTCCACGCCGGTAGAACCTTGGTCGCGAGGTCGAACCAAGGTCGCGAGGTAGAACCGCGGTCGCGCGAGGTAGAGCCGTGGTCGCGCGAAGTAGAGCCGTGGTCACGCGAAGTAGAGCCGTGGTCACGCGAGGTAGAGGCGTGGTTCTTGTGCTCGACGGCTTGTGGTTGGCCTGGGTGGTCGGGGTGGGTGGTGGTGCCGCGTCTACCATCCGCCGCTCGTTCCTCGCGGCTCCCGCCAAGCCCGCCACGACGCGGCACCACCACCCACCCCGCCCGACGTCGTCTCGCCCTGGTCGGTGCTCGCCTCGGGCGACTGCCCGCGGTGTCGGGTCCGCCCGCACCGCGTCGTGCCGCGCCGTGGACAGCGGCGTCGCTGCGTCGTCCGTCGAGCCGCGATCCAGGCGACCCGGGGTCGGCTGAGACCCGGGCGCCCAGGGTCGGCTGGCGGGTCCCGGTCGCGCGCTCGACCGGCCGGGCCCTGCCTGGTCGGCCAGGCGAACGGCTTCCGTCGGCGACTCGACCCCTCGTGAGGCGAGCCCACCGCACCGGGCGGCCCCATCGCCGTCGGGCATGACCACGCCTCCCCGTGCGCCCACCGTCCTCTCTCGCGCGACCTGCGTTCTACCGCGGCCGACCACGGTTCTCTCTCGCGCTACCCGCGTTCTACCTCGGCCGACCACGGCTCTACCTCGCGCGACCAGGGTTCTACCTCGTCGCGGACCCTGACGAATCGCACTGGTCCCCGGGCACCGGCGCGGCGCAGGATGGAAGACGTGCGCGACCGATGAGTTCTGCCGGCCCCGACGGTCGGTGGGTGGGTGGCCCGGAGAGCCGGGCGGCTCGTCGGCAGCGACGAACGACCATCCCGCGGAGGGGACATGACCGACACTGCACGCGGCGACCTCGCCGTCGAGGCACGCGGCCTCGTCAAGCACTTCACGACCGGGAAGTCCGTGACCAAGGCGGTCGACGGCGTCGACCTGCTCATCCCCGAGGGCACGGTGTTCGGCGTGCTCGGGCCGAACGGCGCGGGCAAGACGACGGCCGTGCGCATGCTCGCGACGCTCCTCCGTCCTGACGCGGGGACGGCGCGCGTGCTGGGCCACGACGTGGTGCACGACGCCGACAAGGTGCGCTCCGTCGTCGGGCTCACCGGGCAGTACGCGTCGGTGGACGAGGACCTCACGGGGACGGAGAACCTCGTGATGCTCGCGCGGCTCTACGGGTTCCTCGGGGGCACGGCGCGAGGTCGCTCGGCCGAGCTCTTGGAGGCGTTCGGCCTCGGGGACGCGGGCGACCGCCAGGTCAAGACGTACTCGGGCGGCATGCGGCGACGCATCGACCTCGCGGCGAGCCTCGTGATGAGCCCACGGGTCATCTTCCTCGACGAGCCGACGACCGGGCTCGACCCGCGCAGCCGCAACCAGGTGTGGGACATCGTGCGCGTGCTCGTCGCGGACGGCGCGACGGTCCTGCTGACGACGCAGTACCTGGAGGAGGCGGACCAGCTCGCCGACCGGATCGCCGTGATCGACCACGGCAAGGTCATCGCGGAGGGCACCGCGACGGAGCTCAAGCGCTCCGTGGGCGAGGGTGCGGTCCACGTGCGGCTCGCGGACGCGACCCAGCGTGGCCGCGCGGCGGAGGTCGTGGGGGCGCTGCTCGGCACGGAGATCACGCTCGCGAACGACCCGTACGCGTTCACGGCGCGCGTGCCCGACGACGGCGCGGTCGACGTCGCGCGCATCCTGCCCGCTCTCGGGGACGAAGGCATCGTCGTCCCCGAGTTCGCGCTCGGCCAGCCGAGCCTCGACGAGGTGTTCCTCGCGCTGACGGGCCAGCCCATGGAGGACGACGAGACGATCGAGGAGGTGGCCTGATGGCCGTCGACCCCACCATCACCGCTGCGGAGCTGCGCGCGCCGGAGGCGAACGCGCTGCGGGCCGCGGTCGCGCTCGAGCGGCGGCCCTCGCGTCCCTCGCCCGTGTCCGCGACCTTCACCTACACGTGGCGCGCGCTGCTCAAGATCAAGCACGTGCCCGAGCAGCTCTTCGACGTCACGGTCTCGCCGATCATCTTCACGCTCATGTTCACGTACCTGTTCGGCGGCGCGCTCGCCGGGGACGTGCAGAGCTACCTCCAGTTCCTCCTGCCGGGCATCCTCGTGCAGGCGGTGCTCTTCACGACGATCTACACCGGCTACACGATGAACACGGACATCAGCAAGGGCGTGTTCGACCGGTTCCGGTCGCTGCCGGTGTGGCGGCCCGCGCCGATCGTCGGGGCGCTCCTCGGCGACACCGTCCGCTACACGATCGCGTCGGTCGTGACCCTCGCGCTCGGCCTCGTCCTCGGCTTCCGCCCGCCGGGCGGGGTCGTGGGGGTGGTCCTGGGGATCGTGCTGCTGCTCGTGTTCGCGTTCGCCCTGAGCTGGGTGTTCACCGCGCTCGGGCTCGTGCTGCGCTCGCCGAACGCCGTCATGGGGACGTCGATGCTCGTGCTCATGCCGCTGACGTTCGCGTCGAACATCTTCGTCGACCCGTCGACGATGCCCGTGGTGCTGCAGCGCTTCGTCGACGTCAACCCGGTCACGCACCTCGTGACCGCGGTCCGCGGCCTCATGGCGGGAGAGCCGGCGACGGAGGGGATCATGTGGGTCCTCGTCGCGTCGGTCGTCCTCACCGCGATCCTCGCCCCGATCACGATGCGGCTCTACCGCAACCGCAGCTGACCGGTCGCCGGTCAGCCGTCCTCGGCCGCCGGCGCGTCGTCCTCGCACTTCTTGGTCACGACCATGACCGGGCAGGCCGAGTGGTGCAGGACCGCCTGGCTCGTGGAGCCGAGGAGGAGCCCCCGGAAGCCGCCACGGCCGCGGGACCCGACGACGATGAGGTCGGAGGCGGTCGAGAACTCCGTGAGCAGCTCAGCGCCCGTGCCGTCGAGCACGATGCGCTTGATCGTGAGCCCCGGGTGCTCCGCCTCGTGGCGGTCGATGATGACGTTCAGGCCCTCGGTGATGTCCGCGAGGACCTGCTCGTGGTCGATCGACGCGGGCAGCCACGCGAGGAGACCGGCGCCGGCACCGACCGGGACACCGGCGACCGCGACGAGCTCCGCGCTCCAGGCCTGCGCCTGACGGATCGCATGGCGCAGGGCGATCTCCGCGGAGGGCGACCCGTCCACCCCGACGACGATGCGCCGCAGCGGCTTCACCGCGGGCAGCTCCTGCGGCGCGCCCTCGGCGTCCTTCGCGTCGGACCGGTACGGCACGATGACGGTCGGGCAGTGCGCGTGCGCGGGCAGTGCCGAGGACACGGTGCCGAGCAGGCGCTCGGTGAATCCGCCCCGGCCGCGCGTGCCGACGACGACGAGCGAGTGCTCGCGCGACATCTCGACGAGCACTCCGGCGGCGTCCCCCGTCGTCACCGTGGCCGTGGTCCGGACCCCAGCAGCCTCGGAGCGGGCGCGCGCCTCCTCGAGGACGGCGCGGGCACCCTCCTGGATGGCCGAGTCGTCGAGCGCCGCATAGCCGCCGTCGAGGGAGGCTGCCGTGAACGACGGCAAGGAGTAGGTGCAGACGATGTGGAGCGGCCAGCCCACCTGGAGCGCGTACGCCGCGGCCCAGTCCAGGGCGTGCAGGCTCGGCGCCGAGCCGTCCACGCCGACGAGGACGGATTCCGTGCGGGTCATGAGCGACTCTCCTCTCGACGGCCCGGTGCCATCGGACGACCAACCTAGCCGAGACCAGCCCGCTCGTCCGTCTGCCACGAGTCACGAACACGTCAAGAATGCCACGAACCCCGCCTCCTCGCGACGATGCGCGAGGTGACGGGGTTCGTCAGGCCAGTGACCGCTGGGGCCCTGAGAGCGTGGGCGATCAGGCCACGCGGATGAACGTGGGGTTCGACTGCCAGATCTGACGGAACTGGACGGTCTTCCCGGGGCGCGGGGCGTCGATCATCATGTTGTCGCCCGCGTAGATCGCGATGTGGCCCGGCGTCCAGATGAGGTCGCCCGGCTGCGCCTGGTCGCGCGACACCTTGGTGCCGACGGAGCCCTGCGCGCTCGAGGTGCGCGGCAGGCTGATGCCGACCTGCGCGTAGACGTAGCTGGTAAAGCCCGAGCAGTCGAAGCCGTCGGGGGTGGTGCCGCCGTAGACGTAGGGGACACCCACGTAGCGCGCGGCGATCGAGACGATGGTCGAGCCGTAGGCCGAGGCCGGGACGTCGACGGACGCCTCCTGCTGAGCAGGGGCCTCGGACTGCGCCTGACGCTCCTGCGAGCGGCTCGTCTGCGTGGTGCGCTCCGGCTCCGGCTCGGGCTCGGGCTCCGGCTCCGGCTCGGGAGCGGGCGTCACGGTGACAGGCGCGGCGGCCTGCTCGATCGTGAACGCCGCGTCGGCCGCGACGGTCACCGCGGGGGCGGCCTCGAGAGCCTGACGGGCCTGCGCCGTGAGGGCGCTGAGGTCGACGGCGTTGAGCTTGCCGGACTCGTTGTCGACGGGGGCGGCCGTCGCCGGGGCGGCGGCACCGATCATCGAGACGATGAGGCCCGAGGACGCGGCGACGACGGCGGTGCGGCGACCGACGGTCGACATCTGGTCCGACGCGGCCTGGGCGATAGAGCTGAGTGGCGTCACGGGACGCCGCGCCGCGCGGTGGCGGGCGCGAGTCGTGCTCACGGTCACTTTGTGCCTCTCCAAGACGCCTGCGAGGTCAGCTGTCGGATTCGGGTGGAAGAGTCACCCGGCCCGGCGGACCGAGGTCCGTCGGGCTTCACCCCAAGGGCGCTGTCTCCAGCACCCGGAAGTGGGTCCCCCGTCCCTGTCATCGGGTCGTCGTGGGCCTCTTGCGGTGACAGGGTTAGGCGTTCCGCGCGAGGACTCCCCCGGACGTGTCTTCCGATGGAGCAGCACCGACCGTACAGGACGCCTCGGCAAAAGTCACGTTCCCATTACGAATCGATGCGGACGATCACGTCGTCGCAGGTCACAGCAGATTTGCCGGGTGAACGGACGGCTAGCCGCGGGCGACGAACAGGTGGCGCGCGACGTCGTCGGGCAGGTCCAGCACGACCTCCGCGCCCTCGCCCTGCACCGTCACCCCGCCGTCCCCGGCCCACCGCACGACGAGCGTCCGGCGGGGCAGCACCTCGGCCTCCGCGAGCCGCGCGAGCAGCTCGACGTCGACCTGGATCGGCTCGGCGATCCGCTGGAGCACGACGCGCGCCTCCGCACCGTCCCGCCCGTGCTCCGCGAGGAACACCGGGAGCGAGACGACACCGTCGAGGAAGTCGACCTCCTCGAACTGCTCCCCCAGCTCCGGCAGGCCCGGGATCGGGTTCCCGTACGGGTCGAAGTGCGGGTGGTCGAGCAGCCCGATGAGCCGCTCCTCGACGAGCTCGCTCATGACGTGCTCCCAGCGGCACGCCTCGGTGTGCACGTACTCCCAGTCGAGCTTGATCACGTCGGTGAGCAGCCGCTCCGCGAGCCGGTGCTTGCGCATGACGCGCGTGGCCTTGTCGTGACCGACGGCCGTGAGCTCCAGGTGGCGGTCGCCCGTGACGACCACGAGACCGTCGCGCTCCATGCGCGCGACCGTCTGCGACACCGTGGGGCCCGAGTGCCCGAGGCGCTCCGCGATGCGCGCGCGCAGCGGGACGATGCCCTCTTCCACGAGCTCGTAGATCGTCTTCAGATACATCTCGGTGGTATCGATCAGATCGGTCACGTCACGCTCCCAGTCGCTCGTCGGCTCGGGGCGCCCGGTCGTCGTCGCCACGGGGCGCCTGCCCGCACCGGCGGGCCGCTGGGGGACAGTCTATGGCGAGCCCGTGACCCGACCCGGGGGCCGCGCGAGAGAGCCCGTGGCGCCCGCCGCGACCGGACGCTCCGGGCACCCGACCGCGAACCGGTGACCACCGTCGCGCGCGTCGGCGGACGCCGCCCCCGGCCGACGTGTCACGCGCGTAGGGTGACGACGTGCCTGATCCCGCCACCGCCCCGATCACGATCCCCTCGGACCTGCTGCCGGCAGACGGCCGCTTCGGCTCCGGGCCGAGCAAGGTCCGCGCCGCGCAGGTCCGCGCGCTCGCCGACGCCGGCGCGTCCCTGCTCGGGACGTCCCACCGCCAGGCGCCGGTCCGCTCGGTCGTGCGCCGGACGCGCGAGGGGCTCGCCGAGCTCTTCGCGCTGCCGGACGGCTACGAGGTCGTGCTCGGGAACGGCGGCTCCACGACGTTCTGGGACGTCGCCACGGCCTGCCTCGTGCGCTCCAAGGCGCAGCATGCGGCGTTCGGCGAGTTCGGCGCCAAGTTCGCCGCCGCGACGACGGCCGCGCCCTTCCTCGAGCCGTCGCAGGTGATCTCGGCCCCCGCCGGGTCCGTCGCGCTGCCCGAGCCCGCCGACGACGTCGACGTGCACGCGTGGCCCCAGAACGAGACCTCGACCGGCGCCATGGCGCCGGTCCGCCGCGTGCCGGGCTCGCGTGAGCGCGGGGCGCTCACCCTCGTGGACGCGACCTCGGGTGCGGGCGCGCTCCCGGTCGACGTCGCCGAGACCGACGTCTACTACTTCGCGCCGCAGAAGGTCTTCGGGTCCGACGGCGGCCTGTGGCTCGCGCTGTGCTCGCCCGACGCGCTCGCGCGCGCGGAGGAGGTCGAGTCGAGCGGCACGCGCTGGGTGCCGGAATCCCTCTCCCTGCGCACGGCGGCGGCCAACTCGCGCCTGGACCAGACGCTCAACACGCCCGCGATCGCGACGCTCGTCATGCTGGCCGAGCAGGTCGAGTGGATCCTCGGCAACGGCGGGCTCTCGTGGGCCGCGACCCGGTCGGCCGAGTCTGCCGCCCACCTGTACGGCTGGGCCGAGGCCCGCGCGTGGGCAACGCCGTTCGTCGCCGACCCGGCGCAGCGGTCCACCGTCGTCGGCACGATCGACCTCGACGACGCGATCGACGCGACCGCCGTCGTGGGCGCGCTCCGCGCGAACGGGATCCTCGACGTCTTCCCCTACCGCAAGCTGGGCCGCAACCAGCTCCGCGTGGCGATGTTCCCGGCGATCGAGCCCGACGACGTCCGCGCCCTCACGGCCTGCGTCGACCACGTAGTAACCCACCTCGCCTGACCCCGGGACGACCACGCCACCACCCCGCGTCGAGCACGACATGAGGGTCGCTATGAGCTCCATAGCGACCCTCATGTCGTGCTCGGCGTCCGGGGCGAGCCGGCGTCCGGGGCGAGCCGGCGTCCGGGGCGAGCCGGCGTCAGGCGGCGCGGGCCGCCTCCTCCGCGTCCTCGACGCCCAGGCGACGGCGGGTCTCGGCTCGGGCGGACCGGTCCGCCGGGGTGCCCGCGTCGAGGTAGCGCACGACGAGGTGCGGGCGCTGCAGGACGCGGTAGCGGACCTCGAGGTGCCAGTTGCGCACCGCCCAGACGGCGGCGCCCACGGCGACGAGGCCGGCGGTGATCGACCCGACGCCGATGGCCCAGCGCGGGCCCCACGCCTCGGCGATCCAGCCGACGAGCGGCGACCCGATCGGCGTCGCGCCGAGGAACACGATCATGTAGAGCGACATGACGCGCCCGCGCATGACCGGGTCGACGGACATCTGGATCGTGGAGTTCGCGGCGGTCATCATCGTGAGCGACGCGAGGCCCACCGGGATGCAGGCGATCGCGTAGCTCGGGTAGGTCGGCATGAGGGCCATGACGCCCGTCGCGACGGCGAACCCGAACGCGGACCCGATGACGAGCCGGACGCGCGGGCGCTCGCGCCGCGCGGCGAGCAGGGCACCGGTGAGCGACCCGATCGCGAGGATCGAGCCGAGGATCCCGTACTCCCCCGGGCCCTTGCCGAACTCGACCTTCGCCATCATCGCGGACGTGAGCTGGAAGTTGAGCCCGAACGTCGACACGACGCCGACGACGACCATGATGACGATGATGTCGGTTCGCCCCCGCACGTACCGGATGCCCTCGCGGATCTGCCCCTTCTCCCGTGGCGCGCTGGGCAGCACGTGGAGCTCGCGCGTGCGCATGTACATCAGCGCGAGGATCGTCGCCCCGAACGTGACGCCGTTGATGACGAACAGCCAGCCGGAGCCGACGGCCGCGATGAGCAGCCCGGCGACGCCGGGCCCCACGAGGCGTGCGGCGTTGAACGACGCGCTGTTGAGCCCGACGGCGTTGGACAGCTTGTCTGCGGGCACCATCTCGGCGACGAAGGTCTGGCGCACGGGGTTGTCGAACGCCGACACGACGCCGAGCAGGCCGGCGAACACGTAGACGTGCCACAGCTCGACGCTCCCGGACAGCACGAGCGCACCCAGGCCGAGGGCGAGCAGACCCATCGCGCCCTGGGTGGCCATGAGGAGCCGGCGGCGCGGGAGCCGGTCGGCGAGCAGGCCCGCCCACGCGGACAGCGCGAGCACGGGGGCGAACTGCAACGCCGTCACGACGCCGACGGCGATACCCGAGTTGTCGGTGAGGTCGGTGAGGACGAGCCAGTCCTGCGCGACGCGCTGCATCCAAGTGCCGACGTTCGCGACGAGCGCGGCGCCGAACCAGACGCGGTAGTTGTAGTACTTCAGGGAGGAGAAGGTCGCGCTCATCGGGCGGCGATCCGGGTCAACAGCTCACTGGCGCGGGCCAAGGTCTCTCTTTCGTCGGGCGTGAGGGAGGACAGCTGCTGCGTGAGCCACGCGTCCCGGCGGCGGCGGGTCTCCTTGACCTCGCGCGCACCGGCGTCGGTGAGCCGCACGACGACCTGGCGACGGTCGCTCGCGTGCTCGCCCTTCTCGACCAGTCCCATCTCGACGAGGGCGTTGACGGCCCGGGTCATCGACGGCGGCTTGACGCGCTCGTGCTCGGCGAGCTCGCTCGGCGACATCGCGCCGTGCTTGTACAGCACCGTGAGCACGCCGAACCGGCCCTCGGGCAGGTCGGCCTCGCCGCGCTGCGCGCGCAGGCGGCGAGAGATGCGCGTGAGCGCCACGCGGAGCTCACCGCCGAGGGTGGCGGGCCGGTACTGGCTCCGGGAGGGGGCAGTGGGGTCCGCAGCAGGCATGATAGTTACCTTAACTCATTACCTAGGGTAAAGAAAGAGGCGCGCGTCACCCCCGGGGCGGGAGGTGCGGGGGTACGTGACCTGGTCAGGGCACGTAGGCGACGACGACGCGCCCGTCGCCTCGCACGACGACCGGCCCGGTCGCGTGAGGCACGAAGACCGACTCGCCGCGCGACAAGTGAGTGTCGACGGCCCCCGGCCCGAGGCCCTCGGCGAGCGTCACGGCGCCGTCGAGGCACAGCACGACGCGCGGTCCGGCGTCGGGCAGCGGTACGGCCCCCGCGACCAGGCCCGCACGGAGCGCGAACTCCGCGACCGGCGGACGGTAGGTGACGAGGCCGGACCCGTCGTCGACCAGGCGCGGGCGCGCGGCGGGCCCGGGCGTGCACGTGGCGCACTCGAGCAGCGCGTCGACGTCGACGAGCTTGCTCGTGAGGCCCGCGCGCAGGACGTTGTCGGAGCTCGCCATGACCTCGACCGCGCAGCCGGACAGGTACGCGTGCACGTGCCCGGACGGCACGAACATCGACTCCCCCGGTGCGAGCGTGACCCGGTTGAGCATGAGGGAGACGACGGCGCCGGGGTCGCCCGGGTGCTGCTCGGCGAGCGTGAGCACCGTGGCGTCGGCACGCCGCGACGTGCGCCGAGGTACGCCCGGCGTCGCCCCGGCACCGGCGCCGGTCGGGTCCTCGGCCCGAGCCCGGACCGACGCGACGGTCCGGGCGAGGTCCGCCGCGACGTCGGGCTCGGACCGGGCGTGGAGCGCGAGCGTGAACGCCTCGCGGACGCCGGCCTCGGTCGGTCGCGCGAGGAGCGCGGCCCGCATGCGGGCCACGAGGCCGCCGTCCAGCCCGTCGAGGAGCTCGAGGATGCGCGCCGGGCGCCGGAAGCCGGACAGGCCCTCGAAGCGCGACACCGCGACGACCATCTCGGGCTTGTGCTGGTCGTCGTGGAAGCTGCGCAGCGGCGAGTCGCGCGCCACGCCCTCCCGGTTCTCGCGGTTGAACCCCTCGCGGGCGCGGTGCGGGTGCGGGTGGACCTGGAGCGAGAGCGCGCGCTCGGCCGCGAGCACCTTGAGGAGAAACGGCAGCCGGGGACCGTACTGGTCGAGCACGCGCTGGCCCAGCGCCCCCACCGGGTCCGCGCGCACCAGGTCCGCGAGCGTCGTGCCCGCCGCCGCCACGCCCGGGCGCGGTCCCTCGTTCGGGCGCCCCGCACCGTCGGGCACGACGCGCGACGGCGCGAGCGGGTGCGCGCCCATCCACAGCTCGGCCGCCGGCCGACCGTCCGGTTCTGCCCCCAGGAGGTCCTGGATGGCCGACGTCGAGCCCCAGTCGTACGGCTGGACGGTGTTCTCCAGCCGGTAGAACGCAGGCGGACGAGCAGCAGGGGAGCCGTCGACCGACGCCTTCCCCGACCGCTCGTCCGCCGCGCTCGTCATGGACCGAGCCTAGAGGCCGAGGGCCTCTCGGATCGGGCCGAGGAGGAAGTACACGAGGAACATCGCCGACGCGACCCACATGAGCGGGTGGATCGCGCGGACCTTCCCGAGCGCGAGCTTGATGACGACGAACGCGAGGAAGCCCGCGCCGATGCCGTCCGCGATCGAGTAGGTGAACGGCATGACGATGATGGTGAGGAAGGCCGGGATCGCGATCTCGACGTTCTTCCAGGAGATGCCGGCGATCTGCGTCATCATGAGGAACCCGACGAAGACCAGCGCGGGCGCGGCCGCCTCGTAGGGCACGAGCGCGACGAGCGGCGACAGGAACGTCGCGAGCAGGAACGCGACGCCCGTGACGACGGACGCGAGGCCCGTGCGCGCGCCCTCGCCCGCGCCGGTCGTGGACTCGACGAAGCTCGTGTTCGACGACACGGAGCCCGCGCCGCCCGCGGCGGCGGCGAGCGAGTCGACGACGAGGATCGCGCGCGAGCGCGGCGGGGTGCCGTCCTCGTCGAGCAGGCGCGCCTCGGCGCCCACGGCGACCATCGTGCCCATCGTGTCGAAGAAGTCGGCGAGCAGGAGCGAGAACACCAGCAGGATCACCGTGACGGTCGCGATGTTCTGGAACGAGCCCAGGAGCGAGAACTGTCCGAGGAGGCCGAAGTCGGGGACCTGCGCGACGCCGTCGAACGTGGGCGCGTTGAGGTTGAAGCCGTTCGGGTTCGAGCCGTCAGGCCCCTTCGCGCCGATGTGCAGCGTGTTCTCCAGCACGACGGCGAGCGCGGTCGCCGTGAGGATCGCGACGAGCAGCGCGCCCTTGACCTTGCGGACCCACAGCACGATCGTCAGCACGAGCCCGACGACGAACACGAGGATCGGCCACGTGCCGAGGTTGCCGAGCGCGAGGAGCGTGCCGCTGCCTGCGGTGACGAAGCCTGCGTTGACGAGGCCGATGAGCGCGATGAAGAGGCCGATGCCCACGCTGATGGCCGTCTTCAGCTCGACCGGGACCGCGCGGAAGACCGCCTCGCGGAACCCGGTGAGCACGAGGACGAGGATGATGAGGCCCTCGATGACGACGAGGCCCATCGCGTCCGCCCACGTCACCCCCGGCAGCGACGCGATCGAGTACGCCACGACCGCGTTGAGGCCCAGCCCGGCCGCGAGGCCGAGGGGGAAGTTCGCGAAGACGCCCATGGCGATCGTCATGACACCCGCGACGAGCGCGGTCGCCGCAGCGATCTTGCCGAAGTCGGGCGCGTCGCCGCCGCCGAGGAACTGGCCCGTGCCGTCCTGGACCGTCCCGATGATCAGCGGGTTCAGCACGATGATGTAGGCCATCGCGAAGAACGTGACGAGACCACCACGGATCTCGGTGCCGACAGTCGAGCCGCGCTCGGTGATCTTGAAGAAGCGGTCGATCGCGCCGGAGGCAGGGGCCGGCGCCTGCTCGTCCTCGCGGACGGAGGTGGGTGTGGACATGGTGAGAATGCTGCCAGAACCCTGTGACCGCGCGGTAACACGCGGGACACGGTCCGGCATCGCCCCCGGGGGGTGTCCGCGCACGTCAGGCGGCGCCGACCGCGGCGAGCGCCGGGACAGGTGTGCTCGACGCCACGTCGGCGGCGTCGTGCCCGCCCTCGCGGAGGCCGTCAAGGACTGCGAGGCGCGGCGTGCCGGCACCGTGCCCGAGCCCTTCCGCCGTCGCGAGGTCGGTGACGGTCCGGGGAGCGCCGGTCGCGAGCTGCACCGCGTGGAGCGCGTCGAGGATCGCGGCCGCCCGCTCGCCGTCCGGGCCCGCGGGCACCCCGTGGACGAGCCGGGACGGGTGCAGGACGTCGACGACGGCGTGCCCGGTCCGGTGCTCGTCGGGCACCCACGCGACCGTCGCCCGCACGCCGTCGGCGAGGAGGGTGGCCGCGAGCCACTCGGCCGTGCCGGCCGGGACCCGCGCGCGCCCGACGACCAGGTCCCCCGGGCCGAGGTGCGGGGCGAGGTCGTCGAGCGCGTCGCGGAGCGTCACCACGCGCGAGACGCCGTCGGGGTCGGGGGCGGGGCCCGCGCCGACGCACAGGACGTGCACGCGCGCCCCGGCGACCGCGGTGCGGTCCGTCGTGGGGCGCAGCCGACCGCTCACGAGGCCGAGCGCGAGGAGCCGGTGGAGACGCGGCTCAGCGGCGCGGCTCAGTCCCGTGCGGAGCGCGTCGAGGGCCCGGGGGTCCGTGTCGTGGAGCACGACCTCGTGGCCCGCCGCCGCGAGGCAGGCCGCGTGCAGGACGCCGCGGCGACCGCATCCCGAGACCGAGACCCGCACGACGCACCTCCCCGCGCCCGACCCTGCACCCCGCCGGCCTCAGTAGGCCCCGGAGCCGGAGAACACCGCGCGCGCCGTGCGCGCGAGGATGAGGAAGTCGCCGAACATCGTCCAGTTCTCGACGTAGTACACGTCGAGGCGGACGCTCTCCTCCCACGACAGGTCCGACCTGCCGCCGACCTGCCACAGGCCCGTGAGGCCGGGCTTGACCAGGAGGCGGCGCCGCACCTTCTTCTCGTACTTCTGGACCTCGCGCGGCAGCGGCGGACGCGGCCCGACGAGGCTCATGTCGCCACGCAGCACGTTGAACAGCTGCGGGAGCTCGTCGAGCGAGTAGCGGCGCAGCACACGACCGACGCGGGTGACGCGCGGGTCGTCGCGCATCTTGAACAGCGGGCCCGCGCCGTCGTTCTGCTCCTCGAGGTGGTCGACCTCCCGGTCGGCGCCGGCTCGCATCGACCGGAACTTGAACATGGGGAACGTCCGCCCGTTGCGGCCGACGCGCTCCTGACGGAAGAGCACCGGGCCGCGGCTCGTGAGCCGGACGGCGAGCGCGACGAGCACGAGCACCGGCAGCGCGGCGAGCGTGATGAGCGCGGCGCCGGTCCAGTCGACGACGGACTTCACGGCGAACTTGGGCCCCGTGAACCGGGGCGCGTCCACGTGCAGGAGCGAGACGCTCTCCGCGGGCGTGATGGTGATGCGCGGTCCGGCGACGTCGGCGAGCTCGGCCGTGAGCATGAGGTCGACGCCGTACGGCTCGAGCTCCCAGCCCAGCCGTCGCACGACCTCGGCCGTGATGGCGTCCGACCCCGACACGGCGACGACGTCCGCGCCGACCCGCGTGGCGACCTCGCCCGCGTGCCGCAGCTCCCCGAGGACCGGGACGCCGCGGATCTCCTCGCCGGCACCGAACCCGCCCGACGGGACGCACACGCCGACGACGCGGTACCCCGACTCGTCGCGGCCGTTGAGGTCGCGGATGAGCCGCTCGGCCTGGTCGCGGTGGCCGATCGCGAGCACCGCTGAGCGCATGCGCCCGTGGGCCCGCTGGCCGTGCAGCCACTGCCGCCACGCGTAGCGGCCGAGGAGCAGCCCCCCGAGGCCGATCGGGAACGCGAACGCGAGGTACCCGCGCGCCTCGGGGAAGCGCAGGAGGAACGCGAGCACCGCGAGGACGGCGAAGAGCCGCCACGACGCGTCGAAGATCCGGTGGTACTCGGTGGGGCCGCTGCCCATGACCCGCGGGTCGCGGGTCCGGCTCGCGCTGAGGGAGAGGGACCAGGCGACACCGACGAGGAGGCTGAGCACGACGTACGGCACGCGAGCCTCACGGACGGGCTCGTTGATGAACTGGTCCCAGCGCAGGAAGTAGGCGACGAGCACGGCGACGATGATCACCGCCGTGTCGGTGAGCAGGAGCCGGCGCCGGTAGGCGACCTCCCAGCCCTGCGCGGCGAACGCGGCGCGCGCGGCGCGGATCCGGGCCGCGGGAGTGGTGGCGAGAAGGGTGCGCAGGCTCCGCCTGGCGTCCTCGGTGACGCTGTGGGACATGCGTCCACCTCCGGTCGGTTCCACACCCTGCATGGCGACTCATCCTAGGGTTCAAAAACTGCGGGAACGAGAGTTGTCAGGGGGTTTCACCCGGGTGAGAAGACGTTCCGTACCGCCGTGGTCGGAGGCGTCCTGAGGGGCATGATCCTGCGGATCTTGCGCTGCGCTAGCCGCTCGGAGAAATAGATTGGACGGGCGTCCAGATTCCATGTTCCACCGAAGGTCCGGATACATCGGACGAGGGTCCCGAAGCGATGCGCGGCCCGACGCCGGCCGGATCCACCTGGACGGGTGACCACATGTGGAGGTCGTAGCGCGGCGCATGCATCGTAGCGTGCCGTTGCGAGTGCTCCCGACGTGTGCTCACACCAGAAGGGGATGCGGCCCAGGTCACGGCTGTGACATCCGGCTACGGGTGAAAAACCGGGCCGTGGATACGATGCCCCTGTGCCCTCGTTCGTCACGCTGCTGCTGCACCCCGACCGCCGACGCCCCGACCCGGCGCCCTGGCGGGTCGACCTGCGCGTCGTGATCCTCGTCGGGATGGGCCTCTGGGCGGTCGCGCTCGTCGTGTGCGCCGTCCTCCTCGCCCTGGGGACCATCTCCCCGCGCGCGGTCACCACGTGCGGCGCCGGCCTCGTCCTCGGCCTCCTCGGGCTCGCGTGGGAGCGCCGGAACCGGACCCGCTACCGCACGTCGTCGGACGACTGAGGGTCGTCCCAGGCCGTCCGCGCCAGCGCCCCCTGCGCCGTTCCCGGGTCGCGGAGCACCTCCTCGAGCACGAACCTCGCGCCGTAGCGTCCCGCCGCGACCGCGAGCCCCACGGCGAGCCCGGCCGGACCGGTCGCGTGCACGACGGCGTCCGCTCCCCCGCCACGCTCCACCCACCACGAGACCGCGACCCCGCTCACACGGAGGTCGTCGTGGCGCTCCCAGGTGCGCGGCACCGGCCCGTCGAGGACCGCGTGCACCACCTCGGGGACGTCGGCACGACGACCGGCGGCGTCGGGGGCGGGGGCGTCCCGCCGGACGGTCGCGACGTCCAGGAGGTCCGCGACCGCGGCGACGAGGCCCGGCGGCGCCGGGAGGACCGCGCGGACGGGCGACCACATCGGGTCGGGCGCGACGGCGACGTCGTCGGCGCCGACCACGAGCACCGCGCCGGCGCGCAGCGCGGGCACCCGGTCCGGCGGCGGGTCCAGCCGCTCACCCCGGCCCGCGAGGACGCCGAGCGCACGCCAGAGCGTCAGCGCAGCCTGCGCGTCGACGGCCTGCCCGACGTCGGGCAGGTCGTCCAGCAGCTCGACCCACTCGTCCGGCTCGAGCTCCGCGAGGTCCCGCACGCCGCCCAGCGCGACCACCACCTCGTCGTCGAGCCCCGCCGCCTCCGGCGGTGCCGGGCGCAGGAACGGGACACGCCGGTGGCCGGTCCCGAGCGCGAACGCCCCACCGAGCTCCTCGCGCAACCACCACGCGGTGTACGAGCGCGCCACGGCCGCGCGTCCGCCCTCGGCCCGCACGGGGGCGAGCAGCGCCTCGCGCGCGGCCGGGTCCGCGGCGAGGCGCGCGAGGGCGTCGGGCCACGCGTCGTCGGCGACGGCGTCCAGGTCGGCGACCGCGAGGACGTCGCCCACGTACGCCTCGGGGCCGAGGGTCGTCGTGAGGTACGCGAGGTAGCCGCCCCAGTCGGACAGCCACCCCTCCGGCGCGTGCGGGTCCAGGTCCGGCTCGTCGTCGGCCGACGCGGGCGTGAGCACGTCGCGCACGCGCAGCACCCCGAGCCCGGCGGCCGCCCCCACCGCGCGCAGCACCGGCTCGCCCCAGCGGTCGACGACCGCGGGATCGACGAGGTCGAGCGCGCCGAGCGCGTCCGCGGCCCACGTCCCGGGCAGCGCGCAGCCCCGCACGGGCGCACGGTCGCCGTCGGCCGTCGGGACGGGCAGCTCGCCCCACCAGAACGCCAGCCCCGCCCGCGCCGGGTCCGGCACCTCCCGCACCGCCGCCGCGACCAGCGCGAGCAGCCGCTCCACGTCCGGCGCCGGGTCGTCGCCGGCCTCGGCCGCGTCCGACGCCGCGAGGACGCGCTCGCGGACGGCCCCGTCGGAGAGCACGGCCCGCAGGTCCGTCGTGCGAGCCCCGAGGCGTTCCAGCAGCGGGTGCGCCGCACGGGGGTCGGCGACGCGCAGCCCGAGGTCGGCCGCGTCGCGGGCGTCCAGCACCCCGCCGCCCGCGTCCGCGCGCTCGCCCGACCCGGTGTCGAGGAGGAGCAGACCGCGGGCGCCGCGCACGACCTGCCCGCCGAGCAACGGCACGGGGAGCGCGCCCAGCGCCTCGAGCACCGACCGGTCGGCAGCGTGCGGCGCGAAGGCGTCGTACAGCGCCCACCATCGCGCCGGGTCGGCGACGAGCGGGAGGTCGTCCACCACGTCCGCGAGGCTCACGACCTGCGCCCCGAGCGACCGTGCGACCGCGCGGAGCGGACCCGGGACGTCCACCAGGTGCGCGACCCCGAGCTCCGCCCGCACGCGGGCGTCGCCCACGTCGCCCGCGAGGACGCGCGCCTCGGCGGGCGCGACCAGGGAGTGCCGGACGGCGTCGGCCGCGTCGTCGTCGTCCGTCCCGGGTGGCTGCTCGGCACGCCGCGCGGGCGGCGCGTCGAGCGGGAGGAGCGGGGTCCGGGCGAGCTCCTCCTCGGCCGACGCCCGCACCTCCGCGTCGACCGCGCTCGCCGGCAGCCCGGTCGGGACCAGGGCCAGCACGTCGGCGCCGTGCGACCGCGCGAGCCCCCCGAGCAGCTCCGCGTACGCCCGCCCCGCCGCGCGCGCGACGTGCGCGGTGACCGGCCCGGGCGGGACGTGCCGGCGCGCCGGGTCCAGCGGGAAGGTCGCCAGGAGGAGCGCGGGGAACGTGAGACGCTCGTCGGTGGGGGTCGGGGCGTGCAGGACGTCGGTCCGAGCGCCGCCGTCGGGCAGCGCCCAGGTGACCGCCCACCGCGTCGACGAGCGCTCCTCGACCGGGCGGTCCGCGAGCAGGGTCGCGTCGATCGTCCCCTCCCGGCGCAGGACGGTCCACCGGTCGGCGACGTCGGCGACCCGACGCGCCGGGACACCGTCCCCGGCCACGACGACCTCGGCGAGCGCGGGGAGCGCGAGCAGCAGCGGGTCGTCCACGGCGGCGAGCTCCGCGCGGACGGCGGCGAGGGCGTCGGCGTCGCGCAGCTCGACCTCGACGACCGTGTCGTAGCCCGACGGCACCTCGACGCGGGTCGGGAACGGGAGACGCAGCACCGGGAGCCGGTCGGCCCGGCGCGCCACCTCGGCGGCGAGGTCGGGACGGTCGGCGACCACGTCGTCGAGCGCGGCGCGCGTGCGGGCGAGCGACAGCTCGACGGCACGCTCCCCCGCCCCGACCCGCACCCGGTCGGAGACCGACCGGACGGCCGCGAAGCCGACCCCGAACCGGCCGACCGTGGACGTCCGTCCGACGGCGTCGCGCGCACCCTGTCCCGTCGCGGACGCGCGCAGCGCCACGAGCGACGCGACGCCCGGCGTGTCCAGCGGCTCGCCGGTGTTCGCCGCGCGCAGCACCCAGGTCCCGTCAGGTCCCGACGGCGCGTGCAGGCTCAGGCGCAGCCGCCCCGGGACCCCGGCGCGGGCCGCCGCGTCCGCGGCGTTCTGCGCGAGCTCGACGACGACCCGCCCCCGGTACGACCCGTGGGCGTGGTCCTCCTCGGTGTTCGCGTCCTCGCGCAGACGCGTGGGCGACGACCGCCACGCCTCCAGGACCGCACGGCGCAGGGCGGCCGTCCCGAAGACGTCGTCCGTCACTCCTGCGGCTCGTCCGCCGCGGGCTCAGAGGCCGGCTGACCGTCCGGCTGCGCGTCGACCGGGACCTCGTCGGGCACGGGCGCGGGGTCCGCGGCCGCCGACGCGACCGCCTCGGTCGCGGGCTCCGCCGTCGGGGCGACCGACTCGAGCAGCGAGACGATCTCGACGTGCAGCTCGTCGACGAGGGGGTCGGCGTCCGGCCAGTCGCTCCGCTGCGGCTCGACGTCGGTCTCCGAGTGCGCGCCGCAGCCGTGATCGAGGCTCACGACCTTGCCGTCGTCGGGCGACCACTCGTTCGCGCACACGCCGAACACCTGACCGAGGCTGCCCTGCAGGGTGACGAGGAAGCCGCACGACCCGCACTCGGCGGCCGACGCGACGGCGCCGCGCGCCGTCGGGCCGCGCGAGCCGCGGTACCAGCGCTCCGCTGCCTCGTCCCGGCCCTGCGGGGACAGGACGCGGGCGCGCGCGAGGGCGAGCTCGTCGATCGCGACGGAGTCCTGCTCCTCGTCGCCCGTCGGCACGTAGCCGGGCTCGAGGCGCGGGTCGTCGGCGCGGAACGGGAGCACGTCGCCCGGCCCCACGTCGCCCGGACGCAGGCGCTCGGACCACGGCAGCCACGAGGGTGCGAGCAGCGCGCCGTCACCCGGCAGCAGCTCGACCTCGCACACCGTCGCCGTCCGGCCGCGGGGCACGCGCGCGAGGGTGACGGTCCAGTGCCAGCCGCGGTAGCCGCGCATCGTGCACGCGAACCGGTGGGAGATGAGGCGGTCCGCCTCCGCGTACGTGCCGAGGTGCTCCCCGACGTCCTCGGGGCTCTCGGCGACCTCCTGGGCCGCGGCGCGCGCGAGCTCGACCGCGCCCGTGAGCACGGCGTCGCGCGCGGCACGCGCGGACACTCCCCGGGAACGCTCCTCGGCGGCAGCCACGGCGACCATGTCAGCCCTCGATCTCGTCGGCGACCACGCGCAGGACCTTGGCGACCATCGTGGACTTGCCCTTCTCCGGGTAGCGGCCGCGGCGCAGCCCGTTGCCGATCCCGTCGAGCTCCTTGATGAGGTCCTCCACGATGACCGCCATCTCGTCGGCCGAGCGACGCTTCGCCTTGACCACGGACGGGGCCGGGTCGAGGAGCTTGACCGCGAGCGCCTGCGGGCCGCGGCGCCCGTCGGCGACGCCGAAGTCGACGCGCGCACCCGGCTTGGGCGCGGGGGCGTCCGCGGGCAGCGCGGAGGCGTGCAGGAAGACCTCGCCGCCGTCGTCGTTGGCGATGAAGCCGAACCCGCGTTCGGTGTCGAACCACTTGACCTTGCCGGTGGGCACGTGAACCTCGTTCGTGCTCGTAGGAACCAGAACCCCCAGGCTACCGGCCATGCGGCGGCAAAGCCGCATCCGTCCCGCGCGGGACGACGCCGGCGTCCGCCCCCACCCGCAGCGCGACGGCGTCGAACCAGTCCGCGTAGTCGGCCACCGTGCGGTGGAGGTGGCCGAACAGCTCGAAGGAGACCGTGCCGAACAGGGTGGTCCAGGCGATGAGCGTGCGCACGACGGCCTCCGCCGGGGCGTCGGGCGCGGCGAGGCCGCGTGCGCTCACGTACGCGACGGCGGGGGCGACCAGCGTGGCCGCTTCGCCGCCGTCCCGCGGGGCAGGGACCGGGCCCTCGCCGCCCTCCCAGGAGTCGGCGACGATCCCGACGAGCGCGCGCACGACCCGGGTCGCGGGCTCGACGGTGTCCTGCGGTGCCGCGTACCCCGGGACGGGCGTGCCGTAGAGCAGCGCGAAGTCGCCAGGGCGCTGGACGCACCACGACCGCAGCGCCCGGCACGCGGCGAGCCACCGGCCGGTCAGGTCGTCGCGCGCGACGGCGGCCTCCGCGGCCTCGACGGCCGCGCCGAGCTCGTCGTAGCACTCGACGAGGAGCGCGGTGAGCAGCGCGTCGCGGCTCGGGAAGTAGCGGTAGACGGCCGACGACACCATGCCGACGTCGCGCGCGACGGCCCGCAGCGAGAGCGCGGCAGGGCCGTCGGCCACGAGGCGCGCTCGGGCGGCGTCGAGGATGTCGCGCGTCAGGGTCTCGCGCGCCAGGGCGCGCGCCGTCCGGGGTGCCGTCATCCCGCCAGGGTGGCAGACGAGAGCGCCGCCCACAAACGAGAGCACCGCTCTTGCATGAGACCCCCGCCCGTGCCATGCTCCTCGATGAAGCGAGAGCACTGCTCTCGGAAAGGAGACCTCATGCCCAGCGCACCGTCCCCCGCCGACCGGCACGTCGTCGTCGGCGCGGGCCCCGTCGGCCGCCACGTCGCCGCCGAGCTCGCGGCCCGCGGCTCGCACGTCACCGTCGTCACCCGCAGCGGCCGGGACACCGGCGTCGCGGGTGTCACGCACCTCGCCCTCGACGCCTCGGACGCGGACGCCCTCGCCCGCGTCGCCGAGGGCGCCGACGTGCTCTACAACTGCGCCAACCCCGGCGACTACACCCAGTGGGAGCGGGTCTGGCCGCCGCTCGCGACCGCGCTGCTCACCGCCGTCGAGCGCACCGGCGTCGTCTACGCGATCACGGGCAACCTCTACCCGTACGGTCCCGTCGACGGGCCGATGACCGAGGACCTGCCCGACGTCGCGGCCGACCACAAGGGCGTCCTGCGCGCCCGGCTCTGGGCCGACGCGCTCGCCGCGCACCGCGCCGGTCGCGCGCACGTCGTCGAGGTCCGCAGCTCCGACTTCGTCGGGCCCGGGGTCGGGAGCAACGGGCACGTCTCGCGCGTCGTGCCGCCCGCCCTGCGCGGGCGCTCCGTGACGATGATCGGGCGCACCGACCTGCCGCACTCGTTCACCGACGTCCGCGACGCCGCGCGCACGCTCGTCGCGGCGGCGGCGGACCCCGACGCGCACGGCCGCACGTGGCACACCCCGAGCAACCCGCCACGCACGCAGCGCGAGGCGCTCACGGACGTCCTCGCGAGCGTCGGGCGCCCGCCCGTCCGGGTCCGCTCCCTGCGCGGTGCGAGCCTCGCCGCCGCCGGCCTCTTCTCGCCCCTCCTGCGCGAGCTGCGCGACCTCGCCTACCAGTGGGAGCGCCCCTACGTCCTCGACGACACGGCGGCGCGCGCCCGCTTCGGGATCGAGCCGACCCCCTGGGACGAGGTCTGCCGGAGCACCGCCCACGCCTGAGCACCGGATCCGCCGAGGTCGGCGGTCGGAGTCGAGGTCGGCGGTCCCACCCGCCGATGTCGGCAGAACCTGCCGAACAGGTGCGCCGGGCTGGACGGCACGGGGACGCGTCAGGGGCGCCGTCCACAGCCGCCGCACCGCGCAGGCGTCGTCCACAGCTCCGGTCCCGCCCGGCCCGCGGCGGTCTCCGGGGCGGCACGATCTCCTCCCATGCCGACGAGTCGAGAGCCCCAGACCCCTGTGCACCTCGCGCACGAGCACCTCCCGGAAGAGGTCCGGCACCGCATCGCCGCCGGCGAGTGGGAACGCGTGCGGCGCGGCGCGTACCGCGACACGCCCCCGCCCGACGTACCGCCTCTCCTGGCAGCGCGCACGCTCGCGGTCGTCCGAGCCGGTGCCGTCGCCCGCGCCCTCCGCGCCGACCCCGTCGTGAGCCACGCGTCCGCAGCGCTCCTGCACGGCCTGCCCGTGTGGGAGCTCCCGACGACGACCCACGTGTTCCAGCCGTACCGCAGGTCGGGCTCCGCGGCGCGCGACGTGACACGGCACGTCGGCGAGGTCGGTGCCGAGGACCGGGTGTCGACCCTCGGGGTCACCGCGACCTCGCTCGCGCGCACCGCCGCCGACTGCCTGCGCACGATGCCCGCGCTCGACGGTCTCGTCGTGGCGGACGCGGCGCTCGCGCGGGGCGTCCGGCGGTCCGACGTCGCGGCCGTCCTCGACCGAACACCGCGAGGCCGCGGTTCCCGTCGGGCCCGGCACGTGCTCGCGCTCGCGGACCCGGGCGCGGAGTCGGCTCGCGAGACCTGGCTGCGGTACGTCCTCCTGCGGACCGGGTTGCCGCGCCCGGACACGCAGGTGCCGCTCCGGACCGAGGTCGGCCCGGTGCGGGTAGACCTGGGCTGGACGCGGTGGCGGTTGCTGCTGGAGTTCGACGGCCTCGTGAAGTACCGCACCGGCCCGTCCGGGCTGGCGCCGCGCGAGGACCCGGGCCGCGTGCTCGTCCAGGAGAAGCTCCGGCAGGAGGCGATCGAGCGCACGGGGAACCGCCTGCTGCGCGTCACCTCCCGGGACCGGCCGTCGTACGTCGTGGCGCGGGTCCTGCGGCACGTCCCGCCCGACGTCGTCCGCGGCCTCCGCCCCGACCCGTTCCTCCCGCCTCTCTGACCTCGGCACGTTCCGTCGAGATCGGCGGTCCCGACTGCCGATCTCGACCGCGATCACCGATCTCGTGGGACCGGGCCCGGCGCGTAACATCGAACGGATGGCCACCTCCCGGCCCGAGCGGGCTCCGACGTACAGCGAGTCGCTGCGCCAGCGCGACGACGCCGCCCTGGTCGCGCTGCTCGGACGGCGTCCCGACCTCGCGACGCCGTCGCCGTCGACCCTCCTCTCGCTCGCCGCGCGCGCGATGAACCGGACGAGCCTGGAACGCGCGCTCACGGGGCTGGACGAGCTCACGCTCCACGTCCTGGAGTCGGTGCTGGTCCTCGACTCGGTGGGGTCCTCCGCGACGGCGGCGGCGGTCGCCCGGGCGACGGGCGTCGACCGGTCGCGCGTGACCGCCGCGCTCGCCCTCCTCGACGAG
Organism: Cellulosimicrobium cellulans; assembly: GCF_006539945.1. GTDB lineage: Bacteria > Actinomycetota > Actinomycetes > Actinomycetales > Cellulomonadaceae > Cellulosimicrobium > Cellulosimicrobium cellulans. Next base: position 58,050 of record NZ_BJNZ01000016.1, on the reverse strand, counting down.
CTCGCGCTCGTCTGGACCCCCGGCACCCGGTCGGCCGGGTTCCGCCCGGCGCCCGGTGTCGCGGAGGTCCTCGGCCCCCACCCCGCCGGCCTCGGCCCCGTCGCGGCTCTCGCTGCCGGGGACGCGAGCGCGACCGGGACGAGCGCGCCGCCCGGCGACCTGCCCGACGACGCCCCGCCGGGCGCCCGGGCGATCCTCGACGCGCTGACGTGGGGGCCACCCGTCGGGGTCGCGCCCCGCGCGGACGCGTCGGCCCGGCGCGCGACGGCCTGGCTCGTCGAGCACGGCTACCTGCGCGCGACGGACGAGCGGCACGTCGTGCTGCCGCGGGAGGTCGGGCTCGCCCTGCGCGGCGGCCGCACGCACCGTGACGTCCGGACCGCGCCGCCCGTCCCGGAGGTCCGCGAGCTCCCGACGACGACGGTCGACGCGGAGTCCGCGAGCGCCGGGCTGGAGGCCGTGCGGCTCGTGGCTCGGCTCGTGACGCACTGGACCGAGCACCCGCCGGGCGTGCTGCGTGCCGGCGGGCTCGGGGTGCGCGACCTGCGGCGGGCCGCCCTCGCGCTCGAGGTGGACGACCCGACGGCCGCCGCCGTCGTCGAGCTGGCCGCGGCGGCCGGGCTCGTGGCCGACGACGGCGACGACCCGCCCACGTTCGCCCCGACCCTCGCCGCGGAGGACTGGCTCGACGACGACCTGGGCGATCGCTGGGCGACGCTCGCCCGGGGCTGGTGGCGCTCGCGCCGCACCCCCTGGCTCGTGGGCAGCCGCGACGAGAAGGGCGCCCTCCGTGCCGCGCTCGACCCGGAGCTGTGGCGCCCGTGGGTGCCCCGGCTGCGCCGCTCCGTCCTGGACGTCCTCGACCTCGCCCCCGGGCGCCCGCTCGCCGCGGCCGACGTCGTCGCGGTGCTCCGCTGGCGCACGCCCCGGGCGGTGCCGCCGGAGCAGGCCGTCGCGGGGCTGCTGCGCGAGGCCGCGCTGCTCGGGGCGACCGGCGCAGGTGCGCTCGCTCCCCCGGGCCGTGTCCTCCTCGGGTCCGACGACGCGGCGTCGTCGTCCGGGGCCGGCCCGGCCGACCTCGGCGCCGCCTTCGAGGCGGTGCTCCCGGCGGAGGTCGACGACCTGCTGCTCCAGGGCGATCTCACGGGCATCGTGCCGGGCCGACCGTCGCGCACGCTCGAGCGGCTCGTGGAGGTGGCGGCCGACGTCGAGTCCCGCGGCGCCGCGACGACGGTCCGGTTCACCCCGGACTCCGTCCTGCGCGCGCTCGACCGCGGCGCGACGGCCGACGAGCTCCTCGCCGAGCTCGCGGCGCACTCGCGCACGCCCGTGCCGCAGCCGCTCGAGTACCTGGTGCGGGACACGGCCCGCCGCCACGGCCGGGTCCGCGTAGGGACGGCGTCGTCGTACGTGCGTGCCGAGGACCCGGTCCTGCTCGCCGGGATCGCGGAGGACCCGGCCCTGCGCGGGCTGGGGCTGGTGCTCCTCGCGCCGACCGTGCTCGCGTCGGCCGCGCCCGCCGGGGAGCTCCAGGAGGCGTTGCGCGCCCGCGGCGTGCCGGCCGTCGTCGAGGGCCCGGACGGGCGTGTGCTCGTCGCGGACCGGGCCGGCCGGCGGGGCGCGCCCGACGGCGTCGCGCCGTCCCGACGCGGCCGGGCCGGGACCACGGGGCGGCGCGCGGGCGGGCGCGCGCGGACCGGCGTCGTCCTCGGTTCCGGGGCGCGCGTCGACGAGCCGGGCGGCGTCTCTGAACGCACCCAGCGGTTCGCGGACCTCGTCGCACGCCTGCGCGCGGCGGACGCCCGCTCGGCCGAGCGCGGGGGTGCCGGAGCGGGCGGGCGGACCGGACGGACGGCCCACGCGGAGGGCGACGGGACGCGCACGGGCGGGCGGACGCCGTCGGGCACGAACGGACGCCCCGACGGGTACGCCCCCGCGGAGGGAACATCCGACCCGGTGGCCGCGTTGGGTCTGCTGCGCGAGGCCATCGCGGACGGGGCGTCGGTCTGGCTCGAGGTGGTCGGGCCGACGGGCTCGCAGGACCGCCGCCGCGTGCGGCCCCTCACGCTCGATGCCGGACGGCTGCGCGCGCAGGACCCGGCGCGCGACGCGGAGCTCACGGTCGCGGTGCACCGCATCGCGTCCGTCGCCCCCGACACCCCGCCGACGGAGAACCCTGGTGGCGCGAGGTAGAACCGTGGTCACGACCACGCCTCGGCCTCGCGGCACCGCGGTTCTCCCTCGCGAGACCACGGTTCCACCTCGGCAAGGAGACACATGACCGACGGACCACTCATCGTCCAGAGCGACAAGTCGCTGCTGCTCGAGGTCGACCACCCGCGCGCCGACGACGCGCGCCGCGCGATCGCGCCGTTCGCCGAGCTCGAGCGCGCCCCCGAGCACGTCCACACCTACCGGCTCACGCCGCTCGGGCTGTGGAACGCGCGCGCGGCCGGCCACGACGCGGAGCAGGTCGTCAACACGCTCATCGAGTACTCCCGCTACCCGGTACCGCACGCGCTGCTCATCGACGTCGCGGAGACCATGTCGCGCTACGGGCGGCTCACGCTCGCGCAGCACCCGACGCACGGCCTCGTGCTCGAGGCGACGGACCGCGCCGTCCTCGCCGAGGTGCTCAAGTCCAAGCGCACCGCCGGGCTGGTGGGCGACCGGATCGACGACACGACCGTCGTCGTGCACCCGTCCGAGCGCGGCCACCTCAAGCAGGTGCTGGTGAAGCTCGGCTGGCCCGCCGAGGACCTCGCCGGGTACGTCGACGGCGAGAAGCACGCCATCGCGCTCAGCCCGACGACGCCGCCGCGCACCGAGGGCGAGGAGCCGAAGCCCTGGGAGATGCGCCCGTACCAGGCGCAGGCGGTGGACGGGTTCTGGCACGGCGGGAGCGGCGTCGTCGTGCTGCCGTGCGGCGCGGGCAAGACGATCGTCGGGGCGGGCGCCATGGCGAGGTCCGGGACGACGACGCTCATCCTCGTGACGAACACGGTCAGCGCGCGCCAGTGGCGCGACGAGCTCGTGCGGCGCACGACGCTCACCGAGGACGAGATCGGCGAGTACTCCGGCGCGCGCAAGGAGATCAAGCCCGTCACGATCGCGACCTACCAGGTGCTGACGACCAAGCGGAAGGGCGTGTACACGCACCTCGAGCTGCTCGACGCCCGTGACTGGGGGCTCGTCGTGTACGACGAGGTGCACCTGCTGCCCGCGCCGATCTTCCGCATGACGGCGGACCTGCAGGCGCGCCGCCGCCTCGGGCTCACCGCGACGCTCGTGCGCGAGGACGGCCGGGAGGACGAGGTGTTCTCGCTCATCGGGCCCAAGCGGTACGACGCCCCGTGGAAGGACATCGAGGCGCAGGGCTACATCGCGCCCGCGGACTGCGTCGAGGTGCGCCTCACGCTGCCCGAGTCCGACCGCATGACGTACGCCGTCGCCGAGCCCGAGGACAAGTACCGGCTCGCTGCGACCGCCACGGGCAAGAACCGGGTCGTGGAGCGGATCGTCGCGCAGCACCCGGACGACCAGGTGCTCGTGATCGGGCAGTACCTCGACCAGCTCGAAGAGCTGTCGCAGCACCTCGACGCGCCGCTCATCACGGGCGCGACGACGGTCCGCGAGCGGCAGCGCCTGTTCGACGCGTTCCGCACGGGCGAGATCTCGCGGCTCGTCGTGTCGAAGGTCGCGAACTTCTCCATCGACCTGCCCGAGGCGTCCGTCGCGATCCAGGTGTCGGGGTCCTTCGGGTCGCGCCAGGAGGAGGCCCAGCGCCTCGGCCGCGTCATGCGCCCGAAGTCCGACGGTCGCACCGCGCACTTCTACGCCGTCGTCGCGCGCGACACCGTCGACCAGGACTTCGCGGCCCACCGCCAGCGGTTCCTGGCGGAGCAGGGGTACGCCTACCGCATCGTCGACGCGGAGGACCTGGGCGTCGTGCAGTGACGGGTGGGGACCGTCCCCGGCTGTCACGGAACGACGTCCAGTCCGACCGAGAACACGAGGACCTGGGCGTCGTGCAGTGCCAGGCCGACCGTTGAGTCCATGAAAAATGTCGTCTCGAAGCGATTCGGGACGACATTTTTCATGCACTCACGGGGTTCGTCCCACGATGTGAGAGCGCTCCCAGCGAGTTACTGACAAGACAGTCAGTGGTGCCCTAGGCTCCCGGCATCAGCGCGACGACGCGCTGGCGTCGGCGCGCTGCGCCGGCTCCCCGTTCGAAGGAGAACACCCACCGTGACCCTCTCGACGACCATCTCCGGCCCGGGCGGGCCGGCCCGTCGTGCCCGTGCCGCCGGCGCGGGCGTGGCGGCGCTCGCCGTGGCCGCCACGGGCGTGGCCCTCGCCGCACCCGCGACGGCCGAGCCGGCCACCGACCCCGACCTCGGACCGAACGTCGTCTTCATCGACGACTCGTGGTCGGTGGACCGGATCAACACCTACCTCGCGTCGATCAACGACGAGGCGGAGTTCAGCCAGGACCGCCACGCCGTGTTCTTCGAGCCCGGCGTCTACGGGGACGCGTCCGGCCAGGACGACCCGGCGACGGCGACCGGCATCGTCAACGCGGAGGTCGGCTACTACACCGCGATCGCCGGCCTGGGCGCCCAGCCGGACGACGTGCTCATCAACGGCGCGCTGAGCGTGCAGCCGGTCGTGAGCTGCCCGAGCAACCCGTGGAGCTGCCAGGACCCGGGTTCGCTCACACGCTTCTGGCGCTCGCTGAGCAACGTGGCGATCAACCCCATCCAGCGCCCGGTCGACGAGGACGTGAACCGCCCGTTCCCGGCCGGGATCACGGACCCGCACCAGCTCCGGTTCGCGGTGTCGCAGGCCGCGCCGCTGCGCCGGGTCGACATCCAGGGCGACCTCACAGTGTTCGGCCGCTTCGGCGAGTACGCGAGCGGCGGCTACCTCGCCAACTCGCGCGTCTCCGGCCGCCTCGTGACCGGCTCGCAGCAGCAGTGGTACACGCGCAACTCCGAGGTCGGCACCTGGGACGGCGGCGTGTGGAACATGGTCTTCTCCGGCGTCGAGGGCGCCCCCGCCACGGACTTCGGGCCCCAGCCCGACGGCACCGCCGGCAACAAGACGACGCTCGACACGACCCCGCTGAGCCGGGAGGCGCCGTTCCTCTTCCGTGACGGCGAGGACCTCGCCGTGTTCGTGCCGGACGCGCGGACCGAGACGCGCGGCGTCGACTGGTCGACCGACCCGGACGCAGGTCAGAAGCTGTCTCTCGACGGCTTCTTCGTCGCCCAGGAGGGCGACTCTGCGGCGGAGATCAACGCGGCCCTGTCGACCGGCAAGAACCTCCTGCTCACCCCCGGCGTCTACCACCTCGACGAGGCGATCCAGGTCGAGAACCCCGGCACGGTCGTGCTGGGCCTCGGCTACGCGTCCCTCGCGCCGACGTCGGGCACCGCGGCGCTGGAGATCGGCGACGTCGCGGGCGTGAAGGTCGCCGGCATCACGGTCGACGCCGGACCGGTCGAGTCGGACGTCCTCGTGCGCGTCGGTCCGGCGGACGCGCACGTGGCGGACGCCGCCGACCCGACGACGCTGACCGACGTGTTCGTCCGCGTCGGCGGCCCGTGGGTCGGCAAGGCGACGACGAGCATCGAGGTCAACAGCGACCACGTGCTCATGGACCACGTCTGGGCCTGGCGCGGGGACCACGGCGCCGGCATCGGGTGGGGCCAGAACACGGGCGACCACGGCGTCGTCGTGAACGGCGACGACGTGACTGCCACGGGCCTCTTCGTCGAGCACTACCAGAAGAACCAGACGGTCTGGAACGGTGAGCGCGGCCGCACGGTCTTCTACCAGAGCGAGATCCCCTACGACGTGCCGAGCCAGGCCGCGTTCATGGACGGCGACCGCAAGGGGTTCGCGTCGTACCGGGTGGGCGACCACGTCCGGCGGCACGACGCCGTCGGGCTGGGCGTGTACTCGTTCTTCAACCAGGGCGTCGACGTGCGGGTCGCGAGCGGCATCCAGGCGCCGGTCCGCGCGGGCGTGACGTTCCGGTCGATGACGAGCGTCTTCCTCAACGGCTCGGGCGGCATCGACCACGTCGTCAACGACACGGGCGCGCCCGCCGTCGGCTCGTTCGCCTCCCCGCAGGTCGTCGCGTACCCGACCGACCTCCCCGCGGAGGCGGACGTCACGGTCGAGGCCACGACGCGCTGCCTCGCGGGCAAGGCGTACGTCGCGGTCCGGGCGACCAACGGCGGCGAGGTCCCGCTCGCGGTGACGCTCTCGACGCCGTTCGGGTCGCGCACCGTCGCGAGCGTCGCCCCGGGCGCGAACGCGTACCAGTCGTTCGCGACGCGCGCGTCGTCCGTCGCCGCGGGCGAGGCGACCGTGCACGTCACGGGCGGCGACCAGGGTCCGCACGACGTCACGGCGGCGTACGACGCCGTCGCGTGCGGCTGACGCGCCACCGCTGAGCGCCCGCGGCCCGTCTCCCCCGGGGAGGCGGGCCGCGGGCGCGTCCGGTACCGATTGCGGGACCCCGGCGGCTGGGAAAGGATCGGCGCGTGAGCACGGCCCACCGTCCCTCGCTCCCCCGCGCCGCCGCGGACCGTGGCGCCCGCGCGCTGCACGCCCTCGTCGCGACCCGCCTCGCCCTGACTGCCGTCGCGCTGCTGACCGGACTCGCGCTGCTCGTCCCCACCGGGACCGCGTCCGCCGTCCCCCCGGTGGACGTCGCGGGCGAGATCACCGACCCCGACGGTGTCCTCGGCAACCAGACCGACGAGGTCCAGGACGCGCTCGACCGCCTCGCGCAGGACACCGACCTCCAGCTCTTCGTCGTGTACGTGCCGGGCTTCGACGGCATGGACGGCGTCGACTGGGCGAACGCCACGGCCAACACGTCCGGGCTCGGGGTGGACGACCTGCTCCTCGCCGTCGCGACCGAGGACCGGCGGTACGGGTTCTCCTACGACAACAACGTGTCCCTCACCGACGCGGAGCTCGACCGGATCTCCGCGGCCGTGGAGGACGAGCTGCGGGACGACGACTGGGCCGGCGCCGCGATCGCCGCGGCCGAGGTCGCTCGGGGCGCGAGCCAGGGCTCCGGGGGCGTGTCCTGGTTCTGGGTGCTGCTCGGGCTCGGCGCGCTCGTCCTCGTGGTCGTGCTGGTCGTGCGCGCGGTCGCCCGACGCCGCCGCACCTCCCCGGGCGGGGGTCCTGCGGAGGGTGGCCTCGCGGCCCTGCCCACCGACGAGCTCGACCGGCGCGCGAGCGCAGCCCTCGTCGCGATCGACGACGCCGTGAAGACGTCGGAGCAGGAGCTCGGCTTCGCCCAGGCGCAGTTCGGTCTCGAGGCGACGCAGCAGTTCTCCGCGGCGATCGCCGAGGGCAAGCGGAAGGTCTCCGAGGCGTTCGCGCTCCGTCAGCAGCTCGACGACGACCGCCCCGAGACCGAGCCCCAGGCCCGGGACGCGATGGCCCGCATCGTCGCGCTGTGCGACGACGTCGCCGAGTCCCTCGACGCCCAGTCCCGCACCTTCGACGAGCTGCGCGACCTCCAGGCGCGCGCTCCTCAGGTGCTCGACGAGACGGACCAGCGCGCGAGCGAGGTCCTCGCCCGCGTCGAGCCCGCGCGCACGACCCTCGAGGGTCTCGCCCACACGTACCCGCCGACGTCGCTCGCGTCCGTCGCGCAGAACCCCGACCAGGCGCAGGCGCTCGTCGCCAACGCCCGGGAGTCCGTCGCCCGGGGCCGCGACGCGCTCGCCGGCAAGGACCGCGCGACGGCGGTCGCGCTCGCGCGAGCCGCGCAGAACGCCGTCGGGCAGGCGGTCACGCTGCTCGACGCCGTCGACCGGGCGGGCGCGGACCTCGCCGAGTCGGGCCCGCGCCTCGACAGGGGGCTGGCCTCCATCACCTCGGACATCGCCGACGCCGGCCGGCTCGCCCCCGCGGACCCCGCCGTCGCACCGGCCCTCGCGGAGGCGCAGGCGGCCGCGACGGCGGCGAGCGCCGCGCGCGACGGCGGTGACCCGCTCGCGGCGCTGCGCCGTCTCACCGCGGCCGAGGGCGCTCTCGACGCCGCGCTCGCCCCCTTCCGCGAGCGCGCCGAGCAGGCCGCGCGCGCCAACGCGCTCCTGCGCGACACGCTCGCGCGCGTCGACTCCCAGGTCCGCGCGACGAACGACTTCATCGAGACCCGGCGTGGCGCCGTCGGGCCCGAGGCACGCACCCGGCTCTCGGAGGCGATCCGTCTGCTCGGCGAGGCGCGCGCCCTCCAGCCGACCGACCCCGTCGCCGCGCTCGACCGCGCTCAGCAGGCCGACGCGCAAGCGCAGTCCGCCGCGCAGCGCGCCCAGCAGGACGCGTCGAGCTGGCAGTCGTCGCAGGGCGGCGGGATGTCCGGCGGGGGCGGCGGCAGCAACCTCGGGGGCATGGTGCTCGGCGGCATCCTGCTCGACTCGATCCTGCGGGGCGGCGGGGGCGGCGGCCGGTCCGGCGGGTTCGGCGGCGGGAGCTTCGGCGGCGGGTCCGGGGGCGGCGGCTTCGGGGGCGGCCGGTCGGGCGGTCGCCCTGGCGGCCGGTCGTCGGGCGGGCGCTCGGGCCGCGGCGGGCGCTTCTGAGGAGACGGACGAACGAGACCAGCACGCAGCACCGACCAGCACGAGACGGCTCACCAGAGAGGGACGACCATGGCGGAGAAGCAGAGCATCTTCGGACGGATCGCGCAGCTCGCCCGCGCGAACATCAACGCGCTCCTGGACAACGCGGAGGACCCGCAGAAGATGCTGGACCAGCTCGTGCGCGACTACACGAACAACATCGCCGACGCCGAGCAGGCCGTCGCGCAGACCATCGGCAACCTGCGCCTCGCGGAGCAGGACTACAACGAGGACGTCGCCGCCGTGCAGGAGTGGGGCCAGAAGGCTGTCGCCGCCTCCACGCAGGCCGACCGCTACCGGCAGCAGGGCGACACCGCCAACGCCGACAAGTTCGACAACCTCGCCAAGATCGCGCTCGGCAAGCAGATCTCCGCCGAGGGTGAGGTCCGCCAGGCCGAGCCGCTCATCGCGTCGCAGCGCGAGTCGGTCGAGAAGCTCAAGTCGGGCCTCGCGATGATGAAGGACAAGCTCGGCGAGCTGAGGTCCAAGCGCGACTCGCTCGTGGCCCGGCAGAAGAGCGCCCAGGCCCAGCAGACCGTCCAGGGCGCGATCAGCTCCATCAACGTGCTCGACCCGACGAGCGAGATCTCGCGCTACGAGGAGATCGTGCGGCGCGAGGAGGCACAGGCGATCGGCCAGGCCGAGGTCGCGGCGTCGAGCATCGACTCCCAGTTCGCCGAGCTCGAGTCGTCCGGCGAGGCCGTCGAGATCGAGGCGCGCCTCGCTGCCCTCAAGCAGGGCTCGTCCCCCGCTCCGCAGGTGTCGCCCACCCAGGTCACGCCCGCGATCGAGTCCGGCACCACGACCCAGGACGCCCCGACCTCCGACTGGTGACGCGACGCGCACGGGAATCGGGCACGAGACAGAACCCCGGCAAGACCGCGGTACCGCGAGGTAGAGCCGTGGTCGCGCGAGGTAGAGCCGTGGTCACCGTGCCCGACGGCGTGCGGCTGGGTGGGGTGGGCGGGCGGCGACGTCTGGTCAGGCCGGGACGTGCAGTCCGACGGTCGTGCGGACCTCGGCGACGAAGGCCTCGGCGAGGCGACGGCCGCCGTCGAGGATCTCCGGCGCGTGCTCGTCGAACCCGGCCAGGGCTGCCGCGGAGTCGACGTCGTGGAACGCGCCGCACCACGCCTCGAAGCCCGCGCGCGTCGCCTCGGGGTGGAACTGCACGCCGAGCGCCGAGCCGAGGCGGAACGCCTGGTAGGGGTACATGTTCGACGACCCGAGCCAGACGGCGCCCGCAGGCAGGTCGACGATCGCGTCGGCGTGCATGCTGGTCACGTGCCGCACGGGCTCGTCGCCCGCGGCGAGGGCCGACAGGACGGGGTCGGTCTCGGCGTCGGCACGCCAGAAGACGCGGGTCGCGCCGGCCTCGCGCCCGGGGGGCGCGGCCACCTGGACCTGGCCACCGCCGGCGACGGCGAGGAGCTGGGCCCCGAGGCAGATACCGAGCGTCGGGACGCCGGTCGTCGCGGCGGCGAGCAGGGTCTCGCGCAGCGCGGGCAGCCAGGGGGCGCGCTCGTCGTCGTGCGCGGACAGGTGCCCGCCGAGGACGACGAGGCCGTCCCCGACCTCGTCCGCCGGGGGGACCGCGTCGCCGTCGTACGGGCGCACGACCCGCAGGTCGGCGGCGAGCTGGTCGGCGTAGGCGTCGAGCGTGACGTCCGGGGAGTTCTGGACGACCGTGATCCGGACGGTTCCGGTTGCGGCCGTGGCGTCGGTGTCGTACATGGTCACGAGGTCCGACGGTACCCACTCCGGGGTACCCCGACGCAAACACCCACGTCGTGGACATGGCAGGCGACCGTCGCGCGGATAGGCTGACCAGCATGTCCGACCTCCAGACCTCCGACGGCCGAGCACCGACGACGCCGCGCCGCACCTACCTCGTCGTCGACGGCGAGAACATCGACGCGACGCTCGGCATGAACGTCCTCGGGCACCGTCCCGCGCCGGAGGAGCGGCCACGGTGGGACCGCATCGTGGAGTTCGCGCGCCAGGCGTGGGGCCAGGACGTCACGCCGCTGTTCTTCCTCAACGCGTCGTCGGGCCAGATGCCGATGTCGTTCGTGCAGGCGCTGCTCGCGATGGGCTACCGGCCCATCCCGCTCGCGGGCTCGAGCAGCGAGAAGGTCGTGGACATCGGTATCCAGCGCATGCTGGACGCGATCGTCGACCAGCCGGGCGACGTGCTGCTCGCGAGCCACGACGGCGACTTCCTGCCACAGGTCGAGACGCTGCTCGACGACCCCGACCGCCGCGTTGGCGTCCTCGCCTTCCGCGAGTTCGTGAACGTGCGGCTCACCGAGCTCACGGGGCGCGGGCTGCAGGTGTTCGACCTCGAGGACCACGCCGGCGCGTTCACGACCGTGCTGCCGCGCGTGCGCATCATCCCGCTCGACGAGTTCGACCCGCTGCGCTACCTCTGACCGACCCGCCGAGTGCGGGGTGCTCGTCGTCGCGGCTCCCCGCGGACGACACGTACCCCGCACTCGGCGGTGCCCCACGTCAGGCGTGGAGCTCGCGGTACAGCGGCGTGGGGAACGACGCCGTCACGCCGTCGCCGCCGAGGAGCGCCGCGATCCGATCGGCCTCCGCGGCGACGGCGCGCTCGGCGTCCGACCCCACGTCCTCGAGCAGGCGGAACGCCGGCTCGCCGCCCGGGCGCACGGCCCAGGCCCCGACGATCCGGCCCTCCCACCAGACGGTCGCGCCCGCGTTGCCGATCGTGTCGAAGATCGCGGCCTTGTGCGGGCCGAGGTACCAGTCGCGCGCGGCCCAGCCCATCGTCGTCGGGTCGAGCGACGGCAGGAGCGCGACGCTCCCCTCCATCAGGACGTCGTCGGGCGCGGGCAGGTCGGTCCCGCGCAGCATCACGCCGGCCTGCGGGGCCGGGTCCTCCGGCGTGCCGGTCTCGACCTCGACCTCGACGACGTCGAGCGGAGCGAGCGCGGCGCGCGTGTCCCGCTGGTTCCAGCCGGTCCACCACGTCAGGTCCTTGACCGTCGCCGGCCCGAACACCTCGAGCCAGGACCTGGCCAGCGTCGTTCGCGCGACCGCCTCGTCCATCACGGGGATGCCCCCGGGGAACCAGTCCTCGACGGGCGACCAGACGTGCCGGTTGGACGACCACGACCCGCGCGGCTCGCCGCGCACCACCGCGCCCTCCGCGGAGAGCAGCGACATGAGCTGGGACGTCATGGTGCGGCGCACGTCCCACGTCTTGGCGGTGGTGGGCAGGAACGCGGTGCGCAGGAGCGGCGCGGCCTTCGACAGGCTCGCGCCGTCCATCGGCCCGTGCTCCGCGAGCGCGCCGTGGACCTGGGCCTCGACGGCGGCGAGGAAGGTCGCCGCGTCGTCGACGGGCGGGTCCGTGGGCAGCGTCGCGAGCTCCTTGAGCAGGCGGGCGCGCAGCCGCCGGGCCACCGCGAGCGCCGCACCCGCGTGCACGGCGGGCACCGTCTCGCGCCGCACGACGAACATCGTGCGCCGCATGGCGAGCACCTTGACCAGGGTGCGACGCCGGAACACGGCGTCCCGGACGTCGTCGAGCACGAGGCCCGGGACCCGCGCGAGGACGGAGAGGTAGACGCTCGGGGCGTCGGTGGCGTGCAGGGCGAGCAGCCGGTCGACGACGTCCTCGGGGGTGCGGGCCGCCGGGCGTCCGGGCAGGTCCGTCGCGAGCGCGAGCTGTTGCGCGACGAGCCGCCGTCGCCTCTGGTCCACCGTGATCCGCACGCCCGCCATCCTGCCCGACGCCGCCCACGCGCACCGCGCGGGAGCCCCCTCACGAGCGGGCCGCGGGTGGAGCCCCTTCCCAGGCGACTCCCAGACCGCGGGAGGACACTGGAGGGCATGAGCACCACCCCTGAGGCACGCCTCGTCGTCGTCGACGACGAGCCGAACATCCGCGAGCTGCTGGCCACGTCCCTGCGCTTCGCCGGGTTCGAGGTCCACGCCGCCGCGGACGGGCAGAGCGCCCTGCGGCTCGTGCGCGACGTCGAGCCCGACCTCGTCGTGCTCGACGTCATGCTGCCGGACATGGACGGGTTCACCGTCACGCGCCGCCTGCGCGAGAAGGGGCAGCACACGCCCGTCGTCTTCCTCACCGCGAAGGACGACACGCGCGACAAGATCACCGGGCTCACCGTCGGCGGCGACGACTACGTGACGAAGCCGTTCAGCCTGGAGGAGGTCGTGGCGCGCATCCGCGCGGTGCTGCGCCGCACGCACGCCGAGCCCGTCGAGGACGCGGTGCTGCGGTTCGCCGACCTGGAGATGGACGAGGACTCGCACGAGGTCCGCCGCGCGGGCGTCGACGTCGACCTGTCCCCCACGGAGTTCAAGCTCCTGCGCTACCTCATGCTCAACGCGGGCCGCGTGCTGTCCAAGGCGCAGATCCTCGACCACGTGTGGCAGTACGACTGGGGCGGCGACGCGAACATCGTCGAGTCCTACATCTCCTACCTGCGCCGCAAGATCGACAACCTCACGGTCCCCGGTCCCGACGGCGAGCCCGTCGCCCTCCCGCCGCTCATCCACACCAAGCGGGGCGTGGGCTACCTGCTGCGCCAGCCGCCCACGACCTCATGACGTCCGGCCCCGACCGCACGACGACGGGGTCCCGACCGGTCCCACCGCCCCCTCCCCCGCCACCCGGGCCGGGCACGCCCCCCGCCGGCCCCGCGCCGTCGGGCACGGGCGACGCCCCCGGGGCGGGAGCCCCCGCCGCACCGGGCGACGGCGGCCCGACGGCGGAGCGCCCCTTCGGCCGTCCCGTCCCCACCGAGGGGTGGGGCTGGTTCGCACGCGTGCCGCTGCGCGCCCGGCTCGTCGCGATCACGGTGCTCCTGCTGGCAGCCGGCCTCGGGCTGGCGTCGGTGGTGACGACGACGGTCGTGTCGAGCTATCTCGTGCGGCAGGTCGACGTGCAGCTCGAGCGGTCCGCGGCGGCGGTCGCGAACATCACGCTGAACGACCGGGTGGGCAGCGGCTCGCAGCTGCCCAGCGACTACTACGTGCTCGTCCGGCCGAGGGGCGGTGACGAGATCCCCCTCCGGTGGCCGCAGACGGTGAACCTCTACGGTGTCCCGGACATCCCCGCGATGTCCGACCCCGAGGTCGAGGCGAGCCAGAACGAGCCGTTCACCGTGGACTCCGTGGGCGGGACCGATCCTGCCGAGTGGCGCGTCACGACGTTCTTCTTCTACGACAAGTTCAGCGGCGAGCTCGGCGGCACCGCGTTCGTCGCCCTCCCCCTCACCGGCATCCACGAGACCGTCAAGGTGCTGGGTCGCGCGCTCGCGCTCTCGGCGCTGGGGATCGCGCTCGTCGGCGGCGCGGTGGCCTACCTCGCCGTGCACCGCGCGCTGCGCCCGCTGCGCGAGATCGAGGAGACGGCGGCGGACATCGCGGCAGGCGACCTGTCGCGGCGCGTGCGCCCCGCACCGTCGACGACCGAGGTGGGTTCGCTGGCCGCGTCGCTCAACGCGATGCTCTCGCAGATCGAGGAGGCGTTCGCGGTCCAGGAGGCGTCGGAGGAGCGGATGCGACGGTTCGTGTCCGACGCGAGCCACGAGCTGCGCACCCCGCTCGCGACGATCCGCGGCTACGGCGAGCTGTACCGGATGGGGGCGCTCGACACGCCGGACAAGGTCGACGACACGATGGGGCGCATCGAGGACTCGGCGACCCGCATGGGGACGCTCGTCAACGACCTGCTCGCGCTCGCCCGCCTCGACGAGGGCCGGCCGCTGCGGCACGAGCCCGTGGACCTCGTCTCGCTCGCGCGCGACTCCGCGCAGGACCTGCACGCGCTGGACCCGACCCGGGACGTCCGGCTCGTGGGCCTGGGCGTCGGCGCCACGGCACCCGGGGAGCTGCGCGTCGTCGGTGACGAGGACAGGCTGCGGCAGGTGCTCGCGAACCTCGTCGGCAACGTCGCGCGCCACACGCCCGCCGGGACGCCGGTCGAGATCGCGCTGGGCGCCGTGCGTCCCGCCACGCCGCCCGACGACGGGCAGGGCGGCTCCTCCGGCACGGTAGCCGTGCTCGAGGTGCGCGACCACGGACCGGGCGTCCCCAGCGAGCAGCGCGGCCGGCTGTTCGAGCGGTTCTACCGCGCGGACTCCTCGCGCAACCGTGCGTCTGGCGGATCGGGCCTGGGCCTGGCGATCGTCGCCGCCATCGCGGGCGCGCACCGGGGTCGGGTGTCGGTGCACGAGACGACGGGTGGTGGGCTCACCGTCCGCGTGGACCTCCCGATCTCCTCCTGACCGGCGCGCACCCTTCCCCACCTGCGGGTCTGCTCCGGCGCGCCCGACCCGTGGCGCGGAGGCGGTCTCGTGGTTCCCGAGGCACCTGTGAGTGCGGCTACGATGGCGGGTCGTCCCGCGAGACCTAGGCTGGTGGAGAGGCCGCGCGGCGACGCGGGGCCTCCGTGCCAGGCACCACGCCTGGTGACGACCACTCCTCGTGCCCGTCTCAGTGTCCGTCGAAAAGTGTCCGTCGAAGAAGGCGAAAGTTCATGGGCGTCAACAGCGCCGACGCACCGCAGTGGTTCCTCTCCTCGTTCGTCCGCAGCGCCCGTGGCGCCGGGGCGACCGCCCCGGACGACGAGGTCCGCGCCGTCGGGCAGGAGCTGCTCGACCGCTGGGACCAGCCGGACCGCCACTTCCACAACCTGCGCCACCTCGCCGACGTGCTCGGCCGGGTCGACGAGCTCTCCCAGGAGACGCACGACCCCGACCTGGTGCGCCTCGCCGCCTGGTACCACGGCGCGATCTTCGACGCGAAGAACAACGCGACGTACGCGAACAAGGGCGGCGAGGACGAGTCGGCGAGCGCCGCGCTCGCGAGCGCCGAGCTCACGAGCCTGGGGGTCCCCGAGCAGGCGGTCCGCCGCGTCGCCCACCTCGTGAACGCTCTCGTGCGGCACGCGCCGGACGCGTCGGACTTCGACTGCGCGGTGCTGTGCGACGCCGACCTCGCGATGCTCGCCGCGGAGCCGCAGCGCTACAAGGAGTACCTCAAGGACGTGCGCGACGAGTACGCGCACATCCCCAAGCCCGACTACGTGCGGGCCCGCATCGCGATCCTCACCAAGCTGCTCGACCGCCGGTCGCTCTTCTCGAGCCCGCTCGGCGCCGCGTGGGAGGAGCCCGCGCGGCAGAACCTCGACGCGGAGCTCCAGCGGCTGCGCAAGGAGCAGCTCAAGCTGGCAGAGGCGTCGGCGCCGTCCACAGGCTCCGCTTCCTGATCCGTCGTCCACAGGGACGTCGCCGCGCCCGCGGTTCCCGTCGTCCCGTGGCTAGCGTCGTCGTCGCACCGGCGCCCGCCGCGTGCGGGACGGCCCGCGGGCCGACGAGACGACGGAGGACGACATGAGCCGGTACGAGGTCGACAGCGCACGGGTCGCCCAGGCGAGCGCGGCGGTGAACGGGTCGGTCACGGCGATCCGGGCGGAGGTCGGGGCGATGATGCGCCACCTCACCGACCTTCAGGCCTCGTGGCGCGGCGACGCGGCGACGTCCTTCGCGGGCGTGATGACGCAGTGGCAGACCACGCAGAACCAGGTCGAGCTCGCGCTCGACGACATCACGGCGGCGCTCGGCGCAGCCGCCCAGACCTACGCCGACGCCGAGTCCCAGGCGGCGCGGCTGTTCACCACGCGGTAGGCACCCCGGGGCGACGGCGCTCGGCGCGTCATGCGTCGAGGTGCACGACGGCGAGCCGGTCCCCGGCGCGCACGTGGTCGCCCGGGCGCACGCGGACGTCGACGACGATGCCGTCGGAGGGAGCCAGGACCGGCAGCTCGAGCTTCATCGCCTCCAGCACGACCACGGGCGTGCCCTCGGCGACGCGCCGCCCCGGCGGTGCCTCCACGCGCCACACCACCCCGCCGAGCGGGGCGCGCAGCACGATGCGCGCCGGGTTGTCGAGGTCGGCGGAGGCGAGCTCGTTGTCGCGTGCGCCGGCGGACGCCGGGCCGGGCCCGCCGCGCGCGGTCGCGCGCGCGGCGGACCCGACATGCTCGCCCGCCTCCGCCCAGGCTGCGGCCTCGCGTCCGAACGCCGCGCGTCGCGCCGCCCCGACCGCGGCGATGTCCTCGGCCTCACGCGCGAGGAGCGCGGCGTGCTCCCGGCCGGAGAAGACGCCGTCCTCGACCGGCACCTCCAGGACTCCCGCACGGGCCGCCGCGCGACGCTCGGCGAGCTCACCCGGGTCGACCGGCTCCCACACGATCCGGTCGAAGTGCCGGAACAGCCACGGGACGCCCGGGCGGAACGGCGGGCGCTGCGCGTGGGCCGACCAGACGGGGACGGTCCGACCCACGAGCTGGTAGCCCCCGGGGCTCGCCATGCCGTACACGCACAGGAACGCGCCCCCGAGCCCGACGGCGTCGGACGGGGTCCAGGTGCGTGCCGGGGTGTACTTCGTGGTGAGCAGGCGGTGCCGCGGGTCGACCGGCACGGCGAGCGGCGCGCCCAGGTACACGTCCCCGAGCCCGAGCACGAGGTACTCGGCGCCCAGGACGGTGCGTCGCACGTCCTCGACGCTCGCGAGCCCGTTGACCCGCCGGACGAAGTCGACGTTGGACGGCAGCCACGGCGCGTCGGGCCGCACCCCGGCCGCGTACCGCTCGACGGCGTCCCGGATCGCGGGGTCGTCCCAGCTCAGCGGCAGCCGCAGCACACGGCTCGGCACCTCGATCTCGCCGCTCGGCGGCAGGTCCTCCTCCAGCTCGCGCAGCAGCCCGACGAGCCGTGTCACGGGCAGCGTCTCCGGATCGACGTGGAGGTGGAGCGTGCGGACGCCCGGCGTCACGTCGAGCACGCCCCGCGGGGCCGCGGCCTCGAGACCGGTCGCCAGGGCGTGGACGCGCAGACGGTCGTGCAGGTCGAGCCCCGCGCCGCCGTCGTACTCGACGAGGAGCGCGTCGTCGGCGCCGCGCAGGTAGCGGACCGCGGGTCGCCGGTCGGCGCGCGGCGTCGGCCCGCCAGGGGATCCGACGTCGTCGCCGGTGAGGGCCCCGACGTCCCGGCCGCGGACGGCGCGCACCGCCGTCGGGACGCGCGCCGCCGCACGTGCGACGTCGTCGCGGCGCAGCCGGTCGGCGCCGTCGTCGTGGACGGTCACGAACCGCACGACGTCGCCCGGCCGCATCTGCCCGAGCTTCCACCGGGAGCCGGCGACGACGGTGAGCGCGCACACGAAGCCGCCGAGGCTCGGTCCGTCCGGGCCGAGCAGGATCGGCGTGTCCCCGCTGATGTTCAGCGCACCCACCGAGTATGGGTTGTCGAGCACGGTGGACGGGTGGAGCCCCGCGTCCCCGCCGTCGGGCCGCACCCACGTCAGCGGGGGCCCGGCGAGCCGCACCCCGGTGCGGTCCGCGTGCGGCAGCACCCGCCACCACGACGTCCGCAGCCGACCGAGCGCGGGGGCGGTGAGCGCCGCGGACTGCGGTCCCGTCGTCACCGCGAGCTCCCACGAGTGCCCCATCCGGGGGCGGGCGTCGGGCGGCACCGCGCCCGCCGCACCGAGCCCGGGAGACACGGGCTCGCCCGGCCTGCCTGTCGTCCCGGGACCGGTGGCGCGAGGGTGCAGCGCGTCGCCCGCGACGAGCGCGCGCCCGGCCGGGCCGCCGACGGCGCCGAGGACGAAGGTCGCCGCCGACCCGAGATACTCCGGGGCGTCCAGGCCACCCGCGACGAGCACGTACGTCCGCAGGCCGACGGCGTGCGGCGCCCCCACGGCGAGCACGCCGCCCGCGGGGACGGCGACGGGCTCCCACTGCCGCACCGGCTCGCCGTCGACCGTCACGGGCGCGGGCGCCCCGGTGACGCACACCGTCGCCGCGTGGGAGAACCGCAGGGTGGGGCCGGTGAGGGTGCACTCGAGCCCCGCCGCGCCCTCAGGGTTGCCGAGCGCGCGGTTGCCGGTGCGGAACGACAGGTCGTCCATCGGGCCCGAGGGCGGGATGCCCACACCCCAGTACCCGGTGCGGCCCGGCCAGTCCTGCACCGTCGTCAGCACGCCGGGGTCGAGCACGTCGACCCAGGGCTCCGGGTCGTGCACGGTCGCGAGCGTGGTGGTGGTCGCCGACCCCTCGGCGACGGCGGGGTCGGCGAGCGCCGCGCGCAGCAGCGAGACGTTCGTGGGGACGCCGTCCACCCGCACGTCCCCGAGCGCGGCGCGCAGCCCCGCGACCGCGCGCGTGTGCGACGCCGCGTGCACGACGACCTTCGCGAGCAGCGGGTCCGCGTCGGGACCGAGCTCGTCGCCCGCGCTCGCGCCGGTCTCGACGCGGACGTCCGTCCCAGCGCCCGCGCGCGGGAGGTCGAGCCGCGCGAGCGTGCCCGCCGCGGGCCGCCCGTGGCGCACGTCCTCGGCATAGACCCGCGCCTGCGCCGCCACGCCCCGGACGGCGAGGCCCGACGGCGGCACGTCGTCGAGCACGCCCGTGTCGCCGAGGGCGAGGCGCAGCATCCAGGCCACCAGGTCGACGCCGGTGACCTCCTCGGTCACGGTGTGCTCGACCTGGATCCGCGGGTTCACCTCGAGGAACGTGACCTCGCCGGAGCCGACGTCGAGCAGCGCCTCCAGCGTCGCTGCCGAGCGGAGCCCGACCCGCGCGGCGAGACGACGAGCGCCGTCGTGCAGGGTCGCGCGCACGCCGGGGTCGAGGCCGGGCGCGGGCGCGACCTCGACGACCTTCTGGTGGCGGCGCTGGAGCGAGCAGTCGCGGTCGCCGAGCGAGACGACCCGCCCGGCCCCGTCACCGAAGAGCTGCACCTCGAGGTGGCGCGCCCGGTCGACGTGGCGCTCGACGAACAACCGCCCGGACGATCCCGGCCGCGAGGACTCCCGCCGCCACGCCGCGGCGAGACCGTCCGCGTCGCGGCACACGTGCACGCCGGTCCCGCCCCCGCCACCGGCGTCCTTGAGCACGAGCGGGAAGCCGATCTCGTCCGCCCACCCGAGCGCGTCCTCGAGGCCGCCGAGCACCGGCGACCCCGGCAGCACCCGCAGGCCGCACTCCTGAGCGAGCGCGCGAGCGCGGGCTTTGTCGCCAAGGACGCGGAGCTGCTCCGGGGCCGGGCCCGCGAACGCGACGCCGGCCGCCTCGACCGCCGCGGCGAAGCCGGCGTCCTCCGCACGGAAGCCGTAGCCCGGGTGCAGGACGTCCGCGCCCGAGGTGAGCGTCGCGTCGAGGAGCCGGCGACCGTCGTCGTACGACTCGGCGACGGGTGCCGGGCCGATCCGCACCGCCTCGTCCGCGAGCCGGACGTGCCGTGCCCCACGATCCGCGTCGGAGTGCACGGCGACGGTGCGCAGCCCGAGCTGCCGCGCGCTGCGCAGGACGCGGCAGGCGATCTCGCCGCGGTTCGCGACGAGCAGCGTGGCGGCCATCGCCCTCCCCGGGCCGGTACGGGCGCGAGGCCACACCTCGCCGTCGGACAGAACGGCCCCAGCCTAGGGCCCGCCGCGCCGAGCCCCCCACCTCGGCTCCCCGGGAACCACGGCTCTACCTCGCGCGACCAGGGTTCTCCCTCGGCCGACCGCGGTTCTACCTGGCGAGACGGCGCCGAGCGTCAGACGGCGAGGGCCATGCGGGAGAGCGCGCGTGCCGCGCGTTCCATGACGACGGCGAGCGACTCGCCGACGTGCAGGTGGAGCGCGGTGCGCGCCTCGGGGAGGCGGTCGGCGAGCGCGAGCTCGAGGATCTCGATGTGCTCGTCGATGGTGATGCGGATGCGCTCGGACTCGACGAAGTCGTACATGCGCACGGCGCGCACCTTCTCGTTGACCTCGACGAGCGCCTCTGTCAGGCGCTCGTTGCCCGCGGCGCGGGACAGCACGGTGTGGAAGCGCTCGTCGAGGAGCACGAAGCTCGGGTCGGGCTCGGGCGGCGCGACGCGGAGCTCGACCCACCGGCCGAGCTCGTCGCGCAGCGCGTCGGTGTCGTAGTGCAGCTCGGTGTTCTCGATGATGCGCTCGACCCCGCGCAGCTCGAGAGTCACGCGCAGCTCGTACAGGTCGCGCAGCTCGGCGAGGCTGGGCACGACGACGGCGTACCCGAAGTCGGTGCGCTGGATGAGCCCGTCGGACAGGAGCCGGGAGAGGGCCTCGCGCACGGGGGTGCGCGACACCTCGAACCGCCGGCTCAGCTTGGGCTCGGTGAGCCGCTCGCGCGGGTCGACCCGGCCGTTGAGGATCTCGGCGCGCAACCGCGTGTAGACGGCGTCGCGCAACGAGGTCGCGGCGGGTTCCGGCGCGGTCACGATGTCCATGCGGGGTCTCCTGGTCGTCCGGCCCGTGCGTGGTGGTCCTGCCCTGCCATCATCTTCCCGCACGGTGACCCGACGACACAGACGCCGAGCACGACATGAGGGGCGTCATCCGCCGGAGAACGGCCCTCATGTCGTGCTCGAGGGCCCGGAGACCCACATCGGCTACACCGCCATCGCCGCACGGACGCTCTCCTCGGCCGACTCGCCGCCCGACCCCCGGCTCGTCACGCGCCCGGACTGGAGGACGACGTAGTCGCGCGCGGCCCCGAGCGCGAACCCGACGTGCTGCTCGACGAGCAGCACCGACAGCCCGCCGGCGTCGGTGAGCGCGAGGATCGCGTCCTCGATCTCCGTGACGACGGACGGCTGGATGCCCTCGGTCGGCTCGTCGAGCACGAGCACGCGCGGGCCGGTGATGAGGGCGCGCGCGATGGCGAGCTGCTGGCGCTGGCCCCCGGACAGGAGTCCGGCGCGCCGCCCGAGCAGCCCGCGCAGCGCGGGGAACAGGTCGAGCGCCTCGTCGAGGCGTCGCGGCCCCTCGCGCGACGTGTCGGCGACGAGCTGGAGGTTCTCGCGCGCCGTGAGGTCGCCGAACGACTGCTGCCCCTGCGGCACGTACGCGAGCCCGCGCCGCACGCGCTGGTGCGTCGGCAGCCGGGTGACGTCCTCGCCGTCGAGCACGACGCTCCCCGACCGGGCCTTGAGCAGCCCGAGCGCGGTCCGCAGGAGCGTCGTCTTGCCGGCGCCGTTGTGCCCCAGCACGGCGGCGACGCCGCCCGCGGGCACCGTGAGGTCGACGCCGTGGAGCACCATGGTCCGGCCGTAGCCCGCGTGCAGTCCCGTGAGCTCGAGCATCACGCCTCCTCGTCGTCGTTCGTCGTGGTCGCCGGGCTCGTCGTGCCGGACGCCGCGGGCTCGCTCCCCGCATCACGTCCCGGGGTGCGGCGGCGAGCGCCGCGGGTCGCGCCCGCGCTGCCGAGGTAGACCTCCTGCACGCGCGGGTCGGCCTGGACCTCGGCGTACGTGCCCTCGGCGAGCACCTGGCCCAGGTGCAGCACGGTGACCGAGCTCGCGAAGGCCCGGAGGAACTCCATGTCGTGCTCGACGACGACGACCGTCCGCTGGGCGCCGATGCGCTGGAGCAGCTCGCCCGTCTGCTCGCGCTCGGCCTGGCTCATGCCCGCGACGGGCTCGTCGAGCAGCAGCAGCCGGGCGTCCTGGACGAGCAGCATCCCGATCTCGAGCCACTGCTTCTGCCCGTGCGCGAGGATCCCGGCCTGGACGTCGCGCAGGTGCGCGAGCCCGACGGTCTCCAGCGCCTGCTCGACGGCCTCGGGCGTCGAGGTGCGACGCCGCAGCAGCGTCAGCGGCCCGCGCCGGGCGCCCGCGGCGATGTCGAGGTTCTGCAGCACGCTGAGCTCCTCGAACACGCTCGCCGTCTGGAACGTGCGCCCGACGCCCGCCCGTGCGATGCGGTGCGTCTTCTTGCCGAGCAGGTCGACCCCGCCGAACTGCACGGATCCCGACGCCTTGGCGAGGCCCGTGATCGCGTCCACGATCGTCGTCTTGCCCGCGCCGTTGGGCCCGATGAGGAACCGCAGGTCGCCCGCCGTGACGGTGAGGTCGACGCCCTGGACGGCGACGAACCCGTCGAACTCGACGCGCAGGCCGCGCACCTCGAGGTAGTCGTGCCGGAAGCGCGAGTCGTCGACGCCGAGGACGGACTGCGCGGCCTCGAGGTCGAGCCCGTCGCCCGCGACGCCGGTCTCGAGGACGGCGGCGCCCGCCGCCTCGGCCGCCGGCGCCGTGCCCGACGCCGGTCCGGTGGGTTGCGTGGTCATGCGGTCCTCCCGGAGGTCGCGGGGTCGTGGTCGACGGCGGTCGGCGCCTCGGCCGTCGGGTCACCAGAGTCCGGCTCGCCCGGGCGGCCCCCGGCCGCGGTGCCGCCGTCTGCCGGGGCGGGCGCGCCGCCGTCGGGCACGGAGCCGCGGCGTGAGCGGCGCCACCGCGTGAACAGCTCGGCGAGCCCGCCGGGAAGGAACGCGACGACGAGGATGAACAGAGCGCCCTGGGCGTAGATCCAGCCGGACGGGAACGCCTCGGACAGGCTCGTCTGCGCCCAGCTCACGGCGATCGACCCGAGCACCGGGCCGAGGAGCGTCGCGCGGCCACCGATGGCGACGCCGATGAGGAACCCGATGGACGGCACGACACCCACGTCGGCGGGCGAGATGATCCCGACGATCGGCACGAACAGCGCACCGCCCACGGCCGCCATGAACGCCGCGACCGCGTACGCGACGACCTTGACCTTCGCGGGGTCGTAGCCGAGGAACCGGACCCGGTTCTCCTGGTCGCGCACGGCGACGAGCAGCTCGCCGAACCGCGACACCATGAGCTGGCGCGCGATCGCGACCATGACGAGCAGGGCGCCCGCGGCGATGAAGAACAGCATGCGCTTGTTCACCGGGTCGGCGAGGTCGTAACCGAAGAACGACCGGAACCCGTTGAGGCCGTTGGTGCCGCCCGTCGTCGCCTGCTGACCGATGAGCAGGATCGCGAACGCGGCCGCGAGCGCCTGCGACAGGATCGCGAAGTACGCGCCCCGGACGCGCCGCGTGAAGACGGCGAACCCGAGCAGCGCGGCGAGGCCGGCCGGCACGACGGCGATGGCGAGGATGGTCACGACGGGCGACCGGAACGGCTCCCACCAGCCCGGCACCTCGCCCGAGCCGTAGAGCATCATGAAGTCCGGCACCCCGCCCGGCCCGGCATCGGCAAGCTTGAGGTGCATCGCCATGATGTAGGCGCCGAGGCCGAAGAACACGCCCTGCCCGAGCGTGAGCATCCCGCCCCGCCCCCAGGCGAGGCCGATGCCGACCGCGACCATGGCGAGGCACAGGAACTTGCCGAGCAGGCCGAGGCGGAACGTGGACAGCGTCGCGGGCGCGACGGCGAACAGCAGGACCGCCGCGACGGCGAACCCGACGATCACGCGGGCGCGCGAGGAGCGGTACAGGGCGGTGAGCCGGGACGTGCCCCCGGTCGTGACGGCGCTCATGCGAGGCTCCTCGTCCGGACCGACACGAGGCCCTGGGGTCGCACCTGGAGGAAGACGACGATGACGACGAACACGAGCACCTTGGCGATGCTCGCCGTCGTGGAGTACTCGAAGGTCGCCTGGAGCAGCCCGAGCGCGAACGCTGCGATGACCGTGCCCTTGATCTGCCCGATGCCGCCCGCGACGACGACGAGGAACGCGTCGACGATGTAGCTCGTGCCGAGCGTCGGGCCGATCGACCCGAGGAGCGTGAGCGCGACGCCCGCGATCCCGGCGAGACCGGAGCCGATGAAGAACGTCAGGCGGTCCGTCGTCCGCGTGGAGACGCCGCTGGCCTCGGCGAGGTCGCGGTTCTGCACGACGGCGCGGATCCGCCGCCCGAGCGGCGTCACCTTGAGCACGACGGCGAGCGCGACGACCGCGACGACCGCGAGCGCGAGGATGAACACGCGCGTCTTGGGCACGGCCAGGCCGAACAGGTCGACGGCGCCGCTCAGCCAGGCCGGGGCGCGCACGTCGACGTTGGGGGCGCCGAACACGTCGCGCGCGACCTGCTGGAGCACGAGCGCGACGCCCCACGTGACGAGGAGCGTGTCGAGCGGCCGCTTGTACATGCGGTGGATGAGCGTCGCCTCGAGCAGCAGGCCGAGCAGGCCGCCGACGAGGAACCCGAGCGGCAGCGACACGAGCAGCGAGACGCCGGCGTTCCCGACGACCCCCTGCACGACGAACGCCGTGTAGGCGCCCGCCATCATGAACTCGCCGTGCGCCATGTTGATGACGCCCATCTGGCCGAACGTGAGCGCCAGCCCGAGGGCGGCGAGGAGCAGGACGGAGCCGAGGCTCAGCCCCGCGAAGAGCTGCGAGAACAGCACGTCCATGGGCGGTACGCCTTCCGGTGAGTGCGTGCGAGGTGGACAGGGTGAGGCGTGCGGCGAGGTGACGGGAGAGGCGGGGACCGGGGTGTGCGCCCCGGGTCGTGGCGGGTCTGGCGGGAGCCCGCGAGGAACGAGCGGGCGGATGGTAGACCCGGCGCGCACACCCCGGTCCCCGCCGGGCTCACGCCCGGCGGAGCTCCCCCACTACGAGAGGCCCTCGGCCCAGTCGTAGCCCTCGAGGTACGGGTCGGGCTCGATCGGCTCGCCCGAGCTCCACTCGGTGTAGATGAGGCCGTCGGGGCCGATCTTGCCGATGAGCGCGGTCTTGGCGATGTGGTGGTTGTCGCCGTTCACGGTGACGGAGCCCTCCGGCGCGTCGAAGGTGACGCCGTCGGCGGCCTCCTGGACGTCGGCGACGTCGAACGACTCGGCCTTCTCGACCATGCCCTTCCACAGGTAGAGCGAGGTGTACGCCGCCTCCATCGGGTCGGACGTCACGCGGTCGGCGCCGTACTTCGCCTGGAACGCCTCGACGAACGTGGTGTTCTCCGGGCTGTCGAGGGTCTGGTAGTAGTTCCAGGCCGTGAGCTGGCCCTCGACGTTCTCGACGCCGACGCCGCCCACCTCCTCCTCGGCGATCGACACCGACACGACCGGCATGGTGTCCGGGCCGAGGCCCGCGTTCTTGTACTCCTTGAAGAACGCGACGTTGGAGTCGCCGTTGAGCGTGTTGAACACGGCGTCCGCCCCGGCGGACTTCACCTTGTTGACGATCGTGGAGAAGTCGGTGTGGCCGAGGGGCGCGTACTCCTCGCCGAGGACCTCGATGCCGTTCGCCTCCGCGTAGGCGTTGATGATCTTGTTCGCCGTGCGCGGGAAGACGTAGTCGGAGCCGACGAGGAAGATCGACTCGACCCCCTGCTCCTTGAGGTAGTCGAGCGCGGGGACGATCTGCTGGTTGGTCGTCGCTCCGGTGTAGAAGATGTTCGGCGACGACTCGAGGCCCTCGTACTGGACCGGGTAGAAGAGCAGCGAGTCCTGGGCCTCGAAGACGGGGAGCATGGCCTTGCGCGAGGCGGACGTCCAGCCGCCGAACACCGCGGCCACGCAGTCGCTCGTGATGAGCTTCTCCGCCTTCTCCGCGAAGACGGTGGGCTCGGACTGGCCGTCCTCCTGGACGATCTCGAGCTGCTTGCCGAGCACGCCGCCGTCGGCGTTGATCTCCTCGGCCGCGAGGGCGAGCGAGTCGGCGACGGTCTGCTCGGAGATCGCCATGGTGCCGGAGAGCGAGTTGAGGAAGCCGATCTTGACGGTGTCGCCGGAGGTGTCGACGCAGCTCTCGGCGGCGCTGGTCGCGGCGCCCGCGCCGTCGCCGGTCTCCGTCTTCGCGCCGCACGCGGTGAGCGTGAGCGCGAGGACGACGAGAGCGGCGGCCGGGGCGAGACGGGTCGTGGCGCGTGAAGGTGTCACGAGAGTCCTTTCAGCGAGGTTCGCACAGCGGAGTTCTCCGCAGGTTTCTCAGCAGGAGGCCGGCGGCCGCCGGGCAGGCGGTCGCTCGCCGCGAGCACCGGGTACAGGCATGTATACGAGGATGTGCCCGGGGTGGTGCCCACTGGTGTCGACGCTAGTGACGCCGTGTTTCGGCCGATCTGCCCGCCTTGTTAACGGCGCGTGTCACACGGTCACGATCCGGTCACGCGCTGGAGAGCGTCCGCCGAGGTAGAGCCCTGGTCGGCCGAGGTAGAGCCCTGGTCGTGGAGCGTTCTCGAACCTCGTCTCTACCTCGCGGGACCGGAGCCCTACCTCGCGACGGTGGTCGTCCCCGTGCTGCTCCGACCCGCCGAGCCCGACGACGCCACGCGTCTCGCGCTCGTGCACCACACCGTGTGGCGCGCGACCTACGCCGACCTCGTGCCCGACTCGTTCTGGCAGACCGCCACCCTCGAGGAACGCACCTCGTCGTGGAAGAGCTGGCTCGGGCCGCAGGCTTCGCCCGGCCGCATCCGGATCATCGTCGCGGAGAGAGACGACGCGGTGGTCGGGTTCGGCATCGGCGGCCCGTCGCGGGAGGTCGGCAGCCACACGCCCGCGCGGGACATCGAGCTGTACTCGTTGTACGTGCTGCCCGAGCACCACGGGACGGGGACGGGACAGGCCCTGCTCGACGTCGTCGTCCCGCCCGGGCCGGCGCAGGTCTGGGTGGCCGAGGAGAACCCGCGCGCGCGGCACTTCTCCGCGCGCAACGGATTCGAGCCCGACGGCCCTCGGCACGCCGACGCCCGCTTCGGCGGGATCATCGAGATCCGGTTGGTCCGGTAGGGCAGGGCCGAGGCCCTGCGACGCACCGGGGGCGCCTGGGCGGCGCAGTAGAACCCTGCTCGTGGGCAGCTCTCCGACCAGGGCTCTACCTCGGCTGACCAGGGCTCTACCTCGCGCGACCAGGGCTCTACCTCGGCAGGGGTGGCCGTCAGGCGGACGGGGAGGTCGCCGCGCGGCGGTGGGTGGTCGCGCGCAGGCCGGCGGTGAGGAGGCCGGCCGTGAGCGCGACGGCCAGGGCCACGCCCACGAGGCCAGCGACGCCGACGAAGATCCCGCCGGCCTCGCCGTAGTCGGCGAGCGGCATCCCCGCGAACGCGTGGTCGCGCGCCGCGTCGGCGAAGCCGACCGACTCGGCCGTCGCCTCGAGGCCGTCCGGCGTGGCCGCCGCGAACGACGACACGACGACCGCGGCGAGCAGCGCGCCCGACCCGAGCGCGAGCACCGCGCGCCGCACCGCACCGGGCGAGACCGCCGCACCGGGCGAGGCCACGGCGTCGGGCACCAGGGGGCCGTTCGCCGCGGAGCGAGCCGGACCCTCGACCGCCGCGACACCCGGCGCGACCGCGAGCACGAGACCGACGACGCCCGCGGTGATCAGCGCCTCGCCGAGCCCGATCACCGTGTGCACGGAGAGCATCTGACCGACGAGCTCGCCCACCGGGACCGGCACCGTCCCGCCGACGGCGAAGAACCCGGCGAACACCGCCGCCGAGGCGGGCACGCTCACGAACGCCCCCACGCCCGCGGCGCCGGCCGCGCCCCGGCCGCGCGTCAGGCGCAGGACGCCGCGCGTCGCCGCCCAGCCGACGAGCGTCCCGACCACCGCCATGAGCAGCACGTTCGTGCCCAGCGCGGTGAGCCCGCCGTCGGCGAAGACGAGCGCCTGGACGAGCAGCACGAGCGTCACGGACAGCATGCCGAGCCACGGACCGACGAGCGCCGCGGCGAGCGCCCCGCCCATGAGATGCCCGCTCGTCCCGGACGCGACCGGGTAGTTGAGCATCTGGACGGCGAAGACGAACCCGGTCGTCGCGGCCGTGAGCGCGACGCGGCGCGGGGTGAGGTCCTCGCGCGCCCGGTACGCGGCGTAGCCGACGGCGGCGAGGGACACGACGGCGGTCGTCGCCGACGTGGGGTCGTTGAGGAAGTGGTCGGGGACGTGCATGTCAGGCTCCTGTCGTCAGCAGTGTCGTGCGGTGATCTCGGTGAACGGTGCCCGACGGTGCGGCGCGGCAGGGCGGCGCGTCGTCGCCGGGCGAGACCGTCCTTCGGGCGGCCCGCGCGCGTGCCGCCCAGGCCGTCACGACGGCGTCGATCCCGGCGTCGTGGGTGCTCGCGCCGAGGTGGCGGGCGATCGCGCCGGGTCCGTCGAGGTCGA
The DNA here is from genome assembly GCF_006539945.1 of Cellulosimicrobium cellulans. Lineage (GTDB taxonomy): Bacteria > Actinomycetota > Actinomycetes > Actinomycetales > Cellulomonadaceae > Cellulosimicrobium > Cellulosimicrobium cellulans. Next base: position 29,461 of record NZ_BJNZ01000016.1, on the reverse strand, counting down.
GCCGCAGCGGCCCGGCCGGCGTGGGCGGGCCGGACCGCTGGGTGGGTGCCGGGCGCGTCCCGGAGAGTGCGTCGATCACCGGAGGCCGGGCGCCGAGGCACAGCACCGAGTCGACGACGCGCGCGTCGCCGAGGATCCCGGGCAGGGTGCGGTCGTCGTCGAGGTCGAGGTCCTCGACGAAGAGCTCGCGCACGTGCTCCGGTCGTGCCGGGTCGCTCCGCCATGGAGGTCCCGACCCGTCCGGCGTCGCGGACTCACCGGTCCTGCCGACACCGCGGGGCGCCGGGGAGGCAGCAGGTTCCGACAGGTCGACGCGCGTGCGTGACCGCAGCCGGCCCCCCACCTCGCCCGAGCGGCCCAGGACGAGCGTCTCGCGCAGGAGCGCGACGCCCTGCTCACGCCGCGCTCCGCCGGCGGCGAGCGACACGCGCGTGGTGCGCTCGACGTCGGCCCCGTCCGCCACGACGAACGGCAGCGCGTCCCACACGAGGAGCCCGCCGGCGTCGACCCGCACGTCCACGTCCCACGAGGCCGACCGGCCGCGCCCGGCGTACGCGACGGTGCCCGACACCTCGACGAGCTCGAGCTCGACGCCCTCGCCCACGTGCACCTCGACCCGCACGCGGTCGCCCCCGAGGAGCAGCGCGCGCGTCGCGACGAGCGCGACCCGGGCCACGCCCGGCCCGGTGGACAGGACGCGCGGGCTGAGCGCGCCGGGGCGCAGGTCGCAGCGCACCCGGCCCGCGTCCCGGTACGCCCCGACCCGCGTCACCTCGTCCACGAGCGTCTCGTCGCCCCGGGCCTCAGTCGCGCCCGACGGCGGCCACCGGCTCCGCGGCCGCGTCGCCGTGCACGTCGGAGTGGGGGTGGTCGTGCCCGTGGGCGTGCACCGCGTCACCCTCCTCGTGCGTGTGGAGGAAGCCGTCGCCCTCCTCGTCCGCGTGGAAGTGCGGCGCCATCGGACCCGGGTCCTGCGGCACGTGCGCGCCCGCGCGGTGCGCCGCGAGCAGCGTCTGCACCCACGTGGTGAGCGCGTCGATCGACTCGCGGTCGAGGCGCGAGAGGGCGAGCACCGGGGCGCCGTCGCGCGCGGCCGTCGCGTCGAGGACCATCCGCGGCACGTCCACCCCGACGTACGGCGCGAGGTCGGTCTTGTTGACGACGAGCAGGTCCGCCCGGGCGATCCCCGGCCCGCCCTTGCGCGCGACGTCCCCGCCGCCCGCGACGTCGAGCACGAAGATCTGCGCGTCGACGAGCGCGGGCGAGAACGTGGCGGTGAGGTTGTCGCCGCCCGACTCCACGAGCGCGACGTCGAGCGGCGCGAAGTCCTCCTCGAGGTCCTCGACCGCGAGGAGGTTCGCGGTCACGTCGTCGCGGATCGCGGTGTGCGGGCACGCGCCGGTCTCGACCGCGCGGATGCGCTCGGGGTCGAGCACGCCCGCGGAGCGCAGGAACCGCGCGTCCTCGTCGGTGTAGATGTCGTTCGTGATGACGCCGAGCTGCAGCACGCCGGACAGCTCGCGGCACAGCAGCGCGATGAGCGAGCTCTTGCCCGTGCCGACGGGGCCGGCGACGCCGAGTCGCAAGGAACGAGTGCTGGCGGGGGTCGTCTGATCAGGCACTGAACAGCCTCTCGGTGGTGCGGGCGTGGATCTCGGCCCACTGCTCGACGAGCGGTGCGCCGTGCGCGGGGATCGCGCGAGGGTCGGTCAGGTGGGCGACGTCGTGGGCGAGCGCGTCGATCGCGGGCTGGGCCGCGACGACCCAGGACGTCGCGACGACGGGGTCGACGGGCTCGAGCTTGAGCGTCGCCGCGGCGACGGTCTGCACGTCCTCGTACCCGACGAGCCGCGCGACCTGGAGCGCGGACAGCCCGGCGCACGCGGCGGTCACGCCGAGCACCACCGGTCGCGGGGGCTGCGGCGCCCTGCGGCTCGTCGCTCCCCGCCCTCCCCCACCGGGTCCGGTGCCCGACGGCGCCCGTGCGGCCGACGTGGCGCCCTCGCCCGGGTCGGGCACCCCGTCGGCCTGGCGCGCGTCGGCGACGAGCACCGCGGCCTCGTCCAGCGCGGCGACCGCGGGATGCCCGGCCCACAGCCGGCGCAGGAGCCGCAGATAGCCGCGGCCCAGCCGCTGCGACGTCTCGCGCAGGGCGGGCGACGGCGTCCGGGCGACCCAGGCGAGCCACGTGCCGGCGAGATCGCACGCCGCGGCCTCGAGCGCGACGTGCCGCGCGACGACCGCCGTCGCCGCCTCGACGCGCGTCACCGTGGCGAGACGCGCGCGCACGTAGTCGGGCACGCGGGCGGGAGGCATCCCCGCCCGCAGCGCCGGCTCGAGCCCCGCAGACTGCGTGTGCCCGCCGGTCGGGAGCCGCGCGTCGGCGAGCAGCGCGAGCATGAGCTCGGCCCGTCCGCCCGCGTCGGCCTCGCGCCGAGAAGTGGACATCGGCCCCCGATCGCGACCGATCCGGGGCGGAAGCCCACTTCTCGGCGGTCGGGCCGCCGAGTTTCGTGTCCCGGTCATGGCTCAGAACAGCGAGTAGAGCTGGGCGAGGGGCAGCCGGTCGGCGGGGGCGGGGACGACGAGCTCTCCGTCGACCTCGATCGCGAAGGACTCGGGGTCGATGTCGATCTGCGGCAGGTAGTCGTTGTTCCTCATCTGCGCCTTGCCGACGTCGCGCGTGGGGGCCACGGGCAGGAGCTGCCGGGCGAGGCCCAGCCGTTCCTCCAGCCCGTCGTCGAGCGCGGCGGGCGAGACGAACGACATCGACACGTCGGCCCCGATCGCGTCGGCGAGCGCCGGGCGCATGAGCACGGGCTGCGGCGACGGGATCGACGCGTTGGGGTCGCCCAGCGCACCCCAGACGAGCGCGCCGCCCTTCATGACGACGCTCGGCCGCACCCCGAAGAGCTTGGGCTCCCACAGCACGAGGTCCGCGACCTTGCCCGGCTCGACCGATCCCACGTACGCGTCGATGCCGTGCGCGACGGCCGGGTTGATCGTGTACTTCGCGACGTACCGGCGCGCGCGCAGGTTGTCCGCGGGGAGCTCGGGCCCGCGCGCCCCACCCGGGTGCGCGCCACGCCGCGCCTTCATGACGTGCGCGACCTGCCACGTGCGCGTGACGACCTCGCCGATGCGGCCCATCGCCTGCGCGTCGGACGACGTGATGGACATGGCGCCGAGGTCGTGGAGCACGTCCTCGGCGGCGATGGTCGTGCCGCGGATGCGCGACTCGGCGAACGCGAGGTCTTCCGCGACCTGCGGGTTCAAGTGGTGGCACACCATGAGCATGTCGAGGTGCTCGGCGACGGTGTTGACGGTGTGCGGGAGGGTCGGGTTCGTCGAGCCGGGGATGACGTTCGGGTGGCTCGCGACGGTGAGGATGTCCGGCGCGTGGCCGCCGCCCGCGCCCTCGGCGTGGAACGCGTGGATCGAGCGGCCACCGATCGCGCGCAGCGTCGACTCCACGAACCCGGCCTCGTTGAGCGAGTCCGAGTGCAGCGCGACCTGGAGCCCCCAGTCGTCTGCGGCGCGCAGCGCGGCGTCGATGGCGGCCGGCGTCGACCCCCAGTCCTCGTGCACCTTGTAGCCGCCCGCACCCGCCATGGCCTGCTCTCGCAGGCCCTCGGCGCTCACCGTGTTGCCCTTGGCGAGCAGCAGGACGTTCACGGGGAGGCGGTCGAGCGAGCGGTGGATCGCCTCGAGGTGCCACGCACCCGGCGTGACGGTCGTGGCCTTGGTGCCCTCGCTCGGCCCGGTGCCGCCGCCCGCGACCGTCGTGATGCCGGTGGCGAGCGCCTCGACCACCTGGGACGGCGAGATGAGGTGCACGTGCGAGTCGATGCCGCCCGCGGTGAGGATCTTGCCCTCCCCGCTCACGACGTCCGTGCTCGGCCCGATGTGCAGGCGCGGGTGGACGCCGTCCGCGACGTCGGGGTTGCCCGCGCGCCCGAGCGCGACGATCCGCCCGTCGCGGATCCCGACGTCCGCCTTGACGATCCCCCACCAGTCCAGCACGACCGCGTTCGTGACCACCGTGTCGAGCGCGCCCTCGGCGCGGGTCGTGGACCCCTGCGCCATCGACTCGCGGATCGACTTGCCGCCGCCGAAGACGACCTCCTCGCCCCCGAACGTGCGGTCCTCCTCGACCTCGATCCACAGGTCGGTGTCGCCGAGGCGCACCTGGTCGCCCGTCGTCGGGCCGTAGAGCGCGACGTAGCGCTCGCGCGAGATCGCGACCATGCGTCAGTCCTCCTCGGGGGTGGTCGTGCCCGACGACGACAGGTCGCCCGGAGCCGTCGTCCTGCCCGGGCCCCCGGGCACCTCGGGCGACGTGGGCACGCGGTCCAGCGCGCCGCCGTCGGGCTTGCCGCGCTGGAGCCCGGGGACGCGGCGTCGGCCCCGGAGGGCGACGGCCTCGACCTCCGCCGACGCGCCCGGTTCGAAGCGCCGGGACGTGCCGGACGGGACGTCGAGCCGGAACCCGTGCGCGGCGTCCCGGTCGAACGCGAGCGCGGCGTTGGCGTCGGGCAGGTGCAGGTGGGAGCCGATCTGCACCGGGCGGTCCCCGGTGTTCGTCACGACCAGCGTCACGCGCTCGTCGTCGGTGCGGTCGGCGTTGAGGACCACGGGCACGTCCTCGGTGCCGCGCTTGAGCCGGATCGCGCCGGGTCCGCTCGTGCTGATGCCTGCCATGGGTCGCCTCGTTCTCGCTGATTCTCGTGCGTGCGCCGGATCGGGCCGGTTCAGGCGATCGGCTGGTGGATGGTGACGAGCTTGCGTCCGTCGGGGAACGTCGCCTCGACCTGGACGTCGGGCAGCATCTCCGCGACGCCGTCCATCACCTCGTCGCGCCGGAGCACCTCGCGCCCGGAGACCATGAGCTCCTCGACGCCCGCCCCCTCGCGAGCGCGCTCGATCACCCACGTGGTGAGCAGGGCGACGGTCTCCGGATAGTTGAGCAGCACGCCGCGCTCGTGCCGGTCGCGCGCGACCATGCCCGCGACGGCGAGCAGCAGCTTCTCGGTGTCCGCGGGGGTCAGGTGCATGGCGGCGATCCTGCCGCGTGTTCGTTTCCGGCGTGTATACACCGCGTTATACGTCCGTGTACCGGGTCCGTTCCCGGGCACGACGAAGGCCGCCGGCCGGGCGAACCCGGCCGACGGCCTTCGATGTCCTGCGATGCTCCGGTGCTCGCCGTGCGAGCCGGAGCGGGTCAGGCGTGGATCAGAAGTCCATGCCGCCCATGCCGCCGTCGCCACCCGGCATGGCCGGGGTCTTCTCCGGCTTGTCGGCCACGACGGCCTCGGTCGTGAGGAAGAGCGCCGCGATGGAGGCGGCGTTCTGGAGCGCGGAGCGCGTGACCTTGACCGGGTCGTTCACGCCGGCGGCGAGGAGGTCCTCGTACACACCGGTCGCGGCGTTGAGGCCCTGGCCGGACGGGAGGTTGCGCACCTTCTCCGCGACGACGCCACCCTCGAGGCCCGCGTTGACGGCGATCTGCTTGAGCGGGGCGTCGATCGCGGCGCGCACGATCTGCGCACCGGTCGCCTCGTCACCCTCGAGCTCGAGCTTCTCGAACGCCACGGCACCGGCCTGGATGAGCGCGACGCCACCACCGGCGACGATGCCCTCCTCGACGGCCGCCTTCGCGTTGCGCACGGCGTCCTCGATGCGGTGCTTGCGCTCCTTGAGCTCGACCTCCGTCGCGGCACCCGCCTTGATGACGGCGACGCCACCGGCGAGCTTCGCGAGGCGCTCCTGGAGCTTCTCGCGGTCGTAGTCGGAGTCCGACTTCTCGATCTCGCCACGGATCTGGTTGACGCGACCCTGGATCAGGTCGGCGTCGCCCGCGCCCTCGACGATCGTGGTCTCGTCCTTGGTGACGACGACCTTGCGCGCCTGGCCGAGCAGGTCCAGCGTCGCGTTCTCGAGCTTGAGGCCCACCGTCTCGGTGATGACCTGGCCGCCGGTGAGGATCGCGATGTCCTGGAGCATGGCCTTGCGGCGGTCGCCGAAGCCCGGGGCCTTGACGGCGACGGACTTGAACGTGCCACGGATCTTGTTGAGCACCAGGGTCGCGAGCGCCTCGCCCTCGACGTCCTCGGCGATGATGAGGAGCGAGCGGCCGGCCTTCATGACCTGGTCGAGGACCGGGAGCAGGTCCTTCACGTTCGAGATCTTGGACTCGACGATGAGGACGTACGGGTCCTCGAGCACGGCCTCCTGGCGCTCGGGGTCCGTCTCGAAGTAGCGCGCGAGGAAGCCCTTGTCGAAGCGCATGCCCTCGGTGAGCTCGAGCTCGAGGCCGAACGTGTTCGACTCCTCGACCGTGATGACGCCCTCCTTGCCCACCTTGTCGAGGGCCTCGGCGATGAGCTCGCCGATCGCAGGGTCGCCGGCGGAGATGGCGGCCGTGGCGGCGATCTCCTCCTTGGTCTCGATCTCCTTGGCGGCGTTGAGCAGCTGCTCGGTCACCGCGTCGACGGCCTTCTCGATGCCGCGCTTGACGGCGATCGGGTTGGCGCCGGCCGCGACGACGCGCAGGCCCTCGCGCACGAGCGCCTGGGCGAGCACGGTCGCGGTGGTGGTGCCGTCACCCGCGACGTCGTCGGTCTTCTTGGCGACCTCCTTGACGAGCTCCGCACCGATCTTCTCGTACGGGTCCTCGAGCTCGATCTCCTTGGCGATGGAGACGCCGTCGTTCGTGATGGTCGGCGCGCCCCACTTCTTGTCGAGCACGACGTTGCGGCCCTTGGGGCCGAGGGTGACCTTGACGGTGTCGGCGAGGGCGTTGAGCCCGCGCTCCATGCTCCGACGAGCCTCCTCGTCGAAGGCGATGATCTTGGCCATGGGGAATGATCCTCCGCTGGTGGCGTGTGGCGGTCGGCCGGCGCCCGCGACGGACGGCCCGCGACGGGCGGCGTTCATGTCACGCCGCCGGGGCGGGCCTCACCTGTCGACCTGGTTCTGTGCGCCGCACCCGCGGTGAGCGGCTGCCTGCGCTGGTCACTTCTGTCACTCTCATGACGAGAGTGCTAACGCCATTATTGGCACTCGCAGGGGGCGAGTGCAAGACAGCCCGTCACTGCCCGTCCCCGTATCGCGACGGGCGAAACCCGCCGCGCTCGCGATCCCCCTAGGATGCGCGGTGTGATCCGCGCAACACCGTCGTGGCGCCTCGCAGCAGCCCTGGCCGGCTTCGTGCTGGTCCCTGCCCTCGGCCTCACCGCCGCGACCGCCGTCGCCGCCCCCACGGGCGAGCACATCGACCTGTACCAGGACGGCGTGGCCGTCACGATCGCACCCGGCGGCGGCACCGCGCTCCTGCGCCTCGCCCCCGGTGCCGGGGCGGCCTACCTCCCCGGCAGCCGCGTGCTGGACCCGACGGCCCTCGACCCGGTCGCGCTCGCGGGGGGCGTCGACCCCGCGGACGGCGAGGCGAACCGGCTCGCGCAGGTTGCCGGCGCCCGGCTCGACGCGTCGGCGCTCCTGGACACCGCACGGGCGCACGACGCTGCCGCCGCGTCGCGCGCGTGGCTCGCGTCCGGCGCGGTCCCCGGCGCGGACGGCCCGTTCGCGGCGCTCGGCGAGGCCGCGCTCCTCGACCTGCGCGCCCTCACGCTCGACGACGGCGCCGCGCTCGCCGCCGCCTCCCCCAGGTGGCGCTACGTGTGGCCGCGCGACGCGTCGTTCACCGCGGCGGCCTTCGCGCGCACCGGGCACGTCGACGACGCACGGGACGTCCTCGGGTTCCTCGCCCGCGTCCAGGAGGACGACGGGTCGTTCCACGCGCGCTACCTGCCCGACGGCTCGGGCGTGCCCGACGACCGCGGCCTCCAGTCGGACGGCGTCGGCTGGGTCCTGTGGGCGGCCGACGTCCTGCTGGAGGAGACGCCCGCCGCCGAGCGGCGCGAGGTCGCCGCGGAGCTGGGACCCCTCGTCGACGCCGCGACGGACCACGCTCTCTCGCTCGTCGACGGCGAGGACCCGCTGCCCCCGCCGTCGAGCGACTACTGGGAGGTCGAGCCGACGACGCTGACCCTCGGCACCGCCGGTCCCCTGCTCGCCGGGCTCGAGGCCGCGGCCGACGTCTACGCCGCGACGGGCGAGACCGGCCGGGCAACCGACGCGACGCTGGCTGCCGCGCGCCTGCGCATGGCCGTCGAGCGGTCGTTCGGGTCGCAGGGCTACCCGCGCCACGTCACCGGCGGCGCGCACGACGCGTCGACCGCGTTCGTCCTGCCCCCGTTCCAGCCCGAGCCGCTCGCGGGAGCGGACGTCGCGTGGCGCGCGTCGGTCACCGAGATGCTGCGCCCCGCCGGAGGGCTCGCTCCCGGGGCGGGCTGGCGCGAGGACGGCATCTCCTGGACACCGCAGACGACGTTGTACGCGCTCACCGCCGCGTCGTCGTCCGAGCCCGAGGACGTCGCGGACGCCGAGGAGTGGCTCCGGTGGGTCGACGACCACCGCACCGCGTCCGGCGCGATCCCGGAGAAGGTCCTCGCGGACGGGTCGCCGGCCGCCGTCGCCCCGCTCTCCTGGAGCTCGGCCCTGGTCGTGCTCGCTCTCGTAGAGCTCGACACGACCACAGCAGCGCCGGCGAGGTAGAGGCGTGGTCGCGTGAGGTAGAGGCGTGGTCACGTGAGGTAGAGGCGTGGTCGCGGACCGCGAGCCCTACCTGGCGCCCACTCCCGACGTCGGCGCCAGATCGGGCTCCGCGCGGACGTCGAACTCCCGGCGCAGCACGCGCCGCGCGGCGTACCAGCCGCCGAGCCCGTGCACGCCCGGCCCGGGCGGCGTGGACGCCGAGCACAGGTACACGCCCTCGAGCCCGACGGCGTACGGGTCGAGCCGGGGCGTCGGGCGCGCGACCATCTGCCACATGCTCACCGCGCCGCCCGCGATGTCGCCGCCCACGTAGCTCTCGTCGTGCGCCGCCATCTCCGCGGCGGGCACGCAGCGGGACGCGACGACGAGGTCTCGGACCCCCGGGGCGAACCGTTCGAGCTGACCGAGGACGTCCTCGGTCACGTCGCGCGTCGAGCCGGCGGGCACGTGCGCGTACGTCCACAGCGGCCGCAGGCCGTCCGCCTCGCGCGCCGGGTCGACGACGGTCGGGTCGCTCGCGAGCATCATCGGCCGCACCGCGTGCCGGCCGGCCGCGACGTCCGCCTCCGCGCGCGCCATCTCCGCACGCGTCCCGCCGACGTGCACCGTCCCGGCACGCCCCACCTCCGGGTCCGCCCACGGGACCGGCCCGGAGAGCACGAGGTCGACCTTCGCGGCCGCGTCGCCGTGCCGGAACCTGCGCAGGGCCCACTCCGTGCGCGGCGACAAGAGGTCGGTGAACACGTCCGCGACGACACGCGGGGCCGTGTCGAACACGTAGGCCCGAGCCCGCGGCAGGTCGGCGCGCGTCCCGACGCGGTGGCCCGTGACGACCTCCCCGCCGTGAGCCCGCAGGTCGTCCAGGAGGGCCGCGACGATCGCACCCGAACCGCCCCGTGGCAGAGGCCACCCACCCGGGGCGTGACCGAGCGACGCGAGCAGCAGCGCCGTCCCGGCGGCGGCCAGCGACGGCAGGCGGGCGATCGCGTGCGCCGCGACACCCGTGAGGAGCGCCCCCGCCTCGTCGGTGCGGAACCGCCGCGTCCAGGCCGCGCTCCCCTGCTCGAGGACCGCCGCACCGAACCGGGCCGCCGCCCCTGCGCCGCTCGGCGTCAGCACGCGGCCCGGAACAGACCGCTTGTCACCCAGGGCGACCGCGACGACGTCGCGCCAGTCCTCGACGAGCGGGCCGAGCAGCGCGCGCCAGGCGTCGCCGTCGACGCCGAGACGCTCCACCGTGCGGTCGAGGTCGTGGTAGGCGATGCCCGCGCGGCCGCCCTCGAGCGGCTGCGCGTACGACACCTCGGGCACGAGCAGCTCCACGCCACGCGCGCCCAGGTCGAACGCCTCGAAGAACGGCGACGCCCACGCCATCGGGTGCACGGCCGAGCACACGTCGTGCACGACCCCGTCCGCGAGGCCGAGGTCGAGCGTGCGTGCGCCGCCGCCGATCGTCGGCTGCGCCTCGAGGACGCGCACGGCGAGACCGGCACGTGCGAGGGTCACGGCGGCGGCCAGCCCGTTGGGGCCCGAACCGACGACGACGGCGTCGAGGTTCTCCGTCACGCGACCCTCGCGAGCCGCGTCAGAGCGGCCGCACCTGCTCGGCCTGCGGGCCCTTGGTGCCCTGGCCGAGCTCGAACTCGACCTCCTGGCCCTCGTCGAGCGTGCGGTAGCCGTCGGTCTGGATCGCGCTGAAGTGCACGAAGAGGTCCTGTCCGCCGGCAGCGGGCGTGATGAACCCGTAGCCCTTCTCGGAGTTGAACCACTTCACGGTGCCCTGAGCCATCTACGTCTCCTCGTGCATCGTCGCCCGCGAGGCGACCCCCGCCCCGTGGTAGCCCGAGCCTAGCCCGCGAGCGGCGCGCACGGAAGGTCGGACGCGCGGCTTCCGACGTCAGACGGACAGGTGAAAGGGCAGGTCAGCGGAGGGCCGCCGGACCGTTACAAGGTTGTGCGTCCGAACGCCGTCAGCCGGCGGGCGTGAGCTCCGACTTGACGATCACCACGACGTCCCCGGATCGGAGCGTCTGCTGGCTCACCTGCTCCGCCGGGATCCCGAGGATCGCCGCCACGGCCGCGGCGCTGTCGCTCCGGTCCTCGCCGTACCAGACCGTGGTGACCGCAACGTCGTTCGGGTCGCCCTCGTAGTCGGCGGCTTCGACGTTCGTGAAGCCCTGGTCTGCGAGAGCGTCGCGGCCCTTGCCCGCCTCGCCGCCGATACCGCTGGCATTGAGAACGCGGACGCTGGCGGCCGGGTCGGCGGCCGCCATGAGCGTGGCGATGTCAGGCGCCGCGGGCGTCTCCTCGACGGGCGGTTCCTCCGTAGCCGGGGGCTCCTCCTCCGCGGGAGGCTCCTCGGTCTCCTCGGCGGGCGGCGTCTCGGTCTCCTCGGCCGCGGGCTCGGTGGACTGTGCCTGCGGCGGGTTCTCGGACGCGCCGTTGTCCGACAGCAGCGCGACGCCCCCGTACGCGAGGCCGGCGAAGACGACGGCGACCAGCAGGAACGGCCACGTCTTGCTCCACCCGCTGCGCGGCGTGCGGTGCACCCCCACGGGCGCACCCTGCGGCGCGGGCGCGTCGAACTCGTCGGGCGCGTAGGGGTAGCGGCTCTTCGTCACGGCGACAGGGTAGCCCGGTCAGGCCCGTTGGCTAAACGCCCAGTTCGCCCGGGCTTCACGGGCGACGGCGGTCCTCACGTCACAGACCTTCGAGCCGGCGGGCCGTGCGAGCCCGCTGCCTGGTGGAACGCATCCGGCGCAACCGCTTGACGAGCATCGGGTCGTGCGCGAGCGCCGCCGGGGAGTCGATGAGCGCGTTGAGCACCTGGTAGTAGCGCGTCGCGGTCATGTCGAACAGCTCGCGCACCGCCTGCTCCTTGGCGCCCGAGTACTTCCACCACTGCCGTTCGAACGCCAGGATCTCCTGGTCGCGCTCGCTCAGGCCCGACGCAGAACCCTCCTGGTCGGTCGGGGCGCCGACCGCGTCGGGTCCGTCGAGCACGTACGCCTCGCTCATCGTTCCCTCCCTGCACTCTCTCGTCACGGGACCTGCGCACACCGGTGCGCCCGGCCGCCTCTCAGCGTACGCATGAACCACACGGGTGTCATTCGTCCTCGCCGTCGTCTGCCGAGAGCCTGCCGACGCGCTCCGCGCGCCGGTTAGGCTCGGGGCCGTGGAGAGCGCACCCGTCCAGCCCGTCGACGTCGACCCGGGCAGCACCCCGGCCGTCCCCGACCCGGCGCCGAGCCCCCGCCCCCCGCTCGCGAGCATCATGGCGCCTGACTGGGCCGAGGCTCTCGCGCCCGTCGCGCCGCAGCTCCACGCGCTCGGGGACTTCCTGCGCACCGAGGTGGCGGCCGGGCGCGAGTACCTGCCCGCGCCGTCGGCGATCCTCAACGCGTTCTCGCGGCCGCTCGCGGACGTGCGCGTGCTCGTCGTCGGTCAGGACCCGTACCCGACGCCGGGGCACCCGATGGGGCTGTCGTTCTCCGTGCAGCCGCACGTGCGCCCGGTGCCGCGCTCGCTCCAGAACATCTTCGCGGAGCTCGCGGAGGACGTCGGCGCCCCCACGCCCGCGAACGGCGACCTCACCGCGTGGAGCGACCAGGGCGTCATGCTCCTCAACAGGGTGCTCACCGTCCGCCCCGGCGAGCCCGGCTCGCACCGCGGCCAGGGCTGGGAGGCCGTGACGGAGGCCGCCATCCGTGCGCTCGTCGCGCGCGACGCCCCGCTCGTCGCGATCCTGTGGGGCCGCGACGCCGCGACGCTGCGCCCGATGCTCGGCGACACCCCCGTCGTCGCGAGCGCCCACCCGAGCCCGCTCTCCGCGCGTCGCGGGTTCTTCGGCTCCCGCCCGTTCTCCCGCGTCAACGAGCTCCTCGTCGCCCAGGGCGCCGCCCCCGTCGACTGGACCCTCCCGACCGCGTAACCCGCCCCCGCCGAGGGAGAGCCGTGGTCCGGCGAGGTAGAGCCCTGGTCGGTCGAGGTAGAGGCGTGGTTCTCGTGCCCGACGGCGCGTGGTCGCCCTGGGAGGTCGGGGCAGGTGGACCCGCTGCGACCTGCCCGTCGGCCCTCCGGGTCACCTGGGCAGCGGCCGACCCCTCACGCAGGGTGACCTGAACGCGATCGATGGCCGGCCGCCGTCAGGCATGACCACGGCTCTACCTCGACCGACCAGGCCTCTACCTCGCGGAACCACGGCTCTACCTCGGTGGGGCACGGGACCGACGGGAGCAGAATGGGCGGGTGACGACGCAGAACCCGACGACCACTCCCCTGGCCGGTGACGCCTCCGACGACTCCCGACCCGACGACTCCCGACCCGACGACGCCCCGCCCCGCTGGACGAGCTACCTCGCGATCGGCGACTCGTTCACCGAGGGCCTGTGGGATCCCTACCCCGGCGAGGAGGACCGCCAGCGCGGCTGGGCCGACCTCCTCGCGCAGCACCTCGCAGCCCGTCGCGTCGCGGCGGGCGTGGAGCCGCTGCGCTACGCGAACCTCGCGATCCGCGGGCGCAAGCTGCGCTCGATCCTCACCGAGCAGGTCCCGGCGGCGCTGGAGATGAAGCCGGACCTCGTGAGCGTCATCGGCGGCGGCAACGACATCCTGCGGCCGAACGCGGACGTCGACCGGCTCGCCCGCAACCTCGAGCACGCGGTGGCACGCCTGCGCGGGGCGGGGATCGACGTCCTCCTGGCCACCGGGTTCGACGCCTCCAGCTCGCCGCTCGTGGGCCTCACGCGCCCGCGCGTCGGCGTGTACAACGCGCACATCTGGTCGATCGCGCGCCGGCAGGGCGCGTACGTGCTCGACCTGTGGGGGATGCGCGCGCTCCACGACTGGCGCGTGTGGTCGGAGGACCGCATCCACCTGACGCCCGAGGGGCACCGGCGGGTCGCGCAGGCGGCGCTCGTCGGGCTGGGCCAGGCGCCCGACGACGCGGCGTGGGACGACCCGCTCGCTCCCCTGCCGCCGCTCCCGGCGCTCGACCGGGCGCGGCAGAACGCGCAGTGGGTCCGCACGCACGTCGTGCCGTGGGCTCAGCGCCGGATCCGCGGGACGTCGTCGGGCGACGGACGCCTCCCCAAGGCGCCCGAGCTTCTCCCTGTCCCGCTCGCCGACAGCTGAAGGCGGACGGGATCGGCGATGTCGGCCCAGATCGGCAGTCGAGGCTGCCGATCCGAGCAGAAGCTGCCGATCTCACGACGCGCACCGGCACGACGACGCCCCCGGCTCCGCGGAGCCGGGGGCGTCGTGGTGGAGCCGCCTGTCGGGTTCGAACCGACGACCTTTCGCTTACAAGGCGAGTGCTCTACCAGCTGAGCTAAGGCGGCGTGCCCGGGCTGCCGGGCGAGCGAACAGACTACCTGCTCGCCCGACGGCCCGGGACCGCGGCCGACGCCGGTCGCGGCGCCGGCGAGGGGGTCAGCCCTGCGCGGCCGCGACGGCGTCCGAGAGCGCGTTCGGCTGGCTCCAGTTGCCGTCCCAGCGCTCGCCGTCGATCGTGATCGTCGGCGTGCCGAAGCCGCCCGACTGCGGGTTCACGAGGGCCTCGTCCTGCGTGACGAGGCTCGTCGCGGTCGCGGCCCAGTCGCCGTACGTCTCGACGGCGGTCCCGTCGGCGATGCCCGCGGCGACGTCGGCCGGGACGCCGGCCTGCTCGGCCAGGTCCGCGATCTGCTCGTCGGTCAGGGTCGAGACGTTCTCCTCGGGCTGGTTCTGGAACATGATCGCGTTGAACGCGTTCATCTGCTCCGGCGCGCGGTCCGCGATCCACGCCGCGGCCGCGGCGGATCGGGTCGAGAACTGCTGCGCGTTCGCCATGCGGTCGAGGATCGAGACGGGGTGCAGGACGACGGTGACGTCGCCCGACTCGCGGAGCTGGTCGAGCGTCGGGCCGTTCGTCTCCTCGAACTGGCCGCAGATGGGGCACATGTAGTCGAGGTAGACGCCGACCTCGACCGCGCCCTCGTTCTCCGTCCCGGCCGCGCCGTCGGCGCCCATCGGGATGCCACCGTCGTCGCGCGACGTGGACGGGCTCGTCACGTCGGCGAGGTTCCCGGCCGCGACGGCGTCGATCGTCTTGTTCTGGTCCTTCATGGCCGGGATCCACACGGCGAGGAACACGCCGACGAGCACGAGGACGCCCGCGACGAGCGCTCCGATCGTGATGAGGCGGTTCCGCTTGTCGCGCTTGGCCTGCGCCTCGCGCAGCGCGAGGGCCTCCGCGCGCGCGGCCTCGCGGCGCTGGGCCTTGGTCTGGGCTTCGTTGCTGGGCATGGTCGTCCTCCGAGGGAGTTCCGAGAGCGGGGATGTGTCGAGGTGCGCGCCGGCAGGGGTCGCGCGGGCCGTGCGTCCGACGGCGTCGTCAGACCAGGGCGAGCCGCGGCGGACCGCGCCGCGTGCGCACCACCGCGTCGGCGAGGTGGTGCAGGGCGACGGGGACGGCGTCGGGCACCGGGCGGACGACCCGCCGGGCCCCCGCCACGAGCGCGCCCACCGGGCGACCCGCGCCCCGCACGACCCTCCGCAGCGCCCGCGCCGCGCCGGTCACGACCGCCCGGGAGCGGTCGTGGGCGCGCCGCGCCCACGCCGACACGCCCCACGCCACCGCCGCGGCCACGACGTGCCCGACGACGACGGGCAGCGCGAGCACGCCGACCACGGTGACCATGGCAGCGGGGTCGCCGCCGAGCGCGGTGCCGGACGGGCAGTCCGGGGTCTCGTGGACGAGCGCGAGGTGCATCCCGGCGACCCCCCATGCGCCCGGCACCGTGACGCACTGGTGCACGACGGCGTACCCGCGGTCGGCGAGCTGTGTCACGAGGGCGGCGAGGAGCGTGAGGAGCAGGAGGGCGGGGCCGAGGAGCCGGCCGGTCACGGGCACGACGGACGTGCGCGTCACGCCGCGCGACCACGCGCGCGGCACCGTCGTCCGGAGCACGGCGCCCATCCTACGCATGCGTGCTGGTAGCGGGCTGGGAACGCCCGGGACGATCCACGAGCGGGCGTCGGCACCGGGACTCCGGCTCAGCGCAGCGCAGGTGGCCCGGGGAAGGGCCACCACGTCACCTCGGGGTCGCCGGCGAGGAGCACGACGCACAGGACCGTGAGGGCGAGCCCGATGCCCGCGAGCACGAGGGTCCCGGTGCGGCCCGGGGCGATCCGCGCGAGCGCGGTCCGTGTCCCGTAGCGCGTGAGGTGGGTCAGCGGCCCGGCCCACGCGAGGACGACGGCCGCGAGCGACGCGAGTCCGAGGATCACGGTCGTGACGACCGGGGAGTTCCCGCCGTCCGCGCCCTCGACGACGACCCAGCGGTCGGACTCCAGGAGCCACCACCCGGCCACGACGACGAGCACGGCGGCGCACGCCGCCACGAGCAGCGACGGGAGCGCCCCGACGACGGCGCGCACGACGTACCAGGGCGACGCCGCGACCGCCCTCACGGTGTCGCGGGGCGACACGCCGCGCCGCTCGCGCCGCGCGTGCAGCGACTCCGTCGTCACCCCGACGACGCGCGCGAGGACGACGAGCACGGACAGCACGACGAACGCGACGCCCGGGTGGAGCATGCCGAGCAGGACGAGCGGGGCCGCGAGGAGGAGCAGCGCGGTGCGGCGCGCGGCCGGCACGGGCCGGACGTAGAGCGGCTCGCCGTCCTCCCCCACGGGTGGCGCGCCGAGGTCGTCCATGAGGTCGTGCCCGGCGGGGACGGCCATGGTGCGGCCGTCGTTGACCTGGGACTGCGACGTGGGCAGGGGCGGCGGCACGACCTGCGCCTGGCCTGCCCACGCCTGCGCGCCGGTGCCGCCCGGGACGACGGCGACCGGCGGAACGACGTGCGTGGGCCCCGTCGGTGGGCCGACGACCTGCGTCGCGGGAGCCATGTCCCCCGTGTCGGCGGCCTGGCGCAGCGCGGCGACGACCTCGGTCGGGCCGAGCCGCTGCGCGGGGTCCGCGTGCAGGGCCCCGGCGAGCGCGCGTGCCGTGACGGGCCCGAGGCCGGCGAGGTCGGGCCGCCCGCTGCGGGCACGGGCCAGGACGACGTCGGTCGGCCGCACCCCGAACGGGGCACGACCCGTCGCGGCGTAGGCGAGGAGCGCGGCCCAGCCCCACCAGTCGCTCCCGACGCTCGGGGCGGCGCCCTCGAGCAGCTCGGGCGCGAGGTAGCCGGGCGTGCCCATGACGAGGCCGGTCGACGTGACGCGCGCGTCCTCGAGGCCCTGCGCGATCCCGAAGTCGATGAGCACGGGGCCGCGCGAGGAGACCATGACGTTGCTCGGCTTGAGGTCACGGTGCACGACGCCGGCCGCGTGCACGGACTCGAGCGCGGCCGCGAGCTGGTCGGCGAGCTCGTAGAGGTCCCACGCGTCGAGCGGGCCGCCCTCGGCGACCTCGTCCTCGAGGGTCGGGCCGTCGACGAGCTCGGTGACGATGAACGCGTCGGGGCCGTCGAGCTCGACGTCGAGGATCTGCGCGACGGCAGGGTGCCGCAGGCGCTGGAGGGCGAGCGCCTCGCGACGCAGCCGCTCGCGACCCTGGGCCGCGGCGTCGAGGTCGACGTGCGCGTGCAGGAGCTTGATCGCGACGAGGTTCCCGCCGCCGTCGTGCGCGCTGTGGACGGTGCCCATGGCCCCCGACCCGAGGCGTGCGCCGATGAGGTAGCCCCCCACCTCGCTGCCCGGCGCGGGGCCGCGCGACGGCCCGCCCGGGGCGGTCCGCGCGTCGACGCGCTGCGTGGGCTCCTCCATGGTGACAAGGTAGCGGCAGCAGGCCCGTTCGGCGGCCCGACGGGCCCGGTGGGCGACTCGGCCCGGGGACGGACGGCCCGTCCCCGCGCGGGACGAGCCGACTACCCTGGGTCTCCCCGGCGCGATCTATCGAAGCTCAAGGAGCAGTCCATTGACAGGTAAAGAGGGATTCGATCTCGTCGTGGTGGCCAACCGGCTGCCCGTGGACTTCACGGTCGGACCCGGCGGGGACGTCGAGTGGAACCGCTCGCCCGGTGGTCTCGTCACGGCGCTCGAGCCCGTCATGCAGGCGTCCGACGGCGCGTGGGTCGGCTGGTCCGGCGCACCTGACCTGGCCAGCGAGCCGTTCGACGCCGACGACATGCGGCTCGTGCCCGTCACCCTCTCCGCCGACGAGATCGAGCGGTACTACGAAGGCTTCTCCAACGACACGCTCTGGCCGCTCTACCACGACGTCATCTCGCCGCCCACGTACCACCGCACGTGGTGGGAGGCGTACCGGCGCGTCAACCAGCGCTTCGCGGACGCCGCGGTCGCGCAGGTCTCGCCGGGCGGCGTCGTGTGGGTGCACGACTACCAGCTCCAGCTCGTGCCGCAGATGATCCGCGCCCAGCGCCCGGACGTGCGGATCGGGTTCTTCAACCACATCCCGTTCCCGCCCCTCGAGCTGTTCCAGCAGCTCCCCTGGCGCCGGCAGGTGCTCGACGGGCTCCTGGGCGCGGACCTCGTGGGCTTCCAGCGCGCGGGCGACGCCGCGAACTTCATCCGCGCCGTGCGCCGCCTGCGCGCGCACACGACGCGCGGCCCCATCATCACGGTCCCCGGCGAGGACGGTCGCGACCGCCACGTGCGCGCCGCGGCGTTCCCCATCTCGATCGACTCGCGCCGCTTCGACGAGCTCGCGCGATCGCCCGAGGTGCAGCAGCGCTCGCGCGAGATCCGCGCCGACCTGGGCGACCCGGACATCATGATGCTCGGCGTGGACCGCCTGGACTACACCAAGGGCATCCGGCACCGCATCAAGGCCTACGGTGAGCTCCTCCAGGACGGGCGCCTCGACGTCGAGCACGCGACGCTCGTCCAGGTCGCGAGCCCGAGCCGCGAGAACGTCGACGCCTACCAGGAGCTGCGCGAGCACGTGGAGGGCGCCGTCGGGCGCATCAACGGGGAGTACGCCGAGATCGGGCACGCCGCGATCCACTACCTGCACCACTCCTACCCCCCGGAGGAGATGGCCGCGCTGTACCTCGCGGCGGACGTCATGCTCGTCACCGCGCTGCGCGACGGCATGAACCTCGTCGCCAAGGAGTACGTCGCCGCGCGCTCCGACGACCGGGGCGTCCTCGTGCTCTCGGAGTTCACGGGCGCTGCCGACGAGCTCTCCTCCGGTGCGCTCCTGGTCAACCCGCACGACATCGACGGGATGAAGGACATCATCGTGGCCGCCGCGCACATGGACCACCGCGAGCAGCGCAAGCGCATGCGCCGCCTGCGCCGCAAGGTCCTGAGCGACGACGTCGCGAAGTGGTCGGAGTCGTTCCTCGGCGTCCTCACGGCCATGCCGTCGCGCGTGCCGCACCGCCGGCCGGACGACGTCGGCCAGGACGGGGCGCAGGCCGACCTCGCCGTGGAGGCCCGCGCGTGACCCCGCCCGACGGCGGCCCCGCGCTGCCACCGTCCCTGCCCCGGCCCGTCGCCGACGCCGTCCGCGCGTTCGCCGCGGACGGCAGCGGCTCCCCGCACGCCCGGCTCGTCGCGCTCGACTTCGACGGGACGCTCGCGCCGCTCGTCGACGACCCGCACGCGGCGCGCATGGCGCCCGCGGCGCGGGCCGCCGTCGACCGCCTCGGGAGGGTGCTCGCGGGGACGACGACGCGCCTCGCCCTGGTCTCGGGGCGCCACCTCGCGGACCTCGCCGAGCGCAGCGTGCCGCCGGTCGGGACCGTCCTCGTGGGCAGCCACGGCGCCGAGACCGGCGTCGTCACCCCGTCGGGCGTCGAGGCCGTCCCGCTCGAGCTGTCCGCGGACCAGGCCGACGCCCTCGCGGCGCTGCGCGCCGGCCTCGCGGACGCGGTGGCGGGCCGCGAGGGCGCGTGGGTCCAGGACAAGCCGAGCGCCGCCGTCCTGCACACGCGGCTCGCGTCCCCGGCCGACACGCGGGCGGCGGAGGACCTCGCGGACGCCGTGGCCGAGCGGCTCGGGCTGCACGCGATGCACGGCAAGGACGTGGTGGAGGTCGCCGTCGTGGAGACGTCCAAGGGCGAGGCGGTCGACCGGCTGCGGGACGTCGTCGGGCAGGACGCCGGGCTCCCCGGCGGGCGCACGCGCGTGCTGTACGCCGGGGACGACACCACGGACGAGACCGCGTTCGCCGTCCTCGGCGCGGGCGACCTGGGGGTCAAGGTCGGGGACGGCGAGACCCGGGCCGGCTCGCGGGTGCCCGACGCCGACGGGCTGGCCGCGGCGCTCGAGCTGCTCGCCGACCTGCTGGGACGCGCGGAGGGCTGAGCGGCGGGTCACGCGCCGCCACGAAACCGCTACCCGATCGTGACCGGCGCTGTGACGAAGCACTCAGAAGCCGGAGTAGTATCAGGTCCACGATGACGTCGGGTCCCCTGCTCGCACCAGAGGGGGTCCGACTTCTTCTGTGTCGTCGAAGACACGCTCGTCCGCCATCGCGAACAGCTACGTCGACGTGGCACGTCACTGCACAACGGATCGTCCGGCACGTACCTGCCGGTGGAGGGATGTACCAGTCATGGCTACGGTCACCTACGACCACGCAACCCGGCTCTACCCCGGGACCGAGCGTCCCGCTGTGGACCAGCTCAACCTGCACATCGAGGACGGCGAGTTCCTCGTCCTCGTCGGCCCCTCGGGCTGTGGCAAGTCGACCTCGCTCCGCATGCTCGCGGGCCTCGAGGACGTCAACGGCGGACACATCTACATCGGCGACCGCGACGTCACGGACGTCCAGCCGAAGGACCGCGACATCGCGATGGTGTTCCAGAACTACGCGCTGTACCCGCACATGTCCGTCGCGGACAACATGGGCTTCGCGCTGAAGATCGCCGGCACGCCGAAGGCGGAGATCCGCCAGCGCGTCGAGGAGGCCGCGAAGATCCTCGACCTCACCGAGTACCTCGACCGCAAGCCGAAGGCGCTCTCCGGTGGCCAGCGTCAGCGCGTCGCCATGGGCCGCGCGATCGTCCGCCAGCCGCAGGTGTTCCTCATGGACGAGCCGCTGTCGAACCTCGACGCCAAGCTCCGCGTCCAGACCCGCACGCAGATCGCGTCGCTCCAGCGCCGCCTCGGCGTCACGACGGTCTACGTCACGCACGACCAGACCGAGGCCCTCACCATGGGTGACCGCATCGCGGTCCTCAAGGACGGCCTGCTCCAGCAGGTCGGCACGCCGCGCGACATGTACGACACCCCGCAGAACGTCTTCGTCGCCGGCTTCATCGGCTCGCCGGCCATGAACATCGGCACGTTCGCGGTCAAGAACGGCGTCGCCGAGGTGGGCCCGGCCCGCATCACGCTCGAGCGCGAGACGGCCGCGAAGATCACCGAGGCGGACAACGGCAAGGTGACGATCGGCTTCCGCCCCGAGGCCCTCGACGTCGTGTCGCAGGCCAACGAGGCCGCCTTCCCGGTCGAGGTGAACATCGTCGAGGAGCTCGGTTCCGACGCGTTCGTCTACGGCACGCTCAAGGGCGACCTCGCGGCCCAGGCCGACGTCCACTCGGGCGCCGGTGACAACCAGGTCATCGTCCGCGTCGACCCGCGCAACGTCCCGGCCAAGGGCGAGCGCATCTACGTGACGATCCGCCCGGGTCACTCGCACGTCTTCGGCGCGGCGTCGGGCCAGCGCATCAGCTGACACCCGTCACGCAGCACCGCCGCAGGGCGGGTCCTCCCGATCGGGGGGACCCGCCCTGCGTCGTCCGGGGGCACGGTACTCCGCGAGGCCCGTGCCGGTCGCGGGCAGCGAGGCTCGCCCTTGACAGGGTCATGGTCGACAACAACACTACTTTTGCACACGTGACACCAGAAGTCGCATGTTCGTCAGCCAAATAGACAACGCTGTCAATTGGAGCCTCATGCAGATCTCGCACCATGCCTCTCGCGCTCGGCGCCTCGGCGCGGCACTGACGGGCGGCGCGCTCGTCGCGGTCACGCTCGCCGCCGCCCCGGCCGTCGCGACCCCGTCCGCCACGACCAGCCCTCCCGCCACCCTCGCCGCGGCCGAGACGTGCGGCCCGGACGACGGGCTGCCCGACTCCAAGATCTCCATCCAGCTCTACACGCACGTCGGTGAGCTCGGGGGCTCGGGGACCCCGTCCGTCGAGACGATCGACCGCGTGCTCGGGGAGGTGGCCGACGCGGGGTTCACCAACGTGGAGCCGTACAACCAGCCCTACTCGATGCCCGTCGAGGAGTACCAGGCGATCCTCGACAAGCACGGCCTCGCGGTGTCCTCCAGCCACGGCAGCACGGACTGGGGCTCGTGGCCCCAGACCGTCGCGTACGCCGTCGCGCTGGGTCAGGACTACATCGGGACCGGCGGGATGGCCGGAGGCTACGGCACCTACGCCGAGGCGGTCGCGACCGCGGCCTACGTCGACCAGCTCGGCCAGTACGCGCACGAGAACGGCGCGAACAAGATCGTGCTGCACAACCACCAGAGCGAGTTCACCACGCGGTACCCCGACCCGGTGACGGGCGAGATGGTCAGCGCCTGGGAGGTCATCGAGGCCAACACCGACCCGCGCTACGTCACGTTCCAGCTCGACGTCGGCTGGGCCGCCGACGCCGGCCTCGACGTCCCGGCGTGGATCGAGGAGCACGGGGACCGCATCGAGCTCCTGCACATCAAGGACGCCGTGAACGTGAACGCGCCGGGCGACATGCGGCAGGTCGCCCTCGGCCGGGGCGAGCTGGACCTCCCGGCGATCATCGCCGCGGCCGAGCCGTACGTGCAGTACTACACCTACGAGTGGGACTGGGCGCCGTCGTTCGAGACCTCGGCGGAGTCCTACCGGTACCTCCGCTGCTTCGAGTCCGAGGACGGGGGCGGGAACGAGGGCGACGAGTCGCTCGCCCTGGGCCGCCCGGTGACGGCCTCCAGCATCGACGAGGCCGGCCACGAGCCCGAGAAGGCGGTCGACGGCAACGCCGGGACCCGCTGGAGCAGCGCGTGGGACGACCCGGAGTGGATCGCGGTGGACCTCGGCGCGAGCTACGACCTCAGCCAGGTCGTGATCGACTGGGAGACCGCGTACGGGTCGGGGTACGAGATCCAGACCTCGCCGGACGGCGAGACCTGGACCACGGTGCGCACCGTCGCCGACGGTGACGGCGGCTACGACGAGCTGGACGTCGCGGCCACGGGCCGCCACGTGCGCCTCTACCTCACGGAGCGCGCGACGCAGTGGGGCTTCTCGCTCTACGAGCTCGAGGTCTACGGCACGCCGAGCGGGCAGCTCGACCTCGACGTCGAGGTACAGGCGCGGTGCCTCGCCGGCCAGGCGTACCTCGCGGTCCGCGCGGCGAACGGCGAGGACTCGCCGGTCGACGTGACCCTCACGACGGCCTACGGCACCCGCGAGTTCGCCGACGTCGCCCCGGGCGCGAACGCGTACCAGTCGTTCGCGGTGCGCTCGGCCTCGGTCGCGAGCGGCTCGGTGACCGTCACGGGCGCCGCGACGGTCGACGGCGAGGAGGTCACCTCGACCGTCGACGTCGAGCACGACGCGCTCGACTGCGCCTGACGGCTCCCGGGTGCGTGGCTCGTCAGGCCCGCACCCGGGACCACCCCAGCCCGACCCGGCGCCCGCCGGCCCCGACCCGAGGCCGGCGGGCGCCGACGTCGTGCCGCGAGACGACGCACGCACGTCGGCCGCTCGACGGAGACCGTGGACAATGGACCCCGTGACGGTGCACAACCTGCAGATCACCGCGTCGGCCCCCGACCCGGCTCTCCTCGACCTGCCCTGGGACATCCCGCTCGAGGAGTGGCCGGCCGAGACCCTCGCGGCGCTGCCGCGCGGTATCTCCCGGCACATCGTGCGGTTCGTCCGCCTCTCCGGGCGCGTCATCGCGATCAAGGAGATCGGCGAGACGGTCGCGTACCGCGAGTACGAGCTGCTCCGCCAGCTCCGCCGGCTCGAGGTGCCGAGCGTCGTCCCGGTCGGGGTCATCACCGGGCGCCAGGACGCGGACGGCGAGCGGCTGGAGGCGGTGCTCATCACGGAGCACCTCCAGTTCTCGCTCCCCTACCGCGCGCTGTTCAGCCAGGCACTGCGCCCGGACACGGCGACCCGCCTCATCGACGCGCTCGCCGTGCTGCTCGTGCGCCTGCACCTGGTCGGCTTCTACTGGGGCGACGTGTCGCTGTCGAACACCCTGTTCCGGCGCGACGCCGAGACCTTCGCGGCGTTCCTCGTCGACGCGGAGACGGGCGACCTGCACCGCGAGCTCTCGCCCGGCCAGCGCTCGTACGACGTCGACCTCGCGCGCACGAACATCATCGGCGAGCTCATGGACCTGGCCGCCGGCGAGCTGCTCGACGAGGACGTCGACGAGGTCGCGATCGGTGACGCCCTCGTCGCGCGCTACGAGGAGCTGTGGGAGGCGCTGACCACGTCGGAGTCGTTCGACGCGAACGAGCGGTGGCGCGTCGCGGCGCGCATCGAGCACCTCAACAACCTCGGGTTCGACGTGGACGAGCTCGCGATCACGACCGACATCGACGGCACGACCGTGCAGATCCAGCCGAAGGTCGTCGACGCAGGGCACCACTCGCGGCGCCTGCTGCGCCTCACCGGCCTCGACGTGCAGGAGAACCAGGCCCGCCGGCTGCTCAACGACCTGGACTCGTTCCGCGCGGCGGCCGAGCGCCAGAACGACGACGAGGAGTTCGTGGCGCACGACTGGCTCAGCGGCGTGTTCGAGCCCACGATCCAGGCCGTGCCCCGCAACCTGCGCCGCAAGCTCGAGCCGGCGCAGCTGTTCCACGAGATCCTCGACCACCGCTGGTTCATCTCCGAGCGCGCGGGCCGCGACGTCCCGATGGCGGAGGCGACGCAGTCGTACGTCGAGAACGTCCTGCGCCACCGGCCGGACGAGAAGGCGATCCTCGGCCTCGCACCCGGCGAGAAGGACCCCGAGTACTACGGCTGACCACGCGTCGACGCCCCACCGGTCACCGGACCGGCGGGGCGTCGACGTGTCGAGGAGCGGTCAGGCCTCGCGGCGCAGGCGCGCGACCTCGTAGAGGGAGATGCCCGTCGCGACGGCGGCGTTGAGCGACTCGGTGTCCGAGCCGATGGGGATGGACGCGACGACGTCGCACGCCTCGCGCACGAGGCGGGAGAGCCCCTTGCCCTCGGACCCGGCCACGACGACGAGCGGCTCGGTCGCGAGCTGGAGGTCGCCGATCGCGGTCTCGCCACCGGCGTCGAGCCCGACGACGAAGCAACCGGCCTTCTTGAGCTCGCCGAGCGCGCGGACCAGGTTGGTCGCGCGCGCGACGGGCACCCGGGCGGCGGCACCGGCCGAGACCTTCCACGCGGACGCGGTGACGCCCGCGGCGCGGCGCTCGGGGACGAGCACGCCGTGCGCCCCGAACGCGCCCGCCGAGCGCAGCACGGCACCGAGGTTGCGGGGGTCGGTCACGCCGTCGAGCGCGACGATCAGCGGCGGGCGCCCCGTCGCCTCGGCCGCGTCGAGCAGGTCGTCGACGTCGGCGTACTCGTACGGCGGCACCTTGATCGCGACGCCCTGGTGCACGGCGCCGTCGGTGAGGCGGTCGAGCTCCGGCTTGCCGACCTCGAGGAGGTCGTAGCCCCGGCCCGCGACGATGTCGACGATCTCCCGGGTCCGGTCGTCGGCGTCGAGGCGCGACGCGAGGTAGACCACCTCGACGGGGATGCGCGCCCGCAGCGCCTCGAGCACGGAGTTGCGGCCCGCGACGACCTCCTGCACCGAGCCACGACCCTTCGGGCCGCCGCCGCGCGAGGTGCCGCCCTTGGCGGGGCCGCCCCGCGGGGCGCCCCCGCGACCGGTCGGCGTCGTGGCGCGCTTCTCCTCGGCCGCCTTGCGCTTGTGCGCCGCGTGGTAGACGCGGTCCTCGGCCTTCGGCGTCGGCCCGCGACCCTCGAGGCCCTTGCGCCGCTGCCCGCCGGAGCCGACGGTCGCGCCCTTCTTGCTGCCGGGCTTGCGGGTCGCGCCGCGTCGTTGTGAGTTGCCAGCCATTGGGTGTACCCGTCGTGTCGTGGTCAGGTCGGTCGGTGTCGGTCAGGTGGATCGACGCCGGTCCGGTCGGTCAGGTCGGTCGGTTCGTGCGAGCGGGCGCAGGTGCGCCACCGACTCCAGTGTCCCTCAGACACCCCGCCGAGGTAGAGCCGTGGTCCACCGAGGTAGAGGCAAGGTCACGACCACGCCTCTACCTCGCGGTACCAAGCCTCTACCTCGCGGGGACGGTCGTCAGGCGAGGGTCCAGCGCGCGCCGTCGGCCGAGTCCTCGACCGCGACTCCCGCCGCGGCGAGCCGGTCGCGGATCGCGTCGGCGGTCGCGAAGTCGCGTGCAGCGCGCGCCTCGGCGCGGGCCGCGAGCTCCGCGCCCACGACGGCGTCGAGCACCGCGGCGTAGCGGGAGTCCCCGCGGTCGGCCCACTGCGCGTCCCCCGGGTCGAGCCCGAGGACGTCGAGCATGGCCCGCACCGCGACGAGGTGGTGCCGCGCGACGGCGTCGGCGGCCGTCGTGCGGTCGGCGAGCGCCGCGTTGCCCGCACGCAGGTGCTCGTGCACGACGGCGAGCGCCGCGGGCACGTTGAGGTCGTCGTCCATCGCCGCGGTGAACGCGGTCGGCAGCTCGGCCTCGGTCACGTCGCCGACGTCGCCCACGCGCTCGGTCGCGCGCTCGACGAACCCGGCGAGCCGCTCCCACGTGGCCTCGGCCTCGACGACCGTCGCGGGCGTCCACTCGAGCATCGAGCGGTACTGCACGGACCCGAGGGCGTAGCGCAGCACGGCCGGGCTCGTGGTCGCGAGGACCTCGCGCACGAGCAGACCGTTGCCGAGGGACTTGCTCATCTTGGCGCCGCCCTGCGTGACCCACGCGCTGTGCAGCCAGTGCTGCGCGAACCCGTAGCCCGCGGCGCGCGACTGCGCCTGCTCGTTCTCGTGGTGCGGGAAGCGCAGGTCGAGCCCGCCGCCGTGGATGTCGAACGTGTCGCCGAGGTAGCGGCGCGCCATCGCGGAGCACTCGAGGTGCCAGCCGGGACGGCCGCGGCCGAACGGCGTGGGCCAGGACGCGGTCTCCGGCTCGCCCTCCTTGGGCGCCTTCCAGAGCGCGAAGTCGCGCGGGTCGCGCTTGGCGGCGGCCTCCTCGGCGTCCGCGGGGACGTCGTCGGGCACGGGGTTGAGGTCCTCGAGGCGCTGGTTGGTCAGCGAGCCGTACTCGGACCAGGACCGCACGTCGAACCACACGTCGCCCGGGCCGGTCGTGTACGCGTGCCCGCGCTCCACGAGGCGCTCCATGAGCTCGACCATGTCCGGCACGTGCCCGGTCGCGCGCGGCTCGTACGTGGGCGGCAGGACGCCGAGGGCGTCGTAGGCGGCGGTGAACGCGCGCTCGTACGTCGCGGCCCAGGCCCACCACGGCTCGCCGGCGTCGGCGGACTTCACGAGGATCTTGTCGTCGATGTCGGTGACGTTGCGGATGAGCGTCACGCGCGACCCGCCGCGCCGCAGCCAGCGCACGAGCACGTCGAACGCGACGGCGGAGCGCATGTGGCCGATGTGGGGGGCCGCCTGGACGGTCGCGCCACACAGGTAGATGCCGACCTCGCCCGGAGTCAGGGGCACGAAGTCGCGCACGTCCCGCGTGGCGGTGTCGAACAGGCGAAGAGTCACGTCCGCAAGGGTACCGGGGAGCCGCCTCGACGACCGTCAGCGCGGCCCGCCCGCCCCGGGACCGGTCCCGGGGACGCCCGGCCGGGCCGCGTCAGCCGAAGCTCTTGCCCTCGCCGCGGTACGTCGGGACGACGTCGACCACCTCGTCCCCGCGCACCAGGTGCACGCGGTCGAACCGCTCCATCGCCTCGCCCGCCTTGCCGTGGCGGAACCAGACCCGGTCGCCGACGCCGAGGTCGGGGGCGCCCGCGGCGCCCCGGGTCCGGTGCAGCGGCGTCTGGACCTCGCCCGCCCCCTCGCGGCCGGTGAGCGCCCACCCGGGCGTCGCCACGCGCGGCAGGCGGCTGCGTGACGCCGGACCGGACGCGACGTACCCGCCGCCGAACGCCGTCGCCCACCCGGCGGCGGGCACGCGCACCACGTCGAGGCCGAAGAAGGCGGACGGCCGCGGCCGGAAGGACCGGTACTCGTCGAAGAGCCCGGGGACGTACAGACCCGACCCCGCGGTGACCTCCGTGACGACGCCGTCCGCCGACGAGGTCTCGAGCGACCCCGTGCCGCCCGAGTTCACGAGCTCCAGGTCGTGCCCGACGACGTCGCGCACCGCCGCGACGACCTCGCCGCGGCGCTCGCCCAGCTCGAGCACCGAGAGCCGCTTGACCGCGCGCACGGCGAGGCTCGAGTCGGGCATCCCGGCGACCTGGGCCTCGTAGAACATGAGGCCGCGCAGCGCGAGGCCGGGCGTCGACGCCACGCGTGCCGCAAGCGAAGCGACGTCCGGAGGGTCGTGCAGGGGCGAGCGCCGCGTCCCGAGGTGGACCGTGACGAGCCCCAGGCCGACGCGCAACGACGCGTCCACGTCGAGGCACACGCGCACGGGCGGCTCGTCACCGGTGCCGGCCTCCGCGAGCGCCTGCCGGACGAGCTCGAGGTGCGCGGGGTCGTCGACCATGAGCGTGATCTCGCGCCGCCCGGCCTCGTGCCGCGCGAGCGCGGCGAGGGCCGCGCGGTCCACGGACGGGTAACCCACGAGCACGTCGCGGACGCCCGCGTCGACGAGCCACAAGGCCTCGCGCACCGAGAACGCCATGACGCCCTGGAAGCCGCGCTCCCCGGCCCGCGTCACGAGCGAGCGGACGCGCACCGACTTCGACGCGACGCGCACGGGCACCCCGCCCGCGCGTGCCCGGAGCTCGTCGGCGTTGGCGTCGAACCGGTCGAGGTCGACGACGGCGAGCGGCCCGTCGAGGTCCGCGGTCGCGCGCGTGAGGCGGGCGAGCAGCGACGGCGTCGCGCCGCGCTCGTCCGCGGCCCGGTCGGCCGTCCCCACCGTCGTCCTGGGTGCCGCGTCGCTCGTCATGGGGAGAACGTACGCCACGCGGGGGGCGTGAGACAGTACGACCTGTGAGCAGCGACGACGCCCTCTCCTGGACCAACTGGGCCCGCACGGCCTCCGCGACCCCGCGCCGTCGGGCCTCCCCGCGCGACGAGGCGGAGCTGGGCGAGCTCGTCGCCCGCGCCGCCGCCGACGGGATGCCGGTGCGCGCCGTCGGCGCGGGCCACTCGTTCACCCCCGCGGCCGTCACCGACGGGCTCCTGCTCGACCTGGACCGCATCGGCCTCGTCGAGCGCATCACGCGCGGCGCGAGCGCACCCGGCGAGGCCGACGCCGACGCGATCCTCGTGACCGTCGGGGCGGGCATCCGGCTGCACCGGCTCAACGAGGCCCTCGCTGCCGCGGGTCTCGCCATGCGCAACCTCGGCGACATCGACCGGCAGTCGATCGCCGGCGCGATCTCGACGGGCACGCACGGGACCGGCGCGGGCCTCGGCGGGCTCGCCACGCAGGTGCGCGGCGTCCGCGTCGTCGGGGCGGACGGCGAGGTGCGCGAGGCGTCGGCCGCGCAGGACCGCGACCTGTTCGAGCTGAGCCGCCTGGGGCTCGGTGTCACGGGCATCCTGTCGGCGGTCACGCTCGAGGTGGTGCCGGCGTTCCTGCTCCGCGCACAGGAGGAGCCCTGGCCGCTGGACCGCGTGCTGGAGGGACTCGGCGCGCCGGACGACGCCGACGGGCTCGTCGGGGGCAACGACCACTTCGAGTTCTACTGGTTCCCCCACACGCGCCGGGCCCTGACCAAGCGCAACAACCGGCTCGCGCCCGACGAGG
>NZ_BJNZ01000015.1 GCF_006539945.1 Cellulosimicrobium cellulans | reverse complement strand
GCCGCCGAACACGACATGAGGGTCGTTATGGGCTCCATAACGACCCTCATGTCGTGTTCGGCGGGAAAGGGGGTGGGTCAGTCGTCGCGCTTCGACATCTCGGCGAGCATGGCGTTGTACTCCTGGAGCTCGGCATCGCCGTCGCGGTCGGCCTGGCGGTCGCTCCGCCGGGCCTCGCGCTCGTCGGAGCGTGTCCACATGACCGCGACCACGATGGCGAGGATGAGCGTCGGGAGCTCGCCGATGCCCCAGGCGACGCCGCCGCCACGCTGCTGGTCGGCGATCGCGCTCGGACCCCACTCGCGGCCGAGCAGACCGAACCACTCGGGCACGAGCAGCACCTCGCCCGAGGTCAGCGCGACACCGAAGAACGCATGGAAGGCCATGGTCGCGAAGAGCAGGAGCAGGCGCTGCGGGTAGGGCGGCCGGTGCGGGCCCGGGTCGATCCCGACGAGCGCGTTGGCGAACAGGTACCCCGCGAGCGTGAAGTGCGCGAGCATCGCGAGGTGCCCGGCGTACGTCGTCAGGGCGTACTCGAACGCGGGCGTGTAGTAGAAGACGATCATCGAGCCGGCGAAGTTCACCGCGGCGACGATCGGGTTGGCGAAGAACTGGCCCACGCGCGACGTCACGATCGCGAGCACCCACTCGCGCGGGCCGCGCGACCCGTCCTTGCGCGGCGGCACCGCACGCAGGAGCAGCGTCACGGGCGCGGCGAGCACGAGGAAGATCGGCACGACCATGGCCAGGATCATGTGCTGCACCATGTGCGCGCTGAACAGCACGTGGCCGTACATGGCCGGCCCGCCCGAGGTCACCCAGAACAGGACGAGGATGCCGATGCACCACGAGACCGTGCGGCCCACCGACCAGGAGTCGCCGCGCTTCGCGAGGCGACGCACCCAGCGCAGGTAGACGACGAGCGCCGCGACGCACGCGAAGGCGGGCAGCAGGTCCCAGCGCCACTCGGTGAACCAGCGCGCGAGCGTCGGCTCCGGCGGCAGCGCGTGCCCCGTCACCTGGTACGCGGCGGAGGTGTCGAGCGGCTCCTCCTGCGGCACCGGCGGCGCGGTCGACCCGAGCGCGACGGCGACGCCGGACACCGCGCCCATGATCGCGAGCTCGACCGCGACGAGGCGCCAGAACAGCCAGCGCGTGCCCTCCGCGGCGGCGCCCTTCGCGCCCGTGGACGACGACGTCGCCGCCCTGCTCGACGAGCCGTTCGACGAGGCCTTCGCCGCGGGCTTCGAGGAACCCTTCGACGAGGCACGGTCGGCGCCCGGCCGCGCGGCCGCCGTCGGGCCGGAGAGCCGCCGCACGACGAGCTCGCGGTGCGCGAACCCGACGGCCCCCAGGACGAGCAGGAGCGCGAGCTTGGTGAGCAGGAGGATGCCGTAGTCGGTGGTGAGGCCCGCGAGCGTGTCGACGCGGATGCTCGCGTTCGCGATCCCCGAGACGGCGACGGCGACGTAGCACCACAGCGCGATCGCGGAGTACCGCGCGACGGACGCCGCGAAGTCCGCGCGTCCCAGCCCGCCGCGGACGCGCACGACGGCGAGCGTCCCCAGGCCACCGACCCACAGCGCGGCGCCGGCCAGGTGGAGGAACATCGAGGAGACGGCGAGCTCGTGGCTCACCGCGCCCGCGGCGTGACCCGTGTTGGCCTGCATCGCGATCGCGACGAGCGCGAGCGCGGCCGTCCACATCGCGCCCGTCGCGCTGCGCACCGCGAGCGCGGCGGCGGACGTCAGCGCGGCGACGACGACGATCGCGAGGTAGTTGCGCCCGAGGCTGACCTGCGAGACGAACAGGCCGAGCTGGTCGCCGAACGTCGGGCCCGTGACGGGCGTGCTCGAGATCGAGGAGTAGCGCAGCACGACCTGCAGGACCGCCAGCACGGCCCACGTCGCGGCCGACGCGCCCGCGACCCCGAGCGCCTTGCGGACCGGCGTCCCGGCGGGCAGCACGCACGCCGCGAGGACGAGCGAGCCGAGCGTCAGCGCGACGGAGAGCTCGGTGAGGACCGTGACGACCGGGGTGCCGAGGCGCGCGAGCGCACCCGGGTCGGGGAAGCCGGCCGGGACGGTGAACGCGGCCGAGAACGCGCCGGCGGCGAGCACCGCGACGACGGCGACGACGACGGCGAACGGACCGGCGAGGACGAGCCACCACGGGTTCGCGGGTCGGGCGTCCGACGGCGCGCGGCGCAGGGCAGTCGTGGTCACCGCACCAGGGTATCGAGCGCGCGACCCCCTGCGGTCATCGCGTCACGGCTGCGGGAGCCGGGCCATCCCGTAGACGCGCGTGGCCCGCACGCGCAGCACCTGGCGGCGGTCGGCGACCATCGCGCGCCGGAACTCCTCCCAGTCGGGGTGCTCGCTCCCGGAGGCGGCGCGGAACGTCTCGACGAGCTCGTCGGCGGCGGCGTCGTGCGGGTCCAGCGCGACCGCGCTCAGCTCGGCGTCACCCTCGACGACGGCGTAGCTCCAGAAGTCCTCGGCGCTCACCTGGAGCGAGACGCGCGGGTCGCGTGCGGCGTTGCGGGTCTTGGCGCGGTCGGCGGTGACGGAGACGCGCGCGACGCCCGCCTCTGCGTCCCACGCGTACAGCACGTTGGAGAGCTGTGGTCGGCCGTCCTTCTTGACGGTCGCGAGGACGCCCTGGTGGCGCGCGGTGACGAGAGCGAGGAGCGCGGGATCGCCGAGCCCGGCGACGGTGTCGGGGGACGTGGCGGCGGCGGTGGCGTCGGTCGTGCCGACGGCGTCGGTGCTCATGACAGCCCAACCTCCCGGCGCCCGCGTGACATTCCCGGCATGCGCGCGAGACGTCTCCCAGGGCCGGCCGAGCGGAGGACCGGTGGGGACCTCTCCCCACCCGGACCTGTGGACGACGCCCGGTCCGGCGGGGTCGCGCTGGCATACTGGGCCGGGTTCGCCGGGGGCTCGCGACGCTCCGTCCACCCCTCCGGCCGCGCACGGGACCACACCCGCACGACCCACGCACGACCCGGAGGACGATCGATGGCCGCAGGGCACGGCAGCATCTCGACGCAGGACCTCGACCGCGCGAGCCACCTGCTCAAGCGCGTCGGCCAGGTCTTCGACCAGCGCGTCGTCGGCCAGGACGCGCTGCGCACGGCGCTCGTCAGCTCGCTCCTCGCGGGCGGGCACATCCTGCTCGAGTCCGTGCCGGGGCTCGCCAAGACGACGGCGGCGCAGACGCTCGCCGCGGCGGTCGACGGGTCGTTCCACCGCATCCAGTGCACGCCCGACCTCATGCCGAACGACATCGTCGGCACGCAGATCTTCAACTACGCGACCGGGGAGTTCACGACCCAGCTCGGTCCGGTGCACGCCAACGTCGTGCTGCTCGACGAGATCAACCGCTCGTCGGCCAAGACGCAGTCGGCGATGCTCGAGGCGATGCAGGAGAAGCAGACGTCGATCGGCGGCGAGAACTTCGCGCTGCCGGACCCGTTCATGGTGCTCGCGACGCAGAACCCCATCGAGGAGGAGGGCACGTACGTGCTGCCCGAGGCCCAGATGGACCGCTTCCTCATGAAGGAGGTGCTCACCTACCCGACGCCGCCGCAGGAGCTCGAGATCCTCCAGCGCATCGCGACCGGGCAGATGACGCAGCCCCTCACCGCGCAGCCGATCTCGCTCGACGACGTCCGGTTCCTGCGCGGCCTCGTCGACGACGTGTACGTGGACGACTCGATCAAGCGGTACGTCGTCGACCTCATCAACACGACACGCCTCTCCGGCCCGCGCCCGATCCCCGGCCTCGACCGCCACGTGCGCGTGGGCGCGTCGCCGCGCGGCGGCATCGCGCTCATGCGCGTGGGCCAGGCGCTCGCGATCCTCGCGGGCCGCGCGTACGTCATCCCGGACGACATCAAGGCCGTGCGCTACTCGGTGCTGCGCCACCGCCTGGTGCGCACGTTCGACGCGCTCGCGAACAACGTGCCGCCGGAGCAGCTCGTGGACGCGGTGTTCGACGCCGTCCCGACGCCCTGAGCGACCCCCTCACCTTCTCGAGAGAGCACCACGTGCCCGACGTCTCCCGTCTCGCCCAGGTCCGGGCCCGGCTCGACCTCCCGGTCGCGCGCCGGGCGTCCGGCCTGCTCGAGGGACGGCACCGGTCGGTCTTCAAGGGGCACGGCCAGGACTTCGACGACCTGCACCTGTACGCGCCCGGCGAGGACGTCGGCGACATCGACTGGAAGTCGTCGGCGCGCGCGGGCCTGCCGATCATCCGCCGGTTCGTGCGCGAGTCGAACCTCAACCTCGTGCTCGTCGTCGACACCGGGCGCACGATGGGCGCGACCGCCCCGAGCGGCGAGACCAAGGCGGAGATCGGGAGCTTCTGCTGCGCGCTCGTCGCCTACCTCGCGCGCGACCGGGGCGACCGGGTCGCGCTCGTCGCGGGCGACGCCCGGCGGCTCGTCCAGCTCCCGCCCCGTGCGAGCACGCAGGACCTCGAGGTGCTGCTGCGCACGGTGGAGGACCTGTGGCGACCCGACGCGCCGCCGAGCGACCTGACGCGGCCGCTCGACCGCGCGCGGTCCGCGTTCCGGCGCCGCTCGTTGATCGTGGTCGTGACCGACGAGGCACGACCCGCTGCCGAGCACGAGGAGCTCCTGCGGTCGTTGCGCGTGCGCCACGAGGTCATGGTCGTCCAGGTCGCGGACCTCTCCCCCGTCGGTGCGGGCGCGGGCCCGCACGCCACCGGCGAGGTCGCGGACGTCGACGGGACGCTGCGCCTGCCGGCGTTCCTGCGCGGCCGGGCGGCGCTCGCCGAGTCCGCGGCCCAGGCCCTCGCCGCGCGGCGGGCCGAGGTCGCGGAGCGGCTGCGCACCCTCCAGGTCGAGGGCGTGCTCGTCGAGGGGTCGGACGACGTCGTGCAGCGGTTCGTCGAGCTCCTGGGGAGGCAGAAGCGTGCCCGTCGATGAGCTCGTCGACCCCGTGGGCTACTCGGGGTGGTGGACCGTGCTGGGGATCGTGCTGATCCTCGCGGCGGCCACCGTCGTGTTCCTGGTCGTCTGGCTGACACGCGCGAGCGCGGCGGAGAAGGCCGCGCCGCCGCGCGCGCCCCTGCTCCCCACCGGCCCCTACGACCCCTACGCGTCGCTGCGCGCCGAGTACGAGCGACGGCTGGACGCCGTCGCGGAGCGGTTCCGCGCGGGCGAGCTCGACGAGCGCGGGCTGCACCTCGCGCTCTCTGCCGAGATGCGGGGTTTCGCCACGGGCCGGCTCGGGCAGGACGCGTCGTCCATGACGCTCTCGGAGATCCAGCAGATCGGCGAGGCCGGACGCCTCACCCAGGTCATCGCGCGGTACTACCGGCCGTCGTTCGCGGACCACGACAACGACCCCGCGGCCCGGGCGACCGACGCCGAGGACTCGATCGACCGCGCCCGATCGGTGGTGCGCGGATGGTGAGGCACGCGCTCGCGACGAGCACCGCCGTCGTGCCCGGTCCCCAGGGTGCTTCCATCCTGTGGCCGTGGCTGTGGGGCGCGCTGGTCGGCGCCGTCCTCGCCGCGGGCGCGGTCGCCTGGTGGCTCGCTCGTCGGCGCCGGGCGCGTGACGCCGACGCCGACGTGCTCTGGGTCGCGAACTCCGACTACCTCGCGCGCGTGCCCGCCTTCGCGGCGTGGGCGCGGCGCTACCGCGTGCTCCAGGGGCTCACGGCGGCGGGCCTGCTCGTCGCGGTCGTCGGCGCGGGCGCGGTGGCGGCGCGGCCGGTCGAGACGGACGTCGTCGTCGACCGGCTCGGCACGCGCGACATCGTGCTGTGCCTGGACGTTTCGGGCTCGATGATCGAGTACGACGGCGCGGTGCTCAAGGTGTTCCAGGAGCTCGTGGACAACTTCGAGGGCGAGCGGATCGCGCTGTCGATCTTCAACTCCTCGTCGCGCACGGTCTTCCCGCTCACCGACGACTACGCGCTCGTGCGCGACGAGCTCCAGGCCGGGATCGACGCGCTCGACAAGGACCCGGCCACGTTCGACTACACCGGCGGGTCGGACGACGCCGAGATCCTCGAGTACGCGCAGTTCACCGCCGGCACGACCGCGAACCTCTCCGGCGCGAGCCTCATCGGCGACGGGCTCGCGAGCTGCGCCCTCCAGTTCGACGCGGAGGACACCGAGCGCTCGCGCTCGATCATCCTCGCGACCGACAACTACGTCTCCGGCGAGCCGATCTACACGCTGCCCCAGGCGGCCGACCTCGTCGCGTCGCGCGACATCACGCTGCACGGGATCTTCGGCGGCTCGCGGCGCTACGAGGGCACCCCGGAGGAGAGCGAGTACCGCAGCACGGTCGAGGACGGCGGCGGGCTCTACTTCCTCGCCGACGACCCGGCCGCGGTGCAGGGCATGGTCGACGACGTCGTCGCGCAGCAGGCCGTCGAGCTCGACGCGTCGCCCGAGGTGATCGTCACGGACCGTCCCGCGGGCTGGTTCCTCGTCGCGGTCCTCGGCGTGGCGCTGCTGCTCGTCGTCGCGTGGCGGGTGAAGGAGTGACGGGCCGATGAACCTCGCCGGACTGACGCTGCAGCCGCTCGTGCCCGTGTGGGCGCTCGCGCTGCTCGTCCTGCCCCTGCTCGGCCTCGCGGTGTGGCAGGCGGTCGTGGCCGGACGCCCCGGGCCCGACGGCGCCCCGCGACCGGGCGCCCCGCGCGCGGCCTGGCTGCGCCGCACCGGTGCGGTCGTGCTGCTCGGGATCATCGGTCTCGCGCCGTCGGTCGCGTCGACGGACCGCGACACGTCCGTCGCGAACGTCGACATGTTCTTCGTCGTCGACCGCACGGGCTCGATGGCGGCCGAGGACTACGGGCCCGAGGGCGGCCAGGAGCGGCTCGACGGCGTGCGGCACGACATCGCGAGCCTCACCGAGGCCATCCCCGGCGCCCGCTACTCGATCATCTCGTTCGACTCCCAGGCCTCGCGCCAGCTCCCCCTGACGACGGACGCGCGCGCGATCACCTCGTGGGCGGACACGTTCCACCGGGAGATCACGCGGTACTCCCAGGGATCGCTCACGGACCGGCCCCTCGACGAGCTGCGGTCCGCGCTCCAGGGGTCCGCCGAGCAGCACCCCGCGAACGTGCGCCTCGTCTTCTTCCTCACCGACGGCGAGCAGACGGCGGAGGGCGAGCCGCGCTCGTTCGCCGAGCTGGCCCCGCTGGTCGACGGCGGCGCGGTGCTCGGCTACGGCACGGCCGAGGGCGGCCGCATGAAGGAGTACGACCCGGACGTGGAGCCGGAGGAGGCGGAGTACATCATCGACTGGTCGCAGCCGAGCGAGGACGGCGAGCCCGTCGAGGCGCTGTCCGTGCTCGACGAGGAGTCGCTCACGGCGCTCGCCGACCAGCTCGGCGTGCCGTACGTGCACCGGCAGGAGCCGTCCGAGACGGCGTCGCTCGTCGCGGGCGTGGACCCGCAGCAGGTCGCGGCCGACGGGCGGCGCGACGTCACGGCGTTCCGCCCGGTCGTCTGGCCGTTCGCGCTCGCGCTCGTCGCGCTGCTCGGCCTGGAGGCGTGGTTCTGGTCGCGCTCGGCCAGCCGCTCGCTCGTGCGCCCGACGACGGACCGGGTGGAGGTGCGCCGATGACCTGGTCCCCGCCCCCGACGCCGCCGACCGGCACGCGCAAGCCGCGCCCCACCGGGGTCGCCGCGCTGCGCGCCGCGCGCCTGCGCCGGCGCACCTGGTGGCTCGTCGGGACGCTGCCGGTCGTGCTCGCGCTCCTCGTCCTCGGGGTCAAGCTGGCGCTCCTCGCCCCCATCGCCGCGACGGGCAAGGACCGCTACGACGGCGGGGAGGCGACGACCGCGGCCGACTACTACGGGATCCAGCGGGTCCTCAACATCGTCGAGCCGTGGAAGGCGCACTACAACCACGGGACGGCCCTCGCCCGCTCCGAGGACTCGTGGGCGCTCTACGACGCGATCACGTCCCTCGACCGCGCGTACGACCTCGCGGAGCACGAGAGCCCCGAGGAACGCTGCATGATCCAGACGAACCTGTCGCTCGCGTACGAGATCCAGGGCGACGGCGACATGGCGTACGCGGACGGCAAGGCGGCGGACCTGGCGCTCGTCGAGGAGGCGATCGCCGCCCGCGACGCCGGGCTGCCGTACGACGAGGACATCCTCGACCCGTACGGCGACGGGAGCGAGGAGCCCGACCCGGAGGAGCTGCGCCAGGACGTCCAGGACTGGTACGAGTACGCCGAGCAGGAGTACGCGACGGCCGAGCAGATCCGGGGCTGGCCCGACTGCGGGGAGTCCGAGCAGACCCCCGAGCAGCAGGAGCAGGACGAGGCCGCGCAGCAGCGCCTCCAGGACAAGCAGCAGCAGGCGCAGGACTCCCAGCCCGAGAACCAGGGCGGCGGCGACACGCAGGAGGGCGAGGGCTCCGAGGGCGACGAGCAGTCCGAGGCCTCGGGCGGCGAGGGCTCGGAGGGCGAGGACCAGCAGAGCCAGGCCGAGCGCGAGGAGCAGCAGCGCCAGGAGGAGCTCGAGCAGCAGGGCTCCGAGGCGCGCGACGAGCAGGAGCGCCTCGAGCAGGAGTACCGCGACCTCTACGGCGACCAGCCCGGCACCGGCACCGACCCGGGAGAGGGCAGCGGGAGCGGCACCAAGAACTGGTGACGGCCCCGGCCTCGTCCCCGGCCGCGGCGGACGTCCCCGGGCGCGGTCCGCGCCGGGCACGCGCTCGCCTGGTGACCCCGAACCACCAGGAAGAAGCGCGGGTGCGCGCGCGTTCGCCCTGGAGGACACGCACGCCCGGACGACCGTGGCGACGGCACAGCCCCCGGGGGGACCGGGCGAGGAGGAGCACGATGACCGCGACGAGAACGCAGACCGACGCCACCGGCGTCGACGACGTCGCTCTCGACAACCCGTCGTGGAGCGCCCTCGTCGGCGCCCACGCGCACCTCGCCGAGGGCGACGACCTCGCGCGCCGGTACCCGGCCGACGTCTCGCCCATCACGGGCGTGCGCTCGTGGGACGAGCCCGGGGTGTGGGACGCGATCGCGGCGCTCGTCGGGCCGGGCGGTCGCTTCTCCGCGCCGCCCGTGGGGGTCGAGCCACCCGAGGGCTGGACGCTCGAGCTCCGCGTCGACGGCGTCCAGCTCGTCGAGACCGACCGCCTCGTCACCCGGCCCGACCCGGAGGCGGTCGTGCTCGGAGCAGCCGACGTGCCGGACATGCTCGCGCTCGTCGAGCTGAGCCGCCCCGGGCCGTTCGAGGCCCGCACGTACCTGCTCGGGCGCTACGTCGGGTTCCGGGACGACGGCGGTCGGCTCGTCGCGATGGCGGGCGAGCGCCTGCACCCCGCCGGCTGGACGGAGATCAGTGCCGTGACGACCGACGCCGCGCACCGCGGCCGGGGTCTCGCGTCGCGCCTGGTCCGCGACGTCGCGTTCCACGTGCAGGAGCGTGGCGAGCGCGCGTTCCTGCACGCGGCGGCCGAGAACGTCGGCGCGATCGGCGTGTACGAGCGGCTGGGGTTCGCGCTGCGCAGCCGCCCGAGCTTCGGCTCGCTGCTCGCGCCGGCCTGACGCCCGGCGCTCAGTCCTCGATCCCGTCCACGAGCAGCGTCCGCGGGCCGGGGCCCTC
Organism: Cellulosimicrobium cellulans; assembly: GCF_006539945.1. GTDB lineage: Bacteria > Actinomycetota > Actinomycetes > Actinomycetales > Cellulomonadaceae > Cellulosimicrobium > Cellulosimicrobium cellulans. The sequence goes on along the minus strand of NZ_BJNZ01000015.1, from coordinate 94,229 downwards.
GTCGGCGAGCGCGTCGTGCGGGTTGACGAGCACGCACTTGCGCAGCGACAGGCACCCGCAGCCGATGCAGTCCGTGAGGTGGTCGCGCAGTCGCGTGAGCTGCTCGATGCGCGCGTCGAGGTCGGCGTGCCACCCGGCCGACAGCCGGTGCCAGTCCTTGGCGGTGGGCGTCCGGTCGCCGGGCAGCGTCGCGAGCGCGGCGCGGATGCGCGCGAGGGGGATGCCGACGCGCTGCGACGCGCGCACGAACGCCACGCGCCGCAGCGTCTCGCGCGGGAAGCGCCGCTGGTAGCCCGGGGTCCGGCGGCTCGTGATGAGCCCCTCGCGCTCGTAGAAGTGCAGCGCGGAGACCGCGACGCCGCTGCGTGCGGCGAGCTGGCCGACGGTGAGCTCGTCGTCCGGGGTCGGGGCGTCGTCGGGCACGCGGGCTCCTCGCCGGACGGCCGCGACGACGACGCGCCGCGGGCTGCTTGACCTCAACATTTGTTGAGGTTCGAGACTAGCAGGGCGCGCCCGGACCGGGTCGCGTACCGCCGCTCCGGCCGCGGCCCGCAACAACCGAGGGAGCACCCGTGGACGCCATCCGCCTGCACACGTTCGGACCGCCCGAGAACCTCGTCCTCGACCAGGTCCCCGACCCCGTCCCCGGGCCGGGTCAGGTGCTCGTCGCCGTCCGCGCGCACGGCGTGCACCTGCTCGACACGACCCTGCGCCGGGGCGAGGCCGCGGGCGGCCCGCTGCCCCTCCCCGCGCTCCCGACGATCCCCGGACGCGAGGTCGCCGGGGTCGTGGCCGCCGTCGGGCCGGGGGTCGACGCCGCGTGGCGTGGTCGGCGGGTCGCGGCCCACCTCGGCGCCACCCCCGACGGCGGCGGCTACGCGCGGCTCGCCGTCGTCGCGGTCGAGGCGCTGCACCGCATCCCCGACCACGTCACGGCGCCCGATGCGATCGCGATGATCGGGACCGGCCGCACCGCCGTCGGGATACTCGACCTCGCGGAGCTCGACGCGACCGACACCGCGATCGTCACGGCCGCGGCCGGCGGGCTCGGCACGCTCCTCGTGCAGAGCGCGCTCGCGGCCGGCGCGCGGGTCGTCGCGCTCGCGGGCGGCCCGGAGAAGGTCGCGCTCGTGCGCGCGCTCGCCACGCAGGCGCACGCCGACCGGCTCGTCGCGATCGACTACCGGGCCGACGGCTGGCTCGACGAGGCGCGGGCCGCCGTCGTGCGGCACGCCCCGGCCGGGGCGACCGTCCTGCTCGACGGCGTGGGCGGGGACGCGGGCACGGAGGCTGCGGCGCTCGTCGCGCCGGACGGGCGCCTCGTGCTCTTCGGGTGGTCGTCGGGTGAGCCGAACCGTGCCGGTGACGTCGACCACGACGCCGGGAATTCCGAGGCCGCGGCGGCGACGCACGACGTACGGTGGGCCGTGGGACCCCGGGCCCGACCCTGGGGAGACCTGTTCGACCTGCAGGAGCGCGCGCTCGCGCTCGCGGCGGACGGGACGTGGCACGTCGTCACGCACCAGGTACCCCTCGCGGACGCAGCGCGCGCCCACCGCGAGCTCGAAGCGCGCGCCACCACCGGAAAGGTCGTTCTCGTATGACGGCGGACCCCCGCACCGACGCCGACGCGCCGGTGCACGGCACCCTCGACGCCCCCGCCGAACCTGCCGCCGGCACGCTCTCTCCCGGGACGCAACGCACGGTGCTGTTCGGCATGGTCGCGTTCGTGTTCCTCGGCGCGTTCGAGGCGCTCGCCGTCGCCACCGCCATGCCGACCGTCGCCGTCGAGCTCGACGGCCTCACCCTGTACACGCTCGCGTTCGCCGCGTCGATCGCGTCGAGCGTCGTGGGCATGGTCGCGTCCGGTCGCTGGAGCGACCGCGTGGGCCCGACGACGCCCCTGTGGACGGGCATCGGCCTCTTCCTCACCGGCCTGCTGGTGGCCGGCCTCGCACAGGACATGCTGGTCCTCGTCGCGGGCCGCGTGCTCCAGGGCGTCGGGACGGGCCTGTACATCGTCGCGCTCTACGTGCTCGTCGCGCGCGTGTTCCCCACCGACCGGCGCCCCAAGGTCTTCGCCGCGTTCGCCGCGGCCTGGGTGATCCCGTCGATCGTCGGCCCCGCGATCGCCGGGCTGGTCGTGGAGCACGTCGGGTGGCGCTGGGTCTTCCTCGCCGTCCCGGCCCTCGCCGTCCCGGCGCTGATCCTCATGCGGCCGGGCATGCGTGCCGCCCGCGGCTCGGCCCCGGACGACGCGGCTACCGCCGTGCCCGACGACGCCGAGCCGCCGCTCGAGGCCGCCCCGCCGTACGGGACCGCCGACGCCGAGTCGCCCCTCGACCGGACCGCGCGCGAGGCGTCGCTCGCCTGGGCGGTCGTGGCCGCCGTGGGGATCGGCGCGCTCAACTACGCGGGCCAGCTCCGCGGGCTCGGGCTCGTGGCACTCCTCGTCGCGTCGCTCGCCGCCGTCGCGCTCGCCGTCCCGCGGCTCCTGCCCCGGGGCACGACCCGCGCCGCGCGCGGCCTGCCGAGCGTCATCGCGATCCGCGGCCTCGTCGCCGCCGCGTTCACCGGCGCCGAGGTGCTGCTCCCGCTCCTGCTCTCGCACGAGCGGGGCCTCGCGCCGTCGCTCGCGGGCGCCGTGCTCACGTTCGGCGCCGTCGGCTGGTCGACGGGGTCCTGGCTGCGCGGCCGCGCGACCTGGGGGCTCCAGCACGCCGGGTACGTGCGCCTCGGCGGGACGCTCGTCGCGCTCGGCATCGGGGGCGCGGCGCTGCTCGCGTGGACCGCCGTCCCGCCCGTCGTCGGCATGGTCGCGTGGACCCTCGCCGGCCTCGGCATGGGCATGACCCACCCGACGCTGTCGGTGCTGACGCTCGAGCTCTCACCCGTGGCGGAGCAGGGCGCCAACTCGTCCGCGCTCCAGGTGTCCGACGCCGTCGCCGCCGCCACCGCGCTCGCCGTCACCGGCTCGCTCCTGTGGGCCCTGCACCCGACGCTCGGCCTCGCGTCGTACGTCGTCTGCTTCGGCGTCACGGTGCTGCTCGCGGCGGGCGTCGCCCTCCTGGCCCCTCGCACGCGCCCGACCCTCACGAGGTAGCGACCCGATCAGGCGAGAAAGAACCATGGCCCCGCGAGGGCGAACCCTGGTCACGCGACCAGGGCTCTACCTCGGCAACCAGGGCTCTACCTCGGTGGACCAGGGCTCTACCTCGGTGGACCAGGGTTCAACCTCGGCAGACCAGTGTTCTACGTCGGCAGGGCGAGGGTGGCCGCGGCGGTGGCGTAGCGGTCGAGGACGATCGCCGTGAGGCGGGCGTCGGGGGCGAGCGGTGCGGTGACGACGTCGCCGCCGGCCTCGAGGACGCGGTCGTAGAAGAATCCGGGCGCGAGCAGGTAGGCCGCGACGACGACGCGCCCGCCCGGGGCGAGGTCGGCGCGCGCGGCGGCGACGGCGTCGGGCACGGACGGCTTGGCCATGGCGCCGTAGCCGACCGTCACCGGGCCGGGCACGCGCTCGCGCAGGCCCGCGGCGAGCTCCTCGACGTCGCGCGCGGCGCCCGCGCGGCTCGACCCCGCAGCGGCGATCACGACGGCGTCCTCCGCGCGCAGGCCGACGTCGGCCAGCCGGTCGGCGAGCAGGTCCACGAGGCGGGGGTCGGGACCGAGCGGGGTCGACGCGGCCGCGCGACCCGCCCCGGGCCCGCGGTCCTCGACCGCCGCCGCGACGTCGACGCTCACGTGGAACCCGCCGGAGAGCAGGAGCGGCACGACGACCGCGTCGCCCGGCTGCGCTCGGTCCGTGGCGTCCGGCGCGGACCCGCCCCGGTCGTCCGTCGCCGCGGACGGGTCGACGACCGACGTCACGACGTCCGCGACCTCGGGCTGCTGCACGTCGACGAACGCCTCACGGACGTCGAGGTCGGGGCGCGCGGCGCGGACGTCGTCGAGCAGCGCGCGGATCACGTCGCGGCCGGTGAGGTCGTTCGTGCCGTGCGAGCAGCCGACGAGCACGGGTGCGGCACCCGCGGGCGCCCCGCGGCCGGCCTCCCCCGACTGCGCGTCGGACGACGCTCCCGAGGGAAAGGCCAGTATCTCCGCGCTCATGCGAGCTCCAATCGGTATCCGCGCTTGACGACGGTCTTGACGAGGTCGCGCCGGCCGGTCGCCTCGCGCAGGCGGGCCACGGCGACCTCGGCGGCGTGGGGGTCGCGCGAGTCACCGGGCAGGACGTCGAGCACGTCGTCGCGCGTGACGACCTCGCCGCGGCGCGCGGCGAGGAGGCGCAGCACCTCGAGGCTGCTGGGCGAGAGGGGCAGCACCTCGCCGTCGAGCACGGCGACGCGTGAGCGGATCTGGAGCACGCCGGCGACGGTCGCGAGCGCGACGGTCTCGGCCCGCTCGTAGTGCGCGACGAGCGTCCGCACGAGCGCGCCGAGGCGTCCGCGCTCGGGCTGGAGCGGCGTGACCCCGCGGTGCTCGAGCGGCTTCGCGGTGATCGGCCCGACGGCCGCCGCGACCATGGACCCGTCCTGGAACCGCGACACGACGAGTCGGCCCACGCCGTGCTCCTCGGCGGCGCTCAACCACGCCTCGGCGCCGGGGGCGGAGGTGAACACGACGGCGTCGATCTCCCCGACGGCCGCGGCCTCGACGGACGCGCGCAGCGCCTCGGGGTCGGGGGGCGGCCCCCAGCGGTAGACGACCAGGCTCGCGACCTCGGCACCGGCCTCGGCGAAGACGACGTCGAGACCGTCGGCCCCGGCGCCGTGGTGCTGGACGGCGATGCGCAGCCCGGCGACGCCCTCGCCGAGCAGCACGTCGGCGATCTCCGCGGACGTCTCGGACTCGGCGACCCAGTCGGCGGTGAGCCCGGCGGCCTGGATCGCGCCGCGCGCCTTGGGGCCGCGCGCGACGATCCGCGCGTCGGCGAGCACCTCGAGCAGGCGGTCGGCGAGGCCGTGGGCGTCCGCGGCCTCGACCCAGGACCGGAAACCGATGCCCGTCGTCACGACGACGACGTCCGGCGGGTGCTCGACGAGGTCGCGCGTCCCCGCGAGGAGCTGCTCGTCGTCGGCGTGCGGGATCATGCTCAGCGCGGGCGCGTGGCGGACCTCGGCGCCCCGGCGTTGCAGGGCGGCGGCCAGCTCGCTCTTGCGACGGTCGGCCGTGACGAGCACCGTGCAGCCGGCCATGACCTGGCCGAGCGCGGGGCGGTCACCGGGCTCGGACGCCAGATCGACCCGGGCGTCCGGGACCGACCCTCCGGGGGCCGACGTCGCGACGGGCGGGTCGATCTCGGTGCTGCCGGTGCCGGTCACGCGACCGTCGCCGGGTCGAGCCGTCCCTCGGCGGCGACGTCCCCCACCACGATGATCGCCGGGGCCCGGACCCCGACCTGGGCGGCGCGCTCCACGACCTCGCCGAGCGGGGCCCGTGTGACGCGCTGGCGCGGCGTCGAGCCGCTCTCCACGATCGCGACGGGCAGCGCGGGGTCGGCCCCGGCGCCGAGGGCCTGGGCCGTGATACGTGCGAGCTGCGAGACACCCATGAGGACCACCAGCGTAGCCGTGCGGTCGCGCACCCCGGCGAGCGCGGCGGCGTCGAGCCCGTCGTGACCGCTGACCACGTGGAACGCGGCGACCGTCCCCCGGTGCGTGAGCGGGATGCCCGCGAGCGCCGGCACGCTCAGCGCGCTGGACACGCCCGGCACGACGTCCACCGGCACGCCCGCCTCCCGGCACGCGACGACCTCCTCGCCGCCCCGCCCGTAGACGAACGGGTCGCCTCCCTTGAGCCGCACGACGCGCCGCCCGCGCTGCGCCTGCTCCACGAGGATCGCGTTGATCTCGTGCTGCGGGACCGGGTGGTTCCCGGGCGTCTTGCCGACGTCGATCACCTCGACCCCGGGCGCGAGCTCGTCGAGCACGTCGACCGGCCCGAGCCGGTCCGCGACCACGACGTCCGCCTCCGCGAGCGCCCGGCGACCCCGGACGGTGAGCAGGTCGACGGCGCCCGGTCCACCACCGACGAGCGTCACGCTCCCGAGCCCGCCGGACGCCGGGCGGTGGCGCCGCTGGTCGGCCCCGCCGGAGCGCAGGTGCTCGGCGATCGCGTCGCGCACCGCACGCGCCCGCCGCGGGTCCGCACCGCGCCGCTCGGCCGGGCTGCCATCCGCTCGTCGCCCCCGAGCCCGACCGTCCGCTGACACACCAGCCGCGGGGACGTCCGTGACGACCCCGACCAGCACGTCGCCGCTGCGGGTCGTCGCGGGCGTGCGCGCGGTGCCCTCGTGCGCGGCCCCGGCGTTGACGCACCAGGTGCGGCACGCTGCCGCCCACGCGGCGACGTCGCGGTTGGTCCCCGAGTCGTCCGTCGCCGCGAGCACGAGCCACGCGTCCGCGACGTCGGACTCGCGGACCTCGCGCGGCGCCCAGGTGACGCGGCCGACCGGCCCGGCGCCGCCGTCGGGCAGCCGCTGAGCCGACGACGGGGCCGGGCCGGGCCCGAGGAGCGGGGCGTGCAGCGAGGCCGCGACGAGGTCGCGCAGGTCCTCGCACACCTGGGGCGCGACGACGCGGACGTGGGCGCCGTCGTCGGCCATCGCCCGCGCGCGGCGCGCCGCGACGGGACCGCCCCCGGCGACGAGGACCGTGCGCCCGGCGAGATCGAGGCCCAGGAGCGTGGTCACGGCGCACCGTCCTGGACCCCGGATCCGGCGGCGGCCTCGGCCACGACGCGCGGTCGCGCGCCCACGTGCACGACGCCGTCGCGCACCTCGACGGGCCACGTCGCCAGGTCCGGGGCGAGGCCCTGGACGGGCACGTACCCGGCGGCCTCGAGACAGCGGCCCGTCGCGAGGTCGAAGACCTGCTTGTACATGGGCCCGGCGACGGTGGGCACACCCCCGCGCGTGCCGACGATCCCGCGCGACATGACGTTCGCGCCCGAGTACGGGTCGCGCTGCTGCACGACGCGGACCGTGTCGTCGGGGAGGCGGAACAGCGCGACCTGCACCCCGCCCACGAGGGCGGCGGCGCCGCGCTCGACGAGGAGGTCGCGCAGGAGGCACACGCGCTCCCACCCCGCCGTGCCCGACGTCGCCGTCTCTCCGGGGTGCACGGCCTGCTCTGCTGACACGACGCTCATCGACGGACCTCCAGGGTCGTGCCGGCGATCACCACGGGGCCGGCGGGGACGGTGGCGAGACCCGCGGCGCGGGCCTCCTCCAGGGCGGCGCGCTCGTCCGCCGTCGCGGGCCGGATCTGGCCGCGCTCGGTGACGTACGCGAGGTCGGGGTCGGGCTCGGCGGGCGCGTTGACGAACGAGCCGAAGCGGCGCAGCTTCTCCGGGTCCTCGAGGACCGCGCGCCACTCGTCCTCGTAGTCCCCCACGTGGCGGGCCATCGCGGCGTCGAGGTCGGCGCCGAGGCCGAGCGAGTCCTCGACGATCACCTCGCGGATCGCGTCGAGGCCGCCCTCGTAGTCCTCCACCCACGCGGCCGTGCGCTGGAGGCGGTCAGCCGTGCGGACGTAGTACATGAGGAAGCGGTCGATGGTGCGGATGAGTGCCTCGTCGTCCAGGTCCTCGGCGAGGAGCTGTGCGTGCCGCGGCGTGAACCCGCCGTTGCCGCCGACGTAGACGTTCCAGCCCTTGTCCGTCGCGATGACGCCGACGTCCTTGCCGCGCGCCTCCGCGCACTCGCGGGCGCACCCCGAGACGCCGAGCTTGATCTTGTGCGGCGAGCGCAGGCCGCGGTACCGCAGCTCGAGCTCGACGGCCATGCCGACCGAGTCCTGCACCCCGAACCGGCACCACGTGGACCCGACGCACGACTTCACCGTGCGCAGCGACTTGCCGTACGCGTGCCCCGACTCGAACCCGTGCTCGACGAGCCGGCGCCAGATGTGCGGGAGCTGCTCGATCCGCGCCCCGAACATGTCGATGCGCTGGCCGCCGGTGATCTTCGTGTAGAGCCCGAAGTCCTTGGCGACCTGGCCGATGACGAGCAGCCCGTCCGGCGTGATCTCTCCCCCGGGGATGCGCGGGACGACGGAGTACGTGCCGTCCTTCTGCATGTTCGCCATGACGTGGTCGTTCGTGTCCTGCAGCGTCGCCTGCTCGCCGTCGAGGATGTGCCCGTTGCCGAGCGACGCGAGGATCGACGCGATCGTGGGCTTGCAGATGTCGCAGCCGCGGCCGGCGTCGCGCACCAGCACCGCACCCTGCGTGTCGGTGACGGGCTCGGGCACCCGACCGAACCGCGCGACGATCTCGCTGAACGTGTGCAGGTCCGCGACGCGGACGGCGTCGAAGAGCTGTGCGCGCGAGAGGTCGAAGTGCTCGCACAGCGCGTTCGAGACCTCGACGCCGGCCCGGGCGAGCTCGGTCGTGGTGATCTTCTTGACGAGCGGCAGGCACGACCCGCAGCTCGTCCCTGCGCGCGTGCACGCCTTGACGCCCGCGAGGTCGGTGCACCCGTGCTCGGTGACCGCCCCGCGGATGGTGCCCGCGCTGACGTTGTTGCACGAGCAGACCGTGGCGTCGTCGGGCAGCTCGAGGCTCGGCGCCCCGCCACCGGACCCCTCGGGGAGCAGGAAGAGCCCCGGGTCGCCCGGGAGCTCCGTGCCGAGCATCGGCCGCAGCGACGCGTACGGCGCGGCGTCGCCCACGAACACGCCGCCCAGGAGCGTGCGCGCGTCGTCGGAGAGGACGAGCTTCTTGTAGACGCCCGCGACCGGGTCGGCCCAGACGAGCTCCATCGCCCCCTCGGTGCGGCCGAACGCGTCGCCGAAGCTCGCGACGTCGACGCCCTGGAGCTTGAGCTTGGTCGCCGTGTCCGCGCCGGGGAACGTGGCCTCGCCGCCGAGCAGGCGGTCCGCGACGACCTCCGCCATGGCGTAGCCCGGCGCGACCAGGCCGATGCACCGACCCTCGATGCACGCGACCTCGCCCACGGCCCACACGTGCTCGTCCTCGGTGCGGCACGCGAGGTCGACGACGGCGCCCCCACGCTCCCCGACCGCGAGCCCTGCCGAGCGCGCGAGCTCGTCGCGCGGTCGCACGCCCGTCGCGACGACGACGACGTCCACGTCGAGCCGGCCGCCGTCGGCGAAGTCGAGCCGGCCCACGTGCCCGGTCTTGCGCGAGACCTTCATCTCCTTGGTCCCGGTGTTGCACCGGACCGCGATGCCCATGCCGTTGATGAGGCGCTTGAGCGCCTCGCCGCCACCCAGGTCGATCTGCGCGTCCATCATGTGCGTGCCGAACTGGATGACCGTGGCCTGCGCGCCGAGAGCCTTGAGCGCGCCCGCCGCCTCGAGGCCCAGGAGGCCGCCGCCGATCACCGCGCCGCGCACCGGCCGCTCCCAGCCGCCCTCGGTCGTGGCGGTCCGGCGCTTCTCCTCGACCCACCCGCGCAGCGCCGCGACGTCGTCGATCGTGCGGTAGACGAACACGCCCGGGAGGTCGTTGCCCGGGATGGGCGGCATCGCCGCGCTCGACCCCGTCGCGAGGACGAGCTCGTCGTACGCGTGCACGCGCCCGAGCCGGTCGGTGACGGTCTGCGCGTCGCGGTCGATCGACGTCACCGCGCAGTCGCGGTGCAGCGTGACCAGCGGGTCGTCCCACAGCGCCGGGTCGCCCAGCGTGAGCTCCTCGGCGTCGCGCGCCGAGAAGTAGCTCGTCAGCGCGACGCGGTCGTAGGGCTTGCGCGGCTCCTCGGCGAAGAGCGAGACGCGCCACGCGCCGTCGGTGTCGCGCGCGCGCAGCGCCTCGACGAGCCGCTGCGCCACCATGCCGCCGCCGACGACGACGAGGTGCCGGGGCGCACCGGCGGTCGGGGCGGGGGCGGGATCGGTCTGAGGTCCGGTCACGGCGGGCTCCTGGGGGCGTCGGGGCGGATCGGTCACCGTCCGCGAGGTACGTCGAGAGCGAGGCGAGTCCCCGGGAAGGTGCTGACGACGCTACGGACGAGCGGTTTCGCGACCGTGCCCCGTCCGTTGCCCGTCCGTAACGGTGTTCTCACCCGGACGCGCACCCCCGTGTGAGGTCGGCGGTGCGGTGCGAGATCGGCAGGTCGTGTCGAGATCGGCGATCGTGACTGTCGATCTCGGCAGGGCCTGCCGACCTCACGTGCTGAGGCCGGAGCGCGCCGGTGCTGCCTCGTCCTGCGGCTGCTCAGGGTCGGCCTGTGCGAGCCAGTCGACCAGCCCGCACACGACGTCCTTGCACCCGCCGCAGCCCGTGGTCGCGCGCGTGGCCCGCGCGACGTCGTCGACGCTCCGCGCGCCGTCGTGCCAGCACCCCACGACGTCGCCCTTAGTCACGCCGTTGCACGTGCACACCGTCGTGCGGTCGGGCATGTGGGTCGGGGACGACGCCGGCGCGGGAGCCTGCGCGACAGGCCGCAGCAGCAGGTGGGCCGGGTCGACCGGCACGGGGACCCGGCGCGTGTACGTGGCCGTGAGGTCGGCGCCCACCTCCGGCGCGCCGACGCACGTCGCGCCCACGAGCAGGCCGTCCGCGACCACGACCTCGACGTGCCGCCCCGACGCGGGGTCGCTCAGCGTCACGGAGCGGTGCGCGGGGTGGGGCGCGCGGCGCTCGCCGCACACGCCCATCGTGACGATCTCGAGCCCCGCGGCCTTGACGCGCACGACGTCGGTCCCGGCCGCCGCGCGCCCGGCGACCCCGGGGTTCGCCGGCGGGCGAAGCGCCGCACCTGGTTCGGCAGGGCCGGTGGCGGCCACGGAGCGCGTCTCTGCCGACGGCGTGGGCGTCGCCGGGAGCGAGCGCGCGACGACGTTCATGGCGAGGCGCAGCGCCATGCTCGGTCGGTCCGCGTCGATCCCCAGGCGGACGCGCGGCCGGCCCGACGCCGCCCCCTGCCCAGTGCCCGGCCCCCCGGCGCCCGCTGCGGCGAACCGCTCCGCGAGGTGCTCCGCGAGCCGTCGCGACTGGTCCCACCCCTGCGCGACGAGCCCGGTGCCGCCCTCGGGCGGCTGCGCGCAGTCACCGATCGCGAACACGCGCGGGTCGTCGGGACTCGCGAGGTCGTGCCCGACCACGACGCCCCGGTCGACCGCGACCCCCGCCGCGCGCGCGAGCCCGGCCTCGGGCACGGTGCCGCACGCGAGCACGAGCAGGTCGGCCTCGAGGTCGACGAGCCGCGTCGGGTCGTCCGCTCCCCCGGCGCCGGCCGACGGCCCGGCGGGAGCCCCGCCGTCGGGCACGCGGAGCGTCACGCCGCGCACGGAGCCCGACTCCACGACGACGCGCTCGGTGCGCGCACGGGTCCAGGTCCGCACGCCGAGCCCCGCGAGGCTACGCGCGACGACGCTGCCCGCGGCGCGGTCGAGCTGGCGGTCCATGACGCTCCCGCCCCCGTGCACGAGGCTCACGGCGACGCCGCGGCGCGCGAGCCCGCACGCGACCTCGAGCCCGAGCACTCCTGCCCCGACGACCACGGCGTGCCGGGCGTTGACCGACGCCGCGACGATCTCGCGCGCGTCGTCGAGCGTGCGCAGCGCGTGCGCGCCGCGGGGCAGGCCGCCCGGGAGGTCCGTCAGACCCGGCAGGTCGGGGATCCGGGCGGCCGCGCCCGTGGCGAGCACGACGACGTCGTACGGGTGCGCCCCCTCCCCCGTGACGACACGGCGCGCGGCGCGGTCGATCGCGATGGCCTCGGTGCCGCGCCGGACGGTCACGCGGGCGTCGTCCGCGCCGGGCAGCCCGATCGCCGCGACGTCGACCTTGCCCGCCACGACCTCGCTGAGCAGCACGCGGTTGTACGGCTCGTACTCCTCGGCACCCAGCACGGTGACCTCGACGGCCGCCGTCCCCGCGGTGGTCCCGCACCGTGCCACGAGGTCGCTCGCGAACCGCGACCCGACCATGCCGTTGCCGACCACGACGACGCGCGTCATGCGCCCACCTCCTGGGTGCGGGGTGCGCGCCGCACGTCCACGGCGCACACCTTGAACTCGGGCATGCCCGAGATCGGGTCGGTCGCGTCGGTCGTGACGCGGTTGACGCTGCCCTCCCCGCTCCAGTGGAAGGGCATGAAGACGGTGTCCGGCCGGATCCGGTCGGTCCACCGCGCGACGGCCTCGATCTCGCCGCGGCGCGTCGTGAGGCGGGCGCGGTCGCCGTCGCCGACCCCGAGCCGTAGGCCGAGGACCGGGTGCAGCTCGACGAACGGCTCCGGCACGAGGCGGTCGAGCTCCGGCACGCGGCGCGTCTGCGCGCCCGACTGGTAGTGCTGGAGCACGCGCCCGGTGACGAGGTACAGCGGGGCGTCCGGGCGCACGTCGTCGCTCGGCCCGACGTGGTCGACGACGACCATCCGCGCGCGCCCGTCCGGCGTGGCGAAACGGTCGAGGAACGTCCGCGGCGTGCCGGGGTGCTCCGCGCTCGGGACGGGCCAGTACAGCCCCGGGCCGCCGTCGTCCTCGTCCGCGTCGAGGCGTGCGTGGCTCAGGCCCGAGTAGTCGGCCACGCCGCCCGCGCTGGCGCGCGCGAGCTCGTCGAAGACGACGGCGGGGTCGGTCGGGAAGGAGACGTCCGAGCCCAGGCGCCGCGCGAGCTCCGCGAGGATCCACAGCTCCGAGCGCGCCTCGCCGGGCGCGTCGACCGCGCGACGGCGGCGGATGACGCGCCCCTCGAGTGACGTCATGGTGCCCTCCTCCTCCGCCCACTGCGTCACGGGCAGCACGACGTCGGCGAGCAGAGCCGTCTCCGACGGCACCAGGTCGCACACCACGAGCAGGTCGAGGGCCCTGAGGTTCGCGGCGACCTGGTCCGCGTCCGGCGCGCTGACCACGACGTTCGACCCGTGCACGAGCAGCGCGCGCGGGCGCACCTCGGCCGGTCCCGCACCGCCGAGAAGCGCCTCTCCGCCCCCGTTCTGGCCCGATCCGGGGCGGACAGGCACGTCTCGGCCGTGGCGCGGGGCGCCCAAGGACTGCAGCAGCCTCACCGCCGGCATCCCCGGGCCGGGGATCGTCTCCGGGTCGACGCCCCACACCGCGGCGACGTGCGCCCGGGCGGCCGGGTCGTCGATCTTGCGGTAGCCCGGGAGCTGGTCGGCCTTCTGCCCGTGCTCGCGACCGCCCTGCCCGTTGCCCTGGCCGGTGATCGCGCCGTAGCCGGAGCCGACGCGGCCCGGCAGGCCGAGAGCGAGCGCGAGGTTGATCGCGGCCGTCACCGTCGCCGTGCCCTGCGACGACTGCTCGACGCCGCGGCCCGTGAGCACGTACGCGCCCGAGCCACCGCGGGCGGGCGACGCCGCGGCGAGCATCCGGGCCACGTACCGCAGCCGCTCGGCCGGGATGCCGCACACCGTCTCCGCCCGCTCGGGCCACCACGCCATGACGGATCGCCGGACGTCGTCGAACCCCGACGTGCGCGCGGCGAGGTACTCCGCGTCCGCGAGCCCCTCCGTGACCACGACGTGCAGCAGCGCGAGCAGCACCACCAGGTCCGTGCCGGGCACGGGCTGGAGGTGCACGCCCTGGTCGCCCACCGGCCCCGCACCCGGAGGCGGGACGGGGCGCCCGGTCGAGCGGCCGTCGTCGGGCACGCCGGCACGCTGCCCGACGGCGTCCCCCGGCTCGCCCGTGAGCGCCGCCGTCGCGCTGCGGCGCGGGTCCACGACGACGAGCCCGCCGCGCGAGCGCACGCCCGCGAGGTGCTGGACCGACGGAGGCATGGTCTCGGCGAGGTTGGACCCGAGCAGGACCACGGCGTCCGCACCGGCGAGGTCCGCGAGCGGGAACGGCAGCCCGCGGTCCGCGCCGAAGGCCCGGTTGGCGCCCGCAGCCGCCGACGCCATGCAGAAGCGCCCGTTGTAGTCGATGTTCGCGGTCCGCAGCACCGTGCGCGCGAACTTGCCGAGCGCGTACGCCTTCTCGTTCGTCAGGCCGCCGCCGCCGAAGACCGCGACCGCGTCCCGGCCGTGCTCGGCCTGCACGCGCGAGATCCCGGCCGCCACGACGTCCAGCGCCGCGTCCCACGACGCCGGGTGCAGCGCGCCGTCGCTCCCGCGCAGCAGCGGGGTCGTGATCCGGTCCGTCGCGCGGAGGACCGTCGCGCTCGTCCAGCCCTTCTGGCACAGGCCGCCGCGGTTGGTCGGGAAGTCGCGGGGGGCGACCGTCACCGGGGGCAGGGCCGACGGCGTCCGGTCGTCCGGGGCGGGCCGCACGCCCTGCTGCGCCGCGCCGTCGGGCAGTGCGCCGTCCGCGGGGGACAGCCGCATGCCGCACTGCAGCGCGCAGTACGGGCAGTGGGTGTCGGCACCCCGCGGCGCGACGGCTGGCGGGGTGACGGCCCGTGCCGCGCCGGGGGCCTCAGACATCCCCGGCGCGGCAGTCGTGGGAGCGGACGGCACTCGCGGCCTCCGCTCAGATCCCGGCCGACGCGAGCGCCGACCCCTTGCGCAGGTACACGGCCCAGGCGACGACCGCCATGACCGCGTACATCCCGATGAACGTCCACAGGGCCGGGACGAGGGAGCCCGCGAGGCTCGTCGACGCCGCGAACCCGCGCGGGATGAGGAACCCGCCGAAGGCGCCGATCGCGCCGGCGATCCCGATGCACCCGGCCGCGGCCTTGCGGGCGCGGGCCCGGGCCTCGTCGAGCGCCGCCGCGTCGACCGTCGTCGGCCCGTCGAGCGCGCCGCCCGGGACGGCGCTCGCCTGGAAGACGGCCGGGATCATCCGGTACGTCGAGCCGTTGCCGATGCCCGTCGCGACGAACAGGACGAGGAACGACGCGAAGAACAGGCCGAAGCTGTGCGACTGGAGCGCCTGGATCGCACCGAACGCCCCGAGCGCCATCACCCCGTACGACGCGATGGTGACGCGCGTGCCGCCCACCCGGTCCGCGATGACGCCGCCGAGCGGCCGCGTGACCGAGCCGACGAGCGCACCGAGGAACGCGATCGAGAGCGTCACCTCGGGGAACTGGCCCTTGAGCAGCATGGGGAACGCCCCGGCGTACCCGATGAACGACCCGAACGTCCCGATGTAGAGGAACGAGATGATCCACGTGTGCTTGTTCCGCGTCGCGGCGGCGAACGACTTCGGGTCGGCCTTCGCGGTGGACAGGTTGTCCATGAACCGCCACGCGAGGAACGCCGCGAGCAGGATGAACGGGATCATCATGAGACCCGCGCGCTCGAGCGCGACGCCCGCCCCGGCGACGATGACGAGCGGCACCGCGAGCTGCACGACCGCCGTCCCCAGGTTGCCGCCCGCGGCGTTGAGGCCCAGCGCCTTGCCCTTCTCCCGCTCCGGGTAGAAGAACGAGATGTTCGCCATCGACGAGGCGAAGTTGCCGCCGCCGAAGCCGGCGAGCGCCGCGACCGCGAGCATCACGCCGAACGGCGTCCCCGGGTCCTGCACCGCGACAGCGAGGGCCGCCGTCGGGAGCAGGAGCAGCAGCGCGGAGACCACGGTCCAGTTGCGGCCGCCGAACAGCGGCACCGCGAACGTGTACGGGATGCGCAGCGTCGCGCCGACGAGGCTCGGCACGGCGATGAGCCAGAACTGCTGGTCGACCGTGAAGGTGAACCCGGCGGCGGGGAGCTGCGGCACGACGATCGACCACAGCGCCCAGACCGCGAAGCCGAGGAACTCCGCGAACACCGAGATCCCCAGGTTGCGTGTCGCGACCTTGCGGCCGCCGTCGCGCCAGAACGTCGGGTCCTCCGGGTCCCAGCGGTCGATCCAGCGCCCCGAGCGGTGGGTCGGGGCCGTCGTCGAGCGGCCGGCCGTCGAGGCGCTCGTCGGCCCGGCGGCGGTCGTGGCCCCGGGCGCGGGGGCCACGACGGTCGCGGTGGTCGCGGGGCCGGAGGGGTGTTCTGCGGACTGCTCACCCTCGTGGGTGGTGGGGCTCGTGGGCGCGGACATGGCGGCTCCTTCAGCAGGTCCCGGTCAGTACCCAGGACGCTAGGAACGCCGTGTTTCCCCGGCGCGCGACCGCCGTTAAGCCCGTGTGAGGTCTTCCGCACACCCGGTGCGGCACCGCTGTGAGCGCCCGCCCCGCGCGAGGTAGAACCGTGGTCCGCCGAGGTAGAGCCCTGGTTGGTCGAGGTAGAGCCCTGGTCGGCCGAGGTAGAGCCGTGGTCGGGTCTCAGGCCCGGGGTGTGGGTTCGCGGTGGGTTGGTCAGGCCCGACGGCGGCCTGCCCGCCGACGCGGTCAGGTCACCACCAGAGGGAGTCGGACCGCCGATGCGCGCCGGGTCGGCCGGCCCCGAGCGGCCAGGGCGCATGCAGCGCGGGACGACACACCCAGCCGCGCGGGCGGTTCGCCCGGGGCAAGCCCGGACCGGGCGAGCAGAAGCCGGGAGGGGTGGGTGGTGGTGCCGCGTCGTGGCGGGCCTGGCGGGAGCCGCGAGGAACGAGCGGCGGATGGTAGACGCGGCACCACCACCCACCCCGACCACCCCACCCGACCATGCGCCGTCGGGCACGGTGACCAGGGCTCTACCTCGGCAGACCAGGGCTCTACCTCGACCAACCAGGGCTCTACCTCGGCCGGAGGACGCGGGGGGGTCAGCCCCAGACGAGCCCTCGGGCCGGGTCCTCGAGCACCTTCGCGACGTCGGCCAGGACGCGCGCGCCGAGCTCGCCGTCGACGAGACGGTGGTCGAAGCTCAGCGCGAGCTGCGTGACCCAGCGCTTCTTGATCTTGCCCTTGTGGACCCACGGCTGCTCGCGGATCGCGCCGAACGCGAGGATCGCGGCCTCGCCCGGGTTGAGGATCGGCGTCCCCGTGTCGATGCCGAACACGCCCACGTTCGTGATCGTGATCGTGCCGTCGGACATGTCGGTGGGCGACGTGCGGCCCGCCCGCGCGGTCGCGGTGAGGTCCGCGATCTCGCCCGCGAGGCCGTGCAGGTCGAGGCGGTGCGCGTCCTTGATGTTCGGCACCACGAGCCCGCGCGGCGTCGCGGCCGCGATCCCCAGGTTCACGTAGTGCTTGTAGACGATCTCCTGCGCGGCGTCGTCCCAGCTCGCGTTGATCTCCGGGTGCCGCCGCACGGCGAGGAGCAGCGCCTTGGCGGTGACCAGCAGCGGGGTGACGCGCACGTCGGTGAACTCCCGGTCCTCGCGCAGCGTGTGCACGAGCCGCATGGTCTTGGTGACGTCGACCGTGTGGAAGACCGTGACGTGGGGGGCGGTGAACGCGCTCGTGACCATCGCCTCGGCCGTGCGCTTGCGCACCGACTTCACCGGGACGCGCGTCTGACGGCCGTCCGCGGTGACCGCGCCCGACGCGAGCCACGGCTGGTCGTCGTCGGCGTACGTCGCGAGCGGCTGCGCCTTCGCCTGCTCGCGGTACGCCTGCACGTCCTCGCGCGTGACGATCCCGCCCGGCCCGGTGCCGGCGACGCTCGCGAGGTCGACGCCCAGGTCCTTGGCGAGCTTGCGCACCGGCGGCTTCGCGAGCACGGGCAGGTGCACGTGCCCGACGGCGGCGGGCGCGGGGGTCGGCGCGCTCGCCGCGGGCACGGCGGCGGGTGCCGGGGCAGGAACCGGGACGGCTGCGGCCGGCGCGACGGCCGGGGCCGCGTCCGGAGCACGGCGACGGCGACGGGCCGTGCCCGCCTCCACCGTGCCGTACCCCACGAGCACCGAGCCGGAGCCGCCGGCCGCGGCGGGCGTCGCGCCCTCCGTCGCCGTACCCGGGGGCGAGGCGGGCGCCGAGGCCGCGTCCGCGCCGTCGGGCACGACGCCGGCAGGCGCGCTCGGCGCCGGCGCGGCACCGGACGGGTCGGTGTCCACGACGATGATCGGCACCCCGACCTCGACCGTCGTCCCCTCGGGCGCGAGGATCTCCGTGACGACGCCCGTGTACGGGGACGGCAGCTCGACGAGCGACTTGGCCGTCTCGATCTCGACGATCGTCTGGTTGACCGTCACGGCGTCGCCGACGGCGACGTGCCAGTGCACGATCTCGGCCTCGGTGAGGCCCTCGCCCGCGTCGGGGAGGTTGAACTTCTCGAAGGTGGGCACTGCGTGGTCCTCCTGGTGGTCCCGGTCGGCGCTGTCGAGGTCGCTACGGTCGCGTCAGAACGCGAACGCGCGGTCGACGGCGTCGAGCACGCGGTCGAGGCTCGGCAGGTAGTCGTGCTCGATCTTGGCGACGGGGTACGGGGTGTGGAACCCGCCGACGCGCAGCACGGGCGCCTCGAGCGAGTAGAAGCACTCCTCCGTCACGCGCGCGGCGACCTCGGCGCCCGAGCCCAGGTAGGTCGGGGCCTCGTGCACGACGACGCAGCGCCCGGTCCGGCGGACGGACTCCACGACCGTCGCGGTGTCGAGCGGGGAGATGCTGCGCAGGTCGACGACCTCGACGCTGCGCCCCTCCTGCTCGGCCGCGGCGGCGGCCCGGAGCGCGGTCGCGACGGTCGGGCCGTAGGCGACGAGCGTGAGGTCGGTCCCGGGGCGGACGACGCGCGCGCGGTCGAGCACGGTCGCGCCCTCGCCACGCCCGGCGGTCTCGACCGGCCCCTTCTCCCAGTAGCGACCCTTGGGCTCGAAGAACAGCACCGGGTCGGGCGAGGCGACGGCCTCCTGGATCATCGTGTACGCGTCCTGCGGCGTGGACGGCGACACGACGCGCAGACCCGCGGTGTGCGCGAACAGCGCCTCGGGGCTCTCGCTGTGGTGCTCGACGGCGCCGATCCCGCCGCCGTACGGCACGCGGATCACGACGGGCACCTGGAGCTTTCCGCCCGACCGGTAGCCCATCTTCGCGAGCTGCGTCGTGATCTGGTCGTACGCGGGGAAGATGAAGCCGTCGAACTGGATCTCGCAGACCGGGCGGTAGCCGCGCAGCGCGAGGCCGATCGCCGTGCCGAGGATGCCGGACTCCGCGAGCGGCGTGTCGACCACCCGGTCCTCGCCGAAGTCCTTCTGGAGCCCGTCCGTCACGCGGAACACGCCGCCGAGCGCGCCGATGTCCTCGCCCATGAGCAGGACCTTCGGGTCGGTCTCGAGCGACCGGCGCAGGCCCTCGTTGATCGCGCGGGCGAGGGTCAGGGTCTTGTTCTCGCTCATCGGGCCACCTCCGCGGCCGGCTCCTCGAAGGACTGCTGGTAGTCGGCGAACCACGCCTTCTCGCGCTCGACCACGGCGTTCGGGGTGGCGTAGACGTGGTCGAACATGGTGGACGGGTCGGGCGCGGCGAGCGCGCGGACCTCGTCGCGCAGCCGCTCGCCGAGCGCGTCGGCCTCGGCCGCGAGGTCGGCGGCGAACGCGTCGTCCCACGCGTCCTCGGCGCGGAGCAGGTTCTCGAGCCGGTCGATCGGGTCGCGACGGCGCCAGTACTCCTCCTGGGCCCGCGAGCGGTACTTGGTCGGGTCGTCCGACGTCGTGTGCGCGCCCATGCGGTAGGTGAACGCCTCGACGAAGGTCGGGCCGCCGCCGGACCGCGCCCGCTCGAGCGCCTCCGCGGTCACGGCGTAGCACGCGAGGACGTCGTTGCCGTCGACCCGGACGCTCGGGACGCCGAACCCGCCGCCGCGGCGGTAGAGCGGCACGCGCGTCTGCTTGGTGGTGGGCTCGGAGATCGCCCACTGGTTGTTCTGGCAGAAGAACACGACGGGCGCGTTGTTCACGGCCGCGAACACGAGCGCCTCGTTGACGTCGCCCTGCGACGTCGCGCCGTCGCCGAAGTACGTGACGACGGCCGTGTCTCGCTCCGGGTCCCCCGACCCGACGAGGCCGTCGCGCTGGACGCCCATCGCGTACCCGGTCGCGTGCAGCGCGTGCGACCCGATGACGAGCGTGTACAGGTGCACGTTGTGGACGGTCGGGTCCCAGCCGCCGTGGTCGACGCCGCGGAACAGCCGCAGGCGCGCCGTCGGGTCGATCCCGCGGACGTGCGAGACGCCGTGCTCGCGGTAGGAGGGGAAGACGTAGTCCTGCGGCGCGAGCGCACGGCCGGAGCCGATCTGCGCGGCCTCCTGACCCTTCGACTGCGCGAACAGGCCGAGCTCGCCCTGGCGCTGGAGCGACGTCGCCTCGTCGTCGAAGCGGCGCGTGAGCACCATGTCGCGGTAGAGGCCGCGCAGGGCGGCGGCGTCCAGGTGGGCGACGCGCTCGCGGTAGCCGTCCGTCTCGGGGGTCGTGACGCGGGCGCCGGCCGGAGTCACGAGCTGAAGCAGTGGGGCGTCGTCGGGGCCGCCGGCGACGTCGGGGAGGTCGGGGGGCGTGCTCGCGCCGTCCCGCGCGGCAGCTCTCGCGTCGTTCTCGGTCACGCGACTCTCCTTCGGTGCGGCCCGACCGTGCGGCCGGCCCGCTCGGGGGCAGGAGGCGCCCGGTCGGGGCGCCGTCGGAACCTACGTCTCCGTAGCCTACGCAAGCGTAGGCTACGACACCGTAGGTTCGGCTGCCGACATGTCGCCCAACATCCGTCGCGGCGGGCTGTAGGGAACCTCCAATCGCCACCGGACGACCCCCCGCGCCTGCGGGGTCCCGCCCTACCGCGGGTATGCGCCGCCCGCGCGCAGCGCGTCGCGCTCGCGCAGCACGGGCCAGCGCGAGAACGCGAACACGAGGAACATGACGACGTTGAGGATCGGCACGAGGCCGACGAGGATCCACCAGCCCGAGTAGCCGGCCTTCTGGATGATCCGGATGTAGGCGATGAAGAAGATCACCGCCACCGCGACGTAGACGACGACGGCCGCGCCCCCGAAGAGCCAGCCGTAGTCGTCGACGAACTGGTCGTACTCGACGTTGTCCATGGTCGCGAGTCTTCTCGCGCCGCCCCGACCCGGCAACCGCGCCGCCGCGGCAGGCGGTTGCGCCGAGCGACGCCCGGAGAGACGCACTACGACGCGACGTCGCCCTTCGACCCCAGAAAAGCGCGCGCCACGTTCTGCGTCGAGGCCCCGAGCTCCAGCACGGCGTCGCACGCACCCTCGACCCGCGGGTTGTGCGTCGCGACGACCACCGTGCACCCGTCGTCCGCGAACCCCCGCAGCAGGGCGACGATCGCGTCCGCGTTCGTCTCGTCGAGAGCCCCGGTCGGCTCGTCCGCGAGCACGACGCGCGGCCGCTTGATGAGCAGGCGTGCCACGGCCACCCGCTGCTGCTCGCCACCGGAGAGCTCGTAGACCATCGAGGCCCCGGAGCCGCCCAGCCCGACCCGGTCCAGCGCCTCCCCCCGCAGCGCGGCCCGCTCGGACCGCCGAGCCCCCCTGCCCGGGAACGCCACGTCGAGGTTCGCCGCGACGGTCTCGTTGTCGATGAGCGCGTAGTTCTGGAACAGGTACCCGAGCTGGTCGCGACGGAAGAGCCGCCGGTCACGGGCGCCCAGGGCGGTGACGTCGCGCCCGTCCACGGTGATCGTCCCGACGTCGAGCCGGTCCAGGAGCCCCAGGCAGTTGAGCAGGGTCGTCTTGCCCGAGCCGCTCGATCCCACCAGCCCCACCATCGAGCCGGACTCCACGCTCAGCGTGAGGCGCGACCAGATCGTCCGCGCGCCGTACGACTTGCCGGCACCCACAACCTCGATCATCGTCATGCTCCTTCGGTCACGAATCACTGGACCGCGTGCGCAGCAGGCGTCGCTGAGCCGCGGCGAGGGCGCCCACCAGGAACGTCGCGGACACGAGGCACACCGCCGCCACCGCGACCGGCTCCCAGCCGCCCAGGAGCGGCGGCTCGCTGCCCGGCACGAAGGCGCCCACGGTCGGCGGCGTCCGCGGCGGGTTCCACGCCACGTACACCACCAGGGCCGCCGCCGAGACGATCTCGACCACGAGCGTCGTGCGGAACCTCGACCAGAACGACCACCCGGAGATGTACCTCGCGAAGATCGCCTGGGCGTTCCTCCTCGTCCAGGCGCTCGCGACGACGACGCCGGTCAGGAGCACCACCCCCGCGCACGCGGCGATGTTGGTGAGCCCGAGGCGCAGGGCCCGGACGAGGTCCCGGTACTCGACGGCCGCCGCCTGGGCGACCGGCGTCGTGGAAAGGATGTAGTCGCGCACCCCCGCGTCAGAGGCCTTCTCGAGCGCGTACGCGGGATCGAGGAAGACCACTCCCCCCGTCGACGCGTACGCGTCGTACGCGTCGGCGCTGATCGTTCCCGAGCCGTGGTCCACGACGAGGAGGACCGGGTCCTCGACGAGCGGGGGCGCACTCGGGTCGGCCGCGTTCCCGTAGTCGAACAGGACGGTGCCGTGGGGCAGCGCGATGCCCTCCTCGACGGGGCAGGTCGCTCCGAAGAACTCGGCCCACGAGTCGACGGCGGCCGCGACGTCGGCCTGCTGCGCGGGCTCGAGCGAGCCCGGGAGGTGGAGCTCGAGGCAGGTGTCGTCGCCGGGCACCAGCCGCTCGCCGTCGGCGCCGACGACCTCCTGCTCACGCAGGTAGGTGCGGTTCACGACGAGGACGGGCTGCTCCTCGGCCACCACCGTGACTGCTCCGAACGCGGCGACCGGCTGGCTGAACGCGACGACGGCCTTGCCCTCGTCCTCCGCTGCCGCCACGAGGTCGCCCAGCGCCTGCGCGTGCTCCGCCGCGCGCGCCTTGTCGCCCCCACCGAGGCCCAGGTAGACGGCGCCGCCGGCGCTCTGCCACGCGTCGCGCGCCGCCTGCTGCGCGACGATGAGCTGACCCGCGCCGAGCGCCGAGAAGATCGACACCACGAGGACCGCCGCGGCCACGAAGCGGACCGAGAACGCCACCGGGACGACCCAGCCGCCCACCGCCTCGCCCTTGACGGCGGCGGCGAGCGGGATGCGGAGCGTGGCGGCCGCGCACACGGTGTGCGAGAGCACGGTCACGGCCAGGAGGACGCCGAGCACGATCAGGGCGAGGCCGAGGAAGGTCGTCCACTGCGCGAAGCGGTTGTAGACGCCGAGGATGACGGCGCAGACGGCGGCCGCGACGACGAGGTGGACGACCAGGCGGCGCGCGACGGGCACGAGGTCTCGACGCAGGATCTGCGCGAAGGGTGCGCCCTGGAGGCGCTGGACCGCATAGGCACGCGAGCCGAGCAGCGCACCGCAGCCCGCGAGGAGCGACGTGGCGACCACCGCGATCACGTAGCTCGCCAGGAGCGGCGTCCCGCCCAGGTAGCGGTTCCACTCCCGGAGGGTCGGGTAGGAGTCGGCGACGACCGACACGCCCTGCTGCTGGAGCGTGGACGCGAGCGTCGTGGCGTCCTCCAGCCCGCACGTGAGCACGAACGAGCCGACCGGGCTGGCCGTCCCGAGCTCGCTCCCGGGATGCACGCGGGTCGTCACGCCACGGCTGAAGTCGGCGTACCCGCTCGTGACCCACCGGCTCCCCGGCTCGGACAGGCGGTCTCCGAGGACGTGCAGGTGCCGTACCGACGGGTCCGTGAGGTCGAAGGACACGCGCGCGACGGTGCAGTCGCGCTCCTGCGCGAACGTCGTCATCGCGTCGTACACCTCGGCGCTGGACGCGGTCGGGCCCAGGGAGCCGACGCGCAGCTGCGAAGCCGGACCTTGCACCGCGAACTCGCTGTAGGCCTGGAGGGTGAAGAAGGTGAGGAAGACGGTGACTGCGACCGCGAGGCCGTAGGCACGTCTGAGGCTGCGGTTCAGCATGCTCGCTCCACGCATGGCAAGGAGGAGGGGCGGCGACAGGTCGCCGCCCCTCCCTCACCGTGCTAGCCGCACTGGTGCCAGTAGGCGTGGTCGACGTGCATCGGCCAGTCCGTCGCGCCCACCTTCGCCCAGACACCACCCCGGATGTTGGTGACGCGGTAGAGCTTCCCGTTGTCCACCGACGCCCCGTGGCACGCCGTGTTGTGGTGGTAGTGCGAGTAGACGATGCCGCCGCTGGTCCCGTAGTTCCAGACCCCGCCTCCCACCACCTTCGACCCCGCGAACGCCACCGCGGGCGTCAGTGCGACCATCCCCGCGACCATCGCCGTCGTGAGCACTCGTCTGAACGTCATATTTCCCCCTTCGGAACATGATTGCTACTGAAAAGTAGCGACCGACGCCTGGGGCCGTCCCGGGCCGTCCGCATCGCGGACGCGCGGTGGATGACGAGACGAGGGACCGGCGGCGGCCGGTGGACCTACCGCCAGGTGGCGCTCACGCGGAGGAAGAGGTCCGTCGCCTCGGGCTCGCCGACGCTCACGCGCAGGCCCTCGCCCGCGAACGGGCGCACGATCGCGCCGGCGGCGCGGGCCTCCTCCGCCCGCTGCATGGTGCGCTCGCCCAGGTCGAACCACACGAAGTTCGCCTGCGACTCCGGCAGCACCCAGCCCTGGTCGCGCAGGCCCTCGACGAGGCGCGCGCGGTCGGCGACGAGATGCTCGACCCGCTGGAGCAGCTCGTCGCGCGCGGCGAGCGACGCGATGGCCGCGCGCTGCGCGACGTGGGAGACGCCGAACGGCGTCGACACCGCGCGGATCCCCGCCGCGAGCCGCGGACGCGCGACGGCGTAGCCCACGCGCAGCCCGGCGAGGCCGTACGCCTTGGAGAACGTGCGGAGCAGCACGACGTTCGGGTGCTGCGCGTGCACGGCGAGGCCGTCGGGGGCCTCGGGGTCGCGCACGAACTCGAGGTACGCCTCGTCGAGCACGACGAGCACGTCCGACGGCACGGCCGCGAGGAACGTCTCGAGCTCCTCGCGGTGCACGACAGGACCGGTCGGGTTGTTGGGCGTGCAGACCATCACGACGCGCGTGCGCTCCGTGATCGCCGCGGCCATGGCCGGCAGGTCGAGACTGCCGACGTCGGCCCCGGTCCGCAGCGGCACCTGGACCGACGTCCCGCCCGCGACGGCGACCGCGATCGGGTACGCCTCGAACGACCGCCACGGGTACACCACCTCGTCGCCCGGCTCGACGACCGTCTGGAGCACGTGCGCGAGCACCGCGACCGAGCCGTTCCCCACGACGACCTGGTCGGCACCGACACCGAGGTCTGCCGCGAGCGCCTCGGTGAGCTGCGTCGCGTACATGTCCGGGTAGCGGTTGACGTCCGCCGCGGCGTCGGCGATCGCCGCGACGACCGACGGCAGCGGCGGGTACGGGTTCTCGTTGGAGGAGAGCTTGAACGCCGCGGCGCCCGGGGCGACGCGGGCCCCGGGGACGTAGGCCGGCAGCGCGGCGACGGCGGGACGCAGGGGGACGCGGGGTTCGTGGGCCACGGTCCTCGATCATGCCACCTGCTCGACCCACCCCGACGGCGCGCGGCTCGGTGCCGTGCCCCCGCGCGGCCCGGATGACAGGATGGCGCCATGAGCTTCGTCGTCCGCGTCCTCGTCACCGGCCTCGCGATCTGGCTCACGAGCCTGTTCATCGACGAGCACTTCCAGATCGTCGGCTCCGACACCGCCGGCGGGCAGGTCGTCATCATCCTCGTGGTGGCGCTGCTCTACTCGCTGGTGAACGCCGTCATCAAGCCGATCGTGCAGATCCTGTCCATCCCGCTCTACATCCTCACGCTGGGGCTGTTCTCCCTGGTCGTCAACGCGCTCATGCTCATGCTCACCGCGTGGATCACCGAGCAGACGGACTGGGGGATCCGCATCGTGGGCGGGTTCTGGTGGGCCCTGCTCGCGGCGCTGATCATCGGGCTCATCAACTTCGCCGTCTCGGCCGTCGTGCCCAAGGCTCAGGACCGCTGACGGGCGTCGCTACCGCGCGTCGTCCTCGCCTCCCCCGCCGTCCGGGCCCGGTGCGGTGAGATCACCGGCCCCCTGAGTCCCCGTGGACGGGATGCCCGGCACCCCGGGCGCCCCCGGTGTCGGCACCCCGGGGAACGGCACCCCGGGCGCACCCGGGAACGGCGTGCCCGGTGCCCACGGGGGCGTGAGCGACCGCGGGACCGCCACGTCCCCGATGCAGAACGTCGTGTCCGGGTCGGGCACCAGGCGCGCCTCGTAGACGAGCGGCTCGTCGGCCTCCCCGTCGAGCCACCGTTCGACGTCGTCCAGGTGCTCCTCGAGCCCGCGGTCACCCACCTCGACGGCGGCGTCGAGCGTCTCCTGGTGGTGGCGCACGCTGTGCGGCCACTCGCTCGTCGGCCCGCCGCCCGGCGCCATGAAGGCCCCCGTGACCGTGACCTGGTCCGCCGTCGCACGGTTCTCCGCACCGTCGGTGTCGGAGATCCCCTCCCCCTGGGTCTCGATGTGCGTGCCCTTGACCCCCGGCGGGAGGGCGTGGCCGGCGACGGGCGAGCCCGCCGTCACGACGTGCCGCACGGTGTACGTGCCGACCGTCGCCGCCGCGACCGTCGACGCGATGATGCCGCCCTGGCTGTGCCCCACGAGCACGACGTCGTCGTCCGGCGCGATCCCGGCCTGCCGCATCGCCTCCAGCACGGCACGCGCGCTGTCGGCCTGCGCCCGCACCGCCGGGTCGTCGTCCATGAGCTGGTAGTTGGACGTCATGTTGAAGACGGACCCGGGGTTGAGGAGCTGCGTACCGGGGATCGCGACGACCCACGTGAGCGTGCCGTCGTCCTTGACGATCCTCTGGATGCTGAGCGTCGAGTCCTTCTCCAGCGCTTCCACGGCACCGAGCGCGGAACGCACGTCCGTGGGGGTCGGCAGGTCGGAGGACGGGTCGACGAGACGGACCTCGGGGTCGCGCAGGAACCGGTCGCGCAGGGGCTGCAGCAGCCCGCGCAGCACCGACGCCCCGTTGCCCACCGTAGGCATCTGGTACCACGGGCGGTCCACGTCGAGCACGCCGACCGCACGGCTCAGCGCGCGGATCGTGGCGGGGTGCAGGGACTGCCCCGAGGTGATGAACGGGTACAGGGAAGGTCGACCCTGCTTCAGCGAGACCCAGGCCCCGACCGTCCCCATGGCCAGGAGGCCGGCGATCCCGGCAGCCGCCGCCCCGACCGGGTTCAGGCCCCCGGCGACCAGGAGCGCGGCGTCCTGCCACAAGGCGGCCGTGGCGGCGTCCGCGTCGTCGTACACCCGCACCGCCTGGTGCACGCGCTCCGCGAGGTCCCGCAGGCCCCGCTCCTGCTCGTCGGCGACGCCGATCGCGAGGTCGAACGCCTCGAGCGCGGCGGCGCGCGCGGCGCGCACATCGGCGGACCAGAACGGCGTGGCGTGGACGTCCCAGCCCGTGGTGGCCCGGAGCGGGGCGGGACCCGCGAGGCGGCCCCCGAACGAGGTGGGGCTGGCGGTCACGACCTCCACCGACTCTCGCGCGTCCCGGAGCGCCGCGAGGCTCCCGGCGACGAGGTCCGCCCGCGCGCCCAGCGCCACCGCCTGCGCGACGACCGCCGCCGTCTCGACCACGGTCGGTTCCGTGCCGCCGCGGACGACGACCGCGGGTCCCGGCGCCGCACCGCTCACGACGCTCCCACCGCGGCCTCGGCCTCGATCCGCGCGAGGTCCGCCTCGGCCTGCGTCGTGAGCGCGTCGAGGCGCACGAGGCAGCTGTCCAGGAGCATGTCGAGCCGCAGCAGCCCGCTCCGACGCTCGGACGCGGCGTCGTCGTACGTCTGCCGCGCGTGCCCGGCCCACGGCAGGTCGGGCGCGACGAGGGCGGCGCCGGCCCGCGCGGCGTCGTCGCGGGCGGCGAGGACGCGGGCCCGCGCGAGGGTGATGCCGAACGGCAGGGCGACGCAAGGCGGTGGCGGTGACGGGGAGGACATGGCGGCGACCGTACGGAGCGCTGACCGCCGCGTGCACCCGGCGCCGCGCACGCTGTGGACGGGACCCTTGCGGGCGGACCCTCGGGACGGTCACGACCGGTGCGCCACCACGAGTCTCCCTCCCGCCCGCACCGGGTGACCGCACTGCGGGAGGCGCGGGCCGTCGTCGGGCACGCGTGGGAGAATCAGGGGCGTGCCCGAGAACCCTGCCGCAGACGCCCCTGCCCGCGTGTCGCTCGCCGAGGTGACCCCGCCGATCGCGCTCGGCCCGCTCGACGGCCGCTACCGTGCCGCGGTCGCCCCGCTCGTCGACCACCTCAGCGAGGCCGCGCTCAACCGCGAGCGAGTCCACGTCGAGGTCGAGTGGCTGATCACGCTGTGCAACGGCGTCCAGGCGGTCGACGAGAACGCGGTCCGCCCTGTCGTGCCCGGCGCCCCCCAGCTCTCCGACGCGGAGGTCGCGTACCTGCGTCGCATCCCCGCGACGTTCGGCGGCGAGGAGATCGCCGAGCTCGCCGCGATCGAGCGCGAGACGGTGCACGACGTCAAGGCCGTCGAGTACTTCGTCAAGCGCCGCCTCGCCGCGGCGCCCGACGCACTGGGCTCGGACACCGTCCTGCCCGGCGTCGGCGAGCTCGTGCACTTCGCGTGCACCAGCGAGGACGTCAACAACCTGTCGTACGCGCTCATGGTGCGGGGCGCCGTCGAGCAGGTGTGGCTGCCCGCCGCGACGGCCCTCGCCGACCAGCTCGCGGACATGGCGCGCGACCTCGCCGACGTGCCGATGCTCTCGCGCACGCACGGCCAGCCCGCGACGCCGACGACGCTCGGCAAGGAGCTCGCCGTCCTCGCGCACCGCCTGCGCCGCCAGCTGCGCCGGGTCGGCGTGGCCGAGTACCTGGGCAAGCTGAACGGCGCGACGGGCACCTACGGCGCGCACACCGTCGCCGTCCCGGGCGTGGACTGGCCGTCGGTCTCGAAGCACTTCGTCGAGGGCCTGGGGCTCACGTGGAACCCGCTGACGACGCAGATCGAGTCGCACGACTGGCAGGCCGAGCTGTACGCGGACGTCGCGCGGTTCAACCGCATCCTGCACAACCTCGCGACCGACGTGTGGACGTACATCTCGCTCGGGTTCTTCACGCAGATCCCCGTGCCCGGCGCGACCGGGTCGTCGACCATGCCGCACAAGGTCAACCCGATCCGGTTCGAGAACGCCGAGGCGAACCTCGAGATCTCCTCCTCGCTGCTCGACACGCTCGGCGCGACGCTCGTCACCTCGCGGCTCCAGCGCGACCTCACGGACTCGACGACGCAGCGCAACGTCGGCCCCGCGTTCGGCCACTCGCTCCTCGCGATCGACAACGTGCGCCGCGGCCTCAGGGCCCTCGCCGCGAACGCCGACCTCATGGCGGCGGACCTCGACGAGAACTGGGAGGTGCTCGGCGAGCCCATCCAGTCGGCGATGCGCGCGGCGTCGGTCGCGGGCGTGCCCGGCATGGAGAACCCGTACGAGCGCCTCAAGGACCTCACGCGCGGCCAGCGTGTCGACGCCGCGCGCCTGCGCGAGTTCGTCGCGGGCCTCGGCCTGCCCGACGACGTCGCGCAGCGCCTCTCCGACCTCACCCCGGCGACGTACACGGGCCTGGCCCCCCACCTGGTGACGACCTACCTGGACTGACCCGCCCCCGCGCCGGGCCGCCCCGGCCCCGCGCCGAACACGACATGAGGGTCGCTATCCGACGGATAACGACCCTCATGTCGTTCTCGCGGGTGGGTGAGGTCGTGGTCGACGGCGCAGTGTCAGACGGCGGTCGGCTCGCCCGGGCGCGGCGTGGCCGGTTCCGGTGTCCCTCCCGCGGCGGCGAGCAGCGCGCGGTGCGTGGCGCGCGCCTCGGAGAGCTCGTCGAGACGGTTGACGACCCAGCGCAGCACGACCGTCGCGGCGGTCGCGAGCCCGAGCAGGGCGAGGACGTTGCCGAGGTCCGCCGTCTGGATGCTCACGGTGCCGGACCAGAAGAAGCTCGACCGGCTCAGCAGCACGGCGACCGCGAGACCAGCGAGCACCGGGACCGCCTGCCGGGTGCGGCGCCCCAGCAGGGCGGTGCCGAGGAGCACGACCACCGGCGCAGCGAGCGCCTGGAGCGTCCACGAGGCCAGAGCGCCGCCCGACCACCACGGCGTCCCGAGGTGCGCCGCGTCGGAGTAGGTCGCGGCGACGAAGGTGCCGAGGACCAGCGCCATGGCCCCGACCGTCGCCGCCCGGAGGGCCACCGGCTCGGCACCGACCCGGCACGTCCGTCGCGCGGCGAGGACTCCCGCGTACGCGACGAGCCCGACGACCCACGGCGCGTCGAGGTACGCGGCGTAGGCGCTGCCCGACACGAGGGCCAGGACGAGCGCGACCACCCCGACGACGGCAGCGAGCACCGCCGTCGCGAGGCCGACGCGCCGCGCACCGGCCAGCGTGAGGGCCACCGCCGCGAGCCACAGGGCCCACATCAGCGCCGTCGGGACGGTCGCCACGAGCGGCGCGATGCTGTCCGGGCCCAACATCGCCCGGACGATCGCGGCGGCGAACGCGAGGACGCGCGCCGCCATGACCACGAGCACGGCCGGGAGCAGCACGAACAGGAAGCCGGTCGCCGCGCGCCGCTGCCGTGGCGTGGAGCCCAACGGCGCGAGCAGCCATTCCCGGGCGGCGGCGCGCAGGAGGTCCCAGCGCTCGGCTCGGGTCGGGCGCGACTGTCCCGGCCGCGCGCCGTCGAGCAGGTGGCCGAGCATCTCGGCCTCGTGCGCCCGCCGGTAGGTGTACGGGAAGAGCCGCAGGAGACGGCGGTAGTCCCGCACGAGCACCGGAGGGACCAGCGGTCCCGTGACCGAGGCCGGGGCATCTGCCGCGGTCATGCGGCGACCACCGTGCCGGAGCCTGACGCGGCCAGGAGCGCACGGTGCGCGGCCCGGGACGCGGCGAGCTCGTCGAGGCGGTTGACCACCCACCGGGCCACGAGGGTGACGACGGCCGACAGCGCGACCACCCCGAGCACGTTGCCCAGGTTCACGGCCGTGGTGTCGAGCCCACCGGACCAGAAGACGTCCGAGCCGCTGAGGACCAGGGCGGTGAACACCCCGGCCAGCACGGGAGATGCCTGCCGCACGGGGCGGACGGCCACCAGCAGGACCGCCATCCCCCCGAGGATCACGACGTCCGCTGCCAGCGTGAAGGGGTAGCCCGGAGCGGTGACCCAGACGCCCTCGTCCGCGACGACGGTCGCGCTCCGCGGCACGGAGACCGCGAGCGACGCCGCCGTCAGCCAGAGCGCGGCCACACCCGCGCGCGCTCCCAGGACGGGACCCGTCTGCCGCCCGCGGGCGACGACCGCCCCGAGCGAGGCCAGGAGGGCGACGACCCACCCGGTCTCCTGGAACGCGACGAACGCGCGCTCCGCCGCGACGAGCGACCCGACCGCGGCGACGCCCGCCGCGGCGGCGAGGGCGCAGAGCACGAGACCGGTCCGCCGCAGGCGCGCGGCCAGGGCCACGACCGATCCGGCCCAGAGCAGCCAGGCCGGGGCGAGGGGCACCGCGACGAGCGCCGTCGCGACCGCCAGCCACGCCGGCGAGGCGGCCGTTCCCAGCACCTCCCGCATGGGCTCGTCCCCCAGCGCGAGGCCGACGCGCAGGAGGTCCTGCGACGCGGGGGCGGCGAGCACCGCCGTCAGCGCGACGAGGACCACGACCGCCGCCGACGCTCGCTGCCGCTCGGTCGGGCCCAGCGGCGCGAGCGCCCACTCGCGCGCGGCGGCGCGCAGGAGGTCCCAGCGCTCGGCTCGGGTCGGGCGCGACTGTCCCGGCCGCGCGCCGTCGAGCAGGTGGCCGAGCATCTCGGCCTCGTGCGCCCGCCGGTAGGTGTACGGGAAGAGCCGCAGGAGACGGCGGTAGTCCCGCACGAGCACCGGGGTGACGAGCACCGTCGCGCCGGGCTTCGCCGTCGGGCTGGCGGCGGTCGGTTTGTCGGTCTCGTCACCCGCGGCGCGGAGGCGGTGCTCGCGGCCCTCGCTCATGCCGGCATCACCCCGCCGTCGGCGAGGCCTCCCGCGACGCCCCGGGCGGGGCGTCCCGCGGCGCCGTCGTGCGCCACCGCGGACGCACGACGTCGGGCACCGAGACGCTCGAGCGCGCGGCGTGCCTGGGCCTCGGCACGCTCGGCCTCGGCGGCGAGGCGCGACCCGCCCTCGGTGGTGAGCCGGTAGTAGCGGCGCAGTCGCGAGTCGACGACCTCCTCGTGGTCGACCTCGACCAGGCCAGCGGCGACGAGCCGGTCGATGGCGCCGTAGAGCGTCCCGGCGCGCAGGGTGACGCGCCCGTCGGAGCTGGAGCCGACGTCCTGCGCGATGCCGTAGCCGTGCAGCGGTCCGGCGGCGAGCGCCGAGAGGATCAGGAACGCGGGTTCCTGGAGCGGTCTGGATGCCATGCCCACAAACATACCCTCGCGAGGAACCTATGTAAGAACGACACACCAGAGCCATACGAACAAGCCCCCACCCGCCGTCGAGCACGACATGAGGGTCGAAACGGCGCTGAGAACGACCGCCGTGTCGTGTTCGGCGGGTCTCCTGTGGTGGAAACCTTCACAGACAGATCGTTTTGTGAAACTATCTGCCACACAGCCCGTTCGACCCGGAGGATCAGCAATGACGCTCGACGGCTCCCCCTCGTCTCCCGCCCCAGCCCCGGCCGGCGTCGGACGACGACAGTTCCTCACGCTCGCCACGGCCGGTGTCGCGGCGAGCACGCTCACCGTGACGGTCGGGTCGCTCACCCCCGCCGCCGCTCTCACCACCCCCGGCGGCACGGTCCACGCCGCGGCAGCAGGGGGACCCACGCCCCGTAAGCGCGAGCTGCGCGCGATGTGGATCTCCAGCGTCGTGAACATCGACTGGCCGTCCGCGTCCGGCCTGACGGCGGACCAGCAGAAGGCCGAGCTCCTGCGCTGGCTCGACGTCGCCCGCGACTTCCGGCTCAACGCCGTGTTCGTCCAGGTCCGCCCGACGGCCGACGCGTTCTGGCCGAGCCCGTACGAGCCGTGGTCGCAGTACCTCACGGGCGTCCAGGGCCGGGACCCGGGATACGACCCCCTCGCGTTCGTCGTCGAGGAGTGCCACCGGCGCAACCTCGAGATCCACGCCTGGTACAACCCGTACCGCGTGTCGATGCAGGCGGACCCGGCGCGGCTCGTCCCGGAGCACCCCGCGCGACAGCACCCGGAGTGGGTGTGGGCGTACGGGGGCAAGCTCTACTTCGACCCTGGCCTGCCCGAGGCGCAGGAGCACATCAAGAACGCGATCCTGCACAGCGTCGAGCACTACGACATCGACGGCGTGCACTTCGACGACTACTTCTACCCCTACGCCGTCGCCGGTGAGACGATCCCGGACGCGGCGACGTTCGCGTCGCACGGCGCGGGCTTCGAGCGCGTCGAGGACTGGCGACGCCACAACGTCGACACGTTCGTGCAGTCGATCTCGCAGCGCATCAAGCAGACGAAGCCGTGGGTCAAGTTCGGCATCAGCCCGTTCGGCATCTGGCGCAACGCCTCGACCGACCCGCGCGGTTCCGAGACCGGAGGGTCGCAGTCCTACGACATGCAGTTCGCGGACACGCGCAAGTGGGTCCTCGAGGGCTGGCTCGACTACATCAACCCGCAGATCTACTGGCAGTTCGGCCTCGCAGTCGCGGACTACGCGAAGCTCGTGCCCTGGTGGGCCGACGTCGCCGCGCAGTCGGGCACGCACCTGTACGTCGGCGAGGCGCTGTACAAGGTGACGTCCGGCGTCTTCACCGACCCGGCCGAGCTGTCGAACCACCTGACCTTCTGCGGCGAGCAGGAGCACCCCGTGCACGGCAACGTGTACTTCTCCGCCAAGCACGTCCCGGCCGACCCGCAGGGCTCGATGACGCGCGTCCGCGACGACCACTACCGGTACCCGGCCATCGTCCCCGCGATGCCGCACCTGCCGGGGACGAAGATCCGCACGCCCGTGCTCGCGTGGGCGGGCTGGCGCGACGACGGCATCCGCGTCCACTGGACCGACGCAGGTGGCCGTCGGTTCGCGGCGACGTCGTTCGCGATCTACCGTGCTGACGGTTGGGTGAAGCACGTCGACACCGAGAACCCGGCGAACCTCCTCGCGACGCAGCGGGCCGAGGGGCGGGTGCTCCAGGACTTCCTCGACCCGACCCCGGTACGGGGGCGCCGCTACACGTACGTCGTGACCGCGCTCGACCGGGTCTGGAACGAGTCCGCACCGAGCGCGGTCCGCTGGTCGGTGTGACGATCGTCGTGCCGGGCCTCGGCCCGGCACGATCGCCCTTCGCCGGAACTGGGGCCGCGCGAGGGGCAGGCCCGACGGCGCGTGGTTCGCTGGGTGCGCCACGCGCCGTCGGGGGTCCCGCTCGTCGTGAGCCGTCGACGCCGGACCGCGGCGCGGTGACAGACCTGGCGGAGATGGCACAGTGGAGCCGTGACGTCGCACGACCTTCCTCGCACCGAGCTGTCCACCCCCGAGCCCGCTGCGCTGCCGCCGCTGCGCACCGTCGGCTGGGTGAACGTCCGCGACGGGCGCCTGCTCGCCGTCCGCACGACCGGCAAGGACCGCTTCTTCGTGCCGGGTGGCAAGGTCGAGCCCGGCGAGTCGGACGCCGAGGCCCTGGTGCGCGAGATCCAGGAGGAGCTGGGCGTCCGTCTCGACCCGACGTCGGTCCGCCCCGCCTTCGTCGCCGAGGCACCCGGTCACGGCCTCGGCGGTCGGGTCGTGCGCATGCACTGCATGTACGCCGAGCCGTTCCCCAGCTCCCCCGAGCCGGCGCCGAACGCCGAGATCGCCGAGCTCGCGTGGCTCACGCCGGCCGACGCGCACCGCGTCCCGCCGGCGGGCCGGATCGTCCTCGACCGGCTCGCCGAGGTCCTCTCCGCCTGACCACGCGCCGTGCTCCCGAGCCGCGCCAGGGCGCCCCATGGGTACCTCGCCCCATGAGCAGGGCGAGACGCGGCGGCGGCCGCCCGCGTACGCTCCGGAGGCACGATCCGCAGCGACAGAGGGACGACCATGGGGTTCTACGGTGCCGACATCGGCGAGCTGCGCGCGCTCGCGCAGAGCCTCACGACGGCGTCCGAGGCGCTCACCGCGACGCGCAGCACGCTGGACTCGACCGTGAGCGGCGCCCGCTGGGCCGGCCCGGACGGCGACGAGCTGCGCGGCCGCTGGTCCGCCGAGCTGGGCCCCGCGCTGGCCGCCGCCACCGCGACGCTCCGCGACGCGGCGGACAAGGTCCGCAAGAACGCCGACCAGCAGGAGAGCGCGAGCTCCGACGGCACGGGCGGCCCCGGCGGGGGCGGCAGCGGCGGCTCTGCCGGCGGACCGGGCGGCGGGCCGGGCTCCGGCGGCGGGGGCGGCGGGTCGGGCTCGGGCGACGAGAGTCCGGGCGGCCCGAAGGTCACGGTGAAGGGCGACCACGAGTCCGGCTCCGACAACGGGAGCCCGGGCAACCCGGCGACCGAGGGCACGGACGCGAAGGTCGGGTTCGGCGTGTCCCACGACCCGGAGAGCGGCGAGACGACCTACTCGGGGAGCGGCTCGCTCTCCGACTGGATGAAGACGACGAACGGGTCGAAGATCTCGTTCGGGGTCACCGGCGGCGCGGAGTACACGGTCGGGGAGAAGTCGGAGGACGGCTTCACCACGTACACGTCCAAGTCCGACGTCTCGATCGGCGTCGAGGGCGGCGTCGACAAGGCCGGCACGGGCGTCAGCGGCGGGTACACGACCGGCGTGGCGTCCGAGTACACGGTCAAGGTGCCCGACGGCGCGGGCGTCACCGACCCCGGGAGCATCAACCCGTTCGATCCCCGGAGCATGCCGGTCGGCTCGTCGGTCACGATGGACGGCGGCAGCTACTCGGAGACCGAGCTCAACGCGGCGTTCCGCCACATCGCCGTCGAGTCGTCCGTCAAGGACGCGAGCGGCGTGACGAGCCTCATCGAGCGCACGGGCGACGACACGGTGCGCGTGACCGCGGGCCCCACCGAGGCCATCGCGAACCACGCGGGGCTCGGGCTCGACTTCGACGCCGTGAAGGTCATGCTCGGCAACACGACGTCGCTCGACGGCGCGTCCCTGCGCAGCGCCGAGTTCGACCTGTCGACGCCGGAGGGTCAGGCCGCCTACGACGCGTACCTCGTCACCGGCGAGATCCCCGCCGACCCGTCGACGGGTATCTCGGGCACGACGAAGATCGAGCGCGTCGAGTTCGACTCGACGTCGACCGTCGGCTTCGACACGCCCGTCGGCGGGGCCGAGTGGGAGATCGGCAAGAACACGGGCTCGCTCGTCGCGACGACCAACCCGGACGGCAGCACGGAGCAGCTCCTCACCGCGACGTACGGCGACCGCGGCGACTTCCGCATGTCGCAGGCCTTCGACGCGTCGGGGAACGAGGACCTCTCGGCGCGCACGTACTCGTTCGACGTCACCGCGGACGACATGTCGTCGCAGTACTTCAACACGCGGGAGTTCTCCGGCTTCTCCCCGTCGGGCGAGGTGTCGTCCGGCCAGCAGGTGACGATGACGCTCACCGAGTCGCAGATGAACCGCCTCGCGGACAGCGTGCGCACGGCGGTCGAGAACGACAGCCTCGGCATGCAGACGCGCATGATCGTCACGGACTACGACATGCAGCCGCTCACGGACCCGTACCAGCTCGCGACCAGCCTCGCCCGCGCCGCGGACTCCGACCTCGAGCTCGTCATGATGATCTCGGAGATCAACGCCGCGGGCGACGGGTCCGCGACCGACCGTTCCGCCGCGCGGTTCCCCGGCACGGTGACGCTCGGCCCCTGACGCCGGTGTGGTCCGGGCGCCTCAGCGCGGCTTCGTGGCCGAGAGGTAGGTCGTGGAGACGTAGCCCGTGCGGCTGCCCACGGTCACCTTGAGCCAGCCCTTGGACGCGGTGCCCGCGTGCTTGACCGCCGTGCCGCGGGGCAGCTTGGTGACCACCTTGGCCGACGTCGACGGCGTCGCCCGGAGGTTGAGCACCGACGCCGTGACGTACGACGTCTTGGCCTTCGCGGGCGCGGGGGCCGGAGCTGGCTTGGCCGGGGCGGACGGCGCGCGCGTCGACGTGTACTGGGCGGAGACCCACCCCGCCCGACCGTTCGCGGTGACCTTGAGCCAGACGCCCGAGGTGGACGTGACGGAGAGCTTCGTCCCCTTCGGGAGCCGGGCGAGCACCGACGACGAGGTCGACGCCGACGCCCGGAGGTTGAGCGAGGTGGCCGTGACGTAGCGCGTCGCGACGGGCCGGGAGACGGGAGCCGTGCTGACGGGCGGGGGCTTGGTCGGGCCGACGTACGCTGCCGAGACCCACCCGGTGTGGCGGCCGTACGTGACCTTGCG
Source organism: Cellulosimicrobium cellulans (assembly GCF_006539945.1). Taxonomy (GTDB): domain Bacteria; phylum Actinomycetota; class Actinomycetes; order Actinomycetales; family Cellulomonadaceae; genus Cellulosimicrobium; species Cellulosimicrobium cellulans. The sequence goes on along the minus strand of NZ_BJNZ01000015.1, from coordinate 57,146 downwards.
CCACGTCCCGCTGCCGTCGCCAGGCTTGCCGACCACGGCGGCGCCGCGCGGTACGAGCGCCAGCACGGCGGTGTTCGTCCCTGCGCCCTTGCGGAGGTTGACGGCCGTGTTCGCGTAGTACGTGCACGACGTCGCGGACGGCCGGGCCGCGACGCGGGTCGCGCTGCGACCGAGGTCGACGCCCTTGCCCTTCAGGTAGGCGAGCGGGTCGGTGTGCGACGCACCGGACCCGTAGGTGCCGTTCCAGACCTCGAGGTGCAGGTGCGGGGCGGTCGACGTCCCCGTCGACCCCACGTCCGCGATGCGCTGCCCCGCCTTGACCTTCTGCCCGACCTTGACGTACTTGTCGCCGTCGATGACGTGCCCGTACACGCTCGAGACCGTCTTGCCGCCGACGGCGTGGCGCAGCACGACCCACTGCCCGAACCCGCTGACGCTGCCCGCCCGGAGCACGACGCCGTCGGCGATGGCATTGATGCGCGTTCCGGAGGCGGCGCTGAGGTCCTGGCCGAGGTGCCAGGTCGAGGCGTTGGCGATCGGCATGCAGCGCGGGCCGTAGTAGGAGGACACCGCGTAGGTGCGAGCGCCCAGCGGCGTGACGACGGTGCTCGCCGCCGCGCTCGCGCCGGGCGCGACGAGCACCGCACCGAGACCGGTCGCGAGCGCCGTCGCCATCACCACGCCCACCGCTCCCGACCGGATTCGCGGATACCGCATCATGTGTTCCCCCTGCAAAAGTTCGTGACATGCCCGGCGTGTCGGGTTGACAGGCCTCTAGCACGGTACGTCGGGACCTGACGGTGCGCCACGTGGGCGCTCGACCCCGCACGCACCGGTCCGAGCGGCGTAGCGTCGTGCCGTGGGAAGCACGTCGGCACCTACCGGGGGTGGCTTGCTCGCCGCCACCCTGCCCGTCCTGGACCTCGCGGTCGCCTCGGTCGTCGCCGTGCGCGACGCCGCGGCCCGCGCGGGCGGGTTCGACGCCGGCGCGCCCCCCGACCCCGAGCGGGTCGCCGCGGCCTTCGCGAGCGACCGGCTGCTCCGCGTCGACGGCGCCCCGGTGGACGGCTTCGCCCCGCTCTCGGGCTTCTTCCGGACCGCGGACGGCTGGGTCCGCACGCACGCGAACTACCCGCACCACCGCGCGCGGCTGCTCGCGCTCCTCGACCTGACGGACGCCGCGAGCACCCCGACCCGCGACGACGTCGCCGCCGCCCTCGCCGTGCGCTCGGCCCAGGACGTCGAGGACCGCGCGGCCGACGTCGGGGCGATCGCCGTCCGCGTCCGTCCGGAGGACGTGTGGCGCGCGTCCGCGCCCGGCCGCGCCACGGCGTCGGACCCTCCCGTGCGGCGCTCGGAGCGCGACGACGCCGCTCCCCCACGCCCGCTCGCGCGCGGGCCACGCCCGCTCGCCGGGCTCCGGGTGCTCGACCTGACGCGCGTCATCGCGGGCCCCGTCGCGACGCGCACGCTCGCCCTGCTCGGCGCGGACGTCCTGCGGGTCGACCCTCCCAGGCTCCCGGAGATCGAGGTCCAGCACCTCGACACCGGGCAGGGCAAGCGGTCGACGCTGCTCGACCTCGCGACGCACGACGGCCTCGCCCGCGCCCAGGAGCTGCTCGACCGCGCCGACGTGCTGGTGACCGGCTACCGCCCGGGGGCGGTCGAGGCGTTCGGGCTGCGGCTCCCACGGGGCGCGGTGCACGCCCGCGTCACGGCATGGGGCGACGGCGGCCCGTGGGCCGGCCGACGCGGCTTCGACTCGATCGTCCAGGCGGTGAGCGGGATCGCCCTCGTGGAAGGGGCGCGGGACGGGGCCTCCCCCGAGGACGCGATCCCAGGAGCTCTGCCCGCCCAGGTGCTCGACCACGCGACGGGCTACCTGCTCGCGGCCGCCGTCGTGGACGCCCTCGCCGACCGCGCGGCCGACGGCCGGGGCCGCGAGATCGACGGCGCGCTCGCCCGGACCGGGCACGCACTGCTCGCGGCTCCCGGCCGCGACCCCGCGCACGACGCACCGCGCACGCCGGGCCCGCGCTGCGTCGTCGAGCACCCGGCGCTCCTGGACGGCCGCGAGGTCGTGGCGACGACGACCCGCCCCGCGCTCGACCGCCTCGGCGGCGCCCGGGTCGACGACTACCCCACGCCTGCCCGGCCGTGGGGCGCCGACGAGCCGCGGTGGACGGCGTGAGCGTCGAGCCCGGGGTCGCGGTCCACCTGCCGGTCCAGCCTCACCGAGCCGAAGGTCACCGCGGCGTTCTGAGCCGTGCGTGCCGCGCCGACGTCAGCTGTGGTCGAGGCGGCGCAGGATCGCGCCCTCGCGCAGGGCCCACGGGCAGATCTCGACCTCGTCGACGCCGAGCGCGCGCATCGTCTCGACCGCGACGACGCCGCCCGCCACGATCTGGAACGTGCGCTCGGGCGTGATGCCGGGCAGGGCCGTGCGACCGTCGGCCGTGATGCGCGCGAGCCGCGGCACCCAGTCGGCGAGCTGCGAGCGCCGCATGCGCCACCGGTCGTCGGGGCCCACGGCCTCGGTCTGCATGCCCGCGAGGCGCGCGAGCGAGCGGAAGGTCTTGGACGTCGCGACGACGTGATCGGGCGCGGGGAGCGCCCGGAAGGCCTCGACGGTGGGCGCGAGCGAGGCGCGCACGTGCTCGCGCAGCGCCTCGACCTGCTCGGGCGCGGGCGGGTCGTCGGGCAGGAACGCCATGGTCATGCGCCCGGCACCGAGCGGGAGGGACGCGGCGAGGTCGGGCTCCTCGTCGACGCCCGACGCGATCTCGAGCGAGCCGCCGCCGATGTCGAGGACGAGGAGACGCCCTGCGGCCCAGCCGTGCCACCGCCGTGCGGCGAGGAACGTCAGGCGCGACTCGTCCTCGCCGGACAGCACGCGGACCGGCTGTCCCACGCGCTCGCCGATCGCGGCGAGCACCTCGGGGCCGTTGGTCGCGTCGCGCAGCGCCGACGTCGCCATGGGCAGCATCTCGTCGACCGCGGACTCGCGCGCGAGCGCCATCGCGTCGTCGACCGCGGTGAGCATCGCCGCGACGCCCTCGGGCGACAGCGACCCGTCCGGCCGGAGGTAGCGCATGATGCGCACGACCGTGCGCGCCCCCGCCGCCTGCACGGGGCGCGCCGCGTACGCGGCGTCCACGACGGCGAGGTGCACGGTGTTCGAGCCGATGTCGAGGACGCCCAGTCGCGTGGTGGTGCTCACGCGGCGAGCCTAGCGGCGCGTGCGCACCGCCTCGTCGGCGAGCGCCTGGGCGTCTGCGACGACGGCGCGCTCCTCCGCCTGCGCGGCCGCGACGGCCTCGGCGCGGGCCTCGACGATCGCGCGGTGCAGGTCCGCGTGGACGCGACGTCGCACGTCGCGCGCGATCTCGTCGGCCTCGTCCGGCTCGACCGGGTCGCCGTCCGCCTCGCGCAGCGCGACGACGTCGGCCACCTCGAGCGCGATGCGGCGCTCCGCGTCGGCGAGCAGCGCGACGACCGCGGTGTCCGCGGCGCGGCCGAGCCGCGTCTCCTCGAACGCGCGCGTCGCGTCGTCCACGATCGCGCGGGCCTGCACGACGAGCTCCGACGCGATCGACGGCGAGTGCGCGGCGAGCGTCGCGAGGTCGTAGAGCAGCACGCCCTCGACGTCCGCGACGCGCGGGTCGACGTCGCGGTGCAGCGCGAGGTCGAGCACGACGGTGGGGCGGGCCGCAGGCTCGTCCCCGGCGCGGACCGCGGCGCGCTCGCGCGCCCGGACCACGGCGGCGGCGTCGAGCACGTGCTCGATGGCCTGCTCACGGCGGTCGGCGCCCTCTCCCGGACGCGCGGCGTCCGCCGCGAGCGCCCGCCCGCGCGCGCCCGAGCACGACACCACGAGGTCCGCGTCCTCGAGCGCCGCGACGAGGTCGGTCACGGCCTCGACCCCGCGCGCGGCGGCGAACTCCTCGGCGCGGCCGGACTGCGAGTAGACGCGCACGTCGTCGCACCCGAGCGCGCGCAGCGCCGCGAGGCTCGCGCCCGCGTACGACCCCGTCCCGATGAGGACGGCCCGCACCTGGTGCCACGGCGGCAGCTCGGCTGCGGCGAGGTCGAGGCCCAGCGCGACGACGGAGCGGCCGGCGCCGCCGAGCGTCGTCTGCGTGCTGACCCTCTTGGACGTGCGCGACGCCGTCTGGAACAGGAGCTCGAGCGTCGAGGAGGTCACGCCGTCGGCGTGCGCGGTCTCGAGCGCGCGCTTCACCTGGCCGGCGATCTCGCGCTCGCCCACGACCATGGAGTCCAGGCCCGACGCGACGGCGAACAGGTGCTCGGCGACCTCGGTCCCGGCGCGCGCGCGGAACGAGGCGAGCGCCTCGGCCGGGGCGACGCCCGACGCGTCGGCGACCATCCGCGCGACGTGCTCGGTCGCGTGCTGCACGCCCGTCCCGTCGAGGGGCGCGTCCACGTCGAGGTACAGCTCGAACCGGTTGCACGTCGCGAGGACGACGGCACCGGTGATCACGTCGCACGCCGCGACCGCGGAGCCGCCGATCGAGTGGGCCCCGGTGGAGAGTCGCTCCAGGGCGTCGAGGTCGAGCTCGTGGTGGCTGGCCGTGAGGGAGAGAAGAGCCACAGTGCCTCCGATTTAATCATTCCACCGGGAGGGAGGCAGAATCGGTAGCTGTGATTCCTGTCGCCCTTTCCCCGGGCCATCCCCTGACCGACGGCCGCACGGACCGTTCACCGCTCGTGCAGGCACTGCGCGCGGGCACGACCGGGAATCGCCCGGAAATCACACCGGTGTGGTTCATGCGCCAGGCGGGCCGTTCGTTGCCCGAGTACCGCGCCGCCCGCGAGGGCGTGAGCATGCTCGACTCGTGCCTGCGCCCGGACCTCGCGTCGGAGATCACGCTCCAGCCGGTGCGCCGCCACGGCGTGGACGCGGGCATCTTCTTCTCCGACATCGTCGTGCCGCTGCGGCTCGCGGGCGTCGAGGTCGACATCGCGCCGGGCGTCGGCCCGGTCATGGGCCAGGCGTACCGGACGCCCGACGACGTCGCTCGCCTGGTGGAGACCGAGCTCACCGAGGAGTCGCTCGCCCCGATCCGGGAGGCCGTCGCGCTGACCGTCGACGCGCTCGGCACGACCCCGCTCATCGGGTTCGCGGGCGCGCCGTTCACGCTCGCGGCCTACCTCGTCGAGGGACGCCCCTCGCGCGACCACCTCGCGGCCCGCGCGCTGCTGCGCGGCGACCCGGAGACGTGGCAGCGCCTCGTCGACTGGGCCGCCGACCTCACCGGCACGTTCCTGCGGACGCAGGTCCAGGCGGGCGCGAGCGCCGCCCAGCTCTTCGACTCCTGGGCGGGCTCGCTCTCGCTCGCGGACTACGCGGTGGGCGCCGCCCCGGCGAGCACGCGCGCGCTGACCCACGTCGCCGACCTCGGCGTGCCGGTCGTCCACTTCGGCACCGGCACGGGCCACCTCCTGCCCGCGATGCGCGACGCCGTCACCGCGGCCGGGGTGCAGGACGTGGCCGTGGGCGTCGACTACCGCACGCCGCTCGACGACGCCGCCCGGCTCCTCGCCGAGGGCCACGCACCCGTTCCGGTGCAGGGCAACATCGACCCCGCGCTGCTCGCCGCGCCGTGGGACGTGCTCGAGGCGCACGTGCGCGACGTCGTGCGGCGCGGGCGCACCGCGCCCGGGCACGTGGTGAACCTCGGCCACGGCGTCCCGCCGGACACCGACCCGGACGTCCTCACGCGTGTCGTCGGCCTGGTCCACGCGCTCGGCGCAGACTGGACCGGACAGGACGACGCGCACGAGGAGGCGACCCGACGGTGAGCAGCGAGCCGACGACGTCCCGCACCTCCCCCGGGACCGTCCCCGAGGAGGTGGACGCGGTCGTCGTCGGCGCGGGGGTCGCGGGGCTCGCCGCGGCCCGGACCCTGCGCGAGCGGGGGCTGCGCGTCGCCGTGCTCGAGGTCGCGGACGTCCCCGGCGGGCCTGTCCGCGGCGGTGACCTGCCGGGGCTCGACGGCGTGCGCGTCGACCTGGGGGCGGAGTCCTTCGCGGCCCGCGGCACGGCCGTCGGCGACCTGGTCGCCGCACTCGGCCTCGACGTCGTCGAGCCGTCGGGCGCGGGCGCCTGGGGCTACGCCGCCGGCCACGCCTACCCCTTGCCGCGCGCGGGCGTGCTCGGCATCCCGGCCCACCCGTGGTCGGCCGACGTGCGCCGTGCGGTCGGCGTCGGTGGGGCCCTGCGCGCGAGCCTCGACCGCGTCCTGCCCCGCCGCTTCACGGACCTGCGCACGCTCGAGACGTTCGCGCGCTCGCGCATGGGAGCACGCGTCACGGAGCGACTCGTCGCCCCCGTGGCGGCCGGCGTGCACTCCGCCCCGCTCGACCGGCTCGACGTCGCCGCGGTCGCACCGGGCCTGCGCGAGGCGTTCGAGCGCGAGGGTTCGCTCGCGCGGGCGGTGGCGTCGCTGCGCGCGCTCGCCCCCGCGGGCTCGGCGGTCCGCGGGATCGACGGCGGCATGCACCGGCTCGTCGAGGAGCTCGCCGCGGGCACCGACGTGCGGCTGCGCCACGAGGTCACGGAGATCGCGCGCCGCGACGTGCCCCGCCGAGAAGCGGATGTCCGCCCCGGATCCGACGCCGACGGGGGCGGATACCCGCTTCTCGGCGGCTGGGTGGTCCGTGCGCAGACGCCCGACGGGCCCGTCGCGCTCGCCGCGCCGCGGCTGGTCGTCACGACGCCGGCGCTCGTGGACGCGCTCGGTCCCCTCGTCGGCACCGCGGCGGACCTGCTGCCCGACCCGGAGCCCGGCGCGGACGTCCGGCTCGTCACCCTCCTGCTCCGTGCGCCCGAGCTCGACGACGCACCCCGCGGGACCGGTCTGCTCGTCGCCCCGCCGCACCGGGACGCGGGCCGCGCCGCGCCACCGTCGGACGTCGAGGCCAAGGCGCTGACCCACTCGACCGCCAAGTGGCCGTGGCTGCGCGACCGCGTGCGCGGCGCCGTCGGCCCGGGCCACCACGTGGTGCGGCTCAGCTACGGGCGCATCGGCGCGACGACGGAGCCCGACCTCGACCGCGTCGTCGCCGACGCGTCCCGCCTGTTCGGCGTGGACCTGCACGGGCGCGTGCTCGGGCGCGTCGTGACGCGCTGGAACGGCGCGCTGCCCCCGCCGACCCCCGCGTACCGGCGCGAGGTCGCGGCGTTCGTCGAGCGCGTCGACGCCGTGCCCGGGCTCGCCGTGACCGGGGGCTGGATCGCGGGCACGGGGCTCGCGGCGATCGTCGGGCACGCCCAGGAATGCGCGCGCGAGCTCGCCGTGGTGGAGTGAGGCAATCCTTACCGGAATCCCGAGAAATGGGTCCGTCAATGATCCGGGAATTGTCCTGACACATTGTCCGCACGTTCCTGACCGAGCGTCAGGACCACGTCACTCCCGCGCGCATTTCCCCCGCCGTGACGTGCGCATTTCCGTGCACCGCCGAAGTGGGGAGAGACTGGGACCGTGAGCCCTGCAGGTACCCCTCCCCTCCGCGTGGGCACGCGCGGCAGCGCCCTCGCGACCACCCAGACCGGCCACGTGGCTCGACGCCTCGAGGAGCTGACCGGCCGGGACGTCGAGATCGTGCGCATCCGCACCGACGGCGACGTCCTCACCGGGTCGCTCGCCCAGATGGGCGGCACCGGCGTGTTCGTCACCGCGCTGCGCGAGGCGCTGCTCGACGACCGCTGCGACGTCGCGGTCCACTCGCTCAAGGACCTCCCGACCCAGCACGCCCCCGGTCTGACGGCCGTGACGCCGGAGCGCGAGAACCCGCGCGACGTCCTGTGCGCGCGCGGCGGCCTCACCGTCGCGACGCTCCCGCGCGGGGCCCGCGTCGGCACCGGGTCGCCGCGCCGGGCCGCGCAGCTCCGCTCCGTGCGGCCCGACCTCGACGTCGTGGACATCCGCGGCAACGTCGACACGCGCCTCGCCCGCGCGCTCGGCCCGGACGCCGACCTCGACGCCGTCGTGCTCGCCTACGCAGGGCTCGCACGCCTCGGTCGGCTCGACGCGGTGTCCGAGGTGATCGACACCGCGATCATGGCGCCCGCCGCCGGGCAGGGCGCGCTCGCGGTGGAGGTGCGCACGTCGTCGCTCGACGACCCCGTGCTCGCGCGTGCCCTGCACGACCTCGACCACGAGCCGACGCGCCTCGCCGTGCTCGCCGAGCGGTCGCTCCTCGCCCGCCTCGAGGCCGGCTGCGCCGCGCCGGTCGGCGCGCACGCCCTGGTCGAGGACGGCGAGGTCGCGCTGACGGCCGTCGTCGCCCGGGTCGACGGCGTCGAGCAGCTCACGCACTCCGGTCGCACGACGGTCCCTGTCGGCGCGTCGTCGCAGGACGTGCGCGACGACGCCGCCCGCGCCCTCGGCGTGCGCGTCGCCGACGCGCTCCTCGCCGACGGCGCCGCGCGCCTCGCCCCGCTCCGCGAGACCGGGGCCGGGTCGGCCGGGTCGGCGACGGGAACCGCCCCGGCCACCGACGCCGCCCCGTCGCCGGACCACGCCGTCGAGACCGCGCGCGAGCAGCTCCGCGACGGCGGCTACCGCGGCGAGGCGGAATGAGCCCGGGCCCCCTGCGCGACCCGTCGCGCGGCCCCGCGCCCGTCGTGCCGCCCCCGCCGGAGCGGCCGACGCCGCGCGGCGACGCCGAGGCCGCCGGACCGGCGTCGAACCGGCACGGCGCGAGCGCGCCGCTCGCGGGCCGCACGGTCCTCGTCCCGCGCGCGCCCGAGCGCGCCGCCGGGCTCGCGGCGACGCTCCGCGACGCCGGGGCGCGCGTCCTCGTCAGCCCCGCGATCGAGCGCGCCCGGGTGGAGGACACCGCCCCGGTGGACGGCGCCGTCGCCCGCCTCGCGCACGGCGACTTCGCCTGGGTCGTCGTGACGAGCGTCAACGCGATCGACGAGCTCGTCGCGAGCGCCGCCCGCCAGGGCGTCGACCTGGGGGACGCCGCCCGCCACGCCCGCTGGGCCGCCGTCGGGCCCGCGACCCGCCGCGCCCTCGAAGCCGTGGGCATCGCCGTCGAGCTCGAACCCGACGAGAACTCCGCCCGTGGCCTCGTCGCCGCCTTCGCGGCCCTCGACTCGACCGACCACACCTCTACCTCGCCGAACCAGGGCTCTACCTCGCGAGGTAGAGGCCTGGTTCTGCTCCCGCAGGGGGACCTCGCGGCGCCGACGATGCACGACGGCCTGCACGACCTCGGGTACGTCCCGCACGTCGTCACCGTGTACCGCACCGTCACGCACGCGCTCGCGCCGGACGTCGTCGCGGCGTGGCGCGCGGGCGCGGTGGACGCCGTCGTGCTCACCTCGGGGAGCGTCGCGCGCGAGATCGCGCGCCAGCTCGGGCCGCGCGACGACGTCGTGGGCGTCGCGATCGGCGACCCGACCGCCCGGGCGGCGCGCGACGTCGGGCTGCGGCTCGAGGCGGTCGCGGACCGCCCGACCGACGCCGCCCTGGCCGCCGCGCTCACCGACGCGCTCGCCGCCAGCCGCACCACCGCCACCAGCGCCGCCTCCGCCGCCCGCACGGCCACCCCGCCCGACGGCCCAGCCGCTCCCCCGGCCGCGGGCACGACCCCTGCCGACCCGACCCCCGAAGGAGACCCCTCGTGACCCACCAGCTCCCCGTCGGGCACCACCGGCCGCGCCGCCTGCGCACGAGCCCGCGCGTGCGGCGGCTCGTCACCGAGACGCGCGTGCACGCGTCGGACCTGGTGCTGCCGCTGTTCGTCAAGGAGGGCCTGGACGCGCCGCGCCCGATCTCCTCGATGCCGGGCGTCGTGCAGCACACCGAGGCGACGCTCGCGGACGCCGTGCGCGACGCCGCGCGCGCCGGGGTCGGCGGCGTCATGCTCTTCGGCATCCCCGCCGAGCGCGACGCGACCGGCACGCAGGCGGACGCCGAGGACGGGATCCTGCAGCGCGGCATCCGGGTCGCGGTCGAGGCGGCGCGCGAGCACGCGGGCGGCGGGCCGGTCGTCATGGCGGACACGTGCCTCGACGAGTTCACCGACCACGGGCACTGCGGCGTGCTGGCCGAGGGTCACGACGGGAGTGTCGTCGTCGACAACGACGCGACGCTCGCCCGCTACGCCTCGATGGCCGTCGCGCAGGCGCGCGCGGGCGTCGACGTCGTCGCGCCGTCCGGGATGATGGACGGCCAGGTCGCGGTGATCCGCGAGGCGCTGGACGCCGCCGGGTTCGACGACGTCGGCATCCTCGCGTACTCCGCGAAGTACGCGAGCGCGTTCTACGGGCCGTTCCGCGAGGCCGTGGACTCGGCCCTCCAGGGTGACCGCCGCACGTACCAGATGGACGCGGGCAACGCCCGCGAGGGCCTGCGCGAGGCGGACCTCGACCTCGCCGAGGGCGCGGACATGATCATGGTGAAGCCCGCCGGGTCGTACCTGGACGTGCTCGCCGCCGTCGCGGAGATGTCCCCGGTGCCGGTCGCGGCGTACCAGGTGTCGGGCGAGTACGCGATGATCGAGGCGGCCGCCGCCAACGGCTGGATCGACCGGCGGGGCGCGATCACGGAGTCGGTGCTGGGCATCAAGCGGGCCGGCGCGGACGTGATCCTCACGTACTGGGCGACGGAGCTCGCGGGCTGGCTGGACGAGAACGACGGAAGGACGCGGGCATGACGGACACCGGAGGCTTCGGGACGGCGGAGGCCGTGCAGGCGGAGAACGCGGCGCTGTTCGGCGCGCCGGGCGCGGGCGGGACGGACAACCACGCCGCGTTCGTGCGCGCGCAGGGCGTGCTGCCGGGCGGCGTGAGCTCGCCGGTCCGCGCCTACGGCTCCGTCGGCGGCGACCCGCGGTTCCTGGCCTCCGCCCGGGGCCCGTACGTGACCGACGTCGCGGGGCGCGAGTACGTGGACCTCGTGTGCTCGTGGGGCCCGGCGCTGCTCGGTCACGCGCACCCGGACGTCGTGCGGGCGGTCCAGGAGGCCGCGGCACGGGGGCTGTCGTTCGGCGCGCCGACGCTCGGCGAGGTCGAGCTCGCGGAGGAGATCCGCCGTCGGGTCCCCGCCGCGGAGCGCGTGCGCCTCGTGTCCACGGGCACGGAAGCCACGATGACCGCGATCCGCCTCGCGCGCGGCGTGACCGGGCGCGACGTCGTCGTGAAGTTCGCGGGCTGCTACCACGGGCACGTCGACGCTCTGCTCGCGGAGGCGGGCTCCGGCGTCGCGACGCTCGCCCTGCCCGGCTCGGCCGGGGTCACCGAGGCGACGGCGGCCGAGACGCTCGTCCTCCCGTACAACGACCTCGCGGCGGTCGAGGCGGCGTTCGCGGAGCGTGGCTCCGAGATCGCGGCCGTCATCACGGAGGCGTCGCCGGCCAACATGGGCGTCGTCCCGCCGGCGGAGGGCTTCAACGAGGGCCTGCGCCGCATCACGGCGGCGCACGGCGCGCTGCTGGTCCTCGACGAGGTGCTGACGGGCTTCCGCGTCGGCCCGAGCGGGTGGTGGGGGCTCGAGAACGCCGTCCTGCGCGGTCAGGGCTCGGACGGCTACACGCCCGACCTGTTCACGTTCGGCAAGGTCGTGGGCGGCGGGATGCCCGTCGCGGCGGTCGGCGGTCCGGCGACCGTCATGGACCAGCTCGCGCCGCTCGGGCCCGTCTACCAGGCGGGGACGTTGTCGGGGAACCCGGTCGCCGTCGCGGCCGGTCTCGCGACGCTGCGCCTCGCCGACGACGCCGTGTACGCGCGCGTGGACGAGGTCGCGGGCGTGCTGTCGTCCGCGGTGGGCTCGGCGCTCGACACGGCGGGTGTGCCGCACCGCGTGCAGCGGGCGGGATCGCTCTTCTCCGTGTTCTTCGGCGACCTCGCCGCGAGCGCCGGGGTGCGGGACTACGCGCAGGCCCAGGCGCAGGAGACGTTCCGGTACCGGGCGTTCTTCCACGCGATGCTCGACGCGGGCGTGAGCCTGCCGCCGTCGGTGTTCGAGGCGTGGTTCGTCTCCGCGGCCCACGACGACGCCGCGGTCGGCCGCATCCTCGACGCCTTCCCCGCGGCCGCCCGCGCCGCCGCGGAGGCCACCCCGGCCTGACCGGAACCCGGCCCGACCCGGCCCCTGCCCCCCCGCCCCCCGTCCCCGCCCCCCGGACGGTGTCGAACACGACGTCGGTGTCGTTATCCCGCGGACAACGACACCGACGTCGTGTTCGACAGCGCGAGATCGCGTGCTCGGGCGCCCCGGCCCCCGGCGGGGGGCCGCGCGTCAGTAGGTCGCGGCCTTGCCCGCCTGCCTGCCGAGCGAGCGGATCTGGACGCCGAACGCGATGAGCATGACGCCCCAGAGGATCGCGAAGATCGCGAGGATCCAGACGATCGACACCAGGCCGGCGTTGACGTTGAACAGCACGAGCAGACCGAAGACGAGGCCCAGGAGGCCGGCGAAGACGCCCCAGCCCCATCCGCTGCCGGGGACCTTGCGCAGGTCGAGGCTCGCGACGGTCTGGAACAGCCCGTAGACGACGGCCCAGAACCCGACGATCCACGTGAGGACGATCGCGGTCTTGCCCGGCCACACGAGCAGGACGATGCCGACGGCGAGGCTGAGGACGCCCATGGTCACGAGGAACGCGGTGCCGCTGCCCGTGCCGCGGCGCCGGATGCCCTCGATGATCTCGACGATGCCGTCGACGACCGCGAAGATGCCGATCACCCAGATGATCACGGCCGCGGTCTTGTCCGGCCACGCGAGCGCGACGATGCCGAAGAGGATGGCGAGCACCCCGCGGAGCACTGGCCAGTACCAGACCTGCTTCGCGGTGCTGGAGAAGGCGGTGAGGATCGGGTCCTGCGTCGTCATGGTCACTCCCCGTGCTAGGTGACGGGCCGGCTCACCGGCGGCCTGGGGCCTGTGTCGCCTCCCGCTTCGCCTCCATGGAACACCCAGGAATCCCGCGTGTCGCGGCGAAGCGCGCGATTCGCCCGCTCGTGCCGGACGCTCACGCCCGCGCGGGCCGTGGCGCGAGGGCCGGCGCGGGTGCGCGCCGCCGTCGGCCCGACCAGACCACGAGGGCGGCCAGGCCCAGCACCGCCGTGAACGCGAGGACGGGACCGGCGAAGAACGGGCCGATCCGCTTGTCGGCCACGACCGCGAAGGTCGGCGCGTACGCGACGTCGGCCGCGGCCTGCTCGAAGACGAAGTCGGAGACGATCTCCGTCCCCGGCTCGGTGAAGACCTGCTCGTGCGACGTGACGAAGCTGCCGTCGGCGAGGAGCGCGGCGAGCTCGTCCGAGCTCACCGACGCCGGGTCGACGCGCCCCGCGAACCGCACCGTGGGCTCCTGCGCCGCGGCGGTCGCGTCCGTGCGGTCGACCCGGTGGTCGGCCAGCACGTACGTGCGCGTGCTCTGGGTGTCGTCGGCGACGGCGGACATGCGCATGGGGTAGACGAGCGAGCCGCTCGCGAACGTGACGCGCAGGGGCTGGAGCGTCCCGTCGAACGCGGCCGCCTCCTCCGGCGCGAGCCGGGCGGCGACGAACGACCAGCCCTCGCTCACGTACGGCGCGAGCGCGGTCTGGATCGACTCGGGGAGCTGGAACCCCCGCTCCGTGAGCCACGCCCCGAGCTCGCCCGGGTCCGTCGCCGCGAGCGTCGTGACGTCGAGCGGACCGAGCCGGACCTCGTCGAGCACCGCGACGCCCCCGGCGCCCGCCCCGTCGGCGCCCGCGGCGCCGAACCCCAGCTCGGGCCACCACCGGTGGTCGGCGACGACGGCGCGGGGCCGCGTGAGGTCGTCGAGCTCGCGGAAGACCTGCGGGTCGGCGAGCGCGACCTCGGCCGGCGCGGGGGTCGGCAGCAGCAGCCCGACCTCCGGCGCGTTCGACAGCGCGTCGAGCTCCAGCAGCATCTTCTCGGTCGTGCCGTCCCACTGGAGCACGGCCGTCTCCTGCGAGACCGACGTGTCGTACGCGGGCCCGTCGACGAGCCCGCCGCACGCGCACGCGACGGCGGGCGGTGCCGCGACCACCGTCCCGCCCGCCAGCGCGAGCGCGACGACCGTCGCGCGGACCGCCCGTCCTGCCCCGGTTCCCCTGCCCATGCTTGGGAGGCTAGGGGCGCCTCAGCGGCCTCGCGCGCCGAGTTCCGAATCGTGATGGGGCCGTGACAGCACCGTGACCGGGCTGCTCCGAGCGGGCCGCGGGCCGCCGTCGGCGGCGCCGCGCAGCCCGTCAGGCGACCGCCGCGCTCACGCCGAGGTGCACGACGACGCCGAGCACGACGGCCCAGGCCGTCACCGCGGCGACCCCCCACGCGAAGACGCGGGCGCGCGGTGCGCCGAACCCGACCATCGCTGCTGCGGTGACGTGGCTCGGCAGGAGCAGGGGTCCCAGGAGGCTCACGCCCGGCACGCCGTAGCGGTCGAAGACCTGGCGCATCCGCTGCCGCTTGGGCGACGTCTCCGCGGTGCGCCCGCGCGTGACGCCCGAGCGCGCGGCCCCGATGAGCCAGACGACGACCGCCAGGGCGATCGCGTTGCCGACGACGGCGGCGAGGATCGCGACGACGGGGTTCACCCCGGCGACGACCCCCAGGACCGCCGCTCCCTCGGCCTCGACGTACGGGATCGCGCCCGCGAGGAGGACTCCGACCCAGCGCAGCAGGGGCGGAAGGCCCTGGGTGAGCTCCTGGAGCCCGGTGACGATGTCGGTCATGGTGCGCCTCTCGTAGTGGGTGCCTCCAGCCTCCCGGCGGTGCGGGGTCGTCGACAGTGCGCCCGCTCACCGCGGGTGGTGGACCCGTCACCGTGCGGCCATGACAGGTGTCACGACCGCCGTCGTCGCGCGACGACGAGCGCCGTACCCTCGGGGGGTATCCATCGGTTACCCTGGTGGGGTATGAGGCGACGATCGACCCACGGTCGCGGCACCGCGCCTGGACGAGGAGGAGAGCATGACCGACACCACCGAGGCCCCCGCCGTCGAGCACGAGCACGCGGCGCACACCGGTCCGCACGGCTACGCGTCCGACAAGGAGGCGTACCTCAAGCGCATGCGCCGCATCGAGGGCCAGGTGCGCGGCATCGCCCGCATGATCGACGAGGACGTCTACTGCATCGACATCCTCACGCAGGTCTCCGCCGTCACGAAGGCGCTCCAGGCCGTGAGCATCGGCCTCGTCGAGGACCACCTCGGCCACTGCGTCGTCGACGCGGCCCGCCAGTCCGAGCAGGAGGGCGCGGCCAAGGTCAAGGAGGCCGCCGACGCCATCGCCCGCCTCGTCCGCAGCTGACCCACCCCACCACCGAGGAGCACCATGAGCACCGTCACCACCCTGGGCGTCACCGGCATGACCTGCGGCAACTGCGTCGCGCACGTCACCAAGGACCTCGAGGCCGTCGCCGGAGTCGAGAACGTGAGCGTCGAGCTGCGCGTCGGCGGCGCGTCCGAGGTCACGGTCTTCTCCGACGACCCGCTCGACGAGGCCGCGCTGCGCGAGGCCGTGGACGAGGCCGGGTACGAGGTCGCCTCGTTCGAGGTCCAGGAGGACGCGCTGGCCGCCCAGTACGCCGAGCAGGCCGCCGAGAAGCAGGAGGCGCACTCGTGCGCGTGCGGCTGCGGCACCGCGCCGAGCGCGTCCACGGGCGACGACGCCGCCCCGGCCACGAAGACCTACGACCTCCAGGTCCCGCCGCGCGCCTGACCGGCCCCACCCCCGGCCCGACGCCGGAGGCGCCTCGCCCGCGCGGGGCCGCCTCCGCCGTCGGGCCGCACCCCACGGGCCGACAGTCGCCACCGCGACGCGGGCCCGCGCCGCCCGTCCCCACCACGGGCGCGCACGCCGCGACGTCCGCCACCCCGGACCGCCGTCGTGACCTCCACCCGAGCACCCGTCGAGGAGTCACCCGCATGACCGCCCAGCCCACGCCCACCCCGACGACCGCCACCGCGCCGGGCGACGTCGACGGCCGACCGTTCGCCGAGGTCGACCTCGCGATCGAGGGCATGACGTGCGCGTCCTGCGTCGCGCGCGTCGAGAAGCGGCTGAACCGCGTCGAGGGCGTCACCGCCACGGTCAACCTCCCGCTCGAGAACGCGCACGTCGTCCTCGCGGCCGACGTCACCGACGCCGACCTCGTCGCCGCGGTCGAGAAGGCCGGCTACACCGCCCGCGTCACGACCCGCCGCGCCACCCAGGCCCCGACCGACCACGGTTCTCCCTCGGCGGACCAGGGTTCTGCCTCGGCCGACCGAGGCGAGACGGTCGCAGAAATGACCGAGCAGCCGTCGACCCCGCAGGCCACGGGCGGGGGCGAGACCGCCGCCGGACCCGACCGGGGCGCCATGCTGCTGCAGCGCCTGCGCGTCGCGGCGGTGCTGACCGTCCCGGTGGTCGCGGTCTCGATGATCCCCGCGCTCCAGTTCACGGGGTGGCAATGGGTCGTCGCGGCGCTCGCGCTGCCGGTCGTCACGTGGGGCGCGTGGCCGTTCCACACGGCGGCGCTCCGCGCGGCGCGGCACGGGGCGTCGACGATGGACACGCTGGTCTCGCTCGGCGTGGTCGCGGCGACGCTGTGGTCGCTGTGGGCGCTGCTGCTCGGCGGCGCGGGTGAGCTCGGGATGCGGATGCAGCCGACGCTGATCCCGTCCCGCGACGTGATGGGCCCGCCGGAGCTGTACTTCGAGGTCGCGGCCGTCGTCACGACGTTCCTGCTCGCCGGCCGGTACGCGGAGCACCGGTCGAAGCGGCGCGCGGGCGACGCGCTGCGGTCGCTGCTCGAGCTGGGCGCGAAGGACGCGGAGCGGGTCGCGCTCGGGCCGGACGGCTCGCCCCGCACGGGCCCCGACGGCGCGCGGGTGACCGAGCGCGTCCCGGTCGCGGACCTCGCGGTGGGCGACGTGTTCGTCGTGCGGCCGGGCGAGAAGGTCGCGACGGACGGCGTGGTGCTGGAGGGTTCGAGCGCGGTCGACACGTCGCTGCTCACGGGCGAACCGGTGCCGGTGGACGTCGGCCCGGGCGACGACGTGACGGGCGCGACGGTCAACGCGGCGGGCGCGCTGCTGGTCCGCGCGACGCGGGTGGGCGAGGAGACGACGCTCGCGCAGATCGGACGGCTCGTCACGCAGGCGCAGACGGGCAAGGCCCCGGTGCAGCGGCTCGCGGACCGGATCTCGGCCGTGTTCGTCCCGGTCGTGGTGGTGCTCGCGGTCGCGACGCTGGTGGGCTGGCTGCTCGCCGGGGCGGGCACGCAGCTCGCGTTCACGGCCGCCGTCGCGGTGCTCATCATCGCGTGCCCGTGCGCCCTGGGTCTGGCGACGCCGACGGCCCTGCTCGTCGGCACCGGCCGCGGCGCACAGCTCGGCGTGCTCATCAAGGGTCCGGAGATCCTCGAGTCGACACGGCGCGTGGACACCGTCGTGCTCGACAAGACGGGGACCGTCACCCAGGGCGCGATGGCGCTCGAGGCGGTCGTGACGGCGTCGGGCAGCATCCCGCTCGACGTCCTGTCGGGGAGCGACGCTCCGGCGCGAGGTGCGGACGGGTCGCCCCGGGAGGTCGGCGACGCGCGTGACGCCCTGCGCCACGCGGGAGCGGTCGAGGCGCTGAGCGAGCACCCGATCGCCCGGGCGATCGCGGCCGCCTCGCGCGCCGTGTCCACAGTCCCGGCGTCCACCGGCGGGGGCGCGCGCGTGGGGGCCGACGGCGTCGTGATCGGCTCGCTCCAGGCGTTCGACTTCCGCAGCGCCCCGGGCGGCGGGGTCGAGGCCGTCGTCCGCACCGCGCACTCCGGCCTCTCGCTCGGCGAGGGCGGGGGGCTCACCGCGCGGCGCGTGCTCGTCGGGCAGGCGTCGTGGCTCGCGCGCGAGGGCGTCGGGAGCGACCCCGTGCTCGACGACGCGTTCGCCGCCGCCGAGGCGACGGGGGCGAGCGCCGTCGTCGTCGCGTGGGACGGCAGGGCGCGCGCGGTGCTCGTGCTGCGCGACCCCGTGAAGCCGACGTCGGCCGAGGCCGTCGCCGAGCTGAAGGGCCTCGGCCTGCGGCCCTACCTGCTCACGGGCGACGGCGAGGGGGCGGCCCGCGAGGCGGCGCGCGCCGTCGGGATCGCGGAGTCGGACGTCGTCGCGCGCGTGCTCCCCGACCAGAAGGTCGACGTCGTCGCGCGGCTCCAGCGCGAGGGGCGCGCCGTCGCGATGGTCGGGGACGGCGTGAACGACGCGGCCGCGCTGGCGACGGCGGACCTCGGGCTCGCGATGGGCACGGGGACGGACGTCGCGATCGAGGCGAGCGACCTGACGCTCGTGCGCGGCGACCTGCGCAGCGCCGCGACGGCGATCCGGCTCTCGCGCCGGACGCTGCGGATCATCCAGCAGAACCTGTTCTGGGCGTTCGCGTACAACGTCGCGGCGATCCCGCTCGCGGCCGCGGGCCTGCTCAACCCGATGATCGCCGGGGCGGCGATGGCCGCGAGCTCGGTGCTCGTCGTCGGTAACTCGCTACGCCTACGCCGCGCCACCTGAACCCACCACGCGCCGCCGAACACGACATGAGGGTCGTTATCCCGGGGATGACGACCCTCATGTCGTGTTCGGCGCCGGCAGGCTCAGCGGAAGCGGCGGCCCTCGTCGCGGCGGTAGGCGCCGACCGCCAGGGCGGCGAAGACGACCGTCCAGCCCAGGAGGACGAACCATGCGCCCCCGTAGGCCGGCTCGCCCGTGAGGGCCTGGACGAGCAGGTCACGGCCCGCGCGCGTCGGCGTGGCCATCGAGATCGCGTCCAGCCACGGGGGGAAGAGGAACGGCGGGAGGAACAGGCCGCCGGCGAACGCGAGCGGGAAGAGGATCACCTGCACCACCGGCAGCGCCGCCTTCGCGGACAGCGAGTAGCCGATCGCCATGCCGAGCAGCACGAACGGCACGGACACGAGCAGCACCGTCCCGACGCCCGCGAGGAGCTGGCCCCACGTGACGCTCGCGTCGGTGAACAGCCAGCCGATGAGGATGAGCGGCACGAGCCCGAACAGCGAGAAGATCCCGCCGTTGAGCACGCGCGCGGCCATGCGCGGAGCCGGGCCCGCGGGCAGCGAGCGGACGAACGGGTCGAACGGGAGCTGCCGGTCCTCCGCGACGCCGAGCCCGTACGTGAACAGGCTCGCCGAGCAGATCGCGAACAGGCCGAGCGACGCGACGGCCGTGGTCGCCGCGACCGGGTCCTGCGCCACGGCCTTCTGCGGCACGACGAAGAAGAACATCGCGAGCGCGGGGAACAGCAGGTTGCCCAGCACGGCGACGGGCACGCGCACCGTCTCGAGGAACTGGTACTTGAGGTGCAGCCACGTGAGACGCAGCGGCCCGGGCAGCGCCGCCGTCCGCGGGGTGGTGGTCGTGGTGGTCATCGTGACCGTGCCTCCGTCGTCGGGGTCGCGTCGCGCGCGACCATCTGCTCGAACGCCTCCTCGAGGCTCGCGCCCCGGATCTCGAGGTCGTGGAAGTCGACGCCCGAGGTGACGAGCTCGCGCACGAGCGCGTCGGCGTCGGGCGTGTAGAGCTCCTGGCGGCCGTCGCCGAGGCGGTCGGCCCGCACGACGCCGGGGCGGTCGCGCAGGTCGGCGGCCGACCCGACGACGACGCGCCGCAGCGACACGCGCCGCAGGATCGCGTCGAGCGAGTCGTCGGCCTTGACCACGCCCTGGTCGATGACGACGACGCGCTGCGCGAGCGCCTGCACCTCCTCGAGGTAGTGGCTCGTCAGGAGGACCGTGCCGCCGTCGGCGTGGTAGGCGCGGATCGCGTCCCACAGCGCCTGGCGGGCGCTCACGTCGAGCCCGGTCGTCGGCTCGTCGAGCAGGACGACGCGGGGCCGACCCACGAGGGACAGCGCCACGGCGAGGCGGCGCTTCTGGCCGCCGGACATCGCGCCCGTCTGGCGGCCCGCGAGCTCGGTGAGGCCGAACTGGTCCAGCAGCGCCGACGTCGGGACCGGGTCCGGGTAGTGACCGGCGACGAAGTCGACGACCTCGCGCACCTTGAGCGTCGCGGGCAGGCCCGTCTCCTGGGGCGTGAGGCCGAGCCCGGCTCGGCTGCGCGCGTCGCGCGGGTCGCCGCCGAGCAGGCGGACCGTGCCGGCGTCGGGCTTGCGCTGACCGCTGATCAGGGAGAGCAGGGTCGACTTCCCGGCGCCGTTGGGGCCCAGCAGACCGACGAGCTCGCCCGCCCCCACGGTCAGGGACACGTCGTCGAGCGCGACGACCGTGCCGAAGCGGCGCGTCACGTGGTCGACGGCGACGACCGGTCGGGCGGGGTCGGTCGCCGACGGCGCGGGGCCGGGCCGGGCGGCCCGGGTGGGGCTCGTGCGCTGGGCGCTCATGCTCCAGCTCCTCTCAGGAGGGTGTTCAGTGCGGCGGTGTAGTCCTCGAAGGCCACGCGGCCGCGGGTCGTGAGGGCGAGGTAGGTCGCGGGTGTGCGGCCCTCGTGCGTCTTGGTGACGCGGACGTAGCCCGCGTCCTCGAGCTTGCGCAGGTGGGTGGAGAGGTTCCCCGCCGTCATCCCCAGCAGCTTCTGGAGCTTGGGGAAGGACAGCTCGTCCCCGCTCGCGAGGGCCGCGAGCGTCGCGACGACGCGCAGGCGCGCCGGCGCGTGGATGACGGGGTCGAGCTCCGTCTCAGGCATCGACCGACCCCCTCCCCCCGGCGAGCGCCGGGCCGGGCCCGGGACGCCGTCGTCGCACGCGCAGGACGTGCTCGACCCCGGCCATCACGAGGAACCCGCCGCCCCCCGCGAGCGCCATGACCAGGTACGTGAACGGGAGCCCCGCGAAGGTCGCCGCGGCCGCGGTGACGAGGATCCACACCCCGAGGACGAACAGCCCGCGGGAGTCGAACGCGACGGCGCCGCCGAGGTACAGGAGACCGACGACGATGCAGGCGAACGCGTTGCTCGCGAGCGCCATGACCTCCGTGGACGCGCCCGCGCGGGCGAGCCCGCCGAGCACGAACCCGTAGCAGACGAAGCCGAGCATCCACGACCATCCGTACATCGCCCCGGTCCGGGCGCTGACGCCGCGGGTCCCGGCGGTGCGCGTCACGCTGTGGACGATCGTGAAGACGGTCGCGGCCGCGATGAGGCTGAAGAAGACCCAGAAGGCCCACGGCTCCGGCTGGGCGCCGACCACCTGACCGGCCCCCGACCGGAGCCGCACGACGTCGGCACCGTCGGCGACGCGCACGGCGCTCACCCACAGGCACAGGTACCCGACGAGCCACGCGACCCCCCACGCGAGGCACAGCAGCCGCGTGTCGGGCTCGGTCGCGTCGCGCGCGTGGTCCTGCTGCTCGCGGATCACGCGGAGCGTCTCGGCGACGTCGAGCTCGCGCTCTCCCGGCTCGTCGGTCGCGGCGCGGTCGACGTCGCCGTCGTCGGTCGTCATGATCAGCTCCGTTGATCGAGAAACTACTTTGTGCTGCAAACCTGTTTGTAGGATGTCACGCCATCCGCGTGGCGCGCAACCACCCGCGGCCCCGGGTTTCCTCGGCTCTCGCTAATGTGATATCACTTTGCTATACATCAGTGCGGCCATCAGCCGCAGGAGAGGACGGGCCCCGTGACCGAGAGCGCAGCACCCCCGCAGGAGTCCGTCGGCGGCGAGCCGACCGGCCGCCCGGTCGGCCACGACGGCACGCGCGTCGACGTCACCGAGCAGCCCGCGTGGTCGCTCGGC
Source organism: Cellulosimicrobium cellulans (assembly GCF_006539945.1). Classification (GTDB taxonomy): domain Bacteria; phylum Actinomycetota; class Actinomycetes; order Actinomycetales; family Cellulomonadaceae; genus Cellulosimicrobium; species Cellulosimicrobium cellulans. The sequence goes on along the minus strand of NZ_BJNZ01000015.1, from coordinate 35,424 downwards.
GCGGGAGGGGGCGGCCTGGTGATCCTCCTCGTCCTCGTGCTCCTGGGCGGGTCGATCCCGCTGTTCGCGACCGCCACCCCGGTCGGTGCCGTGCTCGGCGTGGTCGCGATCCTGCTCGGCCTCTTCCTGCTCACGATGGTCAAGGTCATCAACCCCGGCCAGACGCTCGTCGTCCAGCTCTTCGGCCGGTACCTCGGGACCATCCGGCGCACCGGGCTCGTCGCGACGGTGCCGTTCTCGACGCGCAAGCGCGTCTCGGTCCGCGTGCGGAACTTCGAGACGAGCGAGCTCAAGGTCAACGACGCCGACGGCAACCCGATCAACATCGCCGCGATCGTCGTCTGGCAGGTCGCGGACACCGCGAAGGCGAGCTTCGCCGTCGAGGACTACACCGACTTCGTCCGCGTCCAGGCGGAGTCGGCGCTGCGCCACGTCGCGATGTCGCACCCCTACGACGACGCCGAGGCCGGCGAGCAGTCGCTGCGCGGCGCCACCGAGGTCGTGTCGGCGGAGATCGCCACCGAGGTCGCGGCTCGCGTCGTCGTGGCGGGCGTCGAGGTCATCGAGGCCCGCATCTCCAACCTCGCCTACGCCCCCGAGATCGCCCAGGCGATGCTCCAGCGCCAGCAGGCCGGGGCGATCATCGCCGCCCGGTCGCGCATCGTCGAGGGCGCGGTGTCCATGGTCGAGGACGCGCTCTCGCGCCTCGAGGCCGAGGACATCGTCACGCTCGACGACGAGCGCCGCGCGACCATGGTCTCCAACCTGCTCGTCGTGCTGTGCGGCGACAGCCGCGTGACGCCCGTCGTCAACACGGGGTCGCTCTACCAGTGACCTCCCGCAGGACGGACGCGCCCGGCGACGGTGAGCAGCCGTCGTCGGGCCCCGGCGTGCCGACGGGCGGGGCGCGCCGACCGCAGCGCAAGTCGGTGCTGCTGCGCCTCGACCCCGCCGTCCACGACGCGCTCGCCCGCTGGGCAGGGGACGACCTGCGCAGCGTCAACGCGCAGATCGAGATGCTGCTGCGCCGCGCGCTCGACGACGCCGGCCGCCTCCCTCGCGACGTCCGCCCGCCCCGCGGCCCGGGCCGCCCGCGCGGCTCCTGATCCGCCCCGCCCTCTCGCCGAACACGACATGAAGGACGTCAAGGGCCGGAAAGCGACCTTCACGTCGTGTTGGACCGCTCGCCAGGTCGTGCTCGGCGGACAGCGGGCGTCCAGGTGACGTCGAGGCGGCTCCCCGCGACCGGTGCTATAACCGGACGGTGCCCGACCTGACCGCGTCCACCCCCGCGACCGCACCCGAGCCGCTGCCCGTGCCCGGCCCGACGGCGGCCCCGCCGGTGGCCGACGCCGCCGCTCCCGCGCGCCCGGACCGCGCGACGCGGCGCCGCATCGGCGCGGAGATCTGGATCGTCCTCGGGCTGAGCCTCGGCAAGTCGGCGGTCTACGCGATCATCAACATCGTCGCGCGCCTCACCGCCGGGACCCCGTTGCGCGACCAGTCGGCGAGCCTCAACGTGAGCCAGTCCGCGCGCCCGTACCTCGACCTGACCTACCAGCTCGTCGGCATCTTCTTCGCGGTGCTGCCGGTCGCGCTCGCGCTGTACCTGCTCAGCGCGCGCGGGCGCTCCGCCGTCCGGGCGATCGGGCTCGACGGCTCACGACCGCTCAAGGACGTCGGGTGGGGGTTCGCGCTCGCCGCCGCGATCGGCATCCCCGGGCTCGGCTTCTACGCGCTCGGCCGCCTCCTCGGCATCACGGTCGAGGTGCAGGCGTCGGCGCTCAACGCCGCGTGGTGGACCGTGCCCGTGCTGATCCTCGCCGCCCTCCAGAACGGGCTGCTCGAGGAGGTCATCGCGGTCGGCTACCTGTTCGAGCGCACGCGCGACCTCGGCTGGGGCCGCGTGAAGTTCGTCGTGTGGAGCTCGCTGCTGCGCGGGTCGTACCACCTGTACCAGGGGTTCGGCCCGTTCGTGGGGAACGTCGTCATGGGCGTCGTCTTCTCGTGGTTCTACACGTCCCGCTGGGGACGGCACCGCGTCATGCCGCTCGTCATCGCGCACACCCTGCTCGACGTCGTCGCGTTCGTCGGGTACGCGCTCCTCCCCCTGGAGTGGAAGCAGTCCCTCGGCCTCGCCTGACGCCCGCCGAGGGAGGCCCCTGACAGGCCGAGGGAGAACCCTGTCCGACCTACCAGGGTCCTCCTTCACGGGCCTCGGTTCTCCCGACGGTCGGTGTCAGGCACCGCGCAGGGCCCGGAGCCGTTCGCGCCGCTCGGCCTGGAGCACAGGGTCGGGGACGGGCAGCGACGCGAGGAGCCGCTGGGTGTACTCCTCGCGCGGGTTGCCCAGCACCTCGGCGCCCGTGCCCTCCTCGACCAGCCGGCCGCGGTAGAGCACCGCGATGCGGTCGGACAGCAGGTCCACGACGGCGAGGTCGTGCGACACGAACAGGCTCGCGAAGCCCAGCTCGCGCTGGAGCTCGGCGAACAGCTCGAGCACGCGCGCCTGCACGGAGACGTCGAGGGCCGACGTCGGCTCGTCGGCCACGAGCAGCTCCGGGTCGAGCGCGAGCGCCCGGGCGAGCGACGCGCGCTGGCGCTGCCCGCCGGAGAGCTCGTGCGGGAACCGGTCGCCGTACGACCGCGGGAGCTGCACCGCCTCCAGGAGCTCGTCGACCCGCCCGCGCGCCGCCTGGGGCGACTCCGCGCGCCCGTGCACGACGAGCGGCTCCGCCACGCAGTCCGCGATCGTGAGGAGCGGGTTGAAGCTCGTCGCCGGGTCCTGGAACACGAACCCGATGCGCGGCCGCACGGGACGCAGCTCGCGCTCCTTGACGCCGTTCATCTCGACGCCGAGCACGCGCAGCGACCCGTCCGTCACCCGGGTGAGGCCGGCGACGGCACGCGCGAACGTCGTCTTGCCGGAGCCGGACTCGCCCACGAGGCCGAGCACCTCGCCCGGCCGGATGGTGAGCGACACGTCGTCGACCGCGGTGAAGCCGGGGCGGCGCAGGCGGCCCGGGTAGGTGACGGTCAGCCCCCGCGCGGCCACCACGGGCTCCGCGTCCGCCCAGCCGGCGTCGCGGGCCGACGCGCGGGCCTCGGCCCGCGCGGTCCCCTCGCCGACGCGCGGCACGGAGTCGAGCAGCGCCTTCGTGTACTCCGCCCGGGGCGCCGCGAACAGCTCGCGAGCGGGCGCCTGCTCGACGACCTTCCCCTGGTACATGACCGCGACGCGGTCGGCGAGGTCCGCGACGACGCCCATGTTGTGCGTGATGAGCACGATCGCGGTGCCGAACTCGTCGCGGCACCGGCGCAGGAGGTCGAGGATCTCGGCCTGGACGGTGACGTCGAGCGCGGTCGTGGGCTCGTCGGCGACGATGAGCCCCGGGTCGAGCACGAGGGCCATGGCGATGACGACGCGCTGCTTCTGCCCGCCGGAGAACTGGTGCGGGTAGTGGTCGACGCGCGTCTCCGGGTCGGGGATGCCGACGCGCCGCAGCACGTCGACCGCGCGCCGGCGCGCCTCGCGGCGCGACACCTTCGTGTGCGCGCGGATGCCCTCGGCGATCTGCCAGCCCACCGTGTACACCGGGTTGAGCGCGGCGGACGGCTCCTGGAAGACCATCGCGACGTCGGTCCCGCGGACCTGGCGCAGCCGCTCCCCGCCCAGCGTGACGACGTCGTGGTCGGCCGTCCCGGCCTTGTTCGTCAGCACGACGGCGCCGCGCGCCGTCGCGGTCGACGGCAGCAGGCCGAGGATCGTCTTCGCGGTCACCGTCTTGCCGGACCCGGACTCGCCGACGACGGCGAGCACCTCTCCGGGCGCGACCTCCAGGTCGACGCCGTCGACGGCGCGCACGGCCCCGGCGTCGGTCGCGAACGACACCGCGAGGTCGCGGATCGTCACGACGGGGCGCGCGGCGCCGCCGCCGGGGCGGCGGGTCGTCTGGGTCACGGCGCTCATCGCCGGTCCTCCGTCTCGTCGTGGGGTGCGTCCGCCGGGCCCGTCGCTGGGCCTGTCGCGGGGCCGTCGTCGTCCGGCACGTCGCCGAGCCGCCCGCCGAGCCCGACGGCGTCGGGGTCGCGCCGGCCGGGGGTGGCGGCGAGCTCGTCGGAGCGCGAGCCCGCGCCCTCGATCGCGTCGAGGCCGCCGGGGCCGGCGGTGAGCGTGCCGCCCGGCACGACCGACGTCTCCGCGACGTCCCCCGACACCTCGGCGGTCGCGCGGCGCGAGCGCAGCCGCGGGTCGGCGAGGTCGTTGAGGCTCTCGCCCACGAGCGTGATGCCGAGCACCACGAGCACGATCGCCAGACCCGGGAAGAGCGCGGTCCACCAGATGCCGCTCGTCACGTCCGAGACGGCCTTGTTGAGGTCGTAGCCCCACTCGGCGGCCGCCGTCGGCTCGATGCCGAACCCGAGGAACCCGAGCCCGGCGAGCGTGAGGATCGCCTCGGACGCGTTGAGCGTGACGATGAGCGGGAGCGTGCGGGTCGAGTTCCGCAGGACGTGGCGGAACATGATCCGCCGGTGCGGCGTGCCGAGCACGCGCGCCGAGTCGACGAACGCCTCGCCCTTGATCCTCACGACCTCCGCACGCGTGACGCGGAAGTACTGCGGCACGAACACCACGGTGATGGACAGCGCCGCGGCGAGGATGCCGCCCCACATGCTCGACTGGCCGCCCGAGATGACGATCGCCATGAGGATCGCGAGGAGCAGGGACGGGAACGCGTAGATCGCGTCGCAGACCACGACGAGCAGGCGGTCGGCCCAGCCGCCGAAGTACCCGGACACGAGCCCGAGCAGGACCCCGACGACGATCGACGCGAGGATCGCCACGACGATGACGAGGAGCGCCGTCTGCGCCCCCCAGATGACGCGCGACAGGACGTCGTAGCCTCCGACGGTCGTGCCGAGCAGGTGCTCGGCCGACGGCGGCTGCTGCGCGCCGAACGGGCCGTCCGCGGTGCGGAGCTGGCTGTAGCCGTAGGGGGCGAGCACGGGCGCGAGCGCCGCGGTGAGCAGGAAGAGTCCCGAGATGACGAGGCCCGCGACGAGCATGCCGCGCTGCAGCCCCACGCTCTGCCGGAGCTGGTGCACGACGGGCAGCCGCTTCCACCACGCGACGCGGCCGCGCTCGGGGACGACGGCGGGGAGGGGGCTCCCGGTGCCGGGACCGGCCGGGACGACGGTCTCCGCGACCATGTCAGTACCTCACCCTCGGGTCGATGAGCGCCGCGATGATGTCGACGAGGAAGTTCGTGACCGCGACGATCACGGCCATGAGCACGACGATCCCCTGCACGGCGACGAAGTCGCGCGCCTGGAGGTACTCGGCGAGCTGGAAGCCGAGCCCCTTCCACTCGAACGTCGTCTCGGTGAGCACGGCGCCCGCGAGGAGCATCGCGACCTGCAGCCCGATGACGGTGATGATGGGGATGAGCGCGGGGCGCCACGCGTGGGCCCGCACGAGCCGGGACTCACGGACGCCGCGCGACCGCGCCGCGACGACGTAGTCGGTGGACAGCGTCCCGATCACGTTGGTGCGCACGAGCCGCAGGAACACGCCCGCCGTGAGCAGCCCGAGCGCGAGCGCCGGCAGGACGGCGTGCTGGAGGACGTCGCCGACGATCGCGGGGTCGCCCGTCCGGATCGCGTCGATCAGGTAGAAGCCGGTCGGGTCGTCGAGGAACTGCAGCTCGATCTCCGCGTCGGTGGACGCGCGACCGGACACGGGCAGCCAGCCGAGCCACACCGAGAAGACGAGCTTGAGCATGAGGCCGGCGAAGAAGACGGGGGTCGCGTAGGCGAGGATCGCGGAGACGCGCAGCATCGCGTCGGGCACGCGGTCGCGCAGGTAGCCCGCGAGCATGCCCAGCGGGATCCCGACGACGAACGCGACGAGCAGCGCGTAGACCGCGAGCTCGAGCGTCGCGGTGCCGTACGTCACGAGCACCTCGGTGACGGGGCGGTTGTCGCTGATCGTCGTCCCGAAGTCGCCGCGCACGATGCCGCCGAGGTACTCGAGGTACTGCACGACCACCGGGCGGTCGTACCCGGCCTCGTGGATGCGCTCGGCGAGCTGGTCCGGCGTGAGCCGGCCGCCGAGCGCGGCGGTGATCGGGTCGCCCGTGGACCGCATGACCACGAAGACCGTGGTCACGAGGATGAAGACCGTCGGGATGATGAGCAGCGCGCGGACCAGGATGTAGCTCCCGAGCCCGCCGCCGCGGCCGCGGGTCGTGCGCGGCGTGCGCGTCGGCCCCTCGCGGCCGGGGCCGCCGGCGGCGTCCTCGCCGACCGCGGCGTCGGTGGTGGTGGTCGTCATGTCGTCTCTTCCTCAGGTGCCCGGGGCCTCGGCGTGGTCGCCGTCCCGGACGAGCGGTGCCCGGCCCTCCCCGCGGGTCGCGCGAGGAGGGCCGGGCGAGCGGGGTCAGCCCTTGGACAGCGCCGCGTAGCGGAACTTGAAGGACGGGTCGAGCGTGTCCTCGGCCCCCTCCACGTCCGTCCCGACGACCGCGACCTGCGCACCCTGGAGGTACGGGAGGGTCGACAGGTCCGCCGCCACCTTGTTCTGGATCTCCTCGATGAGCGCGGTGCGCTCGTCCGCGTCAGGCGTCGCCGCCTGCTGGAGGATGAGGTCGTTGACCTCCTGGTTGGCGTAGTGGTTCACCAGGAAGTTCTCCGTGAGGAAGAACGGCGTGAGGTAGTTGTCCGCGTCGGAGTAGTCCGGGAACCAGCCGAGCTGGTACGCCGGGTAGACGTCGGACGTGCGCTCCTTGGCGTAGGTGACCCACTCGGTGGTCTGCAGGTTGACCGTGAACAGGCCGTCCTTCTCGAGCTGGTCCTTGATGAGCGCGTACTCGTCGGCCGACGACGGACCGTAGTGGTCGTTCGAGTACTGCAGGTTGAGCGTCACGGGCGTCTCGACGCCCGCGTCGGCGAGGAGCTGCTCCGCCTTCGCGGCGTCGGGCTTGCCCGCGCCGTCGCCGTACATCTCCTTGAGCGGCTCGACCGCGCCGGTCAGGCCCGCGGGGACGTAGGAGTACAGCGGGGTGTAGGTGCCCTTGTAGACCTGGTCCGAGAGCTCGTCGCGGTCGATGAGCGACGCCGCGGCCTGGCGCACGGCGAGCGCCTTCGCCGGGTCGGCCTCCGGCGTCTTGGCACCGAACGGCTGGGTGTCGAAGTTGAACGTGATGTAGCGGATCTCGCCGCCGGGCCCGTCCACGACCTTGACGTCGTCGTTCCCGCGCAGGTCCTCGATGTCCGTCGCGGACAGGCTGCGCCACGCGACGTCGATCTTGCCCTGCTGGATCTCGAGCTTCATGTTCGACGCCTCGGCGAAGTACTTCACCGCGACCTTGTCGGTCTTCGCCGGGCCGAGCAGACCCTGGTAGCCGTCGTACGCCTCGTAGGAGACGAGCTCGTTGAACTTGTAGCCCGTGATCGTGTACTGGCCCGCGAACGCGTTGCCGTCGACGATGTCCTGGTCCGAGGTGAGCGCGTCGGCCGCGAAGACGTCCTCGTCGACGATCGGGCCGGCCGGGCTCGACAGGATCTGCGGGAAGAGCTGGTCGTTCTCGCTCTTGAGGTGGAACACGACGGTCGTGTCGTCCGGAGTCTCGACGCTGTCGAGGTTGTAGAGCAGCGACGCCGGGCCGTTCTCGTCGTTGATCGCGACCTGGCGGTCGAACGTGAACTTCACGTCGGACGACGTGAGGTCGTTGCCGTTGGCCCACTTGAGGCCCGGCTTGAGCTTGACGGTGTACTCGGTCGGCGAGGTGAACTCGGCCGACTCCGCGATGTCGGGCTCGACGTCGGGGCTGCCGTACGGGGTGTTCAGGAGGAACGGGAAGACCTGGTTCATCACGGCGAACGAGCCGTTGTCGTACGAGCCGGCGGGGTCGAGCACCGTGACCTTGTCGGTGGTGCCGATGACGAGCGAACCGCTCGAGGAACCGCCGCCGTCGCCGTCGCCCTCGGCGTCGTTCGAGCCCCCGCCGCACGCGGTCAGGGTCAGCGTCACCGCCGTGATGCCGGCGGCCGCGGCGAGGAGCCGCTTCTTGGACACCGCTGTCATGTGTCTACCTCTTTCTCGGGTTTCTCGGGGTGCGAGACACCGGTGGCGCGACCTTGCACGCACCAGGACCCCGACCTGTCGGCGGAGTGCCGTGATTTCTAGCACAGTGCCGTGTCACGCAGGTGTCAGGATCGGCAGAAACCCGGACAGAACGCCAGCGTTGTTACCCGGTCGTAACCCTGAGCCCCGGGCAACGATCGTGACGTGAGACACACTCACGGCGCCTGCGCCGCAGGTGTAGAGTCCGCTCCTTTTGGGACGAGCGGCCCTGGCGGACGGCACGTCCGACAGTGCACCGACCGCCTGGTCGGCGCGGCGTCGAAGCAGGGGTCAGAGACGCCCGCGACCCTCCACCTCGTCTGCTCCCGGGCCGCCTGCGGACGGCGCGTCCGTGGAGGGACCGAGCGAGGCGGGGTCGGGCGCGGGCTCGACAGGCGCGGCCGGGTCGGGCGCAGGCTCGACAGGCGCAGCCGGTTCGGGCGCGGGCTCCTCGGGTGCAGCAGGGTCGGGCGCGGCCGGGGAACCGGCAGACGCACCACCGACGGCCGACGGCGGTGCGACGCCCGGGTGGGCGGCGGGCGCGCCGAGCACGGACCCGCCCGTCACGACGACGCCCGCCGCGACGGCCTGCGCCCGCAGGTCCGCGAGCTCGCGCGCGACCGCGCGGACGGCGAAGCCCGACACGACGTGGATCGCACCCGTCACGAACGCGTAGAGCGCGAACACCACCGCGACGAGCCGCAGCACGTCGAAGGAGTCGAGCGGCCGCGTGACGAGCAGGACCCCGAACAGCACCGAGACGATCCCGACGGCGAGCATCCACGCCCATCCCAGGTCGCGGTTGCGGACGAGCGCGGCCGCGCCGGCGATGGTCGTGATGCCGAGCACGAGCACCCACACCGCGAGCACGTAGTACAACGCGGTCGCGGTGAGGTCCGGCCACAGCGCCACGACGACGCCGAACACGACGTACACGCCCGCCTGGGCGAGCCACCACGCCGACCCGACCTGCCGGCGGTGCACGAACCCCTGCACGGCGACCAGCACGCCGTCGGCCACGAGGAACGCGCCGAGCACGACCCGCAGCGTCCCGAGCTCCTCCAGCGGCTCGATCATGAGGAGGAGACCGAGGGCGACGAGGAGGGTCCCCCGCACCACGGGCAGCCACCACACCTTGCGGAACGGGTTGCGCTCCTGGCCGTTCGCGCCGGGCGTCGCGGGGACGTCCGGACTGGCGGGGCCGTCCGCGGCGCCGCGCTCCGTCGTCGTGCCACGTGCCATGCCGACCTCCCGGGTCCCGTCGCTCTGCCCATGCTAGGGAGGCCTTGCTCACACCCGCCCGTCGAGCGGGGGTCACGAGGCACTCGGCATGCGGGCGAACGGGGCGAATCACCCGGAGGAATCGGCCAAATACCGCGCCTGCTCAGGGCCCCCGACCTAGACTCGCTCGCATGGCCTCCCCCGCCCCCGAGCCGACCGAGCGCGACGCTCCCCACGTCGGCGCGGTCGTCGAGGTCGGCTCTCTGGCCCGGCCCGAGCAGGCGGACCCCCGGCCCCAGACCGGCGCGCTCGAGGCTCTCCTCGGGCGTCGCGGTCACGACGACGCGGGGACGGTCCGCGTCGTCGACACGGCGGAGCAGCGCGTCCGGCACCCCATCGACCTCGTCAACCTCGTGCTCTGCGCCGTCGGCGTCGCGGTCGTCATGCTCATGTCGGTGTACGCCCACGGGACGACCGAGGGCGTCGCGGAGGACGTGCAGAACTTCTCCGACGTGCTCGCCCGGGTCCTCTTCCTCCCGGTGACCGTCCTCGAAGGGCTCATCACGCTCTTCGTCCCGCTCGCGGTGCTGGTCGAGCTCGGCCTCCGCCGCCTCGGGCGGCAGGTCGTCGAGTCCATCGTCGCCGCCGCGCTCGGCCTGCTCCTCGGCGTCCTCGTCGTGCTCGCGCTGCGCACCTGGGGCTCGGACGACCTGATCCGCGGGCTCTCCGCGTTCGTCGACGGGTCGTGGCAGCTCACCATCCCGGACTATCTCTACGTCGCCGCGATCGGCGGTCTGCTCACGGCGGCGGGGACACGGACCAGGCGGCGCACCGTCAAGTGGTCGTGGAACCTCCTCTTCGTCGCGATCGGCGTCGTGCTCATCACCGGCCAGGTCTCGCTGCCGGGCATCATCATCACGCTGCTGCTGGGCCGCATCGCCGGGCTCGCGGTGCGCTACGTCTCGGGCGTGCGCAGCGAGCGCGCGTACGGGCCCGACCTGGTGGCCGGGGTCCGGCGCGCGGGCTTCTCCCCGACCGCCCTCGTGCGGGTCCGCGACGTCACCGACGACGAGGAGCTCGCCGAGGCGGCGGACGACCCCATCACCGAGGTCGACGCCGAGGGTCGCATCACGGCCGAGGTGCACGTCGGCGTGCTGCGCGCGCCCGGCGCGGCCGACGACGCCGGGACCGTCCTCACCGCGGACGCCGCGCTCGCCGCCCAGCACCTCGGGTCGGTCACGCACCCCGACGAGGGCGGGCCGTCGAGCGGAGCGCACGGGGCGAACGGGCAGGCCGGCGCGACGGAGGCCCAGGACGCGCCGTCCGACTCGGCCGCCATCGCGCTGACGCGCGCCGGCGACAACCGCGTCTACGCGATGCTCGCGGAGGACGACGTGCGTCGTGACGTCGTCGTGCTCGACGGCGACCGGCAGGTCGTCGGCTTCCTCGCCCGGTTCTGGCGGTCGCTGCGGCTGCGCGGCAGCGAGGGCCGTGCGGCCATCTCGCTGCGCGCCGCGGCCGAGCGCGCGGCACTCCTGTCCTACGCCGCGCGGGCGGCGGGCGTCCGCACCCCGCGGCTGCTCGGCGTCGCCGAGTCGGACGACTCCATGGTCCTGGTCCAGGAGCACGCGACCGGCGCCGTCTCGCTGCGCGACCTGCCCGTGGAGGACCTCACCGGCTCGGTGCTCAACGAGGCGTGGCGCCAGCTCCGGCTCGCGCACGCGGCGGGCATCGCGCACCGCGCGCTGACCTCCGACGTCATGCTCGTCTCGCGCGAGCCCGCGACGGGCGCCCCACAGGTCTGGCTCACCGGGTGGGAGCAGGGCGACATCGCGTCGTCCGAGCTCGCGCGGCGCATGGACCTCGCCCAGATGGTCGCGCTCCTCGCCCTGCGCGTCGGGGCGAGCCGCGCCGTCGAGTCCGCCGCGAGCGTCCTGCCCGACGACGACATCGCCGCGATCGGACCGCTGCTCCAGTCGGTCGCGCTGCCGCCGAGCACGCGCGAGGAGATCCGGCAGAACAAGGAGCTCCTCAAGGAGCTGCGTGCTGCTCTGGTGGAGCGGCTGCCCGAGGCGGACATCGAGCCACAGCGCATCACGCGGTTCGGCGCACGGACGGTGCTCACCATCGCGCTCGTGATCGCCGCCGTGACGGCCCTCGTCACCTCGTTCAACTTCGAGCAGATCGCCGAGGCGGTGACCGAGGCGAACCCGTGGTGGGCCGTGCTGTCGTTCGTCCTCGGCGTTCTCACGTGGGTCGGCGCCGCGCTCACGCTCACGGCGTTCTCGCCGAAGCGGCTGCCGTTCTGGCGCGTGAACCTGACCCAGGCGGCCGGCTCCTACGTCGCGCTCGCCGCGCCCGCCGGCATCGGCCCGGCGGCGCTCAACCTGCGTCTCCTGACACGACGCGGCATCTCGACGCCCATGGCCGTCGCGACCGTCGCGCTCGTCCAGGTGTCGCAGTTCGTCGTGACGATCCTCATCCTCGTGGTCCTGTCGATCTTCACCGGGGAGGGCGGCCTCGTCCAGCTCCCCTCGACCACGGTCCTGCTGGCGATCGCCGGTGTCGCCCTGGCCGTCCTCGCGACGCTCCTCGTCCCGGCCGTGCGCACCTGGGCGCTCGCCAAGATCCGGCCGACCATCCAGCAGGTGTGGCCCCGCCTGTCGGAGATGCTGGGCCAGCCCGGGCGCCTCGCTATCGGGTTCGCCGGCAACATCGTCATGACGCTCGGCTACGTGCTCGCGTTCGACGCGGCGCTCGCCGCGTTCGGGCAGGAGCTCGACCTGGTCGACGTCGCGGTGATCTACCTGGTGGGCAACGCCGCCGGGGCCGCCGTCCCGACCCCGGGCGGCCTGGGCACCATCGAGCTCGCGCTCACCGCCGGCCTCACGGCCGCCGGGGTCCCGGTCGCGCTCGCCACGTCCGCCACGCTGCTCTTCCGCGTCGCGACGTACTGGGCGCGCATCCCCATCGGGTGGGTCGCGATGCGGTACCTGCAGAAGAAGGGCGACCTGTAGCCGCCCGGCGGTCCGCCGTCGTCAGCCCTGGGGTCCTCCGCGACCTTGACGTCCACGTGGTACCTCGTCGCGTCGACGTGCGCCACCGCGCGCGGCGGCGAGAACTCCCCGCCGCTCTGGCCGGGCGCGGCGAGCGCCGACCGGGTCGAGGCTCGCCCGCCCGAGGACGTTGGACCCGGGACGACGCGAGCGGCCCCCGGTAGGCTCGCCGCGCACCCGCCGTCGTCTCTCCGGCCGCGCGGGCGCCCACGATGCTCGACGAGGTGAGGAGCCCGCACGTGAGGATCGGTGTCCCCCGCGAGGTGAGGGACGGGGAGCGGCTCGTCGCCGCGACCCCGCGCACGGTCGAGCGCCTGCGGGCGCTCGGGTACGAGGTGGTCGTCGAGCACGACGCCGGCGCGGGGGCCACGTTCTCCGACGCCGCGTACGAGGCGGCGGGCGCCGTGGTCGTGGACGCCGCGGGCGCGTGGGGCGCGGACGTCGTGACGGCCGTGAACGCGCCCACCGACGCCCAGGTCGCGCTCCTGCGCCCGGGCGCCACGCTCGTCGCGATGCTCGGCCCGGCGAACGACCCCGACCTCGTGCAGCGCCTCGCGGCGCACGGCGTGACCGCGCTCGCGCTCGACGCCGTGCCCCGCATCTCGCGCGCGCAGGCCCTCGACGTGCTGAGCACGCTGTCGAACGTCGCGGGGTACCGCGCGGTCGTCGAGGCCGCGGCCGAGTACGGCGGCATGTTCGCCGGGCAGGTCACCGCCGCCGGCAAGACGCCGCCCGCGAAGGTCTTCGTCATCGGCGGCGGCGTCGCGGGCCTCGCCGCGGTCGGCGCCGCCGCGAGCCTCGGCGCGCAGGTGCGCGCGTTCGACGTGCGCGCCGAGGCGGCGGAGCAGATCGAGTCCATGGGCGGCACGGCCGTGCGCGAGCCTGCCGCGCAGCAGGGCATGTCCGCCGACGGCTACGCCAAGCCGCTCACGCCCGACCAGGAGGCCGCGGCCCTCGCCGTGTACGCGCGGGAGGCCGCGGAGGCCGACGTCGTCGTCACGACGGCGCTCGTGCGCGGCCGCGCACCGAGGACGCTCACGGCCGAGGCCGTGGCGGGGATGCACCCGGGCAGCGTCGTCGTGGACCTCGCGGCCTCGGGCGGCGGGAACTGCGCGCTCACGGTGCCGGGCGAGCGCGTCGTGACGGAGAACGGCGTCGTGGTGGTCGGCTGGACCGACCTCGCCGGACGCCTGCCTCAGCACACGTCGCAGCTCCTCGGGACGAACGTCGTGCACCTGCTCGAGCTGCTCACGCCCGGCAAGGACGGCACGCTCGCCCTCGACCTCGACGACCCGGTGCAGCGCGGCATGACCGTCGCGCGCGAGGGCGAGGTGCTGTGGCCCCCGCCGCCCGTCGCGGTGAGCGCGGCCCCGGCCCCTGGATCGACCGCGCCACCACCCGACCCCGCGCTGGAGGCCGCGGCACGAGAGCGGGCCGCGGCGGAGGCGGCGTCGGCTGCGAGCCTGCGCCGTCGTCGGCGGACCGTGGGCGCCGCGCTCGCCGCGGTGCTCGTGACGCTCGCGCTGTCGTTCGCGCCGCCGTCGCTCGTCGGGCACGTCACGGTGTTCACGCTCGCGGTGATCGTCGGGTACTACGTGATCTCGAACGTCACGCACTCGCTGCACACGCCGCTCATGGCCCAGACCAACGCGATCTCGGGCATCATCCTCGTCGGCGCGCTCCTCCAGATCGGCTCCGACGACTGGGTGGTCACGACGCTCGCGCTGCTCGCCGCGACGGTCGCGAGCATCAACATCTTCGGTGGGTTCCTCGTGGCCAACCGCATGATCGGCATGTTCCGCAAGGACGCCCCGGCGCGCGCGCAGGGGGTGGCCCGATGACCGCGACGTCCGTCGCCCAGGCGGTCTACGTCCTCGCCGCCGTGCTGTTCGTGCTCAGTCTCGCGGGGCTGTCGAAGCAGGAGTCCGCGCGCCGCGGCAACCTGCTGGGCATGGTCGGCATGGTCCTCGCGCTCGCCGCGACGATCGTCCTCGCGCTCGGCACGAGCGCCCGGCCCGTGCTCGTCACCGCGCTGCTCATCGCGCTCGTGCTGCTCGTGGGTGCGGCGGTCGGGACGTGGCGCGCGCGCCGCGTCGAGATGACGCAGATGCCGGAGCTCATCGCGATCCTGCACAGCTTCGTCGGGGCCGCGGCCGTGCTCGTGGGCTTCAACTCGTATCTCACGGCCCACGCCGCCGGGGCCGACGACGTCGCGCACCTCGTCGAGGTCTCCCTCGGCGTGCTCGTGGGCGCGGTGACCTTCACGGGGTCGGTCGTCGCGTTCCTCAAGCTGTCCGGGCGCACGCGCTCGGCCCCGCTCCAGCTCCCCGGCCGCAACCTGCTCAACCTCGCGGCGCTGGTCGTGAGCCTCGGGCTCGTGGTGTGGTTCGTCGTCGCACCGTCGATCTGGCCGCTGCTCCTGCTCACGGTCGTGTCGCTCGCGCTGGGCTGGCACCTCGTCGCGTCGATCGGCGGCGGCGACATGCCCGTCGTCGTGTCGATGCTCAACTCGTACTCCGGCTGGGCCGCCGCGGCGGCGGGCTTCATGCTCGGCAACGACCTGCTCATCGTCACCGGCGCGCTCGTCGGCTCCTCCGGTGCGATCCTCAGCTACATCATGTGCCGGGCCATGAACCGGTCGTTCGTGTCCGTCATCCTCGGCGGGTTCGGCGCCGAGGAGGGCGCGGCGCCCGCAGGGGGCGGCGAGGGCCCGCAGGGCGAGCACCGCGAGGTGAGCGCGGACGAGGTCGCGGCCCTCCTGCGCGACGCCCGGAGCGTCGTCATCACGCCCGGCTACGGCATGGCGGTCGCCAAGGCGCAGTACCCCGTCGCGGAGCTCGTCGAGCTCCTGCGCGACGGCGGTGCCGAGGTCCGCTTCGGGGTGCACCCGGTCGCGGGGCGCCTGCCCGGGCACATGAACGTCCTGCTCGCGGAGGCGCGCGTCCCGTACGACATCGTGCTGGAGATGGACGAGATCAACGACGACCTGGCGCGGACCGACGTCGTGCTCGTCATCGGCGCGAACGACACCGTCAACCCGGCCGCGCTCGACGACCCTGGCTCCCCCATCGCGGGCATGCCCGTGCTGCACGTGTGGGAGGCCGGGCAGGTCGTGGTCTTCAAGCGGTCGATGGCGGCCGGCTACGCCGGGGTGCAGAACCCGCTGTTCTTCCGCGAGAACACGGGCATGCTCTTCGGGGACGCGAAGCAGCGGGTCGAGGACATCGTCGCGGCGCTGCGCGTCGGCTGACCGCCGATCTCCTCGAACCGCGGCTCGCGGCTCGCGACGCAGGCCCCGCCGCCCCGTCTACAGCGCGCGCTCGAGCGCGCCGGTCAGCGCGACGGGCGTGATCTCGAGGCGGTCGAACCGCCAGCCGTCGTCGGTGCGGCGCGCGCCGTAGCGGTGGACCGCGGCGGCGATCGACTCGGTGTCGTCGTCGACGACGAAGACGGCCAGGTCGTGGGCCCGCACGGTCGCGGCGTCGCCGTCGAGCTCGACGACGAGGTTCGCCTTGTGGTGCAGGGTGCGCGCGTAGCGGTCGTGCCCGGCACGGACGAGCGCGACGAGCTCGGCGACGCCGTGCGCCTCCCCGCGCGACGACGTCACGGTGACGTCCTCGGTGAAGAGCTGGTCCGTCTCGTCGTAGCGCGCCTCGTCGATCCACAGGCTGTGGCGGGCGACGAGGTCGGCGAGCTCCGTGCGGTCGGCGAGCTCGCGGACGAGCGTCTCGGTCGAGGTCATGAGTCCTCCTCCATATCGTGAGAGCGACTAACGTTCGCTCCGCTCATGAACGTAGTTCGTTAGTCGCACTAATGCAAGGGGTAGGATCGGACCGTGGAGACCGATGACGACCTGCGCTTCGACCGCGGCGACGAGACCCCGGAGCGGCTCCGGGGACAGTTATCGCGCCTCGTCGGGATGACCGCGACCCAGACCCGGCGGGTCGCCGGCGACGCCCTCGGAGCCGTCGGCGCGCACAAGGACCACTTCGTGGTGCTGGCCGCGCTCGCAGAGCTCGGGCCGGCGAGCCAGTCGACGCTGTCGGACCGCACGCGCATCTACCGCAGCGACCTCGTCGCGGTGCTCAACGCGCTCACCGACGGAGGCTGGGTCCGCCGCTCACCCGACCCCGCGGACAAGCGCCGCAACGTCGTCTCGATCACACCCGCGGGCGAGGCCCGCCTCGGCGAGCTGGACGCGATCCTCGCGGAGGTCAACGCACGCGTCATGGCGCCGCTGTCCCCCGACGAGCGCGCGCAGCTCTTCGACCTCCTCGAGCGCGTCAACGCGCACCTCGCGGCAGGTGCTGACCGTCCCTGAGGCGTCGGTGCTCAGCCGAGCACGCGCTCGCGTGCGTGGTGGAACGTCAGAGAGGGCAGCGTCGCGAGCGCCCCGTGGGCCGCGACGTAGTCCTTGAGGTCGCCACGGAAGACGACGCGGCCCGGGAGGTCGAGCAGCGTCTGCGGCCGCACCTGCCACCGCTCGACGCCGAGGTCGCACACCCCGGCACCGTGCAGCACGTGGTAGACGAACTCGGAGCAGAAGAACCGGTCCTCGGCCTCGTGGCCGCGGCCGAAGCGGGCACCGACGAGACCGCGCACGTTGTAGGAGAACGCGTGCGAGTCCAGCAGGAACTCGGTGACCCGCACGCGGATCGCCTCGTGCTGCTCGGGCGTCACGGGGACCTCGAGCACGACCCCGGGCACGACGTCCATGCCGCGGTACAGGCCGTCGTCGAACCGCTCGCGCCGGAAGCACCCGACGAACGGGTTCCCGGCCCGGCGGCGCCCGAAGCTGAACATGAGGTCGAGCCCCGGGTCGAGCGCCAAGGAGGAGTGCGTGAACTCGTCACGGGTCGCCAGCGCGATGGTCCGGGAGAGGACCGTACGGCTGCGGGACAGGACGACGTAGACGTTCACGCGAGTGACCATACGATGCCCGGGCCCGCAAGCGGAACGGGCCGGACGCGTCTTTTGTCCGGTCAGCCCGCCTCGAGCGCCCCGAGGACCTCCTCGGCGAGCCGCGGGGGGAACTGGGCGGCGGCGTCGCGCACGTCGAAACCGAGGTCCTCGGCGAGCGAGAACGCGCGCCCGGCCCGGGCCGGGTCGGGCAGCGAGCCGTCCCCCGTGAGCATCATGACGCCGGCCGTGAACGCCGCACGGCCGTTGCCCTGGTCCCCCGCCGCGAGGTAGAGCTCCAGGGCCCGCGCAGCGTCCCGCGGACGCCCGCGGCCCGTCGCGTGCTCCGCCGCCAGGTTGTAGAGCGCGCGGGGGTGGCCCGCGTCGGCGGCCTGCTCGAGGAGAGCGCGCGAGCGTGCCTCGTCCACCGGCGTGCCCTGGCCGGTCGCGGTGAGGACGGACAGCTCGAAGAGCGCGTCGGCGTTCCCCCGCCGCGCCGCCTCCTCGTGGTCGGCGACGGCCGCCACGGCGTCCTGGGCGAACCCGTAGCCGGTGTAGCGCATCCACCCGCGCAGCACGTGCGCGCCACCGTCGGGGTCGTCCTCGGCGAGCCGGTCGACCCGCTCGGCGGCCTCCGCGGCGAGCGGCAGGCGGCGGAAGTACGCCTCGCGCACCCAGGACGTCGCCGCCTCGCGCGACACCGCGTCGGCCCCGCCCGCGTCGGCCCGGCGGTACGTGTCGACGAGCACCTTCTCCGCGTCGCCCGGCATCAGGCCGATCACGTGCTCGTTGCGGACGAACGCGTCGCGCAGCCCGTGCGCGGCGGCCAGGACCCGCTCGCGGCTCATGGCACGGTCGTCGAGCGCGTCGCGCGCGGCCTCGTACGCCACGCTCCCTCGCGGGCGGGTCGTGCCCGACGGCGGAGCCCCCTCCGCGGTCGCGTTCGCCGACGCGTCACCCGCCGAGGAGGCGGCGGCCGGGGCGTCGGCTGCCGGGGCGTCGCCGGTCCCCGTGCCCGCCGCCGGAGCGGGGGTGCCCGTCGCCGTCGCCTGCTGCGCCGCAGCGGCCGTCGTCGCCGCGTCCCGTGCGTCGGCGTCCCAGACGAGCTCGCCGTCCGGGTTCCAGATCTGGTTCGTCCGGTTCTTCGCCCACACCGCCCGGAAGCCCTCGGGGAGCGAGAGGTACCGCACGAGGTGGGGCGCCCGGCGGTACAGCTCGTGCGCCGGCACGGGGAGGAGCCCGCCGCGGGGCTGCGCCGCGACCGACGTCACGACCCACCCTGACGCGCCGTCGCCCGCCGGCCGGGTCCGCTCGACGTACGTCTCCGGCGCGTCGTACACGTCGGCGTCGACCAGCACGGTCTCCGTGAAGCGCGTGCTCTTCGCCCCTACCTTGCAGAACGCGACCATCTCGCGCTGCTGCCGGTAGGTGTCGAGCATCGGGTCCACGTCCCACGTGAGGGTCGAGATGCCGTCCTTCGTGAGGTCCGTGACGGCCACGCGCAGGTCGTCGCCCGACTCCGCCAGCACGACCCACCAGAAGCCGTGCCAGACCTGGTAGCCCGTGACGACCTTCTCCGCGGGGAGCGTCGCGACCCAGTCGAGGAACGACTGCGCCGTCGGGGCGAGCAACGGCGTCGTCTCCGTCCACACGCGGCGACCCGTGGCCGACCGGGCGTCGAGCACGACCCGCGCGGGCGCCGTCGTCGGCGTGCCGTCCGCCCACCAGCGCACCGCGTCCGCGGCAGGCGGCGGCCACGCGGTGCGCCCGTTGGCGATCGGGTCGAGCGCGAGCACGTGCTCGCCGTCGAAGGAGGCGACGTACCAGTGGCCCGGGCCGTGCGCACGGTCGACGCCCACGACGACGAACGCGCCCTTGCCGCGGGCGCGCAGCCGCTCCGCGATCTCGTCCGGCGTCGTCTGCTCGAAGCCGCTTCCGACGAGCTCGGCGAGCTCCGCCTCGCTCGGGCCGGTGGGCGTCGCGGGCTGCGCCTGCCCGCCGCGCAGGATCCCCACCATCGAGGCCACCGCCGACGCGGCGTGGTTCACCGGGAGGGTCGCGGCGTTCGCGTCGTTGCGGTGACCCGCGTGGAACGCCTCCACCAGCTGGGCCTGCGTGAAGCACGACTCGCGCACGTAGGCCGACCCGTCGAACCCGACGATCGCCTGCGCACCGCCGCGGCCCGGGGTCCACACGTGGAAGCCGCCCGGGACGACCTTGTTGTGGCGCGCGACCGTCGCGACGTCGACGCCGAGCAGGGTCGCAGCCCGGTCGGCGAGGTGCGGGAAGCCCTCGGTCCAGTGCTGGTGCTGCGGGTCCTGGGCGTTCGCGTCGGTCACGGGGAGAGGGTATGCGCCGCCCCCGACGCACCGCACCGCCCGGGCATGGGGACCGGTCCCCATCGGATCGCCGGTCAGGCGCCCGCCCGGCGCAGCACCGCCTCCGCGTGGCGCAGCACGGGGCCGTCGACCATCTGCCCGTCGTGCGTGAAGACCGCATCCGGTCCGCCGGGGTTCGCGGCCGCCGCGTCGAGCAGGGCCCGCGCCGCCGTCACCTGCTCCGGCGTGGGCGCGTACGCGGCGCGGATCACGGGCACGTGGCTCGGGTGGATGCACGCGGTCGCGGTGAACCCCGACGCCGCGGCGTCCTCGGCCTCGGCCCGCAGCCCGTCGAGGTCGCCGACGTCCACGTGCACCGCGTCGACCGCCGCCTTGCCCGCCGCCCCGGCGGCGAGCAGCACCGCGGACCGCGCGTGGCGCGCGACGTCCCGGTACGACCCGTCCGGGCGCCGGCTCGACGTGCCGCCGAGCGACGCGACGAGGTCCTCCGCGCCCCACATCAGCGCGACGACCTCGGGCCGCCGGGCGAGCTCCGGCGCCGCGAGCACGCCGGCCGCCGTCTCGCAGAGCGCGAGGACGCGCACGCCCGGCAGGGTCGCCGCGAGCGCCGCGAGCGAGCCGAGCAGCTCCGGGCCCGACTTGGCGACCATGACCGTCCGCAGGCGGGTGTCCGCGAGCGCCGCCACGTCGAGCGCGTGCTCGGGCGTCCCGACGGCGTTGACCCGCACGACCGTCCGTGCCGGGTCGAGCGTCGCGGACGCCTCGACGACGGCGCGTCGGGCGGCGTCCTTCGAGACGGCGGCGACCGCGTCCTCGAGGTCGAGGATCACGGCGTCGGCGCGGTCGGCGGCCTTGGCGAACCGGTCCGGCCGGTCGCCGGGGCAGAACAGCAGCGCCGGCCCGATCCCGAACCCGGCGACGTCGCTCACCACGCGCTCTCCTCGTCGCCGCGCTCGAGGACGGGCTCGTGCTCCCCGCCGGCGCCGAACCCGGGCTTGGTGGGCACGGCGGGCTCGGCCTGCCCGGCAACCCCGGGTTCGGCAGGTGCGGGGCGACCCACAACCCCGGGGTCGACCCCGGGCTGCGGTGACGCGTCGCCGTCGGGCACCGCCGCGCACGCGGCCTCGTGGGCCGTGCGCGTCCAGAACAGGGCGGTGCGGACGGCGCGCGCGACGAGGACGCCGTCCTGGTTGAGGCCGCGGTGCTCGAGCGTCACGACGCCCTGCCCCGGCCGCGACGCGGACAGCCGCTTCTCGACGACCTCCGTCTCCGCGTAGAGCGTGTCACCGTGGAACAGCGGCTTCGGGAACTCGACCTCGCGGAAGCCGAGGTTCGCGACGATCGTGCCCTGCGTGACCTGCCCGACCGACAGACCCACCAGCGTGGACAGCGTCATCATCGAGTTGACGAGCCGCTGCCCGAACGGCTGCGTCGCGGCCCACGCGGCGTCGAGGTGCAGCGCCTGGTGGTTCATCGTGAGCGTGGAGAAGACGACGTCGTCCGCCTCCGTGAGCGTGCGGCCGGGCCGGTGCCGGTACACCACACCCGTCTCCAGCTCGTCGTAGTACAGGCCCCGCTGGACCACCTCGCGCATCGTCGCTCCTCCCTAGCACTGAAACGCCCCGTACGGGCGGCCCACCGACCACGACCCCACCCGCCGTCGAGCACGACATGAAGGACGGAAAGCGCCCGATGACGTCCTTCATGTCGTGTTCGGCGCGGGTGCCGTCAGGCTTACAGGCCCAGGCTCCTCGCGATGATCATCAGCTGCACCTCGGTGGTGCCCTCGCCGACCTCGAGCACCTTCGCGTCGCGGTAGTGCCGCGCGACGGGGTTCTCGTTGAGGAAGCCGTAGCCGCCGAAGATCTGCGACGCGTCGCGCGCGTTCGCCATCGCGGCCTCGCCGCCGACGAGCTTCGCGACCGACGCCTCCGCCTTGAACGGCTTGCCCGCGACGAGCTTGTGCGCGGCGTCGAGCCACGCGAGCCGCGCGGTGTGGACGCGCGCCTGCATGCGCGCGAGCGTGAACGCGACGTGCTGGTTCTCCCCGATCGACCGCCCGAACACGACGCGCTCGCGCGCGTACCGCAGCGCCTCCTCGAGGCAGCCCTGCGCGGCGCCGGTCGCCAGGGCGGCGAACGCGATGCGCCCCTCGTCGAGCGCGCGGAGGAAGTTCGCGTACCCCCGGCCGCGCTCGCCGAGCAGGTTGCCCTCCGGGACCCTGACGTCGGTGAGCGTGAGGGGGTGCGTGTCCGAGGTGTGCCAGCCGACCTTGTCGTACGACGGCCCGACCTCGAGCCCGGGCGTCCCCGCCGGGACGACGATGCTCGAGAGCTCCTTGCGCACCTCGCCGTCCTGGCTGACCGTCTCGCCCGTCACGGCGGTGATGGTCACGAGGCTCGTGATGGGCGTCCCCGAGTTGGTGATGAACTGCTTGGACCCGTCGATCACCCACTCGGCGCCGTCGAGCCGCGCGGTCGTGCGCGTGCCGCCCGCGTCGGACCCGGCGTCGGCCTCCGTGAGCCCGAACGCCGCGAGCGCCCTGCCGGCGAGGAGGTCGGGCAGCCAGCGTTCCTGCTGCTCGCGCGACCCGTGCCGGTAGATCGGCACGATCCCCAGCCCGACCCCGGCCTCGAGCGTCACCGCGATGGACTGGTCGACGCGCGCGAGCGCCTCCACGGCGAGGCACAGCGACACGTAGTCCTGGCCCTGCCCGCCGACGTCGCGCGGGAACGGCAGGCCGAACAGCCCCAGCTCCCCCATCTGCGCGATGATCTCCATCGGCAGGCGGCGCTCGGTGTCGTAGCGGTAGGCGGCGGGCGCGACGACGCTGTCCGCGAAGTCGCGCACCACCTGGCTGAGCTTCCGCTGCTCGTCGTCGAGCAGGACGTCGGCCTCGATCATGATGCTCCCTGGGTGTCGGGTTGCGGGACCGGGGCGGCGGGTTGTGCCGCGCCGGAGTCGTGGGGGTGGACGACGGCGACCACCTGGTCCCGGCGCACGAGGTCGCCGGGTCGCACGCGCACCGTCGCGACGCCGTCGTGCGGGGCGAGCAGCGGGTGCTCCATCTTCATGGCCTCGACCGTGACGAGGACGGCCCCCGCGGCGACGGTCTCGCCGTCCGCGACGGCCGTCACGACCGTGCCGGGCATGGCCGCGCGCACCTCGGGGTCCGTCGCGCCGGGCGCGTCCCCCCGTGCCCGACGGCGCTCGTCCCGCGCCCGCGTGGCGCGCTGCTCGCGGTCCGGGGCGCTCAGGGCGACAGTCCGCCCGTCGCGCCACAGCCACACCGTCGCAGGCTCGCCGGCAGCGGACGGAGCGTCGAGCGCGAGCCGCACCCGCTCCCGGACGCCGTCCACGGTGAGCCACCACGCACCGTCGGCCGCGGGGTCGCGCACGAGCGACGCCCGCACCGGGTGCGGGGGCGCACCCGCGGACTCCCACCCGTCGTCGTGCCGTGCGGAGAGGTGCACGACGGCGTCGCGCGCCACCCCGGAGACCCGCACCTCGTGCGCGTCCCCGACGGTGTCGACCAGCCAGACCTGCCGCGCGGCAGCGGGACCGTTGAGCCGCCACCCGTCGCGCACCCGCCACGGATCGTCGTCACCAGCTCCCCCCGCCCCGCCGAACCCGGGGCCGTCGCGCGAATCCGCCGCGAACCCGTCGACAACCCCAGGTTCGGCACCGTCCGAGGTCGCGACGAACAACGCCGCGGCCACGAGATCGACCCACGCGACGCCGTCGGCCGGCGAGCCGACCTCCGAGGAGAGCGGTCGGACACGCACGTCGTCGTGACCGGAAGGCGGGCCGACCACCGAGGTGAGGGGCCGGGAGCTCTGCGCGTCGTCCCGCTCGGACGGCGACCCGACTGACGAGGTGAGGGGGCGGGGGGTGTGCGCGCCGTCGTGGCTGGGTCTGGCGGGAGCGCCCGAGGAACGAGGGCGCGGATGGTAGACGGCGCGCGCACCCCCCGGCCCCTCGCCGGACCCGGCCGAAGACCCCGAGCCGGACGACACGATCCGATCGATCAGCCCCGTGTCGAGCCGCCCCGCGCGCACGTCACCGTCCGCGAGCAGAGACCGCAGGAACGCCGTGTTCGTCTCGACCCCCAGCACGACCGTGCGCGCGAGCAGCCCGTCGAGCCGGTCGAGGGCGTCCTCGCGCGTCGCTCCCCACGCGACGGCCTTGGCGAGCATCGGGTCGTAGTGTCCGCCCACCACGGCACCGCCGGAGATCCCGGAGTCGAGGCGCAGCGGCGAGGCACCGGGCCCGGCGGGGACGCCGTCGTCGTCGTAGACCAGGACCGGCCCGGTGGCCGGGAGGAACCCGCGCTCGGGCGACTCGGCGTAGAGGCGCGCCTCGACGGCGTGGCCGCGGAGCACGACGTCGTCCTGGGCGATCCCGAGCGGTGCCCCGGACGCGACGCGGAGCTGGAGCTCGACGAGGTCGAGGCCCGTGACCATCTCGGTGACGGGGTGCTCGACCTGCAGTCGGGTGTTCATCTCGATGAAGAAGAACTCGTCGGGGCTCCCGGCGGGGACGAGGAACTCGACCGTCCCGGCGCCGACGTACCCGACCGACCGCGCGACCTCGCACGCGGCCTCGCCCATCCGGGCGCGCTGTGCCGGGGTGAGCAGCGGCGACGGCGCCTCCTCCACGACCTTCTGGTGGCGGCGCTGGAGCGAGCACTCGCGCTCGCCGAGGTGGACCACGGTGCTGTGCGTGTCGGCGAGCACCTGCACCTCGATGTGGCGGGGCGCCTCGACCAGCCGTTCGAGCAGGAGCGTGTCGTCGCCGAACGACGACGCGGCGACCCGGCGCGCGGACGCGAGCGCACCCGGCAGGTCGTCGGCCGCCCGCACGACGACCATGCCCTTGCCCCCGCCCCCGGCGGACGGCTTGACGAGCAGCGGGAACCCGACCGCGCCCGCGGCGGCGACCAGGTCGGCGTCGGACATCCCGGGCTCGCCCGCCCCCGGCACGACCGGCACCCCCCGTCCGGCGACGATGCTCTTCGCGGCGAGCTTGTCGGCCATCGCCTCGAGCGCGTCGACGCCGGGTCCGACGAACGCGATCCCGGCGCGCTCGCACGCCCGGGCGAGCGCCGGGTTCTCGGAGAGGAAGCCGTAGCCGGGGTGGACGGCGTCGGCGCCGGTCGCGGCCGCCGCCGCGACCACGGCGTCGACGTCCAGGTAGCTCCGGGCGGCGGGCGCGGGCCCGAGCCGGACCGCGACGTCCGCCTCGCGCACGTGGCGCGCACCGGCGTCGGCGTCGGAGAAGACGGCGACGGACCGCACGCCGAGGCGGCGCAGCGTGCCGATCACGCGGCACGCGATCTCGCCGCGGTTGGCGACGAGGACCGTGCGGAAGCCGGACGCGTCGTGGGGGCTGTGGGAGGTCATCGGCTCACATCCGGAAGAGGCCGAACCGGTCACCGGTCCAGGTCTCGGCGAGGGGCGTGCGCGCGCACACGCCGAGGGCGAGGCCGAGCACGCGGCGCGTGTCGGCGGGGTCGATCACGCCGTCGTCCCACAGTCGCGCGGTCGCGTAGTAGGGGCTGCCGTGCGCGTCGTAGTCGGCGCGGATGCCGGCAGAGAACGCGGCCTCCTCGTCGGGGTCCCACGTCTCGCCGCGCGCGGCGAGCTGGTCGCGCTTGACGGTGGACAGGACGGACGCGGCCTGCGGGCCGCCCATGACGGAGATGCGGCTCGCGGGCCACGACCACAGGAATCGAGGCGAGTACGCACGCCCGCACATCGAGTAGTTCCCCGCCCCGAACGACCCGCCGACGATCACGGTGAGCTTGGGGACGCGCGTCGTCGCGACGGCCGTGACCATCTTGGCGCCGTCCTTCGCGATCCCACCGGCCTCGGCGTCGGTGCCGACCATGAACCCGGAGATGTTCTGCAGGAACAGCAGGGGGATCCCCCGCTGGTCGCACAGCTCGACGAAGTGCGCCCCCTTGAGCGCCGACGCCCCGAACAGCACGCCCTGGTTCGCGAGGATGCCCACCGGGTGCCCGTGGATGCGTGCGAACCCGGTGACGAGCGTGTCGCCGTACTCACGCTTGAACTCGTCGAACCGGCTCCCGTCGACCAGCCGCGCGATGATCTCGCGCGGGTCGTACGGCGCTTGTACATCGGTCGGGACGGCACTGTACAAACCTTCGCCAGGTCGGCTCGCCGTTCCCTGCCCGGGCACCCGGGCGTCGTCGTGCCCGACGGCGGGCGGCCGGCTCACCGCGACGTCCCACGCGGGTGCGGGGTCGGGCGGGAGCGTCGCGACGATGCGGCGCACCGTGTCGAGCGCGTCCTCGTCGTCGTCGGCCAGGTGGTCGACGACGCCGCTGCGGCGCGCGTGCAGCTCGCCACCGCCGAGCTCCTCGGCCGTGACGACCTCGCCGATCGCGGCCTTCACGAGCGGGGGGCCGCCGAGGAAGATCGTGCCCTGACCGCGCACGATGACCGTCTCGTCGCTCATCGCGGGCACGTACGCACCGCCCGCCGTGCACGACCCGAGGACCGCGGAGATCTGCGGGACCCCCGCCGCCGAGAGGCGCGCCTGGTGGTAGAAGATCCTGCCGAAGTGGTCGCGGTCCGGGAACACCTCGGCCTGCCGGGGGAGGAACGCACCCCCCGAGTCGACGAGGTAGACGCACGACAGGCGGTTCTCGAGCGCGATCTCCTGCGCCCGCAGGTGCTTCTTCACCGTGAGCGGGTGGTACGTCCCGCCCTTCACCGTCGCGTCGTTGCACACGACCATGACCTGCCGCCCGCTCACCACCCCGATCCCGGCGACGACCCCCGCGGCCGGCCACGCGCCGTCGTCCACGCCGTACCCGGCGAGCGGCGCGATCTCCAGGAACGGGCTGCCCTCGTCGAGCAGACGGTCGACGCGGTCGCGCGGCAGCAGCTTGCCGCGCGCGACGTGCCGGTCGCGCGCCGATGCCGGCCCACCGCGCGCGACGTCCGCCGTGCGCTCCCGCAGCTCGTCGGCGAGCGCGCGCTGCGCGACGTCGTTCGCCCGGGCCGCGTCCGACCCGGGCTGGACGGCGCTCGTCAGGACCGTCATCCGGTCACCCCTCCCTGCCGAACCCGGGTCTGCACGTCACGTCCAGGTTCAGGTGACGCGAAACCCCCGGTTCGACCGGACGTTGGTGCGAGGAGCGCGAGCGCCGGGTCCTCGAGCAGCGCGCCGAGGTCGGCGAGGAAGCGCGCGCCCTGCTCGCCGTCGACCACGCGATGGTCGAACGACAGGCTCAGGGTGACGACGTCGCGCAGCGCGACCTCGCCGTCGTGCTCCCAGGGCCGACGCCGCACCGCACCCAGGCCGAGGATCGCCGCCTCGCCCGGCACGAGGATCGGCGTGCCCGCGTCGACGCCGAACACCCCGACGTTGGTGATCGAGATCGTCCCCCCGGTGAGGCGCTCGGGCGTCGTCCGGCCGTCGCGAGCCGTGACCGTGAGCTCGGAGAGCGCGGCGGCGAGGTCGGGCAGGTCGAGGTCCTGCGCGTCGGGCACGTGCGGCACGACGAGTCCCCGGTCTGTCGCGACCGCGATGCCCAGGTGCACCCGCCGGTGCCGCGCGATCTCCGCGGAGCCGTCCGGGAGGTCGTGCCACGCGCTGTTGAGCGCAGGGTGGCGCGGCAGCGCGAGGCACAGCGCGCGGGCCGCGAGCGCCAGCACGGTGATCCGCGCTCCGCGCGCGAGGCGGTGGGTCCGCAGCCGCTCCAGGAGCTCGACGCTGCGCGTCACGTCGACCGTGAGGAACACCGTCGCGTGGGGCGCGGTGAACGCGCTCGACACCATCGCCGCGGCGGTGTGCTTGCGCACCCCGCGCACCGGCACGACCTCGGGTTCGAGACCCGTCCGCGCGTCGGGACCGGCGCCCGCCGAGGCGGGAGACGACGGGGTGGCGGCCGTCGCGGCGAGCGTGCCGTGCACGTCGCGCGGCTGCCGCACGACGTCGCGGTGGCAGCTCACCGCCGCGAGGACGTCCTCGCGTGTGATGAGACCGTCCGCGCCCGAACCCTCCACACGGTCGATGCGCACGCCGAGCTTCTTCGCGAGCGCCCGCACAGGCGGCGTCGACCGCGGCCGCTCGCCACGGACGGTGCGACCACGAGCGCCGGTCGACGTCGCGGCGTCGAACCCGGCGTTCCTGGTCACCGGCTCGCTGCCGAACCCGGGGTTTGCGGCCACTGCGGGCGCGTCGTGGCGCGAAACCCCGGGTTCGGCACCGCCTGCGGACCGGCGGGGCCGGCGCGTCGGGCGACCGACGCGGTCCGGCCGAGCACCGTACCCGACGAGGTTCGGCTCGGGCTCGTCCGCGACACCGGGCTCTCCGGGGACCCGCTCGTCGCCGAGCCCGGGGTTCGACGCGACCGTGGGCTTCGGGTGCCCCGCGACCCCGGGTTCGGCGCCCTGGGGGGCGGGGGTGTCGTCGTCGATCTCGAACGTCACCAAGGGGTCGCCGACCGTGACGGTCTGGCCCTCCTCCGCGTGCAGCGACGCGATGACGCCGGCGTACGGGGACGGGAGGTCGACGAGGGCCTTGGCCGTCTCGACCTCGGCGATGACCTGGTTGAGCTCGACGTGGTCGCCCGCGTGGACGTGCCAGCTCACGATGTCGGACTCGGTGAGGCCCTCGCCGAGGTCGGGGAGCCGGAACTCGCGCATCGTCATCATCGGGCCACCGCCTCGGCGGTGCGGACCGGCCCGGCCGAGCCGGCGGCCCCCACGAGCCCACCGGCGTCGGGCACCGCGCGTGGCACGAACGGCTCGACCCGCCCCAGCACGCGGTCGACGCCGTCGAGGATGCGGTCGAGGTCCGGCAGGTAGTGGCCCTCGAGCTTGGCGGGCGGGTACGGCATGCCGTGACCCGTGACGCGTACGGGCGCGGCCTCGAGGTACTCGAAGCAGCGGTCGGTCACGGTCGCGGCGATCTCCGCCCCGAGCCCGGCCTGCCGCGGCGCCTCGTGCGTCACGACGACGCGCCCGGTCTTGCGGACGGACGCGGCGACGGTGTCGTGGTCGATGGGCGAGAGCGACCGCAGGTCGATCACCTCGACGGACACGCCGTCGTCCGACGCGGCGACGGCGGCGTCGAGCGCGGTCCCGACGAGCCCGCCCCAGGTGACGAGCGTGACGTCGTGCCCCTCCCGGACCACGCGCGCCCGGTCCATGGGCAGCGGGTCGACCGGGTCGAGGTCGACCTCGCCCTTGAGGTGGTACCGGCGCTTGGGCTCGAAGAAGATCACCGGGTCGTCGCACGCGACCGCCTGACGGAGCACGGTGTACGCGTCCTGGGGGTTCGCGACCGACACCACGCGCAGCCCGGCCGTGTGCGCGAACAGCGCCTCCGGCGACTCCGAGTGGTGCTCGGCCGCGCCGATCCCGCCGCCGACGGGGATGCGGATCGTGATGGGCAGGCGCACCTTCCCGCCGGTGCGCGCGTGCATCTTGGCGAGCTGGGACAGGATCTGGTCGAACGCGACGAACACGAAGCCGTCGAACTGGATCTCGCACACCGGCCGGTACCCGCGGTACGCGAGCCCGACGGCCGTCCCGATGATCCCGGACTCCGCGAGCGGGGTGTCGAGCACGCGCCGCGGCCCGAACTCCGCCTGGAGCCCGTCGGTCACGCGGTAGACGCCGCCGAGCCGGCCGACGTCCTCTCCCATGACGACCACGCGGTCGTCGTCGGACATCGCGCGGCGCAGCCCTGCGCCGAGCGCCTTCGCCACGGTGAGGGTGCTCATCGCGCCACCCCCGTCGCGGTCGTCCCGGTGCCCGACGCCGCCCGGTCGCCCGTGGCGCCCGGCCCGCCCGCGCCGTCGTCCCCGCCCTCGCCGTCGCCGAACGACTCGAGGTAGTGCGCGTACTCCGCGCGCTCGCGCTCCAGCGCGTGGTGCGGCTCGGCGTAGACGTGGTCGAAGAGCGACAGCGGCGGCGGGTCGGCGAGCGCGACGCACCCGGCGCGCAGCTCGGCCGCCGCGGCGTCGGCGACGCCCCGCACCCGCGCCGCCTCCGCGTCGTCGAGCACGCCGGCGGAGCGCAGGTACGCCTCGAAGCGCGCGAGCGGGTCGCGCCCGGTCCACTCCTCGACCTCGGCCGCGTCGCGGTAGCGCTTGGGGTCGTCGGCCGTGGTGTGCGGGCCCATGCGGTAGGTGACGGCCTCGATCAGCGTCGGGCCGCCGTCGTGCCGTGCGCGGTCGAGCGCCGCGCGCGTCACGGCGAGCACGGCGAGCACGTCGTTGCCGTCCACGCGCACTCCCGGCATGCCGAACCCGCGGGCGCGCTCGGCGAGCGGGACGCGCGACTGGAGCGCGACCGGCTCGGAGATGGCCCACTGGTTGTTCTGGCAGAAGAAGACGACCGGCGAGCGGTACGTGGACGCGAACACGAACGCCTCGTTGACGTCGCCCTGGCTCATCGCGCCGTCGCCGAAGTACGCGACCCCCACGGGGAGCCCGGCGGACGCGTCGACCCGGCCGGCGTCGACGTCGAGCTGCACGCCCATCGCCCAGCCGGTCGCGTGCAGCGCCTGGGCGCCGATGATGACCTGCGGCGACGCCATCCCGATCGCGTACGGGTCCCACCCGGAGACCGCGACGCCGCGCCACACGCGCACGAGGTCGACGAGCCCGGCGCCGCGCACGCGCGCGACCGCGTGCTCGCGGTAGGAGGAGAAGACGAAGTCGTCGTCGCGCAGCGCGCGCGCCGAACCGACCTGGGCGGCCTCCTGGCCGAGCAGCGGGGGCCACAGCGCGAGCTCGCCCTGCCGCTGGAGGGCGGTCGCCTCGGCGTCGATGCGCCGCGCCACGACCATGTCCTCGAAGAGCCGCAGGAGCGTCGTCCGGGCGGTCTCGCGCGCGGCGGCGTCGGGTGCCGTGAGATCGACGTCCGCGAGCCAGCGGTCCAGCTCGGGCTCCGGGAGGCGCGTGCCGTCCTCGGTCAGCACGCGCAGGGTCGGCGCCGACGCGCCGTCCCCCGGGTCCTGCCGCGGCACGTCCGCGCGCACGTCGGCACGCCCGTCCTCGCGCACGTCCTTGCGCACGCCGTGCGCCTCGTTCTTCCGGTCTGCTCGTGCGTCGCGCGGGGTTGCCGCCCGGTGACCGTTCTGCGCCTTGGGCGGGGTCGCCGCCGTCGGTCCGGTCCGCACCGCAGGTTCGCTGGGCATCGTCGCCACCTCACCTCGGGGAGCCGGTCCTCTCCGTCGAGGACCGAGGTAGGGCGAACGTAACCCCTGGCGCGCACATGGCTCCACCGACCTCCGACGCGCTGTGCAGTGTGACCGCCGTCACTCGGTTAGGGTGAGCACCATGCACAGCGCCGACGCTGTCGACCTCGACCTCCTGCTCGCCCTCGCCGACGACCCGCGGGCGACGATCGTCGCGCTCGCCGACCGCCTCCGGCTCTCGCGCAACACCGTGGCGGCGCGCCTCGCCCGGCTCGAGGCCGAGGGTGCGTTCCTCGACCTCGACCGGCGGATCGACCCGCACGTGCTCGGGCACCCGCTCACGGCGTTCGTCGAGGTCCAGGTGCGCCAGAAGGAGCTCGCCCGGATCGTCGACGACGTGGCACGCATCCCCGAGGTCGTCCAGGCGTTCGGGCGCAGCGGGACGGCCGACCTGCGCGTCACCGTCGCGTGCCGCGACACCGACCACCTGTTCCGCATCGACGCCGCGATCCTCGCGATCGACGGCGTCGAGCGCACGGAGACCTCGCTCTCGATGGGCGAGCTCATCCCCTACCGACTGCGCCCGCTCATCGAGCAGCAGCGTCGCAGTGCCTGACGCGGCGTCCCGCGTCGAGGGACGACGCGGTTCGCCGCGGGGCGCGACCGTCGCCCCGCTGTCGGTCCGACGACAGCCAGGCCGTGCGGATCCCGGGCGTGGGCGGTGTCAGCGCAGGTCGCGCACGTAGGCCGCGGCGCCGTCGTACGCGGCGATCCGGCGCTCGTAGTACGTCGCGATGATGAGCAGCAGCCCGCCCGCCGCGGCGAGCGTGAGCATCCACGGGCCCGCGGAGATGCGCGTGCCGAGCTGGGACACGAACACGACGAGGATCTCGACCGGGAGCACCGCGACGCCCAGCAGGAACGGCGCCGCGAGGTGCGTGCGCGTCCCGACGAGCACCGCGGCCAGCGCGAGCACGATGACCAGGACCGCGCGCCACGTGCGTGCGTCGGTGTACGTCGCGAGGACCGACGGGCCGAGCAGCGCGAGGAGGCCCGGGGCGAGCGTCCGCCACGACCCGACGAACCCGACGGGCCACCCGGCCAGCGTCGGCGTCGCGCGCACCGGGGCTCCGACCGGGGCCGGGGCGGCGTGGCTGCCACCCGGGCCGCCCGGACCGGCCACGGCACCCGGGTCGCCGCCCGCCGTGCCAGGCACCGCCGTCGTGCCGGCCGCGAGCGCGAGGTACCCCGCGACGAGCAGGCCTGCGCCCAGCGGGAGCGAGAAGACCTCGACGCGCAGCTCGCGCGGCCACCAGGCGCCGATCGCGGCGACGAGCGCGAGCGACCACGTGAACCACGCGGGCGGGAGGTCGAGCCGGCCGCGGACCGCGCGCCGCACCCCGACCACGAGGAGCGCGAGCAGGGTCACCTCGACGAGCCACACCGTCGCGATGACGCCCCACACCGGCCGGACGTTCGCGACGGTCCCGACCACGACGAGGGCAGCGGCCGGTGCCACGGCCCAGCGTCGCGCGACGGCGGCGCCCCGGCCCCGCGGAGCCACCCCCGCCCCGACGCGCCCAGCCCCGAGCGCGACCCCGCCCGCGGCGAGCGCCCACACGAACCCGAGCACGAACACGGCTCCCCCGCCCGACGCGTGCGCCACGTGGAGCGACTCGACGGTCCCGCCGGCCGCGGCGAGCACCCCGGCGCCCGCGAGCCGCAGGGCCGCGGCACGGCGCCACGCGCCCTCTCCGGCCCCGCGACCCAGCAGGACCGCTGCGAGGACGGCCACGGCCCCGGTCGCGACGAGGAGCGGCGCCCGGACGTCGCCGGCCCCGGGCGCCGCGCCCAGGGCGAGCACGGACGGCACGACGAGCAGCACCAGGCCGGCGCTCGCGAGCTCCCACCAGCGGCCCGACCGGCGGGCGAGCAGCGCCCCCGTGACGAGGGCCGCGAGCGCGGGCGGCGCGGTGTACGCCTCGACGAGGCCGACGTCCGCGGCGGCGAGCGCCGTCCACAGCGCGGCGGTCCCCAGGGCGGCGGCGAGCCACCACTCCGCGCGCCGGTCCCGGTCGCGCGCGGCGAGCCCCGCGCCCACGGCGAGCAGGAGGAGGACGGCGACCGCGACCGTGGGCCCGGCGGCGGGGCGCCCGAACGCGAGCCCGACGGCGATCGCCCCGGTGAGCGCGGCGCTCGCCTCGACCGCGACGCGCCCGGCGGCCAGGTGGATCCGGGCCGTGACCGGGCGGGCCGCGGCGAGCGCCGTCGCCACGAGCAGCGCGACGACCGGCAGCACGACGGGCGACCCGCTGCCCGGAAGGACGAGGGCGCCCGCGCTCACGACGGCGACGGCCGCCGTCGGCAGGACGAGGGCGGCGGCGAGCACGCGCAGCGCGGTGACCGACCCGGGACGGCGCGAGCCGACGAGCACGACCTCCAGCGCGAGCATCGCGACGCACGCCCCGACGGACCACCAGCTGCGCTCGTCGACGACGGTGAGGACGCCGAGCCCGAACGGGACCGCCGTCACGCCGAGCACCGCCCACCACGAGTCCCGGTCGATGCGCGGGACGAGCGTCACCGCGAGCGCGGCGAGCGAGGCGACCCCGGAGACCGCGCACAGGACCGCGACCGTCCCGGCGCCGCTCCACGCGAGCGTGACGCCGAGCACGAGCAGCGCGTAGCCGTAGGCGGTGCCGAGGAGCGGGGCGTGCAGACCGCGCGGCGCGGCGGCCCTGGCCGCGAGCAGGAGCCCGCCGACGACCACCGCGCCGGCCGTCACGGTCGGGCGCGTCACCCACGACCCGGCCACGAGGAGCAGCACGGAGACGATCGTGCCGACGACGGCGGCCGCGTACCAGACGCGCGCCTCGGCCCGTCCGACGGGGACGACGCCGCGCCGGACCGCCGCGCGCGGGCCCGGGAGCCGCCGGACGGCCGGGCGCAGGGCATGACCGAGCCCGCGCCGGACGGCCCGGACGAGCGCGCCCGGCGCGGCGCCGCCCTCGGGAGCACCGGTCGCGACGGGCCGGGCGGTCGCGACGACGAGCAGCGCGGCGAGGAGCGCGAGCAGCGCGAGGGAGGTGACGCCCGCGAGCCGGGGGTCCAGCACGAGCGCGACGACGAGCACGAGCAGCACCCACGGACCGAGCGCGCGCCCGGTCCGCACGACCGGCGCGGCGCCGAGCCGGCGCGCCCCGGCGTGGGGCGGGAAGGGCACGGGGACCGGCGTGCGCAGCGAGAGCCGTGCGGCGACGAGGAGGACGACCAGCGCGGACAGCAGGCCGACGATCGTCCCGTCGAGCAGCACGGCGCCGGGGGTGCCGCCGCGGACGCCCTCGCCCCACAGCCCGGCGGACAGGACGCCGACGCCGAGCGGCGCGTCGTCGAGCGTCGCGGCGGTCCCGGCGGTGCCGGTCACGAGGACCTCGGCCGCGCGCACCCCCGCGACGGCCAGCGCGGGCCCGGCACCGACGAGGGCGACGAGCGCGCCGCCGAGGAGTGCGTCCGACCGCCCGACGGCCGGGACCGGGGAGCCGAGCACCCCGGACACGACGCGCGGCGAGGTGAGCACCAGGACGAGGAGCCACGTGGCGGCGGCGAGCGCGGGGACCAGGCCCAGCCAGGCGACGTCGCCCCCGGTCCCGAGCAGCGCCCCCGCGAGGACCGCCGTCGCGCCGCCGATCGCGTACCAGCGCCGCTCCCGGGTCGCGACGCGCAGGAGCGTGGCCGCGAGCGCCGCGCCGAGCGCGACGAGCGCGGACCCGGAGCCCGTCGGCAGGCCGGGGGCGGTGGTGACGGTGAGCCCGACGACCACGGCGAGGGGCAGCGCGACCGTGCGCACGACGCCGAGCAGCGCCTGCTCGCCCCGCAGGGTGCTGCCGACCCGCGCGCCGGAGCGCGCCGCCACAGGCGCGGCGAGGGCCGTGAGGCACGCCGTCGCGAGGAGGGCGACCGCCCAGCCCCAGGGCGCCCCCGCCGCGGGCGCCGCGAGGAGCGGGACGAGCGGCCCGAGCACGACGGCGCTCGTCACCCAGGCCCGGACCCGCGCCCGGTCCCCGACCACGCCGAGGCCCATGACGACCACGGCGAGCAGCGACGCGCGCGCCACCGTGGTGCCGACCGGGTCGAGCCCCCCTGCGCTCAGCGCGAGCTCCACGTCCACGATCGCGAGCACGACGGCGAGCGCCGCGACCGCCTCGGCGGACGAACGCAGGCCGCGCGACCGCAGGAGCACCGCGGCCCCGACCGTGAGCACCGTGACGACCCCGGTCACGAGGGCGCGCAGGGCGAGGTCGTCGGCGAAGGTGAAGAAGACGAAGACGACCGTCGCGACGGCGAGGAGCCCCGCCCCCGCCCCGGCGAGGACCGGCTGGAGGCCCACGGAGCGCGACGGTGCCGCGCTCGGCACGACGACGCCGCGCGACCCTGCCGGTGCCGGCGGGACCTGCCCGACCGTCGCCGGCGACCCGGGCGCCGAGGGACGGACGGGCACCGGACGGCGTGGCCCGGGCGCGGGCACGGTCCCGGACCCCGGCGCGACGGTGGGCTGGCGCGGACCCGCCGGACCGCGGCCGGTCGCGTCGAGCGGGCGCATCGC
>NZ_BJNZ01000014.1 GCF_006539945.1 Cellulosimicrobium cellulans | reverse complement strand
GGGGGGGGGGGGGGGGGGGGGGGGGGGGGGGGGGGGGGGGGGCGGGCTTGCCCGCATGCTGGCCGTGCACAGGCCGCGGTTTGTGCTGTCCCGTCCACAGGTGCCACGGTGGTCGCTGCGGCCGGCCCGCCCGACCTGCTCTGATCGGTGCATGCGCACCGTGACCGCCGTCCCGCCCGAGCTCCTCGCCCTCGCCGGCGCACAGGAGGGTCTGCTCTCCGCGCAGCAGTGCGACGCGCACGGCGTCGGCTCGCACCGCCGTTCCCGCCTCGTGGGTCAGGGCCGCTGGTGCCGGGTCACCCACGCGGTCCTCGACACGATCCCCACGCCGCTCGGTGGTCGGGACGGCCCGCGCCGCCACGATCACCTGCGGCGCCGGGCCGCCTGGCTCGGGCTGCTCGCCTACGGTCCGGACGCGATCGCGGTCGGGCCGTGTGCGCTGGTGCTCCTCGGGGTGGAGGGTGTACGCACGGACGTGAGGCCCGAGGTGACGCTCCCCGGGGCGTGCGCCGGGCGGGCCCGTGACGGCATCGTGCTGCGGCAGTTCGACGACGGCATGACCGTCACGCAGGTCGAGGGCAGGTGGGTCGCGACGCCGGACTGGGCGCTTGCGCAGGCCGTGCCGGAGATGGGCAGGATGCGCGCCGTCGCCGCGATGGACAGCGCACGGCACCGCGGGCTCCTGAGCGCCGAGGGGCTCGCGCACGCGCACGACCTCGCGCGCGGTCGGCGCGGCGTCGCGCGGACGCACACCTGGTGGGGGCAGTCCGACGGCCGCGCCGAGTCTCCGCTCGAGACGTTCGCACGGCTCGACTGCACGGATTCCGGCATCGCGCCCGACGACCTTCAGGTAGAGGTGGTCGACGACGGTCGGTTCCTGGGGCGCGGCGACCTCGGCTGGCGGCTGCCCGGCGGTCGGTGGCTGATCGCCGAGCTGGACGGCGTCGACGTCCACAGCGAGCCGGCTGCGCTCCTGCGGGACCGGGCCCGCCAGAACGACCTCGTCGCGTGCGGGGCCGTGGACCTGCTGCGGTTCACCGGACGAGACGTCACGTCCCCAGGGTCGCCGCGCCCGGGCCGTCTGGTCACCGACGTGCGCCGACACCTCACCCGAGCACGACATCACCCGCCGTCGAACACGACACGAGGGTCGCTATGGACTGCATAACGACCCTCATGTCGTGTTCGGCCACGGTGCGGGGTCGGGGTCGGGGGCGAGCGTGGGTCTTCGCCGTGATAGGACGTAGGGGTGAGTAACGACGCTGGCGCTCCCGGTACCTCCGAACCCTCCGAGACCCCGTTCCACAACCTCGATCACTATTTCGCGATCCCGCGGGTCGGTGGGCTCGCGCTCTCGCCCGACGGGGTGCGGCTGGTCACGACCGTGCAGACGCTCGACCCGAAGCGCACGGGATACCGGACCGCGCTGTGGGAGGTCGACCCGGCGGGGGAGGCCCCGGCACGTCGGCTCACGCGCAGCACCACGGGGGAGTCGAGCGCGACGTTCACCGGGGCGGGAGACGTCCTGTTCACCTCGGCCCGGCCCGACCCGGACGGCGGGTCCGACGACGACCCGAAGGCCGCGCTGTGGCTGCTCCCGGCGACGGGCGGCGAGGCGCGCGTCGTCGCGACGGCGCCCGCGGGCGTCAGCGGCCCGCTCGCGGCGACGGACGCGCCCGTCGTGTCGGTCGCGGCGTCGGTGCTCCCGAGCGCCCGCGACCTCGTGCACGACGCCGAGCTCCGGTCTGCGCGCAAGGACGCCAAGGTCGCGGCGATCCTCCACAGTGCGTACCCCGTGCGCCAGTGGGACCACGACCGCGGCCCGGACGAGGCGCACCGGTTCGTCGGCGACCTCACGACCCTCGTCGACGAGCTGGCGCACCCGCTCCCGGACCCGGCCGGGACGTCCGGCACCGAGCCCGGCGACAGCGCCGACCCGGCCCAGGACCCCCGGCTCCTCGACCTGCGTGACGTGACCCGCGACGCCGCGCACGGGGCCGCGCCGGGCCGCGCGCTGCACGACCACTCCGCCGACCTATCCGGCGACGGCACGACCCTCGTCACCACGTGGCAGGTGGCCGGTCCCGGGCCGCAGGTGCGCAGCACGCTCGTCGCGATCGACACGGCGACGGGCGCGCGCCGCACGCTCGTCGACGAGCCGAGCGCGGAGGCGCACTGGCCCCGCATCTCGCCCGACGGCGCCTGGGTCGCGTTCGTGCGGGAGACCATCTCGACGCCGCACCAGGCGCCGGAGGAGAGCCTCGCCGTCGTGCCGCTGCACGCGCCGGACGGGCCGGCGGGTGTGCCCGCCCCGGGCTTCCCCGTGGTGCACGACGACTCGGCGACGACGCGCGCCGAGAACCACGCGACCCCGCGCACGCTCGTGCCGCACTGGGACCGTTGGCCGACGTCGCTGCGCTGGCTCCCCGACGGCTCGGGGCTGCTCGTCACGGCCGACGACGACGGCCGGAGGCCGGTCTTCCTCGTCGCCTTCTCGCCGGACGGCGCGACGGAGAACGGCACGGCCGAGCGCGTGACGAGCGACGACGCGGTGTTCACGGACGTGCAGGTCGCGCCCGACGGCCGGACGGCCTACGCGCTGCGCACGAGCTACCTGGAGCCGTCGCACCCGGTCCGCATCGACCTCGGGGCGTTCCTCGGCTCCGGAGCGGCGGGCAGCCGCACGCCCGTGCCCGCGACGCCGCTGCGCGGCCCGGTCGCGACGCCCGACCTTCCGGGCATGCTCGTCGACGTCGAGACCGCCGCGTCGGACGACGTGCGCGTGCGCGGCTGGCTCGCGCTGCCGCACGGCGCGTCCGCGGAGAACCCCGCGCCGCTGCTCCTGTGGATCCACGGCGGCCCGCTCGGGTCGTGGAACGCGTGGAGCTGGCGCTGGAACCCGTGGCTGATGGTCGCGCGCGGGTACGCGGTGCTGCTGCCGGACCCGGCGCTGTCGACGGGGTACGGCCAGGACTTCGTGCAGCGCGGCTGGGGCTCGTGGGGCAAGGCCCCGTACACCGACCTGCTCGCGATCACCGACGCGGTGGAGGCGCGCCCCGAGGTCGACGCGACCCGCACGGCCGCGATGGGCGGGTCGTTCGGCGGGTACATGGCGAACTGGGTCGCGGGGCACACCGACCGCTTCCGCGCGATCGTCACGCACGCGAGCCTGTGGGCGCTCGACCAGTTCGGACCGACGACGGACCACGCGTACTACTGGGCGCGCGAGATGACGCCGGAGATGGCGCTCGAGAACAGCCCGCACCGGTTCGTGGGCGACATCGTCACGCCGATGCTCGTCATCCACGGCGACAAGGACTACCGGGTACCGATCGGCGAGGGGCTGCGGCTCTGGTACGAGCTGCTCCGGTCGTCGGGCCTGCCCGCCGGGGCCGACGGGGAGACGGCGCACCGGTTCCTGTTCTACCCGGACGAGAACCACTGGATCCTCCAGCCGCAGCACGCGAAGGTCTGGTACCAGGTGGTGCTCGCGTTCCTCGCGGAGCACGTCCTCGGGGCCACGCCGGGCGAGGGCGACGCGGCGCTGCCGACGACGCTCGGCTGAGCACGGGGTTCCCCCGCGGTCGGCGGGTCACGGGTGGGCGCGGAGCTGGGCCAGGCCGCGGCGCGCGTGGCTCTTCACCGTGCCGAGCGGAAGGCCGGTCTCGGCCGCGACCTGGGCGTGGGTGCGCCCCTGGGCGTACACGAGCCGCACCACCCGGCGTCGCTCGGGGGCCAGACGGCGCAGCGCGTCCTCGAGGTCGACCCGGGCGGCGACGTCGTCGGCCGGGTCGGGGACGGTCGTCGCGAGCCGTGGTCGCGACGCTGCCTCGCGTCGCCGGGCGTCGCGCGCCCGCGCCCGCAGGAGGTCGGTGGCCACGTGGCGCGCGATGCCCAGCAGCCAGACGGGCAGGTCGCCGCGCGCGGGGTCGAACCGGTCGCGCGAGCGCCACGCGGCGAGGAAGACGAGCTGCGTCGCGTCGTCGGCGTCGGCCGGGTCGCCCAGGCGCCGCGCGACGACGGCGCGGACGAGCGGGGCCCAGCGGGAGTACGCGGCGGGAAGGTCGAGCACGGCGCCGCCGTCACCTGTGCCGTCCGGACCGCCGGGCGCGCGCTCGTCCCGCCTCGCGCCCTGCTCGGCGCGGGGGACACGTGCCACGGTCCCGACCATCGCGTCACCGGCCCTCGTCGTCCTTCTCCCAGTGTCGGACGCCGCGTCGTGGGACGCGAGGTCGCGCGCTCCGGGGCCGGGCCGTGGGCGGCCGTGGTCAGGCGGGCGTCAGCGGTGCACCGGGCGGCGCTGGTGGACGTGCCGGTCGTGCACGGCCTTGCCGAGCTCGTAGATCGAGCCGACGAGGATCGCGGTGATGATGAGCGCACCGAAGATCAGGAACCACTGCGACATGCCGTTCCCGATCCCCGTGACGCCGATCGTCCCGCCGGATCCGGCAGCGAGCGACGCGAACATGGCGACCTCCTCCCGAGGGGGCGGACGTGCCCTCTCGTCCGGGGTTCGCCCGCAGGCCCGCGTACGGATGCGGCCCGGGGATCCAGGTCCGGGGGTCTCGCGTCAGGCGACGGTGGACGGGAGCGGGGCGAACGCCGCGCGCCAGCGGCGCACGAGGCGCCGGTCGGCCGCACCCCGGGCCGCGGCCCACGCGCAGTGCTGGGTCGTCTCGCGGTGCTCCAGCAGGGCGTCGCGGTCGTGCTCGAGGGCCCAGAGCAGGGCCGTGCGCACCTCGGTGCGCGAGGGGGCGGAGGGCAGGGTGTCGTGCATGGTCCGTCTCGTCGTCGGTCGATCTTCCGGCGGCCTGATGACCGCTTCCACCGGACAAGACGGCACAAGTCGTCGTCCGTGACGCGAGTTCGGTGACTTTTTTCCGGAGAACGTGTGATGCCGGTCGCACGCGCCGTCCTCGCGCGACCGGCACCACGTGCACCGAGGAGCCGTGCGTCAGGAGACCGCGTCGACCAGCGCGGCCGCGAGGTCGCGCGGGCGCGAGAGCATCGGCCAGTGCCCGGTGGGCAGGTCGACGTACG
The DNA here is from genome assembly GCF_006539945.1 of Cellulosimicrobium cellulans. Classification (GTDB taxonomy): domain Bacteria; phylum Actinomycetota; class Actinomycetes; order Actinomycetales; family Cellulomonadaceae; genus Cellulosimicrobium; species Cellulosimicrobium cellulans. The sequence goes on along the minus strand of NZ_BJNZ01000014.1, from coordinate 99,145 downwards.
TGAGGTCCGTGAGCTCGCCCAGCTCGGTGTGCAGGGGAGGGCCGGGGTGCGCGAGCTCGGCGAGCACGGACGACGGGATCGACGAGCAGATCACGGTCGCGGGGACGTCCAGGCGAGCCGGGTTCGTCAGGTGCACCGTGCCGCGTGCGACCGGGCCGGGCGTCGGCACCGCACGCTCGCGGAACCGCGCGAGCGCCGCGTCGTCCAGGCCGTCGAGGCTCGACCCGTCCTCGGCCAGCGTCTCCCAGTCGGGCAGCGGGACCTCGGCGGCATCGGCCGGGAGGTCGGGCGAGAGCGCGGCGCCGTCGACGAGGGGGCCGGTGTCGACGTAGACGATCCGCTCGATCCGGGCCGGGTCACGGTCGGCGACCTGCTGCACGACCGGCCCGCCACCGCTGTGGCCGACGAGCGCGACCCGTCCGTCGAGCCCGTCGACGAGCCGCGCGACCGCGTCCACGTGGTCCTCGCGCGTGACCTGGGCGCGGTCCTGCGCGGTCGCACCGGCGTCCAGGCCGGGGAGGGTCACGGCGTGCGGGACGAGGCCGGCGGCCTCGAGGTGGGGGACGACGTCGTCCCACGCCCAGGCGCCCAGCCAGAAGCCGGGGACGAGGACGACGTGGAGGGGCTGCTCGGTCGTGTCGTGGGTGCTCATGCACCCACCTTCGCAAGGCATCGGTGACACCTGTCTGTCACCATCGTCCGGTGAACAGGACGGAACGTCTCTACGCGATCGCGGAGGAGCTGCGGCGGGCGGGGCGGACCGGGACGACGGGTCCCCGCCTCGCGGCGGCGCTCGAGGTGAGCGAACGGACGATCAAGCGCGACGTGGCCGCGCTGCAGCAGGCCGGTCTGACGATCTGGGCCCAGGCCGGTCCCGGTGGTGGCTACGTGCTCGACCCGAGCGCGTCGCTGCCGCCGGTCAACTTCACGCCCGGTCAGGCGGTCGCCGTCGCGGTCGCGCTCGCGACGCTCCCGCCCGGCAGCCCGTTCGCGGTCGACGCGCTCGCAGCGCGCGGGAAGGTCTGGGACGCGCTCGCGGCCGGCGACCGCGAGTGGGCCGAGGCGCTGGCCGCGCGGGTGTGGGTCCGCCACGACGCCCCGGACGCGTCGCCGGACGCCCCCGCCGCAACGGGTGGGGACGTCGTCGGGCGTGCCCGGTCGCACCTCGGGGTGCTGCGCGCCGTCGAGCAGGCGCTCGCCGGGTCGCGCGTGCTCGCGATCCGCTACCGGGACGGCCGGGGCGCGACGTCGTCGCGCCGGGTCGAGCCCGTGCTGCTCGCCCACACCGACGGGCGCTGGTACCTCGTCGCGTGGTGCCGGTCGCGCGAGGCGATCCGCTGGTTCCGGCTCGAGCGCGTCGAGCGCGCCGACCTCACCGCAGAGACGTACGCGCCCCGTCCGGTCGCGGACGTCGGGGAGCCGCCCGTGGGCGCGACGGCGGTGTACGACCCCGACACGGCTTGACGCGCGTCAGCCGTCGGCCGGGCGCCGCACCAGGTCGAGGACGGCCCGCGCGAACGCCTCGGGGGCCTCGGCGGGCAGGTCGTGACCCGCGTGCGGCACCTGGCGGTGCTCGCGCGGTCCGGCGAAGAACCGCGCCGTCGCCGACCCGTCCGTCGCGGGGAAGTTGCCGTCGGCGAGCCCGTCGAGGGTGATCGTCGGGACGTCGATCCGGGGCAGCGCCGCGAGGCGTCGCTCGACGTCCTCGTAGGCGGGGTCACCCGGCGCGAGACCGAGCCGGTGGCGGTAGGAGTGGATGACGACGTCGACGTAGGCGGGGTTGTCGAAGGCCTCGGCGGCGCGCGCGAGCTCGGCGTCGGTGAACGACCGCTCGGGTGAGTTCCGGGTCCAGATGACGCGCGCGATCTCGGCCCGGTGCTGCGCGAGCCCTCGCCGGCCGCGCTCGGTCGAGAAGTACCAGAAGTACCAGAACCCGGCCTCGAGGTCGGGCCGGATCGGCGTCTGCGCGGCGGCGACGTCCTGGACGAGGTAGCCGTTGACCGAGACCAGGCCGCGGACGCGCTCCGGCCAGAGCGCCGCGACGACGCACGCGGCGCGCCCGCCCCAGTCGTACCCGGCGAGCACGGGGGAGCGGAGGTCGAGCGCGTCGAGGAGCGCGAGCAGGTCGGAGCCCAGGGCGCCCTGCTGGCCGGAGCGCATCGCGCCCGGGTCGCGGAACGTCGTCGGGCCGTGCCCTCGCAGGTACGGGACGATCACGCGTAGCCCCTCGGCGGCGAGCAGCGGGACCACGTCGACGTAGCTGTGCACGTCGTACGGGTAGCCGTGCAGGAGCACCGCGGGCGGTCCGGCGGGGTCGCCCGCCTCCACGTACCCGACGGTGAGCGGACCGGCGTCGACCGTCGAGACCGGTCCGAGCGCGGTGGTGGTGATCATGGTCGTCTCCTCGCTCTCCGGGTCGCCGTCAGGCGGCAGCGGTGCGAGGCGCGGCGACGGCGGCGAGCACCGTGCGGGCGACCCGGTCCGGCGCGGAGACCGCGACGGCGTGCGACGCACCCTCCACCTCGTCCACGCCGCGCGCCGCGGCGCGCTCCGCCATCCAGCGGTGCGCGGCGACCGGGATGTTGCGGTCCTCGGAGCCGAACACGAACCAGGACGGCACGGCCTTCCATGCAGGTGTGCCGGCGAGCAGCATCTGGTTCAGCGCGACGTCCGTGACGGGGCGCTGCGTCCGGGCGGCGACGTAGGCGTCCTCCTCCGGGAGGTCCGCGGCGAACTGCGCGTGGTACGCGTCGGGACGGATCCACAGGTCGTCGACGTCGTCGACGAGCGACGTGCTCTCCAGCGCGCCGGCGAGCGTGCTGCCGGGGAACCGGCCCGCGAGGTCGACCGCGCTCTCGCCCGTGTCGGGGGCGAACGCGGCCACGTAGACGAGGCCGACGACGTCCCCCAGTCCCTCGGCCGCGGCCTCCGTGACGACCATGCCGCCGTAGGAGTGGCCGACGAGCACGAGCGGGCGCCCGAGGTCGCCGACGGCGTCGCGCAGGTACTGCGCGTCGGTCACGACGCTGCGCAGGGGGTTCGCGAGCGCGAGCGTGTCGACGTCGTGCGCGCGGAGCCGGGCGATCACGCCCGACCAGCTCGCGGACTCGGCGAACGCGCCGTGCAGCAGCACGACGAGCGGGTTCTCGGGCATGGCTCTCTCTCCTCCGTCGGTCGGCGGACGCACCGGGCGAGCCGCCACGGGGCGTCCTGATAACCGTTCGACCGAGGAGGGACGGTGGGCGTGACACCGCCGCCGGGGTCAGTCCCCGCGCAGCACGCAGAACTCGTTGCCCTCGACGTCGGCCATGACGACGAACGTGTCCGCCTCGCCCTGCCCGACGTCGACTCGGCGCGCGCCGAGCCCCTCGAGCCGCGCGACGTCGGCCGCCTGGGCGGACGAGGAGAAGTCCAGGTGCACGCGGTTCTTGACCGCCTTGCCCTCGGGGACCCGCTGGAAGACGAGGCTCGGCGGGCCGAGCACCGTCTCGCCGTCGCGCGGGTAGAGCACGGCCTCGCCGTGCGGTCCGGTCTCGCGCCCCGTCCAGCCGAGCGCGGCCTGCCAGAAGTCCGCCACGACGGCGGGGTCGGCGCAGTCGACGACGGCGCCGCTGAAGGTGAGTGTCATGCGGCCAGTGTGACGTGCGCCACCCACAGGGTCGCGTCGCGACGTGTCTCGTCGCGAGGCGCCGCGTCAGGCCGCGTCGGGGTCCGGCTCGACGAGCCGCCCGACGAGCGCAGGCAGCCAGTCCGCGGCCTGCGCGCGCCGCACCGCGTCGTCGCCGGCGGGGCCGAGGAACGCATCCCTTGCCGCGCACGTGTAGGCGCTGATGAGCACGCGCGTGGCTCCCGCGGCATCGATCGCGAAGCGCATCCCGACGCTCGTGAGCACGCGCGTGAGGATGTCCGCGAGCTCCGCCCGGAAGGACTCCTCCTGGTCCGCGAACCGCGCGGCGACCTGCGGGTCGCGAAGCGCCAGCAGCTCGAGCTCGGCGTTCATCAGGCACCAGCGGCGCTCGTCCCGCGGGTCGTCCATGACGGCCGCGACGATCGTGGCGATCGCCTCGGGCGCGATGACGCCGTCGCGCACCGGGTCCTCGGGCAGGTGCTCGACGGCCGCCTCGAGGCTCCGCATCCTCATCCGGATCTCGCGCTCGCTGAGGGCGAGGAACAGCGACTCCTTGGTCTCGAAGTTCGAGTAGAAGGCCCCGCGCGTGAAGCCCGCGGCCTCGCACACCGCCTCGATCGACGTGCCGTTGATGCCGTGCTCGGCGAACAGCCCGTAGGCGGCGTCGAGCAGGCGCTCGCGGGTGCGCTCGCGGCGGGGGGACAGCGGGGTCTCGCTCTCGGTGCCGCGGTCGACTCGGGTCGGGTCGAGGTCGGTGGTCACGCCGCACATGCTCCCACTGTCGGACGGCACCACCCGCACGGGCGGCCTTGCGATACACGAGTGTATCCGATACGGTCGCGCATCGGATACAGCGGCGTATCCTGAAATCCGTCTGCACTCTCCCCGGGAGGCCGCTCGTGTCCTCAGCGCTGTACTCGCTCGGCCGCTGGGCGGTCGGGGCGCGCCGGCTCGTCCTCGCCGCGTGGATCGGGATCCTCGTCCTCGCGGGCGCGCTCGCCGGACTCGTCGGCCAGGGTCTCGACGACGAGGTGACCATCCCCGGCACCGAGTCCCAGGCGGCGCTCGACCGCCTCGCTGCGACATTCCCGCAGGTCAGCGGAGCGTCCGCCCAGGTCGTCGTGGTCGCGCCCGACGGCTCGACCATCGAGGACGACGCCGTCCGCGGGCCCGTCGAGGACGCGGTCACCGCCCTCGGCGCGGTCGACGGCGTCGCCGCCGTCACCTCGCCCTACGACGACACCATGACCGCGTCGATCAGCGACGACGACGTCGCGACGCTCATGACCATCCAGCTCGACGAGGGCCAGAGCGAGGTCACGGACGCCACGAAGGACGCGCTCGGCGACGTCGTCGACGACCTCGCCGCGGCCCTGCCCGACGGCGCGCAGGCCGCGCTCGGCGGGCAGCTCTTCAGCACCGAGTTCCCCACGCTCACCGTCACCGAGGCCCTCGGCCTCCTCGTCGCGCTCGTCGTGCTCGTCCTCACCTTCGGCTCGTTCGTCGCCGCCGGGTTGCCGCTCCTCAACGCCGTGGTCGGTGTCGGCGTGAGCATGGGCCTGCTGTTCGCCGCGACCGCCGTCGCGCAGATCAACTCCACGACCCCGATGCTCGCCGTCATGCTCGGCCTCGCCGTCGGCATCGACTACGCGCTGTTCATCGTGTCCCGGCACCGCGACGAGCTCGCCGGCGGTCTGAGCGTCGAGGAAGCCGCCGCCCGCTCCGTCGCGACGGCGGGCTCCGCCGTCATCTTCGCCGGCCTCACCGTGATGATCGCGCTCGTGGGCCTCGGCGTCGCCGGCATCCCGTTCCTCACCGTCATGGGCGTCGCCGCCGCCGTCGGCGTCGGCCTCGCGGTCCTCGTCTCGATCACGCTGCTGCCCGCCATGCTGGGGTTCGCGGGCGAACGGTTGCGCCCCAAGGCTCCGCGTCGCCACCGGGGGCGCGGTCGTCGGCGTGCCGCGGTCCCGGCTCCCGGGTCGGCGACGGCGGGGGAGGAGTCAGCCGCCGCGGACCCGGCCGCGACCACGAACCCGGCCACGGGCACCGTCGAGCACCGCAACCGGTTCTTCGCCGGGTGGGTGCGGACCGTCACGCGGATCCCGCTGCTGACGATCGGGCTGGTCGTCGCGGCGATCGTGCTGCTGACGCTGCCGGCGCGGGACCTGCAGCTCGCGCTGCCCGACGCGGGGACGCTGCCCGAGGACAACCAGGCGCGCGTCACGTACGACCTGGTGTCGGAGCACTTCGGGCCCGGCTTCAACGGGCCGCTCATCGTCACCGGGACGATCGTCACGTCGACGGACCCGGTCGGGCTCATGAACGACCTGGGCGACGAGATCGCGGACCTGCCGGGCGTGGCGGACGTCCCGCTCGCGACACCCAACCTCACGGCGGACACGGGCATCGTGCAGGTCGTCCCGACGGGCGCGCCGGACTCGGAGGAGACCAAGGACCTCGTCACGGAGATCCGCGCGCAGCACGACCACTTCCTCGACGAGTACGGCGTGGACCTCGCGGTCACGGGGTTCACGGCGGTCGGGATCGACGTGTCCGCGAAGCTGGGTGCGGCGCTGCTGCCGTTCGCGTTCGTCGTCGTGGGCCTGTCGCTCGTGCTGCTGACGATGGTGTTCCGGTCGATCGCGGTGCCGATCAAGGCGACGCTCGGCTACCTGTTCTCGGTGGGCGCGGCGTTCGGCGTCGTGACGCTCGTGTTCGAGCACGGGTTCCTCGCCGACGCGCTCCACGTCACGCGGCTCGGCCCGGTCATCTCGTTCATGCCGATCGTGCTGATGGGCGTGCTGTTCGGCCTCGCGATGGACTACGAGGTGTTCCTCGTGGCGCGCATCCGCGAGGACTACGTCCACTCGGGCCAGGCGCGACGGTCGATCTTCACGGGGTTCCAGGCATCGGCCAAGGTCGTGACCGCGGCGGCGATCATCATGTTCGCCGTGTTCGTGGCGTTCGTGCCCGAGGGCGACATGAGCCTCAAACCGATCGCGCTCGGGCTCGCGGTCGGCGTCCTCGTCGACGCGTTCGTCGTGCGCATGACCCTCGTGCCGGCGGTGCTCGCGATGCTCGGCGACAAGGCGTGGTGGATGCCGCGCTGGCTCGACCGGGTGCTGCCGTCGTTCGACGTCGAGGGCGAAGGGCTGTCCAAGGAGCTCGCGCTCGCGGACTGGCCGGAGCCCGGCAGCACGGACGCCGTCGTGGCGCACGACCTCGTGGTCGCCGGGGCGGAAGGCCCCCTCGCGGAACCGGTCACGGTGCGTGTGCCCGACGGCGGGTCGCTCGTCGTGCACGGGACGTCGCCCGCGGCGGTGTCAGGGGTCGTGCTGGCGCTCGCGGGACGGCTCAGGCCGGCCGCCGGCGCGCTCAAGGTGACGGGCCTCGTCCTGCCGGAGCGCGCGCTGAGCGTGCGCCGCCGGGTCGCGCTCGTCGACCTCGCGGCCGACGTCGCGGCGCTGCCGGGCGACGCGCCCGCGCCCGCCGCGCACCGCGTGCCGGCGGCGGCGAGCGTCGCGGCGCTGCTGCGCGAGGACCCGCGGCTGCTCGCCGTGGTCGGGACGGACGCCGTCACGTCCCCCGCCGAGCGCGCCGCGCTGTCCGCGGTGCTCGCCCGGGCGGCCGCGCGCGGCACGGCGGTCGTCCTCGGCGCTGTCGGACCCGCGCCGACCGATCTCGCCCCACCGGGGACGCACGTGCTCGACCTGCACGCCCCCGACCCCGCCCGCACGGTGCCGGCCCCGACCGACCTGGCGTCCGTCGTCGGCCCGCGCACCGAGGAGGTGCCCGCATGAGCGTCTTCCCGCCCGACACGGCACAGGCCGACCCGACCACTCCGGACGCACCGTCGCCCGCCGGCGCCAGGACCCGGCTCGACGCGCGACGCCTCTGGACCGTCGTCGCCGCCGTCGTGCTGCCCCTCGCGGTGCTGGGCCTGCTGCTGTGGGCGCTGTGGAACCCGCAAGAACGGCTCGACACGGTGCAGGCGGCGATCGTCAACCTCGACGAGCCCGTCGAGGTCGACGGCCAGACCGTCCCGCTGGGACGTCAGCTCACGGCCGGGCTCGTGAGCGGGGGTGCCGCCTCGACGGACACCGGACCGGTCGCCGTGCAGCCCGACCCCGGCACGACGAACTACGACTGGGTCATCACCGACGCCGACGACGCCGCGTCCGGGCTCGCCGACGGCACCTACTCGGCCGTCGTGACGATCCCGGAGGACTTCTCCGCGGCGGCCACGTCGTTCAGCGGCGACGCGTCCGACGCGACCCAGGCCACGCTGACCGTCGAGACGGCGCCCGGCGGGCGGGTCGTGGACGAGGCGCTCGCGCGCATCGTCACGACCACGGCGACCTCCGTGCTCGGCACGACGCTCACCGAGAACTACGTGGACGGCGTGCTCGTCGGCTTCACGACCCTGAACGAGCAGCTCGGCGAGGCCGCGGACGGCGCCGACCAGCTCGCCGACGGCGCGTCCCAGGCGAGCGACGGGGCGACGCAGCTCGCGTCCGGCGCGGGCGAGCTCGCGACCGGGGCCGGGGCGCTCGCGTCCGGGGTCGGCGAGCTCGGCTCGGGTGCGGACCAGCTCGCGTCCGGCGCGGGCGACCTCGCGACCGGGGCGCAGGGCGTCGCCACCGGGTCGCGGCAGGTCGCGGACGGCGTCGCGCAGTCCGCGTCCGGCGCGGGCTCGCTCGCGTCCGGCGCCCAGGGTCTGGCCGACGGCGTCGCGGGCGTCTCGGGTGGCGCGTCCGACCTGGCGAGCGGGCTCGGCACGCTCGACGCCTCGATCTCGGCCGTCCCCCTCCCCGGCGGAGGGTCCACGTCGCTCCCGGCGCTCGGGACCCGGCTCGCGACGGGGTCACGAGACGTCGCCGGCGGCCTCGCGCAGGTCGTCGCCGGGATCGAGCAGCAGAAGGTCCAGGCGGGGTGCGCGGCCGACCCGACGTCGCCCGCCTGCGTGGCGCTCGACCAGCAGCTCGCCGCACTGCGGCCGCTCGCGGTCGGCGCGGCCGAGGTCGCGGCGGGCAACGCCGCCCTGGCCGGGGCGCCGTCGGGCGCGGACGGGCCCACCGGGCTCTACGCCCTCGCGGCCGGGGTCGACCAGGCCGCGCAGGGCGCGGACCGGCTCGCGAGCGGTGCGGCGCAGACCGCCACGGGCGCGACGGGCGTCGCCGGGGGAGCGCGCGACCTCTCGACGGGGCTCGGGCGGCTGGCGACCGGCGCCGACCAGGTGGCCGACGGCGCCGCGCAGCTCGCGGGTGGGGCGGGCGACCTCTCGACGGGGGCGGACGGGCTCGCCACGGGGGTCGGGGCGCTCGGGACGGGGGCCGACCAGCTCGCGACCGGGACCCAGGACCTGGCGACGGGCGCGGGCGACCTCGCGGGCGGCGTCGGGCAGCTCGCGGACGGGACGACCGAGCTGGCCCAGGGACTCGGCGACGCGACGGAGCAGATTCCCACCTACACGGACGCCGAGCGCGAGAACCTCTCCGCGGTCGTCGCGGACCCGGTGGCCGCTCCGGGTGTCGACGACCTCGGCACCGGGTCGACCGGCCCGCTGTTCGCCGTCCTCGCCCTGTGGCTCGGTGCGCTCGCGATCTTCGTCGCGTTCCCGCCCGTACCCGCGAAGCTCATCGGGTCCACGCGGACCGCGGGGCGGCTCGCACTGGCCGCGCTGGCGCTGCCGGCGGGGATCGCCGCCGCGACCGGCCTCGTGGTCGGCGGCGTCCTCGCCGCGGTCGAGGGGGCGAGCATGGGCGGCTGGATCGGTCTGCTCGCGGTCGGGGCGCTCGCGTCGGTGGTCTTCGTCGCGCTCAACCAGGCGCTCGCCGCGCTCCTCGGGAACGTGGGGCGGGCCATCAGCCTGCTCGTCGCGGTGCTGCTCGTCGCGACGGGAATCGTCGCGACCGTCCCGGCCGCGCTCACGGGCCTGCGCGACGTCCTGCCCGTGGGCTCGGCGCTCCGCGTGCTCACGTCGATCATCGACCCGGGGGCGGCCGGAGGGGCGGGCGACGCCGTCGCGCTCGTGCTGTGGGGCCTCGCGTCGGTGGCGGTGACGACCCTCGTCGTCGCCCGCCGCCGGTCGGTCCGGGTGGAGCAGCTGCTCCGGGCCTGACCGCCCGCTGTGCGCCGAGAAGTGCGTATCCGCCCCGGGTGCTTGCCATCTTGGGGCGGATACGCACCTTTCGGCGTGGCGCGGTGCGGGTGTGGGCGGCTGCCGTCAGACTCGCTCGGCAGGACGCGGACGGCGGGAGCCGTCCGTCGGGCGAGGGGACGGTGCACCGATGGACCAGCAGAAGGCACGGGAGATCAAGTCGCAGCTCGCGGACTACGCGCGCGAGCTCGCGGAGCGGTCGGGTCTGTCGGGCCGATCGGACTCGGCGATCGAGGCGCGTGACGTGCCCGACGCCGCGGAGGTCGTGCGCGCGCCCACCCTCGCGATCGGCCTCGCCCCGCACGACGACGGCGGGTACGCCATCGCGGTCCGGTACCGTCTGGGCGTGCCGACCGCGCGCAGCATCGCGCGGAAGGTCGCCTCGGAGGCGGGGGACACGGTCGACGTGCGACGCACGGGCCGGATCCGCCCGCTCGTCGGCGCAGGTCGGGATGGTGGTGGCGTGAGCGGGCCAGGCCTGCGGCCTCCGGTCGTCACGGCCTACGCGACCGGCGAGACCGGCCGGGTGCGACCGCTGCGCCCGGGCGTCTCGATCGCGAACGTGGACGTCACCGCCGGGACGCTCGGCGCGTTCGTGCGCATCGCCGAGCCGCCCGTGGCGGGCGCGGATGCCACGTCGGTCTACGCGCTCTCGAACTGGCACGTGCTCGCGGGTTCGCCCTCCGCCCGGGTCGGGGACGTCGTCGTGCAGCCCGGTCCCGCCGACGGTGGCAGCGCGCCCGACGACCGTGTCGGGGCCCTCGCCGCGCTCGTCCCGCTGGAGGCCGGCGTCACGCAGACCGTCGACGCCGCCGTCGCGCTCCTCGACGACCCGACCGTGGACCCGGAGTACCCCGTCGGTCGCATCACGGAGACGGCCGTCGCGCTGGGTGGCGAGGCGGTCGGCAAGTCCGGCAGGACCACCGGGGTCACGGCGGGCCGCGTCACGGCCATCGAGCTCGACGACGTCGTGGTGGGGTACGGCGACGGCCTCGGCGCGCTGCGGTTCGACGACCAGATCGAGGTCGAGTCGACGGGCGACGGGCCGTTCTCCCGCGGCGGCGACTCGGGGTCGCTCGTGTACCGGGAGGACGGCGTCGCGCTCGGGCTGCTGTTCGCGGGGTCGGAGACGGGCGGTGCGAACGGCACCGGGCTCACGTACTGCAACCCGATCGGGACCGTGCTGGAGCGGCTCGGCGCGACGCTGCTCGGCTGACGGCGCCCGGCAAGGACTCCTGGCCCTGCCGCGAACGCCCCGACGGGCGCACAATGAGGTCGGGAGGTGGTTCGCCGTGGCGACCCTCGAACGAGCCCGCGAGGCCAAGGCTGCGCTCCGCGACGAGCTGGCGGGCCTCGACGGCGTGACCGGCGTCGGGATCGCGCGCGCCGACGTGTCGGGCGCGCCCGTGCGCGGTCTGCGGGCGCAGGAGGCCGTCGACGACTGGCTGCTGCGCGTCAACGTCACCTCTGACGAGGTCGACGTCCCCGAGACCGTCGACGGCGTCGAGGTCGAGGTGCGCGTCGTCGGCCAGGTGAGCGCCTCGCGCGCGTGAGCCGCACGCACGGGGCGTGCCCGGCACCGCACCAGCAGGTGCAGCACCGGGCACGGGAGGTCCGGACCGGCTGCGGTCAGACGCCGGCGAGCTCCACGGTCGGCGTCGTCGAGATGGTGGTCGTCGGGTCCGGGCTCGTGGCCCGGCTGGAGAACGACCGCAGCCGCAGGCTGTTGCCCACGACGAAGACGCTGGAGAACGCCATCGCGGCGCCCGCGAGCATGGGGTTGAGCAGGCCGAGCGCGGCGAGCGGGATCGCGGCGACGTTGTAGGCGAAGGCCCAGAACAGGTTCACCCTGATGGTGCCGAGCGTCCGCCGCGCGAGGCGGATCGCGTCGGCCGCGGAGCGCAGGTCGCCCCGCACGAGCGTGATGTCGGCGGCCTCGATCGCGACGTCCGTGCCCGTCCCCATGGCCAGCCCCAGGTCCGCCTGGGCGAGGGCCGCGGCGTCGTTCACGCCGTCGCCGACCATCGCGACGACCTTGCCCTCGGCCTGGAGCCGGGACACGACGTCGACCTTGTCCCGGGGCATGACCTCGGCGATCACCTCGTCGATGCCGACCTCGGCCGCGATCCGGCGCGCGACGGTCGCGTTGTCCCCGGTGAGGAGCACCGGGGTGAGGCCGAGCGCGCGGAGCCGGCGGATCGCCTCGGCGCTCGTGGGCTTGACCGCGTCGGCCACCACGAGGATCCCGCGGGCGCGCCCGTCCCAGCCGACGACGACGGCCGTGCCGCCCTGCTCCTCGGCGCGCGCCTTGGCGTCGGCGAGCTCGCGCGGGAGGTGCTGCGCCCACTCGGCGAGGAGCGACTCGCGGCCGACGAGGACGGCGTGCCCGTCCACGACACCCTGCACGCCCTTGCCCTCGACGTTGCTGAACTCCGCGGGCACCGGGAGCGGGCCCACCTCCTGCGTGGCGCCCCGGGCGATCGCCCGGGCGACCGGGTGCTCGGACGCGTCCTCGAGCGCCCCGGCGAGACGCAGGAGCTCGGCGCGGTCGACCCCGGTGCCGGTGACGACGTCGGTCAGCGTCATGACGCCCGTCGTCACGGTCCCGGTCTTGTCGAGCACGACGGTGTCCACGGTCCGGGTGGACTCCAGCACCTCGGGTCCCTTGATGAGGACGCCCATCTGCGCACCGCGCCCCGTCCCGACGAGCAGCGCCGTCGGGGTGGCGAGGCCGAGGGCGCACGGGCACGCGATGATGAGCACCGCGACGGCGGCGGTGAAGGCCGCGGAGGCGGGCGCACCCGCTCCGAGCCAGGCGCCCAGGGTGCCGACGGCGATCGCGATGGCGATCGGGACGAAGACCGCGGAGACGCGGTCGGCGAGCCGCTGGACCTGGGCCTTGCCGGACTGGGCGTCCTCGACGAGCCGGGCCATCTGTGCGAGCTGCGTGTCGCCGCCGACGCGCGTGGCGCGCACGACGAGCCGCCCGCCCGCGTTGACGGTCGCGCCCGTCACGGCGTCGCCCTCGCCCACCTCGACGGGCACGGACTCGCCCGTGAGCATCGAGGCGTCGACGGCGGAGGTGCCCGCGACGACCGTGCCGTCCGTGGCGATCTTCTCGCCGGGGCGCACGACGAACTCGTCGCCCACCGCGAGCTCCGAGATCGGGATGCGGGTCTCGGCGCCGTCGCGCAGCACCGCCACGTCCTTGGCGCCGAGCTCGAGCAGAGCCCGCAGCGCGGCGCCGGCCTGCCGCTTGGACCGCTTCTCGAAGTAGCGGCCGGCGAGGATGAAGGTCGTGACCCCGGCCGCGACCTCCAGGTAGATGTTCCCGGCGCCGTCGGTGGGCGCGACGGACAGTGTGAACGGGTGCGTCATGCCCGGCTCGCCCGCGGTGCCGAGGAACAGCGCGTAGAGGGACCACAGGAACGCGGCGCCGGTCCCCACGGAGATGAGGGTGTCCATCGTCGCCGCGCCGTGGCGCAGGTTGGTCCACGCGGCGCGGTGGAAGGGCCAGGCCGCCCACACCACGACGGGCGCGGCGAGCGCGAGGCTGGCCCACTGCCAGTACGTGAACTGGAGCGCGGGGACCATCGCCATCGCGACGACCGGCACGGAGAGCACCACGGCCCCGACGAGGCGCTGCCGCAGCGCCGTGAGCTCGGGCTCGGCGTCGTCCGCCTCGTCCGCTGCCGGGACGTCGGGGTCCTCGACGCGCGGGAGCTGGGCGGTGTACCCGGTCTTCTCGACCTCGGCGATGAGCGTGGCGGCGTCGACGCCGTCCGGGACGGTGACCTTCGCCCTCTCCGTCGCGTAGTTCACGGTCGCGGTGACGCCCTCGAGCCTGTTGAGCTTCTTCTCGATCCGCATGGCGCACGAGGCGCACGTCATCCCGCCGATCTCGAGCTCGACGAACGTCCCCGGTGACGGGGCGGCCGGTGCCGTCATGAGGTCCTCCTTCCGGCCCGGCAGCGCGCTGCCGGGGGTGCGGGCGTGGTCAGTGGTCGTGCGTCGCCGGGTCGTGACCGGCGGCGGGGGCGTCGTCCGACGCGGGGGCAGGAGCGCCGTCGGCCGTCGCCTCGACGACGAACGCCGCGGTGCGCACCTGGCCCTCCACCTGGAAGTCGAGGTACAGCAGGTAGCGGCCCGGCGTGGGCGCCTCGACGCCGAACGACACGGTCGGGCCGGAGACCTGGCCCGCCTCCGGCTCGTCGCCCTCAGGGTGTGCGTGCAGGTAGGCGAGGTCGCCGTCGCGCAGCGCGACGAGGTGCCCGTAGGCGCCGAGGTAGGGCTCGAGCGTCGTGACGGGCCGGCCGTCGCGCGTGATCTCGACGGTCAGCCGGGAGGCCGTCCCGGCCACGAGCTGCCCGTCGAGCGCGACGTCGTACCCGTCGACCGACGCCGTGGTGGAGACCTCGGCGTCGCGGACCGGGTCGAGCCCGCCCGCGACGTCGACCGTGCGGGTCAGGGTGACGGCGTCGCCCGCGCTGGGCGCGGCGTCCGCGTAGACGCGGTAGGTCCCGGCGGCGTCCCAGGCCCAGGGCAGCGACCAGCGCCCGTCCGCGTCCATCGCGGGGTGGACGTGCCGGAAGTGCGCGCCGTCGGAGCGCACGACGATGAGGTGCAGGCGCTGCTCGTGCGCGACGTCGAACTCCGTGACGGGTTCCCCGGAGGGGCCGGTGACGGTGAACGCCAGCTCTCCGGCCTCGCCCACCGCCCCCGGTGCCTCGATCTCGCCGAGCGTGTAGCCGTCCTGCTCCAGGGACAGTCCGCGCGTCGTGGCCGCTCCTCTCGTGCTCTCCGGCTCGGGGTCACCGGCCGGTGTGCGCTGCTCCTCGGCGGCATGCTCCGGGGCGTGCGAGGCGGCAGGGTCCGGCACGGCGTCCTCCGGGACGACGGCCCCGGCGATCGCGGCGGAGGCGACGAACACGACGCCGAGCCCTGCGGCGTACAGCCCGATGCGGGCGGGGGCTCTCATGGGACCCGCACCGCCTGGTACCCGGCCTCGTCGACCGCGGCCACGACCGCGGAGTCGTCGAGGGGCTGGTCGGCCGTGACGACGAGCCGACCGGTGGTGGCGCTGACGTCGATCGCGGTGACGCCGGGCACCTGCTCGACCTCCTCGCGCACCGACGTCTCGCAGTGCCCGCACGTCATGCCGGTCACCTGGTACTCGATCTCGACGATGCTCATCGCGCTCCTCCTCGTCCCGGATACCCCGGCGGGGTATCGAACGATGGCGAATATACCCACCAGGGGTATGAGGGTCAAGGGTCGGAGGTCGCGCGACAATGGGGAGCGTGACCACCGATCGACTTCCCCGCGTCCGCGCGTCCGAGCTGGTCGGCCGCGGCTGGCTCAACACCGGCGGCCGGGACGTGACCCTCGCCGACCTGCGCGGAAAGGTCGTGGTGCTCGACTTCTGGACCTTCTGCTGCGTCAACTGCCTGCACGTCCTCGACGAGCTGCGCGAGCTCGAGGAGGCGCACCGCGACGTGCTGGTCATCGTGGGCGTGCACTCGCCCAAGTTCGAGCACGAGGCGGACCCGGCGGCGCTCGCGGCCGCGGTCGAGCGCTACGAGGTGCACCACCCCGTCGTGGACGACCCCGAGCTCGTCACGTGGTCCGCGTACGCCGCGCGCGCCTGGCCGACGCTCGTCGTCATCGACCCCGAGGGCTACGTCGTCGCGCAGATGGCGGGGGAGGGCCACGCGTCCGCGATCGCCGCCCTCGTCGAGGAGCTCGTCGCGGAGCACGACGCGAAGGGCACGCTGCACCGGGGCGACGGCCCGTACGTGCCGCCCGCGCCGTCGTCGGGCACGCTGCGCTTCCCCGCGAAGGCGATCGAGCTGCCCGGCGGCAACCTCCTCGTCGCGGACGCGGGGCACCACTCGCTCGCCGAGCTGCTGCCCGACGGCGAGACGCTCGTCCGGCGCATCGGGTCCGGCGAGCGCGGCCTCGCCGACGGCGGCCCCGACGACGCGCGGTTCGCCGAGCCCAACGGGCTGTGCCTCGTCCCGGTCGAGCTGCGGTCGTGGCTCGAGTACGACGTCGTCGTCGCGGACACGGCCAACCACGTCCTGCGCGGCGTGCGCCTCGCCGACGGGCACGTGACGACCATCGCGGGCACGGGTGAGCAGTTCATGGTCGGCGGGGTCGAGAACGTCGTGCTGCGGGAGGGCCGACGGGGCGCCGACGTCACAGGCCACGGTCCGGCCGAGGCGGGCGGGCAGTACGCGCCGCTCGACGTGCGCCTCTCGTCACCCTGGGACGTGGCCTGGTCGCAGGACCTCGCGGCGTTCGTCGTCGCGATGGCGGGCAACCACACGCTGTGGGCGTTCGACGGCGAGCAGGGCTCGATGATTCACCTCGCCGGGACGATGAACGAGGGCCTGGAGGACGGGCCGGGCGTCTCCGCGTGGTTCGCGCAGCCGTCCGGGCTGGCCGTCGGTGCGGACCGGGCGATCTGGGTCGCGGACTCGGAGACGTCGGCGCTGCGTCGCGTGACCACGGTGCCCGGCGGGGGCGTCGAGGTCCGGACCGCCGTGGGCCAGGGACTGTTCGACTTCGGCCACCGCGACGGCCCGGCCGAGCAGGCGCTGATGCAGCACCCGCTCGGCGTCGCGACGCTGCCGGACGGGAGCGTCGTGGTCGCCGACACCTACGACGGCGCGCTGCGCCGGTTCGCGCCCGCGGCCGGTGATGCCGGGAGCGTCGGCGACGACACCTCCGGGACCCGCCTCGCCGGCGAGGTCACGACCCTGGCGACCGGTCTCGCGGAGCCGAGCGGCGTCGTCGTGCAGGTGGGCGAGGGGCCGGACGGTGAGCCGCAGGTCCACCTCCTGGTGGTCGAGTCCGCGGCGCACCGGCTCACGCGCGTCGCGCTGCCTGCCTCGCTCGCGGGCGAGGTGCTCGACGGCGGCGCGCACCGCACGCAGCGCCCCATCACCGACATCGAGGCCGGGCCGCTGTGGCTCGACGTCCCGTTCGTCCCGGCGCCGGGGCAGAAGCTCGACGACCGGTTCGGCCCGTCGACGGAGCTGCGGGTGAGCGCGACGCCGCCCGAGCTGCTGCTGTCCGGGGACGGGACGGGCGTCGAGCTCGGACGCGACCTCGTCATCAACCCCGAGGTCCGCGAGGGCGTGCTGCACGTGACCGCGCGGGCGGCGTCGTGCGACGTCGTCCCGCTCGGCCCCGACGGCGAGCCCGACCCCGACGTCTTCCCGGCGTGCCATCTGGCGCAGCAGGACTGGGGCGTGCCGGTCCGCGTGGTGGACCGTGGCGAGCCGTGCGACGTCCCGTCCCTCACGCTCCCGCTCCGAGGCTGACCGCCGACCGAGGTGCGCCGAGCCCGGGCTCGGCGCTCCGGATCCGGCCGAACCCGGGGATATCGGTGGGTTCGGCCCCGGGCTGGCCGACAACCCCGGGTTCGGCACCGGGCGTCAGCCCCAGGTGAGCAGCTCCTCGCCGTGGGCGGCCCACGCACCGACCTCGGCGAGCGAGGTCACGTCGTCGGGCGCCGCCTCGAGCGCGACGACCGGGCACACCGCCGACCGGCCGCCGGCGCGCACGGCCTTCGGGTCCCAGGTGACGAGCACCGTGCCGCGCTGGACGTGGTCGCCCTGTGCGACGTGCGTCGTGAAGCCCTCGCCGCCGAGCTGGACGGTGTTGATGCCGAGGTGGACGAGGACGGCGCGGCCGTCGTCGTGCTGGACGACGAACGCGTGCGGGTGCAGCTTGACGACCGTGCCCGTGATGGGCGCGACGGCCTCGCCGCCCTGCGCGTCGTCGGGCTCGACGGCGAGACCCGGCCCGACGAGGCCCGCCGAGAAGACGGGGTCGTCGACGTCGGAGACGTCGATCACCGTGCCCGTGACGGGCACGAGCACCGTGAGCGGCGCGGCCATCAGCGCAGGTCCTCGATGTCGGAGGCGATGTTGTCGGCCTCGGGGCCGACGATGACCTGGATCGCGGCGCCCGACCGCACCACGGCGATCGCCCCGGCGGCGGTCAGGGTCGCGTCGTCGACGAGCGCCGGGTCCTCGACCTCGACGCGCAGGCGCGTGATGCACGCCTCCAGGTCGACGACGTTCGCGTCGCCGCCGAGGCCTCGGAGAATCTGCTCTGCCTTGCTCACGGGTGCTCCTCGTGGTTCCGGGTCCGGCCGGGGCCGGGTCAGGTGTCCCGGCCGGCTGCCGTGCCGGTCGGGGTGCGCGGGGCGCGCGGGGTCGGGACGCCGTCGCCAGGGGTGGTGCGACGACGGTGGTGCTGCGGTCGTGGCGAGTCCTCACATGAGGTCGGCGAGGTCGGACGCGATCGTGTCGACCTGCGGGCCGACGACGACCTGGACGACCCGGCCGTTGACCATGACGCCGAACGCTCCGGCGCGCCGCAGGAGCGCGGCGTCGACGAGCGCGGGGTCCTTGACGAGCGATCTCAGCCGTGTGGTGCACGGGTCGATCTCGTCGATGTTCGCCACCCCGCCGAGCCCGGCGAGGATCGTCGCGGCGCGCTCTGCGTCGGACTGTGTCATCGGTCGTTCCCTTCGGTCGCCCGGGCCGGCACTGGCACGGGGTCGAGGTGGTCGGTGGGCGTCGGGTCGGGGGTGCTCGCCGCGTCGGTCGCGGTGGTGCGCGGCACGAGCGTCGGGCGCGCTTCGCGCAGCGGGACGAACACGCTGTACCGGTCGCCGCGGTAGCTCGACCGGGAGTACATGAGCGGCGCGTCGCCGGCGAACGTGCGGCGCACGGTGCGCATGACCGCCCGCGACGCGCGCAGCCCGAGGAGCTTCTGCTCCTGGACGGTCGCGTCGGACGCCGTGATGGTGTCCTCGCCCCACGTGGGGGCCAGGCCGCGCTCGCGCAGGGCGCCGTAGAGGCTCTCGGGGACGCCGTCGTCGAGCAGGTCGGGCGCGAGGTCGACGGGGATCCACGCCTCCTCGACGCTCATGGGCGACCCGTCGGCGGAGCGCAGGCGCACCACGTGGTGCATAGGGTCGCCCGTCGCGCGCCCGAGCGACTCGGCGACCGACGCCGGGGCGGGCGCCGTGCCGATCTCGAGCACGTCGGTGCCCGGCTCCATGCCGCGGCGCCGCGCCTCCTCGCCGAACGTCGTGAGGCGCATCTCGAAGTCCGCGCGCGGCGGGGCGACGAACGTCCCGCGGCCCTGCGCACGCTCGAGGACGCCCTCGGTCACGAGCGCGTCGATCGCCTGGCGCACGGTCATGCGCGAGACGCCGAACTTCTCGGTGAGGCTGCGCTCGGACGGCACCGCGTCGCCGACCGAGAGCTCGCTCGCCACGAGGTCGGCGAGGTAGGCGCGCACCGTGAGGTACTTGTGCTCGCTCGCCTGCGATCGTGACCTGCTCATCGTCGTGCCGCGTCCTCGTCCTCGTCCTGGTCCTTCGTCCGCGTCCGCGCCCTGTCCGGGCGGACGGCCCTGCGTCGGTGCCTCGATCTCCACGGGTGCATTGTCCGCCTTCCGACCTGCGGCGACGCGGGTCGTGGACCTGTCCGTGTGTCCCGGGTCACCTCCGGGGGTTGACACATCATGAGGTCTAGACCACTCTTCCTGCAAGTGGTCCAGACAACCTGGACCGGGTGTTCGGGGACGACGACCCCAGGTCTTCTCGTCGTGCCCCGGGACCGGCAACGACGCCCTGCACGACGTCGCGCCACAGCCGCCGCTCGACGCATCCCGGCCTGCGCCCCAGGCCCACCCAGGAGGAGAACGACACATGACCACCGTCGCCGAACCGACGAGGACGAAGAAGGGGGTGCCCGGCTTCGCGCAGCTCCAGCGCGTCGGGCGCTCCCTCATGCTGCCCATCGCGTCCCTCCCCGCCGCCGCGCTGCTGCTGCGCCTGGGCCAGCCCGACATGCTCGGCGCCGACGGCGTGGCCGGCACCTTCGCCTGGATGCAGCCCGTCGCTGACGTGCTCGGGGCGGCCGGCAACGCGCTGTTCGCCAACCTGCCGATCATCTTCGCCCTCGGCGTCGCGGTCGGGTACGCGAAGAAGTCCGACGGGACGACGGGCCTCGCGGCCCTCATCGGCTACCTCGTCTTCAAGGGCGTCAGCGACTCGCTCTCGCCCTACGTGCTCGGCAAGCCCGCCGAGGGGGACGCGCAGGAGCTCATCAACTACGGCGTGCTCGGTGGCATCGTCATCGGTCTGACGGCCGCGCTGCTCTACCAGAAGTACTACCGGATCAAGCTGCCCCCGTACCTCGCGTTCTTCGGCGGGCGACGCTTCGTCCCCATCATCACCGCGGGTGTGTCGGTCCTCATCGCCGTGGTCGGCGCCCTGATCTACCCGGCCTTCGACTGGCTGATCAACGACCAGATCGGCGGGTTCGTCACGGGCTCGACCATCTTGGGCGCGTTCATCTTCGGCACTCTCAACCGCCTGCTCGTGCCGATCGGGCTGCACCACCTGCTCAACTCGCTGCCGTGGTTCCAGTTCGGTGAGTACACCTCGCCCGACGGCACGGTCGCGCAGGGAGACATCTTCCGCTTCCTGGCGGGCGACCCCACCGCCGGAACGTTCCTCACCGGCTTCTTCCCCATCATGATGTTCGCCCTCCCGGCGGCGGCGCTCGCGATCGTCCACACCGCCAAGCCGGCCCAGCGCAAGGTCGTCGCGGGCATCATGGGCTCCGCCGCGCTCGTCTCGTTCGTCACGGGCGTCACCGAGCCGCTCGAGTTCGCGTTCGTGTTCGTGGCCTACCCGCTGTACGTCATCCACGCGGTCCTCACGGGGACGTCGCTCGCCCTGGTCAACGCTCTCGGCATCCGCGACGGCTTCGGGTTCTCGGCGGGCGCGATCGACTATCTGCTGAACTTCCGGATCGCGGAGATGCCGCTCCTGCTCATCCCGATCGGGCTCGGGTACGCGGCGATCTACTACTTCCTCTTCCGCTTCGTCATCACGCGCTGGAACCTGCGGACCCCCGGCCGTGAGGACGACACGGACGGTGCTGTCGAGGCGGCGGGAGCCGCGGGTGCGGCCGACGCCCCGGTGGTCGTCGACCCGCCGGCGTCCGACGTCCCGGCGACCGGGCGCGGCGAAAGCGCCGCCGCCGGGACCGAGGCCGACGTCCCGAGCCGCACCGGCTCGGGCGGCGGAGGCACGGCGTGACCGTCGCCGACGACGTGACGCGCGCACCGGCGCGGGTCTCCGACCCGGGGCTGACCGGCGTGCCGGTCAGCCCCGGGCGGGGGGCGGGGACGGTCGTGCGGATGCCCGACCCGGTCCCCGAGCCCGACCCCGCCCCGCTCGCCGCGGACAGCACGGACGCCGACGTGGACCTCGCGGTGACGCAGGTCCTCGCGGCGGTGACGACCGTCCAGGAGGACCTCACGGCGCGCGCCGCGCGGGCCGAGGGCACCGCGGCGGAGGTGCTGGGCGTGACCGCCGCGATGGCGGCGGACCCCGCCCTGGCGCGCGACGCGGTCGGGCGCGTACGCGAGCAGCGCTCCACCCCGGCACGTGCCGTGTGGGATGCGGCGGGCGTCGTCGTCGGGCAGCTCGAGGCGCTGGGCGGGCTCATGGCCGAGCGGGCGCGCGACGTGCGCGACGTGCGCGACCGGATCGTCGCGACGCTGCTCGGCCTGCCCGCACCGGGCGTGCCCGACCCCGGGCACGCGTTCGTGCTCGTCGCCGACGACCTCGCCCCCGCGGACACCGCGCAGCTCGACCCCGAGCGCGTCCTCGCGGTCGTGACGCGGGGCGGCGGGCCGACGTCGCACACCGCGATCCTCGCGCGCGCCCTCGGCATCCCGGCCGTCGTGGCGGTCGAGGACGCGCTGACGCTGCACGACGGCGAGACGGTGCTCGTGGACGGCGGGCTCGGCACGGTCGAGCGGGGCCCGTCCGCGGACGACGTGGCCGCCGTCGTCGCCGCGCGGGGCGCCCGGGGCGAGCGCCGCCGCCTCGACGGGGAGGGGCGGACGGCGGACGGCCGTCGCGTCGAGCTCCTCGCCAACGTCGCGAACGGGGAGGACGCGCGGGCCGCCGCGGACGCGGGGGCGGAGGGCGTGGGGCTCTTCCGCACCGAGGTGTGCTTCCTGGGCCGCACGGTCGAGCCGACGATCGACGAGCAGGTCGCGGCCTACCGCGAGGTGCTCGCGGCGTTCCCCGGCCGCAAGGTCGTGGTCCGCACGCTCGACGCGGGCGCGGACAAGCCGCTCCCGTTCGTCACGCCCGAGGCCGAGCCCAACCCGGCTCTCGGCGTGCGCGGGCTGCGCACCGCGCGGCGCCACCCCGAGGTGCTCGACCGCCAGCTCACGGCGATCGCGCGCGCGGCGGCGGCGGAGTCGGCCGACGTGTGGGTCATGGCGCCGATGATCGCGACGCCGGACGAGGCGGAGTCGTTCGTCGCGCTGTGCGCCGACCACGGGCTCGGCACCGCGGGCGTCATGATCGAGGTGCCCGCAGCGGCCCTCGGGGCGCGCTGGGTGCTCGCCAAGGCGTCGTTCGCGAGCATCGGCACGAACGACCTCACGCAGTACACGATGGCGGCCGACCGCGAGGTCTCCGACCTCGCGCGGCTCTCGACGGCGTGGCAGCCGACGGTCCTCGCGCTCGTCGGGGCGACGGGCTCGGGCGCGGCGCTCAACGGGCGCCCGCTCGGCGTGTGCGGCGAGGCCGCGGCCGACCCGGTGCTCGCGCCGGTGCTCGTGGGACTCGGCGTGACGTCGCTGTCCATGACGCCGCGCGCGCTCGCCGACGTCGCGGCGGTGCTGGCCGCGACGACGTCGGAGCAGTGCGAGGAGCTCGCGTTCCTCGCGCTCCAGCAGCCCACGCCCGACGCCGCTCGCGCGGCCGTGCGGGCCCGACTCCCGATCCTGGCGGAGCTGGGCCTCTGACCCGCGCTCGACCTCGCTCCCGAACGCGCGGGCACCATATGCAACCTGAGGGTTGCGCATATCCGTTCGCCGGTCTAGCATGATGTGCAACCAATTGATTGCACCAAAAAGACGGACGGCAGAGCGGCGATGGTGGACATCTTGCACAGGGCGGGCGTCGAGGGGTCGACGCCGGAGGCGGTGTACCGGGCGCTGACGACGGTCGACGGCCTTGCCGGCTGGTGGACCGAGGACACGACGGGGGGCGAGGAGGTCGGGGATGTCCTCGCGTTCCGGTTCCCGCCGATCGGCGGGTTCGACATGGAGGTCGTCGAGCTGCGGCCGTCGGAACGGGTCGTGTGGCGCGTCGTCGACGGGCCTCAGGAGTGGATCGGCACCACCGTCGAGTGGGACCTGCGCCAGGACGGCGACTGGACGATCGTGCTGTTCGGTCACCGCGGCTGGGCCGAGCCGGTGGAGTTCATGCACCACTGCAGCACCAAGTGGGCGTCGTACCTCCTGAGCCTCAAGGCGCTCACGGAGACGGGCGCCGGCGCGCCCGCGCCGCGCGACGTGCAGATCAGCGACTGGCACTGAGTGACGGGCCCGCCGTGCTCAGGCGACCTCGGTCTGCTCCAGGAAGGTCGCGAGCGCGGCGATCGCCGCGCTCGCGTCGTCGCCGTCGGCGTCGGTCGAGAGCACGACCTCGTCCCCGGCGGCCACGCCCAGCGTCATGACGCTGAGGATGCTCGCCGCTTCCACGGGGTCTCCGCCCGGCTTGGCGATGCGGACGGGCGTGGGCTGGGCGGCGGCCGCCTTGACGAACAGGGCGGCGGGGCGGGCGTGAAGGCCTTCGGTGATCGCGACGACGACGGCACGGTCCATGGTTGTTCCTCCGGCAGACAGGTGGTCTGGACCAGTGCATCCTAGGGGATCGGCGCCCACAAGGCGAGGGTCCGAGGGCCTCCGGTCCGCGCGCCGTCGACCAGCTCCCGCCGCCGCAGGCGTCAGGCGTCGCGCGTCGTGCGCACGCCGTCGCGCCGGTCGAGCGTCGAGCGTGCCGCCGCGAGCCGCGCGATCGGGACGCGGTACGGCGAGCACGACACGTAGTCCAGGCCGATCTCGTCGAACAGCGCGACGGACGCCGGGTCGCCGCCGTGCTCGCCGCACACCCCGGCGTGCAGCCCCGGTCGGACGCGACGCCCGCGCTCGAGGCCGACGTGCACGAGCTCGCCGACCCCGTCACGGTCGATCGTCGCGAACGGGTTCGTGCCCACGACCCCCGCCTCGAGGTACGCGGTGAGGAACGACCCCTCCGCGTCGTCGCGCGAGATGCCGAGCGTCGTCTGCGTGAGGTCGTTCGTGCCGAACGAGAAGAACTCCGCGTGCTCGGCGATGCGGTCCGCGACGAGCGCCGCGCGCGGCAGCTCGATCATCGTCCCGACGGCGTACGGCAGCGGAACCTCCGCGCCCGCGAGCTCCTCGGCCATCGTCGCGTCGACGACCTCGCGCATGCGGCGCAGCTCCTCCGAGAACCCGACGAGCGGCACCATGATCTCCACGCGCGGGTCGTGCCCGGCCGCGCGCGCGGCGAGCGCGGCGCGCGCGATCGCCCGCACCTGCATCGCGGCGATCTGGGGGTGCAGCAGCGCGAGCCGCACGCCGCGCGTGCCGAGCATGGGGTTCATCTCGCTCAGCCGGCGCACCTGCGCGAGGAGGCGGCGCGCCCGGGCGAGCCGCGCCGTCGTCTCCCCGCCACCGGCCGCGGCGGCCCAGCCCTCGAAGACGGCGTCCGTCCCGTGCAGCGGTGCGCCGGCGTCGCCGACCTCGTCCTCGAGCCGTTGCACGAGGAGCGACTGCTCGACGAGGTCGGGCAGGAACTCGTGCAGCGGCGGGTCGAGCAGCCGGATCGTCACGGGCAGCCCGGACATCGCGGCGAAGATCTCCTCGAAGTCGGCCTGCTGCATGGGCAGCAGGCGGTCGAGCGCGGCGCCGCGCGCGGCGTCGGTCTCGGCGAGGATCATCTCGCGCACGACGGGGAGCCGGTCGGGCGCCATGAACATGTGCTCGGTGCGGCACAGGCCGATGCCCTCGGCGCCGAGCTCGCGTGCCTTCGCCGCGTCCTCGCCCGTGTCGGCGTTGGCCCGCACCCCGAGGCGCCGCACGTCGTCGGCCCAGCCGAGCACGGCGCGGAAGTCGTCCGTGACCTGGGGCGGCACCAGCGGCAGCGCGCCTGCGTAGACGTCGCCGGTCGTGCCGTCGAGCGTGATCGTGTCACCCTCGGTGAGCACGTGGTCCCCGACGAGGACGCGGCGCCCCTCGACGTCGATCCGCAGCTCGCCCGCGCCCGCGACGCACGGCTTGCCCATGCCGCGCGCCACGACGGCCGCGTGCGACGTCATGCCGCCGTGCGCGGTGAGCACGCCCTGCGCGGCGATGACGCCCGCGATGTCGTCCGGGTTCGTCTCCCAGCGCACGAGCACGACCGCCTCGCCGGCCTTGCCGCGCTCGGCCGCGGTCTCGGCGTCGAGCACCACGCGCCCGACGGCGGCCCCCGGCGACGCGTTGAGGCCGCGCGTGAGCGGGGTCGCGCCGTGACTGGGGTCGAGCGCCGGGTGCAGGAGCTGGTCGAGCTGCGCCGGGTCCAGGCGCCGCAGGGCGGTGTCCCGGTCGATGACGCCCTCGTCGACGAGCTCGCGGGCGACGCGCAGCGCGGCCTGCGCGGTGCGCTTCCCGGTGCGGGTCTGGAGGAGGTAGAGCGTGCCGTCGTCCACCGTGAACTCGATGTCCTGCAGGTCGCCGTAGTGCTGCTCGAGCCGGTCCATGGTCGCGCGCAGCTCGCGGAACGCGTCGGGCAGCACGGTCTCCATCTCCGCGAGGGGGCGCGGCGTGCGGATGCCGGCGACGACGTCCTCGCCCTGCGCGTCCACGAGGAACTCCCCGTAGAGCTCCTTCGCGCCCGTCGCGGGGTTGCGCGTGAAGCACACCCCGGTCGCGGACGTCGCGCCCTTGTTGCCGAACACCATCCGCATGACGTTCACGGCCGTGCCGAGGTCGTCGGGGATGCCGTTCGCCCTCCGGTAGACGGCCGCGCGGGGGTTGCCCCACGACGCGAACACCGCGTCGACCGACCGCCGGAGCTGCTCGCGCGGGTCCGACGGCAGATCCTCGCCCGTGTGCTGCCGGGCCACCCCGCGGAACGTCGCGACGAGCCCGCGCAGGTCGTCCGCGTCGAGATCGGTGTCCTGCGCGACGCCGCGGCGCGCCTTGAGCGCGTCGAGCTCGTCGGCGAACGCGTGCCCGGGCACGCCCTCGACCACCTCGCCGTACATCTGCACGAACCGCCGGTAGGAGTCCCACGCGAAGCGCGCGTTGCCGGACTCGGCCGCGAGCCCCTCGACCGAGTCGTCCGAGATCCCGAGGTTGAGGATCGTGTCCATCATCCCGGGCATGGAGAACACGGCGCCCGAGCGCACCGACACGAGCAGCGGGCGCTCGCGCGCGCCGAGCCGGCGTCCCGTGCGCTCCTCGAGCGCGTCGAGGTGCGCGACGACCTCGTCCCACAGTCCGTCCGGCCACGCCCCGTCGCGCTCCATGGCCGCGACGCACGCCGCCGTCGTCACGGTGAAGCCGTCCGGCACGGGCACGCCGATGCGGCGCATCTCCGCGACCCCCGCGCCCTTGCCGCCCAGCAGGGCGCGCATGTCCGCGCGGCCCTCCGCGAGGTCGTAGACGTACCGGTCGCTCATGGCTGCTCCTCGTGGTCGGCGGCGGTGGCCGCGCGGGGTCCTGCCCGACGGCGGTCCGCCGGTCGGGTCTGCGGGGTCGCCCGGGCGAGGTCGTCGCCCGGGGGTCGGTCCGCGCCGTCGGGTGCGAGGGAACGACGACGCGCGGTCACCAGCTCGACGACCCGCCCCGCGGCCTCCTCCAGCGCGAGCGTCGTGGTGTCGAGGACGGGGCAGCCGAGGCGCCGCTGGAGGCGCGCGACCTCGTCGAGCTCGTCGTGGATGCGCGCGAGGTCGGCGTACCCGCCGAGCGCCGTGCCCCGCCGGCTCCCGAGGCCGGCGGCACCCATCGCGTGCACGCGGCGCTGCCGGATCTCGAGCAGCCGCTCGGGGTCGATGGTCAGGCCCACGACCTTCCAGCGCTCCGCCTCGAACAGCTCCCGCGGCGGTGCGACGCCCGGGACGAGCGGGATGTTCGCGGTGGGGTAGCCGAGGTAGCCGAGGTACATCGACAGCGGGGTCTTGCCCGTCCGCGACGCCCCGACGAGCACGACCTGCGCCTCGTCGAGACCGTCGGTGAGGTGGCCGTCGTCGTTCGCGACCGCGAACTCCATCGCGTGGATGCGGTCGAAGTAGTCCGCGGCGAGCCCGACCGGCTGCACGACGCGCGCCGGCTGCGCCCCCGTGCGCGCGGTGAACGCGTCGAGCGCGGGGGCCAGCAGGTCGGCGCACGGGACGTCGAGCGCTGCGCACGCGTCGAGCACGCGCGTCCGCAGCGCGTCGTCGACGACGGTGCAGAACACCACGGCCGCGGCGGGGTCGGCGCGGAGCTGCGCGACGACGTCGTCCACGCCCTGCGGGCTGTGCAGCCGCGGGTGCCGCACGACCCGGACCTGCTGCCCGGGGAACTGCGCCTGCGTGGCGCGCGCGACGCGGGTCCCGGTGTCTCCCGTCGAGTCCGCGACCACGTGGATGTCGATGACGCGCGCCGTCGCCGCCATGACCCCAGGCTAGGGCGCCCCACCGGTTCTCCCCAGCCGAGCGCCCGCTGGGTGTGGGACACAGCCGACGGGTCTAGGGTGACCGGCATGTCCGACGCACCGACGCCGAGCGCGGCGTCCCCCGAGGCGTCCCCAGCCCCCGGGGAGGCGCAGCGCATCCACGTCACGCTCTCGACGGCCAGCGTCTACCCGCGCAAGGCCCCGTACGCCTTCGAGGCGGCGGCCGACCTCGGGTACGACGGCGTCGAGGTCATGGTGTGGTCCGACGAGACGACCCAGGACGCCGCGGCGCTCCGGCGGCTCTCCGCCGCGCACGACGTCCCCGTCCGCAGCATCCACGCGCCCACGCTCCTCGTGAGCCAGCGCGTGTGGGGGCGCGCGCCCGGGCCCAAGCTCCGGCGCACGGTCGAGCTCGCGCAGGACGTCGGGGCGGGCACCGTCGTCGTGCACCCGCCGTTCCGGTGGCAGTACCGGTACGCGCGCGAGTTCGAGGACCTCGTCGGCGAGCTCGACGAGACCGAGGGCGTGACCATCGCGGTCGAGAACATGTACCCCTGGCGCAGCCGCAAGCGCGAGATGCAGGCCTACCTGCCGGGCTGGGACCCGTCGGAGCACGGCTACGAGCACGTGACGCTCGACCTGTCGCACGCCGCCGTCGCGCAGCAGGACGCGCTCGCGCTGCTCGACGTGTTCGACGGGCGCCTCGCGCACGTGCACCTCGCCGACGGGTCGTCGTCGATCACGGACGAGCACCTCGTCCCGGGCCGGGGCGACCAGCCGTGCGACAAGGTGCTCACCGAGCTCGTGCAGCGCGACTGGTCCGGCGACGTGGTCGTCGAGATCTCGACGCGCCGCGCCCGGACCGCGGCCGAGCGCCGCGAGGACCTCGCGGCCTCCCTGTTCTTCGCGCGCACCTACCTCACGCCCGGGCCGCACCCGGGCTACGAGCCGCCGCCCGGGCACCCGCACCGCCACGCCGACGCCTGGGGCGAGGAGGACGCGCGGGACGGCGCGGTGGACCGGAGCGCCGCCGAGACCGCCGGGGCGGACTGACCCTCGTGCTGACGTAGGCTCGGCGATCGTGGCTCGCGTCAACGGTCTCCTCGCCGACACGACGCCGCTGCGCACCTCCCCGCCGTTCCGTCGGCTGTGGTGGGGCCTGGGGATCTCGAACCTCGGCTCGCAGCTCACCGTCGTCGCCGTCGGCCTCCAGGTCTACGCGCTCACGGGATCGTCGCTCGCGGTCGGCGTGCTCGGGCTCTGCGCCCTCGTGCCCCTCGTCGTGCTCGGGCTCTACGGCGGCGCCCTCGTCGACGCGTACGACCGGCGCAAGGTCGCGCTCGCGGCATCGACCGCCCTGTGGGTCGTCACCGCGCTCATCGCGGTCCAGGCGTGGCTGCACCTGAACTCGGTGGGCGTGCTCTACGCGCTCGTCGCCGCGCAGTCCGCGGCGTTCGCCATCAACAACCCGGCGCGGTCGGCGATCATCCCGCGCCTCGTCGAGCCCCGTCTCCTGCCCGCGGCCAACGCGCTCCAGACGATCGCGTGGAACGTCGCGCTCACCGTCGGCCCGCTGGGCGGCGCGTTCCTCGTCGCGCTGTGGGGCTACCAGCTCGCGTACACGATCGACGCCGTGCTCTTCACGGCCGCCCTGTGGGCGGTGTGGCGGCTGCCCGACATCCCGCCCCTCACCGGCGACGACACCCCGCAGGCCGCGCCCGCGGGGCGGCGACGCCGGATCGTGGGCTGGCGCTCCGTCGTCGACGGCCTGCGGTACCTCGCGACCCAGCCCAACGTCCGCACGACCTTCCTCGTCGACCTCGCCGCGATGGTGCTCGCGTCGCCGCGCGTGCTGCTGCCCGCCGCGGGCGTCGTGTTCCTCGGCGGCGGCGAGGCGACCACGGGCGTCCTCACCGCGGCGTTCGCGGTCGGCGCCGTGCTGGCCGGGGTGTTCTCCGGCGGGCTGTCGCGCGTGCGCTGGCAGGGCCGCGTCATCGTCTGGGCGGTCACCGCGTACGGGCTGTCGATCGTGCTGTTCGGGCTCGTGCTGGTCGGGGTCGGGGCGACGACGCCGACGACGGTCCTCGTGGGCGGCGTGGTCGCGGCGAGCGTCGCGCTGGCGCTCGCGGGCGCGTCCGACGCGGTGAGCGCCGTGTTCCGCCAGACCATCCTCCAGACCGCGACGCCCGACGACATGCGCGGCCGCCTCCAGGGCGTGTTCATCGTCGTCGTCGCGGGCGGCCCGCGCCTCGGCGAGCTCGTGCTCGGCGCCCAGGCGACGTGGGTCGGCGAGGCGTGGGCCGCCGTCGCCGGGGGCGTGGCGTGCGTCGTCGTGCTGTGGCTCGTCCTGCGGTCGCAACGGAAGTTCTGGCGCTACGACGCCCTCCACCCCGAGCCCTGAGGGCCGCCGTCCCCGAGACAGCGCCCGTCCAGTGATGCGTTCCCGTCCGAGTGATGCGTCCCGGAGCGCATCACTCGAACGGGAACGCATCGTTCGGCGTCGATGGCGGGGCCTAGGCTCGGGGGCGTGCCTCCCCAGAAGCCGACGACCGAGCCGCCCGTGATCGACCCCGTCGTGCTGGACGACCTCCAGCGCGGCGACGCGTACGACCTCGAGGCGGAGGCCGACCTCGAGGGGTTCGAGCTCGTCGACCTCCGCCTCGACCGGCTCGACCTGCACGGCGCGAGCGTGTTCTCGACGCGGCTCGACCAGGTGCGCGCCGACGCGGCCGACCTCGGCGCCGTCACGCTCACGGAGGTCGTGCTCGACCGTCTGGACGTGCCCGTGCTGCGCGGGACGCGCGGCCGGTGGCGCGAGGTCGAGGTGCGCGGCGCACGCCTCGGGTCCGCCGAGCTCTACGAGTCGTCGTGGGCGGGGGTCCGGTTCGTCGGCTGCAAGCTCGGGTTCGTCAACCTGCGGGGCGCGACCCTGCGCGACGTGATGTTCACCGACTGCACGATCGACGAGCTGGACCTCGTCGCGGCGGACGCGCTGCGCGTGGCGTTCGAGGGCACGCGCGTCCGCAGGCTCGACGTCCAGGCCTCCACGCTGGCGCACGTCGACCTGCGGGGCGCCGAGATCGACGAGCTGAGCGGCATCGAGTCGCTGCGGGGCTCGACGATCGACTCGACCCAGCTCGCGCGCCTCGCCGCGACGTTCGCGCACAGCCTCGGCATCACGGTCACCGACTGACCGGGGATAGGGTGCGCGACGTGACCGACGCCACGCACCCGTCCACCGCGCTGCCCGACCCCGCCGGGACCGAGGTCCTCGTCGCCGGACCGGCGTCGTGGAACCTCCTCGTCCAGCTCGACGAGCTGCCCGCGCCCACGCCGCACACCGTCTTCGCCCGGTCGCACCGCGCCACGGTGGGTGGGACGTCGGCGGGCAAGGCGCTCAACCTCGCGCGGCTCGGCCGGGCGGTGCTGCTGCGCACCGTCCTCGGGGCGGACGACGACGGCGCGCGCGTCCGGTCCGTGCTCGAGGGCGCGGGCGTCCAGGTGCTCGCGGAGCCCTCGCCCGACGGGTGCACCGAGAGCCACCTCAACCTCATGGACGACGACGGCGGGCGCGTCTCGGTCTACCTGCGCGCCCCCGGCGAGGTCCCGGCCCAGGGCCCGTCGTGGGACGCCGCCGTCGCGGCGCTCGACGCGGCGCGGGCCGTCGTCGTCGACCTCGCGGTCCCCGCGCTGCCCGTGCTGGACCTCGCCGTGTCCCGGGGGCGCGAGGTCTGGGTCGACCTGCACGACTACGACGGCGAGTCCGCGTTCCACCGGCCGTGGGTCGACGCGGGGACGCACGTGTTCCTCAGCGGGGACCGCCTCGAGGACTGGCGCGGCTTCATGTCCGCGCGGGTCGACGCGGGCGCGCGGCTCGTGGTGTGCACGCACGGGTCGCACGGCGCCGTCGCGCTCACGCCCGAGGGAGGTTTCGTCGAGGTGCCCGCGGATCACGTGCCGCAGGTCGTCGACACGAACGGTGCGGGCGACGGCTTCTTCGCGGGCTTCCTCGACGCGCACCTGCGGGGCGCGGGCGTCGAGGAGGCGATGACGGCGGGCGCCCGGCACGCCGCGCTCGTCGTGCAGAGCCCGGACCTCGTCCCGGCCTGACGGCTCGGGCCGGAGTCGGCGCGCCGCGCTCGGTCAGCGCGCGGAGCCGACGGGCTCGGCCGCGGGTGCGACGCCGTCCGCCTCGCGCAGTGCGGCGGCGGTCGCCGCGCCGCGGTCGCGGAAGTGACCGACGAGCGAGAGCAGGAGCCCGAGCACGGCCCACCCGGTGAGCACGAGCCAGGGGAAGGTCGTGTCCGCGGCGGGGAAGTAGGACAGGTCGCGCAGGAGGGTCGCGGACGCGCCCGGCGGGAACCACTGCCCGACGGCGCCCCACGGGCTGAGCAGGAACTCGACCGGCATCGCGGACGCCGAGAGCGGGTTCGCGACGAGCAGGAACAGGACCGGGCCCACGGCGATGCCGGGGCGGCCGAGCACCGCGACGGCGCCGACGATCGTGCTGCCGATGCCGAGCAGCGTGAGCGCGACGGCGAGCGAGTCGGCGAGGTACGCGCCGTGCAGCCCGCCGATGCCGTGCAGGATCCCCGCGATCGCGAGCCCGCCGATCACCGAGTAGACCCCGAGCGCCGCGACGCGCCGCCACACCCCGACGACGGCGAGCGAGATCGCGATGCCGCCGACCATGCCGCCGAGCACGAGCGGGAACGACGCCGCGGCGAGCGTGGAGCCGCGCGGGTCGTCGGCGGAGAGCGGGACGACGTCGGTCACCGCCACGGTCGGGACCGCCTCGGCGGGCACGCCCTGCGCGGTCGCGGCGGCGGAGACCTGGGCCTGGAGCGCGGGCTGGAGACCGGCGAGGAGCTGCGCGACGGCGGGGCTCGCCGCCGAGGCGGTGAGGACCTCGGGCTGCTGCCCGAGGACGAGCGCGCCGTACGCGTCGCGTGACTCGACGAGGTCGACGGCCGCGTCACGGTCGGCGACGGTGACGAGCTCGATCGCGCCCTCGGCGTTCTGGTCCAGCGCCGCCTGCACCTGGGCGACGACGGCGGGGTCGCCCGCGGCCGCGACCGGGAGGTCCCTCGGCTCGGCGGTGACGGAGGGCCAGAGGAACGCGAGGACGACGACCGCGACGAGGGCGACGAGCCCGACGGCGGTCGTCACGACGCGCGGCCAGTGCGTGTGCGGAGCGGCGGCGGAGCTCATGGGGAGACCTCTCGTAAAACGAATGTTCGTTCTCTATAGGGTCGACCTGCCCGTCGCCTCCTGTCAAGAACGATCGTTCGGTTTAGGGTGGGCGGATGCCCCGCGTGAGTGACGAGTACCGAGCGCAGCGGCGCGACGACATCGCCGCCGCAGCCCTGCGCGTGTTCCGCCGCAAGGGCTTCGCCGCCACCTCGATGGCGGAGATCATCGCCGAGTCCGGGCTGTCCGCCGGGGCGATCTACGGGTACTACGACTCCAAGATGGCGATCGTCCACGACGTCGCGGGCAGGATCGTCGGCGGGCGCATCGCCGACGTCGAACGGCTCGCCGAGCGCGACCCGCTCCCACCGCCGTCCGACCTGGTCGCGGTCCTCATGCACGGGGTGGTGCGCGAGATCGGCAGCACCGCGATCCTGCTCCAGGTCTGGGGCGAGGCCGTGACCGACCCCCGCATCCTCGAGCTCGCCTCGACCGTCCTCGCCCGCCTGCGCTCGGTGTTCGCGGCCTACGTCGCCGCGTGGCACGAGCACGCCCACGGCCTCGACCCCGCACGCGCGGCCGAGCTCGGCGCCGAGCAGGCGCCGCTGTTCGTCGCCGCGTGCCAGGGCTTCATCGTCCAGAGCGCGCTCATGGACGACTTCGACCCCGACGCCTACCTCGAGCGCACGACCCGCCACCTCCCGCGCTGACCTTCTCGCCGAGGGAGGACCAGGACCGCGGTCGCGCGAGGTAGAGCCGTGGTTGGCCGAGGTAGAGCCGTGGTTGCGCGAGGTAGAACGGGGTCCTCCGTGCGGTACCGGGTTCTCGGGCGGGTCAGGCGAGGCCGGTGTCGCGGGCGACGATGGCCGCCTGCATGCGGGTCGCGACGCCGAGCTTGGCGAGCACGCGCGAGACGTGGGTCTTGGCCGTCGCCTCGGTGATGTAGAGGTCCGTCGCGATGCCCTGGTTGGACAGGCCGCGGCCGAGCGCCGCGAGCACGTCCACCTCGCGGGGCGTGAGGTCGGCGAGCCGTGGGTCCCGGCCCGGACCGCTCGCCTCGCGGCTCGGCCAGGAGCCCTGCCCGGCGAGCCCCGTGGCGGGTGCCGGGGTGCCGTCGACCACGCCCGACGGCGGTACGGCGGCCGGGTCGGCCGTCCCGCCCGGGCGGGTGGTCGAGGCGGGGCGAGGGGCGCCGTCGGGGGCCGGGCCGCGGGCGAACGCGGCGAGGAGGCGTCGGGTGACCTCGGGCGCGAGCACGCCGTCGCCGTCGGCGACGCGGCGGACGGCGTCGAGCAGCGCGGCGGGCTCCGCGGACTTGAGGAGGAAGCCCGCGGCGCCCGCGCGGAGCGCGCCGTCGACGTACTCGTCGAGGTCGAACGTCGTGAGCACGAGCACGTCGGCGAGGTCTTCGCCCGTGATGACGCGCGTGGCCTCGATGCCGTCCACGCCGGGCATGCGCAGGTCCATGAGCACGACGTCCGGACGCAGCGCGCGGGCGTTGGTGATCGCCGCGGTGCCGTCGGACGCCTCGCCGACGACCTCGACGTCGTCGGCGGCGTCGAGCAGGAGGCGCAGGCCCGCGCGGATCGCGGCGTGGTCGTCGGCCAGCAGCACCCGGACCGGTCGTGGCGTCACGCGCTCTCCTTCTCGATCGGACGCTCGGCGACCGGGACGCACGCCCGCACGACCCACCCACCGGCCGCCGTCGGCCCGGCGTCGAACGTCCCGCCGAGGCCGTCCGCCCGCTCGTGCATGGTCAGCAGCCCGGTACCGGCGCTCAGCGGGGACTCGACCGGCGACGCCGAGCCCGGCGCGCCGTCGTCGTGCACCTCGAGCACGACGGCCGACCCGTCGCGGACCAGCCGTACGGTGACGGGCGACCCTGGCGCGTGCTTGAGCGCGTTGGTCACGGCCTCCTGCGCGATCCGGAACAGGGCCTGGTCCGCCGCGGCGGGCAGGGCCGACGCGGCGACGTCGTCAGGGTCGTCGAGCGTGACCGCGGTGGCCGCGCGCGCGGCGTCGAGCAGCGCGTCGAGGCCCGCGAGCCGACCCGGCGCGGCGACGGCGTCGGGGGCGTCGTCGCGCCGACCCTCCGTGCGCAGCAGCAGGATCATCGACCGCATCTCGTCCAGCGACGCGACGGCGCTCGCGCGCACCTGCCGGAGCGCTGCCCGGTCCTTCGCCGCGTCGGGCGGGAGCGCGAGCGCGGCGCCGGAGTGGATCGCGATGGTCGACAGGTGCGACGCGATGACGTCGTGCAGGTCGCGCGCCATCGCGGCGCGCTCGGCCCGGACGGCCTCGTGCCGGTCGAGCTCGGCGATGCGCTCGAGGTCGCTCGCGCGCTGCCGCTCCAGGTCGGCCGTGCGCGCTGCGGCCTCGGCCTCGCGCGCCGCGAGGTCGGCGCGCTCGCCCGCGAGCTCGGCGAGCTCGCTCTTGGTCCGCACGTTGGTCGCCCACCACATCGGCACGAGGAGGACCGCCCCGAGCTGGAGGCCCATGTACACGAACTGGCGCACGTCGCGCGCGGCCTCGCCCGCCGCGACGGAGCCCAGCACGGCGACGGTCACGGCCACCCCCCAGAGCCACGCGCGCGCCCGTGGCCCCGACCACAGCGCGGCGGCGTAGAGCAGGTCCCACAGGACGAGCGTGATCGCGAGGCTCCCGCCCCACCGGATGTCGACGGCGGTGACGGCCACACCCCCGAGGAGCGCCAGGATCGGGTGGGCGCGCTTGACGAGGATGAGGAGGCAGCCGACCCCGAGCAGGACGACGCGCCACCACGGCTCCGCCGGCTCGACCACGAACGGTGCGCGAACGATCCCCACGAGGCCCACCTCGAGGAGGACCCACCCGAGGACGAACGTGGTGACGGCGGAGAAGCCGTCGTTCCGGCGGTCCTCGATGCGCCAGACCTCGGGGAGCGACCCGACAGCCGACCGCCAGGTGCCGGAGCGTCCGGGCGCGACGGGGCGCACCTCGTCCGTGCCGCCGTCCTCCGTGCTCACGGACCCATCCCAGCACAGCGAGCC
Source organism: Cellulosimicrobium cellulans (assembly GCF_006539945.1). Classification (GTDB taxonomy): domain Bacteria; phylum Actinomycetota; class Actinomycetes; order Actinomycetales; family Cellulomonadaceae; genus Cellulosimicrobium; species Cellulosimicrobium cellulans. Next base: position 63,566 of record NZ_BJNZ01000014.1, on the reverse strand, counting down.
GTTCCCCGGATCGGTCGAACGGTGTATGACGGCGGCGTCACCGTCCACGCGGGTGGCCCGCCGAGGGCCCGGGGTCGGTCGTTCGCCCGACGACGGGACGGCGCCCCGGAGGCGAGGCTCGTCGGCATGGACATCCCTCTCGACCTCGACGCCGTCGGCGGACCGGGCCTCGGGCTCGCCGCGATGGCAGGCGTGCTCGTCGTGCTGGCCCTCGTCGACTCCACGAGCTTCGGCACGCTGCTGATCCCCGTCTGGCTGCTCCTCGCCCCGGGCCGCCTGCGTGCCGGGCGGGTGCTCGTCTACCTCGGCACCGTCGCCGTGTTCTACCTGGCCGTCGGGATCGTCGTCCTGCTGGGTGCGGGGGCCTTCCTCGACCGGTTCGGCGACGCCCTGGACACCCGTGCCGCCGCGATCGTGCAGCTGCTCCTCGGGATCGGTCTGTTCGCGCTGAGCTTCCGGTTCGACAGCAAGCGCGCGGCCCGACGGGACGCGCGCGCGGCCGCCGCAGCGCCGGCGACGGTCGGCGCACGGCCGTCCGTCCCGGGAGAGGCCACGGGCGACGCTCCCGGCATGACGACGGGGACGGCGTCGGCCCCGCGCCCGGGACGGCTGTCCCGCTGGCGCGAGCGCGCGCTGGGGATCGAGGCGGACGCCGCCGGTGCCGGCGCCGCCCGCACGCGGCCCTCGGTGCTGCCGCTCATGGGGCTCGCGCTCGGAGCCGTCGCGATCGAGGTCGGGACGATGCTGCCGTACCTCGCCGCGATCGGGCTGCTCACGACGTCGGACGTCGGTTGGCCCGCGACCGGTGGCATCCTCGCGGGCTACTGCGTCGTGATGATCGCGCCCGCGCTCCTCCTGCTGCTCGGGCGCCTCGTCGCGGCGCGCGCGATCGACCCGCTGCTGCGCCGGCTCGACGCGTGGCTGACGAGGAACGCGACCGACATGACCGGCTGGGTGCTGGGGATCCTCGGCGTCCTGCTCGCGCTCAACGCGTTCGGCCGCCTCGGCTGGGCCTGAGCAGGCCGCACGCCCCGCACGACGACGGCCCGCCCGGAGGTCCCGGGCGGGCCGTCGTCGTGCCACCGGCGTGCGCCGGTCAGGGGGTCAGTGCGAGGTGCCGTTCGACGACTTCTCGCTCGAGCCCGCGAGCTGCGTGCCCGCGAGGTTGGCGATGAGCTGGTTGATGTCGACTCCGGTGAGCTGCTTGATGACGCCCTGGCCCTCGCCGAGGACCGACGCGACGTTCTTCGTGACCGCGGACGCGCCGTCGGTCGAGACGACGGTCATGCCCTGGATGTTGCCGATCGGCTCGGCCGCGGCGCGCACGATCTCCGGCAGACGCTCGATGAGCTCCTGCACCAGGGCCGCCTCTCCGTACTTCTGGAGCGCGTCAGCCTTGGCGTCGGTCGCCACGGCCTCGGCGCGGCCCTCAGCCTCGATCGCCGCCGCGCGGGCCTCACCCTCGGCCTTGATACCGGCGGCGAGGGCGACCTGGCGGTCACGCTCGGCCTCACCGGCGCGGCGCACGGCCTGCGCGGACGCCTCGGCGTCCTGGATCGCGGCCGTCTTGTTCGCCTCGGCGATGACGGTGCGCTTGTACGCGTCGGCCTCGGTCGCGGCGTTCGCGGCGTCACGGCGCGCGTTCGCCTCCTGGACCTCGGCGTACGCCTTGGCCTCGGCGGGCTTGCGGATCTCGATGTCGAGGCGCTCCTGCGTCACCCGGGCCTGCTCGGCGAGCGCCTCGCGCTCCTGCTGCGCGACGAGGCGGTCCTGCTCGGCGCGGGCGAGCTGGCCCGCGGCCTCGGCCTCGGCGTTCGCACGGTCGGTGTCGGCCTTGATCACGGCGCGCTTGAGGTCGAGCGCCTTCTGGCGCTCGGCGATCTGCTCGGCCGCGTCGATGACGGCGAACTCCGAGGCGCGCTGCGCCTCGGCCTCGGAGACCTCGGCGACCTGGCGGGCACGAGCCGACTCGGCGCGACCGAGGTTCGCGAGGTAGTCCGAGCCCGGCGTCGAGATGTCGGAGATGTTGAGCAGGTCCACCTGGAGGCCCTGCTCCGAGAGGTCGGCCTTGGTGGACTCGACGACGCGGTCGGACAGGCCCTTGCGGTCGGAGATGATCTGCTCGATCGTCATGTCGCCGACGATGGAGCGCAGCGAGCCCTCGAGGGACTCCTTGATGATCTCCGTGAGCGTGCCCTGCTGGGACAGGAAGCGCTGGGCCGCGCGGCGCACGCCCTCCTCGTCACCCCGGACCTTGAAGTTGATGGACGCCTTGATGGCGATCTTGATGCGGTTCTTGTCCACGCCCTCGACCGTGATGCCGATCTGGCGCTGCTCGAGCGAGATGGAGAAGCCCTGCTGGAGGATCGGCCAGACGAACGTGCGGCCGCCGACGACGACCTTCTGCCCGCTGCCCGCGGCCTCCTTGCGCCCGGCGCCGCGGCCGACGATGACCAGGGCCTCGTTCGGCGGGACGCGGCGGATGCGCTTGCTGATGAAGATGACCACCGCGAAGAACGCGATGACCAGGGCGACGATCGCCAGGGTCGTGATGAGGTTCGTGTCGTCGAACATGGTCCGCGCCGGGGCGCGTCTCCTTCCGTGGGTGCGTGCAGGTCAGGGCGTGCGGCCGTGCTCGGTGGACGGGCCGGGTGGTGCCCGGCCGCCCGGCCGGTGGTGCGTGCGGGTGCGCGGCACCCACGGGTCGACGCGCGGGGCGTCGCGGTCGGTCCGTCAGGACCTCAGTCGTTGGGGTAGTGGCGCTGGACGCGTACCCGGCTCCCGGACTGCTCGAGGACGACGACGCGCGCGCCCTCCGGGATCGGCTCGTCCGCCCACGCGAGACGGCGCTCGAGCTCGTGCGCGGCGTCGAGCGAGACCTCGCCGCGCGCGGGGCCGATCGCGGTCGTCGCGGTGCCCTGCACGCCGACGAGCGACGTCGGGACGCCGTCCTCCGACTCTCGCAGGTGCTTGACCAGGGCCTGGACGAGCACCATCACGACCAGTGCCACGACGAGCGACCCCACGTACGCGAGCCACGTCGGCAGGTCGTTGGACACCACGATCACGCCGACGGCGCCGAAGACCACACCACCCACGCCGAGCGACGTCCCGGACACCGCGCCGTCACCCAGGTCGACGATCTCGCCGACGAGCAGCGAGAGGAGCAGGAGGGCGAGTCCGGCGATGCCGATGACGATGAACGCGATCATGCGAGGTCCCCTTGCTGCGGCGGGCGGCCGTGCGTGTGTCGGTGCCGTGCGGACGGTCGTGCCGACCGTCGTGTCGACGTGGCGTGTGGAGTTGTCGTGAACGTACCCACACCCTATCGTGACCCGACCGTGCCGAGAGCCCGCCCCGGGCGTTCGGGCATGGGGAGGACTCCCCAGGGTCGTGCGCGGTCAGGAACCGAGCTCGTCCAGCATCCGCAGGAGGTTCGCGCGCGCTGTGCCGGCGTACCCCTCGACCCAGTCGCCCTCGTAGGCGCGCGGCACGACCTCGACGGTGAGGACGCACGCGAGGTACGCCCGGTACAGGCTCAGCCGCGTCCACGCGTCGGGGTCGCCCGACCCGGGCGTGCCGTCGCCCAGGCCGAGGTCGCCGCCCTCGGCGGCGTACCCCGCGAGGAGGTCGGGGTCGACCGCTCCGGCGCCGAGCTGGTCGGCACCGGCGAGCTCGAACAGCGGGTCTCCCCACAGCGACCGCTCCGCGTCGAGCACGCCGACGATCGTGAGACCTCTCGCGTCGCCCGGGTGCCCCGGGACGGCCGCCGGGTGGCCGAGCAGGACGTTCCCCGGCCACAGGTCCGCGTGCACGAGCCGGGGGACCCTCACGCGGGCGAGCAGGTCGCGGTGGCGCGCGACGGCGTCGTGCACCCGGGCCTCGGGGAGCTCGACGCCCCAGCGGCGCGCGTCGTCGAGCACGGCCTCGACCATGCGCGCGAACGCGTCGGGCCACGTCGCGGCGGCCAGGTCCGACGCCGGGGCCGGGTACCCGAACCGGTCGCCCGTGATCCGGTGCAGCCGGGCCATGAACGACCCGAGCCCGTGGCGCACCACCGCGGTCGCCGCGGCGTCGAGCTCGCGCCCGCTCCACGAGGCGCCGTCGAGGAACGTGACGACGAGCGCGTCGCCGTCCACGTGCGCGCGCGTCAGGTCGGCGTGCAGCACGCGCGGGACGGGGAGCCCGGCCGCGTGCGCCGCTCGGTAGGCGGCGTCCTCCGTGGTGAGGATGCCGTGCTCGTAGCGCAGCAGGCGCGACGTGTCCGCGCCGGTGACCTTGACGACGACGCGCGCGGGGACGCCGTCGGGCAGCACGCGCGCGGGCCGTGCGGCGAGGTCCACGGCGAAGACGCTCGCGAACGTCCCGCCGCTCAGCGGCTCGACGCGGACGGCCTCGCCGAGCGGCGCCACGACGGCCGCGACCTGGTCCTGCGTGACCGACGCCTTGGTGAGCACGCGGCGATGCTACCGGTCCGCGCGCGCCCCTCCCGGGCCCGGTCAGGACGGCGTGAGGAGGTCCTGCTCGGCCACGGCGTCGAGGCTCAGCGTCCGGTACCCGTGGGTCTCGAACAGGACGGTCACCCGGTCGTCGCCCTCGTACCCCATGACCGTTCCCGCGCCGAACTCCGGGTGCTGCACCGTCGTGCCGGTCGACCAGGGGGCGGCGCGGTCGTCGGTCGACCGCTCGGCGGCCGACCCGGCCCAGCACGTGTCGCAGCGGCCGCACGGCTCGGGCAGGTCCTCCCCGAGGTAGGCGAGCAGGAACTGGCGGCGGCACTGCGTCGTCTCGGCGTACGCGCGCATCATCTGCAGGCGCGAGTCGTCGACCCGGCGGCGGGCCTCGGCGAGCTCGTGCGCGACGTCGGCCACCGCGGCCGGGCGCGCGTCCTCGCCGGCGAGCGCCTGCGCGTCCTCCACGAGCGCGCGCAGCCGCGCCAGGCGCCGGGGCAGCCGCGCCCGCCCGCCGGGCGCCGAGGACGCCCGGTCGTCCGGACCGCCCCGGTCCAGGGCGCGCGCGACCTCGCGCAGGTCGTCGCGGTCGGGCACGCTCACGGCGAAGTAGCGCTGGAGCCCCAGGTCCTCCGGGCGGTAGAACAGCACCGCGACGGCGGGCTCGCCGTCGCGGCCCGCGCGGCCGACCTCCTGGTAGTAGGAGTCTGGCGAACCGGGGACGTCGGCGTGCACGACGAACCGCACGTCGGGCTTGTCGATGCCCATGCCGAACGCGGACGTCGCGACCACGACGTCCACCTCGTCCTCCGTGAACCGCCGCTGGGCCTCGTCGCGCTCGGCCCGCCGCAGCCCTCCGTGGTAGGCCGCGGTGCGCAGCCCCGCCTGCGCGAGCGCGTCCGCGACCTCGGTGGTGCGGCGCCGCGTGCCGACGTAGACGATCCCGACGCCGTGCTCCGCCTCGGTGCGCACGCGCTCGACGACCGCGCGGTCCTTGTCCGCCGCCTCGACGGCCCGCACGACCTCGAGCGCGATCCCGGGGCGCGCGAACCCGCGGACGATCACCGCGGCGTCGCGCAGGTGCAGGCGCTCGGCGACGTCCTCGCGCACGGGAGGCGACGCCGTCGCGGTGAGCGCGAGGACCGGGGGTCGCGGGTCCAGGGTGTCGAGGCGTTCGCCCACGCGGAGGTACTCGGGCCGGAAGTCGTGCCCCCAGGTCGAGACGCAGTGTGCCTCGTCGACCGCCACGAGACTGGGCCGGGCCGCACGGACGGCGTCGAGGACCTCGTCGTTGGCGAGCTGCTCGGGGGACAGGAAGAGGAACTCGAGCTCGCCCGCCGCCGCGGCCTCGAGCGCGGCGCGGCGCTCGGCGGCGGGGACGGCCGAGCTCACCGCGGCGGCCCGCGCGTCGTCGTCGCCGAGCTCGAGCAGGGAGCGCACCTGGTCCTGCTGGAGCGCGATGAGCGGCGAGACGACGAGCGTCGGCCCGGGCAGCTCGATGCCGGGGAGCTGGTAGACCGCGGACTTGCCCGCCCCGGTGGGCAGGACGAGCAGGACGTCGCGCCCGTCGAGGAGCGCGGTGATCGCCTCGCGCTGGCCGGGGCGCAGGTCGCGGTAGCCGAAGACCTCCCGGGCGGTGTCGCGGACGTCGGCGAGGGTGGGCTCGCCCGTCACGGGCGAGGCACGTTGCGCAGGTTGGCGCGCGCCATCGAGACGACCTCGCCCATGCCGCCGCCGAGGACCTCCTTGCTCATCGCGACCGCGAACCCGCGGACCTGGCCCGCCGTGATGTTCGGCGGGATCGAGAGCGCGCGGGGGTCGGTGACGACGTCGACGAGCGCCGGGCCGGGCCGGTTCAGCGCCTCCTGGAGGGCGCGGCGCAGGTCCTTCGGCTTCTCGACCCGCACGGCCGGGATGCCGATCGCGTTCGCGACCGCGGCGTAGTCGACGTGCGGCGACTCGGTGCCGAACATCGGCAGCCCGTCGACGAGCATCTCGAGGCGCACCATGCCGAGGCTCGCGTTGTCGAAGAGGACGACCTTGACCGGCAGGTCGTAGTGCTTGAGCGTCACGAGCTCGCCGAGCAGCATCGAGAGCCCGCCGTCGCCGGACATCGCGACGACCTGCCGGCCAGGCTGCGCGGCGGCGACCCCGATGGCGTGGGGGAGCGCGTTGGCCATCGAGCCGTGGATGAACGACCCGATGACGCGACGCTTCCCGTTGGGCGTGATGTACCGCGCGGCCCAGACGTTGCACATGCCGGTGTCGACGGTGAACACCGCGTCGTCGGCGGCGACCTGGTCGAGCGTGTCGGCGACGAACTCGGGGTGGATGGGCGTCGTGCGCTCGACCTTCTTGGTGTACGCCCCGACGACGCCCGTCATCGCCTTCTCGTGCTTGGCGACCATCGAGTCGAGGAACTTGCGCGACCGCGCCTTCTTCACGAGCGGCAGGAGCGCGCGCACGGTCTCGCCGACGTCGCCCACGACCGCGAGGTCCAGGCGCGTGCGGCGGCCCAGGTGCGTCGGGTCGACGTCCACCTGCGCCGTGCGGACCGACTCGGGGAGGAACTGGTCGTACGGGAAGTCGGTGCCGAGCAGCACGAGGAGGTCGCAGTCGTGCATGGCGTCGAACGCCGCGCCGTAGCCGAGCAGGCCGGACATGCCGACGTCGAACGGGTTGTCGTACTGGATGAACTCCTTGCCGCGCAGCGAGTGGCCCACGGGCGCGGCGATCTTGTCGGCGAGCGCGAGGACGTCGTCGTGCGCGCCGCGCACGCCCGCCCCGGCGAAGATCGTGACCTTCTTCGCGGCGTCGATCGCGTCCGCGAGCTGCTGGACGGCGGTCGCGTCCGGGACGACGCGCGGGGGAGCGGGCCGGCACGCGACGTCGGGCACGGCGGCGGGGGCGTCGAGGTCGGCGACGTCGCCCGGGAGCGTGAGGACGGAGACGCCGCGGGCGCCGTACGCGTGGTGGATCGCGGAGTTGATGACGCGCGGCGCCTGGTCGGCGCTCGAGATCATCTCGGAGTACACCGAGCACTCCGTGAAGAGGCGGTCGGGGTGGGTCTCCTGGAAGAACCCGGTGCCGATCTGCTTGCTCGGGATGTGGCTCGCGATGGCGAGCACCGGGACGCGCGACCGGTTGGCGTCGTACAGGCCGTTGATGAGGTGGAGGTTGCCCGGCCCGCACGACCCCGCGCACACCGCGAGGCTGCCCGTGACCTCGGCCTCCGCGGCCGCCGCGAACGCGGCCGCCTCCTCGTGGCGCACGTGGATCCACTCGATGCCCTGGCCCGCGTTCTCGCCCGTGTTGGACCGGTGCACCGCGTCCACCACGGGGTTGAGGCTGTCGCCGACGATGCCGTAGATCCGGCGCACCCCCGCCTCGATGAGCTGCGCGACCAGCAGGTCCGCGACAGTCCGGTTGCGCTTGTCGACGGGGGAGCGACCGATTCCGAACGGCATGACGTACCTCCACGGGTGGGCTGGGGTCGTCTCCCATCGTGCGCCGGGCCCGTGCGGGCCGCAGCGCGAGGCGGCGTCTCGTGCGTCACGGTGTGCCGAACCCGGGGTTGCCGCACCCCAGGGTGCCGAGCCCGGGATTGCGCGTCACCGGCGGCGCCAGGTGACGCGCAACCCCAGGTTCGGCATGGTGAGGTGACGTGAAAGCCCGGGCTCGGTGTCAGGGGCGGGCCGCCACGGACGGGGTGCGGCGGCGCGCGACGGCCGCCGCCGCGTCGGTCTGGGCGAGCTCGCCGTGGATCCCCGCGCCGGCCATGACCCCCGCCGCGGCGGACGCGCCCACCTGGGCCATGAGGTCGCTCGAGTTCCCGGCCGCCCACACGCCGGGGAGCGCGGTCGCACCGCGTGGGTCCGCGGGCACGAACCGGCCCGCCGGGTGCTCCTCGAGCGTCCCGCCGAGCTGCTCGAACAGCTCGCCGCGCGCGACGAACCGCGGCCCGACGACGACCGCGTCCACCGCGAACGACGTCCCGTCCGCGAGGACGACCGACCGCACCGAACGGCCCTCGACGTCGAGGCGCTCGACCTCGCCCTCGACCACGTGCACGCCGAGCGCCGAGAGCTGCTCCCACGTGGCGTCGTCGAGCTCCGGGGCGGTGTGCTGGAAGAGCGTGACGTGCGGGCTGAGCTGGCGGAACAGCAGCACCTGGTGCGCCGCGGCGGGACCCGTCGCGAGCACCGCGATCCGCTGCCCGCGCACCTCCCAGCCGTGGCAGAACGGGCAGTGCAGCACGCTCGACCCCCAGCCCTCGCGGACCCCGGGGACCTCGGGGAGCTCGTCGACGAGGCCCGTCGCGAGCAGGACGCGACGCGCGCGCACGGTCGCGCCGTCGTCGAGCGTGAGCGTGAAGCCGGACTCGGCGTCGCCGGCCGCTCGGGCCACGCGTGCGTCGCGGACCTCGGCGCCGTAGCCAGCGGCCTCGGCGCGACCCGCGGCGAGCAGCTCGCGCGGCGGGACGCCCTCGCGCCCCAGCAGGTTGTGCGCGCCCTCCGCAGGCGCGTTGCGCGGCTCGTCGGCGTCGAGCACGACGACGGAGCGCAGCGACCGCGCGAGCGTCACCGCGGCGCTCAGCCCGGCGGGTCCGCCGCCGACGATCGCGACGTCGTGGACGGTGCTCTGGGTGGTGGTGTCCATTGCTCTCCTCAGCAGGGAAGGGGGGTCCATTGCTGAGTGCGTGAGACAGTCGCGGGAATCGGCGCGGACGGCGACTGTCTCATGCACTCAGCGGGGGCGGCGGGCGGCCCAGACGATGCGGCCGCCGCGTGCGCCGACGGTGTGCGCTGATACCGGGTCGGTGGCGTCGGCCGGTGCCGTCGCGTCGAGCACCGCGTCGAGCGCGGCGAGGTCGGCGGGGTCCAGGTGGTCGGCGAGGTGCTCGCGCTGGCGCGCGGCGGTGGCGCGAGCCCAGCGGGACGCGTCCGGGCCCGGCGGTACGACGGCGGTGCGCTCGCGCCGGTCGACGAGATCCAGCCCGGCGTCGGCCAGGTAGGGCGCCCAGTCCGGGTAGCGGTTCCAGCCGGCGTGCGCCATCGCGTTCTCGAGGTGCGCGGCGAGGTCCGCGTGAGCCGCGTCGTCGGGCAGGACGGGCGACGTCGCGGTCATCTCGACGACGACCAGCAGGCCGCCGGGCGCGAGCGCGTCGTGGGCGTCGCGCAGGACGCGGGCCGGGTCGGCGACGTGGTGCAGCGACGCGGACGCCCACACGACGTCCGCGGTGCCGACGTCGGGCCACCGGGCATCGAGGTCGGCCTCGACGGTGCGCACGCGTGCCTCGAGCCCGGACCCGGCGAGCCCGTCGCGCAACCGTCCGAGCATCGCGGGGTCCGCGTCCACGGAGACGACCTCCGCGTCGGGGAACGCGCGGGCGAGGGCCCGGGTCCCCGTGCCGGTCCCGGCGCCGAGGTCGACGACGGTCCGAGTCGGCTGCGGCGCGTGGGCGACGGCGACCGCGACGGCCTCGTCGACGAGCCCGCCGAACACGGACGCGTCGAGCTCGAGCAGCTCGGCCATACCGCCCGCGTCGTGGGCGTGCGCCGCGTGGCTGTGCCCGTGCCCGTGCGCGTGGCCGTGCGCATGGCCGTGCGCGTGGCCGTGCGCGTCGCCGTGGTCGTGGCCGCGGCTGCCGTCGTGAGGGTTGTCGTGCCCGGGGGAGCTCATGCATCCACCGTAGGACGCTTCTGCGTATGAGGCATAGGATCTTGCTCATGACGCAAGAAGTCGACCTCGACGCCGTCGTCCGCCAGCGGATCCGCGGGCTGCGCCTCGCCCGCGGCTGGACCCTGGACGCGCTCGCGGCGCGGTGCTTCCTCAGCCCGTCGACGCTCAGCCGCCTCGAGACCGGGCACCGGCGCATCGCGCTCGACCAGCTCGTGCCCATCGCCCGTGCGCTGGGCACGACGCTCGACCAGCTCGTCGAGCCGGTCGACGACGAGGACGTCGTCATCCGGCCCGAGCCGCAGCGCCGGCCGGGGGAGACCACGTGGCTGCTCTCCCGCGACCGGCCGGGGACGATGGTCGCGAAGATGCGTCTGACGCCCGAGCGCGCCGTGGGGCCCGAGCACCAGCGCGTCCACCCGGGGCACGAGTGGTTCACCGTCCTGTCGGGGACGGCCGTCGTCTACCTCGCGGACCGCCGGATCCTCGTGCACGAGGGCCAGGCGGCCGAGTTCTCGACGATGGTGCCGCACTCGTTCGGCGCGCACGACGGCCCGGTCGAGATCCTCACCATCTTCGACCAGGAGGGTGAGCGCGCCCACCTGTCGGACACCGACCCGTCCTGACGGGTGGCGACCAGCGGCGTCGTGGACCCCGCCGATCTCGAGGAGTGCTCGTCGGCCCGAGGGGGCGACGCTGAGCGGACGTGCGGGCGTCAATCGAGTCGGGCCGTGTCTGACAAATGTGGGACAGAAGGCGTAGTGTCGTGATCATGGCGACAAGAACCCGCAGCACCGCGCACGAGAGAACGACCCCCCGAGGCTCGACCTCGCGGGGCGGGAAGAACGTGCCTGCCGGGGGGACCCCGCGGGCCGGGAAGGGCGAGGGCGCCTCGGCGAAGCGCGACTCCGTCACGTTCCGACCCACCCCCGAGGAGCGCCGGATCCTCGACCGCCTCCGCGACGAAGGCGTCACCGCCAGCGACGCCGTCCGCCGTGGCCTGCACCTGGTCGCGCACGAGAAGTGGGTCGACCAGGCCCGCGTCGATGCGGAGAATCTCGCCCACGAGAACCTCGACGACGAGCCGGACGCCTGGTGATCCGCGGCGCCGTCTACCGCGTCGACCTCGGTGACCCCCGGGGCCACGAGCAGGGCGGTCGGCGGTACGGGGTGGTCCTGTCCCCGACGAACATGCCGTGGTCCGTCGCGACGATCGTGCCGACCTCGACGAGCGCGCAGCGTGCGATCTTCCGGCCCGTCCTCGAGATCGCCGGCCAGGAGACCGTGCTCCTCGTCGACCAGCTCCGTGCGATCGACACCGACTACGTCGTCGGGGAGCCGGTCGACTTCCTTCTTCGAGACGACCTGGACGCGCTCGAGCGGGCCGTGCAGAGCTACCTCGGCATCATCTGAGGCCGAGCCGTCCCGTCCGTCGTCCTCGGGGGCCTCGACGTCGACCGTCTCGCGGTACCCCGCGTCAGTGGGCGGGCGTGCCGTCCGTGACGTCCTCGCGGTCGGCGCTGCGGCGCAGCGACCGGAGAGCGACGAGCACGAGCACGACGGCGAGCGCCGCCGCCGCGACGACGACCTCGAACCCGGCGTGCGCGCCGCCCGCGTCGATGCGCGACCCCGCGACGGACGACCCGATCGACACCCCGACGCCGAGCGACGTGCCGACCCACGCGAGCCCCTCGGTGAGCTGGTTCGGCGCGACGAGGTTCTGGACGAGGTTGTTGCCGTTGATGAGCGTGGGCGCGATGGCGAACCCGGTCACGAACATCACCGCGGCGAGGACGGGGATCGACGTCACGAAGAAGAACAGCGAGACGCCGGCGGCGAGCGCGACGATCCCGATGACGAACCGGCGCCACAGCGGCGACACCCAGTGCCGCGCGCCGTAGACGAGCCCGGAGATGAGCGAGCCCGTCGCGAAGACGGCGAGGATCAGCCCGGCCGCGCCCTTCTGCCCCTGCTCCTCGGCGAACGCGATGGTCGACACGTCGGTCGCGCCGAACACGATGCCCATCGCCACGAAGATCACGGCGAGCACGATCATGCCCGTCGACCGCATGGCGGAGCGCTGCTTCACGCCGGCCTCGGGCACGACGACCGGTGGCTCGGTCGTGCGCTGCGACAGGAACCACAGCCCGCCGACGACCGCCGCGACGAGCGGAACGACCAGCCCGGCCGAGGGGGACACGCTCGTGGCGAGCACCGTCGCGAGCACCGGCCCCACGACGAACACGAGCTCGTCGAGCGCGGACTCGAGCGAGTAGGCGGTGTGCAGGCGCCGCGCGTCGGGCACGATGTGCGTCCAGCGCGCGCGGACCATCGAGCCGTACGACCCCTGGGTCGCGCCGGAGATCGCGGCGAACACGTAGAGCGTCCACTCGGGCGCGCGGAGCACGGCGCAGAGGATGAGCCCGCCGAGCCCGAGCGTCGCGGCGGCGAGCAGCGGCAGCATGACGACGCGCTGCCCGGTGCGGTCCACGAGGCGCGCGATCTGGGGCGACACGACCGCCTGGGCCACGACGAGCGCGGCCGCGACGCGTCCCGCGAGCGCGTACTCGCCGTAGATGCCCTGGACCATGAGGATCGTGCCGATGCCGACCATCGACATCGGCAGGCGCGCCACGAGCGCCGCGGCGGAGAACCGCCAGGCGCCGGGCAGCGTGAGCACGGCGCGGTAGGGGTTCCGGGGCGTCGCCCCGGCCTCCGCGGGGGTGCCCGACGTCGTCCCGTCGGTCGTCAGGTCGTCCCGCCGGTGCTCGGGGTTCTCGGGGTCGTCAGCGCGCGACGGGAAATCCTGGACCACCGTCTCAGTGTCGCACCCGGAAGTCGTCCGCCCGGTAGCGAATTCGCGGCTCTGGGCGGGACGTGACGACCGTCTCGCCTCGGCGCCCGGCGCGGGCGCGCCGGTTGTCCGGCGGCCGTGCGGCGGCGACGATGGGCGCCATGACCGACAGCCCCGCACCCCGCACCACGACCGTCACCGTCACCGACGAGGGCGACCGCTTCGAGGCCCGCACCGACGACGGTGTCGTCGCCGGGTTCGCCGCGTACGTCCGCGAGCCCGGGAAGGTGATCTTCACGCACACCGAGGTCGACCCGGCGTTCGAGGGCCACGGCGTCGGCTCGGCGCTCGCCGCGGGCGCGCTCGACCAGGTCCGCGCGTCGGGAGAGCGCGTCGTGCCGCTGTGCCCGTTCATCCGCGCCTACATCGAGCGCCACCCGGACTACGAGGACCTCACGCGGCGGTGAGCCGGCAGCCGGCGGCGCACGAGGTCGGCCGGTGACACGGTGAGACGGCGGAGCGCCCCGGTCCCGAGGGGCCAGGGCGCTCGCGTACGGCGGCGAACCCGTGAGGGGACGCGAGGGGTCAGGAGATGGTGCCCGTGCCCTCGCCCTCCATGCGCTCGTCGTGCAGCAGCTCGCCCTCGGCGTCGACCGGGACGATCGTGCCGTCGAACGTGATGGGCGAAGCCGACTGGTAGCGGAAGTTCGTGGCGTACGAGTACGACTGGCCGGTGCCGAACGTGTAGACCGTCGGCTCGCGGTACGCGCCGGGCGCCATGCCGTCGTCGTGCACGCCCTGCGCCTCGTACAGCGCGTCGTCGACGATCGTGTCCATGCCCTGCATGTAGGGCCAGTCGTCGTAGCGCTCGTCGATGCTCACGAGGCTCGAGCCGAGGTCGATCGGCGCGCCCTCGTTCGTGATGACGTAGTTGACGAAGACGATGTCGTCGCCCTCGGCGATGATCGGCTGGTTGTTCTCCGGGTCGACGAACAGGCCGTCCTTGGTCGCCTGCGTGACGCCCACCTGGTAGACGTCGATGCGGACGTCGCCGACGTTGAAGGTCGAGATCTGCTCGCCCGGGTTCGTGACGGGGTTCGCCCAGTCGGGCAGCTCGCCGCTCGCGCCGGTCTCCTCGGCCGCGGCGTCGTCGACCTCCTCGGCGTCCTCGACCGGCGCGGTCTCCTCGGCGGACGTCTCGTCCGGCGTCGGCGTCTCGGGCGTGTCACCGCCGACGTTGATGGTGCACGCGGTGAGGCCGAGCGCGAGCGCGGCGGCGACGGTCAGGCGGGCGGCGGAACGGACGGGACGCATGAGGAGCTCCGGTGTTTCGGGGAGGGGTGCCGCACGGACCTTACCCAGAGTCGAGTCCGCGGATCGATGGGGAGCGGTGCCCATGAGACGGCGGGGACGTCCGGGACCTTCGCCTGTTGCGCTGCCGCCGGAGCGCGAGGACCCTTCCCCTATGCCTCGGCACCGCCTCTCCTCGATGTCTCCCGCACGCGCGGACCTGCGCGTTCGTCCCGCGAACGCCGCGCGGTGGGGTCGCGCGTGACCGCCCTGCGGGTCGAGCGCGCCGACGTCGTCGTCGTGGGCGGTGGCGCGGCCGGTCTCAGTGCCGCGCTCGCGGTCGCGGAGGCCGCGGCGCGGGAGGACCGCCGCGCGCCCGTCGTCGCCCTCGTCTCGAAGGTGTACCCGATGCGGTCGCACACCGTCGCCGCGGAGGGTGGGGCCGCGGGCGTGGTGGGCGACGACGACTCGCTCGAGCAGCACGTCGCCGACACCCTCGCGGGCGGCGCCGGGCTCTGCGAGGAGGACGCTGTCCGGTTCGTGGTCGAGCGTGCGGCGGGCGAGCTGTACCGGCTCGAACGCTGGGGGCTGCCGTGGTCGCGGACCGACGAGGGCGAGGTGGCCGTGCGCCGGTTCGGCGGCATGAGCCGGGCGCGCACGTGGTTCGCCGCAGACAAGACGGGCTTCCACCTGCTCCACACCCTGTTCCAGACGTCGCTGCGGCACTCGGCCGCCGACGGCCCGGTCCGCCGGTACGACGAGCACCACGTGCTCGACCTGGTGGTCGACGACGCGGGCGGGCCGGACGCGCGGGTGCGCGGCGTCGTCGTGCACGACCAGCACCGCGGCGAGCCGTTGCTGCTCGAGGCGCCCGCGGTGGTCCTCGCGACGGGCGGGTCCGCGCGCGCGTGGGGGACGAGCACCAACGCCGGCATCTGCACGGGCGACGGCACCGCGATGGCGCTGCGTGCGGGCGTGCCGCTGCGCGACCTGGAGTTCCTCCAGTTCCACCCGACCGGCCTGCCCGGGAGCGGCATCCTGCTCACCGAGGCGGCGCGCGGCGAGGGCGGCGTGCTGCTCGACGCCGACGGTCGTCGCTACCTCGCCGACTACGGGCTGGGGCCCGAGACGCCGGTCGGGGCGCCCGTGCCGCGCACCATGGAGCTCGGGCCGCGCGACCGGCTGTCGCAGGCGTTCTGGCACGCCGACCGCGACGGCCGCACGATCCCCACGCCCGACGGCGGCGTCGTCCTGCTCGACCTGCGGCACCTCGGCAAGGAGCGGCTCGCCGAGCGGCTGCCGCTCGTGACGAGCCTCGCGAAGCAGTTCGCGGACGTCGACCCCGCGGCCGAGCCCGTGCCCGTCCGCCCGACGGCGCACTACACGATGGGCGGCATCCGCACCGACGCCCGTGGAGCCACCTCGATCGCCGGCCTGTTCGCCGCGGGGGAGTGCGCTTCCACCGGCCTGCACGGCGCCAACCGGCTCGGGTCCAACTCGCTCGTCGAGACGCTCGTCGTCGGGCGCGCGGCGGGGGAGGCCGCGCTCGCGTGGTCGCGCGCGGCCGGACACCCTGGGGTCGACGGCGGCGCGGCGGGTGCGGGGGCCGGCGTCGGCCCCGCGTCGGTGGACGGCGAGGTCGTCGACCGCGCCGCCGAGATCGCGGACGGCTACCTCGCGATGCGCGGGCGCGGGACGGAGCCGCCCGCGGCGATCCGCGCCGAGCTCGGCCGCGTGCTCGACGCGGACGCCGGGATCTACCGCGACGCCGACGGGCTGCGGCGGGCGCTCGCGACGGTCGAGGACCTGCGCGCCCGCTACGCCGACGTGCGCGTCGCGGACACGAGCCCGGTGCTCAACACCGACTGGGCGACCACGGTGGAGCTCGGCGCGACCCTCCTCGTCGCGCACGCGGCGGTGGCAGCCGCGCTCGCGCGCGAGGAGTCGCGCGGAGCGCACCAGCGCCTCGACTTCCCGGAGCGCGAGCCGGTGGCGCAACACTCGGAGGTCCGGCTCGGTACTGCCGGCGCGCTCGAGGTGGCGCACGTCCCCGTGGGCGCCGAACACGACATGAGGGCCGGAAAGAGCCCGAGAACGACCCTCATGTCGTTCTCGGCGGACGAGGGAGCGGGTTCGTGAGCGAGGCGGAGCGGCCGGTGGAGGCACGGACGGTGCGGCTGGAGGTCGCGCGGACCTCGCCCGACGGCGCGGACACCGGGCGGCGGGACGTGTTCGACGTGCCCTACGACGACCGCACCTCGGTGCTCGACGCGCTCCAGTGGGTCAAGGACCACGCGGACCCCACGCTCACGTTCCGGTGGTCGTGCAAGATGGCCGTCTGTGGCAGCTGCGGCGTGATGGTCAACGGCCGCCCCGTGCTCGGGTGCGAGACGTTCGTGCGCGGCTACCGCACGTCCGGCCTCGTCGTCGAGCCGCTTGCGCACGCCGAGGTGCTCCGCGACCTCGTCGTCGACACCGACACGTTCCTCGGCAAGCTCGCCGCCGTGCAGCCGTGGCTCGTGCCCGACGGCGCGACGCGGCTCCCGCTCGTCGACGCGCCGCCGCGTGCGGCCGAGGCGGCGGCCGGGGTCGAGGTGGGCGACGTCGTCGCCGACCCGCCGACGGCGGACGGTGACGACGCGCTGCGGGCGCACGGGCCGGCGTCGGGCCACCGGCAGACGCCGGGCGAGCTCGCCGCGTTCAAGAGCTTCGCCGAGTGCATCGACTGCATGCTCTGCTACGCGGCGTGCCCGCAGCTCGACGTCGCGCCGGGCTTCCTCGGCCCGGCCGTCGTCGCGACGGCACGCCGGTGGGACGAGGACTCGCGCGACGCCGGCGAGCTCGACCGCGCCGACGTCCTCGACACCGAGCTCGGCGCCTGGCCGTGCATCCAGGTCGGGGCGTGCACCCAGGTCTGCCCCAAGGGCGTCGACCCGGCCCGCGCGCTCCGCGACGCCCAGCGCGTCGCGACCGAGACGTGGGACGCCCGCAGCCGGCGCGGGTGAGGAGGCGGCCGCCGGACGGTGCGTTCCCGCCGCTCAGATGCGCCGGGGGCCGGGGCCGTCCGACCCGAGGGCGTCCTCGGGGTTGAGCAGCCGGCACGCCTTGAGCGAGAGGCAGCCGCAGCCGATGCAGCCGGTCAGCTCGCGCTGCAGGTGGTCGATCTGGGTGCGCCGCAGCTCGAGCTCGTCGTTCCAGAGCTTGGCCACGCGCCTCCAGTCGCGCTGTGACGGCGGGTGGTCCAGGGGGAGGCTGGTGAAGACCTCCTGGACGTCCGCGAGGGGGATGCCGAGCCGTTTCGCGACGACGATGAGCGAGATGCGCCGGAGCATGTGCCGGGGGTAGCGGCGCTGGTTGCCGGACGTGCGCGTCGAGGCGATGAGGCCGAGCTGCTCGTAGTAGTGCAGCGCTGACACGGCGACGCCCGTGCGGTGCGCGACCTCGCCGACAGCGAGGAGATCGTCGGGTTCGAGCGACACGGATACCTCCCTTGACCTCAAGTTTACTCGAGGTATTAGCGTCGCGGCGGGTCGTCCACCGGGGCGCCCGCAGGGGGGCGTACGCCCCGACCGGACGTGGCGAGAGGACGGCCCGAGATGACCCAGACCGAGCAGGAACGGCAGGACACGGGGACGGCAGGCACGTGGCGCGAGCTGCTGGGCGGGCGGTACGCCCCCGTCGCGGCGGTGCTCGCGGGCGGCGTCCTGCTGGAGGCGAGCAACGTCTACCTCACGACGAGTCTCCTGCCGACGATCGTGGCCGAGATCGGCGGCGCCGAGTTCTACGCCTGGACGATGACGACGTTCCTGCTGGCCTCCGTCGTCACCTCCATGCTCGTCAGCAGGGTGCTGACGCAACAGGGCGCGGTCCGGGCGTACCTGCTCGCGCTCGGGCTGTTCGCCCTCGGGTCGCTGCTGTGCGCGGCCAGCCCGTCGATGCTCGTCCTGCTGCTCGGCCGCACCGTCCAAGGGCTTGGCGGAGGACTGCTCGCCGGACTCGGGTACGCCCTGATCCAGCGGGCGCTGCCCGAGCGGCTCTGGGCCCGGGCTGCGGCTCTCGTCTCGGCGATGTGGGGCGTCGGGAACATCGTCGGGCCGGTCGTGGGAGGCGGGTTCGGGCAGGTCGGCGCCTGGCGCGCCGCGTTCGTCAGTCTCGCGGTCGTCGCGGCGCTCGTCTGCGTGCTCGTGGTCCGCTCGATGCCGCGCACCGCCCGGAGCCGCTCCGGCGAGTCGGTGCCGTGGGCGTCGCTCGTGCTGCTCGCGAGCGCCGTCGCAGCGGTGGGCGTCGCGAGCGTCGTGCCCGCCGGTGTCGCGACCGCGGCGGCGCTCGTCGTCGGGGTCGTGCTCGGCGTGTGGTTCGTCCGTCACGAGCGGAGCGGGCGCAGCGGGATCCTGCCCCAGGTCACGTTCGCGCGCGGGTCCTCGCTCCGCTGGGTCTACCTCACCGTCGCAGTCCTCGCGTTCGGCATCGGCACCGAGGCGTTCATCCCGCTCTTCGGGCAGGAGATCGGAGGACTCGGTCCGCTCGTCGCGGGACTGCTCGGGGCGGCCCTCTCGCTGGGCTGGTCGGTGACCCAGATGGTCACCGCGAACGCCACGACGGTCCGGGCGCGGCGGGGCCTCATCACGGTGGGCCCGCTGGTGGTCGCGCTCGGTCTCGCCGCGTACGGGCTGCTCCACCACGACGGGCCGTCGGGCATGGTGATCGCCCTCTGGTTCGTGACGCTCTTCCTCGCGGGAGCCGGGATCGGGCTCGGGTTCCCGCACCTGACGGTCGCCGCGCTGGGGAGCACTGTCGGCGAGGAGGAGGGTGCCAAGGCCGCGGCCGCGGTCAACACCGTCTTCCTCATCGCGACGGCGCTCAGCGCCACCCTCGCCGGCGTCCTCGTGAACCTCGGGGCACCCGACCTCGTCCGGTCCGCCCAGCTGCTCATGCTCACGTTCGCGGGCGTCTCCCTCGTCGGGACGGTCGTCGCGCGCCGCGCCGCGGCGGGAGTCAGGGCGGTGGCGTGAGGCGGTGGGCCGGCGGGCCCACCGCGCCGAGAGAGAACCCTGGTCCGCCGAGAGAGAACCGCGGGTCGCCGAGGCAGAACCCTGGTCAGCGCCAGGGTTCTGCCTCGGCAGGGAGGTCAGCCGCCGAGGGCGGCGGAGACGACGTCCTTCGCCTCGGCCTGGACCTGGGTCAGGTGCTCGGCCGAGACGAACGACTCGGCGTAGATCTTGTAGACGTTCTCCGTGCCCGACGGCCGGGCCGCGAACCACGCGTTCTCGGTCGTGACCTTGAGCCCGCCGATCGGTGCGTCGTTGCCGGGCGCACGGGTGAGCCTGGCGGTGATCGGCTCGCCGGCGAGCTCGGTCGCGGTGACCTGCTCGGGCGAGAGCTTGCCGAGCGTGGCCTTCTCCTCGAGCGTCGCGGGCGCGTCGACGCGCGCGTACCAGGACTCGCCGTAGCGCTCGACGAGGTCGCGGTGGTGCTCGGACGGCGTCCGGCCCGTGGCCGCGATGATCTCCGACGCGAGCAGCGCGAGGAGCAGGCCGTCCTTGTCCGTCGACCAGACGCGGCCGTCCTTGCGGAGGAACGACGCCCCGGCGGACTCCTCGCCGCCGAACCCGACGGAGCCGTCGAGCAGGCCGGGCACGAACCACTTGAACCCGACGGGGACCTCGACGAGCCGGCGCCCCAGCCCGCCCGCGACCCGGTCGATGAGGGCGGACGACACGAGCGTCTTGCCGATCGCCGCGTCGTCGCGCCAGCCCTCGCGCGCGCCGCCGTAGAGGTACTGGATCGCGACGGCGAGGTAGTGGTTGGGGTTCATGAGCCCGGCGTCGGGCGTGACGATCCCGTGGCGGTCGGAGTCGGCGTCGTTCCCGGTGGCGACGTCGAACGGCGCGCCGCCCTCGGCGTCGCCGGAGTCGCCGGTCATCCCTGCGACGAGCGACGCCATGGCGTACGGCGACGAGCAGTCCATACGGATCTTGCCGTCCCAGTCGAGCGTCATGAACGCCCAGCGCGGGTCGACCTGCGGGTTCACGACCGTGAGGTCGAGCCCGTACCGCTCGCCGATCTCGCCCCAGTACTCGACCGACGCGCCGCCCAGCGGGTCGGCGCCGATGCGCACGCCGGAGTCCCGGATGACGTCGAGGTCGAGGACGTTCGCCAGGTCGTCGACGTACGTGGTGAGGAAGTCGTGCTTGTGCACGTGCTCGGACGTGAGCGCCTGGGTCAGCGGCACGCGCGGCACGCTGCCGACGCCGGTGCGCAGGATCTCGTTCGCGCGGTCCGCGATCCAGCCGGTCGCCTCGGACCCGGCGGGGCCGCCGTGCGGCGGGTTGTACTTGAAGCCGCCGTCGCGCGGCGGGTTGTGCGACGGCGTGACCACGATCCCGTCCGCGAGGCCCGGTCCCGTGGTGCGGACGCCGTCGATCGTCGTCGCCTCGTTGTGCAGGAGGATCGACTGCGAGACGGCGGGGGTCGGGGTGAACGAGTCGCGCGCGTCGACGTACGTCTGGACGCCCGCGGCGACGAGGACCTCGAGCGCGGTCTGCCACGCCGGGAGCGACAGCGCGTGCGTGTCGCGGCCGATGAACAGCGGGCCGTCCGTGCCCTGCGAGCGCCGGTACTCGACGATCGCGGCCGTGATCGCGATGATGTGCGCCTCGTTGAACGCGTGGTCGAGGCTCGACCCGCGGTGGCCCGACGTGCCGAACACGACCTTCTGCGCGGGGTCGTCCACGTCGGGGGCGAGGTCGTAGTAGGCGCCGACCACGGCGTCGACGTCGATCAGGTCGCTGGGCTGGGCGGGCGTGCCGGCGCGGGGATCCATGGGTCGATCCTGCCAGGGGTGACGTCCGCGCGTCAGCCGGGACCGCCGTCCGGTCAGGTTCTACTCGGCAGGTCCGGTGCTCGCGCGGTCGATCGCCATCTCGACGGCGTCGAGCAGGCGGTCGAGGCTCGCGTCGAACGGGCCCTGCGGGGCGTCGAACCCGCCCGCGACGTAGACGCGCGTCATGACGGGGTAGCGCTCGACGTCGAACCAGTCCTCCCAGAAGCTGCCGAGCGTCGTCCAGTACTCGTCGTTGCCGACGCCGGTCGCGTCGCGCTCGGTCCGCTCGGCGATCGTGGCGCGCGCGAGGCCCTGGACGTAGTTGTCGACGAGGCCGAGGGTGTCGACGACCTGGAGCTCGGAGAGACCGGTGTCGACGATGGTCCGCAGCCCGGCCTCCTGGGCGTCGAGCACGTGGGGCGCGAGCGGGGCGCGCCACATGTTGGTCTGGAGGATCCACGGGTGGCGCAGGTAGAGGTTCCACAGCTCGTGCGCGTACTGCGCGAGCGCGGGCCGCCACGGGGCTCCCGCGGCGGGCAGGTCGAGCTCGGCGTACGCGCGGTCGATCATGAGGTCCACGAGCTCGGTGCGGCCCGGCACGTACGTGTACAGCGACATCGCTCCGACGCCGAGCTCGGTCGCGACGCGGCGCATCGAGAGCGCGTCGAGGCCGCCCTCCTGCGCGACGGCGATCCCCGCCCGCACGACGTCGTCGAGCGTGAGCCGCGGCTTGCGGCCACGGGTCGCGGGGGCCGGCGGGTCCCACAGGAGCGCGAGGCGGCGCGTGATCTCGGGGGTGCGGACGACCTCGGTGAACTGGGCCCGTGCGTGCTCCGCGGCCTGCACGGCGGAGGCGACCCCGGCGTCCGCGGCCGCGACGACGCCGCGCGGCCGTCCCGGCTCCTCCGGCTCCGGGGTCGCGGGCGAGGTCTGCGGGGTGCCCGACGGCGCGAGGCCGCCGTCGCGCTCGTCGGTGCGGTCGGTCGTCACGTGCGTATCCTCCCCGACTTCGGTCGCGTCCCGCCCGACAGCCTCGGCGGGGCAGAGGCTTGCCTCTTCCCGTACACCGTATGCTAACGTGGATCCTCAATTTCGGTACGGCGTACGAAAGGGTGGCTCCGGTGATCCGAGCCCGTGGCCTGACCAAGACCTTCCACCGCAAGAAAGAGACCGTCGAGGCCGTCAAGGGCATCGACGTCGACGTCCGTGAGGGCGAGCTCGTCGCCTTCCTCGGCCCCAACGGGGCCGGCAAGTCCACGACCCTGAGGATGCTGACGAGCCTCCTCGAACCGACCGCCGGGACCGCGGAGGTCGCCGGCTACGACGTCGCGCGCGACCCGGCCCGGGTCCGATCCCGCATCGGCTTCATCGGGCA
This sequence comes from Cellulosimicrobium cellulans, assembly GCF_006539945.1. GTDB lineage: Bacteria > Actinomycetota > Actinomycetes > Actinomycetales > Cellulomonadaceae > Cellulosimicrobium > Cellulosimicrobium cellulans. The sequence goes on along the minus strand of NZ_BJNZ01000014.1, from coordinate 41,154 downwards.
GGGCAACGGCGGCGGGTACTCCTACCGCGTGCTCGACGAGCTGCACAACCAGGGCCGCTTCTACGGCCTCCCGCCCGGCGAGTACACGCGGCGGGCCGCCGACCTGCTCGCAGCCCTCGACCTCGGCGGGCTCGAGAAGCGCACCGTGCAGTCGCTCTCGGGCGGCCAGCGGCGCCGGCTCGACGTGGCGCTCGGGCTCATGAACCACCCGCCGCTGCTGTTCCTCGACGAGCCGACGACGGGCCTCGACCCCCACGCGCGCGCCAACCTGTGGGAGCACATCGCCGCGATGCGCGAGCGGTACGGCATGACGATCGTGCTCACCACGCACTACCTCGACGAGGCCGACTCCATGGCAGAACGCGTCGTCGTCATCGACCACGGCGAGATCATCGCCGACGCCACTCCGGACGCGCTCAAGCACAGCCACGCCGACGACGTCATCACGCTCGCGGTGGCCCCCGCGGCGGGCGGGAGCGGCGTCCCCGGCGAGCGGTCGGGCGTGGTGCCCGACGTCGTCGGCCGCGTCCGCGCGTCCCTCGCCGAGGACGTGGGCCAGGTCGAGACCACGAGCGGCGCCGACGGCGTCGTGTCCGTCCGGATCTCCACGACCCACGGCGCGGACCGGCTGCCCGAGGCGATCGAGTCGCTGCGCGTCGGCGGCCTCGCGGTGCGCTCGGCCGAGCTCAAGCAGGCGAGCCTCGACGACGTGTTCCTCAACCTCACCGGGCGCAGCCTGCGAGAGGAGGCCGCATGAGCACGCGCACCGACCTCTCCTCGCCGGCGAGCCGGACGACGCCCGGCACCGACGCGTTCCTGCGGACCGGGGTCGCGAAGCTCCTCGCCGACACCTGGGCCGTCTTCACGCGCGAGATCCTGCTCGTCCTGCGCGACCCGTTCACGCTGATCTTCTCGCTGCTCCAGCCGCTGATCTTCCTCGGCCTGTTCGGCCCGCTGCTCACGGGTGCGGTCGGCGGGTTCGGGGGCGGGGCGCCCGGCGGCGGCGGGTCGACGGCGGAGACGCTCCAGTGGTTCGTGCCCGGAGTGATCGTCATGATCTCGCTGTTCGGCACGTCCATGAGCGGGTCCAACCTGCTCTACGAGATGATGACCGGCTCCTACGAGCGCGTGCTCGCGACCCCGCTCGACCGGTCCGCGATCCTCGTCGGCCGCTCGCTCAAGGAGTTCGCGCCGCTCGTCGTGCAGGGCCTGCTCATCGCGCTGGTCTGCGTCCCGTTCGGGTTCACGCTCTACCCGCTGCACCTGCTCGTCGGGCTGCTGCTGCTCGGGCTGTTCGGCATCGGCGTCGGCGCGCTGTCCATCGCGCTCGCGCTCGCCGCGAAGAACCGCGAGTGGCTGTTCTGGGGCGTGCAGCAGTCGTTGCTCTTCCCGCTCCTCATCCTGTCCGGGATGATGCTGCCGCTCGAGGCCGGGCCGGCGTGGATGCGCACGGCGGCGCTGTTCAACCCGCTGACCTACATCGTGGACGCGGAGCGCGCGCTGCTCGCCGGGACGTTCGCGAGCACGGACGTGCTGTGGGGCTTCGTCGCCGCGGCGGTGACGTGCGTCGTCGGCCTGTGGGTCGGCATCCGCCGCACGCGCAAGACCGTCTGACAGGACACCCGGCCTCGCAGCGGGCATGAAGTGGGCCCGGTTCTCGCCGCAGAGCCGGGCCCCCTTCATGCCCACAGCACGGGAGGGACGTTCGTCCCGGGTCGGGCGGACGTCGTGCCCGTCCTGCAGGCGTTCGTCCCGAGGCGCGACCCGGGCGGTCGTACGCTCGCAGAGGCCCGAGCCGGGGCTGGCGACGCGACGGGAGGGTCGAGGGTGAGCGACACCGAGACGGTGCAGGGGACGAGGGACCGCGCGGGGAGGGTCGTCGTGCGGCGGCACGCCGAGGTGGTCGCGGCGGCGCAGGACCCCGGGCTGTTCTCCAGCGCGGCGTCCGCCCACCTCCAGGTGCCCAACGGCCTCGACGGCGCGGCGCACGCGCGGGCGCGCCGTCTGCTCGACCCGTTCTTCGCCCCGGACGAGCTCGCCTGGCTCGCACCGGTGCTCGACGACCTCGCCGCCGGCCTGGTCGACGACGTCGCGGGCGGCGCGTTCGACGCCGTCGAGCTGGGCGCGCGCTACGCCGTGCGGGCGCAGTCGGCGTGGCTCGGATGGCCCGCGGACCTGGAGCCAGAGCTGCTCGACTGGGTCGCGGAGAACCGCGCCGCCACGCGCTCCGGCGACCGCGCGTGGACGGGCCGCGTCGCGGCCCGCTTCGACCGCATCGTCCGTGGCCTGCTCGACGCGCGCCGCGCCGGCGCGACGTCCGGCCCGGCGTCGACCGGACCGGGGCACGACCCCGCGCCCGGCACCGTGGGCTCGGACGTCACCGCCCGCCTGCTCGCCCAGCGCGACGACGACCGCCCGGCGTGGACCGACGAGGAGCTCGTCTCGATCCTGCGCAACTGGACCGGGGGCGACCTGTCCTCGCTCGCCCTGTGCGCGGGCGTCGTCGTGCACTGGCTGGCCGAGCACCCCGAGCACCAGCACCACCTGCGCGACGCCCCGGACCCCGCGCTCGACGCGGCGGTCGACGAGATCCTGCGCCTCGACGACCCGTTCGTCTCGAACCGGCGCGTCGCGACGCGCGACACCGTCGTCGCCGGGTGCCCCGTCGCGGCGGGCGAGCAGGTGGTGCTCGACTGGCGCGAGGCGAACCGCGACCCGGACGCGTTCGGCGACCCCGCCGCGTACGACCCGGAGGGCCACGCCGACCGCAACCTCGTCTACGGGACCGGCCCCCACGTGTGCCCCGGCCGCCCGCTCGCGACGCTCGAGCTGCGCGTCCTCGTCCGCCGTCTCCTGCGCGCGGGGACGGTCGTGCACGACGGCGCCCGCCCGGCCGAGCGCGAGACCGCACCCGTCGCGGGCTTCCGCACCGTCCCGGTACGCATCGCGAGGTGACGCCGCCCTGTTGTGGGCGTGAGATGGGCCTGGTTCTCGCGGCAGAACCGGGCCCATCTCACGCCCACAGCGGGACGGGGGGCCGGGTCCAGGGGACGGCGCGGCCCGACGCGAGCGACGCGCGCGCGTCGAGCACGCGCTGGTTCGTGCTGCCGCGGAACGCGAGGGTCAGGTCGCGGCGCGCGAGCTCGAACCGGCCGTCGACGAGCACGTCGACCTCGGCGAGCAGCGCGCGCTGGTCCGCGGTGCCGTCCCGCAGCTCCTCCAGCGTGTAGCCCGTCCAGCACCACACGTCCTTGCGGTCGCCGTGCTCCGCGCGCAGGCGGCGCACGAGGCGCAGGCACACGCCCGTGTTGAGGAACGGCTCCCCGCCGAGCAGGGACAGGCCCTGCACGGCGGGGTGCGCGAGGTCGGCGAGGACGCGGTCCTCCAGGGCGTCGTCGTACGGGCGCCCGTAGCGGAAGCTCCACGCGGCCTCGTTGAAGCAGCCCTCGCACGCGAAGAGGCACCCGCTCACGTACAGCGAGCAGCGCACGCCCTCGCCGTCGACCATGACGAACGGCTTGTAGTCCGCGACGTACCCCTGGCTGAGGCGGTCCGAGCGCCAGCCGGGGCCGGGGGTGCGCGCCACGGTCACGCCGACGCCGGGTCCGCCAGGTGCTTGACGCGCGCGGAGATCTCCGCGTGGCGGCCGTGCACCATGGGGCGCTGCTGCGGGTTGCCGAGGTACCCGCACGTGCGCTTCACGACGTCGCACGTGCGCGGGTCGGCGTTGCCGCACGACGGGCACGCGAAGCCGCGCGCGGTCGGGTCGAAGTCGCCCGTGAACCCGCACGCGTAGCAGCGGTCGATGGGCGTGTTCGTGCCGAGGTAGCCCACGCGGTCGTACGCGTAGTCCCACACGGCCTCCAGCGCCCTCGGGTTCTGCTGGAGCACGGGGTACTCGCAGTAGTGGATGAACCCGCCCGACGTGTACCGCGCGTACTCCTGCTCGAAGTCGAGCTTCTCGAACGGCGTCGGGTTCTTGCGGACGTCGTAGTGGAAGCTGTTCGTGTAGTAGTCCTTGTCGGTGATGTCCGGCACCGCGCCGAACCGCTCGCGGTCGAGGCGGCAGAACCTGTCGGTGAGGCTCTCGCTCGGCGTGGCGTAGACGCTGATCCGGTACCCGGCGCGCGCCGTCCAGCCGGCGGCGTGCGCGTGCAGGGACCGCAGCACGTCGAGCGTGAGCTCCTTGGCCTGCGGGTCGTGCTCCCAGGCGCCGCCGTAGAACGCGGCGGCCACCTCGTAGAGCCCGATGTACCCCAGCGACACCGTGGCGCGGCCGTCGCGGAAGAGGCGGTCGACGTCGTCGCCCGGGGCCAGCCGCTGCCCGAACGCCCCGTGCACGTAGAGGATCGGCGCGTTGCCCGGCGTCGCCTCCTTGCAGCGCTCGATCCGGAACACGAGCGCGTCGTGGACGGTCTCCAGGCGCTCGTCGAGCAGGCGCCAGAACGTGTCGAGGTCGCCGTCCGCCTCGAGCGCGATGCGCGGGAGGTTGAGCGTCACGACGCCCAGGTTCATGCGGCCCTCGGAGACGTCCTGGCCGTGCTCGTCCTGCCAGCCCTGGAGGAACGACCGGCAGCCCATCGGCACCTTGAACGAGCCCGTGAGCTCGACGATCTTGTCGTACGACAGCACGTCGGGGTACATGCGCTTCGTCGCGCACTCGACGGCGAGCTGCTTGAGGTCGTGGTTGGGGTCGCCGGGGTCGAGGTTCAACCCGCGGCGCAGCGTGAAGATGAGCTTGGGGAAGATCGCGGTGCGGCCCTCGCTGCCGAGCCCGCGGATGCGGATCTGGAGGATCGCGCGCTGGATCTCACGCTCCAGCCAGCCCGTGCCGAGCCCGAACCCGACCGACGTGAACGGCGTCTGCCCGTTCGACGTGAACAGGGTGTTGATCTCGTACTCCAGCGACTGCATCGCGTCATAGATGTCCTTGCGCGTCTTCTCGCGCGCGTACTCCTCGTGCGCGGACTCGTCGGCGATCCAACGGCGCGCGTCCGCGAGGTGCTTCTCCAGGTTGCGCTCGGCGTAGGGAGCGAGGAGCTCGTCGATGCGGTTCACCGAGCACCCGCCGTACTGGCTGGACGACACGTTGGCGATGATCTGGCTGATCTGCGCCGTCGCGGTCTGGATCGAGCGGGGCGGCTCGACCTGCGCGTTCCCGATCCGGAACCCGTGCTCCAGCATCGACCGGAAGTCGATGAGGCAGCAGTTCGTCATGGGTGCGTAGGGGTGGTAGTCGAGGTCGTGGTAGTGCAGGTCGCCCTTCTGGTGGGCGTTGGCGACGTGCGGCGGGAGCATCCGCAGCCCGATCGCCTTGCCCACGGTCCCGGCCGTGAGGTCGCGCTGGGTGTTGAAGACCTCGCTGTCCTTGTTCGCGTTCTCGTTGACGACCGTGGAGTCCTTGTCCAGCAGCCGCACGATCGAGTGGTTGAGGTCCGTCGCCCGGCTGCGCGCGAAGTCGCGCTGCACGCGGTAGTCGATGTAGGCGCGCGCGACGTCGTACTCGTGCGACTCGAGCAGCACGTGCTCGACGACGCCCTGGATCTCGTAGATCTTCACCGCCCCGACGAACCGCGCGGCGATCTCCTCGTCGACACGGCCCACGACCTCGTCGACGCGGCTCCGGTGCGCCGCGGTGAGGTCGCCGTGCACCTCCGCGAAGGCCTTGGTCACGGCGGCGCGGATGCGGCCGTCGTCGAACGGCCGCCGACGGCCGTCGCGCTTGAGGACCTCCAGCGTGGCGGTCGTGCTGCGCGGTGCTGCCTGGTCGAGCTCGATGGTGGTCATCGCTCGTCCCCTCTGCCCACCGATTTCTCGTCTCCGTCCCGCAGGGGTTGCGAGACGGACCGCACCCCAACATGTGGGGCCTGGATCACGGCTGCGCCACCATATCTAGTCCGCCGGTCGGGTGCGACGCCGATCCCCGGCGTGGCGGCGACCGCGGGACAGGTCGGGACGTTCGTCCCGTCGGGCCGGGTCCTGCGACCCGGTGAGGCAGGGATTTCTCGCGGTCGGGGCCGTGCGTCGCGCCGCTAGCCTCGGGGCGTGTCCCGACGTCCTCCCGGCTGGGTGCCGAACCAGCACGGCGCGTGGCCGATGCTGCTCCTGCCGTTCGTCGTCGGGACGGTCCGGGGGATCCAGGACGCCGGGTTCCGGCCGGTGACCGTCGCGCTCGGTGCGCTGTGGCTCGTCGGCTACCTCGCCTACTTCGCGGCCGGGCTCTGGCTGAAGTCGCGTCGCCGACCGCGCTACCGGCGCCCGATGGTCACGTACGGCGTGGTCGCCGCGGCGCTCGGGCTGCTCGTGCTCGTGCTCGACCCGGCGCTCGCGCTCTGGGCGCCCGTGTTCCTCCCGTTCCTCGCGCTCGGCCTGTGGGCGTCGGCGCAGCGCACGGAACGGTCCGTCGCCGCGGGCGGCGCGATGACCGTCGCGGCGTCGCTCATGACGGTCGTCGCGTACGCCGCGTGCAGGGAGCCTGGCACCCCCGCGCTGGTGGTCCCCGCGGAGGTCTGGCTCGTCGCCGCGCTCCTGCTCGCCTACCTGTTCGGCACGGTGCTCTACGTCAAGACGATGATCCGCGAGCGCGGCGTGCGCTCGTACGTCGTCGCCTCGGTCGCGTACCACGCGGGGGTCACCGTGGCGGCGGGGGCGCTCGCCGTGGCGCACGACCCCTCGTGGTGGTGGGCGACGGCGTTCCTCGCCGCGGCGACGGTGCGCGCCGCAGTCCTGCCGGGACGACCGCTGAGCCCGAAGGCCGTCGGGATCGGGGAGATCGTCGCGACGGTGCTGCTGCTCGCCGTCGCGCTCGTGGTGCGGTAGCCCCGAGGGCGCGGTGGTTCACTGGCGCGATGGACGACGACGCGCCCCTCACGCTCGATGACCTCACGGAGCGCGTCGAGGCGGTCTCCGCCCTCTACGCGAGCAAGTTCGCCGTCGAGCGCGACCCGGACTGGTTCATGCTCAAGCTCGCCGAGGAGGTCGGGGAGCTCACCCAGGCGTTCCTCGTCGCGACGGGGCGCACCCGCCCGCGCGGGGACGCGGCCTCGTCGGGGGGTTCCCCTGACGGGGCCGCGGTGCCAGACGGCGGAGCCTCGCCCCTCGCGGACGAGGTCGCCGACGTCCTGGCGCACCTGCTGCTGCTCGCGCGCTCGCAGGGCGTCGACGTCGAGGCGGCCGTGCGGCGCAAGTGGCTCGTCTGGGAGGCGGAGGTGGGCGGCCGAGCGGCGCGGTGACGACCGGGGCGCTCCCGGCGTGCCGCCGCTAGGGTGACGCCGTGACCGACCACCGCACCGACCCGCCCGTCAGCGCCGACGAGGTCGACACGTTGCGCGGCTTCCTCGACTTCCACCGCGAGACGCTGCGCTGGAAGACGTCGGGCCTCGACGCGGCCGAGCTCGCGCACCGTGTCCGGCCGTCGTCCATGACGCTCGGCGGGCTGCTCAAGCACCTCGCGTTCGTCGAGTCCCAGTGGTTCTCGCAGGTGCTCCTCGACGAGCCGCTCATGGCGCCCTTCGACACCGCCGACTGGGCCGACGACCGCGACTGGGACTGGACGTCCGCCGCGGGCGACTCCCCGGCGGCGCTGCGCATGCTCTTCGACCGCGCCGTCGCGGCCTCGGACGCGATCCTCGACGACGCGCTCGCCGACGGCGGCCTGGACCGGCTCAGCGCACGGCCCGACCGGCACACGGGCGAGCACTGGAACCTGCGCTGGATCCTCGTCCACATGATCGAGGAGTACGCGCGGCACAACGGGCACGCCGATCTGCTCCGCGAGGCGATCGACGGGACCGTCGGCGAGTAGCGCCCCGCCACCACGGCGCTCAGTGCATGAGAGAGAGTCGCGGTCGGCGGTCCCGGACGCCGCTCTTTCACGTACTCGACGGATCGTCGGGTCGACGGTTGCCCTCGGCACCGCGGGCCGGGACGATGGCGGGCGTGACCGCCCCCGAGCAGCCCTCGCCCGTCCCGCCTCCACGCCGCCCGCGCGTCTCGACCGTCGTGCTCGCGGCGCTCCTCGTGGTCGGCGTCGGGCTCCTCGTCGCCGCGTCCTGGGTGGCGAGCCGCCCCGCGTCGTTCGGGTGGTTCGCGTACGCCCCCGTCTCCGGCACGGTGTTCGTCCCGCCCGGCGTCTTCGGGACCGGGCGCTCGGCGTTCCTCGCGGGCTCGGGCGCCCTGCTGGTCGGCGGCGCGGTCGGGTTCCTCGTCGGGCGCGGCACCGTGCCGACGGCGCCCGGAGGCTCCGGAGCCGCCGGTCGCGGTCCTGAGGATCCCGGCGCGCCGGGCCCCGCCGGTGACGAGGCGTCGGCCGGATGAGCGCGCGCGACGACCTCGTCCTGCTCGACCTCGACGGCACGCTCACCGACTCGGCCCCCGGCATCCTCGCGTCGGTGCGGCACGCGTACGGCGTCCTGCGGCTTCCGATCCCCGCCGACCCGGTGCTCCGCGGCTTCGTCGGGCCTCCGCTCGGGGAGTCGTTCGCGGCGCACGGCGTGCCGGTCGACCTCGTGGCCGACGCCGTCGCCGCCTACCGCGACGTGTACGTGGCGGGGAACCTCCTCGACAACGCGGTCTACCCCGGCATCCCCGAGTGCCTGACGGCGTTGCGCGGCGCCGGGCTGCGTCTCGCCGTCGCGACGTCGAAGCCGGAGCCGATGGCGCGGCGGATCGTTGAGCACTTCGGGCTCGGCGCGCACCTCGACCGTGGTCTCGACGACGTCTTCGGCGCGACGCTCGACGGCTCGCGCAGCACCAAGGGAGACGTCGTCGCGCACGCGCTCGCGTCGCTCGACGCGGCCCGGCGCGTGGTCATGGTCGGCGACCGTGAGCACGACGTCCTCGGCGCCGCGGCCCACGGGGTCCCGTGCGTCGGGGTCGCGTGGGGCTACGCGCGCCCGGGCGAGCTGGCCGCGGCGGGGGCGACAGCGGTCGTCGGGACGCCGGCCGAGCTCGCGACCGTCCTGCTCCGCCGGGCGCCGCTCGCGGCCTGACGGGCCAGCGCCGGCCCGGACGGCGGGGCCGGCGCTCCGGCGCGCGAGAGCACGGCGACCGCGGGGGGCGGTGCTCAGGCGCGCGCGAGCACGACGACGGGCGCGAGGAGCCCGGCGCGCGTCGCCGCGACGTTGTTGCTGATCCGCGTGACGAACTCCTGGCCGAACACGACGACGAGCCCGTCCTGCCCAGGGCCTCCTCCGGCGGCGAGCGCCGCGCGCCGGTCCTCGACGCGCAGGACGTCGAACCCGGCCGCCGTCAGCACGCGGCCGTAGTCGTCCGGGGTCTCGACGAACGACGACCCGGCGTCGACCGCCCACGGCATCGGGAAGGGCAGGTCCCCTGCCCCGACCCGCATCTGCTCGAAGAGCCCGAACGGGCTCCCGGGGCGCAGCACGCGGTGGACCTCGGTGAAGAGCGCCGCCTTGTCGGGCACGTTCATGCCCACGTGGACGAGCATCGCACGGTCGTGCGACGCGTCCTCGCAGGGCAGCCGGTCGCCGTCGCCCAGCGCGAACGTGACGAGGTCGGCGAGCCCCGTCCGCGCCGTGAGCTCGCGCGCGGCCTCGACGAAGTCCGGGCTGAGGTCCACGCCGGTGACGTGGCAGCCGTGCCGGTGCGCGGCGAGCCGCGCCGGTCCGCCGAGCCCGCTGCCGACGTCGAGCAGGGTGGTGCCCGGCGCGAGGCCGAGGAGGTCGAGGAGCGCGGCGGTCGACGTCGCGCCCCCGGCGTGGAGCTCGTCGTACGGGGCGAGCGCGTCGACCGTCACCGGTCCGTCGCCGGCTCCCGCCGCGGCGAGGAGGCGGGCCGCGAGGTCCTTCCCGGCGTAGTGCTGCCGAACCTGCTCCGTCGTGGCCATGGCGGCCTCCGTGCTCGTCGCGCGCCCCTCCGCGGGCGCTCTCCCTCGACGGTACGCCCGTCGGTCCCGCCCTGCCGTGCCCGGACGCCGCGTCCGGGCCACACGTGTTGACCTTGACGTAGCGTCAACTTCTAGCGTGGTTCTCGTTGCCGCACGAGGCGACCACCGAGAGATCGCGAGCACGGGAGGAACAGGAGATGCACCCCGCAGGAACGACGAACGAGCGCACGGCCGACTGGTCCATCCAGGAGGTCGCGCGACTCGCCGGCACCACGAGCCGCACCCTGCGCCACTACGACGCGGTGGGGCTGCTGCGCCCGAGCCGGGTCGCGTCCAACGGCTACCGCCACTACGACGCGGACGCGCTCGTGCGGCTCCAGCGGATCCTGCTCCTGCGTGACCTCGGTCTCGGGCTCCCCGCGATCCAGGAGGCGCTCGACGGGACCCGGGGTGACCGGTCGCCGTCGGGCACCGCGGAGCGCGAGGCACAGGTGCGGGCCCTGCGTGGCCACCTCGAGTGGTTGCAGGCGGAGCGGCAGCGGCTGGCGCGGCAGATCGCGTCGGTCGAACGGACGATCACCACGATGGAAGGAGGTGGCGAGCTCATGGCGGACGACATGTTCGACGGGTTCGACCACACGCAGTACAAGGACGAGGTCGAGGACCGCTGGGGCAAGGACGCGTACGCGCGCGGGCACTCCTGGTGGAGCGGCCTCAGCGACGCGGAGAAGACGGCCTTCAAGGAGCGCGTCGAGCGCCTCAACGGCGACTGGACGGCGGCGGCGCAGGCCGGCGTCGACCCGGCGTCGGACGAGGCGCAGGCGCTCGCGCAGCGCCACGTCGAGTGGTTGCAGACCGTGCCGGCCAACCCCGCGCACGAGCCCGGGCCGCTGCGGGGCTACCTGCTCGGCCTCGGCGAGATGTACGTCGAGGACCCGCGGTTCGCGCTCAACTACGGCGGCGTCGAGGGCGCGACCTTCGTCCGTGACGCGCTGCGCGTCTACGTCGAGCGCAACCTCTAGGGGACGCGCGCTCGCGCGTGATCCCGCCCGGGACCATCGGCCCGGGCGGGATCACGGCGACGTCACTAGCCTGGAACCCTGGCGGGACACGGCGCCCCGCCACCCGCCAGGAGGCAGCCATGGCCACGACGTCGACGTCCACCGGCCCGGCCACGACCCGCAACGTCGCCCTCGTGGGCCACAGCGGCTCGGGCAAGACCACGCTCGCGGAGGCGTTCCTCCATCGTGCAGGCGCGATCCCGCGGGCCGGCTCCGTCGCCGAGGGCACGACCGTCTGCGACCACGAGCCCGAGGAGGTAGCCCGGGGCATCTCGGTGAGCCTCGGCGTCGCGCACCTGGACTGGCGGGCGCCCGACGGCACGACGTACCAGGTCACCCTCCTCGACACCCCCGGCGCCCCGGACTTCGCCGGTTCCGTGGACGCGGCGCTCGCCGTCGCCGACCTCGCGGTGGTGGTGGTGAGCGCCGTCGACGGGGTGCAGTCCGGGACGGAGGAGGTCTGGCGACGCTGCGACGAGGCGGGGATCCCCCGCCTCGTCGTCGTCTCCCAGGAGGACCGCGCGCGGGCGAGCTTTCGCACCGTGCTCGCCGCGCTGCGCGGCGCGCTCGACGCGCCGTTCGTGCCGCTCGAGCTCCCGCTCGGCGAGGAGCAGTCGCTGCACGGCGTGGCCGACGTCCTCACCGAGCGCGCGCGGGAGTACGACGGCGACGGGCGCACCCATGAGGAGGACGTCCCCGCCGACGTGCGCGACGAGGAGCACGCGCTGCACGACGAGGTCGTGGAGGAGATCGTCACGCACGACGACGACCAGCTCGAGGCGTACCTCGCGGGCGACGAGCCCGGAGCCCCGGACCTCGAGCGCACGCTCGCGCACGAGGTGCTCACGGGTGAGGCCGTGCCGGTGCTGCTCGCGTCCGCGGTGACGGGCGTCGGCGTCGACCGGGTGCTCGACCTCGTGTGCGAGCTCGGGCCGTCGCCCGCGGACCGGGCGGCCGTCGTCGCGCTGCCCGACGGCGCGGGGTCGGGCCGCGCCGACGGTTCCCCGTCGGCGCGCGCGACGACGGAGGTCGCGGCCGACCCGGCCGGGGACGCGCTCGTGCACGTCTTCCGGACGGTGGTCGACCCCTTTGTAGGCCAGGTGTCGGTGTTCAAGGTGCTCTCGGGGTCCGTCGCGACGGGCGACCGCCTCGTGAGCACCGCGACCGGCGCGGAGGACCGCGTGCACGGTCTGTTCCGCCTGCGCGGTCGCGAGCACGTCGCGGTCGACCGGGTCGTCGCGGGTGACGTCGCCGCCGTCGCGAAGCTCTCCGCCGCCTCGACCGGGACGCTGCTGGCGACCCGGCGCACGCCCGTGTCCGCGCGCGACCTCCCCGAACGGCCCCCGGTGTATGCCGTCGCGCTGCGGCCCGTGTCGCAGTCCGACGACGACAAGCTCTCCTCCGCGCTGACCCGCCTGCGCGCCGAGGACCCGACGCTGCACGTCGACCTCACCGGCTCGCAGGCCGTGCTCGGCGGCCTCGGCGACACGCACCTCGCGGTCGCGGTCGAGCGGCTCGAGCGCTCGTTCGGCGTGCGCGTCACGACCGAGCCCGTCCAGGTCGCGTACCGCGAGACCATCACGCGCGCCGTCGAGGTCGAGGGCAAGGTGAAGAAGCAGTCGGGCGGGCACGGGCAGTTCGCCGTCGTGCAGCTCCGCGTGTCCCCGCTCCCGCGCGGGGACGGGTTCGAGTTCGTCAGCTCCGTCGTCGGCGGGTCGGTGCCGCGCCAGTACCTCCCGGCCGTGGAGCGCGGTGCGCGCGAGGCCATGGAGGGCGGCGGACCCCACGGCTACCCGGTCGTCGACCTGCGCGTCGAGGTCCTCGACGGCAAGGCGCACTCCGTCGACTCGTCCGACATGGCGTTCCGTACCGCGGGGGGCGTCGGCGTGCGCGAGGCGCTCGCCGCGGCGGGGACGGTCGTGCTCGAACCCGTCTCCGCGGTGTCCGTGACCGTCCCGTCCGACGCGCAGGGCGACGTCATGGGAGACCTCTCCGCACGCCGCGGCCACATCACCGCGACCGACTCCCTGCCCGACGGCCGCGTCCGCGTCGACGCGCTCGTCCCCGAGGCCGAGCTCACCCGCTACGTCCTCGACCTGCGCTCCCTCACCGGCGGTCGCGGGTCGTTCACGGCCGTCCCCGACCGCTACGAGGTCCTGCCCGGCGGCCTCGGGACGAGTCGGTAGGGGTGTTCACCTCATCGAGTCGCGGCGCGACTCGCACCGGTGGCGGTGCATCGTGCTCGAGGTCATGGACGTGATGTCGGAGTGGTTGCGGCGCGGCGGTTCCACGCCGCGACAGCCGTGTCGAGGCGGGCGCGCGCGGCAACGTAACGGGCGAGGTCGACGGGTGCACCGTGGTCGACGACCGAGACGGCGTCTTCCATCGCGCGCTGGGAGGCGTCGATCTCGCCGACCAGGTCGACGGGGCGTTGTGGCGAGGTTTCTCGGTCGTCGGTCACGAGGTCCGCCGTCGAGTCACTGACGGTGCGCGAGGCGTCGGCGGAGCTGGTGGATGCGGAGGGTGCCGACGACGAGGGCGACGATCCCGACGCCGATCCCCGCGATGAGCAGGGCGAGGGCGAGCGGGACCGAGCCTTGCCAGCCGAGGAAGGAGACGAGGACGAGCTGGGTGTTCTGGAGCATGAACACGATGAGGGCGAGCAGGACGAGGGCGGCGACGCACAGGCCGACCCAGGTGGCTCCGGCGCGGGTCCGGGGAGTTCGTGTCGGGTTGCCTGACGTGCGGGACACGCGCGAGTCTGGGCGGCTGCCCGAGGGGGCGGCGGTGGGCTGTCCGTTCGTCGCGGCGCTGAGCGGGGTGGTGGCCATGACGGCCTCCTTGCGGTTCCGGGCCCGCGCACCTCAGACGGGGCACGTTCGCCGCGGATGTCCCGATCGTACGCCTTCAACCTGGGAGCGAACCTGGGTGCGCCTGTGTGTGTGGACTCGAGGTCACGGGCGGCCGAGGCTTGCGGCCACGGGGCAGGGGAAGGGTTCGCGGGCGCGGCCGGGGACGTCGTTGAGGTACTGGATGACGATCCGGTAGGAGGTGAAGAACCCGACCTCGGTGTAGGTCACGCCGAGCTGGGAGCAGTACTCGCGCACGAGCGGCTGGACGCGCTTGAGGTTCGGGCGCGGCATGCTCGGGAACAGGTGGTGCTCGACCTGGCGGTTGAGGCCGCCCATGAAGAAGTCGACGACCGGGCCGCCGCGGATGTTGCGGGACATGAGGACCTGGCGGCGCAGGAAGTCGACGTCCGCGCTCGCCGGGACGATCGGCATGCCCTTGTGGTTCGGGGCGAACGCGCCCCCGAGCAGGATGCCGAAGACCGCGAGCTGCACGGCCAGGAATGCCGCCGCGATGGTCGGGGGGAGCACGAGGACCAGCGCCACCAGGTAGAGCGCGAGCCGTAGGAGCAGGACGGGGGCCTCCACGCCACGGTGCGGCACGGGCCGGCGGCCGAGCACCCGGCGCACGCTCGCGACGTGCAGGTTGAGGCCCTCCAGGGCGAGCAGGGGGAAGAAGTACCAGCCCTGCCGGCGGCCCAGCCACCCCCGCCAGCCGTGGCGGCTCGCCACGACGGCGGGCGTGAACGCGATCACTCCGGGCGAGATGTCGGGGTCCTGGCCCTCCTGGTTCGGGGCGGCGTGGTGGGCGTCGTGCTTCGTCGTCCACCAGGCGTGACTGAGCCCGACGAGCGCGTTCGCGACGAGGCGCGCGATCCAGTCGTTCCACGCCCGGGACCGGAACACCTGCCGGTGGGAGCTGTCGTGCCCCAGGAACGCGAGCTGGGCGAGCACGAGCGCGAGCACCACGGCCAGCAGGAGCTGCCACCAGGATTCGCCCACGAGGACGATCCCCGCCCAGACGGCGCCGAGCGCGGCGACCGTCAGGACGAGCCGGGTCCAGTAGTAGCCGTACCGCCGACGCAGCAGGCCGGACTCGCGCACGATCTTCGCCAGTACCGAGTAGTCCCGAGCCGTCGCACGGGTGGCAGGTCGTACGCGGCCAGTCACCGTCAGGGGCTGTTGCGCCTCACTCGAAGCGGACACGGTCGGCCTCGGACTTCACGCTCGCCGTGCGCAGCACCTCGGCCGCACGCCACTCGGCCAGCTCGTCGGCCTTGCGCGTCCGCTCGTTCGTGATCGTCTCTTCGACGTCGCGCAGAACCGTCGCGATCTCGTGGGCCAGCCCACCCGAGAGCATGGCGAGGTTCGTGTTCTCGATGAGCAGGCGCCGGTCCTCCACCCGCAGCACGATCCCCGGATATCCGTGGTCGGCGAGCAGCGCGGTGACGGCGGGGAGCTCGAGCAACGCTTGCTCCGGACCGGACACCCGGCGGGAGAACACAGCGGTCACGGTGTACAGCTGGGGCTCGGACTCCGTACCCAGCTCGCGCGGCAGTGCGGTGTCCAGGACCCCCCTCAGCTGCAGCGCGCTGTCCTGGACGCGCCCGAAGGAGGTGGGGGTGGGGGTGGTGGTGCTCATGGCGTCGTCCGATGCTCGGAGCCGGGGGGCCGACTCGCGTCCGCTGCCGTCGCGGCAGTCGGTGAGGCGCCAGGCGCCCCACTCAAGGAGATCGGTTCGTCCTCCAGGTCGGGTTCATGACCCCCGTCGTCGGCCCATCGCGCGCCTGAGGTGTCCTCGTTCGGGGCAATGGTCTCGCCCCGCTTGCGAGGGCCATCTCGATCGGCGTCGCGTGGGCCGATCCGGCGATCAACCACACCTCGACACTACTCCTCGAGGAGTTGCTCGCAGCGTCCACGAGGGACCGTCGAGCAGCAGCGGGTGGAGAATGGGGAGATGGCGCTGACCGAGTTCCTGCTCGCCCGGATCGACGAGGACGAAGCAGCGTGCGTGACTCTGGAAGACGACTCCGGACCGTGGACGCCGTGGTCACGATCGAGGTTGCTGACCGACTGCGCAGTGAAACGGCGCATCATCGCACTTGCTTATGAGGCCACCGGGTACGACATGACCGCTGACCTCGAGCGTGACACCAACGAACGCGCCGAGAGCGGTGTCGCATTCGTCGGTGACCGCATCCTGCGAGCACTCGCGACCGCTTACGCCGCGCACCCCGACTTCGACCCGACCTGGCGTACCTGAGGACGCCGGTCACCGCCCACATGGCGAGCCGCCCGTACAACGCCCATCGTGAGGGGCGGCGCCACGTGCCGCGGGGAACGCCGGTCGTGAAGCAGCCCGCCGCTGGCGGACCTCCCGACCCCGACGACCTTGAGGGCCGCTAGACCTGCCTCAGCGGTGACGCGGCGGCGTTTGCTTCGGCGGAGAAACCTGAGAGCCCGGCTCCGGTCGCTGCCCTGGGTGGAAGGTGGTTCGCTTCTCGTACCTGGTACGCGACGTTTGTCTGCGTGGTGGCCAGCGTCCGAGGAGGTCACTCATGGCTGAGCACGTCGACGCCGGCACGTTCGTTCGCGCCGAGACCGATCGAATGTTCACGGACCTGCAGCGAGACGCGGGTGGGGTCAACCGGTTCCAGCACAACCGCGAGCCCGCGTCAGTCGACCGGCAGACGGTCGTGCGCATGAACCGCGACACGCTCTACAGCTTCGCCGTCGTAGACCTCGCGGGAGGCGCCACGCTCACCCTTCCAGACGCAGGGGGCCGCTACCTGTCCGCGATGGTGCTCGACAACGACCACCTCGTCGCGGACGTTCTGCACACGGCCGGTGAGCACCCGCTCGACGCCGAGACCGTGGGAACCCGCTACGCCGCCCTGGCCGTGCGAACACTCGTCGACCCGGTCGACCCCGCAGACCTCGCCGCGGTAGCCGCCATCCAGGACGGCGTGCGCCTCACCGCCGGTTCGGCGGATCCGTTTGTCTCCCCCGAGTACGACGCAGCGAGCCTGGACACCACCCGTGACGCGCTGCTCGTGCTCGCCGCGGGCCTGCGCCGATACGACCGCATGTTCGGCACGCGGGAGGAGATCGACCCCGTGCAGCACCTCATCGGGACCGCGGCGGGCTGGGGCGGGCTACCCACGACAGAGGCGTCGTACGTCGGCGTCAACCCGCAGGTACCGCCCGGAAGATACGAGCTGACACTGAGAGACGTCCCGGTCGACGCCTTCTGGTCCGTCTCGGTGTACAACGCCAAGGGCTACTTCGAGCCGAACCCCCAGGGCCACTACAGCGTCAACAGCGTCACGGCCGTCCCGGACACCGACGGCGGGGTCACCGTACGGTTCGCGCCGCCCGGCGACCTTGGCGACGAGCCGAACACCATCCCCGTTCCCGAACCGTGGAACTTCCTCGTCCGCCTCTACCGCCCTCGAGCCGAAGCGCTCGACGGCTCGTGGACCGTCCCGCAGCTTCGGCCTGCCTGACACCGCCGAGGTCGTCCGACGGCGCGAAGCCTCGCCCGCACTGACCCCCACGCCCCCTATGTCGATCAGGGCGCGCTGGCTCCTCGAGCGAAACTTCTGGACGCGCACCTGGCACTGTCCGTTGTTCGCCACCGTCGGCATTCGTACGCGCGCTCTCCCGCTCGCGCCGTTGGCCGGATACCCAGCGGCTTGGCGCCCGGTTCTCCCCGTCATCCAGACGACGTACCCGGTCGGTGCTTCGGCTCGGTTCACCAAGCGCCTTCGTGGCGACGGTGGTTCAGTGCAGGCATGCCCGAGATCTCCGACGACGAGCTCGTCGACGCCTACGAGTACCTGCTCGCCCGGTTCCTGGTGCTGCGCCAGGAGCACCAGGACGTGGAGGTGGACGGCCTGGGGTACAACACCATCAAGTACAACCCGGTCGGGTCGGCGGAGTTCGTGAACCCGAACCTGGATGTCGCCTACCTCGAGGCCTGGATCGCTGTGGACGGCGAGCACGCCGTCCTGCTGGAGGTCCCCGATGCCCGAGGCCGGTACTTCACCGTCCAGCTGCTCGACGGGTGGGGCGAGGTCGTGGCGAACATCAACGACCGCATCGTCCCGGAGCACCCGTTCGGCACGGTGGCGTTCGTCCTTGAGGGCACCGACCCCGAGATCCCGGACGGTGCGCTGCGCGTGGAGCTTCCCGCCGCCAAGGCCAAGGTCCTGGCCCGGGTCGAGCTCCAGGACACCCCGGACCAGGCCGTCGCCCTCCAGCGCGCGTTTCGGATCCACGCCCCGGACGGGATCCGGGTCGAGCCCGCGCACCCGGTGCCCGACTTCACCAACGCCCAGCTGTTGGGCGCGGAGATCTTCACCGAGGCCGCCGGCGTGCTCGCGACCTATCCCGACTCGATGCCGTCCGCCCCGCGGCACCAGGCCGCCGTCGCGCGCATCGCGGACCTCATCGCCTCCGAACCGGGTGGTCGGGCACGCGTCGACGAGACGATTCGCACCAAGGCCGTCCCGCACTTCTTCGCCGGCGCCCAGCAGTTCGGCACACACCGCGACGGCTGGTCCGTCTCCTACGCGGTCGGGCGTTTCGGTGACGACGTGTTCGCCCGTGCGGTCATCGACTACGGGGGCCTGTGGGCGAACGTGCCCGAAGAGGCCATCTACTACATCGGGCAGACCGACTCCGCCGGCAACATGCTGGACGGTTCGTCCGCCTACGAGATCCGGTTTCCTGCGCACGCGCTACCCGGCGACGTCGTCGACGGGTTCTGGTCCCTGACCCTCTACTCCGTGCCGGACTACCGCGTCGTCCCCAACGCCCTCAACCGCTACGGCCTCGCCTCCAGGATGCCGCTCGAGCCGAACGACGACGGCTCACTCTCCCTGTGGCTCGCTCCCGAGCTTCCGGGCGGCGCGCCCCAGGCGAACTGGCTACCCACACCACCGGGTGCCGGGTTCTCACTCAACCTGCGCATGTACGTCTCCGACCAGGCGGTGACTTCCGGAGGCTGGTTCCCAGCACCCATCAACAAGCACACGAACGGCTGAGCACGGTCGAGCTTGGTGACGACGAGCGTGTCCCCCTCCCGCAGTTCGGCGAGAAGTCGGTCGAGCTCGGGCCGGTCCTCGCGGCGCCCGGAGGCCTTCTCCACGATGACGTCGGGCTCGCCGACGCCGCCGGCGCCCGTGAGCGCGTCGACCTGGGCGTCGAGGTTCTGTGCGGTGGTGGAGACACGGGCGTACCCGTAGGTGTGCGTCATGCGGTGACCGTAGCGACAACCCCGGGGCCGCGTTCGGCGACACCGGGGCTTCCCGACACTAGTTCTGCGACATGTTCTGTCGGCGTGTCGCGACGGTCGCCACCGTGTACGGAAAACGGTCGCTTCTACGACAGGCGATGAGGCGGCGCGATCTGTCGAGAATCTCTGACCATCCGGGGACTCTCGGGTCGATCCGAGACGTCCTCGCCGCGAACGCTCGTGTCGTGAGCGTGGAGCGGCAGCAGGCCGGGCGCACGCTCGGACCCGCATGGCGTGCAGAAGCCTGCCCTCGCCGGCGGACGACACGGCGAGAACCCATGCGCCCGATGTGGACATGGAGCACGAGGAGGCGTCGGCCGTGAGCCCATCGGTGGGCGGTCGTGCGGCTCCCGTCCGCGCTCAGCGGCGCGGCACGACGATCGGTGCACCGCCGCCGGGGTGCTCGACGACCTCGACGGGGTAGTCGTAGACGCCGCTCAGCAGCTCGGCGGTGAGGACGTCGCGAGGGCCCCCGTCGGCGACGACGCGCCCGCCCGCGAGGACGGTGACCTGGTCGGCGTACGCAGCGGCGAGCGAGAGGTCGTGCACGACGACGACCACGGCACCACCGGCGGTGGCGTGCGCCCGGGCGAGCTGGAGCACGAGCTCCTGGTGCTTGAGGTCGAGCGCGGCGGTCGGCTCGTCGAGCATGAGGAGAGCGGTGCGTTGCGCGAGCACCCGGGCCAGCGCGACGCGCGCCTTCTCCCCGCCCGAGAGCGAGGTGAAGTGCCGGTCGGCGAGGTGCTCGACGTCGGTCGCGGCCAGGGCCTCGGCGACCGCGGCGTCGTCCTCGTCCTCGAACGGGGTGCCCCGCCACGGCGAGCGGCCCATGCGCACGACGTCCACGGCGGTGAACGGGAAGCTCAGCGAGACCTGCTGGAGCATGACGGACCGGCGCAGCGCGAGCTCGGTGGGCGTCCACGCGCGCAGCGGTCGCCCGTCGACCACGACGTCCCCGGCCTCGGGAACCAGGTCGCCCGTGAGCACGGCGAGCAGGGACGACTTCCCGGCCCCGTTGGGGCCGAGCAGCGCGCGGACCTCGCCCGCGCGGACGTCGACGGACACGTCGCGCAGGATCGGCGCCTCGCCGAGCGTGAGGGACACGCCGTGCGCGGCGGTGACCACGTCGCCGGGCGCGACGTGCCCGGGGAGGCGGGACCGGCGTCGGGCACCGGTGACCGCGGTGCGCAGCGAGCCGAGGAACGAGGAGCCCTCGTGGCGCAGGTCGCTCATGCCCAGCCTCCCTGGCGCGAGCGCGTGCGGCGCAGCAGGTAGAAGAAGAACGGCCCGCCGACGAGCGACGTGATCATGCCGAGCGGCAGCTCGACGTTCGCGACGGCGCTGCGCGCGAGGAGGTCCGCGGCGAGCAGCACGACGGCGCCGCCCAGCACGGAGGCGGGGATGAGCGTCCGGTGGCTCGGCCCGCAGACCATGCGGACGAGGTGCGGCACGACGAGCCCGACGAACGCGATGATCCCCGTGAACGCGACGCCCGCCGAGACGAGCAGAGCGACGAGCACGATGACGAGCTGGCGCAGCCGCTCGACGTCGACGCCGAGATGCTGCGCGGCGCGCTCGCCGAGCGCGAGCAGGTCCATCTTGCGGCGCACGAGCATCGCGCCCGTGACGCCGACGACCGCGATCGGCAGGACGATCGCGACCGAGCCCCACGTGGCGCCGCCGAGCGACCCGAGCTGCCAGAACACGACCTGCTCGCGCGCGGCCGGGTCGGCGACGAACGTGAAGAACGCGAGCAGCCCGCCCGCGAACGCGTTGACCGCGATGCCGGTGAGCACGAGCGTCACGACCTCGGTGCGCCCCCCGGCGCGGGCGAGCGCGTAGACGACGAACGTCGTGACCAGCCCGCCGAGGAACGCCGCCCCGGCGACCCACGTGCCCGGCACGAGCGCTCCCGCGGTGACGATGACCGCGCACGCGCCCACGGCTGCACCGGAGGACACCCCGATGACGCCCGGCTCGGCGAGCGGGTTGCCGAACACGCCCTGCATGAGCGCGCCCGAGCACGCGAGGGCGGCACCCACGACGATCGCCAGGACGACGCGCGGGAACCGCACGACCCACAGCGCGTTCTCGCCCTGCGGGTGCGACGGCATGGGCCCCCAGTCGAGCCCGACGTGGTGCGCGAGCGAGCCCAGCACCTCCGCGGGCGACACGGGCACCTGGCCCGTCATGCCGGACACGACCGTGAGCACCGCGAGCGCCACGCCCAGGTTGACCATGAGCCAGCGCGCGGCCCGGCGACGTTGCTGCCGGACGGCGGGACCCACCCGGGCGGGCCGGCCGCCCGAACGGGGGGAGTCGTCGCGCGCGGTCACGTCCGCGGGGACCGGCGCGTCCTCGGGCGTGCCGAGGGGGCGGGTGACGGGCGCGCTCACGATGCGGGGAGCTCCGGCGCGGGCACGCCGTAGAAGGCCTCGACGAGCGACGCGATCGTGGACCCGGTGCGCGGGCCGAACGTGAGCAGGCGCGAGCCGTCCATGTCGACGACGCGGCGCGCCTCGCCCGCGGGCGTCTGCGCGAGGCCCGGGATCGCCATCATCGCGTCGAGGCCGCCCATCGACTCGAGCCCGTCGGTCATGACGAGGTAGGCGTCGGGCGCGGCGCTGATGATCGCCTCGCTCGTGACCGGCGCGTACTGCTGCGTGAGGCCGATCGCGGTCCCGGCGTCCTCGCCGCCGATCTCCTGGATCAGGTCGTCGGCGCCCGAGCCGGGCCCGAACAGCATCTTGATGTTCGACCCGCGCAGGTAGAGGAACGCGACGCGCGGCGTCCCGGTGTCCTGCGGGACGGCCCCGAGCGCCGCGCAGATCTGCCGGTCCGTGCGCTCGACGAGCGCCTCGCCCTGCTCGGGCACGCCGAGCGCGGTCGCGACGGCGCGGATCCGGTCGTCGACGCCGTCGAGCGTGCGCGCCTCGTCGAGGTACACGACGGGGATGCCCGAGCTCTCGAGCTGGCCGCGCACGTCGTCGGTGAGGATCGTCGCGTCGGTGAGGATCACGGACGGGTCGAGCCCGAGGATCGCCTCGACGTCGAGCGCGTGGCCCGCGCCCGTGACGACGGGGACGTCCGCCGCCTCCGGGAAGCCGGTCGGCAGGTCGCGGCCCACGACGTTGTCGCCCAGGCCGAGGCTGTAGACGATCTCGCCCAGCGTCCCGTACAGGTCGACGGGGATGATGCGGCTCACGTCGGTGATCTCGACCTGACGCCCGTCGACCGACTCGACCGTCACCGGGAGCTGCGGGGCGGGTGCGTCCGCGATGGGGTGGATCGCGTCGTCGGCGAACGTCGCCGTCGTCGGCCCGGTGGGGAACGACGGCGGGTCGACGTCGGAGCCGCCGCCGGCGACCCGCGACTCCTCGAGCGTCGTGCACGCCGGCGCGCCCCTCGTCTGGTCGGCGGTCTCCGCGGGCGTCGCATCGACGGGTGCGGCGTCCTGGCTCGCCTCCGCCGACGGCGTCGCGGGCGGCTCATAGGGGAGCGGCGCGCACGCGGCGACGAGCCCCAGCACGACGACGGCGCCAACCCCCACCAGCGCCGTCACCGTCCCCCGCGCCCGACCCTGCGTGGTGCCCGACGGACCCGCGAGGGACGTCGAGCGGCTCGTCGGCGAGCCGCGGTGCAGCGCGGAACGGGCGGCGTGAGGCATAGGGAGTCCTCCAGGGAGCGGTGCGCGGGGAAGGGCATGACCCGACGGGGTCGTCCACCCCAGTAAGACGAGCCTAACCTGACTTGAAGGCGGCCTCGACCGTCTCGCGAGTTGCGCGTCTCACGTGAAGAGCCCAAGTCGAACCCGCTCGCCCGAGGAAGAACCGGCTCCCTGGGGGAGAGCCGTGGTCGCGCGAAGTAGAGCCCTGGTCGGCCGAGGTAGAGCCCTGGTCCGCCGAGGTAGAGCCCTGGTCGGCCGAGGTAGAGCTGTGGTCACCGCTCTCTCACGCGACCGCGCCGGTCGCCCCTCATGCCTTGCGACGAGCAGAGCCGTTACCGCGAGCAGCTGCCCGGCTGAGCCCGACCGTCCAGGCCGACCGTGCGCCGTCGACCACAAGAACCCTGCCTCTACCTCGGCGGACCAGGGCTCTACCTCGGCGTCAGCGGTGGGCCGCGCCGAGGTCGGCGAAGAGGTCGCTGTTGAGGCGGAAGGCGTGCTTGGCCTCGGCGACGGTCTCGTCGAGCTGCTCGGGGGTGAGGACGAGGCCGTCGAGGCGCTCGCGGTAGACGTCCTTGAACGGCTTGGACTTGGGGATCTCGACGAACGTGTAGAACGCGAGGCCGTCGCCGGAGAGCCCGTAGTGACGCTCGAGCATGCGCTTGATGATCTGCCCGCCGGAGAGGTCGCCGAGGTAGCGCGTGTACGCGTGCGCGGCGTACGCGGGCAGCGACGCGCCGACCGCGCGCAGGCGCGCGACGTAGCGCTCGGTCGCGGGGTGGATGGTGATGCGCTCGGCCCAGTCGGCGCCGACGAGGAACGTGAGGTCCTTCTCGATCTCGGGGGTGCGCGTGAGCTCGTCGAAGACGAGCGTCGAGCCCTGGGCGTCGGCGCGCATCGCGGCGCTCGCGTCCTCGAGCGCTCCGTAGATGGCCCACTGCTGCGCCGCGAGGTCGGCGTATGCGGCGACGTCGAGCTGCCCGGACATGAGCCGCTCGACGAAGCCGGAGCCCTCGGCCTGCTCGTGCTCGGGGCGCGTGCCCTCGCGCAGGCGCTGGGACAGCGGCACGGTCTCGTCGGTGCGGTCGAGGTCGTGGGTGAGAGCAGTCACGGGTGGCTCCTGCGGGTGGGTCGGGTCGGGTCGTCCGCTCGTCCTGACGCAGTGTCATGACGATGCGTCAGGAACTGTAGCCCACTCAGGTGAGGCTTGCCTATCCTCTGTCCGGGATCCGGTCCACGTCCTCCGGGTCCGGGAGCCCGGCGAGGAACCGGAAGCCGAGCAGCGCGACCAGGCTGCCCAGCCCGCCGCCGACGACGAGCGGCGTCGGCAGGTCCGCGCGGGCGAGGAGCCCGCCGAGGAACGCCCCGAGCGGCATGACCCCCCACAGGAGCGTCCGCCAGGTGCCGTGCACGCGACCGAGCAGGCGGCCGGGGATCATCGCCTGGCGCAGCGACATGACGAGCACGTTCCACACCGTCACGGCTCCGGAGCTCACCGCGAACAGGGCGGCGCCCGCGGCCACCGCGGTGCCGGAGCCGGGCAGGAGCGGGGCGAGCCCGAGGAGCACGAGGACGGCCGTCGAGACGAGGTTCGCGACGGCCATCGTCGGGCCGGTCCCGAAGCGCTCCTTGGCGGGGTTCGCCACCGCCGCCGCGACGAGCGAACCGGCCGCCCCGACGAGCAGGAACGTCCCGTACCAGCCCTCGGGGACGCCCAGCACGTCGAGGACGTAGAGCACGATCGTCGCGGTCGCGGCGGAGAAGCAGAGCCCGACGACGATCGAGAGCAGCCACAGCGGGCGCAGGGTCGGGTGCGCCCACAGGTAGCGGAACCCGTCGCCGAGCTGGCGGAACCAGGGTGGCGCGGGCTCGGCCCCCTCGGCGGACGTGGCCCGGTGCTCGCCCGCGGCGACGGCGGGCAGGAACAGGGCGAGCGCCCCCGCGACGGCGTAGGCAGCGGCGCCGGTGCCGAGCGGCACGACGACGGCGACCGCGAAAAGCGCCGACGTGAGGGGCGCGGAGAGGAAGTTCTGGACGGTGATCTCGCCCGCCTCGATGCGCGAGTTCGCGCGCGGGAGGTCGGCGGGTCGCACGATCGAGGGCAGCACCGCGCGGATCGCGCCGTCGTACACGGTCTCCAGCGCGCCGTAGAGGAACACGACGGCGTACAGCCACCAGATCGTCAGCGTGCCCGTCGCGGCCAGGGCGACGAGCCCGAGGGCGAGGAGCGTGCGCGCGCCGTTCGCGAGCGCGAGCGCGTGCCGGCGGTCGATGCGGTCGAGCAGCACCCCGGCGGGGATCGCGAAGAACAGCCAGGGCAGGAGCGAGACGGCGGCGATGCCGGACACGAGGAACGGGTCGTCGGTCAGCCGGGCGGCGAGCAGGGGCGACGCGACGCGCGCGATGCCGTCGCCCAGGCTGGAGCTGAGGTTCGCCGTGAAGACGTTCCGGAACGGCGCGCCGAGCCCGGCGCGCACCCGGGCGGGGGCGTCGGAGAGCCTGCGACGGCGGAGGGTCGGCACCACCCGAGGCTAGGTGACGGTCGCCACAGGCCTCGTGCTCTCCGGGCCGCTTCTGCTCGCGGGAGAAGGTCCCGCGACCGGGCCGGGTCAGCGCGCGAGTGCGGGCGACGACGCGTCGGCCCCGACGGCGCGCAGCACGAACGCCTCGGTCGCCTCGATCGCCTGCTCGCGCGCGGCCGGGTCGTCGGGGACGAGCCGGCCGGACAGGCACGCGTTGACGAGCTGCACGGTGGTGTCGATGTCCTGCTCGGGGAACTCCCCGACCTCGATGCCCGACGCCACGATGCGCCGCAGGATCGTCTCGACGAGCTCGGCATGCTCGCGCAGGCGCTGGCGCGTCGTGCGCGACAGCACGGTGCGCAGGTCCGGGCCCGGGGCCAGGTGGAAGATGCGCTTGAGCTGGGCCTGCTGGCGGATGTAGGTGCGGAGCTGCTCGACCGGGTCGTCCACGTCCTCCAGCGCGCGCTCGAGCGTCCCCACGTACTGCTCCGTCTCATGGGTGATGAACCCGAGGAGCAGCGCCTCCTTGTCGGGGAAGTGGTTGTACACCGCCGTCCGGCCGACGCCCGCGGCGGCGGCGATGTCGGCGAGGGAGATGGCGTCGAAGCCGCGGTCCATCATGAGGGTCGAGAGCGCCGCGAAGAGCTTCTGCCGGGTCTGGGCGCGGTGCTCGTGGAGGGACCCTCCGATGATCTTGGGCATGCTGACATCATAGGGAGGTCGTGTCAGAACGCTAATCGGCTCCTCCGGACCGCCGCGGGCCCGTCGCCGAGGCCTCCCGGGCGCGCTCCGCCGTCTGGCACACTGCCGCCATGGACACCACCGCGTCGCCCGACGGCGTCCCCGCCACCGCCCCGGACCCGGACTTCCCGCCCGTCCCCGCGGACACCAAGGACTGGACGTGGGTCATGGAGCGCCCGTGCCCGGAGTGCGGGTTCGTGGCGGCCGAGGTGACGCCCGACCGCGTGGGGGCCGCGGTGCGCGACGCGGTCCCGCGCTACGTCGCCGCGCTGGGCCGCGAGGACGTGCGCGTCCGTCCCGACGCGACGACGTGGTCCGTGCTCGAGTACGCCGCGCACGTGCGCGACGTCTTCTCCGTGTTCGACGTGCGCGTCCAGTCGATGGTGGAGGGCGACGACCCGCAGTTCGCGAACTGGGACCAGGACGCGACGGCCGTCGAGGAGGACTACGCGCACCAGGACCCGGCGGTCGTCGCGCGCGAGCTCGCGATCGCGGGCGACCGGGTCGCGGGCCGTTTCGACGCGCTCGTCCCGGACCAGTGGGAGCGTCCCGGACGGCGCTCGAACGGGTCCGTGTTCACGGTGCGCACGCTCGGCCAGTACTTCGTGCACGACGTCGTCCACCACCTGCACGACGTCGGCGCCTGACCGGACGCGCGCGGCAGGAGACGCACGGCCGTGACACGGGCGTAACATCCCGGCATTCCGGACGCCCTACGGTCCGGTCATGGACGCCACCGTCGCCGGCCTCGTGCCGGACGCGCACGCGGGAGCGCACCTTCTCGCGGTGCCTCGTTCCCGCGGTGCGGCTCGTACGCCCGTGGACACCCTCGCGCGCGCCTGGTTCGCCGACGCGGCGTGGACGACGCCGCCCGGCGGCGGAGGAGCGACCCGGCCCATGGCCGGCGCGCGGTTCCGGGGCGTGGTGCCCGACGGCGTGGTGACACCGGGCGAGCTCCGGCTCGCCGAGGGCGCGCGCGTCGTCGGACCCTTCCCGCTCACGCCGCCGCAGACGCAGGCGCTCGATCTCGCGGGCGGGAGCGCCGAGGCGTTCGCGCTGCGCGTCGACGACCCGGCCCCACGCGTCGCGCTGGCCCCGCTCTCCGACGACCGGGACGGTCTCGCGCGGGTGTTCGCGGCAGGGCTGCCCCAGGGCGTCGAGCTCCAGGTCCTGGGCTGGGCCGTCGCGGCGGCGCGGCGCGTCGGGGGCGCCGTCGTCGCGGACGGCCGGACGGTGCTCACGCCCGACCCCGCCTCGGGGGTCGACCTCACGCTCTACAGCGCCCAGGTCCTCGGGCCCGACGACGCGCTCGGCGTTCTGCGCACGACGGTCCCGAGCGCGCGCGTCGTCGCGGTCCACCCCCGCGCGGACGGCCTCACGGAGTACGTGCTGTCGGGCGAGACGCCCTACGACGGCGCGGTCCGGCTGGCGGCGCAGCGCGTGCCGCAGGTGCCGCTCGCCCTCGCCGCGCTCGACTGGCGCGAGCACGGCCCGCACGCCTACCGCGTCACCTGGGTCCCGCAGGACCCGTACGAGCTCGAGGTCGAGCGGCCGTCGGGGCTGCACGTCATCGCGCGCTCCCGGGCGCGGGTGCTCGTCGCGCGGTTGGCGGCGATGCTCCAGGGGCGCCTCGCGGGGACGCTCGTGGACGACGGCGGCTTCGTCGTGCGGGACCTCGACCTCGACGAGCGGCTCACTCCGGCGGCGACGCCGACGACGCAGTTCTGGGTCTGACCGCCGCGTGCGCACCCGGCGCGCACCCCGACCGGACCGGGCGTGTCCACCGGGCGAACTGTCCACAGATTTCATCCACAGGGTTGTGGGTTCCGTGGGAATGGCGCGGAGCCGCCTGTGGACGAACCTGTGGCCTTCGCGACCGGCCAAATGACACCCGTGGGAACTCTTGCAGGCCCCCCGGGTGAGGACTACAAACGTGCCTAACGGCCCGGACGGGCGCAGACGGACGACGGTGTTCCGGCACGCAGTACGCAGGGGTCTCGCGGCCCCGCCTGGAGCGCACGACGGCCCGGCGCGAACGCCAGGGCACGGCTGACCGGAGAACGGTGGACGACCCGCGACCCCCTGCTGCGGGGCTGCGCGCGACGGCGCAGGTTCCGACCGGACCCGGAAGGCCGACCGCGATCGGCGTCAGCACGCCTGCCCGGGCATCCGGGCCGGCGCGGGGGCGCCGGGCCGCCACGTCGCGAGCGGCGCCCCGACGGGCCACCGGCCCGACCGCCCCGGGGTCGCGCGGACACGGCGAGGCCCCTCGGAATCCTGCTCCGAGGGGCCTCGTTGCCATTCTCCCGCGGGTGTCCCGCGACGCGAAGACCCGTCCGCGGGCCGGTAGGCCGGGTCCGCCCACCACGCCTACGCTCGTGCCATGAGCAACCTCGAGACCCGGCCCGAGGAGCGCGTCTGCTCCGCGGGGACCCCTCCGGGCGAGGGCGCCGACGCGGCGCCGACGGTGGAGATCCTCGAGCACCGCGACGTCCCGCTCGGGGGCACGCGCGCCATGCGGGTGCGGCGCACGATCCCGCAGCGCGCGCGCTCGCTCGTGGGCGCGTGGTGCTTCCTCGACCACTACGGTCCGGACCCGCTGCCGGCGATCGGCGACGGCACCGACGGCATGCAGGTCCCGCCCCACCCGCACACCGGCCTCCAGACCGTCACGTGGCTCTTCGCCGGCGAGATCCTGCACCGGGACGCGGTGGGGTCGCTCCAGACGGTCCGCCCGGGCGAGCTCAACCTCATGACCGCGGGCCGGGGCATCTCCCACTCGGAGGAGTCGCCGCGCGGCGTCCGCCCGCCGGTCCTGCACGGGGTCCAGCTCTGGGTCGCGCTCCCGGGTGACCGGTTGACGGACCCGCCCGCGTTCGAGCACCACGCCGACCTGCCGGTCGCCGAGGTCGCCGGCGCCCGGGTCCAGGTCTTCCTCGGGAGCCTGCGCGTCGCCGGCGCGGAGCTGCGCTCGCCCGCGACGACGTACTCACCGCTCGTCGGGGCTCAGGTGGACCTGGAGGCCGGCGCGCGCGTCACGCTCGACGTCGACCCGGCGTTCGAGCACGGCCTCCTCGTGGACGACGGGGCGGTGCGCCTGGAGGGTGACGAGGTCCCGCCGTCGTCGCTCGGGTACGTCGCGCCGGGCCGCGCGACGCTCACCGTCGAGGCCGGGCCGGACGGCCCCGCGCGGGTCGTGCTCGTGGGCGGCGAGCCGTTCGGCGAGGACATCGTCATGTGGTGGAACTTCGTCGGGCGGTCGCACGACGACGTCGCCCGCGCCCGCGCGGACTGGCAGGCGCAGCTCGTGGTCACCGGCGGCGAGGGGCCGAACCACGGCGGCACACGGTACGCCGACGGTGCGCGCGACGGGCGCTACGGCGTGGTCGTCGGGTACGACGGCGGCCCCCTGCCCGCGCCCGCGCTGCCCGACGTCCGCCTGCGGCCCCGCACCCGCCCGGCGGGGCGCCAGTAGACTGCCGCGCATGGCCAAGAACTCCACGCCCGACTTCGTGCTGCGCCCGTTCGAGGGGCTTCCCGGTGAGACCGACTGGGTCGCGATGCGCGAGGTCGTGCCCTCGGCCACCGCGACCGCCCGCACGACCGCCGAGCACGGCGCGCGCGACGTCACCGTCGTCACGGTCCTGCCCGCCGGCTGGGCGGCGCTGCACCGTCAGGACGGGGCGATCCTCCTCGCGGTCCAGACGCTCGCGGGCTCGGGCGACACGAGCCGCGACCTCGCCGCCGCCCTGCTCGAGGCGATCGACGCCGAGCCCGGCACGTCCATCGAGATGAGCGCGCTGCCCGAAGCCGGCCCGCGCCTCCAGGACGTCCTCGACCTCTCGGTCCCGTTCGACGTCACGGTCCACGACGACTTCGCGTTCTGGCTCGACCCGGCCGAGGAGATCACGCCGGACCTGCGCGCGTCGCTCGACCAGGCGGCCGAGTCCATGGTGCCCACGGTCAAGCTCGACGCCGTCCCCTCGGCGTACTGGTGCCGCATGTCGCGCGAGTTCCTGCGCTGGGCCCGCCCGGAGCCCGAGGACGCGCTCATCGACGCGATCTCGCGCCTGCACGCGCGGCGCGAGTCGGGCCTCGCCGGCGGCAAGTTCGTCGGCGCCTTCCGGTCGAGCGGTGTGCTCGTCCCCGTGTGGGAGCTGGCGCGCGGGACGGAGGCGGACGAGCTCGAGGGCCCGGTCGCGGAGCTCGACGCGCTCCTCACGGAGGCGCTCGCCGTCACGGAGCCGCTCGACGCGAACGAGCGCCGCGCGCGCGCGGGGATCGTGTCGCGCCAGGTGACCCTGCGCTGACGCTCCCGCGGTGGGCCTGCGGCTCGACGAGCAGCCCGCCGACGCCCCTGTCGGCGGGCTGTCGCGTCGAGTAGGATCCGGGGGACCTGGGAACGCAGCCCGGTCGTCCTGCGAAGATCCCGAGCGGATCTGCTGGTGGAACGACGACACTTCTGCGGCCAACTCTTTGCACTACTAGGCTGGACGGCGTGAACGCGGACCATCGGTCGACTGAGTCGGGGAACAACACGGGCGGTGCACCTGCACCTGCCGCGGCGGGCTCGGCGAGCACCCCGCCGCCGACGTACCTCTCGGCGTCCGGCACGCGGGCACGCACGCCGCGGCCGACGGTCGGCGACGGCCGCACCGGCCGCGCGGTGCGGCAGCGCGTCGCCGTGATCATCCCGGCGAAGGACGAGTCCCGGCGCATCGCCGCGACGGTCCGCGCGGCCAAGGCGATCCCGCACGTCGACCTCGTGCTCGTCGTGGACGACGGGAGCGAGGACGACACCCAGCACGTCGCGCGCGAGGCGGGGGCCGTCGTCGTGCGCCACTCGCACAACCGCGGCAAGGCCGCAGCCATGGAGACGGGCGCGGCCGTCGTCGCCATGCGCGACGCCGCCGACCGCCCCCCGCGTCTCCTGCTCTTCATCGACGGCGACCTCGGGGAGACCGCGGTGAACACCGCGCCGCTCGTCGCGCCGGTGCTCGACGGGTTCGCCGACCTCGCGATCGCCCTGCTCCCGCCGCAGCCGGGCGCGGGCGGCCGGGGGATCGTGGTCGGGGCCGCGCGCCGG
The DNA here is from genome assembly GCF_006539945.1 of Cellulosimicrobium cellulans. GTDB lineage: Bacteria > Actinomycetota > Actinomycetes > Actinomycetales > Cellulomonadaceae > Cellulosimicrobium > Cellulosimicrobium cellulans. The sequence goes on along the minus strand of NZ_BJNZ01000014.1, from coordinate 10,082 downwards.
GCGATCCAGTCCCTCACGGGGTGGACCCCGACGCAGCCGCTCTCGGGCATGCGCTGCCTCACGCGCGAGGCATTCGAGGCCGCGACCCCGCTCGCGCGCGGCTGGGGCGTGGAGACCGGCATGACGATCGACCTGCTCCGCAAGGGGTACGTCGCGGTCGAGGTGCCGTGCGACCTGCGCCACCGCGCGTCGTCGAACGACCTCAAGGGCCAGCTCCACCGCGCCGCCCAGTACCGGGACGTGCTGCTCGCCGTGAACGCGCGCAAGATGCGCTCCGCCGTCGACCGGGTGCGCGCGGGCGACCACTAGCCACGCGGGGCCGCCGCACCGGGCGACCCGGCACGGCAGGCCGATCGGCGCGGCGGCTCGGCGGCGGGGCTCAGAGCGTCCGCGTGCGGACCATGCCGTGCACGACGGGGCCGTCGTGCACCTGCGTGGTCGCGGTGCGCACGAAGCCCAGCCGCTCGTAGAAGGTGACGTTGCGCGCGTCGGAGGTCTCGAGCGCGACGGGCGCGTCCCCGAGTGCGGGGTCGCGCAGCGCCGCCCGGCACACCGCGGTGCCGAGCCCGGTGCCCTGGAGCGACGGCAGGACCCCCACCGTCGCGAGCACCCAGGCGTCCGGGCGGGGCGGCGGGAGCTCCGCAGTTGCCACGGCCTGCAGGCGCGGGCCGTGCAGCGCGGCGACCCGTTCCTGGACGTCGTCGGGGGGTGCGGGGGCGTCGGGCGGCATGAGCGCGACGACGGCGTCCACCGGCTCGTGGACGACCACGATCCCGTGCGCGAGGGCGTGCTCGAGGTAGATCTCCTGGAGCGCGGCGAGGCGCGCCGGGTAGCCGTCCTCCGGGACGGCCCAGCGGGTCCAGGGGTAGTCGTGGAACGCGGCGGCGAGGGTGCGGGCCGCGGCGGGGACGTCGGCGGCGGTGGCTCGACGGAACGTGGGCGTCATGGTGCGGTGTCTCTCGGGGTCGGGTCGGGTCGCGGCTCGATCGCGCCGGTGCGGGCGATCTGCTCGAGGGTGCGCACGTGCTGCCGGAACGCGTCGAGCCCGCGGTCGCTGATGCGGACCCACGTGCGCGTCCGGCGCCCGGCGGCCTCCTTGCGGATCTCCACCAGACCCGCGTCGGAGAGGGCGGTGAGGGCCTGGGAGAGGGACGAGTCGCTCAGCTCGACCAGGTCGGCCAGGAAGCGGAAGTCCGCGCTCTCGACGTTCGCCAGGGCGGCGAGGATCGAGAAGCGCACGGGCGAGTGGATGAGCGCGTCCAGGCCCTTGCGCGGGTGGCTCACCGGCGTGCGCTCGCGAACGCGCACGCCGCGAACGGGGAGGCGGCGACGACGCCGGCGAGGACCCACCAGGCCGGCGACGCCGCGCCGACGAGCTGGAGCGCCGGGTCGAGCATCGCGAAGTACAGCACCGCCCAGGTGATCAGGGCGATGCCCATGTCGCGCACCCAGTGCCGCGGCGCCGTCCGGTGGTGCCGCGCGACGGCGGACCACAGCAGGGCGAGGACGACCACGAGCACCGTGGTGGCAGGCCACCACGGTGCGTCGAGGACGTCGATCGCGATCGTGTACGCGAGGGCGGTGACGGCGTGCCCGACGCTGAGCCAGGGGTACCAGCGGGTCGCGCGGTGGGCCTGGGCGGCGACCTCCTCCGCCTGGCCGAGCTGACGACGGGCCTGCTCCGGGGTGATGGAGTTCTGGATCATGCAATCACTTTAACACTCCTAAAGTGATCGATGTCCACCCGACGCCGTCTCCTCCCGCATCTCCTCGAGCGGGCGGTTCGCCGTCTCGGGCAGCGCGCGGAGCACGAGCACGAACGACGCGGCCGCGAACACCGCGTAGAGGGCGTAGCTGCCGGGGAGCGACAGGTCCCGGAGCGAGGGGAACGTGAGGTTGACGGCGATGCCCGCCGCCCAGTTCGCGGCGGCGGCGAGCGAGGCGGCGCGGGCGCGCATCAGGTTGGGGAACATCTCCCCGACGAGGATCCACACCACCGGACCCCACGAGACGGCGAAGGCCACGACGAAGACGTTCGCCGCGACCAGGGTCACGACGCCCCACGCGTCGACGAACACGACGCCGTCCGCGGTCTGCCGCGCCTGGGCGAACCCGGTCGCCATGGCGGCCAGGGCGACCGTCATGCCCACCGACCCCACGAGCAGCAGGCGACGCCGCCCCACGCGGTCGACGAGGAAGATCGCGACGACGGTCGCCGCGACGTTGACGAGCGACGTCAGGGCCGAGAGCCAGAAGGCCTGCTGCTCGCCGAAGCCCACCTGCGCCCAGAGCGACGTCGAGTAGTAGAAGATGACGTCGATCCCCACGAGCGCCTGGAGCGCGGCGAGCGCGATCCCCAGCCAGACGATGGGCTTGAGGCGGCCCGGCCCGGAGAACAGGTGGGACCACGCCGGCCGCGCCTCGTGGAGCGTCCCCTCGATGGTTGCGACGCCCAGGAGCGCGTCGCCCTCGGGAACACGGTGGAGGCGGCGCAGCGTGCGCGCGGCACCCTCCCGGTCGCCGCGCATCACGAGGTACCGCGGCGACTCGGGCAGCAGGACCGCCGCGACCACGTACGCCAGCGACGGCACGACCGCGACCAGGAACATCCACCGCCAGGCGGGCAGGCCGAGGGCCAGCTCCGCCTCGGCCCCGCCCGCGGCGCGCACGAGTAACGCGTTCGAGACGAGCGCGGCGAAGATGCCCAGGACGATCGACATCTGCTGTGCCGTCGCGAGCCGCCCGCGCAGCCGGGCGGGCGCGATCTCGGCGATGTAGAGCGGCGCGACGACGGACGCCATCCCCACCCCCACGCCCCCCAGGAAACGCCACAGCGCGAGGGTCGGGCCGTCGTGCGCGACGGCGCACAGCACCGACGTGGTGACGAACAGGGTCCCGGCGACCATCATGAGGCGCCGTCGTCCGAAGCGGTCCGCGATCGTGCCCGCGGAGAAGGCGCCCACCGCCGCGCCGAGGAGCGCGCTCGCGACGATCACGCCCACGAGCGCGCTCCCGACGCCGAGCTCGGCCTTGAGGGCGTCGACGGCGCCGTTGACCACGGCCGTGTCGAAGCCGAACATGAACCCGCCCAGCGCCGCCCCGACGGTCGACGCGACGACGAGCGGGGTGAGGGCGCCGTGGCCGAGGCGGCCCGTCGCGGCGTTCACGGCGTGCCCCGGCGGAAGGTCGTCGGGGTGGAGGTCTGCGTCATCGGAGGTCCTCTCGGAAGGTGTCGACGGGATGGGCGATCGTGCTGAACAGGGCGTTGGCGGCCTGCCGCGAGTCGAGCCGCGTGTGCTGGACGACGACGGGCGCCGACGCGACGACGACGGCCGAGTAGTCGGTGCCGCGGGGCACGGGCTCGGGGTCGTCGAGGTCGTTGAGCGTCACGTGGCGCACCCGCTCGGCGGGCACCACCACGACGTAGGGGCCGGCCGGCGGGCGGTCGGCGAAGTAGAGCCGGATCTCGACGCGCGCGTCGTCGGGACCGGCGTTGAGCAGGCACAGGCTCTCGTGGCTCGCGAGGGTCGGGTCCTCGCCCGTGCCGTACGGCGGGATCCAGCCGTCGCCGATCGCCCAGCACGTCGCCCCGACCTGGGGGCGACGTGCCGGGGCGCCCGGCGCGCTCATACGCTGATCGACGACTTGGCGAGGACGCCGCCGTCGCACCCGACGAGCGACCCGGTCGTGTACGACGAGCGGTCCGACAGCAGCCAGAGCACGGGCTCGGCGATCTCCTCGGGCCGCGCGAGCCGGCCCAGCGGGACCTCGCGCTCGATCTGCGCGCGTGTCGCGTCCACCTCGTCGGCGGGCACGTTGGCCCACATGAGCGGGGTCTCCGTCGGGCCGGGCACGATCGCGTTCACCCGGACGCCGTGGCGCGCGTAGTCGACCGCGAGCGTGCGGACCATGGACGAGATCGCCCCCTTCGAGGCGCCGTACGCCGTCGCGCCCCCGGCCGCGAAGCCGACCGTCGCGGCCGGCGAGCCGCACAGCACGACGCTCCCGCCGCCGTCGGCGACCATCGTGCGCAGCACCTCGCGCACGACGAGGAACGTGCCCGTCACGTTGACGTCGAGCACGCGGCGCCACGTGGCCGGGTCGAGCTCGTGCGCCGCCCCGCCCACGTCGATACCGGCGCCCGCGAAGAGCCCGCGCAGCGGCGGCCCGGCGTCCGCGGCCGCCCCGACCGCCGACGCGACCGCGGCAGCGTCGGTCACGTCGAGCACGTGCGCGCGCCCGTCCCCGCCCGCCTCCCGGGCGAGGTCCACGGTGCCCGCGGCGCCGTCGGGGTCGAGGTCGAGCACGTGCACGAACCAGCCGTCCCGGGCGGCGCCCACGGCGACCGCCCGACCGATCCCCGACGCCGCGCCCGTCACGACGAGCGACCGGGGGCTCACGCCGCGCTCCCGAGCAGCGCGTCGACGTCGCAGTAGCGCGCGAGGCGCTCGCGGTCGAGCGTGATGCCGAGGCCGGGGCCGTCCGGGATCGGGAGCATCCCGTCCGCGTCGAGCGTCCAGCGGTCGGTCGTCAGGTCGTCGATGTAGGGCGAGCCGGTGACGTACTCGACGAGGTCCGTGTCCGGCAGGGCGGAGGCGAGCTGGAGGTCGGTGGCGAGCCCGACGGCGGTGTTCCACCCGTGCGGCACGAGCTTGACGCCGTGGTCGTGCGCGGACCACGCGATGCGCCGCAGCTCGCTCGTCCCGCCGACCTTCGTGACGTCGGGCTGCACGATGTCGAGCGCGCCGCCCTCGATCCACGGCTGGAACGCCTGGCGGCGCGTGAGCACCTCACCGCCCGAGATGGGCACGGGCGAGCGCCGGCGCAGGTGCGTGTAGTCCTCGATCGCGTCCGGCGGCAGCGGCTCCTCGAACCACGCGACGCCGTACGCGTCGAGCATGCGGGCGGTGCGCAGGGCCCACTTGTAGCCCTGGCTCCACGCGCTGTCGCTGCCGCCGGCGTCGACCATGAGCATCGCGTCGGGGCCGACGGCGTCGCGCGCCGCGGCGACGATGCGCTCGTCGAGCCGCTCGTCGACCCGGCCGAAGGGGCCCCAGCCGATCTTGAAGGCGGTCCACCCGTCGGCGCGCAGCGCGGTGAGGTGGTCGCGCAGCGCGTCGGGCTGGTCCATGAGCAGCGAGGCGTACGGGCGCACCCGCTCGCGGTACCGCCCGCCGAGGAGGCGCCCGACGGGCTGTCCCGTCGCCTGGCCGAGGAGGTCCCAGAGCGCGGTGTCGACGCCGCTGATCGCGTGCGTGATCGACCCGCCGCGCCCCATCCAGAACGTCGTGCGGTGCAGCCGCTCGCTCGTGCGCTCCGGCTCCAGCGCGTTCGCGCCCAGGAGCAGGGGCCGCAGGACGTCGAGCGCGCCGCGCACGAGGTCCTCGGTCGTGAACACGCTGCCGACGCCGACGAGCCCCTCGTCGGTGTGGACGGCGACGAGGGTGTGCACGACGTCGTCCTGGCGCAGCTCCTCCTGCCAGCCGCCCTCGGGGGTGGCGCCGCGCAGGCCGGCGGCGGTGATGGCGGTGATCCTCATGGGTGTCCTCTCGTCGGTGCCGTGGACCGTGACTCTAGGTGGGCCGATGGTAGATGGTCAACCATCGGCCATCTATTAGGGTGGAGCCCTTCCGAGTGAGAGGGTCGCCGTCGTGCCCGTCCTGCCCGCATCGCCGCCCGAGTCCCGGCGCGACTGGGTCCTGCGCCACCTGCGCGAACGCATCGCCTCCGGCGACCTCGCCGCCGGGGACCGCCTCGTCGAGCGTGACCTCTCCGCCTCCTACGGCATCAGCCGCGGCCCGGTGCGGGAGGCGATCATGGTGCTCGAGCAGGAAGGGCTCGTCGTCTCCCACCCTTACCGCGGCGCCGTCGTGGTGGACGTCTCCCAGGAGGAGATCGCCGAGATCCTCGTCCCGGTGCGGACCGTCATCGAGAAGGTCGCGTTCCGCGCGGCGGCGCGCGCGCAGGACCCCGCGCTCCTGGACGCGCTCGACCGCACGGTGGCGGCGATGGAGCGCGCGGCGGACCCGCTCGACGCCCGTCGCCTCGCCGACCTGGACCTCGAGTTCCACGCGGCGGTGATCGCCGCCGCGAGCCACACGCAGTCGCTGCAGATCTGGCGGCTCATCCAGCCGCGCGTCCGGGCGTACTTCGTCCGTGACGCGCCGCACCACGAGGACCCGCACGCCGTCGTCGAGCAGCACCGTGAGCTGCTCGCCGCGCTCCGCTCGGGCGACCCCGGCCGTGCGGAGCGCGCGATCGAGGCCCACGTCTCGGTGTATCTCCAGCCCTGACCGGCCGGCCGGCAGTGGCCCCGGAGCCCGCACGGACGCACCATGGGAGGGCGGGCACGACGGCGTGCCCGGGCGGCTCGCCGCGCGAGCCGGACCGACGACGACGGGGGCAGCGCCATGTGCACAGGGATCAGGTTCACGGACGACGACGGCAACCTCTATCTCGCCCGCAACCTCGACTGGACGACGGGCTACGGGCAGCAGGTGCTGCTGACCCCGACGGGCTACACGCCCCGGTCGCCGTTCGGCGCGGTGCGCGGGATCGAGCACGCGGTCCTCGGCATGGGGATCGTCGAGGACGACACCCCGCTGTACTTCGACTGCGGCAACGACGCGGGTCTCGCCGTCGCGGGCCTCAACTTCCCCGGGTACGCGGAGTACGCCTCCGGCCCGGTCGACGGCGCGGTCAACGTGGCCGCGTTCGAGCTCCCGCTGTGGGTGTGCGCGCAGTTCGCGACGGTCGACGAGGTCGAGGCCGCGCTGCGCGACGTCGCGATCGTGGACCGTCCGATCAACGACAGGTACCCGAGCTCGCTGCTCCACTGGATCATCGGCGACGCGCGCCGCGCGATCGTGGTGGAGTACACCAGCGCGGGCATGCAGGTGTTCGACGACGACGTCGACGTCCTCACGAACCAGCCGGGGTTCGACTGGCACCACGAGAACCTGCGCAACTACCTCAACGTCTCGCCGGACTTCCCCGAGGACACCCCCGTGGGCCGGGCCCACCTCGCCCCGTTCGGCTCGGGCTCGCACATGCGCGGCGTCCCCGGCGACTACTACTCGCCGTCCCGCTTCGTCCGCGCGGCCTACGTGAACTCCCACTACCCGACGAAGGGCACCGAGGAGGAGAACGTGAGCCGCGCCTTCCACACGCTGCAGCAGGTCGCGATGGTGGACGGCTGCGCGGCGATGGGGTCCGGCGAGTTCGAGAGGACCGTCTACACGGGCCTGTTCTCCGCGCGCACGCAGACCTACTACTGGAACACGTACGAGGACCCTGCGGTCCGGAGCGTCGCGATGGCCGACCTCGCGGCGAGCGGCAGCGGGCTCGTGCTCACCGAGGGCGCGCTCCGCGCGTGAGCCACCCGGTGGTGCGGCCCGGAGGGCGGCACCGGCGCGGTGTGGGCGGCCTGTAGCGTCGCGGGATGGAACGGTCCGAGATCTTCGACATCGCCCACCTGCGCCATCCGATCGGGGCGCCCGTGGCGCCCGAGCGGCTGCGGGAGCTGGTCGGCTGGCTGAGCCCGGCCGACGGCGCCCGCGCCGTCGATCTCGGGTGCGGCGAGGGCGAGTGGCTGCAGGAGCTGCTGCTCGCCCACCCCGGGACCACCGGCGTCGGGATCGACCACATGCTCCCGGCCTCGGCGGCACGGCGCACCGACGAGCGAGGGCTGGGCGACCGGGTGCGGTGGATCGAGGCGGACGCCGCCACCTGGGACGACGGGGCGTTCGACGTCGTGCTGTGCGTCGGCGCGAGCCACGCCTTCGGGGGACTGGACGCCACGCTGGGCGCCGTCCGGCAGCGACTGCGCCCCGGCGGCCAGGCGCTCGTCGGTGACAGCATCTGGGAGGGCACCCCGTCGGACTCGGCGCTCGCGGCGCTCGACGTCCCCGCCGACGCCTATCCCGATCTCGCCGGCTTCGTGCGGGCCGTCCGTGCGCACGGCTTCGAGCCGTCGTTCGGGCACGTCAGCACCCTGGCCGAGTGGGACGACTACCAGCTCAGCTGGGCGGGGTCGCTCGTCGACTGGGCGGTCCGGGAGGCCCCGACGGCCGAGGACCGTGCCCAGGCGCTCGCCGCCGCGCGCGGGAATCGTGACGCCTGGCTGGACGGTGCCCGACGCGAGCTGGGGTTCGCGACCTTCGTCCTGCACGACGTCGCGACCGACGTGCGGGACTGACCTGCGTCAGGACGTGGTGCTCCCGACCCGCGCCGCGGGGCCCTCCGCGCCGGAGCGGTCGTCCGGGTCGTCGTCCGCGCTCTCGCCCGTGCCGCCGCCGTCGTCGGCCGCGTGGAGCGCGGCGACGGTGAGCAGCGGGACGGCCGGGATGAGCGCGATGAGCGCGATCCGCACGCCGAAGTCGTTGACGAGCGAGCCCGCGACGGCCACGATCCACAGCGCCAGCAGGGTCGGTCGCACGAGCGGCCACGCGGCCTCCGTGCGCGCGAACCACTGCGGCGTGAAGCGCCGGGGCCAGAAGAGCAGCAGCGCGGCCGCGACGAGCACGGCGATCGTCAGCCACACCGGCACCCCGCCCAGCACGGACCGCGCCGCGTAGCCCGCCTTGCGGAGCAGCGTCTCCCACGCCGACCCGTCGACCACCTGCCCGACGAACCGGCCCAGGTGCGAACGCTCGTCGGCCGGGCGCAGCCAGTCGAGCACGCCGACGGCGGCGACGAGCGCGACGCCCGCCGCCGCGACGAGCAGGAAGCGCCGCCACGTGACGCGCGCGCCCGAGGCGGCGAGGCCCAGCACGGCGAACGCCGGCACGACGACGAGACCGCCGCCGAGGTCGGCGCCGAGCGTCGGCCACACGTCCACGACCATCGTCACGAGACCGATGACGCCCACCGTCGCGGCGGCGGCGTACCGGTGGCCGCGCGCGACGAGCCACTGCGCGAGCGCCGCGGCGACGACGAGCGCCGCGACCGCGTACACGGAGAACGTCGGGTTCCCGAACCCGTAGAACCGGGCGCCGAACGTGGGCGCCGAACCGAGCGGGCTCGCCCGGTTGAGCGGGGTGCCGACGAGCGCGTCGAGCGTGAGCACGGCGAACGTGAGCCCTGCGACGATGCCGGGGCCGAGCCAGACCGGACGGCGTGGGGCGAGGGCGCCCAGGCCGGCGACGGCTGCCGTCGCGAGGACCGTGGACACGACGATCGCGAGCGTCTGGTTCCCGAACCGCCACCAGCCCGTGAGCGACACGAGGAAGGCGGCGGTGGGCACCGCGGCGACGACGAGCGCGGACCCGCGGGCCCAGTGCGCCGCCCGGGCCCACCGGGCACGCGCGCGGTCGCCCGTCGCGCGCGCGGCGCGCGGCGCGAGCAGGAGGCACAGCCCGGCGATCACGAGCCCCGCGTAGAGCGGCACGTCGACGAACGCGGTGTAGACGGCGCGGCGCACGTGGTCGCGCGTCGTGAGGTCGGCGAGGGCGTCGGCGGTCGACGTCGCGTCGGCCGGGCGCGGCGAGCCCCATGCCACCGGTGTGTCCTGGATCCGTGCCGGCGTCGCGGCGCCCGCGGCATCGAGCACCGTCGCCGGGACGTCGAGCACGCGCGCGACGCCGTCGGTCCGGGTGGCGGCGCTCGTCAGGTAGCGGGACTGGTCGGGGCCGTCGGACGACGGGCGCACGAGCGTCGTGCCGAGCGCGGGTCGGGTGCCGGGCGTGCCGGCGACGTCCACGACGAGCACGGTCGTGCCGCTCGGGGCCGCGTCGAGCACGGCGCCGACGGTCGCGTCGACCGCGGTGAGGCGGTCGGCGCGCAGGGTGCTGCGCAGCGTGGCGCGCTCGTCCGCCGGGAGGTCGGGGTCGACGACCGGCGGGGTCGCGTCGCCCGCGTCGACGACGGTCACGGGGCACGCGAACGCGTCGGAGCCGGGTGCCGTCGCGTCCGCGAGGTCGCGGTAGCGGGCGACCTGGCCCGTGGAGTCCGCGAGGGCGACCGCCGCGCCCGGGCCCACCGCCGTCGCGCACACCGCTCCGTCGGCGCCGGCCGCGGCGAGCGCGTCGCCGAGGACGCCGAGGCGCGCCTGGTAGCCCGAGCCGCGCTGGAGGGCGACCAGG
>NZ_BJNZ01000013.1 GCF_006539945.1 Cellulosimicrobium cellulans | reverse complement strand
AGCTGCCCGAGGCGCTCGCCGAGCTCCAGGCCTGAACAGCGTCCCCTCAGCCCCACCGAGTCCTACTGCAGGAGGTCAACCATGCCGACCGTTCCGGTCACCGACGACACCTTCCGTGCCGAGGTCCTCGAGTCCGAGGTCCCCGTCCTCGTCGACTTCTGGGCGACGTGGTGCGGCCCGTGCCGCCAGGTCGCGCCGATCCTCGAGGAGCTCGCCGAGGAGTACGACGGCAAGATCAAGATCGCCAAGCTCGACACGGACGCGAACCCCGAGACGACCGGCGCCTACGGCATCGTCTCCATCCCCACGCTGAACGTCTACGTGGGCGGCGAGCTCCAGAAGTCGATCATCGGGGCGCGCCCCAAGCGGGCGCTCACCGAGGAGATCGACGCCGTGCTCGCCACGAGCGTCTGATCCGCACCACCACCACGCCGCCGGAGGGCGGACCGCGAGCACCGCGGTCCGCCCTCCGGCGTCTTCACGGGATCCCTCGATGCACCGTGCGACACTGGGGGTCGTGACTAGACCGACGACTCCCCCGCAGCAGCCCGCTCCCAGCGGCACCCGCCTCGACCCGTGGTTCGGTGCCTACGCAGAGCGAGCGCACGGGATGCGAGCGTCGGAGATCCGGGCGCTGTTCGCGGTGGCGAACCGACCCGAGGTCGTGTCGCTCGCCGGCGGCATGCCGTACCTCGAAGGGCTCCCCCTCGACCAGATCGCCGACACGATGCAGCGTCTCGTCGCGACGCGCGGCGCGACCGCACTCCAGTACGGGTCCGGGCAGGGTGACGAGACGCTGCGCGAGCGGATCCTCGACGTGGTCCGGCTCGAGGGGATCGAGTGCCACCCCGACGACGTCGTCGTCACGACAGGGTCGCAGCAGGCGCTCGACCTCGTGACCAGGATCTTCGTCGACCCCGGTGACGTCGTCGTCGCCGAGGCGCCGAGCTACGTCGGGGCGCTCGGCGTGTTCCGCTCGTACCAGGCGGACGTCGTGCACGTGCCCCTCGACGAGCACGGGCTCGTCCCCGAGGCCCTCGAGGAGACGCTCGCCCGGCTCGCGGCGGACGGTCGCCGCGTCAAGCTGCTCTACACCGTGCCGAACTTCCACAACCCGGCCGGGGTGACCCTCACCGCGGAGCGCCGCCCGCGCATCCTGGAGATCGCACAGCGCTACGGCGTCCTGGTCATCGAGGACAACCCCTACGGCCTCCTGGGCTTCGACGGGCAGACCCTCCCCGCTCTCCGCTCCCTCGACGAGGACGGCGTCCTGTACCTCGGGTCGTTCTCCAAGACGTTCGCCCCGGGATACCGCGTCGGCTGGGTCGTCGCACCCCACGCGGTCCGCGAGAAGCTCGTCCTCGCGAGCGAGTCCGCGATCCTCTGCCCGTCCAACGCCTCGCAGCTCGCCATCGCCGCGTACCTCGACACGTGCGACTGGAAGGGTCAGATCAAGCAGTTCCGCGAGCTCTACCGGGAACGTCGGGACGCCATGATCGGCGCGCTCTCCGAGCACCTCCCCTCGGCCGGCTGGACCGTGCCCGACGGCGGCTTCTACACCTGGGTCCAGCTCCCGGAGGGCCTCGACGCACGCTCCATGCTCCCTCGCGCCGTCACGGCACGCGTCGCCTACGTGCCGGGCACCGCCTTCTACGCGGACGGCACCGGCTCGAGCCACGTGCGCCTGTCCTACTGCTTCCCGACCCCCGAGCGGATCCGTGAGGGAGTCCGACGCCTCGCCGGGGTCGTCAACGCCGAGCAGGAGCTCGTCGAGATCTTCGGGACCAACGCCGAGCTCGACCCCGACGTCACGGACGTCGAGAACCCCTCGCCCAACCTGGCCTGAAGCACCTCACCACGACGCCGGGACGACCCCACCAGGGCGACGCCGGCACCGAACAGGAGTCCGTCAACAGTGGACACGACCACGGGTACCCCGGCAGCCACGGGCGACGCTGCCACCGCAGCCCAGTTCGACGCACAGCGTCCTGACCAGCACCTTCACCTTCTCCGGCCCGAGGAAGCCGTCCCCCCGGGCGGGCACGTCGCGATCCTCGCCGGCGGGCTCTCCCACGAGCGCGAGGTCTCCCTGCGGTCGGGGCGCCGCGTCGCCGAGAGCCTGCGTGCCGCAGGTCTCGAGGTGACGATCCACGACGTCGACGCCGACCTTCTCCCGTTCCTCGCCGCGACCCGGCCCGACGTCGTGTGGCCGCTGCTCCACGGCGCGAGCGGCGAGGACGGCTCGATCCGCGACGTGCTCGAGCTCGTCGGGGCTCCCTACGTCGGCACCGGGCCGCGGGAGAGCCGTTCGGCGTGGAGCAAGCCCGTCGCGAAGAGCGTCGTGCTCGGTGCAGGCCTGTGCACGCCCGAGTACGTGACCCTCCCGCAGAGCCTGTTCCGGGAGCTCGGTGCCCAGCCCGTCCTGGACGCCGTCGTCGCACGCCTTGGTCTCCCCCTCGTCGTCAAGCCGACCCATGGCGGCTCGGCGCTGGGCGTGACCCTCGTCGAGCGCGCCGACCAGCTTCCCCGAGCGATGGTCGACTGCTTCGCGTACGGAGACGTCGCCCTGATCGAGCGCGCCGTGCGCGGCGTGGAGCTCGCGGTCAGCGTCGTCGACCTCGGCCACGGGCCTGAGGCGCTGCCGCCTGTCGAGATCGTCACGAGCGGACCGTACGACTTCGACGCGCGATACAACCCCGGACGAACCGAGTACTTCTCGCCCGCCCGGCTGGACGACGACGTGCTCGGTATCGTCCGCGAGGTAGCCCTCCGCGCGCACGTCGCGCTCGGCCTGCGTGACCTGTCGCGTACCGACGTGATCCTCGACCAGGACGGCGTCGTGCAGTTCCTCGAGGTCAACGTCGCACCGGGCATGACCGAGACGTCCCTCCTCCCCCAGGCCGCACGTGCCGCTGGGCTCGACCTCGGTCACCTCTACCGCTCGCTCGTCAACGCCCACGTGCGCCACTGAGCGACTGCGGTCCGACCGACGATCGACGGTCGCTGTTTCACGTGAAACGTCGCGATGACGACGTCTCAACGTGTCGACGTTCCTCGCTCTCGCCGTCGCTCCTGATGGCCGTCGTTGGTGCTGCCGTCGTCGTGGCGTCGCTCGCCACGTTCTGCTCGACTGATCTCTCGCGAGCGTGGTCCAGATCGCGTGGTCCAGCTCGCGCGCTCTTGATCGCGTGGACTTGTGCCAGACAGCGCGACCAGGGCAGCGCACACAGCGATCCTCGTCGCGTTTGACCGACCGGTCTCGATCGATCGGGCTTCTCTCGCTTGGCGGTGCTCACCGAACGGTCCTCGAAGGCGCGGGCTTGAGCCCCCCACGAGCGGTGTCGTCCCTCGGGCCGCCCCACGGCATGGCCGCCACGTCTCATGGTCCAGGAGGACTGTCGCGCGGATCCACCACGCCCGACGGTCGGGATCACGGTGCTGAAGCAGATCCTCTCTGCGCGTGCCGGCGCGCTCTCCCCCGGTGTCACGCCTCGCACCAGGCGACCCGGTCCATGGAGGAGGAGGGACACGAGGCGGGTCGATTCTGCCGGACACTGGCTCGGACCATGACACTCGTGCGGACGCTGGCAGCTGCGTGGTCTCGGACACCCTCAGGCCGGGACTCGGACTCGGGCTCGGACTCGGGCGCAGATGGGGGAATCGGCCTTGAGCTCAGGTTTGGGCTCGTTCCGGTACGAAGTCGGGCTCAGACACTCGTCCGGGCTCAGGAACCCGTCCGGGCTCTGGCTCTGTTCCCGGCACTCGTTCGGGCTCGCACCTGGGCTCGGGCGCCGGTGGGGTCGGATGCCCATATTTCGCCGCTCCGAGCGCCTTGTGCCCCTCGCGTTTGGGGATGAACTCAAGGACGCCAACGCGTCGGAACCGTTGCTGTGCGATCAGGAGACCGTGCGCCACGGCCCGCACGTGCACACTCCTGAGAGAACCAGAGGACCCGGGCGCGTCGGATGGCCCCTGGGGCGCGGAGCACTTCCTCATCGACCAGCGAGACACTGTCGCACCGCGCCTGTTTCACGTGAAACGACGCTCCTCGGGGCCTGGGACTATCGCGAGGATGTCTCACGAGAAGCGGCTCTCCTCGCGCGGGTCTGCCGGCCCGCGTCATTCCCCGTGAATCGGCTCCCCTCACGCAGATTCGCCGGCCGCGTAGATCCCCGTGAACCGGCTCTCTTCGCGCGCGGCCTCACCAGGCGCGTGTTCCACGTGAAACACCGGATCGGCCACGGTCTTCGAATCCCTGCCTTCTGCCCCGACCCTCGGTCCGTGCTGACACCAGAAGACCCGCATGGTAGGCGGGGAGGAACGTGGGGACAGCTCGCCGCAACGCATCAGCACCGCCGCGCTCGCACACGGCACCACATCGCGCCCCCGCACGGAATCAGTCACAGACGGATGCGGGCTCGCGTTCCGATCGACCACGGTCATGACGCTCCACCCACCCTTCTCCACGCTTCGCCAGCCCTTGCGGCTTCATCTCCACTTCTCAGCGCGGAGACGACTCCGCAACGTCGTGCCCACCACCGGCGTTGTCGTGGCCGCAGGCGCTCTTTGCCATCGTCGGCGTGTGTTCCACGTGAAACGCCTGACCAGGAACAGTTTCGCGTCAACGTTCCCGCACACCGAGCATGTGGCCGCGAGACGCGGTGTCCGGGTGGACGTGATCGCCCACAGGCACGGCAGGGCGACACGCGGACGGCGGTGCCGCAGCCTCGACGAGGCCGAGGTGGAGCGCTGGCTCGACGCCGTCCAAGTGGGCAACGCCTCCGTGCATAGCCCCACTCGGGCGACGTCATCACCGCTCGCACCCGGGCCGGAAATGGGAGAGCACGGTGGCCACCGGGGGACCTATGGACGGCTCTGCGGGCCGCACTGTTCCTCCCCCTTGAGGGAGACATACGGGCGTCCTCCCACGTGGGAGGGTGGCGAAGATACGGCCGGGACTGCCGCGGGTGCTCACGTGCACCTCACGACAGTCCCGGCATCTGTGTCCGCGTCACGCGTTGCGTGGCGCGCCCACCTGGTGTCGCTACTTGCGCAGGAGACCCGGGTCGTCGGGAGCCAAGACGTCGAGGATCCTGTTGAGGTCCTCGACCGAGGCGAACTCGACGGTCAAGCGCCCCTTGTTCTTGCCGAGGTCGACCTTCACGCGCGTCTCGAAGCGGTCGGAGAGGCGATGGGCAAGCTCGTCGATCGCGGCAGAACGCTGACCTGCACGAGGTGCGCGCGGGGCACGGCGATCTCTGTCCAGTCCGCCCATCGCGACGATCTCCTCGGTCGCGCGGACCGAGAGCCCTTCAGCCACGATTCTCTGGGCAAGGCGCTCGATCTCCGCTCCGTCGGTGAGACCCAGGAGCGCGCGCGCATGACCAGCGGAGAGAACACCCGCCGCGACGCGCCGCTGCACCAGGGGTGGGAGGCGCAGGAGCCTCAGGGTGTTGGAGATCTGCGGTCGACTTCGAGAGATGCGTTCTGCGAGCTCCTCGTGAGTGCATCCGAAGTCGTCGAGCAGCTGGCGATACGCCGCCGCTTCTTCCAAGGGATTGAGGGCACTGCGGTGCAGGTTCTCGAGCAGTGCGTCGCGCAGCAGGTCAGCATCATCCGTCTCACGGATGATCGCAGGAATGACGTCGAGCCCGGCAGCCTGCGTCGCGCGCCAGCGTCGCTCCCCCATGATGAGCTCGAAAGAACCGTCCTCCCCAGGAACGGGGCGAACCACGATCGGCTGAAGGACACCGATCTCGCGGATCGAGCCCACGAGCTCGTCGAGATCCCCCTCGTCGAAGACGGTGCGTGGCTGGCGTGGATTCGGACGGATCGACGCGGTCGGCACCTCGGCGAAGCGCGCGCCGGGGACCGGCACGAGGTCGTCAGCCGCGCTCCCCGTCCACTCCTCGGCACTCGGGGTGGCCTCACCGTTGAGGTTCTCCCGTGGCGACTCCGCAACCCCCTCCCCCGCCGAGTCGCCGCCATCCGCTGTATCGGGGGTCGTTTCACGTGAAACACTGCCCGCAGCACGGTCACGTGCCGACGTCGCGCCATCGACGCTCTGCACGCTGCTCTCCGCGCTCTCGTGGTGCCTCGGCTGCGCAGGCTCGTCGCCACTCCCACCCAGCGCACCGCGGTCTCCCGCACTCACCGCCTCCAGCTCGGCAAGGTCGTGCACCGAGAGCGACGTCAGGGAGTCCAGGTCCGCCGGACCTGAGCCGGTCTCCGCGACGAGGGTGACGACAGGCGTACCTTGAGCCCCGCTCTCGGCCGAGCCTTGCCCCTCCCCGTCACCCGAAGAAGCACCTTCGGTCGGTGCGTCGTCGTGCACCGTCTCCTCAGGCGTCGGGCTGGGGAAGAAGACATCTACCGGTCGCTTCCCCTCTGAGCTGGTCGGGATGAGAGCCCCGAGCCCTCGGCCGAGCCCTCGACGCTTCTCGCTCATCGCAGTTCCTCCTGCCGCAGGCCGGGACCACCGATGGTGCCGGCAAACTCATGTTCGGTTCGGACCGCCTCAGGCGCGGGGCGAGTCTCGGGAACGTCACCGCGCTCGCGAGCCGCGTCCTGCCCTGGGACGGGATCGAGGCCGTGATCGCCAGGTCGGTTCACACCGCGTTGTGTCAGCTCTCGTGCTGCCTCGAGATACGCCAACGCACCGGTCGAGCCTGGGTCGTAGGTCATCACCGTTTGCCCGTGGCTCGGCGCCTCGGAGATGCGCACCGAACGAGGCACGGTCGTCCGCAAGGTCTGGTCAGGGAAGTGCTCACGCACCTCTGCCGCCACCTGCTGCGCGAGATTCGTTCGCCCGTCGTACATCGTCAGCAAGATCGTCGAGACATGCAGGCCGGGGTTGAGGTGCGACTTGATGAGCTCGATCGTCTTCAGGAGCTGGCTCAGTCCCTCGAGTGCGTAGTACTCGCACTGGATCGGAATGAGCACCTCCCGACCGACGACGAACGCATTGACGGTGAGAAGGCCCAGGCTCGGCGGGCAGTCGACCAGAACGTAGTCGATCGGGGCCAGGCCCTCGCGTTCCCGCTCTGCCAAGTACTCGTCCAGAGCGCGGCGGAGCCGTGTTTCACGTGAAACGAGAGAGACCAGCTCGATCTCCGCGCCCGAGAGGTCGATCGTTGCCGGTACGCACCACAGCGTCGGGATGTCAGGGCACTGCTGGACCGCGCTAGCGAGCGGATCGCCGTCGACCAGGACCTCGTAGACCGACGGTGTCCCCGCTCGGTGCTCGACCCCGAGCGCGGTCGAGGCGTTGCCCTGAGGATCGTTGTCGATGACGAGAACGTTGAGCCCCGCCAGCGCGAGACCGGCAGCGAGATTGACCGTCGTCGTGGTCTTCCCCACGCCGCCCTTCTGGTTCGCCACCGTGATGATCCGCGTCGACGCCGGGCGTGGGAAGCGGCGCCCGTGGAGGTCGATGCGGCGCCTGGCGTCCTCGGCGAGCTGAGCGGCGAGCGGCGTCGACTCGTCCGTGACCGGCAGGCTCGCCATCAGGGCTGCTCTCCGGTCGTCCTCGCTCCCGGGGTTCCGCGTCCCTCCCCCATCCCGCGAGAGAGACGTCGCCGACCGATCCTGAAGTCCTCCAGGGTCGACAGGGCTTTCCGTCACGCGTCTCATCCTCTCCGTCGTCGCGTCCCAGCATGCGCCGTCCAGCCCACTCAACGGTGGACGTCGGGCGCTCGTCGCCCCCCGTGTCGTCACACTGCCGTGCCGAGGTCGAGGGTCGGGTTCAGCGTGCCCCAGTCTGCCGCACGATGCGCACGACGGTGGTCGTCTCCACACCGGGGATCGTCGGCGCGTCAACGATCTCGGGTTCGCCCCCCTTGAGCCGTCGAAGCACCTTGCGCGCGGGCTCGATCTCGCGCGGCACGTTGCGCCCCTTAAGGACGATCATCTCGCCGCCCGGGCGGACGAGCGGCAGCGAGAGCCGAACCAGCTTGTCCAGTGCGGCCACGGCGCGAGAGGTCACCGCGTCGCACTCGAACGCGCCGTGGTACTCCTCCGCACGTCCCCGCTTCACCTCGATGTTCGTGAGGTTCAGATCCGCGGCGATCTCCGACAACCACGCGCAGCGCCGCTCCATCGGCTCGACCAGGTAGACGGAGGCCTCTGGACGCATCGCTGCGATCACGACCCCGGGGAGCCCGGCGCCGGAACCGATGTCTGCGATGAGCCCTGTCTCCGGAAGGAACGGGACGACCGCGGCGGAGTTCAGGATGTGCCGGTCCCAGATACGAGGAACCTCGCGGGGACCGATCAGCCCCCGCAGCTCGCCCTCCTCGCGGAGGCGGTCCGCAAACCGTTCGATGGTCGGGTACGCCGCACCGAAGTACTCGGTCAGCGCCTCCCGGGAGATCTCCGGCTCTGCGTTGCCGTCCACCAGGTCGCGCATCGGCTCCTCTGCTTCCTCGTCAATGGGCACGCCACATCGTTTCACGTGAAACGCCCGACGGCGTGCCCGATCAGCCTGTGATCCCCGTCGTCCCGTGCGGCTCGCCGGCACACCGTTCCGCACACGTGCCCCCTGCCGCTCCATTCCACGTCGAGCGAGGACCGAACGGACACCCGAGGGAACCCCAGCGAGGCCGGGCTGCATGCAACGCCGACACCAAGACCGATGCCGGTCCCTGGGATGGCCACGCCAAAAGACGTTCGCCCCCCGTTTCACGTGAAACGGGGGGCGAACGACGTCCGACACAGAGCAACGTCAGTCAGCGGGGTAGATCACCACGTAGCGCTGAGGCTCGACGCCCTCGGAGTCGCTCCGGAGGCCCGCGGCAGCCACCGCATCGTGGATCACCTTGCGCTCGAAGGCGTTCAGCGGTTCCAGCGAGACCTTCGCCCCGCCGGACTGAACGCGAGCGATCGCCTCCTCGGCCTGCGCGGTGAGCTCACGGCGTCGAGCGGCGCGGAAGCCGGCGACGTCCAGCATCAGTCGGCTCCGCTCCCCCGTCCGCGCCTGGACGGCAAGGCGGGTCAGCTCCTGGAGCGCGTCGAGAACATCGCCGTCCTCCCCGACCAGGGAACGCAGTGCCGCAGGATCGTCGGCGACGATCTCGACCGCCGCGCGGTCGTGCTCGACGTCGATGTCGATGTCACCGTCGAGGTCGGCGATGTCGAGCAGCTCCTCGAGGTAGTCCGCTGCGATCTCACCTTCCTCCTCCAGGCTGGTGGTCTCGCGCGTCGACTCGTCGGTGACGGCGTCTTCAGGCGCTGGGGTCTCGGTAGGCGTCATGACGGTGCTCCTCACGGCGGGGGCGCGCACGCGCGCGGGTCTACTTCTGCTTCTTCTTCTTGGGCGCGGGCTTGGACGCCCCGGCGGCCGGAGAGCCCTTCGCGCCGTCCTTCGTCCCTGATCCATCTGCCGCCTTGGGGGCGTCCTCGACGGGGGCGTCCTCAACCGGAGCGTCTTCGACGCTCGGAGTGGCCGTCCCGACCGGGCGGGGCGCTGCCTTCTGTCGGTCCTTGCGCTTCGGCTGCTGACGCTGCCCGCGCGGCTGCTCGATCACCGGCGTGGCGTCCTCGACGATCCCCTTCGCCGCACGCTTGCGCGCCTGGCGCTCCTTGAGGAGTCGCTCCGCCTCGGAGCCCGGCGCCGGCATGCGCCGGATCGTGTAGAACTGCTGGCCCATGGACCAGAGGTTCGTCGTCGTCCAGTACACGAGCACACCGACCGGGAAGTTGACACCGGAGACCGCGAAGATGAACGGGAAGACGTACAGCATCATCTTCTGCGTCGACGCCATCGGACCCTCGAGCGCGGCCTTCGGCATGTTCTTCATCGTGAGCTGGCGCTGCGTGAAGAACGTGGTGGCACACATCGCGACGATGAGCACGGCGATGACGATCTTGGTCTGCAGGTCGGAGGTGCGCAGGAACACGTCGGACAGCTGCGCCCCGAACACCGACGAGCTCTCGATGTCGCTCGCGACCGCCGAGTTGATCGGGCCGATCGGGTCATCCGTGCCGTTGGAGATGGGCACGAGGCCGTTCAGCACCCGGAAGAGCGCGAAGAAGATCGGCGACTGCAACAGGATCGGCATGCACGAGGCGAAGGGGTTCGTCCCGTGCTTGCGGTACAGGTCCATCGTCTCGCGGCTCATGGCCTCCCGAGACGCCGGGTCCGTCTTGCCCTTGTACTTCTTCTGGATCGCCTGCATCTCGGGCTGAAGCATCTGCATGCCACGCGATGCCTTGATCTGCTTGAAGAACAGCGGGATCAGCAGGATACGGATGATGATCACGAGCCCGACGATCGACAGGACCCACGCCGGCCCAGGACCGTCGGAGAACCCGAGGAACACCAGACCCTGGTGGCACAGGTACATGATCCACGCCACGACCCACTCGATCGGGGCGAGGAACGCGAAGAAGTCCATCGGTGACTGCTCCCTCAACTTCAGACAAAGCTTGTGAATCGCCCGATCTCGGGCTGCGGACTAGTGCGTGTGTCGTGCCGGCGGAACGTCGTCGACCCCACCGAGGCTCCAGGGGTTGCAGCGCAGCAGCCGCCAGAGGGCGAGGCCCGTTCCGCGCAGGGCGCCGTGTCGACGCACCGCCGTGAGGGCGTACTGGGAGCAGGACGGGTAGTACTTGCACGTGGGCCCGGTCATCGGGGAGATCACCGACTGGTAGGCCCGGATCATGCCGATGAGGGTGAGCGCAGGGACGCGACGCAGGACGGCGACGACGCGGCGCACGATGCCGGGAGCTCCACTGTCGGCCGCGTCCTCGGGGGACGTCGCGCCGGGAGCGTCGATCGGGTGGGTGGTCGTCATCGATCCACGCCCGCACGCTCGTGGAGGCGTCGCGCGGCGCGATCGAGGCCGCGGTCGAGGTCGGCGCTCAGGTCGCCGAAGGTCGCCGCGGCCGAGGCGGGAAGCGCCCGCACGACAGCACGCCCGTGGTCGGGCAGCATGCCGAGGCGCGCCGCAACGGCGGCACGCAGCCGACGCTTCACGAGGTTGCGGTGCACCGCGTTCCCCACCGCCTTGGAGACGACGAAGCCGACCTGTGGTCGCGCGTCACCCTCGAGATCTTCTGAGAGGTGCACGACCACGGTCGACCTACCCGCACGCACGCCGCGGCGCACCGCCCGCTCGAAATCGACGGAACGGCGCAGTCGGTGCGCCGCGGGGAGCACGTGGGATCAGGCAGAGAGCTCGGTGCGGCCCTTGCGACGGCGGGCAGCCAGGATGGCGCGGCCGGCACGGGTCCGCATGCGCAGCCGGAAGCCGTGGGTCTTCGCCCGGCGCCGGTTGTTCGGCTGGAAGGTCCGCTTGCTCACGAGGTACTCCAAGAACGTCGGGGAGGTACACCGTCTATGTCCTCGACGATGCAGTGACAGGTCCCGGTTGGAGCCTGTCGGTGGTTCAGGTCGTGCACCGTGCGGTCACCCGCTCGGCCGCCGTCCAGGCACGCGGATCGAGTGGGCCATTGCTGGGGGCACCGGATCTTTGCAGGTACTTCAGGAGGCGAGGCCTCGTGTCGAGTACTCCTCCACGCGGGCGCGCCAAGAACACCTGGAACGGCTGTCTGACGTTACGCTGCGCGACCCCTCTCGGTCAAACCACGAGAGGTGAGATGCGCCGCGGGGCGGGTGTCACGTCGTCGCGCTCCCCTCTGCACCCCTCGAGGCTGAGAGCATCCTCACCCTACAACCCACAGCCTGTGGACAACTATGTGGACGAGGGGTTCCCATGGCACGATCGACCTCAGCATCACCACACCCATGACCTTCTTTCGTCGGCGCACCCCGCCCGGCCCGTCAGCGCGCGCTCGACGGTCGGCTCCGCGCGCCGGCACACACCCTCGACCTGTGAGGAACTGCCCGTGGCCAACCCGGACGAGAACATCGCCGACGTCTGGGCGCAGACCCTGAGCATCCTCGAGGCGAGCCCGGACATCACACCGCGGCAGATCGCCTTCATCCGACTGGCCAAGCCGCTCGCGATCCTCGACGACACGGTGTTCATCGCGGTACCGCACGAGCAGACCCGCACCTACCTCGAGACCCGCGTGCGCGACGAGCTCGTGACGGCGATGTCCTCGTGCCTGGGACGCGACGTCCGGTTCGGCATCACGGTCGACCCGGAGCTCAGCTCGGACCCGGTCGTCGCCCCCGCCTCCCGCCCGGCCGTGGAGCGCCCGTACATCGAGGTGGACGACGGTCTTCCCGACCTCCCGCCCCCTCCCCCACCGCGCCCCCAGGCCGAGCCGAGCCGGCTCAACCCCAAGTACGTCTTCGAGACGTTCGTCATCGGGTCGTCGAACAGGTTCGCGCACGCTGCGGCGGTCGCCGTCGCCGAGGCGCCCGCCAAGGCCTACAACCCGCTGTTCATCTACGGGGACTCGGGCCTCGGCAAGACGCACCTGCTGCACGCGATCGGCCACTACGCGCACAACCTCTACCCGAACGTCCGCGTGCGCTACGTGAACTCCGAGGAGTTCACCAACGACTTCATCAACTCGATCGGTGAGGGCAAGGCGGGAGCGTTCCAGCGCCGCTACCGGGACGTCGACGTCCTCCTCATCGACGACATCCAGTTCCTCCAGGGCAAGGAACAGACGATGGAGGAGTTCTTCCACACGTTCAACGCCCTCCACAACGCCAACAAGCAGGTCGTCATCACGTCCGACCTGCCGCCCAAGCAGCTCAACGGGTTCGAGGACCGGCTCCGCTCCCGGTTCGAGTGGGGCCTCATCACCGACGTCCAGCCGCCGGACCTCGAGACGCGCATCGCGATCCTCCGCAAGAAGGCGTCGAGCGAGCGGCTCGCGGCCCCGGACGACGTGCTCTCCTACATCGGCTCCCGCATCTCGACCAACATCCGCGAGCTCGAGGGCGCGTTGATCCGGGTGACGGCCTTCGCGAACCTCAACCGCCAGCAGGTCGACCTCCCGCTCGCCGAGATCGTCCTCAAGGACCTCATCACCGACGAGGACAGCGCGGAGATCACCCCTGCCGCGATCATCGCGCAGACGGCCGCGTACTTCGGCCTGACGATCGACGACCTCTGCGGGAGCTCACGCTCGCGCGTCCTCGTCACCGCGCGGCAGATCGCCATGTACCTGTGTCGCGAGCTGACCGACCTCTCGCTGCCGAAGATCGGCCAGCAGTTCGGCGGGCGCGACCACACGACGGTCATGCACGCGAACCGCAAGATCACCGAGCAGATGGCGGAACGACGGTCCACCTACAACCAGGTCACCGAGCTGACGAGCAGGATCAAGCAGCAGCACCGGGGCTGAGGCGCGTCGCCGTGGGCACGCCCACGCACACCGCCGGGGAGGTCCTGTCCGGTCGTACGACCCGCCGCCTCCCCACGCCTCGCACTCTCCGCACGGGAGCCTGCTCGGTTCCTGCACGACCGCACCCTCCCCGTGACGCGCCCGCGGCGTCGGGTCTCGACACGGTCGACTCGTCCAGCCGCGCCGGTCCTCGGTCCACACCGCGCTCCCGCCGTCGGTCCACGCCGGGCTCCCTCGCGAGCCGAACCGTGTCACGCTTCCGCACCAGCTTCCCCGCCCACCCAGATGCCCGTGCGGCGACGACCGGTACGTCCGACGCATCGTCCGGCGACGTCCACCTCCGCCTCGTCCACACTGATCCACAGAGATGCCCACCGGAGTGCATCATCCTGTGGATACAGCCCTCGCGAATGTCTCGACGCAGCCTGGTGACCTCGGAAGAGCGCTTCGTACACAGCGTGTGGGTCGAGTTGTCCACAGTCATCCACAGGAGATCTGTGGGTTGTGACATGCGCGTGATCTGGGGAGCCACGTTCGACCACAGCCCCCAGCGGCTCTCCACAAACCGCGGAGTGTCGAGCGTTTATCCCGGAGGGGCTGTGGAAACGGTGCGTCGTGCACAGTCTGTGGACGGCACTCAGGGCCGCCTGCTGTGCACGCTTCTGTGGATAACTGTGGACGACCAGCCCTGCGGTGTGGACGACGAGGTGCCTGACGGTGGACGACGTGTGGGGACAGATCGGCTGCCCACAGGCCGTGCGACTTTCCCACAGCGAGACCACGGGTTCGTCCACACGCGTTTTTGCCCTCTGACCTGCACCGACACCGGTTTTCCACGCATTCCACAACCCCGATGACGACGACGAAGGTTTGATCAAGGGGGAATTCCACACGCCTTCATCAGGCTCCGGAGGCCGAACCGCGCCACCTGCTCCGACCACGATCCCGCACCGGCCGCCGACCAGCCACCGGCGTGCCGACGGCAGGCTCAGGCCTACCGGCCGACGCCCACGGCGACGTCGGTGCACAGGACCGTCCCCAGGCACGTCGTTCCAGTTCCTCACGCCCTGCTCCTCGCGTAGGGTTCATGCACGACACGTGTGCGCGGACCCGCGACCCGAGCTCCTCGCGTCCCCCGTCACAGGCTCTCGCCCGGACGGCCAGGACGTCGCTCAGCCCGACGACGAGCCGTGCGCTGGGGCGCAGCCGGACGGCACATGTGAAGATCGAGTCCGATCAGGACGTTGGGACGAGAGGGTGTGGGATGAAGTTCCGGGTTGAGCGTGATGTCCTGGCCGACGCGGTAACCTGGACGGCGCGGACCCTGCCGACCCGCCCGCCCGCCCCGGTGCTCGCCGGTGTGCGGCTCGAGGCCGACGCGTCCGGGACGATCGGCCTGTCGAGCTTCGACTACGAGGTCTCGGCCCGCTCGGAGATCCCCGCGGAGGTGAGCGAGCCCGGCACGGTGCTGGTGTCCGGTCGTCTGCTCGCCGAGATCTCCCGCGCGCTCCCGGCGAAGCCGGTGGACGTCGTCCTCGAGGGCAACAAGGTCACCGTGACCTGCGGCGCGAGCCGCTTCACGCTCCTCACCATGCCGGTGGACGAGTACCCCGCCCTGCCCGCCATGCCCGAGCTCTCCGGGACGGTCTCCGGCGACGAGCTGACGAACGCCGTCGCGCAGGTCACGGTGGCGGCGAGCCGCGACGACACCCTCCCCCTGCTCACCGGGGTCCGGGTCGAGATCGAGGGCGAGAAGATCACCCTCCTCGCGACGGACCGCTACCGCCTGGCGCTCCGCGAGCTCACGTGGACCCCCGTCACCCCCAGCTACTCGGCGGTCGCGCTCGTCCGTGCCCGCACCCTCAACGACGTGGCCAAGTCGCTCGGCAGCTCGGGTCTCGTGAACGTCGGCCTGAACACCGGGGCCGGGGTCGACCTCATCGGCTTCGAGGCGGGCGGCCGCCACACCACGTCGCAGCTCGTCGACGGGGACTACCCCGCCGTGCGCCGGTTGTTCCCCGACGAGACCCCGATCCACGCGGTCGTCCCCACGGCTCCGCTCATCGACGCGGCCAAGCGCGTGTCGCTCGTCGCGGAGCGCAACACCCCGATCCGGCTGTCGTTCACCGACGGGCAGGTCGTGCTCGACGCGGGCCAGGGCGACGACGCGCAGGCGTCCGAGGCGCTGGAGGCCGTGCTCGTGGGCGAGGACATCTCGGTGGCCTTCAACCCGCAGTTCCTCCTCGACGGTCTCGGGGCCCTCGGGACGGACTTCGTGCGCCTGAGCTTCACGCACCCGAACAAGCCCGTGGAGTTCACGGGGCAGGACTCCCTGGACGGCGAGGACTCGTCGCACTACCGCTACCTGCTCGTGCCGATCCGTTTCGCGGGCTGACCCGCGAGGATCGTTCTCGCACCACCGCCTCGACCGCATCACCGCACCCCGGAGGACTCGCATGGTCACGCGCATCGGACTCGTCGGCCTCGGCAAGATGGGCAACAACATGCGGGCGCGTGTCCGCGCGGCCGGCATCGAGGTCGTCGGCTACGACCCTCGCCCGGAGGTCTCCGACGTCGCGAGCCTCGCCGACCTCGTCGCGGCCCTGCCCGACGACGGTCCGCGCATCGTGTGGGTCATGGTGCCCGCGGGCGAGCCGACGCGTGGCGTGGTGACCGAGCTCGGCGCCCTGCTCGGCGCGGGCGACGTCGTCATCGAGGGCGGCAACTCGTACTACGCGGAGGACCAGGCACGCGCCGCCGAGCTGGCCGAGAAGGGCGTGGGCTACCTCGACGTCGGCGTCTCGGGCGGGGTCTGGGGCCTGGAGAACGGCTACGGCCTCATGGTCGGCGGCGACCCGGTCCATGTCGAGGCCGCCATGCCCGTCTTCGACGCGCTGCGGCCCGACGGCCCGCGCGAGGAGGGTTTCGTCCATGCCGGCGAGGTCGGCGCCGGCCACTTCGCCAAGATGGTCCACAACGGCATCGAGTACGGCCTCATGCAGGCGTACGCGGAGGGCTACGAGCTCCTCGCCGCGAAGAGCGGGCTCGTCAAGGACGTGCACGGCACGATGAAGGCCTGGACGCGCGGCACGGTCGTGCGGTCCTGGCTCCTCGACCTGTTCGTCAAGGCGCTCGAGGAGGACCCCCAGCTCGCCGAGATCGACGACTGGGTCGACGACTCCGGCGAGGGTCGCTGGACGGTCGACGAGGCCATCGACAACGCTGTTCCGCTGCCCGTCATCTCGGCTGCGCTCTTCGCGCGCTTCGCCTCCCGCCAGGAGCAGTCGCCGGCGCTCAAGGCCGTCGCGGCGCTGCGCCAGCAGTTCGGCGGGCACGCCGTCAAGGCCGCCGGCCCGGCCTCCCCGGGGGCCGGACCGCTCGAGCCCCCGGCCTGACCGGGGCGTCCGTCCGCCTCGTCCCCGACCTCTCGCTGAACCGATGTACGTCTCGCACCTGTCCCTCGTCGACTTCCGGTCCTACGAGTCCGTCGACGTCGAGCTCGTCCCGGGCGTGAACGCCCTCGTCGGGCAGAACGGCCAGGGCAAGACCAACCTCGTCGAGGCGATCGGGTACGTGGCGACGCTCGCGAGCCACCGGGTCGCGGGGGACGCGGCGCTCGTCCGCGCCGGCGCCGCACGCGCCGTCGTCCGGACGCGGGTCGTCCGGGGCGACCGGGCGAGCACGGTCGAGCTGGAGATCGCCTCCGGCCGCGCGAACCGCGCCCGCATCAACCGGTCGCCCGCGCAGCGGCCGCGCGACGTCCTCGGCATCGTGCGTACGGTCCTCTTCGCGCCGGAGGACCTCGCCCTGGTCAAGGGCGACCCGGACGGTCGCCGACGGTTCCTCGACCAGCTCGCGGTCCTCCTGGTCCCGCGGGTGGCCGCGCTCCTGGCGGACTACGAGCGGGTGCTGCGCCAGCGGGGAGCGCTCCTCAAGTCCGCGACCGCGCTCCGGGGTCGTGGCCGCGGGACCCGCCGTCCCGCGGCCGCGGAGCCGCCGCCGGACGACGACGCGACTGAGGGCGCATCGTCACCCCTCGCGACGCTCGAGGTCTGGGACGCGCGGCTCGCGAGCCTCGGCGCCGAGATCACGGCCTTGCGCCGCCAGCTCGTGGCGGCCCTCACGCCGTACGTCGCGGAGGCGTACGAGCAGGTGAGCGCCGGGCAGGGTGAGGCGCGGATCGCGTACCGCTCGTCGGTCGACGAGGCGCTCGACCCGGAGGCGGCCGAAGATGCTGCCCCGACGCTGGGTGAGACGGTCCCCGGCGGCGACGGTCCGATGCCGGCCCTTCCCGACACAGCGACGCTCGAGAAGCGCATGCTGGATGCCATGCGGGTGGTGCGGGCGAAGGAGGTCGAGCGCGGGGTGAACCTCGTCGGGCCGCACCGCGACGACGTCGTGCTCACCCTGGGCGGCCTGCCGGCGAAGGGGTACGCGAGCCACGGCGAGTCGTGGTCGTTCGCCCTCGCGCTGCGCCTCGCGTCGTACCGCCTCCTCAAGGACGGGGCGCCGGAGGGGCTCGACTCCCTCCTGTGGGCCGACCAGTGGGGTCCCGACGGCGAGCCCGTCCTCGTGCTCGACGACGTGTTCGCCGAGCTCGACGTCCGGCGGCGCGAGCGGCTGGCCGAGCTCGTCGCGGACGCCGGCCAGGTCATCATCACCGCGGCCGTGCCCGACGACGTCCCCGCCCTCCTGGACGGGGCGCGGTTCGCCGTCCACGACGGGACGGTGACCCGTGTCGAACCGTGACGGATCGCGCGGCGCCGCGTCGTCCCACGCCGCCGGCTCACCCGGGGAGCGTGAGAAGACGACGGCCTCGCCAGGCGGCCCGGCGTCGACGCGCCCGACCGCCGAGGACAGGGACGAGGTGGAGCCTCGGGCGACGGGAGTGCCCGTCGGGGACGTCGTGGAGCTGACGCCACCGGCGGAGGTGGCACGGCAGGCGCTCAACCGGGCGAAGGCGGCGGCCCGGGCGAAGGGACTGCGGCCGGGGCAGGAGCCTCGCCGCCGCATCCTGGCCGACCCGCCCACGTCGGGCGCCCGACCGGGCGGTCGCGACCCGCAGCTCCTGGGCGACGTCGTCGCGCACCTGCTGCGGGAGCGCGACTGGGTCGCCGACGTGTCGGTGGGCGGTGTCGTCGGGCGGTGGCGCGAGGTGGTCGGCGACCAGGTGGCGGACCACTGCGAGCCGGAGACGTTCGAGGACAAGGTCCTCGTGGTACGGGCGGACTCGACCGCGTGGGCGACGCAGGTGCGTCTGCTCGCACCGCAGCTCCTCGAGCGGCTCGCGCGCGAGGTCGGCGAGGGCGTCGTGGAGACGGTCACGGTCCTCGGGCCGGCGGGGCCGAGCTTCCGGCGCGGCAAGAAGTCGGTCCGCGGGCCCGGCCCGCGCGACACCTGGGGCTGAGGGCCCGGCGGCGCCGGCCGCGTCGACCACGGGCGCACCAGCGGTGGTGCCGACAGACGACGAGGCCCGCCGTGACCGGGTCACGGCGGGCCTCGCGGGTGGTGACCGGGGCGCTGGTCACCACGTCATGGGGTCAGGACTGCACGCGGCGGCGCAGCCAGAACACCAGCGCGCCGCCACCGACGAGCAGCGCCGCGAACGCCGCGGCGCCGGCGACGGTCGCACCGGTCGTGGCGAGCTCGGGGCCGCTCGCCTCCGTGGGTGCGGGGACGTCCTCGGCCGCGACGGGTGCGACCGGCGGGTTCGCGCAGGCGCTGGTCGCCGGCGGGTAGGAGACGACCGTCGAGTACGCGGGGTTCACCTCGAAGAGCACCTCGACGCCGTCACGGGTCCAGGCGTAGTTGCCCTCGGTCTCGGTGTACGACCCGTCCTCGTTGCGGACGAACCCGGGCCACTGCTTCGGCTCCTGTGCCGAGGCTCCGGGCCACAGGATCGTCCCGTTCAACGGCTGGCCCTCCACGACGTAGTCCTCCCCACCGTTCGGGTGCAGGAACGTGATCGTCAGCGGGTTCTCGTCGTCGACCGTGATCCCCTCGGGCAGGGCCACCTCGTAGCCGAGGTAGGGCACGTCACCCTCGCAGACCGCCTCGATCGCGCCCGGGACGAGCGCGCAAGCCTCCTCGGACGGCAGCAGGTCCGCGACCGGGAACAGCGCGCTGCGGCCGTCCTCGGCGACGACGTAGCCGAGCTCGGCCGTCTCCGCCGAGAACTCCACGGTGGCGTCCTTCGGCTCAGCGACGACACCCTCGGCCGTGACGGTGTAGCGGAACTCCTCGGACTCGGCCGGGACGTTCTCCTCCGTCAGCTCGGTACCGCACACCTCGACCGCGGAGGGGACGACCGGCGTCGCGGGGGCGACGACCTCCTCGTCGACCGGCTCGGGGGTGTCGCACGCGCCCTCGGGGAAGAGGTCGGCGAGGTCCTGGTGGTCCCACGCGATCAACGTGCCGTCGGGGAACTCGCCGAGGTGCTTGCCGTCGGGCGAGTAGCGGATGTCCGTCGGCAGGTCGTCGATCCCGCCGGGCAGGTCCACGAGGTCCTGCTGCACGGCCCAGGCGGTGCACAGGTCCTCGGTGGTCACGTCGGGCTCGATGGTCCGGGCGACCTCGCGGACGGCCTCCAGGTCCAGGGGCGCGACGAGCCACGTCTTGTCCCAGGGCTTCTCGGGCACCGCGACCTCGTCGCTCGTGACGATCTTCTGCGGTCCCGAGTTCTCCCAGGCTGCGGGCCGCTCGGTGTCGAGCTTGGGGTAGACGTAGACGCCGACCTGGACGGGGCTCTCCTCCTCGGGAGTCTCGCAGGCGGTCGTGGAGCCCTTCCAGGACTTGTCGTACTTGTCGTCGTCCGAGGCGTCGACGGCGACGCTCCAGGTGTGGTCCTGGGTCGGGTCCAGCTCGTAGGTCTTCTTGAAGTGCCCGTCGAAGCTCCGGGGCTCGAGCGTCGTGCCGTCGACGACGACGGTCAGGCCGTTCCCGGGCGCGTAGGCCCAGAGGTCGACCTTCAGGCTCTGGCAGTCGGCGACGGGGCCGCCGCTGTGAGCGGAGGCGGGGGCCGCGGTGGCCACGAGCAGGCCACCGAGTGCGAGCGCTGTCGTCGCAACGCTCGCGAGGAGTCTCTTCACGAGGTGAGGGTCCCTTCCGGGGGTGAGGCCGCCCGCACGCGGATCACTCCTGCGCGGACGACGCGCGAATCATGATGGTGTGTGGTATTAGACCACTTTCCACGTGAAATGCCGATTCCCGACTTGTCCCGAAGGAAGCGTTCCCACGCAGCGGCCACCCACCGCCGCGCGGGTGGATGCGACACCCGTCCGGAGGCGGCCCCCCGACCGGTGGACAACGCCTGTGGACAACTGTGTGGAGGAGTCTCGACGACGACGCGCGGATCACGTCGTGAAAGCCCGGGACGCCGTCCCCAGGAGGGCCACAATCCGCGGAATTCGGCTCGTGGCGGGTAGACTGGGGAGGTCATTCCGGGTCTGTTCACCACCCGCGCGCGCAGCCCTTCCGAGGAGGCGCGGCCGGCCGTCCGCGGCCGACCGTCCGTCATCGCGGAGGAGGCGACGCCGACCGTGGTGCGGGCCCGGAACCCTTGAGCAGCGGCGACCGCTTCCGCACGAACGCGGGCGCAGCATGCACGACGACGAGGAGCAGTCCTGCCCGTGGCAGACCACACCGACACCGCCATCTCCGACCCGACGGCGTCCGCGGAGGCGGCACCCTCGGCGGGCGGCGGCTACGACGCGAGCAACATCACCGTCCTCGAGGGCCTCGAGGCGGTCCGCAAGCGTCCGGGCATGTACATCGGCTCGACGGGTGAGCGAGGCCTCCACCACCTTGTGTACGAGGTTGTGGATAACTCTGTGGACGAGGCTCTCGCCGGCCACGCGGACACGATCGACGTGACGCTCCTCGCCGACGGTGGGGTGCGCGTCGTCGACAACGGGCGCGGCATCCCCGTCGCGATCCACCCCACCGAGGGCCGGCCCACGGTCGAGGTCGTCATGACGATCCTCCACGCGGGCGGCAAGTTCGGCGGTGGCGGGTACGCCGTCTCGGGCGGTCTGCACGGCGTCGGCATCTCCGTCGTCAACGCGCTCTCGTCCCGCGTGGTCACCGAGGTCCAGCGTGACGGCTACGCCTGGCGCCAGGAGTTCGCCGACGGCGGCAAGCCCGTGGGCGAGCTGCACCGCGGCGAGGCGACGCAGGCGACGGGCACGACGCAGACGTTCTGGGCCGACCCGGCCATCTTCGAGACCACCGAGTACGACTTCGAGACCCTGCGCGCGCGGTTCCAGCAGTACGCGTTCCTCAACAAGGGCCTGCGGATCACGCTCACCGACGAGCGCCCTGCGCACCTCGACACCGGGGACGAGGTCACGGGCGAGGCCGAGGACGGTACGCCCGCGAGCGGCGACGCGACGTCGTCGGGCACGTCGACCGCAGCGCGCACGGTGAGCTACAAGTACGACGGCGGCCTCATCGACTACGTGAAGCACCTCAACGGCGCCAAGAAGGTCGAGCTCGTCCACCCCGACGTCATCGACATCGAGTCGGAGGACACCGAGCGGCGCATCTCCGTCGAGATCGCGATGCAGTGGACCAGCGCCTACTCGGAGTCCGTCCACACGTTCGCCAACACGATCTCCACGACCGAGGGCGGCACGCACGAGGAGGGCTTCCGCGCGGCGATGACCTCGCTGGTCAACCGCTACGCGCGCGACAAGGGCATCCTCAAGGACAAGGACGAGAACCTCACGGGCGACGACATCCGCGAGGGGCTGACCGCGGTCATCTCCGTCAAGCTGGGCGAGCCGCAGTTCGAGGGGCAGACGAAGACGAAGCTCGGCAACACCGAGGCGAAGACGTTCGTCCAGCGCGTCGTCAACGAGCGTCTCAACGACTGGTTCGACTCGCACCCGAACGAGGCCCGCGACGTCCTGCGCAAGGCGATCCAGGCGTCGCAGGCCCGCCTCGCCGCGCGCAAGGCGCGCGAGGCGACGCGCCGCAAGGGCCTGCTGGAGTCCGGGGGCATGCCCGGCAAGCTGCGCGACTGCCAGTCGAACCGCGCCGAGGAGTGCGAGATCTTCATCGTCGAGGGTGACTCGGCCGGCGGCTCGGCCGTCCGCGGCCGCAACCCGCGGACGCAGGCGATCCTCCCGATCCGCGGCAAGATCCTCAACGTCGAGCGCGCGCGCCTCGACCGGGCCCTGTCCAACCAGGAGGTCCAGTCGATCATCACGGCGTTCGGCACGGGCATCGGCGAGGACTTCGACCTCACCAAGCTGCGGTACCACAAGATCGTCCTCATGGCCGACGCGGACGTCGACGGCCAGCACATCGCGACCCTCCTGCTCACGCTGCTCTTCCGGTACATGCGCCCCCTCATCGAGAACGGGCACGTCTACCTCGCGCAGCCGCCGCTGTACCGGCTCAAGTGGTCGAACGCCCCGCACGACTACGTCTACTCGGACAAGGAGCGCGACGCGTTCCTCGCGTCCGGGCAGGCCGCCGGCAAGCGGATCCCCAAGGAGAACGGGATCCAGCGCTACAAGGGTCTGGGCGAGATGGACTACTCGGAGCTGTGGGACACGACCATGGACCCCGAGCACCGCACGCTCAACCAGGTCACCCTGGACGACGCCGCCGCCGCGGACGAGATCTTCTCCGTCCTCATGGGCGAGGACGTCGAGTCCCGCCGCAGCTTCATCCAGCGGAACGCGAAGGACGTGCGGTTCCTTGACATCTGACCAGCCGGCGCCCGCCCCGCGCGGGCGACCGGCCCGCGAACGCGCCCCGGCGGCGCGGACCGCGGCAGACGACGAGCGCAGCGAGCACGCAGGAACGAACGAACGAGGTAGACCGTGACCGACGAGCAGAACCCCGAGACCGAGCCCACGGCTCCCGGCGACGGGGCCGAGGAGATCGTGCACGCCGACGGTACGGCGGTCGCCGTGCACCACGGGCGCATCGAGCAGGTCGACCTCCAGCTCGAGATGCAGCGGTCGTACCTCGACTACGCGATGAGCGTCATCGTCGGGCGAGCGCTGCCGGACGTGCGTGACGGCCTCAAGCCCGTGCACCGCCGCGTGCTGTACGCGATGTACGACGGCGGCTACCGGCCGGACCGGTCGTACTCCAAGTGCTCGCGCGTCGTCGGCGACGTCATGGGCAAGTTCCACCCGCACGGCGACAGCGCGATCTACGACGCGCTCGTCCGCCTCGTGCAGGACTGGTCGCTGCGCTACCCGCTCGTCGCCGGCCAGGGGAACTTCGGCTCGCCCGGCAACGACCCGGCGGCGGCCCCGCGGTACACCGAGTGCCGCATGGCTCCCATCGCCATGGAGATGGTCCGGGACATCGACAAGGACACCGTCGACTTCCAGGACAACTACGACGGCCGCACGCAGGAGCCGGCGGTCCTGCCGTCGCGGTTCCCGAACCTGCTGGTCAACGGCTCGGCGGGCATCGCCGTCGGGATGGCGACGAACATCCCGCCGCACAACCTGCGCGAGGTCGCCGAGGGCGTCCAGTGGCACCTGGACCACCCCGAGGCGAGCCGCGAGGAGCTCCTCGCGGCGCTCCTGCTGCGCATCAAGGGCCCGGACTTCCCGACCGGCGCGACGATCCTCGGCCACAAGGGCATCGAGGAGGCGTACCGGACGGGCCGCGGCTCGATCACGATGCGCGCGGTGGTCAACGTCGAGGAGATCCAGGGCCGCGTGTGCCTGGTCGTCACCGAGCTCCCCTACCAGGTGAACCCGGACAACCTCGCGGCCAAGATCGCCGACCTCGTCAAGGACGGACGCGTCCAGGGAATCGCCGACATCCGCGACGAGACGTCGGGCCGCACGGGCCAGCGCCTCGTGATCGTGCTCAAGCGCGACGCCGTGGCGAAGGTCGTGCTCAACAACCTCTACAAGCACACCCAGCTCCAGGACACGTTCGGCGCGAACATGCTCGCGCTGGTCGACGGCGTACCGCGCACGCTGAGCCTCGACGCGTTCGTCCGCCACTGGACGACCCACCAGCTCGACGTCGTCGTGCGTCGCACGCGCTACCTGCTCGCCGAGGCCGAGCGCAGCATCCACATCCTGCGTGGCTACCTCAAGGCGCTCGACGCGCTCGACGAGGTCATCGCGCTCATCCGGCGCTCCCCCGACGTCGAGGTGGCGCGCACGGGCCTCATGGAGCTGCTGGGCGTGGACGAGGTCCAGGCGACGGCGATCCTCAACCTCCAGCTCCGCCGTCTGGCCGCGCTGGAGCGGCAGAAGATCCTCGACGAGCACGACGAGCTCGAGCGCAAGATCCTCGACTACGAGGACATCCTCGCCAAGCCGGACCGCCAGCGGACGATCGTCGGCGAGGAGATGGGCGAGATCGTCGCCAAGTACGGCGACGAGCGGCGCACGACGATCCTCCCGTTCGACGGCGAGGTCTCGATCGAGGACCTCATCGCCGAGGAGGAGATGGTCGTCACGATCACGCGCGGCGGCTACGTGAAGCGCACCCGCAGCGACAACTATCGCGCGCAGAAGCGCGGCGGCAAGGGCGTGCGCGGCGCGCAGCTGCGCGAGGACGACATCGTCGACCACTTCTTCGTGACGACGACGCACCACTGGCTGCTGTTCTTCACGAACCTCGGGCGGGTCTACCGGGCCAAGGCGTACGAGCTCCCCGAGGGCGGTCGCGACGCCAAGGGCCAGCACGTGGCCAACCTGCTCGCGTTCCAGCCCGGCGAGAAGATCGCGCAGGTGCTCGACCTGCGTGACTACGACGCCGCGGAGTACCTGGTCCTGGCGACGCGCCGCGGCCTCGTCAAGAAGACGCGGCTGTCCGAGTACGACTCGCCGCGATCGGGCGGGCTCATCGCGATCAACCTGCGCGAGGACGAGTCGGGCACGCCGGACGAGCTCGTCGCGGCGCTCCTCGTGGACGCCGACGACGACCTCATCCTCGTCTCGCGCAAGGGTCAGTCGATCCGCTTCCCCGCGGGCGACGACACGATGCGACCGCTGGGCCGCGCGACGTCGGGCGTGACGGGCATGAAGTTCCGCGAGGGCGACGAGCTCCTCTCGGCGGACGTGGTCGAGGAGGGCTCGGACCTCTTCGTCGTGACCGAGGGCGGTTTCGCCAAGCGCACGCGGATCGACGAGTACCGGGTCCAGGGGCGTGGCGGTCTGGGCATCAAGGTCGCGAACCTGGTGGAGGCTCGTGGAGATCTCGTGGGGGCTCTGGTGACAGAGGCCGACGACGAGGTGCTGGTGATCATGGAACGCGGGAAGATCGTGCGGTCCGCGGTCGACGAGGTGAACCTCACGGGCCGCAACACGCAGGGGGTGACGTTCGCGAAGCCCGACAAGGGTGACCGCATCATCGCGGTCGCGCGGAACGTCGAGCGTCGCCTCGGAGAGGATCGGGATACCGTGGAGGGCGAGGACGGGACCGGCACGGCCCCGGTCGGCACCGACACGAGCAGCGCACCGATCGTCGACCCGACCGCCTCGTCCGACGGGGCGAGCGGGACCGAGCCGGCCCCCGGAACCACCGAGGAAACCAGATGAGCAGCGAGAACAACGCACCGCCGACGATCACGCCCCGGCTGACCGTGCCGCGTCCGGACACGGACACGACCTCGCGCACGAGCGCGTCCACGGCGAGCAAGCACGCGGAGTCGAACGGCGCGTCGAACGGTTCGGCGTCGGGCGCCGTCCCCCCGCCGCCGCCTCCGCCGCCCCCGGGTCGGTCGGAGGGCCAGGCCGCCCCGGAGCGCGGGGTCGACGACGACGGGATGGAGCGCGCGTCCGGCGAGAGCCGTGTCGCGGTCGCCCGCGCGGGTGCCGTGAAGGCTGCCGCTGCGGCCATCGCCGCGGCGAAGACCGCGGCGAAGAAGGTCTCCGCCGCGGTCCCCGCCGCGCCGGCGGAGTCCGACCCTCAGCAGCCCGGTCACGACGAGATCGACGACGAGACGGTGAGGCGCGTGCCCACGACCACCTCGGCGGCTCCTGCCGCGACGAGCTCCCCGGCGGCGGCCTCGCTGCACTACTCCGCGGCCGGCGTGTCCGGCTCCGCGACCCCGCTCACCGGTGCCACGCCCGCAGCGGGCCCGGCGACGGGCGCGACGCCCACGGTCCGGCACGACGGCGGCCCGCGTCGCGTCCGGCTCGCGGTCTCGCGCATCGACCCCTGGTCCGCGATGAAGCTCGGCTTCCTGCTGGCGGTCGCGATCGGCATCATGACCGTCGTCGCGACGGCCGTCGTCTGGTACGTGCTCGACGGGATGATGGTCTTCGCGAAGATCGAGGACCTGTTCACGCAGATCGTCGGCACCGAGACCGACGTGGACATCCAGCAGTACGTCGCGTTCGGCCGCGTGATCTCCATCGCCACGCTGCTGGGCGTCGTGAACGTGGTGATCATCACCGCGCTGTCGACGATCATGGCGTTCCTGTACAACATCGTCGCCGCGCTCGTGGGTGGCGTGCACCTCACGCTCACGGACGACTGACCCAGCACGGCTCCCGGACCGGGGGTCACGGACCCCCTCGGTTTGGGTCTGCGGCTTCCGGTGGGGTAACCTCAATCGCTGCCTGCGAGCGGAGCGGCCCCCCCGGGGCTGTCCGGCGAGGGCGCGTACGGGCCTATAGCTCAGACGGTTAGAGCGCTTCCCTGATAAGGAAGAGGTCAGAGGTTCAAGTCCTCTTAGGCCCACTGCCGAACCCACTCGAGGGGGAACGTCATGAAGAAGCTTCTCGTCCTGCTCCTCGCCGCCGGCGCCGGATATCTCCTGTGGCGCAAGTACACGGAGGACAACGCCGAGCGTGACCTCTGGGCAGAGGTCACCGACACCTTCGAGTGAGCACGTCTCACTCCTGACCGGCCCCGGCCGCGTCACCCGGGGCCATGGCGCAATTGGTAGCGCACCTGCTTTGCAAGCAGGGGGTTGGGGGTTCGAGTCCCCCTGGCTCCACCACCGAAGGGCCTCCGACGTCTGCCGTCGGGGGTCCTTCGTGCTGTCCGAGGACGGCCGCCCGGAGCTCTCCCGAGCGCGGCGCGCGAGGGTGCCGCGTCGAGCGTGCGGCTACGCTCGCTCCTACTCCGCCGGTGGAGGTGGGGAGGGGGGCGAGGACGTGACCCAGGCGCAGCCTCGACGGACTCCGCGCTGGATCGTGCTGGGCTTCCTCCTGGCCAGCTTCGCGTGGGCGCCGATCATTGCGATGTCGTCCACCGAGCCACCGACGCCTCTGGGCACGGCGGCCTTCGTCGGCCTCCTGGTCCTCCTCGGCCTCGCGCTGCTGCTCGTCCTTCTCGACGCCGTCGCTCCCGCCCCGGACCGGGCGTCGCGGAGGTGGAAGGTCGCCGGGCTGATCGCGCTCACCCTGGCGCTCTGGGCCCCGACGTTCTCGTGGGCCGAGCCGGGTGACGAGCCCTGGGCGTGGCTCGCGGGATTCGTCGTCGCCGCCTCCGGCCTGGCCGGCTGGCGCATCGGCGTCGTGGCGGCCGTCGTCCTGGGTGGTGCTGCCGCGGCAGGCGGCGCCGTCTTCGACGGCGCGCCCCTCCCCGGCGTCGTCACGACCTTCGGCGTCGCCCTCACCGTCTGGGCGATGTGCCAGGCGTTGGTGTGGTTGCACCGGCTGTGGTGGTCCGCGCAGGACGGACGGGAGGCGCAGGCACGCCTCGCGGTGGCCGAGGAACGGTTGCGCGTCGGCCGAGAGCTGCACGACGTGCTCGGACGACGCCTCGCCGTGATCGCGCTCAAGGCCGAGCGCGCCGCCGACCTGGCCGCGCGAGACCCCGCGGCGGCCGCGGGCGAGAGCCGGAGCATCCGCGACCTCGCGGCCGGCGCGCTCCGAGAGGCCCGGCGCACCATCCACGGAGAGGCCGTCACGGATCTCCCGTCACAGCTGCGATCGGCGGACCTGGTGCTCCGCTCGGCAGGGGTCACGCCGACGGTCGTCGTCGATCCGCAGACGCTCTCGACCGTGCCGCCGACGCTCGCCGGGCTCTTCGCGACGGTCGTCCGAGAGGCCGTCACGAACGTCCTGCGGCACAGCGACGCCCGCACTGCGTCGATCCGCGTCGTGGTGCAGGGGCCGGTGACGACGCTGAGCGTGGAGAACGACGGGGTCCGCACCGCAGCGGCGCCCGACCCGGCCGGCGGGACCGGTCTGGCAGCCCTCGCGGCACGGGCCGGTGCCGTCGGTGCGGAGCTCGTCGCGGGCCCGGACGGCGACGACCGCTTCGTGGTGCGGGTGAGACACTCGACGCCGTCGGGGAGGGTGTGATGAGCGAACGGATCCGGGTGCTCCTCGCCGAGGACGACGAGCTGATCCGGGAGGCCCTGGTCGGGCTCCTGGAGCGGGAGCCGGACGTGGACGTCGTCGCCACCGCTCGCGACGGCCGCGAGGCGATCGATCGAGCACTGCTCCACGCGCCCGACGTCGCCGTCGTCGACCTGCACATGCCGGGGGTGGACGGGCTCGGCGTCATCGGGGAGCTGGCGCGGGCGCTCCCGGGATGCGCGGGCGTGATCCTCACCGGACACGGCCACCCGCGCGTGCTGCGCGAGGCGCTCGCCTCGGGGGCGCGGGGGTTCCTCGCGAAGGGGGCGCCGGGCACGGCGCTGGCGGACGTCGTCCGGCGGGTCCACGAGGGGCAGCGCTACGTCGATCCCGTCCTGGCCGCGGACGCTCTGACCGTGGCCCCGTCGCCGCTGACCGTCCGGGAGACCGCCGTGCTGGCGGCCGCGCAGCAGGACCGTGCCGTCCGCGACGTGGCTCGAGAGCTGTTCCTCTCGCCGGCGACGGTGCGCAACTACCTGGCGTCGGTCAGCCGCAAGCTCGGGGCGGACAACAGGTCCCAGGCGTACCGCATCGCCCGCGAGAACGGCTGGGTCTGACGAGCACTCGGTGAGCATGCGCACGGGCGTCCCGTGCGGGATTCACGGGTCCGTCGGGCGAGGCCCCGGCCCAGACTCACGACCATGGACACACAGCAGCCTCGTCTCGATCCCGCACAGCACGCCGGCACGCACCGCGACCACGGTGCGGGCCGCCATCTGCTGGAGCGCTGGCCGTCCGTCGTCGGACTGCTCGCTCTTCTCCTCAACGTCACGAACGGCGCCGACGCGCACGTGACCGCGATGATCATCGTCATCGCCTCGGCGTGCTACCTCGCGACCAGCGCGATCGGTCCGCGGCGCAGCGGCTGGATCGTGGTCGGGGGCGCGGTCGTCACCGTCATGCTCGCGCGCGTGACGGGGCTCGACCCCACCGTGGCGGTGCTCGTCCTGGGGGCGGCGTTCGCGGTGCTCGGCCTCCTCCGGGGTGCCGACGTCGACCGCCGCGAGCTGGGCATCCAGGTCCTGGGGTTCCTGGGCTTCAGCGCCCTCGCGCTCACGGCCATGATGGTGGGCCCCGTCCCCGCTCTCTACCTCGCGGCGCTGGCCGCCGTCGGGCACGCCGCGTGGGACCTCGTCCACGTCGTCAGGGACCGGGTCGTGCCGCGCTCCCTCGCGGAGGCGTGCTTCGTGCTCGACCTCGGCCTCGGCGCCGCGATGCTGTGGCTCGCCGCGGTCGCACCGGCGTAGCGGCGAGACGTCACGAAGCGCACCGACGGCGCGCTCGTCGTCCGGTCCGGCAACCTGGTCGGCGGCCCGGCCGCCGGGCCGTCAGCGGAACGACGAAGGGCCCCACCGCGCGGTGGGGCCCTTCGCGTGCGCGCTCTCGGCGCGCCGTCCTGAGAGGTCAGACGTCGTCGGCCTTCTTGGCGGCGTCCTCCGCTGCGGCCTCGGCCGCCTCGCGCGCCTTCTTGCCGGCGTCGCCGAGGTCGTCCTTCGCGTCCGCGGCGGCGTCCTTGGCGGACGAGGCCGTGCTGCGGGTCGTGCTGCGCGCGCGGCTGGTGGCCTTCTTGGCAGCGTCCTTGGCGTCGCTGACGCGGTCGCTGACGTCGTCGCGGACCTCCGCGGCGCGCTCGGCGAGCTTGTCGGTCGCCTCGCGGCCCTTCGCCACGGCGACGCCCGCGGCCTCGCCCAGCGACTCGGCAGCGTCCGCGACGGCGTGCCGGGCGTCGCCGACCACGTCGTCGAAATGGACCTGCTGCTCCTCCTGCTCCCACGGCTCGGCCCAGGGGTCGGTCGTGGGCTGGGCACGGCGGTAGAGGACGTAGCCGACGCCCGCGGCGGTGACGCCGCCGGCGATCCACCAGAGGGTGCGGCCCTTGCCCTTCGAGGCGTCGGCCTCCGCGGCCTTCGCCGCTGCCTTGTCGGCCGCCGCGGCGAGCTTGGCCGCGGCCTTCTCCGCCGCCTTGTCCGCGTGCTTCGAGGCCTTCTTGCCCGCCTTGCCCGCGGCCTTCTGCGCCTGCTTCGCGGCCTCGGCGGCTGCCTTCTGCGCCTGCTTGGCGAGCTTGCGCCCCTTCCGGCCGGTCGCCGCCGCCGCGGCGGCGGTTGCCGCGGCGGTCGCCTCGGCCGCGTTGTCCGCCGCGCGCTGGGCGGAGTCGGCGGCGCTGGCGGCAGCGGCGTTGAAGCTCGCGACGATCTTCGGCAGCACGTCGTCGACGAGCTTGTCGTGCGCGGTGTCGATGGCGGGCGCGGCCTTGCCCGCGGCCTTCTCGACGCGCGGCGCGGCGGCCTGGATGCTGTCCTGCCACGCCTTCTCGACGCGCGGCTGGAGCCATTCGAGGAACGCCTCGACCTTGGGCGTCCCCCACTCCTTGGCCTGCACCGCTGCGTCCTTCGCCTGGTCGGCGAGCTGGCTGGCGGCATTCTGCGCGGTCGCGGCGGCCTGTGCGGCCTGGTCCTTGAGCTTCTCGGTGTCGATCGACTCGAGCGTGTCCTTGACGGAGTCGCTCGCTGAGCGAGAACGGGTCATGCGTGCTCCCCGGGGTCGTCGTCCGACGGGACGAAAGGGCGGATGCGATGGGCGTTTCCGACCACTCTGCCACCACCGTGCCCGACCCGCGAGACATCGCGTCGGACGGGTCGCGCGCGGGTCTCGTGGGAGGATGGTGCCCATGTTCGCAACCCTCCACACGACCGCAGGTGACATCCGGATCGAGCTCCTGCCGAACCACGCCCCGAAGACGGTGGCGAACTTCGTCGGGCTCGCGAAGGGCACCACGACGTGGTCCGACCCCCGCACCGGCGCAGAGCGCACCGAGCCGTTCTACGACGGCCTGATCTTCCACCGCGTGATCCAGGACTTCATGATCCAGGGCGGCTGCCCGCTGGGCACCGGGACGGGCGGTCCCGGCTACACGTTCAACGACGAGATCCACCCCGAGCTCCAGTTCGACCGCCCCTACCTCCTGGCGATGGCGAACGCGGGCGTGCGCCGCAACCCGGTCACGGGCGAGGCCGAGGGCACCAACGGGTCGCAGTTCTTCGTCTCGACGGTGCCGACCCCGTGGCTCAACGGCAAGCACACGATCTTCGGCGAGGTCGCGGACGACGAGTCCCGCGCGGTCGTCGACGCGATCAACGCCACGCCGACGCGTCCCGGCGACCGTCCCCAGGAGGACATCGTCATCACGTCGGTCACCATCGAGGACTGACCATCTCGACCACACCTCCCGGGCCCCCCGGCCCGCCCGCGTACGGGACGGCCGGACCGCACGACGGTCCTGCCGTCCCGCCCGTGTGCCCGCGGCACCCGGACCGGGTGTCGTACGTACGCTGCCAGCGCTGCGGTCGCCCCGCGTGCCCGGAGTGCCAGCGCCCGGCCGCGGTCGGCGTGCAGTGCGTCGACTGCGTGCGCGAGGCGGCCCGGCAGGCGCCGACGCAGCGCAGCGCGCTCGGCGGCACGGTCCGCGGCGGCCCGCCGGTCGTGACGTTCACGATCATCGGTCTGTGCGTCGTGAGCTGGATCCTCCAGCTCGTCACCGGCGGCGAGTGGACGCGGCTGTGGTGGTTCGCACCGGTCATCGGCGAGGACGAGCCGTACCGCTTCCTCACGTCGGCGTTCCTGCACTCCACGAGCCCCGTCCACATCCTCTTCAACATGTACGCGCTGTGGGTCACGGGGCCGTTCCTCGAGCAGATGCTCGGCCGCTGGCACTTCGTCGCGCTCTACCTGTTGTCGGCGGTCGGCGGCTCGGTCGGCTACCTCGTCCTCGCGGGCGGTCCGGCGTCGGAGGGGTGGTACCAGCCCGTGGTCGGTGCCTCGGGCGCCGTGTTCGGGCTCTTCGGGGCCATCCTGCTCGTGCTGCGGCGCACCGGTCGTAACGCGATGCAGATCGTCGTGCTCATCGGCATCAACTTCGCGATCGGTCTCTTCTTCACCGGCATCGCGTGGCAGGCGCACCTCGGTGGGCTCGTCGTCGGCCTCGCCCTCGGGGCCGCGTACGCGTACGCGCCGAAGGAACGCCGCACCCTGGTGTCCGTGGGCGCGACGGCGGCCGTCGCGGTCGCGCTCGTCGCGGCAGCGTGGCTGACCTATGCCTCGGCAGCCCAGGTCGGGACTCTCGTCGGCTGATCCCGGACGATCGCCCGGGAGAGTTATCCCCAGGGTTACTCACAGGTGTGGAACTACGCCGGTGTCATTCCCTGCCCCACGGGTCGCTCGGCGCGCCGCGCGCCGCGAGGCGCGCGGCCGCCGTCGGACCGCCTACTTCCAGCGTGTGGTGAGCGCGAAGCCCGCGATGATGAACGCGAAGCCCACGCCGAGGTTCCAGGCGCCGAGCGCCGGGATCGGGAGCTGCGCGGACCCGCTGAGGTAGAACAGCACGATCCACGCCAGCCCGAGCAGCATGAGCCCGAGCATCGTGGGCACGAGCCAGCGCGGGTTGCCCGACTCGGGCTTGGGCACGCTCGGCGGACGCTGCGGCTTGGGCTTCTTGCGCGACTTCGACTCGGGCACGAGGGTGGGCTCCTGTCCTGGTGGGGTCCGCTGCGGGCGGCGTCGGGACGCACCGCGGGAGCGGACGCCTGCCGTCGTCGTGCAGGAACCGTGCATGGCTCGGGCGAAGGTCGTCGACGCGCCGCGAGGCTCCGTAGGAGCACGGGTCCGTCACGATCGTGGACGACGTTCGTCGACTAGCGTAGTGGGCGCACACAATAGGCACGGACACCGCGCGCGGGCAACGGCACTGTCGCGGTGACGACGACCTGACAGACGCACGGCAGTGACACCCCGGAGAGACGGCCGACGACCTCGTCCGCCCAGGAAGGAGACGGTCGCGTGAGCAGCACCGACCCCGCCTCCGCGACGCCCGACGAGCCCGCCGAGGCGGTCGCGGGCGGTCCCGCGCCGTCGCCGGCCGCACCTGCTGTGCCGCCGCGCTCCCGCAGGGTCCGGTCCGCCGTGACCGTCGCGCTCGTCCTCGCGCTCGCCGGCGTGATGTTCACGGCGAACGCCCGCCTCGCCCGGGGCGACGACTCGCGTCACCCCGAGAACCTCGCCCAGCTCGTCGACCGCGAGTCGGACCGCGTGGCCGACCTCTCGGCCCAGGTCGACGCTCTCACGGAGGAGATCGCGGGACTGTCGCAGACCGGCGACGTGCCGGCCGGCGTCGACCCCGACCTCGCGTCGCGCACCGCGGTCGCGGCGGGCACGACGCCGGTCAGTGGCACGGGCCTGTCCGTCTCGCTCGACGACGCACCCCCGGAGGGCAACTACCCGCCGCAGATCCGTCCGGACGACCTGGTCGTGCACCAGCAGGACATCCAGTCCGTCGTCAACG
Organism: Cellulosimicrobium cellulans; assembly: GCF_006539945.1. GTDB lineage: Bacteria > Actinomycetota > Actinomycetes > Actinomycetales > Cellulomonadaceae > Cellulosimicrobium > Cellulosimicrobium cellulans. Next base: position 76,486 of record NZ_BJNZ01000013.1, on the reverse strand, counting down.
CCCTGTGGGCCGGCGGCGCGGAGGCGATGACGCTCCAGGGTCAGCGCGTCACCGCGACGTCGGCGTTCCGCTGCGCGGGCAACATCCTCCTGCTGCACGGCCGCGTGTACTCGCCGCCCTACGTCGTGGAGGCCGTGGGCGACCCCGACGCGCTGCGCGACGCCCTGGAGCGCTCGCCCGGCGTGCAGGTGTACCAGGAGTACGTCGACGCCGTGAACCTGGGCTGGTCGGTCGAGGACAAGTCGGACCTCGAGCTCCCCGGCTACGAGGGCGCGCTCGAGCTCCGCTACGCCCGGCCCTCCGGCGCGGTGGCGTCGTGACGGCCACCGCTCCCGCGCCGGTGCGGCACGCCGGCCGCCGCGCCTCGGGGCGTGGTCCGGTGTCCGCGGTCGTGGGCGTCGTCGGGGAGCTGCTCATCACGCTGGGCATCCTGCTGGGGCTGTACGTGGTGTGGCAGCTGTGGTGGACGGACGTGCAGGCCGACCGCGTGCAGGCGCAGGTCCTGGAGGAGATGGACGCGCCCACGCCGGACCCCGCGGACGTCGCGACGGCTGTGCGCCGCGACGAGCCGCCCGTCATGGAGGCGCCCGCGCTGGGCGAGGTGTGGGGAACGCTCTACGTGCCGCGCTGGGACGGCAAGATGATGCCGATCGCCGAGGGGACGGACAAGCGCTCGATCCTCGACCAGGGCCAGGCGGGGCACTACCCGGAGACCGTCATGCCGGGCGCCATCGGCAACTTCTCGCTCGCGGGGCACCGGCAGACGTACGGCAAGATCTTCCACGACGTGGAGGAGCTCGAGATCGGTGACCCGATCGTCGTGGAGGCCGGCGGGGTCTGGTACGTGTACCGCGTGGACCACATGCAGGCCGTGAAGCCCGACCAGGTGGAGGCCGTGGCGCCCGTCCCGTGGCAGCCCGGCGTCGAGCCGACGGAGCGGTACCTCACCCTGACGACGTGCCACCCGATCGGGCTGAACTCGCTCGTGGCGCGGTTCATCGTCAACGCGAAGCTGGACTACTGGATGCCCGTCGAGGACGGCACGCCGCCCGACCTGGTCGGCCAGGCGGCACCTGCGGCCGAAGGGAGCGCGTGATGTACGGGGCGCTGTGGCGCGTGCTGCCCGGCCCGGCATGGGTCCGGGTGCTGATCCTGCTCGTCCTCGCGGCCGCCGTGGTGCTCGCGTGCTTCGAGTGGCTGTTCCCGCTCGTGTCCGAGTACATGCCGTTCAACGACCCCAACATCCAGACCGACGCCGCCGGCGCAGTGTCCGTGGAGGCCCCGCGATGACCCACCAGACCCGCATCCTCGTCGTGGACAACTACGACTCGTTCGTCTACACGATCGTCGGCTACCTCGACCAGCTCGGCGCGGAGACCGTCGTCGTGCGCAACGACGCCGTGCCCGAGCCCGACGCCGAGGGTCGGTTCCACGACGTCGACGGCACCGTGTTCGACGGCGTCCTCGTCTCCCCCGGGCCTGGCACCCCCAAGGAGGCGGGCCAGAGCGAGCAGGTCATCCGCGCGTGCGCCTCCTCGCGGACGCCGATGCTCGGCGTGTGCCTGGGTCACCAGGCGCTCGCCGAGGTGTACGGCGCGACGGTCACGCACGCGCCCGAGCTCATGCACGGCAAGACGAGCCTCGTCGAGCACGAGGGCGAGGGCGTCCTGGCCGGGCTCCCCGCCCCGTTCACCGCGACGCGCTACCACTCGCTCGCCGTCGTGAGCGACACCGTGCCCGCCGAGCTCGAGGTGACCGCGTCGACCTCCGGCGGCGTCATCATGGGCCTCCAGCACAAGGACCTGCCCCTGCACGGCGTCCAGTTCCACCCCGAGTCCGTGCTCACCGAGGGCGGCCACCGCCTGCTCGCGAACTGGCTCGAGGCGTGCGGGCTCGACGGCGCCGTCGAGCGTTCGGCAGGCATGGCGCCGCTCGTCCGGCAGTAGCCCGGCCAGACCCGGCGGCGCCTTCCGGGCGCAGGCCGCTGCCCTGCCGCCACCGGTGCGGCCGCCGCCTCTGCCAGCACGGCGAACGGGCCCCCCTCGCGAGGTGGGGGCCCGTTCGTCAGGGTGCTCGGGGCACGGCGGCCGATCAGCCGTCGCCGTTGCCCCCACCGCCGCCGCCCGGTCCGCCGCCACCGTTGTCGCCCCCGGTCGACGGGCCGGGGCCGGTCGACACGATGAGCGAGACCTCGGTGCCGACCTCGACCTCGGTGCCGCCCCCGGGGTCGGAGCCGATGACGACCCCGGCCGGCCACTGGTCGGACTCCTGGTTCTGCTGCGTCCCAGGGTTGAGCCCCGCACCTCCGAGCGCGTCGCTTGCCTGGTCCAAGGTCATGCCGACGAGGTTGTTCGGGACGTTCGTCGTCTCCGGCTCCTCCGCCTTCGGGATCGCGACGTCGATGGTGACCTCCGAGCCCTGCGGCACGCTGCCGGCGTTGGGGCGCTGCGCGACGACCTGGCCCTCCGGCTCGTCGGACTCCACCTCGTTCACGACCGGCTTGAGACCGAGGTCGGTGATCTTCTGCTCGGCGCTCTGGCGCTGGTCGCCCACGAGCTCGGGCAGGGCGACGAGGCCGGACGAGACGAAGAGCGTGACGGTCGAGCCGCCGGCGACGGACTGCCCTGCCGCCGGCTCGGTACGCGTCGCCGCGTCCTTCGGGACGTCCTTCGAGTCCTCGGAGCCGCCCGACGTGACCGTCAGCCCCTGTCCTTCGAGGATCTGGCGCGCCTCGTCCTGGGACTTGCCCTTGACGTCCTGGATCACGACGGCGTCTGGACCGGCGGAGAAGAAGGCCGTGACGGTCGAGCCGAGGTCGGCCTCGGTGCCGCCCGCGGGATCGGTCTTCGTGAACGTCCCCTCGGCCTCCGTCGACTCCTGGTCGATCGCCTGGGCGTACTCGAAGCCGGCGTCGGTGATCTTCTGCTCGGCCTCCTCCGGCGTCACGCCGGCCGAGAGCGTCGGGACGGTGCCCGTCGTCGGCTCGTCCTCGCCCTGGCCGTTGATGACGAGCATCGTGACGATCGCGGCGAGGGCGAGCACGCCGATCGCGATGAGGGTCCACATGAGGCCCTTGCGGCTCTTGGGCTCCTCCTCGTCCTCCCCCGGCACCTCGTCCCCGGGCGGGACCGCCGGCGCCACGCTCGTCGCCCACGGGTTCGGGGAGGCGGCCGCGGGGGCCATGACCTGTGTGGCGGACTCCACCATCGTGGGCTGGAGGTCGGCGGCCGCGGCGGCGGCTCCGAGGCCGGCCGCGGCTGCGGCGACCCCGAGCGCGGGGGCCGTGATCGCCCCGCCGCGCACGGCGTTCTCGAGGTCGGCGCGGAACTCCGCCGCGTTCGAGTACCGGGCCGTGCGGTCCTTGGCGAGCGCCTTGAGCGTGATGCGGTCGAGGACCTCGGGCACGTCGGGCGCGACGGCGCTCGGCGTCGCCGGGGCCTCGCGCACGTGCTGGTAGGCCACCGCGACGGGCGAGTCGCCGATGAACGGCGGGCGGCCGGTGAGCAGCTCGTAGAGCAGGCAGCCGGTGGAGTACAGGTCGGAGCGCGCGTCGACCGTCTCGCCGCGCGCCTGCTCCGGCGAGAGGTACTGGGCGGTGCCGATGACGGCCTGGGTCTGCGTCATCGTCGCGGCCGAGTCCGCCATGGCGCGGGCGATGCCGAAGTCCATGACCTTGACGGCGCCCGTGGGCGTGATCATGACGTTCGCGGGCTTGATGTCCCGGTGCACGATGCCGGCGTGGTGCGAGTACTCGAGCGCCGCGAGCACGCCCGCGGTGATCTCGACGGCCTCGTCGATGGGGACGGCCTGGCCGTCGCGGAGGATGTCGCGGACCGTGTGGCCCTCGACGTACTCCATGACGATGAACGGGACGTGCACCGAGTTGCCGGTGGCGTCCGCGTGGACGTCCTCGCCCGTGTCGTACACCGCGACGATGGCCGGGTGGTTGAGGGACGCCGCCGCCTGGGCCTCGCGGCGGAAGCGCGCGAGGAAGGTGGGGTCGCGGGCGAGGTCGGACCGCAGGATCTTGATCGCGACGGTGCGACCGAGGCGGTTGTCGTGCCCGATGTGCACCTCGGCCATGCCACCACGGCCGATGAGCTCACCGACCTGGTAGCGCCCGGCAAGCACTCGGGGAGCGTTGTCCACCACTCATTCGTCCTTCGGTGTCGTCGGAGCCGCGGGCGCGTCCGCGCGCGGCACATCTGGCGCAATCATCCCACTGGAGGGCGTCCGGGAAAGCCGGAAGCACAACGATGTCGTCACGATGTCACGCGTCCGGAGGGAGTCGGGACGCCCGGCGGGGCGGCGTGGGAGACGGTCTCGACGACGGTCGCGGGAGCCGCGTCCGTATCGTCCCCACCCCGGTCGCCCAGGGAGGCGATCGTCGCGACGACCAGCACGAGGAGCAGGCCCAGCAGGGCCACGAGGGGCCACGTGAGGCCGTTCGGCAACCCGCCGAGGCGCCGCCCCGTCGTCGTGGACGTGCGGCGACCGGAGGACGACCGCGACGGGGCCGCCTGCGACTGCCGTCGGGCCTCGGCCCGCGTGGCCGGCGCTGACGGGGTGCTCGCGGCCGAGCCGACGCCGGGCCGCGCGCCGCCCCGAGCCGGCTGCGGGCGTCGCGACGAGCGGGTGCCGCCGTGCATCTCGCGGCGCGGCGGGTAGGCGCGGGGACCGGCAGGGTCCTCGCCCGCCGGCGCGGGGACGGGGCGCTCCCACGGCAGGGCGGGCCCGGGGGCGGGCGGCGTGTCGGACGGCGGAGCGGGCGCCTGACCCACGGGCTCGGCGTCGCTCTCGGCGAGGTGGCCGCCTGCGGGTTCGGCGGCGTGGGCGCCGGGTCGGGCCTCCGGGGCGGTCCACGGCGTCGCGGGGTCGACCGGGTGCGGGTCGCGCACGGCGGCCGGGATGACGAGCGGCGTGATGACGGGAGCGGGGTCCGGCTCCGGCGCCGGAGGGGCGTCGTCCTCCGCCGCGCGCGCGCGACGGCCGCGCCGGGTGTTGGCGGCTGCGCCGGCACGGGCGGACCACGGGTCGGCCGCGAGGCGCGCCTGGATCTCCTCGAAGACCCGCGCGAGGGCGTCGGCCGGGTGCGGCCGCGCCAGCGGGTCCTTGGCGAGCATGACCATGACGAGCTCGGAGAGCTCCGGGTCGACCGACGACGGGAGCGGCGGCACGGGCTCGTTGACGTGCGCGACCGCGATGTCGACCGGGGTGGACCCGGTGAACGGCCGGTTCCCGACGATCGACTCGTACGCGACGATGCCCAGCGCGTAGATGTCCGACGCCCCCGTGGCCGCCTGCCCGACGGCCTGCTCGGGCGACAGGTACTGGGCGGTGCCCATCACCATGCCGGTCGCGGTCATCGGGACCTGGTTGGCCGCGAGCGAGACACCGAAGTCGGTGATCTTCACCGTGCCGGAGCGGTCGATGAGGATGTTGCCCGGCTTGACGTCGCGGTGCACGACGCCGGACAGGTGCGCCGCGTGGAGGGCGCGCGCCGTCTGGGCGAGGATCGGCAGGAGCCGGGCGGGGGGGAGCACCGGCTCGCGCTCCAGCAGGTCCGCCATGGGCTCGCCCACGACGAGCTCCATGACGAGGTACCCGGAGCCGTTGGTCTCGCCGTAGTCGTACATCTGGGCGATGTTGGGGTGCGAGAGCGCGGCGCTGTTGCGGGCCTCGGTCCGCAGCCGGTTGAGGAAGTCCTCGTTGCCCGCGTACTCGGTCCGCAGGACCTTGACGGCCACCTCGCGCCCGAGCGCGTCGTCGGCCGCGACCCACACCTCGCCCATGCCGCCGACGGCGATGCGCCGCACCAGGCGGTAGCGGTTGCCGAGCGTCAGCCCCCTCACGGGCTTCATCCGTTCAACACCGCCTCCATGACCGCACGCGCGATCGGCGCGGCGATCGCACCGCCCGTCGCCTCGCTGCCCATCGAGCCGCCGTTCTCGACGATGACCGCGACCGCGACCTGCGGGTCGTCCGCGGGCGCGAAGCTCGTGAACCACGCGTGCGGTGCGGCCTCGCCGCCCGTCTCGGCGGTCCCGGTCTTCCCGGCGACCTGCACGCCCGGGATCTGCGCCGCCTTCCCGGAGCCGTTCTCGACGACGCCCCGCATCATCTGCGTGAGCTGGTCGGCCGTCGACGGCGACACCGAGGTGCGCAGGCGGCGCGGCTCGGACTGACGGACGACGTCGAGGTCGGGGTTGCGGATGGTCTCGACCGTGTACGGGGCCATCTGCACGCCGTCGTTCGCGATCGCGGCGGCGACCATCGCCATCTGGAGCGGCGTGACCTTGACCTCGCCCTGCCCGATGCCCGCGCGCGCGATCCCGGCCGCGTCCGCGCCCGGGGTGCCCTCGGCGGGGAACTGGCTGGGCGTGACGTCCATCGGGATCTCGAGCGGGGCGTCGAAGCCGAAGTCCTCGGCCTGGTCCCGCATCGCGTCCTCGCCGAGCGTCATGGCCAGGTCGCCGAACGCGGTGTTGCAGGAGATGCGGAGCGCGTCCGCGAGCGTCATCTCGCCCGTCGGCGAGCAGCGCGACCCGCCGAAGTTCTTCATCGTCTGCGTCGACTGCGGGTACGGGAGCTCGTCCGGTGCCGGGATCACGGTCTCGGACGTGTACTGCCCGCTCTCGAGCGCCGCGGCCGAGGTGACGATCTTGAACGTCGAGCCGGGCGGGTACGTGTTGCCGCGGATGGCCCGGTTCGACATCGGGTTGCCGTCGGCGTTGAGCAGCTCCTGGTAGCGCTCGCGCGCGAGGGCGGTGTCGTGCGTCGCGAGCTCGTTGGGGTCGTAGCTCGGCTTGGACACGAGCGCGAGGACGCGGCCGGTCTTCGGCTCGATCGCCACGACGGCGCCGCGCTGGTCGCCCAGGGCGTCCCAGGCGGCCTGCTGCGCCGCCGGGTTGATCGTCAGCTCGACGGACGCGCCCTGGGGCTGCTTGCCGGTGAACAGCGCGCTGAGGCGGTCGAGCCACAGCGAGCTCGCCTCGCCGTTGAGGTAGTCGTTCTCCTTGTCCTCGATCTCCGTGCGCCCGTTGGTGAGCGAGAGGAACCCGGAGACGGGCGCGTAGAGCGGGCCGTTCGCGTACTGGCGCTGGAAGCCGAACGCGTCGTCCACCGGGGTCGAGGACGCGATCGCGTCGCCCGCGACGACGATCGGGCCGCGGAACTTGTTGTACTCGCGGTAGATGGTGCGGGCGTTGCGCGAGTCGTTGTTGAGCGAGTCCGCCTGGACGAACTGGATGTACGTCGTCGACACCATGAGCGCGAGGAACATGACGAGGACGACCGTCGCGACGCGACGCAGGGGGACGTTCACCGGGATCCTCCCCAGGGGTCGGTCTCGGGGTGGGTGCCGTCGGGACCGGGGCGTCGCACGACCTCCGTGCGGAGCTCGTCGGGGTGGGCGGAGGCCTCGCCCGTCTGCCCGACGGCGGGCTGCACGCCCGTCGTCGCGCGCGTCGGGCCCGTGGCCGGGCCTGTGGTGATGGGTGCACCGACCGTGGTGGGTGCGTCGTCGGGCCGCGCGCCGACGGCGGGGGCTCCGCTGCCGACGACCTCGACCGGGTCGGAGTCGGGGCGCGTGCGCGCCCCGCCGGGCGCCACCTGCCCGCGCACGGGCAGGGACGAGGGCCGGCGCGCGTCGTCGGAGATGCGCAGCAGCAGGCCCACGACCAGCCAGTTCGCGAGGAGCGACGACCCGCCCTGGGCGACGAACGGCATGGTGAGGCCCGTGAGCGGGATGATCCGGGTGATCCCGCCGACCACGACGAAGAGCTGCCACGCCATGACGAACGCGAGCCCGCCCGCGAGGAGCTTGCCGAACCCGTCGCGCACCCCGATCGCGGTGCGCAGGCCGCGCTCCACGAGGATGAGGTAGGCGAGCAGGATGCCGATCAGGCCCGTGAGTCCGAGCTCCTCGCCGAGCGACGCGTAGATGAAGTCGGAGAACGCGTACGGGACCGTCCGCGGGTAGCCGGCACCCCAGCCGGTGCCGAACAGGCCGCCGTTGCCGAGCGAGAACAGGCCGCCCACGAGCTGGCCGGAGCCGCCGGGGCTGCGGCCGAAGATCTCGGGGTCGAACGGGTGGAGCCACACGTCGACGCGCGCCTGCACGTGACCGAACGTCGACGCCGCGAGGACCGCGCCGACCGCGATGAGGAGCAGACCGATGACGACCCAGCTCACGCGCTCGGTCGCGATGTAGAGCATCGCGACGAACAGCCCGAAGAAGAGGAGCGACGTGCCGAGGTCGCGCTCGAACACGAGGATCGCGAGCGAGACCAGCCAGACGATGATGATCGGCCCGAGGTCGCGCAGGCGCGGGAGCTGGAGCCCGAGCACCTTGGGCCCGGCGAGCGCGAGCGTGTCGCGGTTCGTCACGAGGTAGCCGGCGAAGAAGATCGCGAACGCGATCTTCGCGAACTCGGCGGGCTGGAGCGAGAAGCCGAAGACGTTGATCCAGATCTGCGCGCCGTTGATGCGCGTCCCCAGGCCCGGGACGAGCGGCAGCGCGACGAGCACGATGCCCGCGATCATCGCGGTGTACGTGTAGCGACGCAGGGTCCGGTGGTCGCGCAGGAACCAGATCACCGCGAACGCGCAGAGGATGCCGAGCGCGGTCCACTGGAGCTGGCGCGGCGCGAGGTCCTGGGTGCCGCCCGTGACCTGCGAGCCGAGGTCGAGGCGGAAGATCATCGCGAGGCCGATGCCGTTGAGCGCGACCGCGATCGGCAGGATCACCGGGTCCGCGTACGGCGCCTTGAAGCGCAGCAGCAGGTGCGCGGCGCCCGCGAGCACCACGGTGCCGATGCTGTAGACGTAGAAGCGACCCGGGAGCTCGCCCGTGAGCTGCAGGCCCACGAGCGCGTACGCCCCGATGCCCAGCGCGAGCGCGAGGACGAGCAGACCGAGCTCCGCGCCCCGGCCGGGGCGCACCTCGGTGGTCTCCACCGTGGCCATCAGGCCCCCGAGCCGGCGCCGTCGGTGGGTGCCGGGGTCACGTCGGGCGCCCCGGCCTCCGGGGTCTCGGTCGCCCCCTCGGTGGGCGTCTCCGTGGTGTCGTCGGTCGTCGGCGCGTCGGTGGGCTCCTCCGCGGCCTCGGCGACGAGGCGCTCCGCGCGCGCACGGGCGTCCTCGAGCGACTCCGCGGGGATCGTGGTCTCCAGGCGGTCGACGACGTAGCCCGGCAGGTCCGCGACGCGCGTCCCGGTGAGCTCGATCGGCGTCGACAGCGTCACCGGGCCCGCGTTCTCCGGGATGCCGCGGAACACGGCCACCTGGCCGTCGGCGACCCCGACGTAGTACTGCGTCTGCGTCCAGCGGTACCCCGCCCAGCCGGCCACGCCCAGGCCGGCGACGACGAGGAGGATCGCGACGACGGTGATCCAGCGGCGCGGCGCACGGCCGGGCCGCACGTCGCCCTCGCCCTCCTCCGCGACGTCGCTCGCGGACGCCTCGCCCTCCGTGCCCTCGGGCGCGCCGTCCGCGGAGGGCTCCTCGGTCGCGGCGGGGGCGTTCGCGCTGGCCATGAGGGCTGCCGCCCGCGCGGCGGGGCCGTCCACGGCCGACGTCGGGGCGTCGCGGTCGATCGCCGCGGACCCGACGATCTGCGCCCCGGTGCCGGGCGCCGCGCCGTCGGGCAGGACGTCGAGGTCCAGGACGTCCGCGACCACGACGGTCACGTTGTCGGTGCTGCCGGCGCGCAGCGCGAGCTGGAGCAGGTGGTCGGCGCACTCGTCGACGTCGGGGGTGTCCGCGAGCGTCTGGGCGATCGTCTCCGGGCTGACGAAGCCCGAGAGGCCGTCGGAGCACAGGAGCCAGCGATCGCCCGGCTTCGCCTCGCGCACCGACATGTCCGGCGTGAGGTCGATGTCGAAGTCGCCGAGCACGCGCATGACGACGTTGCGCTGCGGGTGGGTCTCCGCCTCGTCGGGCGAGATGCGGCCCGTGTCCACGAGGTGCTGCACGAACGTGTGGTCGGTCGTGACCTGGGTGAGCTCGCCGTCGCGCAGCAGGTAGGCGCGCGAGTCGCCGAGGTGCGCCATCGCGAGCTTGTTGCCCGCCCGCAGGATCGCGGTGACGGTCGTGCCCATGCCGACGAGATCGGGGTCGGTCACGCTGCGGTCCACGAGGTCCTGGCGCGCGTGGTCGATCGAGCGCTCGAGCTCGGCGAGCGCGTCGTCCGGGCCGTGCGACTCGCCGTCGAGCGGCGCCAGCGCGGCGATGGCGATCGACGACGCGACGTCGCCCCCCGCGTGCCCGCCCATGCCGTCGGCGACGACCAGCAAGTGCGGGCCCGCGTAGCCGGAGTCCTGGTTGTTGGAGCGCACGAGCCCGACGTCGGAGCGCGCGGCGTAGCGCAGGGCGATGTTCACTGCGGGCTACCTCTGCAGCTCGACGACGGACTGACCGATCCGCACCCGCGTGCCCGGACCCAGCGGCGTCACCTGGGCGATGCGCTGGTCCTCGACGTAGGTGCCGTTGGTGGAGCCGAGGTCCTCGACGAACCAGGACCCGTGCTGCGGGAAGATGCGCGCGTGGCGCGACGAGGAGTAGTCGTCGTCGAGCACGAGCGTGCAGCTCGGCGCCCGACCGATGAGGATCGACGACGTCGTGAGGGGGATCGTCGTGCCCGTCAGCGGGCCGGCGGTGACGACGAGCCGGGACGCTCCCGCCGGCGCGGCGGGGCGCGCGGGCTCCGGCGCCGCGGCAGGGGTCGGGCCCGACGTCGGGCGCGCGGCCGGCGCGGCGCCCTTGCGGCCTCGGCGGGGCGTGATCTTGGTGCCGTACAGGTCCCGACGCAGCACCCCGATCGCGGAGAGCACGAACACCCAGAGCAGCACCAGGTAGCCCAGCCGCAGCAGGGTGAACGTGAGGTCGGTCATGCGGGCCGGATCACCACTCCTCGTTGTCGGACGCGCCGGTCCAGAACATGATGCGGGTACGGCCGATCGTCAGGGAGTTGCCGTCCAGCAGCGTCGCGGCCGGCACCTGGTGGCCCTCGACGAACAGGCCGTTGGTCGAGCCGAGGTCCGTCGCGATGACGCCCTCCGGCGTCACGCGGATCTCCAGGTGGCGGCGCGAGACGCCCGGGTCGTCGACGACGATGTCGGCCTCCGAGCCGCGGCCGATGACCGTGACCGGGCCCGTGAGCAGGTAGCGCTGCCCGTCGATGTCGACGAGCGGGTGCCGGGTGCTCGGGGACGCCGACGTCGCGGGCGCCACGTTGCCGCGCACGCTGGCCGAGCGGAGCTGGAAGCGGCCGACGTCGAGCGTGTCGTTCTGCTCGAAGCTCACGCTCACCGGGCCGACGAAGGCGTAGTGCTGCGACGCCGCGTACTGCGTGACGTTCGACGCCAGCTCGTCCGCGAGCGTCTCCGCGCCCCACCCCTCGACCTGGCCGAAGTCGTCCACCGACAGCTCGATGGTGAACTCGTTGGGCACGACCGTGCGCTCGCGGTCCACGACGGCGGCGCGGTCGTCGACCTCGCGCCGCAGCGCGCTCGCGAGCTCGACGGGCTTGACCTCGCTGCGACCGACCTTGGCGAACGCGTTGTTCACCACGCGCTCGACGCCCTTCTCGAAGCGGTCCAGGACTCCCATGCCACCTCCTCCCTCGTGCTCGCTCGTGCTGCGGCTCGTGCCGCGGTCCTCGTCTGCGCCTCCCGGCCCTGCCCCCGGCGGCCTCTGGTGCACACCTGCGTCCCGGGCAGACTACCTAGATCGTATCGATCACGTCTGCGACGACAGCCCGATTCGTCGCACGATCTCCGGACGGATGTGGCGCTTTCGGGGCGGAGGGTGTGAACGTCGGGCGCGCAGCCGTCGGGGCACCTCGTCGGGGCGCGACGACCGGCGCGTGGCCGCCGTCACGTCCGGCCGCGCGGTTCCAGGCGTCCTCGTGCGTCGTGCTAGTCTTCTGCGGCACGCGCGAGTGGCGGAATGGCAGACGCGCTGGCTTCAGGTGCCAGTGTCCGAAAGGGCGTGGGGGTTCAAGTCCCCCCTCGCGCACGTGACGTGGTGGGGTTCCCGGGTAGTCGGGAGCCCACATGACGGAGAGTCCCGGTCAGGATCACCTGACCGGGACTTTCTGCGTTCGGGCCTGCGCTCAGCGCAGGCTGCGGAAGAATCCGCGGATGTCGTCGACCAGCAGGTCGGGCGCGTCGTGCGCCGCGAAGTGGGAACCGGTGTCGTAGACGTTCCACGACACGATGTTCTTGTGGTCCCGCTCGGCGAACGCGCGGATCGAGTGGAAGTCCCAGGCGAAGTTGGCCAGCCCCAGCGGCACGGTGGTCGGCTCGGTCGGCTTGTCCGTGGCGTGGAAGTCCTCGTAGTAGAGGCGCGCGGACGACGCCGCCGTGTTGGTGAGCCAGTAGATCGTCGTGTTCGTGAGCACGTAGTCGGGGTCGAGGTTCGGGCCGAGCAGCTGCGCGTTCCAGCCGAGCTGTCCGACCGGCGAGTCCGCGAGCGCGTGCGACAGCGTCTGCGGGGCGGTCGACTGCAGCTTGTCGTACGCGCCGCCGTTCTCCAGCCACCACGCCAGGAACTCGACGTTCTTCTGGTCCTCCGGCGACAGGTTCTCCAGCTCTGCGGGATCGCCGGACGGGAACGAGAAGACCTGGGTGACGTGCACGCCGAGCACGTGCTCGGGGTCGCAGCGTCCGACCTCCGGCGAGATGAGGGAGCCGCCGTCGTTGCCGTGCGCGCCGTACCGCTCGTACCCGAGGCGGTGCATCAGCTCGGCCCACGCCTTCGCGATCCGGTACCGGCTCCAGCCCCGGTCGGTGGTGTGACCCGAGAAGCCGAATCCGGGCACCGACGGGATCACCAGGTGGAACGCGTCGGCCGGGTCGCCGCCGTGGGCCCGCGGGTCGCTCAGGCGGTCGATCACGTCCAGGTACTCGACGACCGTCGTCGGCCAGCCGTGCGTCAGCAGCAGGGGGGTCGCGTCGGGCTCGGGGGAGCGGACGTGCATGAAGTGCACGTTCTGCCCGTCGATGGTCGTGGTGAACTGCGGGTACCGGTTGAGCCGCGCCTCCCAGGCGCGCCAGTCGTACTCCTCGCGCCAGCGCCGGACGAGGGTCTGCAGGTACTCGAGCGAGACGCCGTAGTCGGCGCCGCCGTCGGGAAGCTCGTTGGTCCAGCGCACGCGGGAGAGGCGCTGGTCGAGGTCGTCGAGGTCGGCCTGGGGAATGTCGATGCGGTACTCGGTGATGTCCATAGATCCCACTCTGCTCACCTATGAGGAAGAGTCGCTTCCTCATGGCGTGGGAATCTTGGGCCATGCTGGAAACCTCTGCGCGGCTCCTGCGCCTGCTCTCGCTCCTCCAGCTCCCGCGCGACTGGGCAGGTCCCGAGCTGGCCCAGCGGCTCGGGGTGAGCGTGCGGACCGTGCGCGCCGACGTCCAGCGCCTGCGCGACCTCGGCTATCCGGTCACGGCCACTCGCGGGAACGTGGGCGGCTACCGTCTCGGCGCCGGTGCGGTCCTGCCGCCGCTGCTGCTCGACGACGACGAGGCGGTCGCGATCACCGTCGGGCTCCGTACGGCGACGGGCGGCGCCATCGCGGGGATCGAGGAGGCGTCGCTCCGGGCGCTGGCGAAGCTGGAGCAGGTGCTGCCCTCGCGGCTGCGCCGGCGGGTCAGCACCCTGCACACCTATACGGTGCCCGTGCCCCGCGACGACACGGGCCCGACCGTCGACACGGAGGTCCTGACGGCGCTCGCCGCCGTCTGCCGCGACCGCGAGCGGCTCCGGTTCGACTACGCGGACCACTCCGGCGCGGCCACCGTGCGCGCCGTCGAGCCGTACCGGCTGGTGAGCTGGGGCCGCCGCTGGTACCTCTTCGCGTGGGACCTGGACCGGGACGACTGGCGGACCTTCCGCGTCGACCGGATCGCGCCGCGCATCCCTACCGGCCCGCGGTTCGCCCCGCGCGAGCTGCCCGACGACGTGGCGGCGTACGTGTCGAGCCGGGTCTCCGCCGCCGCCTGGCGATACCGGGCGCGGGTCACCGTGCACGCCCCCGCCGAGATGGTGGGCGAGCGGATCAGCCCGGCGGTGGGCGTCGTCGAACGGATCGACGAGCAGACGTGCGTGCTGGACACCGGAGCCGACACCGTGGAGACGCTCGGCGTGTACCTGGGACTGCTCGACGCGGACTTCGACGTCACCGGACCACCGGAGCTCGTCGCACACCTTCGCCGTCTGACCGCGCGCTACGCGCGCTCGACCCCACCCGCACCCGACCGCTGAACGCTCGCTCCTCGACGTCGAGCGGCGTGCTGCCGTGGTCCGCGTCGGCCCGGTTGACTGCGAGCGGGTGCCTCCCGGCCCCGGCGGCTCTACTTCTCGACGTCCGCAATTTCACGGTAAAGAAAATCCCAAGGCAGTCGGGGCTTGCGCATCGGGAAACCGGTATCCTACGATCGGGAAACCGGTTACCCAGTCTCGACCCCCATCCCAGCGCCTCGACGTGCTCTTCCGAGGCGGGTTGCCCGACGTCGTCGTCGGCTGCCGCGCAGGGCGCACGACCCAGCGCCCGCGCACCAGGACGGGTCGTCGCGTCGACCGATGCGAACGCGGACCTGGAGCCGTGAGTCACCACGCACTGCCCCCAGTTCGATGACGAAAGGTGAGGCACCACGATGAGACGACCCGTCGCACGACGACTGCTCGCGGCCACCGCCGCGACGGCCCTGGCCACCACGATGGGCGTGACGGCCCTGACCACGACCGCGAACGCGGCCGTGACCGGCAGCCCGACCGGCTACGCGACCCAGAACGGCGGCACGACCGGTGGCGCCGGCGGCCAGACCGTCCGCGCCACGACCGGCACCCAGATCCACGCAGCCCTGTGCAGCAGGGCCAGCGACGACACCCCGATCGTCATCGAGGTCGAGGGCACCATCAACCACGGCAACACGGCCAAGGTCTCGGGCGACAGCTGCAACACCGCGGCCGGGGTGATCGAGCTCAAGCAGATCAGCAACGTGACGATCGTCGGCGTCGGCAACGGTGCGACGTTCGACCAGCTGGGCATCCACATCCGTGAGGCCAGCAACATCATCATCCAGAACGTCACCGTGAAGAACGTCAAGAAGTCCGGCTCGCCCACGTCGAACGGCGGCGACGCGATCGGCATGGAGAGCGGCGTCCGCAACGTGTGGGTGGACCACGTGACGCTCGAGGCGTCGGGCGGGGAGTCCGAGGGCTACGACGGCCTCTTCGACATGAAGGCGGGCGTCCAGTACGTGACGCTGTCCTACAGCATCCTGCGCAACTCCGGCCGCGGCGGCCTCATCGGATCGAGCGAGAGCGACACGTCCAACGGCTTCGTGACGTTCCACCACAACAAGTACGAGAACCTCGACTCGCGCACGCCGCTGCTGCGCGGCGGGATCGCCCACATCTACAACAACCACTACGTGCACCTCAACGAGTCCGGGATCAACTCGCGGGCCGGGGCGAAGGCGAAGGTCGAGAACAACTACTTCGAGGACTCCAAGGACGTCCTCGGCACGTTCTACACCGACCAGAAGGGCACCTGGCAGGTCGCGGGGAACGTCCTCGACAACGTCACGTGGTCGAGCCCGAGCGGTGACATCCAGCCGGCCGGCCCGAACCTGACCTCGACGACGTCGGTCAGCATCCCCTACTCCTACACGCTCGACGGCGCGAGCTGCGTGCCGAACCTCGTGAACCAGACCGCGGGCGCGAACAAGGGCCTCAAGGTCTCGGACGGCTCGTGCACGCCGCAGACGCCGGACCCCGACCCGACCGACCCGACGGACCCGGGTCCCGTCGACCCGACGGACCCGCCCGAGCCGACGGCGGAGACGATCTACGTCGCGCCGAACGGCAGCGCGAGCGCGGCCGGCACGCTGTCGGCGCCGACGACGCTCCCCGTCGCGATCGAGCGCGTCGCCTCGGGCGGCGAGATCTTCCTGCGCGGTGGCACGTACGACCTGTCGTCGACCGTGACGATCCAGCCGGGCAACGACGGCGCGTCGGGCGACCGCACCCTGCTGTCCGCGTACCCCGGGGAGCGGCCGGTGCTGAACTTCTCGGCGCAGGCGGAGGACCCGGCGAACCGCGGCCTCGCGATCGGCGGCGACTGGTGGCACGTCTACGGCATCGTGGTCGAGCACGCGGGTGACAACGGCATCCTGCTCGGCGGCAGCAACAACGTCATCGAGCGCGTCGTGACCCGCTACAACCACGACACGGGCCTGCAGCTCTCCCGTCTCGTGGCGGGCGCCCCGGCGAGCGAGTGGCCGTCGAACAACCTGATCCTCAGCAGCGAGTCGCACGACAACGCGGACTCGGACGGCGAGGACGCGGACGGGTTCGCCGCCAAGCTCACGTCCGGTCCGGGCAACGTGTTCCGGAACACCGTGGCGCACCACAACATCGACGACGGCTGGGACCTGTACACGAAGTCCGACACCGGACCCATCGGGCCGGTGACGATCGAGAGCTCGCTCGCCTACGAGAACGGCACGCTCTCCAACGGTGGCCAGGCCGGTGCGGGCGACCGCAACGGGTACAAGCTCGGTGGCGAGGACATCGAGGTCGACCACGTCGTGCGCAACTCGTTCGCGGTGGACAACGGCAAGCACGGGTTCACGTACAACTCGAACCCGGGCTCGATCACGGTCAGCGGGAACGTCGCGGTCGGGAACGAGGAGCGCAACTTCAGCTTCGACGCCGGGACCCACCGGTTCAGCGGCAACGTGTCGTGCGACTCCGGGGCGAACGACAAGACGGTCGGCACGGACGCGGGCGGCAACTCGTTCTGGTCCGGCTCGAACGGGTCGGCCTGCTCCGCGTACGACGGCGAGCTCGGCTGGTCGTTCGCGGCGGACGGCTCGCTCCAGGTCACCTTCGGCGGCGAGCCGACGAACCCGACCGACCCGACGGACCCCACGGACCCCACGGACCCGACCGACCCGACCGACCCGCCGTCGGGCACCAACCTCAGCATCGGTGCCGGCGCGGACGGCTCGAGCAAGGCCAGCGGGACGAGCTACGGGGCCGTGATCGACGGTGACACCGCGACCTACTGGTCCCCCTCCGGGTCGACGGGGACCATCTCCGTCAAGTGGGGCACCGCGACGACCGTGGGCCGGGTCGTCGTCAAGGAGGCCGCGGGCGGCGGCAGCATCGGGACGTGGCGCCTCGTGAACAACGACACGGGCGCCGTCCTGAAGACGGGCAGCGGTGCGGGGACGATCACGTTCACCGCGACGTCGCTCAAGAAGATCAACCTCGAGATCACCGGCGCGTCGGGCACTCCCCGCGTCGCCGAGCTCGAGACCTACGCCGGGTAGCCCGACCCTCCTCCGGGAGACCCGTGCACGACCCCGGGCGGGACCACCTGGTCCCGCCCGGGCTCGACGACGGCCCCGCCGCGCCGTCCGCGGCGGGGCCGTCCTTCTGCCGGGGCGCCGTCCGGTGCCCCGTAGCGTCGCGCGGTCGCGACGGCGCGGTCCCGCAGCAGGTCGCGCAGCGGTGCCGGGTCCAGCACCTCGGCGTCCGGCCCGAGCTGCCACACGGCCCAGACGGCGTGCCGGAGGTCCTGGAAGCTCACGTCGAGCACCAGCAGGCCGTCGTCGGCAACGGACTCGGCGCGGACGGAGACCGCGGTGCCCACGAGCATCTCCCGTCGGTGCGGCGCGAGCCGGACGCGCGCGACGACCTGGTGGTCACCCGCCCGGAACCGGGCGCTGCGCTCGCGCCAGAGCTGCTCGAGGTCGACGACGTCGGGACGGTCCGCCGGTTCGGCGAGCGCCTCGGCGGCAAGGATCCGGGAGAGGCGGTAGGTACGGTCCGCCCCGCCGACCGTGGCGAGCAGGTAGCCCGTGCCGCGGGCGGTGACCATGCCCACCGGGTCGACCTCGCGCGAGGCCGGCGTCCGGCCGACGGCGGCGTAGCGGATCCGGAGCCTCCGCCCGCCGAGCACGGCGCGCCGGACCTCGCGCAGGACTGCCACGGGCACCTCCTCGGCGGCCTGCCGGCGAGCGAGCAGGTCGATCTCCGGCTCGACGAGGATCCGCCGGGCCGCGTCGTCGGCCGCGTCACGGTGAGCGTCGGGAAGCGCGTCGACGACCTTGCGGACGGCCGACGCGAGCGCGGGCCCGAGGCCGAGCACCTGTTCTCCCCGCCCCGACGTGGCGGCGAGCACGGCGAGCGCCTCGTCCGGATTGAGACCCGTGAGCTCCGTGCGGAAGCCGGGCAGGAGCGCGAAGCCTCCGTGCCGGCCGCGCTCGGCGTAGATCGGCACGCCTGCGGCGGAGAGCGCCTCGACGTCCCGCAGGACCGTCCGGGTCGACACCTCGAGCTCGCGCGCCAGGGCGGTCGCGGACAACCGGCCCCGCTGCCGGAGCAGCAGCACCAGGGAGACCAGCCGGTCGGCGCGCACCCGAGAAACGTACCGGGACACATGACAGAGGGTGTCGTCTTTCCCCGCGAGGCTCGGAGACGGGCGTGCGGGACGTCGGCCACGAGGGTCGACGCGCGCCCGGGCAGGGCGAGTCGGACGGAGTCGGCATGACAGTGGAACGAACGGCGATCAACCCCGTGACGTGGTCGCAGGAGCTGGGGTTCAACCAGGCGGAGCTGGTCTCCGGGCACACCCGGACCCTCTTCTGCTCCGGGCAGACGGCGATGTCGCACGACGGCCGCCCCCAGCACGACGGTGACCTCGGGGCGCAGCTCGCGCTGAGCCTGGACAACCTGGAGGCGGTGCTGGCGGAGGCGCGCATGACGCTCGCGGACGTCGTCCGGTTGAACGTCTACACGACCGACGTCGACGCGCTCTTCCAGCACTACGGGGTGCTCGCCGCACGGCTCGGGGCCGCGCGCGTGGCACCGGCGACGACGATGCTCGGGGTGACCCGCCTGGCGGTCCCCGGACAGCTCGTCGAGCTGGAGGCGACCGCCGTCGCCTGACCGAGCGCAGCCACGGCGCCGGGGCCGGGGTCAGCCGGCTCCGGCGCCGCCGACGACGTCGAGCGTGCCCTCGCCGTCCTGGCCGAGGAACACCGTCACGACGACCTCCCCCGCGGCGCGCCGTCGCCTCCCCGTCCGTCGACGCCGACCGCATCCAACCCTAGATCTGCTAGGGTCAGTATCCCTAGAAGAACTAGGCATAGGAGTGCCATGCGTATCGACAAGGACCTCGTGGCCGCGTCGGCCACCCCGCTCGTGCTCGGGATCCTCGCCGACGGGGAGTCGTACGGCTACGCGATCCTCAAGCGCGTCGACGAGCTCTCGGGCGGCCGCATGCAGTGGACCGACGGCATGCTGTATCCGCTCCTGCACCGGCTGGAGCGGCTCGGGCTCGTCGAGGCGTCGTGGGGCACGTCCGACGTCGGCCGGCGCCGCAAGCACTACGCGATCACCGCTGCCGGGCGCGAGGCGCTCGTCGAGCGCCAGGCGCAGTGGGACGTCGTCGCGCACGCGCTCCACCAGGTCTGGCGCACGGCGCAGGACGGGCTCCAGAGCCCGCCGCGCGTCGCGGAGGGGTGGGCCTGATGGGCGCCGCGACCGCGCCGACGGACGGGGCGAGCCCCGGACCGCACGCCGCGCTCGAGGCCCAGATCGACCAGTGGCGCGGGTACGTCCGCCGCCGCGAGGCCATCTCGGCCGCGGACGTCGACGAGATGGAGGACCACCTGCGCGAGCGGGTCGAGGACCTGCGGGCGACCGGGCTCGACGACGACGAGGCGTTCCTCGTCGCGGTGAAGCGCATGGGCACGCTCGACGACCTGTCGCGCGAGTTCGCGCAGGAGCACTCCGAGCGGCTGTGGAAGCAGCTCGTCCTCGTCGGCGAGCAGCCGACCGGCCGTACGCGCTCGTGGCGCGAGCTCGCGGTCGTGCTCGCGCTCGCCGTCGCCACCGGCATCACGGTCAAGGGCGCCACCGCGGTCCTCGCCCCGGAGACCGTCGGCCTCAACGTCGGGCTCCTCGTGCTGCCGTTCCTCACGGCCTACCTCGCGTGGAAGCGCCAGGTCACCGCCCGCGTCGTCGGGGCGCTCGCGGTGCCGTTCGTCGTGCTGGGCGTCGTGCTCAACACGTACCCGTTCGAGCCCACGGGCTCGACCCTCGTGCTCGCGGCGCTGAGCGCCCCCGTGACCCTGTGGGCCGTCGTCGGTCTCGCGTACGTCGGGGGCCGCTGGCGCTCGGACGCGCGCCGCATGGACTTCGCGCGGTTCACCGGCGAGCTCGCCGTGTACTACACGCTCCTCGCGCTCGGAGGCGGCGTCCTGCTCGGCCTCACCGCCGGCGTCTTCTCCCTCGCCGACGTCGACCTCGAGCCCTACCTCGAGGACTGGATCCTGCCGCTGTGCGTGCCGGCCGCGCTGATCGTCGCCGCGTGGCTCGTCGAGGCCAAGCAGAACGTCGTCGAGAACATCGCGCCCGTGCTCACTCGCGTGTTCACGCCCCTGACGCTCGTCATGCTCCTCGCCGTGTTCGTCGTCCTCGCGACCGCGGGCGACCTCGCCGCCGTCGACCGCGAGCTGCTCATCCTCATGGACGCGATCCTCGTGCTCGTCCTGTGCCTGCTGCTCTACTCGGTCTCGGCGCGCGACCCGCTCGCCCCGCGGTCGTTCTTCGACGGGCTCCAGGTCGTCCTCGTCGTCGCGGCGCTCGCCGTCGACGCCGTCGCGCTCACCGCGATGCTCACGCGCATCGCGGAGTTCGGCGTGAGCCCCAACAAGGCCGCGGCGCTCGGGCTCAACCTGCTCCTGCTCGTCCACCTCGTGTGGTCCGCGGTGCTCGCGACGGCGTTCCTGCGCGGGCGCCGCCCGTTCGCCGACCTCGTGACCTGGCAGACCCGGTTCCTGCCCGTGTACGCGGCATGGGCCGCGATCGTCGCGATCGTGTTCCCGCCCGTCTTCGGGTTCGTCTGACGGGCTGACGCCGGCCGCGCCCCGGGCGTAGCGTGGCGGGATGACCGATGGCGCTCCCGGGGGGCCGCCCGACGGCGGGCTGGTCGACTGGCTCCTCGACACCGACCCGGCGCTGCGCTGGCGGGTCGAGCGGGACGTCGTGCACGCGCCGCCCGCGGTGTGGGAGGCGACGCGGGCGCGCGTCGCGACCGAGGGCTTCGGCGCGCGCCTGCTCGCGCTCCAGGACCCCGACGGCCAGTGGGCCGGCGGCGCGTACTTCCCCGCGGACGTGGGCGCCGTCGACGCCGCGACCGACGCCGCGTACGACGCCGGGGGCAGGCCCGAGGAGGGTCAGCCCTGGACCGCGACGACGTGGTCGCTCGTCGCGCTGCGCGAGTGGGGGCTCGACCCGGGCGTGCTGCGTGCGCGCCGCACGCCCGAGCTGCTCGCCGCGCACAGCCGCTGGGAGTACGACGACCTGCCCTACTGGGGCGGCGAGGTCGACTGGTGCATCAACGGGTACACGCTCGCGGCGGGCGCCTGGCTCGGGGTCGACGTGTCGGAGCTTCTGGCCGCGGTGCTCCGCGGCCGCCTGCCCGACGGCGGGTGGAACTGCGCGTGGGTGGAGGGCGCCACGGTGTCGTCGTTCCACTCGACGCTCAACGCGCTCAAGGGCCTCCTCGCGTACCAGGAGCTCGCGGGCGGAGGCGACGAGCTGCGGGCGGCGCGTCGCTCCGGGGAGGAGTACCTGCTGCGCCGCGGCCTGTTCCGCCGCCTGAGCACGGGCGAGCCCGTCGGCGACTGGGTGTTCCGGCTCGCCTACCCGTTCCGCTGGTACTACAGCGTGCTCAACGCGCTCGTCCACCTCCGCGAGGCGTCGCTGCTCGACGGGACGCCGCCGGACCCGCGCGCGGCGGACGCCGTCGAGCACGTGCGCCGCGCCCGGCGCCCGGACGGCACCCGGCTCCAGGGCCGGCGCCACCCGGGCCGGGTGTGGTTCGAGGTCGACGCACCTGCGGGCCAGCCGTCACGCTGGCTCACCTACCACGCGACCGTCGTCCTCGACTGGTGGGACGGTCAGGGTGCGGGCGGTCCCGAGACGACCTCCGCGCCGTCGAGCACCGCGATGAGCCGGCCGAACCACTCGACGTAGCTCGCGGAGGTGAACGGGCGCTCGTCGTCCCGGCCCACGAGCTGGTCCAGGTTCTTCTGCCCGACCCACGGCCCCTCCGCGCCGTCGAGCGGCAGGATCGTCAGCGGCTTCTCCGCCGCGATGCCGCGCAGCGTGTCGACCGGCGGGGAACGGGGCCGCGGTCAGGCGCGGCGGGGACGACCCTCGGGCACGACGAGCGGGGTGCCCGTCACGGGGTCGGCGATGATGCGGCACGGGAGGCCGAACACGTCCTCGACCAGCGTGGCCGTCACGACGTCGGCCGGCGCGCCCTCGGCGACCACCGCGCCGTCCTTCATGGCGATGAGGTGGGTCGCGTAGCGGCACGCGTGGTTGAGGTCGTGCAGGACCGCGACGAGCGTGTGCCCGCGGTCTCGGTTGAGGTCGGCGCACAGCTCCAGGAGCTCGATCTGGTGCGCGATGTCGAGGAACGTCGTCGGCTCGTCGAGCAGGAGGATGGGGGTCTCCTGCGCGAGGACCATCGCGACCCACACACGCTGGCGCTGCCCGCCGGAGAGCTCGTCGACGAGGCGGCCCGAGAGCTCGGTCGTCCCGGTCGCGGCGAGCGCGCCGACCACCGCGGCCTCGTCCTCGCGCGACCACTGCCGCAGGAGCTTCTGGTGCGGGTAGCGGCCGCGCGCGACGAGGTCGGCGACGGTGATGCCCTCGGGGGCGATCGACGTCTGCGGCAGGAGTCCGAGGCGGCGCGCGACCTCCTTCGCGGGGATCGAGGAGATCGAGCGGCCGTCGAGCACGACCTGCCCCTGCGTCGGCTTGAGCAGGCGCGAGAGTGCGCGCAGCAGCGTCGACTTGCCGCACGCGTTCGGCCCGACGATCACGGTGAACGACCCGTCGGGGATGCTCACGTCGAGGTCGGAGGAGATGACGCGGTCGTCGTAGCCGACCGTGATCCCCTCGGCGTGCAGGCGGTCCGCGGGCGGCACGCGGTCCGCGCGCACGTCGGTCGCCGCGTCGGCGACGCTCGGGGCGGCCGCGAGGTTCGTGAGAGCCACCGGGGTCCTTCCGGTCTGCGGGTTCGTGGTCACTTGCGGGCCTCGCGCACGAGGAGCCACACGAGGTAGGCGCCGCCGACGCTCACGGTCACGACGCCGACGGGGAGCTGGGTCGGGGCGAACGCGCGCTGGGCGACGAGGTCGCTCGCGGCGAGCAGCACGGCGCCCATGACGGCGGCGGGGAGGATCCGCACGCCCGCGGCGCCCGTGAGGCGGCGGGCGAGCTGCGGGGCGGCGAGCGCGACGAACGCGATGGGCCCGGCCGCCGCGGTCACGAGCGCCGTGAGCGCGACACCGACGATCACCAGGGCGAGGCGCACCCGCTCGCTGCGCAGGCCGAGGGCGGCCGCGGCGTCGTCCCCGAGCTCCAGCA
The DNA here is from genome assembly GCF_006539945.1 of Cellulosimicrobium cellulans. GTDB lineage: Bacteria > Actinomycetota > Actinomycetes > Actinomycetales > Cellulomonadaceae > Cellulosimicrobium > Cellulosimicrobium cellulans. The sequence goes on along the minus strand of NZ_BJNZ01000013.1, from coordinate 53,026 downwards.
GCCCCATGCGCGGCGCGAGCCACACGAGCGGCAGCGCGAGGAGCGCCGCGAGCACGCACGCGGGCACCGCCTGCGCCCACGTCATGCCGTTGAGCGACCCCGCGCCCCACACGGCGGCCGCCATCGCGGTCTCGAGGTCGGCCTTGACGATGAGCCACTGGTTGACGGACGCGAGCATCGCGGACACGGCGATGCCGACGATGATGAGCCGGAACCCCTGGACCCCGCGCCGGTACGCCAGGAGGTACACGACGCCCGCGGTGACGATGCCGCCGACGAGCGCGCCCGCCGCGACGCCGACGTACCCGCCACCGAGCAGCATGATGACGACGAGCGCGCCCGTGTACGCGCCGGTGTTGAACCCGATGACGTCGGGGCTGCCGAGCGGGTTGCGCGTGAGGGACTGGAAGATCGCGCCGCTCGCGCCGAGCGCCGCGCCGAGCACGAGCGCCATGAGCGCGCGCGGCAGGCGCCACTCCACGACGACCATGTGGACGGGGCCGTCGGCCGCGCCCACGAGCGCCTGGAGCACCTGCGGGACCGTGAGCGGGTAGTCGCCGGTGGTCAGCGCGACGACGCCGATCGCGAGCGCGACGAGCAGCAGCACCCCGCAGACCCCGAGCGTGCGCAGGTCGAGCCGTAGGCTCGCGCGGCCGCCGAGCCCGCGCACGACGCGCGTGGGGCGGCCGAAGTCGACGCGGTGCGCGCCGCTGCCGCGCACGGACGGGTCGACGGGCGCGTCGTCCCGGACCGGGGCGCTCACAGCCCGCTCGCCTTCGAGCGGCGCACGAGCGCGATGAGGACGGGGGCGCCGACGAACGCGGTGACGATGCCGACCTGGAGCTCGCCCGGCGTGACGACGACGCGGCCGACGACGTCGGACACGAGCAGCAGGACCGGCGCGAGCACGGCCGAGTACGGGAGGATCCAGCGCTGGTCGGGGCCGACCGTCCAGCGCGCGACGTGCGGCACCATGAGCCCGACGAACGCGATCGGCCCGGCGGCCGCCGTCGCGGCGCCGCACAGGAGCATCACCGCGACGCCGACGAGGATGCGCGTGCGCCCGACGTGGGCGCCGAGCGAGCTCGCGAGGTCGTCGCCGAGCGCGATGGTGTTGAGCGGGCGGGCGACGACGAGCGCGATGACGAGCCCGACCACGACGAACGGCGCGATCGTGCCGGCCATCTCCGTCGTGCGGCCGGCCAGCGACCCGGCGCCCCAGAAGCGCATGCGGTCGAACGCCGCGGGATCGAGCAGCGTGATGCCCTGCGAGATGCCGCCCAGGACGGCCCCGAGCGCGACGCCCGCGAGGGTCAGGCGCACCGGCGTCGCTCCCCCGCGCCCCTGCGACCCGATGGCGTAGACCGCCACGGTCGCGACCACCGCCCCGGCGAACGCGAACCAGATGAAGGACTGGATGTCCGTGAAACCGAGGAACGCGACCGCGAGCACGACGGCGAACGCGGCCCCGGCGTTGACGCCGAGGATGCCCGGGTCTGCCAGCGGGTTGCGCGTCATGGCCTGGATGAGGGCGCCCGAGACGCCGAGCGCGGTCCCGACGAGCAGGCCGACGATCGTGCGCGGCAGCCGCAGGTCGCGGACGATCACGTGGTCGCCCGAGCCGTCGTACCCGGTGAGCGCGTCCCAGACGGTGCCGAGCGGGACCGGCTTGGAGCCGACGACGAGGCTCAGCACGACCGCGAGCGCGAGGACCACGACGGCGACGAGCAGCCCGAGGCTGCGCCCCGCGTTGGTGCGGGCGACCCCGGCGGGTCGGTCGTCGCGGTCCGTCGCGGGCCGGAGGGTCCCGTCGGGGACGCCGACCGGCGCGTCGGCGGTCGCGGGCGAGGTCATGGTGCTCGGATCTGCTCGGGGGCGCGTGCCCGGTCGGTCGTCGGCGGGTGAGGTTACCCTCACCTTAATTCACTCCCGGGTGGGCTCGGCAAGACGGTGCGTCGAGCCGTCGGGGTGACTCCCCTCACGGCTGGGCCGCGCCCCGGCCGACCCTCCGGGGCCCCGCCACGGGCGTGCCACGGCTCCTGACAGCGTTTCCCCGTCCCGGACCGGCGTGTGCGAGAGTGGCCGCATGACCTCGCACGTCCCCGTCGCCGCCGACCACGTCGTCACCGTCGACGACCAGGGTCGCCGGACCGGCACCTTCGAGCGCGCCGCGGTCCACACGACCGAGACGCCCCTCCACCTCGCCTTCTCCTGCTACGTGCTCGACGACGCGGGCCGCCTCCTGCTCACGCGACGCGCCCTCGCGAAGCGCACGTGGCCGGGCGTGTGGACCAACTCCTTCTGCGGCCACCCGCGCTGGACCGAGACCACGGAGGAGTCGATCGTCCGCCACGCGCGCCACGAGCTCGGTCTCGAGATCGCCGACCTCGAGGTCGCGGTCCCCGGGTTCCGCTACCGCGCGGTCGACGCCTCCGGCGTCGTCGAGAACGAGATCTGCCCGGTCTACGCGGCGCGCACGGCGGGCACGGTCGAGCCGAACCCCGACGAGGTGATGGAGACCGCCTGGGCGGATCCCCGCGACGTCGCGCTCGCCGTCGCCGCCACGCCGTGGGCGTTCAGCCCGTGGATGGTGCTGCAGGTCGCGGCCCTCGGCGCCGTGAGTCCCGCGGGCGACGGACCGACGGCGCGCGTCGCCGCGGCGTTCCGGCCCACCTCCGCCTGACGCCGTCGGCCGACGGCCCGCGAGACGCTCAGCGCGTCGTCTGCGGGTGTCGCGTCCGGGCGCTGCGCAGCCGCTCCGGGACCGCGAGGCGGTCCGCTCCCTGCGGGGAGACCTGCACGGGCCGCGCGGGCAGCGCCAGCGCCTCGACCTGCTCGGACCCGGGCGCGCCCGCCGCGCGAGCGGCGTCCCCCAGCGCGCGGACCGCCTGCTCCTGTCGGCGCGGGTCGCGGGCCGAGAAGACCCAGAGGTCGACGGCGGTCGCCGTCGCCAGGTCGACGGGCAGCCCTCGGGCCGCCGCCTGGCGGAGCACGGTCGGCGCGACCGCGACGAAGGTCACGGCGCGACGCGACCAGAGCACGGTGCGCGACGAGGTCGACACGCCGCGGTCGGTGACCAGCAGCCCGAGGGTGCGCGCGCTCGCGACGGCGGCGCGCACGGTCCGGACGTCGAGCGCGGCGAAGGGGATCGCGACCGGGCGCAGGAACGGGGCGAACGAGCCGACGAGGATCCCGTGGTCGAGCACGACCAGCTTCTCGGACCCGAGGAACCAGAGGATCACGGCGGCGATCGCCGCGAACGACGGCAGGAGGTAGCTGATCGCGGCGGGCCCCGCGTTCCCCACGAGCGCGGGCCCGACGGAGAACACCAGCACCACGACGACGGTCACCGCCCACGCCGGGGCGTTCGGCGTCGCCGCCGACACGTGCCGGACCGTGCCGAGGCCCGACCGCGCCGCGTGATGCCGGACCTTGCGTGTCGCGCGCGCGCCGGTCGCGGGCGGCGCCGTCGGCCCGCTCATCGACCGAGCAGCTCGAGAGGGAGACGGCGGACCGTGGCCGCCCCGATCTCGGACAGCGTGAGCGAGGTCGGCGCGCCGTCGGCCCCGTGCTCGCCGCCTCGGACGGCGTACACGCCGTCGGGGGTCGCGTACACGCTGACCTGCTCCAGGACGTCGGAGCCCGCGCGCACCGCGCCGAGCGTCGTCACGGCCAGCGCCCCGGCCAGCTCCGGGAGGGTGGGTGCCTGGGCCGCGAACTCGTCGGGCGTGAACGACTGGGAGCGCCCGTCGAGCAGGGCCTTCGCGCCCGGGTCGACGAACACGGCGAGCCGGCCCGCGAGCTCGGCCAGCGGGTAGACGCTGAACGCGTGGTGGCCGCTGGGCGCGACCTCCTCCTCGAGCACGCGGTCGTCCTCGTGGAGGTAGACGTACACCCAGTGCCGTCCGAGCGACGTCGTGCGCTCGACGGACAGGATCGCGGTCGCCGTGCGGCGCAGCACGAGCGGGCCCGTGATCTCCGGGACGGCCTCGATGCCGACTGCCGGGCGGCCGTCCACGGGCTCCGCCGCGGCCGCGTCCTCGGTCGGCACGACCATGCCGCGGGCCAGGAGCGAACGGAGCGCGACGCGGCCCACGAGCGCGCGGTCGGCGCCCTCCTGCGCGTCGAGCCACGGGACGGCCACGAGCTGGGGGTTCTGGAGGCCGTCGAGGATGACGATCTCCTCGTCGGTGAGCGTCACGACGTGCGTGACCTCGCCCGTGGTGGCCCGCTCCAGCGTGCGCTCGGCCGCGGCGATGTCCGACGTGGACCACCGCATGGTCTGCTGGGTCACGAGAAGAGCCCTCCGACGAAGTCACCGGCGGCGGAGAGACCGTCGCCGATCGCGTCCCCGACGTCGGACGCGACGTCCCCGATCGTATCGACCGCGTCGCCCGCGAAGTCCGTCACGTTGTTCCACCCGTCCGCGAGGTACGGGCCGGGGTTCGTGGCGAACCCGGAGATCGCGTCCCAGTTGTCGACGACCAGGTTCCCCAGCGCCCAGGCGCCCGCGACGACGCCCGCGCCCACCACGATCCCGATGCCCACCGGGTTGGTGAGCATGCCGGCCATCATGAGCATGGTCCCGGCGCCGCCCACGACCGAGAGGCCGCCCATGACGCGGTCGACGCCGCCCCGGACGCCGTCGTACTCGGTGTTGAACATCTGGTTGACGCCGCCGATGACGCCGAACAGGCCGCCGACGCCGCCCGCGAGACGGCCCGCGGTCCCGAGCCCCCCGAGCAGCCCCATGGCGTCGTCGAGGACCATGCCGCGTGCGAAGACCGACGCGCTCGCGGCGGCGTCGGACAGATCGGCGAGGCGGCTGGCCTGCAGGAACGCCGTGAGCGACTGGCCCACCTTCCAGCTCTTCCACCCGGCCAGGCCGAGCGAGACCGCGCCCCACGCCGTCGCGCCGACGTCCCAGATCGACCCGTCGAGCGGGGTGCCCCCGCCGAGCGGCCCGCCGCCGGGGCCCGTGGGCACTCCTGGCCCGGGCACGCCGGGGGACGGGATCGTGCCGCCCTCGGTGCTCGTCAGGTACTGCTGGTCGGCGTTGCGCAGCACCGCCTGCGACGCCTCGGCGAGCGTCTGGCTCACCCCGCGCAGGAGCGCCACCGAGGAGCCGGTCCACTCGCCCCGGAACTGGTCGGCGTCGCCGCCCTGCCACCGGCCGGCGGCCTCCACGAGGCCGCTGACCTCGGACGTCGTGCTCACGAGCTGGTCGGAGGCGGAGCGCAGCGACTGCGCGAGCCTCCTCAGCTCGGTGACGTCGGCGCCCCACATCCCGCTCACGTCGTCCTCGTCCCCTCGCCGGTCGTCAGGTCGGCCGCCGCCGCTCCGGTGGTGGCCGGGCGCGCCGAACGGGCATCCGGGAGGCTACCGCGTCGACGCCGCCCGAGGCGATGGGGAGGACTCCCCGTCGGGGCTCCGGCCCACCCGGCGCGCGCGTTCGGCTCCGGCGGCCGCGCGGGTGACAATCGAGGCATGCCTGCCGCGGTTCCCGAGACTCCCGACACCTCCGCCCGGGCGGCCGACGTGCCCGTCCCCGCCCGGGACGCCTCGTTCGAGGAGCACGTGGCGTGGGCCCGCGCCGTGCCCGTGGTCGGGTTCGACCTCTCGCCCGTGGCGGAGCGCGTGGTCGAGGACCCGCTGCCGTGGGACTACGCGGCGCTCGCGCGCGAGCTGGTCGGCAGCGGCCGCGGCCCGGTGCTCGACCTGGGGACCGGCGGCGGCGAGCTGCTGTCCACGCTCGGGCCGCTGCCCGCCGGGTCGGCGGCGACGGAGGGCTGGGCGCCCAACCTGCCCGTGGCCCGACGCCGGCTCGAGCCCCTGGGCGTCGACGTCCGGCCGGTCGAGGGCGACGAGGAGCAGCTCCTGCCGTTCTTCGACGGCCAGTTCGCGGTCGTGCTGGACCGGCACGAGGAGTTCGACCCCGACGAGGTGCTGCGCGTGCTCGAGCCGGGCGGGGTGTTCCTCACGCAGCAGGTCGACACCCGCGACGGCCTGCGCCTCAACACCGCGCTCGGCACGGAGCTCCCGTGGGACCCGGACTCGGTGACGCTCGAGGCGGCGGTCGAGGTGCTGCGGGACGCGGGCTTCGTCGTCGACGTCGCGCGCGAGCACGAGGGGCTGCGCCGCTTCCGCGACCTGTCGTCCGTGCTCTGGTACCTCAAGCTCATCGCGTGGCAGGTGCCCGACCTCGCGTCGTTGTCCCCCGAGGCGGTCGCCCGGTACGAGGCGCCGCTGCGCGCGCTGCACCTGCACCTCGCCGCCGGCCACGAGTTCGTCGACGAGGCCCCGCGCTTCCTCGTCGTGGCCCGCAAGCCCTTTGGCGTGAGTGCATGAAATAGTCGCGTCCGGACGCCGATGGCGCGACTATTTCATGCACTCACGGGGTGTTCGGGCGGGGTGGGGCCGTCGAGTCGCGGACCACGAGCTCGTGGTCGGTGCGCTTGCGGCGCGGGCGGCCCGACGGCGGCCGGAGCGCCAGCTCGAACGCCGTCGCGCCTATCTCGCTCATGGGGAGGCGCACCGTGGTCAGCGCGGGCGCGAGGTCCTGGGCGACCTGGATGTCGTCGAACCCCGTGACGGACATGTCGCGCGGCACGACGACGCCGCGCTCGCGCAGGAGCGAGAGCACTCCCGTGGCCATGGCGTCGTTGAGCGCGAGGATCGCCGTCGTGTCCGGGCGCTGGGCGAGGATGCGCTGCGTGGCGTCGCGCCCGCCCTCGCGCGTGAAGGGCGCGTGCACGACGAACAGGTCGTCCGGGTCGAGGCCGTGGGCCGCGACCGCGCTCCGGATGCCGGCGGTGCGGTCGGCGACGGTCGTGAGCCGCTCGGGCCCGGCGGCGATCGCGAGGCGCCGGTGGCCCAGGCCGAGGACGTGGTCCGTGAGGCTCGCGGCCGCTGCCTCGCTGTCCGGGAGCACGGCGTCGCTGTGCAGGTGGTGGCGTCCGATGACGACGACCCGGCCCCCGGCCTCCTGGAACGCCTCGAGCTCGCGCGCGGCGTCGGCCTCCATCGCGGGCTCGACGTACCCGGACCCGGCGACGAGGATCACGCCCACGCGGTGCGCGCGCATGAGCCGGATCTGCGTGACCTCGGCGCTGGGCTCGCGCTCGGTGTGGCTGATCTGGACGCTCCAGCCGTGCTCGGTCGCGACGCGCACGACGCCGCTCGCGATCTCGGAGAAGTAGGGGTCGCCGATCTCGTAGACCAGGAGCCCCGCGACCGACGTGGTGCCGCCCGCGAGCGTGCGGGCGTGCGGGTTGGCGATGTAGCCCATCTCCGTCGCGACCTCGCGGACGTGCTCCGCGAGCACCTCCGAGACGCCGTCGCTGCCCGACAGCGCGCGCGACGCGGTCGCGAGCGACACGCCCGCGCGCTCGGCGACGTCGACCAGCCGCAGCGCGCTGCGACCCTTCGTGGCCCGACCCTCTCGACGCACCCCTGCTCCGCTCGTCCGTGCGTCGCCCGGTCGGCGGCCCGAGGGCCCTCCCCGACGTGACGCTTGCCACATCCGCTGTCCGCACCGTACTCTAGCGGAAGCGCTTACGAAAGCGCTTTCGCAAACAGGCAGTCTCGTACGGAGCAGTACGGCCTCAGGTCTTCACTACGACGAAGTAGGGAGAGTCACGTCCATGCATTCTCGGTCGACTCCACGGATGTCCACCCGCCCCCGCTCACGCCGCGCGCTCGCTCTCGCGGCCGGCGTGTCCGCGACGGCGCTCGTCCTCACGGCGTGCTCCGGCGGGTCCGACGGCGAGGGCGGAGGCGGCGGGTCCGACGACCCGATCGTCGTCGGTATCTCCCTCCCCCTCACCGGCGACTTCTCCGAGCCCGGCAAGGGCGTCCAGCGCGGCTACGAAGCGTGGGCGCAGTTCGTCAACGAGGACGGGGGCCTCCTCGGGCGACAGGTCGAGCTCAAGATCCTCGACGACCAGTCCAACGCGGACCGCGTGGTCCAGGACTACGAGGCGCTCATCGCGCAGGACGAGGTCGACCTCGTGTTCGGGCCGTTCTCCACGCGCCTCGTCGTGCCGAGCGCCCGCGTCGCCGAGGAGTACGGGATGCTCTTCGTGGAGCCGGCCGGCGCCGCGAACGAGGTCTTCGAGCAGGGCTTCGAGAACCTCTTCTACGCCGCCCCCGCCGTCGCCGACGACCACTACAACTACCTCGCGGACCACATCCTCGACATGCCCGAGGGCGAGCGTCCGCAGACCGTCGCGGTGGCCTCGATGGACGACCCCTTCGCCCAGGGCACGGCCTACGGCCTGCGCGACAAGCTCGCCGACGCCGGTCTCGAGATCGTCGTCGACGAGGTCTACCCGCCCAACACGACCGACTTCTCCTCGATCGCCGCGAAGATCAACGACTCGGGCGCGGACATGGTCATCGGCGGCACGCAGTACCAGGACGCGGTGAACCTCATCGTGGCGCTCCAGCAGCTCAACTACCAGCCGCAGCTCGCGGCGTTCTCCACCGCGCCGACCAACCCGGAGTTCTCCGCGGCGATCGGATCGAAGACCGAGGGCATCCTCTCGCCCACCGGCTACACCGAGACCGCGAGCTGGGAGTCCAACGTCGACTTCGTCGAGCGCTATACGGAGCTGCACGGCAACCCGCCCGGCGAGGACGAGGCCAACGCGTACACGACCGGCCAGGTCGTCGCCGCCGCGGTCGAGGCCGTCGGCTGCGCCGAGCAGGGCGACTGCCAGCAGGAGCTCGTCTCGTGGCTGCGCAGCAACGAGGTCGAGACCGTCGTCGGGCCGCTGACCTGGGACGAGACGGGCAAGCCGCAGGGCGCCCACCTCATCCAGCAGTACGTGGACGGCGAGATCCAGATCGTCCTGCCGCAGGACGCCAAGGAAGCCGACTTCGTCTTCCCCAAGCCGGCCTGGTGATCACCTCGTGACAGGAACGCTCCTCTTCCAGAGCCTCGTGCTCGGCGTGCTGCTGGGAGGGCTCTACGCCCTCCTGGCAGCGGGCCTCACCCTGTACTTCGGCGTGATGCGCGTCGTGATGATCGCCCACTCGGCGTTCCTCATCCTCGCCGCGTACCTCGCCTGGTTCTTCAACCAGCAGACCGGCATGGACCCGCTGCTGTCGCTCGTCATCACCGTGCCGCTGTTCTTCCTCGTCGGCGTGGGCATGCAGCGCCTGCTCATCACGCGCCTGCGACCCGCGACGCTCACGATGATGTCCGTCCTCCTCACGTTCGCCGTCGCGCTCTTCATCGAGGGCATGATCGGCTTCGTCTGGAGCGGCACGCAGCGGCGCATCCAGCTCCCGTACTCGGGCGCGAGCATCGAGTTCTTCGGGGCGCGGATCGCCGTCGTGAAGCTCGTGGCCTTCGGGCTCGCGGCGCTCTCCCTCGCGCTGCTGTACCTGCTCATGAAGCACAGCCGGTTCGGCCAGGCGCTGCGCGCGACGATCCAGCACCGCGAGGCCGCGCAGCTCGTCGGCATCAAGACCGACCGCGTCGCGGGCTACGGCTTCGGCCTCGGCCTCGCGACCGCCGCGATCGGCGGGACCGCGCTGTCGCTCGACGCGACGATCTACCCGTCGCTGCACTGGCACTGGATCGGCCCGCTCATGGCGATCATCGTCGTCGGCGGCCTGGGCTCCATCCCGGGCGCCGCGATCGCCGCCATGGTCCTCGGCATCGGCCAGAGCCTGCTCCAGGTGCCGCTCGGCACCACGTGGGCGCAGACCATCTTCTACGTCGCCCTGTTCGCGACGCTGATGCTGCGGCCCCAGGGATTCTTCGGAGGTCGCCTTGCCCAACGCTTCTGACACCCGTCCCGCGAGCCGCCGCGCGGCCGCCCGCGCGGTGCCCGACGGCGCAGGCACGGCCTCGGCCGTCGTCGCACCCACCGCACGCCGCCCCTGGGGCCGCGTCGTCCGCCTCGCCGCGCTCGTCGTCCTGGCCGTGCTCGTCCTGGCCTTCCCGACCATGGCGCCGAACGCCTACATCCTGTCGGCCGGCATCGTCGTCCTCAGCTATGCGTGCACCGCGACCGCCTGGAACTTCATGGGCGGCTTCACGGGCTACGTCTCGCTCGGGCACGCCGCGTTCTTCGGGCTCGGCGCCTACGGCACGGGCCTGCTGATCCGCGACCTCGGGCTCCCGAGCTTCGTCGCCTGGCTCGTCGCCGGCGCGCTCGTCCTGCTCATCACCATCCCCGTCGGGATCGCGGCGCTGCGCGTGCGCGGCGCGTCGTTCGTCATCGTGTCGATCTCGTTCGTGCTCATCCTGCTGCTCGTCTTCCAGGCGTGGGGATCCTTCACGGGCGGGTCCGACGGCCTCGTCGTCCCGCGCCCCTTCCCGGACCTGCTGCGGCCCGAGCACCACCGCACGTTCTTCTACCTGTTCGCCGCTCTGCTGGTCGTCATGCTCGTCGCGTGGTGGGCGATCGACCGCTCGCGCTTCGGCACCGGGCTCAAGGCGATCCGCGAGGACGAGGACAAGGCCCAGGCGCTCGGCGTCCCGACGCGCAACTACAAGCTCGTCGCCTACGTCGTCTCCGCGACCTTCACCGGCCTCGCGGGCGGCATGTACGCCCTGTGGTTCGGCGACCTCGACCCGATCTTCCAGTTCTCCATCATGCTCGGCTCCTACATGGTGCTCATGGCCCTCTTCGGCGGCGTCCGGCACCTCTTCGGCCCGCTCCTCGGCGCCGTCGTCGTCGGCACGGGCCTGGAGTACTTCAAGCTCGAGTTCGGCGACACGCAGTTCCACCTCGTCGCCACCGCCCTGCTGCTCGGCGTCGTCGTCCTCTTCATGCCGGACGGGATCATCCCCGCGGCCCAGGCCCTCTTCAAGCGCTTCGGCCCGCAGGACTCCTCGATCCGCGAGATGACCGCGGCCGAGCTCCTCGAGCGCAACCGCGCCGCGGCCGGCGAACCGGCCACGGAGCCGACCGGAGAGCCGACCGCCGCCGTCGTGCAGCAGGGACAGCACGCGGACGGTGACCCGACCGCGGAGGCCACGGGAGAGGAGAAGGACCGATGAGCGCGACGACCGCACCCCCGACGACCCGCAACCTCGAGACCGCCGGCCTCACCAAGTCGTTCGGCGGCGTCCACGCCGTCCGCGACGCGACGGTCACGTTCCACCACGGCAAGATCAACGCGCTCATCGGCCCGAACGGGTCGGGCAAGACGACGTTCTTCAACTGCGTGACGGGCATGATCAAGCCGGACTCCGGCACGGTCACGTTCCGCGGCGAGGACATCACGCGGCGCGCGCCGCACAAGATCGCGCGCGCCGGGATCGGGCGCAGCTTCCAGCTCTGCCGCGTGTTCCCGCGCATGACCGTCCTCGAGAACATGCTCGTCGCGGTCCGGCGCACCAAGGTACGCGAGCTGCTCGGCGGGGCGCGCAACCCCGAGGAGATCGACAAGGCGCGCGCGCTGCTCGTGCGCGTCGGCATCGACCACCTGGAGAACGTCGAGGCACGCAACCTGTCCTACGGGCAGCAGAAGCTGCTCGAGCTCGCGGGCGTCCTCATGGGCGACCCGGACACGATCATGCTCGACGAGCCGGCGGGCGGCGTGAACCCGGCGCTCATCGGGCGCATCGGGACGCTCGTGCAGGAGCTCAACGCCGAGGGCAAGACGTTCCTCGTCGTCGAGCACAACATGGACATGGTCATGAGCCTGTCCCACCACGTCATCGTGTTCGACCGGGGCCGGCCGATCGCCGAGGGCACCCCCGCCGTCGTGCAAGCCGACCCGCGAGTGCTGGAGGCCTACCTTGGTGTCTGACCCGACCCCCGGGACGGGGGCGAAGCAGGAGTACCTCCTCGAGCTGGACGACATCCAGGCCGGGTACGGCCGCGCGGCGATGGTGCTGCGCGGGCTGACCATCAAGGTCCCGGCGGCCACGGTCGTGTGCCTCGTCGGGCCCAACGGCGCGGGCAAGTCGACGGTGCTCAAGGTCGCGAGCGGGCTGCTCAAGCCGCGATCGGGCCGCATCCTCGTCGGCGGGCGCGACGTCACGGGCCAGGGACCGCAGGAGATGCTCACGTCCGGTCTGGCGCACGTGCTCCAGGGCCACAGCGTGTTCCGCGAGATGACGGTCGCGGAGAACGTGCTCCTCGGCGCCTACACCCTGCGCGACAAGCAGAAGATCGCGGAGCGCGTGGCGTTCGTGCAGAACCTCTTCCCCATCGTGGGCGAGCGGTGGAAGCAGCTCGCGGGCCTGCTGTCCGGCGGCCAGCAGAAGCAGGTCGAGTTCGCGCGCTCGCTCATGGTGAGCCCGGAGGTCGTGCTGCTCGACGAGCCGTCGATGGGCCTCGACCCCAAGACGACGTCGACGGTGTTCGAGCAGGTCGTGCGCATGCGCGACGCCGGCGTCGCGGTCCTGCTCGTCGAGCAGAACGCGCGTCGCGCGCTCGAGACGGCGGACGTCGGGTGCGTGCTCGACCTCGGGCGCGTGCACATCACCGGGCCCGCGCCCGAGCTCCTCGCCGACCCCCAGCTCTCCGAGCTCTACCTCGGCGGTCGGCCCGCCGAGCGCTCGCTCTCGCAGAACGGATGACCGCCCGCATGACCAGCCAGACCACGGACGCCGCAGGGGGCGACCGACCGACCACCCGCACCGTGCGCATCGTCATGAACGGCGTGACCGGGCGCATGGGGTACCGCCAGCACCTCGTGCGTTCGATCCTCGCGATCCGGGACGACGGCGGCGTCGAGCTCGACGACGGCACGCGCCTCCAGGTGGAGCCCGTGCTCGTGGGGCGCAACCGCGCCAAGCTCGCGGAGCTCGCAGCCCGCCACGGCGTCGCCGAGTACACGACCGACCTCGACGCGGCGCTCGCGGACCCGACGGCCACGATCTACTTCGACGCGCAGGTCACGTCCGAGCGCACCAAGGCGATCCTCAAGGCGCTCGCGGCGGGCAAGCACGTGTACACGGAGAAGCCGATCGCGGAGTCGGTCGCCGAGGGCGAGGAGCTCGCCGAGGCGGCGCGCGCGGCCGGGGTGATCCACGGCGTCGTGCACGACAAGCTGTACCTGCCCGGCCTGCTCAAGCTGAAGCGGCTCATCGACGGCGGGTTCTTCGGCCGCATCCTGTCCGTCCGCGGCGAGTTCGGGTACTGGGTGTTCGAGGGCGACTGGCAGCCCGCGCAGCGCCCGAGCTGGAACTACCGCGCCGAGGACGGCGGCGGGATGGTCCTCGACATGTTCTGCCACTGGAACTACGTGCTGGAGAACCTGTTCGGGCCGGTCGAGGCGGTCATGGCGAAGGCCGTGACCCACATCCCCGAGCGCTGGGACGAGCACGGCAAGCCCTACGCCGCGACGGCCGACGACGCGGCGTACGGGATCTTCGAGCTCGCCGGGGCGGACGGGCCGATCCTCGCGCAGGTGAACTCGTCGTGGGCGGTGCGCGTGGACCGGGGCGAGCTCGTGGAGTTCCAGGTCGACGGCACGCACGGGTCGGCGGTCGCCGGCCTCTTCGGGTGCCGCATCCAGCCGCGTGCCCGCACGCCCAAGCCCGTGTGGAACCCGGACCTGCCCACCGACCAGGACTTCCGTGCCCAGTGGGAGCAGATCCCGGACAACCAGGAGTTCGTCAACGGGTTCCGGGCGCAGTGGGAGGAGTTCCTGCGCGACGTCCACGCCGGGCGCCCGCACCCCTACGACTTCGACGCCGGCGTGCGTGGCCTGCGCCTCGTGGACGCGGGGTACACCTCGTCGCGCGAGGGTCGTCGGGTGGAGCTCGGCGCTTCGCCGTCCCCCGGGTCCGAGGCCGTGGGCGGCCCGGCGTCCGGGGCGGGGGCGTGAGCGGCCCCCGCGGGGTGCGGATCCCGCTGCCCGGCGGCGGCACGCGGCTCGTCGAGCTGCGCGCGCCCCGGGAGTGGGCGGACCACCCCGGCCCGTACGCGTCGCGCGTCGCGTTCGCGGCGGCGCACGTGGTCGCGGACCCGCGGGGCGAGAACGTCCCCGGCGCGCCGGCCGTCGTCGACTGGGACTCGACGCTCGCGTTCCGGCGGCACCTGTTCCGGTACGGGCTGGGCGTCGCCGAGGCGATGGACACCGCGCAGCGCAACATGGGTCTCGACTGGCCCGCCGTCCAGGAGCTCGTGTCGCGCAGCGCGGCGCAGGCGCACGAGCTGGGAGCGCGCATCGCGTCGGGCGCGGGGACCGACCACCGGGCGCCTGATGACCTGCGGACCGTGGACGACGTGATCGGCGCGTACGCCGAGCAGGTCGAGTTCGTCGAGGGCACGGGGTCGCAGGTCGTCCTCATGGCGTCGCGCCACCTCGCGCGGGTCGCGGCGTCGGCCGACGACTACGTGCGCGTGTACGACGCGATCCTGTCCCAGGTGCGCGAGCCGGTCGTGCTGCACTGGCTCGGCGAGGCGTTCGACCCGAACCTGCGCGGCTACTGGGGGTCCGGGGACGTCGACACCGCGACCGCGACGTTCGTCGACCTCGTGCGCGCCCACGCCGCGAAGGTCGACGGGGTCAAGGTGTCGCTGCTCTCGGCGGCGCACGAGGTCGGGCTACGCGCCGTACTTCCCGAGGGTGTCCGGTTGTACACCGGCGACGACTTCCACTATCCCGAGCTGATCCGGGGTGACGGCGAGCGGCACTCCGACGCGCTGCTCGGCGCGTTCGCGGCCGTCGCGCCCGCCGCCTCCGCCGCGCTCGCGGCGCTCGACGAGGGCGACGTCGACCGCTACGACGCGGAGATGGCCCCGACGCTCTCGCTCTCGCGCCACGTGTTCGAGGCGCCGACGTACTACTACAAGACCGGCATCGCGTTCCTCGCGTGGCTGTCGGGTCATCAGCCCGGGTTCACCATGGTGGGCGGCCTGCAGTCGGCCCGGAGCGTCGTGCACCTCGCGCGGGCCTTCGAGCTCGCGAACGAGGCCCGGCTCCTCCCGGACCCCGAGCTCGCCGCGCACCGCCTCGGCCTCGTCCTCGCAGCGGCAGGTATCGAGACCGGCATCGAGACCGGCACCGAGATCGGTTCCGGAACGAGCTCAGCGGCGTCCGCCGCGGCCGCGTCCGCCCGGGCCGACGTCGGCGAGGTGGTCGCATGAGCACGGAGATCTCGGAGTTCCCGTCCTCCGGGCCCCGGTCTTCCGCCGACCAGGTGATCCTGCCCGCCGACCAGGTGGTCTCGGCTCGTCCTGGTGGCGGGACGGACCAGGACCACCTGCTCGGCGGGGCGGGTCTCGTGGACGTGCCGAACGGGGTGGCCGCGCGGGTGCCGACGCCGGAGCCCGGCGATCCTCGGCTCGCGCGGCTCTCCCTGAACCAGCGCACGACGGCGCACTGGTCGCTGCGCGAGGCGATCGACGGCTGCGTCGCCGCCGGGCTCCCGGCGATCGGGGTCTGGCGCGAGCCCGTCGCGGAGGTCGGGCTCGACACCGCCGTGCGGTGGGTGCGCGACGCCGGGCTGCGGGTGTCGTCCGTGTGCCGCGGCGGCTTCTTCACCGCGAGCGAACCGGACGCGCGTGCCGCGGCCCACGCGAGCAACCTCGCCGCGATCGCCGAGACGGCCGCGCTCGGGGCGCCCACGCTCGTCCTCGTCCCGGGCGGCCTGCCCGACGGCGACCGCGACCTGATCGGTGCACGGGCGCGCGCGGCGGAGGCGATAGCCGCCCTCGTCCCGGCCGCGCGCGACGCGGGCGTGACGCTCGGCATCGAGCCCATGAACCCGATCTTCGCCGCGGACCGTGGCGTCGTCTCGACGCTCGAGCAGGCCCTCGACCTCGCCGAGCCGTTCGCGCCCGAGGAGGTGGGCGTCGTCGTCGACACGTACCACCTGTGGTGGGAGCCGAAGGTCCACGACCAGATCGCCCGGGCGGGCGCCGCGGGTCGGATCGTCAGCTACCAGGTGTGCGACTGGATCACCCCGCTCCCGGCGGACACTCTCCTGGGCCGCGGCATGATGGGCGACGGCCACGTGGACTTCACCGCGTTCACGCGCTCGGTCGCCCAGGCGGGCTACACGGGCGACGTCGAGGTCGAGATCTTCAACGCCGACGTCTGGGCCGCTCCCGGCCCCGACGTCGTGGCCACCCTCTCCCGCCGCTACGTCGAGCTCGTCGAACCCCACCTCACCCCGGCGTGAGTGCATGAAATAGTCGCGTCCGGACGTGCCGGACGCGACTATTTCATGCACTCAGCGTCGGGGCGCGGGCAGCGAGAAGCCCGCGGGCTGGAGGTTTCCTCCTGTCGTGCTGGACGAGGGCACGACGCCCGCGGGCTCCGGTGGTTGCGTGGTACTCGCTCGCCGTCGGGCGCCTCCCCTCGGGAGACCCCGCCCGGTTCACGGGCTCACCGCATCCGGTCCGTTGCTGGATCGGTTGCGCGACGACTAGCGCGCAACCACCTCACGAGTCCGAAGAATCTTCACTTCCAGGACCACCTCCTTTCGCGTGTACGACGACGGTACGTCCGCCCCCGCGGACCGCGCCAGGGGTTTTCGCGCACGGCGTGAGACGCCGAGCGGTGGCGCGCCAGGATCAGGCGGGACGCAGGTGTGCCCACTCCTCGGGGTAGTCGTCGAGCCACGCGGCGAACGACTGCGCGGGGCGCTCGACGAGCCGGGGGACGGTGTCGCTCACGTGCGCGAGCTCGCCCGCGTCGATCGCCGTGTACGACGACACCCACCCGTCGACCTCGAACCGTGGCACCCCGTACCGCTCGCGGGACGCGTAGGCCTCCTCGAGCGTCTCCGCGTGGTAGACGATCTCTCGCCCGGCGGCGGACGACAGGGCGTCGGCCACCTCGGCGAGCGTCAGGGCCTCGGGCCCGGTGATGTCGTAGGTCACCCCGTCGTGGCGGTGCGCGTCCGCGTCGAGCAGGACGACGGTCGCGACGTCTGCGATGTCGTCGTGCGACACGGACGCGACCCGTCCGTCGCCCGCGGGGCCGCGGATCACGCCGTCGTCGCCGACCATGAGCGCGAGCCCGCGGTGGTAGAGGTTGTCGCGCAGGAACGTGTGGCGCACCCCCGTCGCGCGGATGTACTCCTCGGTGCGCCAGTGGTCGCGCGCGAACGTGAAGACGGCGTCCGGCGCCGCCCCGACGAACGACACGTAGACGATGTGCCCGACCCCGGCGGCGATGGCGGCGTCGACCGCCGCGCGGTGCTGCGCGACGCGGTCGAGGTCCTCCCGGGCGGAGACGAGGAACACGGTGTCGACGTCCGTGAACGCCGCGACCATCCCGCGCGTGTCGGTGTACCCGCCGACGACGGCGACGTCCGACTCCGGGAGCGGGTCGTCGCCGAGGCCGGGCGCGCGTGCGGCGTCGCGCACGACGAGGCGCTGCGCCGCGCCCTCGGCGGCGAGGCGGAACGCGAGCTTCGACCCCAGGAGCCCGCTCGCGCCCGTCACGGCGATCCGCCCCGACCTCGCCCCGATCATCATCCCCTCACGGTAGACGCGGCGGTCGCGGGTCGCCCGGCGACGGACCGCACGTGAGGACCGCGCGCGCCTCGCGCAGAATGGGCCCATGACCAGTGCCGAGGCCCCCGGGCCCTACCGCGTCATGACCGTCTGCACCGGCAACATCTGCCGGTCCCCGATGGCCGAGCTGGTCCTGCGCGACCGCTTCGAGGCGGCCGGGCTCGGCGGCCGCGTGGTCGTCGACTCGACGGGGATCAGCGACGAGGAGCGGGGGAACCCGATCGACCGCCGTGCGCGCAGCGTCCTCGCCGAGCACGGGTACGTCGTCGACGGGACCCATCGTGCCCGCCAGGTGCGCGCGGGCGACCTCGCTGCGCGGGACCTCGTGCTCGCGATGACGTCCCAGCACGCCCGCGCCCTGCGCCGCCTCGACGGCGCCGGCCCGGTGCGGATGTACCGCTCGTTCGACCCGGCCGCACCGCGCGTCGGACCGGACGAGCCCGAGCACGTGCTCGACATCGCCGACCCCTGGTACGGCGGTCAGCAGGACTTCGAGGACTGCCTGGCCGAGGTGGAGGCCGCCGCGGACGGGATCGTCGACTTCGTCCGCGCTCGCCTCGACGGCTGAGCCTCCGGCGGCCGCGACCAGCGGAAGCGGTCGAGGAGGGTGGCCAGTGCGGGCACGCGCGACAGCCAGGTGTACAGGGCGAAGCCGAGCACGCCGCCCACGACGTTGAAGATCAGGTCGTCGACGTCGGCGATGTGGCCGCCGCCCAGCAGGTGCGCCGTGACGAGCTGGGTCAGCTCGATCGCCAGGCTGAAGGCGGCCGCCGCGACGACGACCCGCCACCACGACACCCTGGTGAGGATCAGCGGCACGAGCACCCCGAGCGGCACGAACACCAGGACGTTCGTCGCGGCGTCGGCGACCTCGTAGTCCACGAAGGGCACGAGCGCCAGGTGAGCGCTCCACGGAGCGCTGCTCACCGGCTTGTCCAGGAAGACCGGGAACACGGTGTTCGCGACGACACCGGCGGCGTAGACCGCGAGCGCGAGCGCGACGGCGGCCCGTGGCAGCGTGAGCCGGCCCGCCCGGGACGACCGCCAGACGAGCACGGCCAGGATCACCGCCCCGAGGGGGATCACGACGGGAAGGACGGGGACCTCGCGAAACACGTCGACTACTCCTTCTGCTGACCACCCACGCACGACGCCGCCGACGGTATCGCCGCGCCGCCGCCCCGGGATCCACCGGCGGTACGACTCGTGGACCGGAGCCGCCCACCCGAGGGGGTAGGGCTCGGGCGTGGCCGGTCGACGACCACTCCGACCACCCGGAGCGGTGCGCTGCTCCGCTACGACCGGGTCGGGTTGCCCGGAAGCCGGCGGCCGGCCCGGGTGCCGCGGAACGTCCCGACGGCGGCGCCGACCGTGCGCGCGACCGCGCGCCCGGCGCGGTGCGCGCCCGCGCCGAGGCGGGAGAGCAGCGGGCCCGGGCCGCCTGGCGCCGGTGGTGCGTCGTCCGGCGCGGGTGCCCGGTCGTCGTCGGGCACGACGGGCGTGGGACGCGGGAGGTATGCGCCGACCCACTGCGCGATCCGTCCGTACGCGAGCGCGCGCACGGGCCGGGCCGAGAGCACGACGTCGTGCAGCGCGCCGTCGAGACGCACGACCGTGACGAGGTCGCCGAGCTGGACGGACCGCTGCGCGACGCCGTCCACCTCGATCGCCGTGTCGGTGTGCATCATCTCGGGCGCCCAGCGCGGCAGCAGCGTGCTGCGGGCGGAGAGCAGCACGAGCACCGGCGCCCCGATGGACAGGCCGCGCGCGACCGTCTGCTGCCCGCGGAAGACGGCGGACAGCCACGCGGGCGTGGTGCGGAACCCGTGCTGGGGGCGCCACGCGAGGTCGTACGACCACTCGCCGTCGAAGTCCTTGCTCACCGAGCGCGTGTAGAAGCCGAGGTCGACGTTGGGCAGCGGCCGCGTCGGCGTGAGACGCGCACGCGCGCCGATGACGGGCTCGAGGAGCAGGCGACCCACCTCGCGCGTCTGGAACTCCAGCCACGGGCTGTTGAGGACGAGCGCCGCCGCGCGGCCGGGGTTCCGGGCGAGCCACAGGCTCAGGGTCAGGCCGCCCGTCGAGTGGCCCATGAGCACGAGCTCGCGCGGGGAGCGCCCGTGCCCACGGTGGCCGATCGCCGCGAGGGCGGCCTCGATGTCCTCGTCGTACGTCGCGAGGTCCGTGACGTACCCCGGCGTCTGGCCGGGGCGCAGGCTGCGCCCGTACTTGCGCAGGTCGAGCGCGTGGAACCGCGCGCCGTGCGCCTCCCAGAAGTCGGCGAGCTCGGTCTGGAAGAAGTAGTCGGACCAGCCGTGGACGTACAGGACGTCGAGGTGCTGGCCGGTCCCGTCCGCGTCGTCTCCCCCGGCCCGACGGCGGCGCACGAGCGTGGCGACGACGTCGCCCTCGTCGTCGGGGGCGAGCGGCAGCGTGAGCTGCTCGTAGTCCTCCCCGAGGACGTCGGGCTGCCAGTCGGCCATGCGCCCGACCCTAGGCGCGCGGGCGGCCGGTCGCGCGCCGGTCGTCGGGTTCGCGAGCGGGGCGGCGAAGCTGGTGGCGGTGCTCAGCGGGAGGTGCGGCGCGCGCGCCAGCGGGCGACCTCGTGCTCGACGTCGCGCGTCGGCGTGACCACGGGCGGGCCGCCCAGGAGCTGGCGGCGGGCGTCGACGACCCGCGCGTTGAAGTCCGTGAGGATCTCGCGGACGGTCGTCTCGTCGAGCTCTCGGTCGAGCCGGTCGTCGAGCTCTCGGTCCTCCTGCTTGAGCAGCATCGCCGGAGGGCCGAGACCCGTGAGCTGCTCGCGCTCGATGACCGCCTTGAGCCACCAGTCGGGGTCGTGCGTCCCCGTGAGCCCGGGGATCGGCTTGCCCGCGAGCGGGAGGTCGTCGAACTCTCCCCGGCGGATGGCCTGGTCGATCACCGTGTCGACGTACATCGCGCGGTCCTCAGGTCGTACACGGCGCGGACCGCGAGGCGCAGCGTCGTCGTCGGTCGCCCGGGACCCGGCGGCGGGCGCGTCGTGCCCGGCGGGACCGGGCACGTCCCCGCGTCCCGGGTCCTCGCGCTCCGACTCCTCGCGCGCGGTCTCGCGGTCGACCCGGTACTGCGCGGCGCGCCGGACCGGGTCGTCGTCGGGGGTGCTGCGGGACCGTCGTCGGAACACGAGAACCTCCTCTGTCGGCGTTCGTCCACCCTAGGCACGCGCGGCGGCGCGGGACGAGCGGGTGGTCAGCCGTCCAGGAGCGGGTGGTAGCGGCGCCGCAGCCCGCGGTCGACGGCGGCGACCACCCCCGCCACGGACAGCACCGTGTTCACGGAGGGCGGCAGGTCGGGCACGAACGGCGGCGTCCAGCCCGTGAACCCGGAGACGAGGTCGAGCAGCTGCGGCACCTGCGTCACGAGCGCGACCACGAGCACGACCCACGCGGCGACGCCGACGGCGCGGCTCGCCGTCGGGCGCTCGCGGTCCATGCGGTCCCGCCACGCCTCGGCCGTCCCGGGCATCGGCGGGACGTCGTGGACGTCTCCCACGGCGTCGACGGCGCGCACGTACCGCATCCCGTAGAGGCTCATCCGTGCCTCGATCCGTACACCGGGGAGGTCGAAGCGCGCCCGGGACCGCTGCTCGTCGACGAGGCGCCGGTCGCGGTAGAGCCGGATGCGCTCGTCCCAGTCGAGGAAGTCCACGTCCACGACGTACTCGTGCCCGCCGTGCCACAGCACGAACGCGCTGCGCCACAGGACGCCCCACCCCCGGACCGGCCGGAACGCCTCGGCGCGGCCTTCGTGCCCGCGACCCTCCCGAGCGCGACCGTCCCTCGCCCGGTCGTCGGTGCCGTCGTCCCACGCGTCCTCGGTCATGCCGTCCATCCGACCCCGTCGCCCGACGGCGGCGCGTCCCCCGAACGGATGACCCGACCCGCCGAACCCGGGGTTGTGGGCTGCGCGCCCGCCGCATCCACCCGTAACCCCGGGTTCGGCATCGTGCGGTGCCTGCGACGCCGGGCTCGGCAGCGGGCCGGTCCGGTGGACCCGGCATGATGGGGCCATGTCTGGGTCGATGAAGGTCTCGCGCCGCTCGCACGTGCCGCCGTTCGCGGTGATGGAGGTGCTCGCGGAGGCGAACCGCCTGCGCGACGCGGGGGCGTCCGTCCTCAACCTGTGCGCGGGCGAGCCGTCGACGGGGGCGTCGGACGTCGTGCGCCGCCGGGCGATCGAGCTGCTGGAGCACGGCGACCTCGGCTACACGGAGTCGCTCGGCGTCCCGGCCCTGCGTCGGGCGATCGCGGAGCACTACGACCGCTGGTACGGCGTCGAGGTCGACCCGGCGCGCGTCGCCGTGACGACCGGGTCCTCCGGCGGGTTCCTCCTCGCGTTCCTCGCGGCGTTCGACGTCGGCGACCGCGTCGCGCTGGCCCGCCCCGGCTACCCCGCCTACAAGAACATCCTGCGGGCGCTGGGCTGCGAGGTCGTCGAGCTCGACTGCGGGCCCGAGACGCGCTACCAGCCCACGGTGTCGCAGCTCATGGAGGCGTACTACGACGGCGGCCTCGACGGCCTGGTCGTCGCGAGCCCGGCGAACCCGACGGGGACGATGATCCTGCCCGCCGAGCTCGACGCCGTCGCGGCGTGGTGCGCCGACCACGACGTCCGGCTCGTGAGCGACGAGATCTACCACGGCATCACGTACGACGACGCGGCGGGCGCCTCTCCCGCGGCGCTGCCGACCGCGGCGCGGTACGTCGGCGAGGGCGCCGTCGTCGTCAGCTCGTTCTCGAAGTACTGGGCCATGACGGGCTGGCGCCTGGGGTGGCTCGTGCTGCCGGACGAGCTCGTCGGGCCGGTCGACGCGCTCGCGGGGAACGTCGCGCTGTCCCCGCCCGCGCTCGCGCAGCACGCGGGCGTCGCGGCGTTCTCGCCCGAGGGGTACGCGGCCGCCGCGGAGAACGTCGCGCGCTACGCGGCGTCGCGCGAGCTCGTGCTGTCGCGGCTCGACGACCTCGGGTGGTCGCGCGTCGCCCCGGCCGACGGCGCGTTCTACGTCTACGCGGACGTCTCCGGGGACGGGCTCGACTCCGTGACGTGGTGCGAGCGCCTGCTCGCCGAGGCGGGTGTCGCGCTCACCCCGGGCACGGACTTCGACGGCGTCCGGGGCGGCGACTGGGTGCGCCTCTCCTTCGCGGCGGCCCCGGCGACGGTCGCCGAGGCCGTGGAGCGGATCGTCGCCTGGCGACGCACCCTCTGACGCGTCTGGTCGCGACCGTCGCGGGCTCGCGCGAGGATCGTGCGGTGCCGACCGACCCCGCCGCTCCCGGACTCCCCCCGCGACCCGACGGCGCGCTGCGCCTCGCGACCTTCAACGCCCTGCACGGCGCCGCGCTCGACGGGACGGTCGACGTCGAGCGGTTCGCGCGCGCGGTCGCGTACCTCGACGCGGACGTGCTCGCGCTGCAGGAGGTCGAGCGCGACTCGCCGCGCTCGCAGCGCGCCGACCTCGTCGCCGTCGCGGCGGAGGCGCTCCGCGCCGACCACCGGCACTTCTCCCCGACGCTGCGCGGCGTCTCCGGCGCGTGGGTCCGCGCGGCCCGACCGGGAGCGGGGGTGCGGCGCGTGCCCGGCGTCGCGTCCTACGGGATCGGGCTGGTCAGCCGGTTCCCGGTCGCCCGGTGGTCGCGGCTCGAGCTCGACCGGATGCCGTGGCGCTCGCGCGTCCGCCGCCGGGTGCCCGGCGCGGCGCGCGGGGCCGCGCGCCTCGTCCCGTTCCGCGTGGTCCCGGACGAGCCCCGCGCGGCGCTCGCCGCCGCCGTCGTGACGCCGTGGGGGCCGTTGACGGTGGTGACGGCACACACCACGTCCCGGCCCGAGTTCACGGCCGACCAGCTCCGGTCCTTCGCGGGGGCCTGCGCGCCGCTCCCCCGCCCGCTCGTCCTGCTGGGCGACCTCAACCTGCGGGCGCCCGAGCCCGCGGAGATCACCGGCTTCACGTCGCTCGCCGACGTGCTGACCCACCCCGTCGACCGGCCCGCGCGGCAGATCGACCACGTGCTCGCCGACTCCGCCCCCGGGCGGGCGACGGTCCGGGCCCTCGGCCCCGCGACGGCCGTCGACACGGGCCTGTCCGACCACCGCGCGGTCGTGGTCGACGTGGTCGTCGAACCGCAGGCGGGCGCCACCGCCTGAGCGCTACGCTCCGAGCGAAGGCGTCGACGCGAGGGAGCGGCCCGATGGTTCCGGAGATCAACTACTGGGCGGTGCTGGCCGCGACGGTGTCGAGCATGGTCGTGGGCTCGGTCTGGTACACGCCGAAGGTGTTCGGCACGTACTGGATGCGCGTCGCGAAGGTCGACCCGTCCGGGGAGGGGCGTGACGCGGTCGTGCCGATCGTCGTGACCCTCGTGGTCAGCTTCGTCACCGCGTGGGTGCTCGCGGGGGCGACGTACCTCGCGTGGTCCTTCTACGGCGGTGGCTACCTCGGCAACGCGCTGCTGACCGCCGTCGTGCTGTGGGCGGGGTTCACCGCCGCGCGGTTCGTCACGCACGACGCGTTCGAGGGTCGGCCGGCGGGGCTCACGGTCCTCAACGCCGCGCACGAGCTGGTCACCGTGCTCGTGATGGGGCTGCTGGTCGGGCTGATCACGCCCGCCGGGGTGTAGTCAGGCGGCGAGCCCGACCTCGCGCGGCGAGGGGTCGCCGTCGGGCAGGACCGCGTCGGGGACGGCGCTCGTGGCCGCGCCCGGGACGACCGCGGCAGGGGTCGCCTCGTCGACGACGGTCGCGCGGCGGCGCGCCCGCGCGCGGACGAGCACGACGATCGCCTGCACGCCGATGACGATCCACACGATGTTGGCGGCCACCGACGGCCACACCCCGTTCGCGGCCGCGACCATGCCCATGAGGCCGGCGGCGGTGAGGTTGGTGAGCTGGAACGGGGCGGACGACGCGGCCCAGCGGCCGCGGCTGACCATCGCGTAGGCGACGACGCCGGCGGCGGCGCCGATCCAGCCGAGGAACATGACGAACGCGTCGAGGGTGACGGGCACAGCGGTACTCCGGTGACGAAGAGGGGTGGAGGGGGGTACCGCGACGCTGCGGTGGCTGTGCGCTCCGGGCCGATGGCTGGTGGCGCGGTGGTGCGGAAGCTCGGGCGCCGACCCGTAAGGAGGAGGAGGTAACCGACCGGCGCCACGACAAGTGTGAGGCCTTCGGCGCTTCAGCACAATCGAAGGATCCTGCACCGGGCGTTTAGCATCTCTACATGGCGACGGACCCACGCAGACTTGGTTTCCTCCTTGCCGTGCACCGCGGCGGGGGCATTCTCGCGGCAGCAGACCTTCTGCACGTCACCCCGTCCGCGGTCTCCCAGCAGATCCAGCGCCTCGAGGCCGAGGAGGGCGTCGCCGTCCTCGACCGCGGACCGCGCGGCGTGACCCTCACACCGGCCGGGCGCGTGCTCGCCGAGACGGCCGAGCGCATCGAGACGGAGCTCGTCGAGGCGCGCAAGGCGCTCGCGGCACTGGGCGACGAGGTCACCGGCCGCGTCGCCGTGGGGTCGTTCCAGACGGCGATCCGCGCCGTCGTCGCGCCCGTCGCCGGGCGACTGGCGGAGACGGCGCCGGGCATCGAGCTCGACGTGCAGGAGCGCGAGCCCACCGAGGCGCTGCGCCTCCTGCGCGCGGGCGAGCTCGACGTCGTGCTCCTGGAGCGGGACTACGAGGCCGACTCCCCCGCGCCGCGCGGGACGCGCGAGATCGTGCTGCTGGACGAGCCGTGGCGGCTCGTGGTCCCGGCGAGCATGCCCACCCCGACCCGTCTCGACGACGTGCGCGACGTCGTCTGGCTCGGCCCCGAGCCGGGCACCGCCGCCGCGCGCGCCCTGCGCCGTCTGTCCCGCGGGCTCGGCGGGACCGTGCGCACGCGCCACAACTACTACGACTTCGACGTCGCGCTGTCGCTCGTCGCGGCCGGGCTCGGCGTCGCGATGCTCCCGGCGCTCGCGGTCGAGGGCGGCGCGTCGGACGAGGTGCCCGACGGCGTCACGGTCGTCGGCCTGCCCGGCCTCGGATCACGTCGCCTCGTCGCACGCCACCGCGCGACCCGCCACGAGCCCCGTCCGGTCGTCTCCGCGGTCCTCGACGAGATGGTCGCCGCCGCGGCGGACATCGCCTTCGCCTGACGCCGAGGTTGCGGTTCTTGCGCGCGCCCTCGCCCGAGCACAGGAAGATCTCCCGGGCTCGTCGGTCCGGACGTAGCCTGCCGGGGTGGACGTAGCGGTGGTGGGGGCGACGGGAGACGTCGGCCGGCAGGTGTGCACGCAGATCGTCGAGCGACGGGTGCTCCCGCCGACGGCGCGGCTCCAGCTCGTGGGACGCGCGGGCGGGGCGTCCGGACGGGCCGTGCACGGGCTGCGCGCCGACCTCGTCGACGCGTACGACGAGCACGCGCCCCTGCTCGACGTCGCGCACTCCCCCGAGGACGTCACGGCCGACGTGATCGTCGTCGCCGCGGGCCTCACGCCCCCGGCCCGGACGGGAGCCGACCCCGACCGCCGGGTCCTCGCCGCCACGAACGGCGCCGTGCTCGCGGAGTACGCCGACGCCATCGCGCGCCACGGGTCGGGGCACGAGGTGGTCGTCGTGGTGACCAACCCCGTGGAGCTCGGCGTCGCCGTCATGGCGGAGCGTCTCGGGCGGCACCGTGTGCTCGGGATGGGCGCGTGGCTCGACACGTTGCGGTTCCGGCGCGAGCTCGCGGTCGAGCTGGGCGTGCGGCGGCACCGCGTCGGCGGGTTCGTCGGGGGTCAGCACGGCGAGGACGCCGTGCCGCTGTGGTCGACGGTCCGCGTGAGCGGTCTGGACGCCGACGAGCGGGCCCGCGCCGTCGCGGCGCTGCGGAGGGGTCGCACGCTCGACGCGCTGCCCGCCGAGATCGCGGCCGCGAAGGACGAGCTCGCACGCGTCGCCGCGGCGGACATGGGTGCCGCGTTCGACCTCATCGACACGTGGCCTGCGGACCTACGGCTCGTCACGCGGCCCTGGATGACGCACCAGTCGGGCGCCAAGACGCCCGCCGGGACGGCCAGCGCGACCGTCGACCTGCTCGAGGTCGTCCTCGACGGGCGCGAGATCGTCGTCGCCGGGCAGGTGGCCCTCGACGGCGAGCTCGACGGACGGCTCGATGGGACGCGCTCGGGTCCTGACGGCGACCCGCACCGCGGCGTGCTCGGCGTCCCCGTCGTGCTCGGCCCCGGCGGCTGGACGCGGGTCCTCCTCGACGAGCTGCCCGACGACGAGGCGCGCCGCCTCGCGCAGGCGGCGGACGGCATCGCTGCGACCGTCGCCGCGTCCGGGTCGGCGCGGAGCGCCGTGCCTGTGCCGTCGGCACGACTCGACGGTCCGCAGGGCGGCTCGGGGGACGGGGACGACGCGGGCGACGGGACGGACCGGGCCGACCGGACGGACCTGCGCGACCGGGCGGCGCCGGGCGGGGTCCGGGGTGCGGAGACGTCGTGGGTCGCGACCGTGCACGGGCTCGACCAGCCGGGCACGCTCACCGCGCTCACGGGCGTGTTCTCGACGCGGGGCGTGAGCTTCGACTCGCTGGCGACCGGACCCGTGGACGGCGACGGCCGGGCCGGCCGGATCGTCGTGACGTTCCGTGCGACGCCGCGCCGCACGCGGGCCCTCGAGCGCGCCGTCCGGCGCCTCGCGACGGTGCGCTGCGTCGTCGTGGAGCCGTCAGACCCTCCCGCGCGCCGCTGACCGCCCCCGCGCTCGGCCGGGACCGTGCCGGGCGACGCCGCCGATTGACGCGTAGCGTCGTCGGAAGGCCGCCACGGCAGAGGGGGAAGCGTGTCCGAAGACAAGTACCGCGTGCTCGTCCTCGAGGACGACCGCGACACGGCGGAGTTCCTGCGGATCACGCTCGAGCGCTACGGCAAGATGTCGGTGGACTCCGTCGAGTCGGTCGACGAGGCCGTCGCGGCGCTACGGCGGCAGCGCTACGACGTGCTCGTCAGCGACATCCAGCTGCCGGGCCGTTCCGGGCTCGACCTCCTGCCCGAGGCCCGGGCGATCGACCCGGCGATGCGCGTCATGATCGTCACCGCCTACCCCACCGTCGACCACGCGATCAGCGCGCTGCGCGAGTCCGCGGACGACTTCCTCGTGAAGCCGGTGGTCACGGAGGAGCTCGTCCGGCGTGCGACCCGGCTCGCGCAGCAGGCCCGGGCCCTGCGCTCCGCGACCCGGCAACGCGTCCTGGCCGTCGGAGCGCACCCGGACGACGTCGAGATCGGGGTGGGGGCCACGCTCGCCGCGCACGCCGCCGCGGGCGACCAGATCGTGACCCTCGTCCTCTCCGGCGGCGCGGTCGGTGGCGAGACCTCGGCTCGACGCTCCGAGGCGGCCGCGGCGGCCGCCGTCGTCGGTGCGCGCCTCGTGCACCTCGACTTCCCGGACACGAGGCTCGACCCCGCGGCCGGGATGATCACCGCGATCGAGGACGTCGTCCGTGACGTCAGCCCGACCCGGATCTACACCCACGGCATCCACGACCGCCACCAGGACCACCGGGCCGTGCACGAGGCGGTCCAGATCGCCGCGCGAGCGGTCCCGGGGCTGTGGTGCTTCCAGAGCCCCTCCTCGACGGTCGAGTTCGCACCCAACCGCTTCGTCGACGTCGACGGGTTCGTCGACACGAAGCTGGAGATGCTGGCCGCGTTCGCGTCCCAGTCGCACCGCGAGTACATGCAGCCGGACGTGGTGCGGGCCACCGCGCGGTACTGGTCGAGGTTCAGCCCGGCCCGCGACGCAGAGCCGCTCGAGACCGTCCGCGCCAGCGAGACGCTCGCGCACCCTGACGCGGTCCACGCCGCACCGGCGGTCGACGGGCAGGGGGCCGACTCGGGTCATGGGGTGGGCGGCGGACGGTGAGCGCGCCGCCCACGGAGCTCGGCGAGCGGTACCCGGTCCTGCGGCTCGGCTGGGCGGACGAGGACGCCGTCGCGCTGCGCCAGCTGCCGATCACGCTCTCCGTGGTGATCGCCGCCGTGGCGCTGTGGTGGATGGTGGAGCCGGCCCGCCCGGCGCTGCTGGTCGCGGCGGTCGTGCTCTCGGCCGGGGTGCTCGTGGTCGCGGCGCTCGGTCGCTGGGAGACGTGGCCCGTCTCGTGGCGCTTCGCGTGCTCGCTCGCCCAGATGCTCGCGATCGCCCTGCTCGACGCCGGGGCCGGGTTGCCGGCGGCGACCCTCGACATCCTGCTCGTCCTCCCCCTCGCGAGCCTGGCGCTCCGGCCCGGATCGGTCGGCCCCACCATCGGGCTCGCGGGCGCCGCCGTGGTCCTCCTCGTGCCGGTCGTCGCGGACATCGGCCGGGTGCAGCCGGTCCTGCACGCCGTCGTCACGTTCCTCATCCTCGCGACGCTCGCGCTCGGCATCCACGGCATCGTGACGCTCGCGCGGGGCCAGGCCGTCCAGCTGGCACACGCCCGGGACGACCTGGTCGCGACGGCAGAGCGGCTCCGCGACTCGCGTGACACCCTGGCCGGGATCCTCGCCGCTGCGACCGAGCAGGCCTTCCTCGCCACCGACGTCGCGGGACGGGTGGTGTCCGCCAACACGGGCGCCGAGCGCATCCTCGGCCTGGGTGCGAGCACGCTCGTCGGGCGGGACGTCGTCGGCCTCCTCGGCGCGGAACCGCCCGCGACGAGCGGGGGCGGGGCCCCGGACGGCGCCGCACCACCGGTTCTCGCGACGACCGTCGGTGCCGCCGCGCACGGCGGTACCGAGGTGCACGAGCGCGACTACACGCTGCCCGACGGCGCACGTCGTCGGCTCGAGGTGGTCGTGACCCGGAGGCCGGCGCTCGCGGGTGCCGCGCCCGAGCTCCCGGCGGGCTACCTGTTCGTCGCGACGGACATCACGCGGCGCTACGAGTCGGAGCAGGAGCAGGACGCGTTCATCGGCCTGGTCAGCCACGAGCTGCGGACGCCGCTGGCGTCGATCCTCGGGTACGTCGAGCTGCTCGGCATGCGTCCCGAGGCCCTGGACGACGAGCAGCAGCGCTACCTCCAGGTCGTCGGGCGCAACGCCCACCAGCTCCAGACGCTGGTCGAGGACCTGCTCACCAGCGCACAGGTGGTCTCCGGAGCCTTCTCCCTCCTGCCCACGGAGCTGGACGTGGTCCGCGTGGTCCGTGACGTCGTCGTGGCCGACCGGCCCGTCGCGGACCAGGCGGAGGTCGAGATCGTCGCGGACGGCGACCCCGAGGTCCCCCTGCGGTCCGACGCGCGCCGGCTGGGGCAGGTCGTGGAGAACCTGCTCACCAACGCCGTGAAGCACAGCCCGCCCGGTAGCCAGGTGCGCGTGAGCGTGACGCGCGAGCACGACGACGGACCCACCCGTCGCGTCCGCGTCCGGGTCGTCGACCACGGGACGGGCATCCCGGCGGACGAGCTCGCGCACCTCACCGAGCGCTTCTACCGGACGCGGGACACGGTCCGCCGCCGCGTGCGCGGCGTGGGTCTCGGCCTGTCCCTCGTGCAGACCGTCGTCGACGAGCACGGCGGCAGCCTGACCATCGCCAGCGAGCCGGGCCGCGGGACCCAGGTGGACGTGCTCCTGCCGGACCTTCCGCCGGGACCGGATGCGCCGTAGGAGGCGCTACGGCGTCGGGTCCTCGCCCGCGTCCGGGTGCCAGACCGAGGCCAGCGCGCTCCAGTGCTCGTCCGTCATGAAGGACAGCGGGGTCACGTTGACCGCCCGCACCCCGTTCGTGGCCGCGAGCGTGGCGGCTCGCGCCATGACCTCCGGCGAGATGCGCGCGGTGCTCGCGGAGCTCCCCGCCCACAGGCCGACCGACACCGTGATGCGTGACATGTCGAACCCGGCTCCCGCGAGCGCCGCGGTCAACGCCTCGACGCTGCTGACGTCCCGCCCGCTGGGCTGGAAGTACGCCCAGACGGTCAGCCGGTCGACGGCCGTCAGCAGCACCTCGTAGTCGTGTCCGCTGCTCGGGACGCCGCGGGCGAGGTCGTCCCAGTCGACGCGGACCTCCATGGAGAGCGCGACCCGTGCCGTGTCGCCTCGCTGGACCTCGTCGAGCCCCGTCCGCATGCGCGTCAGGAGCCCGGCGAGCACGTCGGACCTCCAGCTCCCGAGCTCCGGCGCGTCCTCCTCGACCGCTCCCGACTCGTCGCGAGGCCAGTCCTGCGCTCCGGTCATCTCGCGGTAGAGCGCCAGGTCGTCGTCCCCGAAGGTGTAACGGTCGAGGAAGAGCTCGGTCACGGAGATCTGCGCGGGCTCGTACCGCCGCCCCAGCTCGACGACGTAGTCGACGAGCCTGTCACCCACGGGTCCCTTCGCGAGAGCGCTCGCCGAGGCCTGGTACTCCGCCGGCTGGCCGTCCGGCGACCTGCCCGCGAGCGACGGGTCCTGCTCGAGCCAGCGCGGGACGTACGCGTCGACGATGAGGCCGACGTCCCGGCGCGCTCCGTCAGGACCCTGCCCCAGGGCGCGTGCAGCCACCGCGAGGTGGTCCGTGCCCGGCTCGGCCGCAGCGTCCGGGTGGTCGTCCCAGTCGAACGCGGTGTACTCCACCCGGCCGGCGTTGAGCTCGACGGCGTTCACGCCGGCTCGGTCGAGGTGCTGGTCGATCGACGACCAGTCCGTGTCCGGGTCCGCGACGATGCCGAAGTCGACGCTGACCGAACGCAGGTCCTCGGGCGGGACCGCGGCCCGCATCGGCGGGACGGACGCCTCCCACGGGCGCGCCAGGACCACCGCGAGCACGAGCACCGCGACCACCGGGACCGCGATCAGCACGAGCCAGGGTCGTCGTCGGCGCGCAGCCCGGGGACCGACACGGTGCCGGTCCTCTCCAGCTTGTCCCATCGTCCCTCCGCGTCGGACGCCTCGAGGCGCGTCGCCTCCATCATGACCAGTGTCATCAGCGAGGAGTAGATCGGCCAGAGCGGCACCGTCCACAGGTACCGGAGGTCCCGTGGTGCGCGGTCGAGGAGGACCGCGAGCAGCAGGAGCGCCAAGGACAGCGGGATCCCCAGGAACAGGACCCACTCCCACCACGACGGGGGCAGCCAGCCTGTGCCCTCGACCACGACCAGGACGCAGAGCGCGAGCAGGGCGAGGATCTGGAGGAAGGGGCCTGACACCTGCGCGACGGTGTTGTAGAGGAGGTACGCCCCGAAGCGCCCGTACCGGAGGTTGCCGATCATCCGCCGGTGCAGCGCCGACACCTGGAGCAGGCCGCGTGCCCACCGCACGCGCTGTCGCCACAGCCCGCGCACGGTCGACGGCGACTCGGCGTGGACGAGGGCGTCGGGTGCGAAGGTCACGCGGTAGCCCGCCCCGTGCACGCGCCACGTCAGCTCGAGGTCCTCCCCCAGGGTGTCGGTCCGCAGGGGGCCCGTGCGCTCGAGCACCTCTCGGCGGAAGGCACCCACGTTCCCCGACACGACCGGGAGGCAGTCGACCACGTCGAGCGCACGCCGCATGAGCCCGGTGCCGACATGGCTGACGAGGGCGAGGAACCGGGTCAGCACGTGGTCGAGGTTGACGGGTCGGTCGTTCCCGCAGACGGCGCCGACGGTCGGGTCGCGGAACCCGCGCAGCAACCGGGTGATCGTGTCGGGGCGGAAGACGCCGTCGGCGTCGACGAGGAGCACGACCTCTCCGCGCGCGAGCGCGATGCCCCTGTTGAGGGCGGCGCCCTTGCCCGCGTTCTCCTGCCGCACGGCGCGCACGCGTTCGTGCGCCTCGGCCAGCCGCCGCATCCTGTCGTACGTGTCGTCGCGGGACCCGTCGTCGACGCACACGACCTCGAAGCGGGGGTAGTCGCTCCGCAGCAACGAGCGGATGCAGTTGTCGATGACGACGGCCTCGTCGAACGCGGGCACCACGACGGACACGAGCGGGGGCTCGCGCCACGTGGGACCCAGACCGGCGGGGCCCGGCACCTCGCGACGGCGGCGTGCCTCGAAGACGAGCGCGAACGGGACGAGGACGAGGCGGACGAGCCCGACGACCAGGAGCGTCGCGCCGAGGACGAGCACCAGTGCGGTGGCGACACCGGTGACGACGGTCGGCATCCCTCAGGCCGGCCACTCGCCGAGCACCGCGTCGAGCAGCTCGGGCGCGGACGCGGACACCGCGCCGAAGCGCGCGTTGACCTCCAGGACGACCGGGGTCCCGTCACCCAGCCGACGAACGTCCATGTCGAGCGGCCCGACGAGCCCGAGTGCCTCGGTCGCGGCGCGCGCGACGTCGGCGACGTCGGCGGCGTCGCCCTCCGGGAGGCGCGTGACGGTCGTCGCGTTGCCGACCCGACCCTGCTTGCGGCCGGTCTTCTCGAGGACGACGACCTGTGTCTCGCCGGTCGTCGGGGACCGGTACACCTGGGGGCAGTACTCCGGTCCCGGCGCGAACGACTGGACGATCCACGAGGCGTCGAGCGTCGCCCACACCGGGTCGCGCGCGTCCTCCACGACGTGGACGCCCCGCCCTCCGCGCGCGACCCGCGGCTTGACGACCACCGGGCCCGCCGCCCAGTCCAGAGCCTGGGCGGCGGAGTCCAGGGCGTCCGCGACCGCGTGACGGGGCACCTCGATGCCCTGTCGGTCGAGAGCGAGCATCGTCAGGAGCTTGTCGGCGGCGGTCGCCGTCGGGCCAGGTCCGGCCACGACGACCCTGCCCGTCAGTCCGGCAGCCTCGGCGAGCACGGCGAGGTGCGCCAGCTCCTCCGAGACCGACGGGACGAGGAGGTCGGCCTCGTACCGTCGGACGAGCTCGAGGGTCGCACGATCGTAGGCGGGTTCGCCCGCGGCAGGGACGGGGTCCACGTGCTCGAATCCGGGGACGGCTCGGGGCGTGAGGTCCACGCCGACCGCACGCACGTCGGGCCGCCGGGCGAGCTGGGCCCCCAGGGCTCGCCCCGCCGGGCCTGCTGCACCGGTGACGACGACCGTGCGACGCTCCCCCATCGTCCGAATGTACGGCGAGGCTCCGCGACCCGCAGCACCACGACCACGCGGTGCTGGCTCAGGTCGGCGACCGGTACGATGAGCCTCACAACTTCACGCTTCACCGGTGGTCCTGCGCGCCGTCGTCGGCGACGGGGCCGCCGTGCCGCCCGAACCACGACGGGAGAGCTCGGCACCACGGTCCTCACGACCGGGCGCCGGCGCCGAAGGAGCAACTCCTCCCCGGGAATCTCTCAGGCTCACGTACCGTCGGGGTGAGGCAACTCTGGAAAGCGGCCGTGCGCTCGTCGGACCTCCGGCGGCCTCGGCCCACCGACGGTGCAAGTCGGCGCGCCCCGGCCCTCGTGGCACGGCGGACCGGCAAAACTCTCAGGTCGACGCGTGCGTCCGAT
Source organism: Cellulosimicrobium cellulans (assembly GCF_006539945.1). Taxonomy (GTDB): domain Bacteria; phylum Actinomycetota; class Actinomycetes; order Actinomycetales; family Cellulomonadaceae; genus Cellulosimicrobium; species Cellulosimicrobium cellulans. The sequence continues at coordinate 19,194 of NZ_BJNZ01000013.1, read as the reverse complement.
GACAGAGCGGGGAGGGACCCGCCGTCGTCCCCTCCACCGGGAGTCCCTCGTGACCCAGCAGTCCTTCGACCCCAGCTCACGGCACAACGCCGCGTCCGGCGCGTTCGCGCCGCGCCACCTCGGCCCTCGCGGGCGGGAGGTCGGGGCGATGCTCGACCAGCTCGGCTACGCCTCGCTCGACGCGCTCGTCGACGCGGCCGTCCCGGCGTCGATCCGCTCCGAGCGTCCGCTCGACCTGCCCGCGGCGCGCACCGAGGCCGAGGTGCTGGAGCACCTGCGCGCGCTGGCCGGCAAGAACGTCGTCAAGACGCAGATGATCGGGCTCGGCTACTACGGCACCGTCACTCCCCCGGTGATCCGCCGCAACGTCCTCGAGTCCCCCGCCTGGTACACCGCGTACACGCCGTACCAGCCGGAGATCTCGCAGGGTCGTCTGGAGGCGCTCCTCAACTTCCAGCAGGTCGTCGAGGACCTCACGGGCCTGGACGTCGCGAACGCGTCGCTCCTCGACGAGGCGACCGCGGTGGCCGAGGCCGTCGCCCTCATGTGGCGGGCGTCGCGCGCGAAGAGCGGCTACGTGGCCCTCGACGCCGACCTCTTCCCCCAGACGCTCGCGGTGACGCTCGGTCGCGCGCACGCCGTCGGCCTGCCCGTGGTGGTGGCCGACCTGTCGGGCGGCCTGGACGCGGGGCTCGCCGCGGCCCGCGCCGCAGGGGCCTTCCCCGCCGGGGTGGACGACGACGCGCAGCTCGTGGGCGTCGTCGTCCAGCAGTCCGGGGCGTCGGGACGCGTCGTGGACTGGCGCCCCGTCGTCGCGGAGGCCAAGGACGCGGGCGCGCTCGTCACCGTCGCGAGCGACCTGCTGGCTCTGACGCTGCTCGTCTCGCCCGGTGAGCTCGGCGCCGACGTGTCCGTGGGCTCGGCTCAGCGGTTCGGCGTCCCGCTCTTCTACGGTGGCCCGCACGCGGCCTTCATGGCCGTGCGCAAGGGCCTGGAGCGCTCGCTCCCCGGTCGCCTCGTGGGCGTCTCGATCGACGCCGACGGTGACACCGCTTACCGCCTCGCGCTCCAGACGCGCGAGCAGCACATCCGCCGGGAGAAGGCGACGAGCAACATCTGCACCGCGCAGGCACTGCTCGCCATCGTGGCGTCGATGTACGCCGTCTACCACGGCCCCGACGGCCTCCGCGCGATCGCCGAGCGGACCCACGCGCACGCCACGGCCCTCGCGGGCGCCCTGCGCGCGGGCGGCGTCACCGTCGAGCACGACGCCTTCTTCGACACCGTCCGCACCGTCGTCCCGGGCCGCGCCGAGGCCGTCGTCGCTGCCGCGGCGGCCGCAGGCGTGAATCTGTACAACCCCGACGTGGACCATGTACAGATCGCCTGCGACGAGACCACCACTCCCCGGGCCCTCGCTGCAGTCCTCGAGGCCTTCGGCATCGGCGACGGGGCGGCCCCCGCCGCCGGGACCACGGACGCTCTGCCGGCCGGGCTCCGGCGTGAGACGAGCTACCTGCAGCACCCGGTCTTCCACCTGCACCGCTCCGAGACCTCGATGCTGCGCTACCTGCGGCGCCTCTCGGACAAGGACCTCGCGCTGGACCGCACGATGATCCCGCTGGGCTCGTGCACCATGAAGCTCAACGCGACGGCGGAGATGGAGGCGATCTCCTGGCCGGAGTTCGCGGACCTCCACCCGTTCGTGCCCGCCGACCAGGCGCGGGGCTACGAGGAGCTCATCGGCGGCCTGGAGTCCGCGCTCGCGGAGATCACGGGCTACGCGGGGGTGTCGGTGCAGCCGAACGCGGGCTCGCAGGGCGAGTTCGCGGGCCTGCTGGCGATCCGCGACTACCACGTGTCGCGCGGCGACACGGCCCGCGACGTGTGCCTCATCCCCGCGTCAGCGCACGGGACGAATGCGGCGTCGGCGGCCCTGGCGGGTCTGAAGGTCGACGTGGTGAGGACGGCCGAGAGCGGCGAGGTGGACCTCGACGACCTGCGCGCCAAGCTGGCCGACCACGGCCCGCGGGTGGCGGCGATCATGATCACCTACCCGTCGACGCACGGCGTCTACGAGGAGCACGTGCGCGAGGTCTGCGACCTCGTACATGAGGCTGGTGGTCAGGTGTACATCGATGGGGCGAACCTCAACGCGCTCGTCGGCCTCGCACGCCCGGGCGAGTTCGGGGGCGACGTCTCGCACCTGAACCTGCACAAGACGTTCTGCATCCCGCACGGCGGGGGAGGACCCGGCGTCGGCCCGGTGGCCGTGGCCGAGCACCTCGTCCCGTTCCTGCCCGGGGACCCGCTCGCGCCGGGCGGGTCCACCGCGACGCCCGTCTCGGCGACGCGCTACGGGTCGGCCGGGATCCTGCCGATCTCGTACGCGTACGTCGCGCTCATGGGTCCGGACGGGCTCACCGAGGCCACGAAGACCGCCGTCCTCACGGCGAACTACGTCGCGAGCCGCCTCGCCGACCACTACCCGGTGCTCTACACCGGGCCGAACGGCCTGGTCGCGCACGAGTGCATCCTCGACCTGCGACCGATCACGGCGGAGACCGGCGTGACGGCGGAGGACGTCGCGAAGCGGCTGATGGACTACGGGTTCCACGCGCCGACCCTGTCGTTCCCGGTCGCGGGCACCCTCATGGTCGAGCCGACCGAGAGCGAGGACCTGGCGGAGCTCGACCGGTTCGTCGACGCTCTGATCGCGATCCGCGGCGAGATCGACGCGGTCGCGTCAGGCCGCTGGGCCGTCGAGGAGTCCCCGCTGCGCGGCGCCCCGCACACGGCGGCGGCGCTCGTCGCGGAGACGTGGGACAAGCCGTACTCGCGCGAGCTCGCGGCGTACCCGGTCGCGAGCCTGCGGTCCGGGAAGTACTGGCCGCCGGTGCGCCGCATCGACGGTGCGCGGGGCGACCGCAACCTGGTGTGCTCGTGCCCGCCTGTGGAGTCCTACGTGACGGGAGACCTCGCATGACCGACCCGATCGACCACCCCGCCGACCAGCCCGTCGAGCAGCCCGCCGACAGCCCGACCGACAGGCACAGCCCGCTGCACGACGAGCACGTCGCGCTGGGCGCGAACCTCACGAGCTTCGGCGGCTGGCTGATGCCGCTGCGCTACACGTCCGACCTCGCGGAGCACCGCGCGGTCCGTGAGGCCGCGGGGCTGTTCGACCTCTCGCACATGGGGGAGATCGAGGTCGCCGGACCGCAGGCGGCGGCCGCGCTGGACCATGCGCTCGTCGGCAACCTCACCGCCGTCGCGCCCGGCCGGGCGCGCTACACGATGATCTGCCAGGAGGACGGTGCGGTCCTGGACGACCTCGTCGTGTACCGGCTGGGTGCGGAGCGCTTCCTCGTCGTCGCGAACGCGGGGAACGCGGACCTCGTCGCACGCGAGCTCGTGGCCCGCGCCGCGGGTTTCGACGCCACCGTCACGGACCAGGGGGCGGGCACCGCGCTCGTCGCGGTCCAGGGCCCCCGTGCGGAGGAGATCGTCGTCGGCCTGACGGGCGCCGTCGGCACGGACGCCCCCGGGACGGACGCGGCGGGCTCGGACGCCGCCCGGGCCGTGCGCGACCTGAAGTACTACGCGGCCGTCCCGCTCGCGCTGTCGACGGACGCCGGTCCGGTCGACGCGCTCGTCGCGCGGACCGGGTACACGGGGGAGGACGGCTTCGAGCTGTTCGTGCCGGCGGACCGTGCCGCGGACCTGTGGCGCACGGTGCTCGCGGCCGGCGCGCCGCTGGGCCTCGTCCCGGCGGGCCTGTCCGCGCGCGACTCGCTGCGCCTGGAGGCGGGCATGCCGTTGTACGGGCACGAGCTCGACACGACGACCACGCCGTACGAGGCGGGACTCGGTCGCGTGGTGAAGCTCGACAAGGTCGCCGACGACGGCACGCCGCTCGAGTTCGTCGGTCGGGCGGCGCTCGCGGCGCGCCGGGCGTCCGCGCCCGCGCGCGTGCTCGTCGGCCTGAAGGGCCTGGGGCGCCGTCCCGCCCGGGCGGGCTACGCCGTCGTGCTCACCGACGCCGAGCCCGGGGGAGCGGTGGGGGAGTCCGCGCGCCGGGTCGGCACCGTGACCTCGGGGGCGCCCTCGCCGACGCTGGGCTACCCGATCGCGCTCGCGTACGTGACGCCGGAGCTCTCGGCGGAGGGCACCGAGCTCGCGGTCGACGTGCGCGGCCGCGCGGAGCCCGTGGTGGTCGTGCCGCTCCCGTTCTACCGTCGTCCCCAGCAGTCCTGACCTGCCCAGCCGTCCCAGAGAGCTCGAAGGAGAATCCCATGACCGAGGCCCAGTTCCCGGCCCACCTGCAGTACACGGCGGAGCACGAGTGGATCGACGGCTCGAACCCGGCCGTCGTCGGCATCACGGCGACCGCCGCCGAGGCGCTCGGTGACATCGTCTACCTCGAGCTGCCGGAGGTGGGCTCCGAGGTGACCGCGGGCAGCGTCATCGGCGAGGTCGAGTCCACCAAGTCCGTGTCGGAGCTCTTCTCGCCCGTGACGGGGACCGTGGTCGAGGTGAACCAGGCCGCGATCGACGACCCGGCGGTCGTGAACTCCGACCCGTACACGGACGGCTGGCTGTTCAAGGTCGACGTCGTCGAGACGGGCGACCTGCTCACCCCGGACCAGTACGCGGCGCACGTCGGGAGCTGACGCCCGTGCCGGGGCGGTGAGGACCGCCCCGGCACGAGCCGCACGCCGCGAGGATCAGCGGAACGTCGTGGCGTAGTAGGTCTGCTGGTCGACCGTCTCGACCCGGACGTCCTGCGTCCGCTCGAGATGACGGCGCAGGTTCTCCGCGAAGCGGAGCGAGTCGTCGTTGAACCGCGAGACGTCGTACGCGCACACGACGCGGTGCGCGGCGAGGTGCGCGACGAGCGCGTCGATCATGTCCATGAACGTCCGGCTGGCTCGGCGACCCGGGTGGGCGAGCGTGAAGCCGATGTACCAGACGGCGCCCCGCGCGGCGTGCTCGGGGTACCGCGCCGCGAAGAACTCGGGGCTCACCCAGGGTACGGCCGCGAGGTCGGTCGCCAGGGTGGTGAGCCCGACCGCGGTCCCGTCGTGGTCATGGGCGAGAAGCTTGAGGACCCGCGGGTCGCTCATCTCCTCGTCGAACTCCTCGCGGTGCAGCACGTGCCGGGCGGCCGCGCGCGTCCGCAGCGGCTCGAAGGCCGCGAGGTACAGCTCCCAGAAGCGCTCGGCGAGCTCGGCGTCGACGATCTCCTCGAACGTGACCCGGGCGCGACCGGACCCGGCCGCCGGTGTCGTCGTCATCGACCCTCACCGCCCCAGCCCTCGCGCCGGTAGGCGGCGACCACCACGGAGCACACGGGCAGCGACTCGCAGCGGACGCCGACGATCCGACGCCCGGCGGGCGCGTACCTGTTCCCCCGGGAGGCCGACAGGTCCTCGATGCTGAGCGTGAGGTCGAGGTCGAGCTGCTCACGGGACGGTGCCTCGTGCTCCACGAACAGCCCGGCTCCGGTCCCGTCGTCCCGCAGCGACCAGGCGATGCCGGCCCAGGCCTCGTGCCCGGGCATCACCGAGTGCGCCTCGGCGTACACGCAGTACAGGAGGTCGCCGTGACCGCCGTAGTGCTCGTCGAGGCGGTCCACCTCGACGACGCGCGAGCCCGGGGGCACCACGGAGCTCAGCCGGACCAGGTTGAAGTCACCTACCCCGGCGTCCACGAGCGCCGCGTCGAAGGCCGCGAGCTCCGTGCGCCCCGTACCTGTCCCTTGACTCACGAAGATGGTGGGTCCGTCGCCCGTCATCGCTTCTCCGTCCTCAGTTCTCGTGCTCTTCGTCGCCGTCACCCGCGCCCGGCCTCCCGACCGCGGTGTCGAGGAGGTCCAGCACCGACTCCAGGAGCCCCTCGGGTGTCGTGCGTTCCTTGCGGAGGAAGACGGTACGCCCGAGACGGAGCTCGTCCTGCGCGCGAGGGTCGAGCCGCGCGCCGCTGTAGACCACGAGCGGGATGCGGCGCAGGTGGCCGTCCTGCCGGAGCGAGGCGACCAGCTCGCGCCCGCCGCCGTCGGGCAGCGTGAGGTCGAGCACGACGAGCGCGGGCTCGTCGTCCGTCGCGAGCGACGCACGGGCCTCCCCGACGCTCCGGGCGAGGGTCACGACGAGCCCGGCCCCCTGGAGCAGCGTCCGCAGGACCTCGCCGAGCTCCGGGTCGTCCTCGACGACGAGGACGCGCGCGTGGTGGGGCCGCAGCGCGATGACGTCGCGGACGGTGCTCTCGAGCTCGGTGGGCCCCACCGGCTTGACGAGCCATCCGTCGGCCAGGCTCGCCGTCGTCTCCGCTTGCGCCGGTCGGGAGCCCGAGACGATCACGACGGGGACGTCCGCCGTCGCCACGGACTGACGTATCCGGCGCAGGACGTCGTGGCCGTCCCGACCGGGCATGGCGAGGTCGAGCACGACGGCGGCGGGCCGGGCGGCCTCGACGGCGTCGAAGGCGTGCGCGCCCTCCGTGACCCCGATGACCTCGTAGCCGCGCGACTCGAGGACGGCGCGCAGGACGTCGACGACGTAGGCGTCGTCGTCGACCACGACGACGCGCGGCTGCCCGATCGTCGGGACGGCGGCCGGCTCGTCGTCGTCGGGCGTCGTCGGGGGCGAGGCGGGGAGGGCCGACAACGGAAGCGTCGCGTAGAAGGAGGAGCCGGTGCCGTTCCCCTCGCTCGTGGCCCAGATGCGTCCGCCGTGCCGCTCGACGATGCTCTGCGAGATCGCGAGCCCGAGCCCGCTGCCGCCCCGTTCGCGCGAGTCGGAGGCGTCCACCTGCTCGAAGCGCCGGAAGATCGCCTCCAGCTTGTCCGGAGGGATGCCCCGACCCTCGTCGTCGACCCGGAGCTCGACGAGGTCGCCCCGCGTCCGGGCGGAGACGCGGACCGTCGAGCCCGGTGGCGAGAACTTCACGGCGTTGCCCAGGAGGTTGGTGAGCATCTGCACCACCCGGTCCGCGTCGACGTGCACGAGGAAGTCCGTGTCCTGCTGGACGATCTCGACCCCGGCGTCGCTGGCGAGCATCCTGACCTGGTCCGTGGCCGTCGCCACGAGCTGAGCGAGGTCGTGGTCCGCGTGCTCGAGCGGGGTCGTCCCGGAGTCCATGCGCTCGATGTCGAGGATGTCGTCCACGAGGCGGCTGAGACGGTCGCTGCTCGAGCGGGCGACGTGGACCATCCGTGCGGACGCGTCGGGCAGCTCGCCGAGGGCACCGCTGTCGAGCAGCCCGAGCGCACCGCGGATCGAGGTGAGCGGGGTGCGGAGCTCGTGGCTCACGATGGACACGAACTCGTCCTTCAGCCGCTCGACCTCCCGTCGGTCGGTCACGTCGCGAAAGACCACCACGGCACCGAGGATGCGACCGTCGTCGCGCAGCGGGCTCGCCGTGACCTCGACCGGCACGTCCTGGCCGTCGGGGCGGCGGTAGACGTCGTCCTCCGCGACGGCCGTGACTCCGTCCCGGACCGCCTCCGTGATGTAGCACGTCGCCAGGGGGTACGGCAGCCCGTCGGCGTCCGGGGCGTGGAACAGGGCGTGGGCCTCGTGCCCGATGAGGGACTCGGGGCTCGCGCCGAGCGTCCGGGCGCCCGCGGCGTTGACGAACGTGACCCGCCCGTCGGGGTCCACGCCGTAGATCCCGTCCGCGACGGACTCGAGGGTCCGCGCGCGTTCGCTGGCGAGCGCCCTGAGCTGCGCGGTGCGTTCCTCGACGCGGCGCTCGAGGCCGTGCAGCAGCGACTCGTTGTCCGCGACCACGAGGATCTGCCGCGCGACGACCGCGACGAGCACGACGACCCACAGCAGGTTCGAGAGCCAGGAGACCCCGTCCGCGCTCTGCGCGACGCGGACGAGCGCCGCCCCGAGGAACAGGCAGAAGGTCACCGTGGTGCCGAGCACCGCGGAACCCTCCGCCGGTCGAGGTGCCACCGGGCTCCCCGACGCTGCGCGATGGCGGGCGGCGAGCGCGATCATGAGATAGCCGCCCACCCAGCCGACGTCGACGGGGCTGCCGAACGTGAACGACCCGTCCGCGGACAGCAGCGCGAACGCGACGTCGGCCACCGCGTACAGGACGAATCCCGTGCCGACGAGGACGAGGGGGACGCGTTCCGACGCGCTCGAGCGTGTGAGGACGAGGACGGCGAAGGTCGCCAGCAGCGCGTCGACGACCGGGAGCAGGTAGGCGGTCAGCGCCGCCGACCCCGGCTCCTGCGTACCCACGTCGCGCAGCGTGACGGCGTACAGAGCGATGTAGAGGACCGAGCCGCCGACGACCACGCTGTCGAGCAGCATGCGGCCGATCTCCTTGCCGCGGGGGCGCACCGTCGGGAAGAAGGCGAGGCCGACCACTCCGAGGAGCAGAGCGGCGATGTAGGCGACGTCTCCCGTCGTGGGGTCGCCGATCACCCCCGCGTACACGTTCCCGACGAGACCGACCGCGCCGCCGATCGAGAGCAGGCTCCACGCCTGGCGGCGCCGGCCGGTGGAGCGCGCGGCGCGCCAGCCGCAGCTCGCCGCGGCGATCGCACCGGCCCCCACGAGCGAGAGCTGCGCGATGCCTCGCCGGGTCGACGCGTCGAGCGGGCTCGCGAGGACCACCACGAGGACGGCGAGTGCGACGCCGACGACCCAGCACCAGCGCACGAAGGGATCGCGCGCACCGGTACCGGCCCGCTGCTGCTCCATGCGCCGAGCCTAGGCGACGGCCTGCTGCCGTGCGCTGCCGGGCCGGCGCCTCTGCACTAGCGTCGGGGTGATGAGCGAGGAGGGGGAGGTCCGTCGGCGGGTCGTCGTGATCGACGACGACCCCTCGATCCGCGAGGTGGTCGAGCTCGCGTTGCGCGTGGTCGGGGGATACGAGGTGCACGTCGCCGCGGACGGCGAGGAGGGTACGGCGCTCGCGGAGCGGGTCGGCGCGGACGCGATCCTGCTCGACGTCATGATGCCCGTGGTCGACGGTCCGACCGTGCTCGCGGAGCTGCGGGCGCGGCCGAGCCTGCGGGACGTGCCGGTCGTCTTCCTCACCGCCAAGGTGGGTGCGGGGGAGATCTCGCGGCTCGACGGGCTGGGCGCTGCCGGTGTGATCACGAAGCCGTTCGACGTCCTCGACCTCGGCCCTCGGCTGGGGGCGCTCCTGGGGTGGAACCCGTGACCGCCGATGCCGGGGGAGACGTGGGGGACGAGCTGGACGAGGCCTTGACCGTGCTCCGGCGGCGGGCCCGGGCCCGCAACGCGGCGCGCGTCGACGAGATCTCCCGTCTGCTGGGTATCGGTCCGGGCGGTGCGGGCAGCGCGTCGCCCGAGGCGGTCCTCGCCGCCGCGGCGCTCTGCCACGCGATCGCCGGGTCCGCGGGCACGTTCGGCGACGACGAGACCACCGAGGAGGCGCGCGCTCTCGAGAGGACGCTGCGGTCGGACGACCTGCCCTCCGTCGCTCCGTCGCTCCGCCGGCTGCGCGAGCTGACCGGAGAGCCCGGGAACGACGCGAGCCCGGAGTCTTGAGGGAATCTTGAGGTTCTCCTGCGGCAGCCGTGGGGTTCCCCCGAGGACCGGCCCCGAGTGTGGGAGATGTCGGGGGAAGGTCCCCCGGACTCGCAGGGGGTAACCCATGATCGACACCGTGACGTCTCCTCAGCACCTGACGACGTCGGCGCGCCGCGCGTCCCGCGTCCCGACGCCGACCTATCTCTCGTCAGGTCCCCGGCAGACGGTCGACGAGGCCATGGCGGCGCTGAGCGACGCCGTCGAGCGGTCGCTGCAGGAGGACCTCGCCCAGGGCATGGTCCCGACCGTCGAGCAGATGAGCGTGAGCGTCGTGACGCGTCCCACGTCGTCCGTGGAGGACTTCACCGCCGTCGCACTGCTGCTCCTGACCTACGAGCACGCCGCCTGACCTGCACGAACGCCGCGAAGGCGGCGTTCTGCCCGGCTCGGGACGGACGTCCTGAAACTCGCCGCGAGAAGTCGCGTCATGAATCGGCTCCTGGTCCATCTCTTCATGTAGCACCACACCGGAACTACGCCACGTGGGGATGACGTGCCCGGAGAGCACCTGGAGGAGAACATGAGCACTATCGAGCTGGTCCGCCCCATGGCGGCCCCGTCGGAGCTGATCGCCACGCCGATCGCCCCGCTGACCCGCCGTGAGCGGGTCGTCCTGTCGAACCTGTCTGAGGACGTCACGCTCGAGCAGATCGCCACCAAGCTCTTCGTCACGCGCAACACGGTCAAGTCGCAGGTCCGCAGCCTCTACCGCAAGCTCGGGGTCTCGACGCGCGCCGAGGCCGTGGCCTGGGCGCGGGCGGCCGGCCTGCGCTGACCGACGGCTCGACGGTCCTGCCGGGCCGTGGGCGTGACCGTGTCACCCGCACGACACGACGCCGTGCGACACTCCGCGTATGACTCTGCGCAGACTGGTGGTGGCCGCGGCGATCGTCGACGATCTCGTCGCTCCGCGGCTCCTGCTCAGCGCGCGCCGGTCACGACCGTCGCACCTCGCAGGTCGGTGGGAGTTTCCCGGGGGCAAGGTCGACCCCGGAGAGACGCCGACGGAGGCGCTGCACCGCGAGCTGCGCGAGGAGCTGGGCGTCGCCGTCGATCTCGGTGACGAGCTCGTGGGGCCCGACCACGGGACGTGGATCATCACGGACCGGCACGTCATGCGCCTGTGGTTCGCCCGCATCACCGCGGGGGAGCCGCAGCCCCTCGTGGAGCACGACGAGCTGACCTGGCTCGACGCCGGGAGCTGGCTGACCGTGCCGTGGCTCGACGCCGACGTGCGGATCGTCGAGGCGCTCGCGCGCCAGGTGGCGGCCGAGGCGGTCTGACAGCGGTCCGACCGGCACCCCGTGCCGACGTCGTGAGGTGTCGAGGACCCTTCCCGCCACCCCGTCCGTGAGTGCATGGAACAGTCGCGGCCGAATCGATCCGACCGCGACTATTCCATGCACTCATCGGGGTGGGGTCAGCCGATCGGCTGGACCCAGGGGGACGGCGCCGGGGGAGCGACGACCGGCGGGCGGTCGTCGCAGCTCGGCGCGTTGGGCACGAACCTCCCGAGCCAGTTCACGGTGCCCGGCTCCCACGGGCTGAGCGACGTGCCGTCGTTGCCGCCGAGGTCGGTGAGCGTGAACTCGGTGCCGCCGTCCGGGAAGGTGAACGCCCCGCAGTTGTTCACGCCCGCCCAGCCGACGTTGCGCGCGTCGACGTTGTCGAACGACGCCCCGCCGCGCACGCGCGCGCTCACGACCGACGTCCCGGTGCCGTCGACCCGCACGTCCTTGAAGGCGACGCCCTCGATCGCGACCTGGTCCTTCACGCCCCAGTCGGAGACCAGCATGATCGCGTTGTACGTGCTGTCGAGGTAGTGGTCGCCGGTGATGCGGACGTCGGCGTCGATGTCGCGGTCGAGTGCGTAGAACCAGATCGCGCCGAGCCCGATGTTCCAGTTGAGCTCGTACGTGCCCGCCCGGACCGCCGTGTTGTCGGTGAGGTGGAGGTAGCCCGCGAACGGCTCCGCCCCGAACCGCGACCCGACGTGCAGCCCGCTGCCCTCGCGCACCGGGTCGGCGACGAGGTTCGCGCGGACGGTGTTGTCCGTGCCGCCGTAGACCGCGATGCCGTTGGCGAGAGTGTTGGACTGGATCGTGTTCCGCTCGAGCACGTTGCCGCTGTTCGCCAGCTTCTCGGACCACAGGGCGAGGCCGTCGTCGCCCGTGCTCCGGACGAAGTTGTTCCGCACGACCGAGTTCGTCACGCCCCCGTGGAAGTTCAGCGCGTCGGCGATCTGGTCGACGATCACGGTGTTCTCCACGCGCAGGTCGTCCATCGGCCCGTCGAACCAGAGGCCGACCTTGGTGTGCTGGAGGTACAGCCCGGAGATCGACGAGGCGCTCAGCGCGCCGCCGACGCCGTTGACCTGGTCGGTGTCGACGCGCTCGCGCACGTCCCCGACGATCGCGAAGTCGCGCAGGTGCACGTTCCTGCTGCCGCCCTCGTCGGCGTACCTCCCGTAGAACCCGACCCCGGTGTGCACGGACCCGTCGGGGGCGGGCGTGTCGAGCGCGACCTCCCTGCCCGTGAAGATCGTGTACCAGCTCCCGGCGCCCTGGATGGTCACGTCGTCGACGACGATGTGCCGGTTCACCTGGTAGACGCCCGGCGGGACGTACACCTCGAGCCGGTGCCTCTTGGCGAACGCGATCGCCTTGTCGATCGCATCGGCGGAGTCGCGCCGGCCGGTGGGGTCCGCCCCGAAGAGGAGCGCGTTCGCGGCGAGCAGGCGCACCTTCGGCGGCGCGACCTTCTCGGAGTCGAGCAGGTCGACCACGGTCCACGCCGCCGCGCCGCGCGTGGGCACCGTGAGCCGGACGACGTCGCCCTTCTTGTACGTCTGGCCGAGCAGCAGCCGCTGCTCGTCGTAGAACTTCATGGGGCGGAACGGCTTCTCGAACGTCGGGGTCGGCGTCGTCTCCGCGGGGACGCACGCGCACTCGGTGACCCACCAGCCGGGCTGGAGGAGGCCCGCCGTGGGGTCGTTGGTGAACGGGTACTGGTTGTACAGGTAGGAGTACGCCGACGTGAGGGTCATGCGCCGGTCGACCCCGACCTTCTTGCCCTGGCGCAGGACCGACACGTCGAGCGGCGACGTGATCCCGCCGCCCGTGGGGGAGTCGGGGATCGAGTACCGGACCGTGATCGCGTTCGCGTCCGCGGGGAGGGTGAACTCCACGTTCTGCCCCGCCGCGAGCCGGACGGCCGAGCGACCCGACGCCTCGGCCTCGATCGTGTAGGCGTCACGGCCGGGCCCGATGACGGTCCCCGTCGTCACGGCGTTCTCCGCCTCCTGCTCGAGGAACGGGACGGTGGCGCCGCGTCCCTCGACGAGCGCCGGGTCGACGGCGGCGCGCGTCACGACCGCGGGGGCCGGGGGCTGGGGCTTGCCGTGGGCGAGGGCCGACGACGCGGTGCCCGCCACGAGCGTGAGGGCGACGGCCGCGGCGGCGGCGACCCGGGCGCGCCGCCGCGCCGCGGGGTGGTTCGTGCTGCGAATCATCGTTGACCCGTCTTCTCTCGGGAGGCGGTCCGCCTCCGTGCTCACCGGAGGGCGTGCTGTCCCTCCGGCCCGCTGCACGGTCGCACCTCCGCGCAGGGTCGTTCGTGCCGAACACTAGAGTGCCGTCGTCCTGAGCACAAGGCTCTGTCGTGATATTGCGGAGCACAGTTCAATTCTTGCGTGCGCGAGCCTGCCTGTCCGCCGGGAGGGCGCGAGCCGTAGACATCGGCGGCGATGGTATCTACCCTAGGTAGACGAGCGGTGCTGCCACGGTAGAAAGGTACCCATGAGCCTGAACATCAAGAACGAGCGCACCCACGCGCTGGTGCGCCGGCTCGCGGAGACCACGGGTCAGTCGCAGACGAGCGCGATCGAGGAGGCGGTCCAGCACCGTCTCGACGAGGTGCTCGAGTCCCGGTCGAGGGGCGACGAGGCCGTCGCCGCCCGACGCGCCGAGATCGCCCGGCTCCTCGACGAGATCCGCGTCGACCTCGACGTCGAGAGCGTGCGTGCCGCCGAGGCGTCGCTCTACGACGAGCGCGGTCTCCCTCGGTGATCGTCGACACGTCGGCGCTCGTCGCGGTCGTCCTGGACGAGCCGGGTGCCGACACGCTCTCCGAGATCCTGCTCGCCGCCAGCCGTCCGCGCATGGCCGCCCCGACCCTCGTCGAGCTCTACGCAGTACTCGACAACCGGTCGTCCCCGGCGCAACGTCGCCGGCTCGACGCCCTCCTCGAGCTGTACGGGATCGAGGTCGAGCCGTTCACGGCCGAGCACGCCGAGATCGCCCGCGAGGCGTACCGCGAGTTCGGCCGGGGGAGCGGGCACCCCGCGCGGCTCAACCTCGGGGACTGCTTCGCGTACGCGCTGGCCGCGGCGACGCGCGACCGGCTCCTCTTCGTCGGCGACGACTTCTCGCGCACCGACCTGCGGCCCGCGCACGAAGCCGCACCGCCCGCCTGAGCAGGGTCGCGCTCCGCGCTCGACCTCGGACGGCGCGCGGACAGGCACCGCGCCCGGTACGTTCGCCGCGTGAGCCGCTTCGGAGCCAAGATGCGCGCGTCCGCCGCCGCCGCGGGGGAGAGGGTCCCGCCGTGGGTCTCCGTCGCGCTCGGGGTCGTGTGCGCGCTCGTCGGCGCGGCCGTCGTCCTGCGGCCGTTCGCGTCGCTCGCGCTGCTGGTGGTCGCGGTCGTCGTGGGGGCGGTCGTCCTCGGTGTCACGGAGCTCGTCGCCGGTCGTTCGCCCGACCGGGGCGACGAGCCCGGTCCCGGCGCACCGCGAGCCCCGCGGTGGCCGCACGTCGTGCGCGGGCTGGTGTTCCTGGCGCTCGCGGTCGCGGTCGTCGTGTGGCCGGCGCCGTCGATCGTCGTCGTCGCGGTCCTCGTCGGCGTCGGGCTCGTCGTCGCGGGCGTCCTGGACGGTTTCGAAGGGGCGGGGTCGGTCGGCGTCGACCGGTGGACGCGCCTGGCGCTCGGGGTGGCCTCGGTCGTGCTGGGCGTCCTGGCCCTCGCGTGGCCGGACGTCACCGTGCTCGTCGTCGCCGTGGTCTTCGGAGTCCGCGTCGTGGTCCTCGGCGTCCGCCTCCTCGTCGCCGGGGTCCGCCGTGCTCGCGCGCAGGCGGGACCGTCCGGCGCCACGTACGGCGCCGTGCCCGTCGACGCGGGCGGCGCGCTCGCAGCGCCCGACCCGTCCGGGCCTCGACGCCACGGCCGGGTCGCGCTCGTCGGCGCGGTCCTCGCGGTCGTCGGGGCCGGGGCGCTCACAGCCGTCAGCGTCGGTCTGCACCGTGCGGCGCCGCAGGTCGACGCGTTCTACGACCCGCCCGCGTCGGTCCCGGACGAGCCCGGCCGCCTCGTGCGCGCCGAGCCGTTCACGCGGCAGATCCCCGACGGCGCGACGGCGTGGCGCATCCTCTACACGACCACCCGTGACGAGGGCGAGCCCGCGGTGGCGAGCGGGATCGTCGTCGTGCCGGACGCCGTCCGGGACGATGCCGCGTCGCCCGTGATCGCGTGGGCCCACGGCACGACGGGCTCCGCGCGCGGCTGCGCACCGTCCGTCCTCGACGAGCCCTTCGAGTCCGGCGCGTTCTTCCTGCTCGACGACGTCCTCGCGCACGGCTGGGCGCTCGTCGCCACGGACTACGTGGGTCTGGGGACCGACGGCCCCCACCCGTACCTCGTCGGCCAGGGCGAGGCGCGGTCCGTCCTCGACGCCGTGCGCGCGGCGCGCGAGCTGGACGGCGCGACGCTCGGCGAGCAGACCGTCGTCTGGGGCCACTCGCAGGGCGGCCACGCCGCCCTGTGGACCGGGGCCGTCGCCCCGGAGTACGCGCCCGACGTCCCGCTCGTGGGCGTCGCCGCGCTCGCGCCGGCGAGCGACCTCACCGGCCTCGTGTCCCACCTGGAGAGCGTCACCGGCGGCAGCATCTTCGCGTCGTTCGTCGTCGAGGCGTACGACGCGATCTACCCGGACAGCGACGCGGCGGGGTACGTCCGCCCGGGTGCGCGGTTCGTCGTGCGGGAGATGGCGTCGCGCTGCCTGTCGGAGCCGGGCGCGCTCGTCTCTGTCGCCGAGGCCCTGTCGATGGACCAGCCGCTGTGGACGACCGACCCGGCGACCGGCCCGCTGGGCGAGCGCCTGGCCGAGAACGTGCCGACGGGTCCGGTCGCTGCGCCGCTCCTCGTCGCCCAGGGGACGTCGGACACGCTGATCCTCCCCACGGCGCAGGAGGCGTACGTCGGCGCGCGGTGCACCGCCGGGCAGCCCGTCGACTACCGCACGTATCAGGGGCGGGACCACGTCGGGCTCGTGCAGGCCGACTCCCCGCTCGCCCCCGACCTCGTGCGGTGGACCGAGGCGCGCCTGGCGGGCGAGCCGCCGACTCCCACCTGCGCCGCGGGGTGACCAGCCCTCAGGGGGCGACCAGGCCGCCGTCGGCACCGGTGACGAGGATGCGCGTCATGACCTCGCCTTATGCCCCTGTCAGGGGCCGGTCGTCGCGTTCTTGCGATTCTTCTGTCGAGGGCTTGCTTTCCGAGGTGGCGGCGCCTGCCCGCGCGCGCAGCATGCTCGCGACGTCCGCGAGCGTGCTGCCCACCGCGCGCGGCGCGCGCTCGGGGCGGAGGTAGCGCGCGTCGTCGTCCGGGTCGTCGGCCCCGCCGGGCGCCGCACCCGCCCCGGTCCCGGTTCGCGGAGCGTCGGTCGGGACCGGGGCGGGTGCCGCCGCCGTGCCCGGCACCACGCGGCCGCCGCCCGCACGCCATGCGAGCGTCGCGTCGACGAGGCGCCGGTACACGCCCGCGTCGAGCGGGTCGCGGAGCCACGCGTCCGCCGCCTCGGCGACGTGCCGCGCGAGCCGCGCGTCCTGGTCGGTCATGCGGTCCCCTCCCGCGCTGGTGCCTTGCTGCGCGAGCCTAGCCCCGGCCGCCGGGTGGTGACCGGAGAAGGCCCTCGGAAGGGATCACGGCGCGTTGCGAGCGCCCGCGCGCCGGGCGACGGTGGCGAGCGGAGGTGGTCGCCGTGGCCGACGTGTTTCCCCGGATCGCCCAGGTCGTGCTCGACACGACCGACGCCCGTGCGCTCGCGGAGTTCTACCGCGCGCTGTTCGGGCTCGAGTACCGCGCCGGCGACGAGCCGCCACCGGCCGGCGAGCCGGACCCGGCGGGTGCCGACTGGCTCGTGCTGCGCGCCGCGCCGGACGGGGTCCAGCTCGCGTTCCAGCAGGTCGGCACGCTCCCGCCGTCGACGTGGCCCGACGACGGCGTCCCGCAGCAGATCCACCTCGACTGCACCGTGCCGTACGTCGCGGAGCTCGACCGGCAGCACGAGCGCGCCCTCGCGCTCGGGGCGCGCCTGCTCCACGACCGGTCCGACGACCCGGAGGAGCCGCTGCGCGTCTACGCCGACCCGGCCGGGCACCCGTTCTGCGTCTTCGTGGGGTGACGGCGCCCGCTCGGCGCACGACCCGGCCCTCCCGGGCTGTCGTGCGACCACGGGCCCGAGCTCGCCCCCGGCCACGGGTCGCGCGATCATGCGTGCATGACCGCGACCCCCCTCACGACCGCCGAGCTCACCGACGTCTACACCGACCTGCACCGGCACCCCGAGCTCGCATTCGCGGAGCACCGCACCGCGGGCATCGTCGCCGAGCGGCTGCGCTCGTGGGGCTACGAGGTCCACGAGGGCCTGGGCGGGACGGGCGTCGCCGGCGTCCTCGCGAACGGCGGCGGCCCGCGCGTCCTGCTCCGCGCCGACATGGACGGGCTCCCCGTCACCGAGCGCACCGGCCTGTCGTACGCGTCCACGGACACCGCGACCACGCCCGACGGGCACGAGTCCGGGACGATGCACGCGTGCGGGCACGACGTCCACGTCACGTGCCTGCTCGGCGCCGCGGCCGAGCTCGCCGCTCACCTCGACACGTGGACGGGGACGCTCGTCGTCGTGTTCCAGCCCGCCGAGGAGGTGGGCGGGGGAGCGCGTGCCATGGTCGCCGACGGCCTCTACGACTGCACGGGCGGACGGCCCGACGTGGTCCTGGGTCAGCACGTCATGCCGCTCCCGGTCGGCGTCGTCAACCTCACGGCCGGGCCCGCGATGGCCGCCACCGACTCGTTCCGGGTCACCCTGCACGGCAAGGGTGGGCACGGGTCGAGCCCGGAGTCGACGGTCGACCCCGTCGTCATGGCGGCCGCGACCGTCATGCGGCTCCAGGGCGTCGTGTCGCGCGAGGTCGGGGCGGGGGAGTCCGCGGTCGTCACCGTCGGTGCCCTGCGCGCCGGCACCCAGGCGAACATCATCCCCGGCTCGGCCGAGCTGCTGGTCAACGTGCGGTCGTTCACGCCCGACGTCCGCCGCCGCGTGCTCGCCGCGATCCACCGCATCGTCGACGCCGAGGCGGCGGCCTCCGGCGCGCCCGCCGCGCCGGACTACGAGGAGGTCTCGACGTTCGACCTCATGGTGAACGACCCCGTCGCCGCCGAGCGCACGCGGGTCGTCCTCGCGCGCACGCTCGACGAGCAGCGCGAGCGCATCGAGGCCGCCGGCGGCCGGCCCGCCGTCGTCGCGCTGCCCCCGCTGCCGGGCTCCGAGGACGTCGGCGACCTCGCCACCGCGGCCGACGTCCCGCTCGTCTACTGGAACCTCGGCGGGTTCGACCCGGCGCTGTTCGCCGCGTTCGACCTCGCGACCGCGACGGGCATGGGCAACCTGCCCGACGGCGTCGCGCCGAACCACTCCCCGTTCTTCGCCCCGGCACCGGAGCCCACGCTCGACCTGGGCGTCGCCCTGCTCGTCGCCGCGGCGCGCGAGTGGCTCGCGGGCGACGACCGCGACGCCCGCCCGTGAGCGCGGCGTCCCCAGCCGCCGGCGGCGCGCGGGAACCGGGTGCCTGGGTGCCCGACGGCGACCGCCCCCTCGTCCTGCCACTCGCCCGGCGGCGGCCGCTCTTCCTCGTCCTCGGGCTCGGGCTGATCGCCGCGGCCGTGCTCGTCCTGCGCCAGGTCGTGCTCTACCCGGAGTCGGTGCGGGTGCCCCTCCCGGTCGCGGTGGTGCTCCTGACGCTCGTCGTCGCGTTCCTCGGCGGCCTGGGCACCGCGACCGTCCGGGCCTTCGTGCGGGCGCCGCGACGGACCGCGACCGTCGGCCCCGACGGCCTGGCGCTCGGCGCCGCCACCCTGCGGCTCGACTGGGCCGAGCTGGAGGCCGTCGCGGTCCACGTCACCGCCGTCCGCCCCGCGAGCACCCACCTCATGCCGAAGGGCCCGGCGAGCTCCGTCGCCGTCTCGCTCCTGTGGCGCCCGCGCGCCGGCTCCGATGCCGCCGACGACCCGTCGCCCCTCGCGCGCCTCGTGCTCCCCGAGCTGTTCACGCACGAGCGCCTGCTGTCGACCGTCCCGTTCACGGCCGACCTCGACGTCCCCGTCGCGCGCGACCTCGACACCGCCCTGCGCCACTTCGCCGGCCCGGCCTACCACCCCCCGGTGCTGCCGAGGTAGAACGGTGGTTGCGCGAGGTAGAGCCGTGGTCACGCGAGGTAGAGCCGTGGTAGCGCGAGGTAGAGCCGTGGTCGCGCGAGGTAGAGCCGTGGTCGCGCGAGGC
>NZ_BJNZ01000012.1 GCF_006539945.1 Cellulosimicrobium cellulans | reverse complement strand
GGGGGCCGCGCCGGAGGCGGACGAGCCCGCGGTCGCCGCGCCGTCCGCGGGAGCCCCGGTCGGCGCAGGCGCTCCCGCCACGGCGCCCGACGGCGGGGAGGCCGCCAGGCGGGCCAAGCTCGCGATGCTGCGCGGCCTGCTCGACGGGCAGTCCTTGCGCGAGGACGCCGAGACCGCGCTGCGCGCGCTCGTCGGACGCGACGACGCGGCGCTGCGCGAGGACCAGTGGCGCGCGATCGAGGCCCTCGTGGCGTTCCGGCGGCGTGCGCTCGTCGTGCAGCGCACCGGCTGGGGCAAGTCCGCGGTGTACTTCGTGGCCACGCGCCTGCTGCGCGACCGCGGCGCCGGGCCGACCGTCATCGTCTCCCCGCTCCTCGCGCTCATGCGCGACCAGATCTCGGCCGCGGCCCGGGCGGGCATCAAGGCCGTGACCATCAACTCGGCCAACGTCACGGAGTGGGACGACGTCCACCGGGCGATCGCGGCCGGCGAGGTCGACGTGCTGCTCTGCTCGCCCGAACGCCTCAACAACCCCGGCTTCCGCGACGAGGTGCTCCCCCGGCTCGCGGCGGACGCCGGACTCGTCGTCATCGACGAGGCGCACTGCATCTCCGACTGGGGCCACGACTTCCGCCCCGACTACCGGCGCATCCGCACGCTCCTCGCCGACCTGCCGCCCGGCATCCCCGTGCTCGCGACGACCGCGACGGCGAACGCGCGCGTGACCGCGGACGTCGCGGAGCAGCTCGGCGTGACCGCGGCGCACTCCGCCGGGGGCGCGGCGGCCGAGGCCGGCCACGAGGACGTGCTCGTGCTGCGCGGCGGGCTCGACCGCGAGTCGCTCCACCTCGCCGTCCTGCGCCTGCCGGACCAGCCGACGCGCGTCGCGTGGCTCGTCGAGGCGCTCCAGGACGTCGACGGCTCGGGCATCGTCTACTGCCTGACCGTCTCCGCGGCCGAGCAGGTCGCGAGCCAGCTCCGCGCCGCGGGTCTCGCCGTCGCCTCGTACACGGGTCAGACCGACCCGGCCGAGCGCGAGCGCCTGGAGGAGGACCTCAAGGAGAACCGGGTCAAGGCGCTGGTGGCGACCTCGGCGCTCGGGATGGGCTTCGACAAGCCCGACCTCGCGTTCGTCGTGCACCTCGGCGCCCCGAGCTCGCCCATCGCCTACTACCAGCAGGTCGGGCGCGCGGGCCGCGGCGTGGACTCCGCCGTCGTCGTGCTGCTGCCCGGCGAGGAGGACCGGCGCATCTGGGAATGGTTCGCCTCGACCGCGTTCCCACCGCAGGCCCAGGTCCGCACGACGCTCGACGCGCTGGGCGCGGGCGGCACGCAGTCCGTCGCGCAGCTCGAGACGCAGGTCGACCTCAAGCGCTCGCGTCTCGAGGGCATGCTCAAGGTGCTCGACGTCGACGGCGCCGTCCGGCGCGTCAAGGGCGGCTGGGAGGCCACGGGCGAGCCGTGGACGTACGACGCGGAGCGCTACGAGCGCGTCGACGCGACCCGCACGGCCGAGCAGCAGGCGATGCTCGACTACGAGGCGACGGACGGGTGCCGCATGGCCTTCCTGCGTGCCGCGCTCGACGACCCGGAGCTCGAGGACGGGTGGCGGTGCGGGCGCTGCGACACGTGCGGCGGCGTGACGCTGCCCGCGCTGCCCGACGCCGAGGCCGTCGCCGCCGCGCGTGCCGACATGGACCGCCCCGGGGTCGAGGTCGTGGCGCGCCGCCAGTGGCCGAGCGGCATGGACCGCCTGGGGCTCGACCTGCGTGGGCGCCTCGGCGCCGACGAGCTCGCGGAGACGGGGCGCGCCGTCGCCCGGCTCGACGGGCTCGGCTGGTCCGCCCCGCTGCGCGAGCTCTTCGGCCCCGCGACGCCCGACGGCGACACGCCCGTCGCGCTGCGGCGCGCGGCAGCGCGGGTGCTCGACGAGTGGCCGGAGCTGTACGCGGCCGCCGCGCAGGCCGAGCCCGGGGCGGGCACCGGCGAGGACGGCGCGGCGAGCGCGCCGGAGCGTCGACTCCTCGTCGACGGCGTCGTCGCGGTGCGTTCCGCGACCCGCCCGCGGCTCACCTTCCACCTCGCGAACGGGCTCGCGAGCTACCTCGGCAAGCCGCTCATCGGCGCCGTCGGTCCCGTCCCCGGGCGCGAGGAGCCGGGGCGGCACGACGTGAACTCCGCGACGCGCCTCGCGGGCGTCGCCGGCCGCCTGCAGCTCGAGCTGTCGGACGCCGCCCGGGCCGGTCTGGCCGGGCGGCGCGTGCTCCTCGTCGACGACTACACCGAGTCGGGCTGGACGCTCACGGTCGCGGCGCGCCTGCTGCGGCAGGCTGGCGCGGCGGCGGTGCACCCGTTCGTCCTCGGCGTGCGATGAGACGGCGGGAGCCGAGTCACCACCGCAGGCGCAGCTCCGTGTAGGTCGTGTCGACGAAGCCCAGCGCGCGGTACAGCGACTCGCCGTCCGCCGTGGCGTGCAGGGAGACCGAGTCCGCCCCGCTCTCCCGCGCCCAGTCGAGCGCCGCGACGACGCACGCGCGCGCGTAGCCCTGCCCTCGCGCTCCGGGGATCGTGCAGACGTTCGACAGGTGCGCCGTCGTGCCGTGCGGGTTCCGCGCGGACGGCACCGACCGGTGCAGCTCGACGAGCGCGCACGCCGCGACCTGGCTCGGCCCGTCGACGACGAAGGCCACGACGTCGTCCGAGCCGAGCATCCGGGCGAACCACGCCGTGGCACGGCGCTGCCAGGATCCGTCCTCGGCGTCCGCCTCGCCCATCGCGCGCATGAGGTGGACGCGCAGGGCGACGAGGTCGTCGGCGTCGCGTGGGACCGCGCGCCGCACCGGCGCACGGACTTCACGCTCGACCGTCACAGGAACCGCGCCCGCACCGCCTCGCCGTGCGCGGGGAGGTCCTCGTCGTTCGCGACGGCGACGATCCGGTCCGCGAGCTCCCCCAGGGCTTCGCGGTCGTACTCGATCACCTGGACGGCCTTGACGTAGCTGTGCACCCCGAGGCCGCTCGAGAAGTGCGCGCAGCCGCCGGTCGGGAGCACGTGGTTGGACCCGGCCATGTAGTCGCCGAGCGAGACGGGCGACCAGGGGCCGACGAAGATCGCGCCCGCGCTCGTGACCCGCTCGGCCAGCGCCGCCGCGCCGTCGGCCTGGATCTCGAGGTGCTCCGCGCCGTAGGCGTCGACCACCTGGAGACCGCGCTCGAGGTCGTCGACGAGCACGATCGCGGACTGCGGACCGGCGAGGGACTGCGCGACGCGCGCGGCGTGCTTCGTGGCCGTCACGAGGTCCGCGAGGCGGGCCTCGACCGCGGCGGCGAGCTCGACGGACGGCGTGACGAGGACGGCCGCCGCGAGCGGGTCGTGCTCTGCCTGGCTGATGAGGTCGGCCGCCACGTGGCCCGGGTCGGCGCTGCCGTCCGCGAGGATCGCGATCTCCGTGGGACCGGCCTCGGCGTCGATCCCGACGACGCCGCGGACGAGCCGCTTCGCCGCGGCCACGTAGACGTTCCCCGGTCCGGTCACGACGTCGACCGGCTCGCACAGCACGTCCCCGTCCTGCGGCTCGCTGCCTGCCGCGCCGTACGCGAACATCGCCACGGCCTGAGCGCCGCCCACCGCGTAGACCTCGTCGACCCCGAGCAGCGCGCACGCCGCGAGGATCGTCGGGTGCGGCAGGCCGCCGTTCTCCTTCTGGGGCGGCGACGCGACCGCGAGGCTGCGGACGCCGGCCTCCTGGGCCGCGACGACGTTCATCACCACCGACGACGGGTAGACCGCGAGCCCGCCGGGCGCGTAGAGCCCCACTCGACGCACCGGCACCCAGCGCTGGCGGACCTGCGCACCGGGCCCGATCTCGACCGTGAAGTCCTGCGGGCGCTGCGCGGCGTGCACGAGCCGCACGCGACGGATCGCCTCCTCCAGTCCCGCCCGGACGTCCGGGTCGAGGCGCGCGAGGGCGCCGACGAGCGCGTCGCCGGGGACGCGCAGGTGCTCGGGCCGCACGCCGTCGAACCGCTCGGCGTACTCGCGCAGCGCGTCCGCGCCGCGCTCGCGAACCGCCTCGACGATCGGGGCGACCCGATGCGCCGCGTCCTCGACGCCGAGCTCTGCACGCGGCAGGGTCTCGACGAGCTCGCGGGCGGACAGGGAGCGTCCTCGAAGATCGATGCGGGTGATCATGGGTCGAGTCTAGGAGCCCGCGCCACCCCGCGACGAGGCGTTTCGCCCACCGGTCGCACCGCGCGGGCCGCGGGACGCCGCGTCGCGCCCACCCCGCGCGGACGGGGAGAATGGGTGGCATGAACGCCCCCCACGACGCCCGCCCGGTCGAGATCTCCGACGACGTCATCCGCCTCGGGCAGTTCCTCAAGCTCGCCGGCCTCGCCGAGTCGGGCGCCGAGGCCCGCGAGCTCGTCACGGAGGGCGAGGTCCGCGTCAACGGCGAGGTCGACACACGCCGCGGCCGCCAGCTGCACCGCGGCGACGTGGTCTCGGTCGACCACCCTCAGGGGACCGAGAGCGCCACGGTCTCCTGAGCGGACCGTCAGGCCATGTAGGTCGAGGCCATGACCTTGTCGGGCGTGAGCCGGAGCACGACGCGCTCGGGGTTCGGCGAGAGCGCCCGGTAGCGACGGCCGTACCGCACGACGGCGTCCGCGACCTCGTCCGCGTCCTCGACGACCTCGATCGTGCCCTCGAGAGTGATCCACCGACCGCCCTCGACCTGGCACACCGCGGCTCTCGGTGGGCCGCCGTCCGCTCCCGGGAGGCGCGCGTTGCGGGCCTTGACCGAGGCACG
This sequence comes from Cellulosimicrobium cellulans, assembly GCF_006539945.1. Classification (GTDB taxonomy): domain Bacteria; phylum Actinomycetota; class Actinomycetes; order Actinomycetales; family Cellulomonadaceae; genus Cellulosimicrobium; species Cellulosimicrobium cellulans. Next base: position 114,688 of record NZ_BJNZ01000012.1, on the reverse strand, counting down.
GTTGGTCGTGATGCGCAGCACGCCCGCGTCGGCGTCCCACGTGAAGGCGACGGGGACGACGTGCGGCGTACCGTCGGCGCGCAGCGTGGTGAGCGTCGCCAGGTGGCGCTCGGTGACGAAGACGAGCTGTTCGGGGTTGAGGCGGATCACGGCGTCGAGCCTACGGGTTCCGTCACCGGGCGCGGCGGGCGCCCGGAGTCAGGCATCGAACCCGAAGGTCATGATCGGCGGCACCACGCCCGCACTCAGCGCCCGTAGCACGTGGAGCTCGTGCGGGACGACAGGGTCCGCAAGCGCGTCGAGCGTGAACCACCGCAGGTCGGCCGCCTTGTCCCGCTCCTGGAGCATCGCGTCGCCGTCCCAGGTCTCGGCCGTGAAGAAGAAGTCGGCGCGCTGCTCGAGCGCCGGCCCTCCGGGCACACCGCGGTGCAGCACGGTGAGGGGCCGCAGGTCCGCGGGCGCGATCTCGACGCCGATCTCCTCGCGCGCCTCGCGCGCCGCGGCCGCCACGACCGACTCTCCCGGCTCGACGTGCCCGGCCGCCGCGGCGGCCCAGTACCCGTCCCGGTAGCCGGTGCCCTGCCGGAGCTGGAGCAGCACCTCGTCGCCCCGGCGCAGCAGGACGTACGCCGCGGGGACGACCCGGAACCGGTGCGACGCCGAGCCGTCGTCCCACAACGTCCGGGCGGCGCCGCCGACGGCATGCTCCGTCATCCGGGTCAGCCGACCAGGCACGACGGCCCGAGCAGGGCCTTGAGGTCGCCGAACAGTGCCGGAGACTTCTCGACGCGCAGCCGGTCGCCCGCGCGGACCACCGTCGTCTTGCCGGGCTCGAGCACCTGGACGTGGACCTCCGCCGACCCGGGGTGCGTCGCGAGCACCTCCCGGAGGCGGAGGATGATCGGCTCCACGCACCGCGTGTGCGACACCTTCACTGCGAGCGGCGACTCCGCGCCCACGGTGATGTCGGGCAGCGACACCTCCATGGCCTGGAGCTGCATCGTGTCGTCGCGACGGCGCACGCGCCCGCGCAGCACGACCACCTGGTCCTCCGCGAGGATCGTGGAGTAGGCGAGGTACGTCTCGCCGAAGAACATGACCTCCACGGCGCCCTCGAGGTCCTCGATGGTCACCGCCGCCCACGGGTTGCCGTTCTTGCTCATCTTGCGCTGGAGCGACGTCACCAGACCCGCGATCACGACCGTCGACCCGTCCGGGCGGCCCTCGTCGGCGAGCAGGTTCGCGATGCCCGTGTCGGCCGCCCGCGTGAGCACGTGCTCGAGCCCCGAGAGCGGGTGGTCCGAGACGTAGAGGCCGAGCATCTCGCGCTCGAACGCGAGCCGCTGCTTCTTGTCCCAGTCCGGGAGGTCCGGTACGTCCACGCTGAAGGACATCGCGGGGTCGTCGCCGCCCAGGTCCGCGAAGAGGTCGAACTGGCCCTTGGCCTCCTCTCGCTTGACGCTGATGACCGAGTCGACCGCCTGCTCGTGCACGACGAGGAGCGCGCGCCGGGGGTGCCCGAGCGAGTCGAACGCGCCCGCCTTGATGAGCGACTCGATGGTGCGCTTGTTGCAGACGACCGCCGGGACCTTGTCGAGGAAGTCAGTGAACGACGTGAACCCGCCCTTCTCCTCGCGGGTGCGGATGATCGCGTCGACCACGTTCGCGCCGACGTTCCGCACGCCCGTGAGGCCGAAGCGGATGTCGTTCCCGACGGCCGTGAACTTCGCCGCCGAGTCGTTCACGTCGGGCGGAAGGACCGTGATGTGCATGCGCCGGCACTCGTTGAGGTACAGGGCGAGCTTGTCCTTGTCGTCCCGCACGCTCTGGAGGAGCGCCGCCATGTACTCGGTCGGGTAGTTCGCCTTGAGGAACGCCGTCCAGTACGCGACGAGGCCGTACCCCGCCGAGTGCGCCTTGTTGAACGCGTAGCCCGCGAACGGGACCAGCGTGTCCCACACCGCCTGGATCGCCCCGTCGGAGTACCCGCGCTCGCGGCAGCCCTCCTGGAACGGGATGAACTCCTTGTCGAGGATCTCCTTCTTCTTCTTGCCCATCGCACGCCGCAGCAGGTCGGCCTGCCCGAGCGAGTACCCGGCGAGGATCTGCGCGGCGCGCTGCACCTGCTCCTGGTAGACGATGAGCCCGTAGGTCTCGTCCAGGATCTCCGCGAGCGGCTGCTCGAGCTCGGGGTGGATCGGCTCGATCTTCTGGAGGCCGTTCTTGCGCAGCGCGTAGTTCGTGTGCGAGTTCATGCCCATGGGGCCCGGGCGGTACAGCGCGATGACCGCCGAGAGGTCGTCGAACTTGTCCGGCTTCATCTGACGCAGCAGCGCGCGCATCGGCCCGCCGTCGAGCTGGAACACACCCAGCGTGTCGCCGCGTGCCAGGAGGTCGTAGGACGCCTTGTCGTCGAGCGTCAACGACTCGATCTCGATCGGGTCCTTGCCGTTCATCTCGATGTTCTCGAGCGCGTCGTCGAGGATCGTCAGGTTGCGCAGCCCGAGGAAGTCCATCTTGATGAGCCCGAGGCCCTCGGACGTCGGGTAGTCGAACTGCGTGATGACCGCGCCGTCCTGCGGGCGGCGCATGATCGGGATAATGTCGATGAGCGGGTCGCTCGACATGATGACGCCGGCGGCGTGCACGCCCCACTGCCGCTTCAGGCCCTCGATGCCGCGTGCGAGCTCGACGACGCGCTGCGCCTCGGGGTCGGTGTCGTGGAGCTGGCGGAACTCCGCGGCCTCGGGGTAGCGCTCGTGCTTCGGGTCGAAGATCCCCGACAGCGGGATGTCCTTGCCCATGACGGCAGGCGGCATCGCCTTGGTGAGCTTCTCCCCCATGGCGAAGGGGAAGCCCAGCAGTCGCGCCGAGTCCTTGAGTGCCTGCTTGGCCTTGATCGTGCCGTAGGTGACGATCTGGGCGACGCGGTCGTCCCCGTACTTCTCCGTGACGTACCGGATGACCTCCCCGCGCCGACGCTCGTCGAAGTCGACGTCGACGTCGGGCATCGACACGCGCTCGGGGTTGAGGAACCGCTCGAAGATCAGGCCGTGCTCGAGAGGGTCGAGCTCGGTGATCCCCATGAGGTAGGACGCCATCGACCCGGCGGCCGAACCACGGCCCGGCCCGACGCGGATGCCCTGCTCCTTGGCCCAGTTGATGAAGTCGGCGACCACGAGGAAGTACCCCGGGAAGCCCATCTGGATGATGACCTCGGTCTCGTACTGCGCCTGCTTGCGCGACGCGTCCGGGATCCCGTTCGGGTACCTGCGGTGCAGCCCCCGCTCGATCTCCTTGACGAACCAGCTCGTCTCGTCCTCGCCGTCGGGGACGGGGAACCGCGGCATGTAGTTCGCCTTCGTGTCGAACGACACCTCGCACTGCTCGGCGATGAGCAGCGTGTTGTCGCACGCCTCGGGCAGCTCCGCGAACACGCGACGCATCTCCGCCGCCGACTTCACGTAGTAGCCGGTCCCGTCGAACTTGAACCGGTCCGGGTCGTCGAGCGTCGAGCCCGAGTTGATGGCGAGCAGCGCCTCCTGGCTCGACGCGTCGTCCTCGCGCACGTAGTGCAGGTCGTTCGTCGCGACGAGCCGCGCGCCGATCGTCTCCGCGAGCCGCAGCAGGTCCTGCGTGACCCGGGTCTCGATGTCGAGACCGTGGTCCATGAGCTCGACGTAGAAGTTCTCGCGCCCGAAGACGTCCTGGAGCTCGCCCGCCGTCCGGACGGCCTCGTCCCACTGACCGAGCCGCAGGCGCGTCTGGATCTCCCCCGACGGACAGCCGCTCGTCGCGATCAGCCCCTTGCCGTAGGTCTGGAGCAGGTCGCGGTCCATGCGGGGCCACTTGCCCATCTGCCCGTCCAGCGACGCGAGCGACGACGCCCGGAACAGGTTGTGCAGCCCTTCGTTGTCCTTGGCGAGGAGCGTCATGTGCGTGTACGCGCCGCGCGCCGAGACGTCGTCGGACTCCTGCCCCTGCTGCCCGAACCGCACGCGCGTCTGGTCGAACCGGCTCGTCCCGGGCGTGATGTACGCCTCGACGCCGATGATCGGCTTGATGCCCTTCGCCTGCGCCCGCGACCAGAACTCGAACGCCCCGAACACGTACCCGTGGTCCGTCGTCGCGATCGCCTTCTGGCCGAGGCGCTCGACCTCGTCGAACAGGTCCCCGATCCGCGCCGCGCCGTCCAACATCGAGTACTCGGTGTGGACGTGGAGGTGGACGAAGTCCTCAGTCGCGGTGGGCATGCACCGATCTTAGGCGTGCCCCACCGACACTCCGGCGAGGTCGCGGCGGGTCGTGCGGCACGTCACGCGGACGGCCCGCGGTGCCCCGCCGCGAACGGTCAGACGTCGGTCGTGAGGGTCTTCGCGGCGTCGCGGTGGTCGATCCCCGCGTCGAGGTAGACGGGGCCGGAGACGACGTAGCCGAGGCGCTCGTAGAACCCGATCGCCTGGACCTGGGCGGACAGCAGGACGCGCACGGCGCGGCGTCCGTCCGTGCCCGACGCCGCGTGCTCGGCGAGCGCGACCTCCTCCAGGGCGCGCATCACCGCGGCACCCGCGCCCGTGCCGCGCGCGGACGCGGACACCGCGACCCGTCCGACGTGGACCTCGCCCGGGTGCGCCGGGTCGGTGAGCAGGCGGCCCGTGCCGACGACCGCACCGTCTCGCTCGCGGTCGCGCACGAGGACGTGCGTCGTCGTCGCCGCGGTGTCGAGGTCGTCGATCTCCTCCTCGACCGGGACGCCCTGCTCGTCGACGAACACGGCGAGCCGCAGCGCGTGCGCGGCGGCCAGCCCGGCGTCGTCGACCACGCGCTCGACGACGAGCCGGCCCGTGCCCGCACCGGGGACGCCGTCGCTCACGCGTACGCCCCGCGCAGGACCTCGAGCGCGTGCGCGAGATCCTCCGGGTACTCGCTCGTGACCTCGAGCCACTGCCCGGTCGACGGGTGCTCGAACCCGAGGCGCACGGCGTGGAGCCACTGCCGCGTCAGGGCCACGCGCGAGGCGAGCACCGGGTCGGCGCCGTAGGTGAGGTCGCCCACGCACGGATGGCGCAGCGCGGAGAAGTGGACGCGGATCTGGTGCGTGCGCCCCGTCTCGAGGTGCACCTCGACGAGCGAGGCCGCGGGCAGCATCTCGAGGACCTCGTAGTGCGTGACCGAGGGCTTGCCCTCCGCGGTGACCGCGAACTTCCAGTCGGCGCTGGGGTGGCGTCCGATGGGCGCGTCGATCGTCCCGGTCGTCGGCTCGGGGTGTCCCTGCACGAGCGCGTGGTAGACCTTCTCGACCGTGCGCTCCTTGAAGGCACGCTTGAGCGCCGTGTACGCGACCTCGCTCTTCGCGACGACCATGAGGCCCGACGTGCCGACGTCGAGGCGGTGCACGATGCCCTGGCGCTCGGCGGCGCCGGACGTGGAGATCCGGTAGCCCGCCGCGGCGAGCGCTCCGACGACGGTCGGGCCGGTCCACCCCGGCGAGGGGTGCGCCGCGACCCCGACGGGCTTGTCGACGACCACGACGTCGTCGTCGTCGTAGACGATGCCCATGCCCGGCACGGGCTCGGCGACGACCTCGACCCCTGCCGGGGCGGCGTCGGGCACGTCGACCTCGAGCCACGCCCCCGGGACGAGCCGGTCGGACTTGCCGACCTCCCGGCCGTCGAGCCGGACGGCGCCGTCCGCCGCGAGCTCCGCCGCGCGCGTCCGGGAGAGGCCGAGGAGGCGTGACAGTCCGGCGTCGACGCGCTCGCCCGCGAGGCCGTCCGGGACCGGGAGGGAGCGCAGGCTCACCGCTCCTCCTCGCCGTCGGCGCGCACCGTCGTCGGGCCGGGCTCGGTCGCCGACCGGGTGGCCGTGTCCGCCTCGGGCGTCTCGTCGCCCCCGTGGCGCGTCCCGTCGATCCCGATGCCGAGGATCGAGAGCACGGCGATCATCACCGCGGCGGCGACGATCGCGATGTCCGCGACGTTGCCGACGAACCAGTTCGCGTAGGCGATGAAGTCGACCACGTGGCCGCGCGCGAAGCCGGGCTCGCGGAAGAACCGGTCCACGAGGTTCCCCAGCGCCCCGCCGAGCAGCAGCCCGAGCGCGACAGCCCAGGCGCGCGAGCCGATCCGGCTGACCATGCGCACGATGACCACGACCACGGCGACGACGACGATCGTCAGGACCCAGGTCATCCCCGTCGCGATGGAGAGCGCCGCACCGGGGTTGTAGATCAGCCGGAGCCCCAGGAGGGAGCCCAGGATCGGGATCGTGTCGCCGCCGAGCGTCAGGCTGGACTCGGCCCACCACTTGGTGAGCTGGTCGAGCACCAGGACGAGGGCGGCGAGGACGACGGTCCAGACCACCAGCACGCGCCGCGGACCGGGGCGCGCTGTGCTGGTGTCGGTGCCGGACGCGGCGCCGGGATCGGTGCCGGCGACGGCGTCAGCGGGTTCGGTGGGCTCGGGGCGCGCGGAGGTGGACATCGGCGGCAAGTCTGCCACGTCGGCCCCGGCCTCGGTGCGTCCCCTGCCCGACCGACAGGAGGACGGACCTCAGCGGCGCTCGGCGCGCTGCTTCGCCTCGACGGAGAGGTTGGCCCGCGGGAACGCCTGGAGGCGCGCCTTGCCGATCGGCAGCCCCGTCTCCTCGCAGGTCGCGTACGTGCCCGCCGCGATGCGGTCCAGGGCGTGCGACGTCTGCGCGAGGAGGTCGCGCACGTTGTTGACCAGGGTCAGCTCCTGCTCCCGCTCCAGGGCGCTCGAGCCGGAGTCGGCCTGGTCGTCGCCCGCCCCGTCGCCGGAGTGTCGCAGGAGGTTCGAGAGCTCCTCGTCCGCGGACGCGAGCTCCCCCTCCAGGCGTTCCTTCTCGGACAGGAGCTCGGAGGCGAGCTCCTCGACCTCCCGCAGGGTCCAGGGCTCCTCCCCGTCGCGCACGGGGAAGGACTTGACGTCCTTCGCGAGGTTCGGGAATCGGTCGCGCACGGCCGTTCGGGCCGCGGTGGTGAGCTTGGTCATGTCGCCCCTCCAAGTTCGAGTCACGCGAGAGTAGACGCAGCGGCCGGTACGCACAACACACCACGCCGGTCCGCCGAGGCGGGAAGACGCTGGTGCGAGGCGTACCGGCCGCTGCCGGACGTTCGACGCAGGTGCTAGATGCCGGGAGCGAGGTCGCTCGTGCGGCTCGCCCCGCCGACGTTGCTGCGCGGCGGGAGGGCGCTGCCCCGGTTGTCCAGGTCGCCCAGCAGGTTCTGGAGGTAGCTCTTGAGGCGCGTGCGGTAGTCGCGCTCGAAGATGCGCAGCTCGTCGATCTTGCGCTCCAGGAGCGAGCGCTCCTGCTCGAGCTGCGACAGCGTGCGGTGCGAGGTCTCCTCGGCCTCGCGCACGATGCGCGTGCCCTCCTCCTTCGCCTCCGCGATGAGCCGGTCGCCCTCCTCCTGGCCCGAGCGCACGTAGTCGTCGTGCAGCTTCTGGGCGAGCTGGAGCATGCCGGTCGCCGACTCGGGCTCGGCGCCGTTCTTCGCGACGACGGCCTGCGAGATCGGCGCGACCGGGACGGGCTCCGGCTCGGGCGCCTTGGGCGTCTCGACGACGGCGGGCTGCACCGCAGCGCTGGACGCGTCGGCCCGGCTGAGCTCGGCGATACGACGCTCCGCGGCAGCGAGCTTCGACTTGAGGTCCTCGTTCTCCTCCTGCACGGAGTTGAGGGTCCTCACCACCTCGTCCAAGAAGTCGTCGACCTCTTCGACGTCGTAGCCCTCGCGGAACTTCGTCGCCGCGAACTTCTTGTTCAGGATGTCCTCTGCAGTGAGCAGTGCCATCGGTTCACCTCATAGCGTTTGCGTGTCGGTCCGGGCGACCTCGCGATCACCAGAGTCCAAAGTAGCGGAGATTGCCCGTGGGGGCCGGGAGCGGCCGCGCGTTCGCGCGCCGCGCGCCCGTGTGGATGACGTGACGGTCCGGCGTCCGGCCCGTCACGGTCGGGGCGAACCGGACGTAGCGCACCCCGGCCGGCGGGGCGGGCGCCCAGGGCGCGTGACGTGCGTCTCAGAGCGACGAGACGATCTGCGCGGCGATCGTCACCGCGAAGAAGAGGATGATGAACGCCAGGTCGAGGCGCACCTGCCCCAGCGAGAGCGGCGGGATGAGACGGCGCAGCGCACGCAGGGGTGGGTCGGTCGCCGAGTAGATCACCTCGGCGATCACGAGGACGGCGCCTCGTGGCCGCCAGTCGCGCGCGAAGAACTGCACCCAGTCGAACACGAGCCGACCGATGAGCAGCAGCAGGTAGAGCCAGAGCAGGAATCCGACGATCCCTGTGATGAGGTCCCAGATCACGGGTCAACTGTGCCAGACGTACGTCCCGCGACCGGGCACGGGACACGCGCCGGCCGTGCGCACAGCAGAAGAGGGACGGACGTGTCTCCACGTCCGTCCCTCACTGCCGTGCGCGGGGCGCGTGCTCGGCGGGCGCGACGCGCCCCGCACGTCGTCAGCTCTGGTTGTAGAACCCGGCGCGCCCGGGAGCCGGCGCGGCGGCCTGCTCCTCGCCGGTGATCTCCACGTGCTCGGGCGAGAGCAGGAACACCTTGTTGGTGACGCGCTCGATGGCGCCGTGGAGACCGAAGATCAGACCCGCGGAGAAGTCCACCAGGCGCTTCGCGTCTGCGTCGTCCATGTCCGACAGGTTCATGATCACGGGCGTGCCACCGCGGAACGCCTCCCCGATCACGCGCGCGTCGTTGTAGGAGCGCGGGTGCACCGTCGTGATCCTGCGCAGCTCGGCGGCCGACATGCTCGTCTGCGGCACCTCGCGCGGTCCGAGCGCGCGGTGCAGCGGCGTCACCTGGGCCTGGTAGTCGTGCGACACGTCCGCCCCCGTCTCGTCGAGCTCGTCGACGTACTCGTCCTGCTCGTCCTCGCCGCGATCATCAGCGAGGCCCAGATACAGCATGGTCTTGCGCAGCGCTCCCGCCATGGGCCTTGCTCCGTCCTCGATCGATCCGTCGGTCCACCGGCCGTCGGACCGGTGCGTTCACGCTAACCGAGGGCGTCGGACGAACCGGGGACGACACGCCCGGCGTCCTCAACCTCACCCGGAGGTCGAGACCAGGGCGGTCGTGCGGCGGAGAGCGCCACCAGCCCGGCGAAGCGACCGGTCGTCGTCCCGCCGCGCGCGGCGCGCCGGTGCGAGAAGAACCGGTCGTCCTCGATCGTGCACGCGTCGACGCGGAGGACGTCCTCGACCCCCGCGGCGACGAGGTCGGCGACCACGCCCGCCGGCAGGTCGAGCGCGGGGGTGCCCCACGACGTCGTGGACCGCGTGGCCGGCCGCGCGAGCGCGACGTCGTCGCGCATGGTGGCGGGAACCTCGTAGCACCGGCCGCACGCGCTCGGCCCGACGGCGGCCCGGACGTTCCCGGTCCGGGCGCCCGCCGCGAGCATCGCCTCGAGGACGGCCGGGACGACGCCGTGCGCGAGCCCGCGCCGCCCGGCGTGTGCGACCCCGACGACACCCGCGTCGGCGTCCGCCAGGAGCACCGGCACGCAGTCGGCCACGAGCACGCCGAGCCCCACGCCCGGTGCGGTCGCGACGATCGCGTCGGCCTCGCCCACCGAGTCGACGGGCGCACCGTCCCCGTCCCGGGGCGGGGAGCCCAGCCGCACGACGTCCGTGCCGTGCACCTGGGAGGAGAAGGCGACCGGAGCCCCGAGCCACGCGGACGCGCGCGCACGGTTGCTCCGGACGCGCGTCACGTCGTCGGTCACGTTGAGGCCGAGGTTGAGCGAGTCCCACGGTTCCGGTGAGACACCACCCGTGCGGGTCGTGAACCCGGCACGCACGCCGGGACCGAGATCCACCTCGAGCACGACGGGAGGGGCGGCGTCGAGGACACCGCCCCTCCCGTCGGACGCGGGTCGGGTGCTCATCGGGTCCGGCCCTGGGTCAGCACCGGGTCACTTGAGGAAGTCGGGGACGTCGAGCTCATCGACCTTGCGGCGCGCGGGCTCCTCGTCGAAGATCCGCGGCGGCACCTCGACGCCCGCGTTCTGGCCGCCGGGCACCGCGTCGGCGTTCTGGTTCGCCACGTCGCCCGAGCCGACCACCGTGAACGTCGGGGCGGGCGCCGGCTGGACGGGGACCGGGCCCGAGCCGCCGTCGAGCGTGACGGGCACGTCGTCGGCCTCCGGCTGGATCGGCACCACCGGGCGGGGCAGCGTGTGCGCGCCCGTCGTCGGCGCCGGCGGCACCGGGCGCGCCGCCGGGACGACCGGGATCGCGCTCGTCGCCGGGCGCTGCGCCCCGGCCACCTGGCCGAGCGCGCGGGCGTCGCCGCGGACCTGCGGCGCTCCGCCGTCGAAGCCCGCGGCGATGACGGTGACGCGCACCTCGTCGCCCAGGGCGTCGTCGATCACGGCGCCGAAGATGATGTTCGCCTCAGTGTGGGCGGCCTCGTGGACGAGTCGCGCCGCCTCGTTGATCTCGAAGAGCCCGAGGTCGGAGCCACCCTGGATCGACAGGAGCACGCCGTGGGCGCCGTCGATGCTTGCCTCCAGCAGCGGCGACGAGATCGCCATCTCGGCGGCCTGGACCGCGCGGTCGTCGCCGCGCGCGTTGCCGATGCCCATGAGGGCGCTGCCTGCCCCCTGCATCACCGACTTCACGTCGGCGAAGTCGAGGTTGATGAGGCCGGGCGTCGTGATGAGGTCCGTGATGCCCTGGACACCGGAGAGCAGCACCTGGTCGGCCTGGTGGAACGCCTGGAGCGCGCTGACGTTGCGGTCGGACATCGACAGGAGGCGGTCGTTGGGGATGACGATGAGGGTGTCGACCTCGTTGCGGAGGTTCTCGATGCCCTGGTCCGCCTGGACGGAGCGGCGACGACCCTCGAAGGTGAACGGCCGGGTCACGACACCGACGGTGAGCGCGCCGAGCGAGCGCGCGATGCGCGCGACGACGGGCGCGCCGCCCGTGCCGGTGCCACCGCCCTCGCCCGCGGTGACGAAGACCATGTCCGCGCCGCGCAGCACGTCCTCGATCTCCTCGGCGTGGTCCTCGGCGGCCTTCTTGCCGACCTCGGGATCCGCGCCGGCGCCCAGCCCGCGCGTCAGCTCGCGGCCGACGTCGAGCTTGACGTCGGCGTCCGACATGAGGAGCGCCTGCGCGTCCGTGTTGATGGCGATGAACTCGACGCCCTTGAGGCCGACCTCGATCATCCGGTTGACGGCGTTCACGCCCCCACCGCCGATGCCGACCACCTTGATCACTGCTAGGTAGTTCTGCGGAGTTGCCACGTCAATGCCTCTCGATCGGTCAGCCCTGAACCTTCACCCTCAACTAGAGGGTTATAGTTATGTCAGGTCGTTCATGGGTCGACCGTAGGTGTCGACGTGCCCATCATCAACGACCGCCTCGCGCGTGTCGGGTATCGCCGTCCACGGCCCTTCCGCGCTGCTCATCGCGTCACCGGCATCGTGGGCGCCGAGACGTCGTACAGCGTCACGCCCGCGTTCTCCGGGACCGCCCGCAGCGTCTGGAGGACGCGCACCTTGAGCGCCGCCTCCTCCGAGCTCCCCCACTCCACCACGACGCCGTCCCGGAGCGTCATCCGGACCGCGTCGCGCGTCGGGGCCGAGACCTCGGCGACCTGCGCGTGCAGATCCGGCGGAAGGGCGTTGAGGAGCACGAGCGCCGCGTCGAGCGCCTTCGCCCCGCGCTCGTCGAGCGGGGCGTCGATCTCCGGCAGACCCTCGGGGACCGCGGGGTCGGTCCGGACCTGGACGCCGTCGGCGTCGAGGAGCGCGAACCCGCCGTCCACCGGGACGGCGACCACGGGCTCGCGCGACTCGAGCAGCACGCTCAGTCCTGTGGGCCAGGCACGGCGGATCTCGACGTCGCGGACGCCGTTGAGGGCCAGGACCCGCTCGCGCAGCGCGACCGTGTCCAGCCGCGGCAGCGGCACCCCGGCGGCCTCGGCGACCACGGACTCGACCTGGGTCGGGTCGATCACCGTCCCCTCTCCCGAGATCGTCACGTCCTCCGGGTCGAGCCCGAGCACCGAGGAGAAGAACGCGACCCACACGAGCGCGGCCACGACGAGGACGCCGGTCGTCCATCCCAGCACGCGGGTGCGCACCCGGTGCCGACGCATCGCGTCGCGCTCGGCCAGGCGCTCGGTCATCCCGTGCGACACGACGCCGACCGGAGCCGTCGATGTCCCGCGCGGCGCGGTCGGCGTCCCGGCGCCGCCGTTCCCCCGCCCCCCGCCGTTCCCCGGCCCTCCGCCGCTCCGCGGGTGCGCCGCCCTGCCCGCGGCGGGACGCTCCGCGGTCGACGGCACGAGCTCGCGCCCGGTCGCGGCCACCCGCCGGACCGGTCGCGTGGGCGTCTCCTCGGCCGGGGCCCGAGGAGCCGGCGTCGACGTCCCGGACCGCGACGCCCCCGGGGCCGTCGGCCGCGCGGCGCGCTCCCCCGCGACCGACCGGTCCGGTCGGGGTGCGGCGGGTCGGGGCCGGGGCGGCGGGCGCATCAGGCCTCGCCCCCTCCGGAGGCCCCGGCGCCCGCGGCCCGCTCGGCGATCCGCGCGAGGACGACCGTGCCCAGCTCCGTCACGTCGCCGGCGCCGACCGTGAGCACGAGGTCGCCCGGCCGCGCGGCGTCCGCGACGCGGTGCGCGGCCTCGACCCGGTCCTCCACGGCCGCCACCACGACGTCGGGGGCGTCCATCAGGTCGGTGATCGTGTGCGCGCCCACCCCCGGGTCGGGGTCCTCGCGCGCGGCGTAGACCCCCGTGACCACGACCTCGTCCGCGGCGCCCAGCGCGTCGGCGAACTCGCGCGCGAACGTCGCGGTGCGCGAGTACAGGTGCGGCTGGAAGAGCACGAGCACCCGGCCGCCCGCGGCGACGGGTCGCGCGGCGGCCAGCAGCGCCGCGACCTCCGTCGGGTGGTGCGCGTAGTCGTCGACGACGCGCACCCCGCCGGCCTCCCCGCGCGCCTCGAACCGGCGCCCCGTGCCGAGGAAGCCGTGCGCTGCGGCGACCGCCGCCGACGCGTCCACGCCGAGCAGGACCGCCGTCACGACCGCGGCCGTGGCGTTGAGCGCGTTGTGGTGGCCGGGCACCCGCAGCCGGAGCTCCAGCCCGTCGAGAGCCGCGGTGCCGACGGCCCCCGTCAGAGACGCGCGCACGCCCGCACGCCCGTCGTCGGTCGTCGGGCGCACGTCCGACACGCAGACGTCCGCGTCGGCGGACGTGCCGTACGTGACGACCGCACCCCCGCCCGCGGCGTGGGCCGCCGCGAGCGCCCGGGCCCCCGGGTCGTCGGCGCACGCGACGAGCGTCCCGCCCGGGGCGATCCGCGCGGCGAAGTCGACGAACGCCCGCTCGAACGCGGCGCGCGAGCCGTAGTGGTCGAGGTGGTCCGGCTCGACGTTCGTCACGACGGCGACGTCGGGCGCGTAGTTGAGGAACGAGCCGTCGGACTCGTCCGCCTCGGCCACGAGGACGTCCGACCCGAGGTGCCCCCCGGCGACGGGACCGTCCGCGGTGAGCACCGTGCCGCCGATCGCGAACGACGGGTCGAGGCCCGCACCGCGCAGGACCGTCGCGATCATCGCGGACGTCGTCGTCTTGCCGTGCGCGCCCGCGACCGCGACCGAGCGGTCGCGCACCATGAGCGACGCGAGCGCCTGCGAGCGGTGCAGCACGCGGAGCCCTGCGGCACGCGCGGCGGAGAGCTCCGGGTTCGACTCGCGGACCGCGCTCGAGACCACCACCGTGTCGGCGCTCGCGACGTGGGCGGCGTCGTGGCCCGCCCAGACCTGCACGCCGTCGGCCCGGAGGGCGGCGAGCGTCTCGCTCTCGCGCGCGTCCGAGCCCTGCACCCGGACGCCGTGGGCGGCGAGGAGCCGCGCGACCACGGACATGCCGGCGCCGCCGACACCGACGAGGTGGACGGTGCCGAGCTCCTCGAGCGGGACCGGGGCGGCCGCACCGTGGGTCGTCACGAGCGCGCCCTGGTCTGGCCGGCGGCGACCGCCTCGGCGACGAGGTCGGCGACGCGCGCCGCGCCGTCGCGCACCCCCGCGCCCGCCGCTGCGCGCGCCATCGCGTCGAGGCGTCCCGGGTCGCCGAGCAGCGCCGGGACCTCGCGCGCGACCCACGCCGCGTCGAGCTGCGCGTCGTCGACGAGCAGTCCACCGCCCGCCGCGACCACCGGGCCGGCGTTGAGCCGCTGCTCGCCGTTGCCGATCGGCAGGGGGACGTACACGGCGGGGATGCCCAGCGCGGCGAGCTCCCCCACGGTCCCGGCGCCCGCACGGCACACGACCAGGTCCGCGACGGCGAGCGCGAGCTGCATCTCGGCGAGGTACTCGCGCACGTCGTACCGCGCGCCCGGACGCGACGCGACGGCGGCCGCGGCCGCGTCGCGGACGGCGGCGTCCTTCCCCTTGCCCGTCAGGTGCAGCACCTGCGCGCCTGCGCCGAGGAGCGCGTCGGCCGCCCCGGAGACCGCCTCGTTGAGGCTCTGCGCCCCGAGCGACCCGCCCGTGACGACGAGCGTGCGCCGACCCGGGTCGAGCCCGAGCCGCGCCGCGGCGTCGGCGCGGACCGCCACCGCGTCGGCGGCCCGGGCGGCCACGAGGTCCTGGATCTCGCGGCGCAGCGGCAGACCGGTCACCACACCGCCCTTGAGCGGCGTGCCCTCGAAGGTCACGCCGACGCGCGCGGCCCACCGGGCGCCGAGCCGGTTGGCGAGCCCGGGTCGGGCGTTCTGCTCGTGGATCACCACCGGGACGTCACGACGGCGCGCGGCGAGGTAGGCGGGGGTCGAGACGTAGCCGCCGAAGCCCACGACGACGCGTGCGTCCGTCTCGTCGATCACGGCGCCCGCGGCGTCGACCGCCGACCTGAGCCGCCCCGGGAGGTTGACCCACTCGGCGCTCGGCCGCCGCGGGAGCGGGACGCGCGGCACGTGCCGCAGCGGGTAGCCGCGCGCGGGCACGAGGTCGTCCTCCAGCCCGCCCGCGACCCCGAGCGCGGTCACCACCACGCCGGGCTCACGCGCCCGCAGCTCGTCCGCCACCGCCAGGAGCGGGTTCACGTGCCCCGCCGTCCCGCCGCCTGCGAGCACCACCGAACCGATCGTCGTCACGTACCTCGTCGTCCTTCCCTGCGGCGGTCGCCGCGTCCTGGCTCTGGTCTGAAGCTGTGGGTCGCGGGTGGCCGGGCGTCGCCCGGTCCCGGACCGGGGGTCATCGCGCCCGGCGCCGGGGCCGGGCGGCCCGGCCGACGACCGCGAGCGAGCGCCGCACGACGCTCCCCCGCGCCGCCAGCGCCTCGGCCGCGCCGGGCTCGGTGCGCGCGAACGAGATCACGACGCCGAGGGCGGCCATGGTCGTCACGAGCGCCGTGCCTCCGGCGGACACGAGCGGCAGCGGTACGCCGATCACGGGCAGGAGCCCGATCACCACGCCGATGTTGATGAAGGCCTGCCCGACGATCCAGCAGCCGATGGCCGCCGTGGCGATCTTGACGAACGGGTCCGGGTGGCGCCGCACGATCCTGCTCATCGCCAGTCCGAGGACGACGAACAGACCGAGGACGAGCAGCGTCCCGAAGAGCCCGAGCTCCTCGCCGATCACGGCGAAGATGAAGTCGTTGTGCGCCTCGGGCAGGTACAGCCACTTCTCCCGGCTCGCGCCGAGCCCCACGCCCGTCAGCCCTCCGGTCCCGAGCGCCCACTGCCCGTGCAGGGACTGGTAGCACTCACCGAGCGGGTCCGTGCACTCCCCGTACGCCGATGCGATCCGGCCGAGACGGTCGCCGCCCTCCTGGAGGTAGATCAACCCGTAGCCGACGGCGAAGGCCGCGGCCGCCGCGCCCAGCCCGAGCAGGCGCGCGCTCGCGCCGGACACGACGAACGCACCCGCCGCGAGCATCATGATGACGAGCGCCGTGCCGAGGTCGTGGCCGGCGAGCACGAGACCGACGACCGCGAGCGCTCCCGGCACGGCGGGCACGAGGACGTGCCGCCACTCACCGAGCAGCCGCTGCTTGCGGCCGAGGACCACCCCGAGCCACAGCGCCAGCGCGAGCTTCGCGAGCTCGGAGGGCTGGAACCGGAACGATCCGATCGGCAGCCAGTTCTGGTTGCCGCCGGTCGCGTCGCCGAACACCACGACGGCGGCGAGCAGGCCGACGGCGACGACCAGGCCGGGCCAGGCCAGGCGCTTGTACCAGCGGACGGGGACACGCGCGGCGATCAGCAGCACGGGGAGGCCCATGAGCGCGAACCGCGCCTGCTCGACGAACGCGCCGAACGGCGACTTGCCCGCCGCGATCTGGGTGACGGCCGAGCTGGAGAACACCATGACGAGCCCGATGATCGTCAGCAGCGCGGTCGCGCCGACGAGGAGGTAGTAGCTCGTCACGGTGCTGTTCCACTGCCCGAGCCAGGGCCGCTCGGTCGGGGCGGTCGTGCGGGGGCGCGCCTCGCGGCCCGTCGGCGCCTTCGTCCGGCCTCGCGTCGCGGTGCGGCCCGCGCCCGCACGAGGGGTCGTGCGGGCCGACGGTGCCCCTCGTCCGTTCGCGGTCTGTGTCATGGCCGGACCGGCCTACCCGTGGTCGGGGCGCAGCGCGCGCGCCGCGTCGGCGAACGCGTCGCCGCGCGCGGCGTACGAGCGGAACTGGTCCATCGACGCACCTGCCGGGGCGAGCAGCACCGTGTCGCCGGCCTGCGCGAGGCGGCGGGCGGAGTCGACGGCGCGGGGCATCACGGTCCCAGTGTCGCCAGGATCGACCCGGACCACCGGGATATCGGGCGCGTGTCGGGCGAGCGCGCCCGCGAACGGCTCCGCGTCGACGCCGATGAGCACCACGGCCCGCAGCCGGTCCGCGCGCGCGGCGACGAGCTCGTCGAACGACGCGCCCTTGGCGAGACCGCCCGCGACCCACACGACCGTCCCGGGCGCGAACGACGCGAGCGACGCGGAGGCCGCGTGCGCGTTCGTCGCCTTGGAGTCGTCGACGTAGGCCACGCCGTCGACCGACGCGACCTGCTCGATGCGGTGCGAGCCCGTCCGGAAGGCGCGCAGCCCGTCGCGCACGGCCACGGCGGGCACGCCGTGCGCACGGGCCAGGGCGGCCGCGGCGAGGGCGTTTGCCACCACGTGCGCGCGCACGACGCCGTCGGCCCCGGCCAGGTGGGCGAGGTCGCCCAGCGTCGCGAGCTCGGCGGCATGCGTGTGCCGGTCGGGCGCGTCCGCGGGCGCGTGGAACGCCCGGTCCACGAGCACGTCCTCGATGACGCCGAGCTGGCCGCGGGCCGGGGCGCCGAGCGTGAAGCCGACGGCGCGCGCGCCCTCGACCACGTCGGCCTCCCGCACGAGCGCTTCCGTGCGCGGGTCCGCGGCGTTGTAGACGCACGCGACCTGCGCGTCCTCGAACACGCGGCCCTTGTCCGCGGCGTACGCGTCGAGGCCGCCGTGCCAGTCGAGATGGTCGGGGGCGACGTTGAGCACCGCGCCCGCCTCGGGCGACGTCGTGTGCGTGAAGTGGAGCTGGAAGCTCGAGAGCTCCACGGCGAGCACGTCGAGCGTCGGGTCGAGCACAGCCTCCACGACGGGCGTGCCGACGTTGCCCACCGCCGCGACACGCAGCCCCGCGGTCCGCAGGATCGTCTCGAGCATCTCGACGGTCGTGGTCTTGCCGTTCGTCCCGGTCACGGCGAGCCAGGGCGCCGGACGCCCGGACGGGCCGTCGACGCGCAGCCGCCACGCGAGCTCCACCTCGCTCCACACCGGCACGCCCCGCTCCCCCGCCGCGACGAGCAGCGGGTGGGACGGAGGCCAGCCGGGCGAGACGACGACGAGGTCGGTCGCCGCGAGGTCGACGTCGTCCGCGTCGCGCAGGTCCGCGTCCTCGGCGCGGTCGTCGAGCGTGACGACGGCGGCGGCCCGGGACGCGAGGGCGGCCACGGCGGCCCGGCCCGAGACACCGAGGCCGGCGACGACCACGCGCGCCGCGTCGAGCGGGACCGCGAGGTCGTGACGGTCGCGTACCACTAGCCGACCACCCACTCGGCGTAGAAGATGCCGATGCCGAGCGCGGCGAACAGACCGGCGATGAGCCAGAAGCGGATCACGATGGTGACCTCGCCCCAGCCCGACAGCTCGAAGTGGTGGTGCAGCGGGGCCATCTTGAACACGCGCCGACCGGTCATCTTGAAGAAGCCGATCTGGATGACGTCGGAGAGCACGATGATGACGAACAGGCCGCCGATGATGAGCGCGAGGAACTCGGTGCGCGTGAGGATCGACAGGCCGGCGAGCGCGCCGCCGAGGGCGAGCGAGCCGGTGTCGCCCATGAAGATCTTCGCCGGGCTCGCGTTCCACCAGAGGAAGCCGAAGCACGCGCCGACGATCGCCGCGGCGACGATCGCGAGGTCCTGCGGGTCCCGGGTCTCGTAACAGCTCGGGCCTGCCGAGGCGAGCCGCTGGCACGTCTGGTTGAGCTGCCAGATGCCCACGAGGACGTACGAGCCGAACACGATGAGCGAGACGCCCGTCGCGAGACCGTCGAGGCCGTCGGTGAGGTTCACCGCGTTCGACCAGGCCGTGATGAGGAAGTTCGCCCAGACGACGAAGAGGACGAGCCCGACCGTCGCGCCCGCGAACGCGAGGTCGAGGTTCGTGTCGCGCAGGAAGGAGATGCGCGTGGACGCGGGGGTCCGGCCGTGCTCGTTGGGGAACTGCAGCGCGAGCACCGCGAACGCGATGCCCACGGCCCCCTGGCCGATGATCTTGGCGCGCGCCGTGAGCCCGAGGCTGCGCTGCTTGCGGATCTTCGTGAAGTCGTCGAGGAACCCGACGATCCCGAGCCCGGTCATGAGGAACAGCACGAGCAGGGAGGACACGCTCGGGAACCGCCCCGAGACGACGTACGACATCGCCCAGCCGAGCAGCGTCGCCCCGATGATCACGACCCCGCCCATGGTGGGCGTCCCGCGCTTGGTGAAGTGCGCCGTGGGGCCGTCCTGGCGGACGAACTGCCCGTAGTTGCGGTGGACGAGGAACCGGATGAACAGCGGCGTCCCGAAGAGGGCGACGAGCAGGGAGACGCCCGCCGCGACGATGATCGCGATCATGCGCGGTCACCTCCGGACGCGTCGCCACCGGCCGCGGCCAGCTCGTCGCCGAGCCGCCACAGCCCGGACCCGTTCGAGGCCTTCACGAGCACGACGTCCCCTTCCCGCAGCTCGTCGCGCAGCAGCGCGGACGCCGCCTCCACGTCGGGGACGAACCGGGTCTCGTCGCCCCACGACCCCTCCTGGGTCGCGCCGTCGTGGATCCCGCCGGCGCCCTCGCCGACCACGACGAGCAGCTTGACGTTCAATCGGACCACGAGCCGGCCGAGGTCGTCGTGAGCGACGCGCGAGTCCTCGCCGAGCTCGAGCATCTCGCCGAGCACGGCGACCGAGCGCCGGTCGCGCCCCGCCATCACGGCCAGCGCCTTGAGCGCGGCCCGCATGGAGTCGGGGTTCGCGTTGTACGAGTCGTCGATCACCGTGATGCCGTCCGGCCGCTCGGTGACCTGCATCCGGTGCGGGCTGAGCGCGCGAGCGTCGGAGAGCCGCGCGGCGACGTCGGGCAGTGCGACGCCGAGGCGCAGCGCCGCCGTCGCGGCCGCGAGGGCGTTCGTCACGTGGTGCTCGCCCACGAGGCCGAGGGTCGCGCGCGCGCGCGTCTCCTCGCTCGGCCGCGCGTCCCCGGCCGCTCCCGGACGCACACGCAGCGTGAAGGACGCCCGGCCGGTGCGGTCGATCCCGAGGTCCTCGGCGCGCACGTCGGCGGCGGGGATGGTGCCGAACGTGACGACCTCGCCCGGCGCGAGGTCGGCCATCGCGGCGACCCGGAGGTCGTCGGCGTTGAGCACCGCGACCCCGCCCGGCGCGAGCCCCGTGACGAGCTCGGACTTGGCGCGGGCCACGGCCTCGATCCCGCCGAACTCCCCGAGGTGGGCGCTGCCCACGACGAGCACGACCGAGACGTCGGGGGGTGCGATGCGCGTCAGGTAGGTGAGGTGACCGACGCCGCTCGCGCCCATCTCGAGCACCAGGAACCGCGTGGACTCGTCCGCCTCGAGCACCGTGAGCGGGAGCCCGATCTCGTTGTTGAACGAACCGCGCGGCACGACCGTCTCGCCCTCGGGCCGCAGCAGCTGACCCAGCAGGTCCTTGGTCGTCGTCTTGCCGACCGAGCCGGTCACGGCGACCACGCGCAGGTCGCCGCGCTCGCGCAGCGTCGCGAGCACGTGCCGGGCGAGCTCGCCGAGCGCGGTCTGCACGTCGTCGACGACGACGCACGGCACGTCGAGCTCACGCGCGGCGAGGACCAGGGTCGCGCCGGCGGCGACGGCGCCGGCCGCGAAGTCGTGCCCGTCGACGTGCTCGCCGGGCAGCGCGACGAAGAGCGATCCCGGCGCGACCCGGCGCGAGTCGACGACGACGGGCCCCCCGACCCGCACCTCCGGGTCGGCGGACAGCCGTCCACCGGTCGCTGCGGCCACCTGCGCCGCAGTGAGCTCGATCATGCGTGGTGCTCCTTCAGGTCGTCGGGGGTGCCGTGGGGTGCGCGGGCCGTGTCCCGCTCCTCGAGCGCGGCGCGCGCCTCGACACGGTCGTCCAGAGGGTGGTCGACGCCGGCGATCTCCTGCCACACCTCGTGGCCGCGGCCCGCGACGAGCACCGTGTCGTCGGGGCCGGCGGCGGCGATCGCCTCACGGATCGCCCGGGCGCGCGGCGCCACCTCGAGCACGACGACGTCGCGCGGCTCGGGCGCGGCCGCCGCCGCCTCGCGCGCGGCGTGCGCGCCCGGCAGCACCTCCGCGCGGATCGCGGTCGGGTCCTCGCCGTGCGGGTCGTCGTCCGTCACGACCACGACGTCGGCGCCCTCGACCGCGACGCCGCCCATCGTGGGCCGCTTGCCGCGGTCGCGGTCGCCCGTGGCACCGAACACGACGACCAGGCGGCCTGCCGTCGTGGGGCGCAGCGCGTCGAGGGCGAGCGCCAGCGCGTCCGGGTTGTGGGCGAAGTCCACGACGACGCGCGGACGGTGCGGCGGGCGAGAGACGAGCTCCATCCGCCCCGGCACCGCCGGGACGAGCCCGCCCGCCGCCTCGAGCGCCGCCTCCACGTCGCGCGGGTCGTTCCCCGCCTCGAGCACGAGCGCGAGGGCCAGGGCAGCGTTGGCGACGTTGAACGCGCCCGGCAGGGCCGTCGTCGTGCGCACGCTCCGGCCGTCGCGGTGCCGCAGCGTGAACGTGGAGCCGCCCGCTGCCGAGGGCTCGACGTCGTGCACGGTCCAGTCCGCGACGGGCTGCCGGGCCTCCGGGCTCGGCGCGCCGACGCGCAGCGTCGCGACGGGGATGCGCGCGGCCGCGACCATGCGCTCGCCCCACGCGTCGTCGACGACGACGACACCGCGGCGGGCGTGCTCGGGCGTGAAGAGGAGCGCCTTCGCCTCGAAGTACTCCTGGAGGTCGCCGTGGAAGTCGAGGTGGTCCTGGCTGAGGTTGGTGAAGCCCACGACGTCGAACACGAGCCCGTCGACCCGGTGCAGCGCGAGCGCGTGCGACGAGACCTCCATCGCGAGGGTGCGCACGGCGTCCTCCCGCATCGCCGCGAGCAGCGCCTGGAGGTCGGCGGCCTCGGGCGTCGTGAGCCGGCTCGGTAGGACGCGGTCGCCCGACCGCATCTCGACCGTGCCGATGAGCCCGCCCTTCCAGCCGAGCGCGCGCAGCGCGTGGTCGACCAGGTAGGTGGTGGTGGTCTTGCCGTTCGTGCCCGTCACGCCGAACGTCGTGAGGTCCTGCGCGGGGCTGCCGTAGACCCAGGCAGCGACCGGGCCGAGCAGCGCGCGCGGGTCCGTGGCGACGAGCACGGGGACCCCGAGGCCCGCCTCGGCCACGAGCGCGGCGCCCTGCTCGTCCGTGAGGACGGCGTGCGCCCCGCGCGCGACGGCGGCGGGCGCGAAGCGCGCCCCGTGCGCGCGGGCGCCGGGGAGGGCGACGAAGAGGTCACCCGCGTCCGCAGTCCGGTCGTCGGACGCGACCGACCACACCTCGACGCCGGCCGGTGCGGACGAGCCACCGGGCCCGCCACCTGCGCGGACGTCGAGACCGAACCGTGCGGCCAGGTCCTCGACCGACCGACGGGTGGTCGCGGCAGGACGAAGACGGTCGATCGGGGATGTCACGTGTAGAACCTACCGTGCCGGGGCCGCCACCCTCGCAAGCCGTCGTGCCCCGGCCACCGCAGCGGTGCACGCTTCACCGGACCTTCACCGACGTCGTCACGGACGACGCGACGGCCTCGTGGCGCGAGGTCGGCCGACGGGGTGAGGTTCACCACGTCGTCGGGAGCGGCACGTACGGCTCCGTGCTCGGCTGCACGCCCTGGTGCTCGAGCGTGAAACCCATGATCTCGCTGAACACGGGCGCCGCGACGACGCCGCCGTAGATCGACGAGTGGGGGTTCTTGAGGAACACCGACACCGTGTACCGAGGGTCGTCCGCGGGGGCCACGCCGATGAACGACGCCATGATCCCCGACAACCGGCCGTCGTCCCCGGCGGCCTCCGCGGTCCCGGTCTTGCCCGCGACGCGGTAGCCGGGCACCGCCGCGCTCGACCCCGTGCCCTCCTCGACCACCGACTCCATCATGTGCAGCACGGTGTCCGCGGTCTCCTGCGAGACCACACGGACCGGATCGGGACGATCCGCGGGCACGAGCTCGCCGCGCTCGTCCGTCGTGCCCGCGACGATGCTCGGCGTCGCCCGGACGCCACCGTTGGCGATCGTCGAGAAGACGCTCGTCGCCTGGATGGCGTTCACCGACACGCTCTGGCCGAACAGCACGGCGTACTCGGTGCGCCCGTCCCACGCGTCGGCGGGGTGCAGGATCCCGGCGGACTCGCCGGGCAGGCCGAGCCCGGACTTCTGCCCGAAGCCGAACTTGTGCAGGTAGTCGTAGCGCACCTGCTTGGGGATCTTCTCCCCGACCTGGACCGTCCCGGTGTTCGAGGACTCGGCGAGGACCCCGGCGAGGGTGAGGCGCTGCACCGGGTGGTCGTGGGAGTCCTTGAACGTCTGTCCGTTGGGCGTGGTGTAGCGGTCGGGTACCTCGAACTGCGTTCCGGCGTCCGCGTAGCCGCCCTCGATCGCGGCCGCCATCGTGACGACCTTGCCCGTCGAGCCCGGGTCGAAGACGTTCGACACGGCCCGGCTCGGCCGGGCGACGGCGTCGGTCGTGCGGTCGTTCGGGTTCACCGTCCCCGAGTCCGCGAGCGCGAGGACCTCGCCCGTGCGGACGTCCTGCACGACCGCGATCGCGTACTCCGCCCCCGTCTCGCTCACCGCGCGGTCCACCGAGTCCTGGGCCTTCCACTGCACGTCGCGCGCGACGGTGAGCTGCACGTTCCGCCCGGGCACCGCGTCCACGACGTCGCACCGGCCGGTCGGGATGACCTGCCCGCCCAGCCCGGCCTCGCACTCGCGCGACCCGGAGACGCCGGCGAGGACGTCGTCGTAGGACGCCTCGACGCCGCCGCCACCCGCCTGCTCCTCGTTGACGAACCCCACGAGGTTGCCCGCGACCGTGCCCGCCGGGTACGTCCGCTCGCTCGTCATGGTGGTGCGCACGTAGGCGGAGAGCTGGAGGTCCGCGATCTGGCGCTGCACCTCGGGCGTGACGTCCTTGGCGAGGACGACGTACCGCGAGGTCCCGTTGAGCTGTGCGGCGAGCTCCGGGGAGGACTTCCCCAGGATCGGGGCGAGCAGCTTGGCCACGCCCACGGCGCCACCCTCCTCGAGCGGCTCGCCGTCGACGAGGTCGGCAGGTCGGGGCTCGAAGTCGGCGATCGTCTTGGGGTCCGCCGCGACCGTGTACCGGTCCACGGACGTCGCGAGCACCACACCGTCGGCGTCGGTGATGTCGCCGCGGTGGGCCAGGAGGGTCGAGCTGCGCGTCCGGTCGGCGCGCGCGTCGGCCGCGAGCGCCGGCCCGCGCAGCACCTGGACGTTGACGAGCTGGCCCACGAAGACCGCCGCGACCACGCCGGCGACCACGATGAGCCAGCGCTGACGTCGCTCGGGGCGGCCCGGCTCGCGGGTCGCCCGCGCGGGGCGGGCCGGCGGGCGGCCGCCACCCCGCGGCGACCGGGAGGGGGCGGTCCTCGACGGGCGGGCGGTCGCCGCGACGCGCGTGCTCGTGCCCGCCGTCCTGCGACCGTCGCCGGAAGCACCACGGCCTCCCGGCGAGGGCCGGGAGGCCGTGGGGGCGGGGCGGGACCGCTGCGTGCTCGCCGCGGGTCGCGACCGGCGGTCGCGGCCGGCTCCGGTCTCGCCCGTCACTGCCCGGCCTCCTCCTGCGCGCCGCCGAGGACCGTGCCGTCGGACAGCCGGACCATCGCCGGGTCCTCCGCGGGCACCATGCCGAGGGAGGCCGCGGTGTCCGGCAGCGAGGTCTTCTGGGCGTCGACCTGCGCCTGCAGGCTCTGCGTGTCCTGGGCCACGCGGCTCACCTCCCGGCGCAGCTCCGACATCTCGTAGGAGTTGCGCGCCATCGTCGTGTTCACCAGGAGAGCACACAGCAGCGCCGCGCCGAGGATCGACATGCAGACGACGAGGAACGGGATCTTGGACCGCGCCTGGAGCGGCGCCCGGACGAGCTCGAGACGCGATCGGAGCGCGCGCTCCGACGCGCCGCCCGGCAGCGCCGTGAGCGACGGGCGCGGTGCCGGGCGCGCGGTGCGCGGGAGCGGGCGGGCGGCGGTCGACCTCTGTGCGCTCATCGTGTCCTCTCCCCCGGGTCGTGCGGTCGGTCGGTCGGTCGGTGCGTCGGGCGGCGGTGCGGCGGCGTGGGCCGGGTGCGCTCGGCGGCGCGGAGCCGGACGGACGCCGAGCGCGGGTTGGTCTCCCGCTCGACGGCCGACGCCTCCTCCGCGCCCCGGGTGAGGAGCCGCA
Source organism: Cellulosimicrobium cellulans (assembly GCF_006539945.1). Taxonomy (GTDB): domain Bacteria; phylum Actinomycetota; class Actinomycetes; order Actinomycetales; family Cellulomonadaceae; genus Cellulosimicrobium; species Cellulosimicrobium cellulans. Next base: position 89,667 of record NZ_BJNZ01000012.1, on the reverse strand, counting down.
GGTACGGCTGGTCCTCCTCCGGCACGACGGGCAGCCCGGGCGGTGCGCTGATCGTCGCCCCCGCGGCCAGCACGCGCTTGACGATCCGGTCCTCGAGCGAGTGGTACGACTCGACGACGAGGCGCCCGCCCACGGCCAGGATGTCCACGGCGGCGGGGACCGCGCGCTCGAGCACCTCGAGCTCGCCGTTCACCTCGATCCGCAGGGCCTGGAAGGTCCGCTTGGCCGGGTTCCCGCCCGTCGTGCGCGTCGCGGCCGGGATCGCGCCGCGCACGACCTCGACGAGCTCCGCGCTGCGCTCCCACGGGCGCTGCTCGCGGCGCCGGACGATCGCGCGGGCGACGCGCTGCGCGAACCGCTCCTCGCCGTAGTCGCGCAGGATCCGGGTGAGCGCGCGCTCGTCGTAGGTGTTGAGGACGTCGGCGGCCGTCCGGCCGGTCGTCGGGTCCATGCGCATGTCGAGCGGCGCGTCGTGCGCGTAGGAGAACCCGCGGTCGGCCTCGTCGATCTGGAGCGAGGACACCCCGAGGTCCATGAGCACGCCCTGGACCGGCCCGCCGACGACGTCGGCCACGACCTCGCCGATGTCGTCGTACACGGCGTGCACCGCGCGGAACCGGTCGCCGAACCGCTCGAGACGGCGCGACGCGCGGGCGATGGCCTCGGGGTCGCGGTCGATGCCGACGACGCGCGCCGTCGGGACCTGCTCCAGGACGGCCTCCGTGTGCCCGCCCATGCCGAGCGTGCAGTCGACGAGGACGGCGCCGGGCTCCGCGAGCGCCGGGGCGAGGAGGTCGACGCAGCGCTGGAGGAGGACCGGGACGTGCCGCTCGGCGGCGTCGTCGGGGGCGCTCGTCATGTCCGTCTCCTCTCCGTGCTGGTCGTGGCCGTGCCGTCCGGTCGTGCGCCTCGCCGGTACCCGTACGGTCAGGTCTCCCTCCGCGTCCTTTCTGGCGCCGGGGAAGTGCGTCAGACCGGGCGGGAGGAGGCCTCACCGTGCGGGAACCGTGGGTCGTGCTCTAGAAGCGCAGGTCAGGGAACACCTCCTCCGCGGTGTCGGAGTACGCCGACTCCTGCTCCGCGAGGTACGTCTCCCAGGCCTGCGCGTCCCAGATCTCGACCCTCGTGCCGGCGCCGATCACGGCGACGTCGCGATCGAGCCCCGCGTACGCCCGCAAGGGCGCGGGGATCGAGATGCGTCCCTGCTTGTCCGGGATCTCGTCGCTCGCCCCCGAGAGGAAGACGCGCAGGTAGTCCCGGGCCTGCTTGCTCGTCACCGGCGCCTGCCGGATCTGGTCGTACATGCGCCGGAACTCGTCCATCGGCAGCAGGAACAGACAGCGCTCCTGCCCCCGCGTCATGACGAGACCCGGTGCGAGCCGCGACCGGAACTTCGCCGGGAGGATGAGCCTCCCCTTGTCGTCCAGACGTGGCGTGAAGGTGCCCAGGAGCAGGCCGGAGGAACCGCCGAGCACGTCGTCCACGAAACCGGACATGCACCTGGCACCTCCCCTCCTGCTCCCTTCTCCTCCACGGTACTCCACTTCCCTCCACCGCTCTCGGTGAAACCCCGGGCTTTCACCCGCCTTCGCAGGATCTCCGCAGGTCACGTTGGGTGGAGCGCGGTGGAGGGGAGCACTCCCCATGGCGCGTCGCGACGTCGGTCCAGGGGTGGCGCACGCAGCGGCCGCGCGGCGTCCGGTCCTCGCGCGGACGCTCGGCGCAGGGCCGGCGGTCCACTAGGCTCTTCCCACCCGCGGTCTCCCTGGTCCGCGGCACTGCGCCACCGACGACGGAGGTCTCCGTGCTCCCCGACATCGCCCCTGTCGCGCCCTCCGACGAGCCCGGGGGCGACGCGCTCGCCGGTCTCGACGAGCTGGTCGAGACCACGGGCCGGATCCGCTCCGGCATCGAGTCCGTCGTCACGGGCCGTCCGGACCTCGTGACCGTCACCGTCGCCGTCCTCCTCGCCCAGGGCCACCTCCTCATCGAGGACGTCCCCGGCGTCGGCAAGACGACGCTCGCCAAGGCGCTGGCCCGCACGATCGACTGCAAGGTCGGCCGCATCCAGTTCACGCCGGACCTCCTGCCGAGCGACCTCACCGGCGTCAACATCTACCGTGCGGCGAACCACGAGTTCGAGTTCCGCCCGGGGCCGGTCTTCTCCAACATCGTCATCGGCGACGAGATCAACCGCGCCTCCCCCAAGACGCAGTCGGCGCTCCTCGAGTGCATGGAGGAGGGCCAGACCACGGTCGACGGGACCACCCACCCGTTGCCGAGCCCCTTCCTCGTCGTCGCGACGCAGAACCCCGTCGAGATGGAGGGCACCTACCCCTTGCCGGAGGCGCAGCGCGACCGCTTCATGGCGCGGCTGACGGTCGGCTACCCCGACGTCGACGCCGAGCTCCGGATGCTCGACCGGCAGGAGTCGGACAACCCGCTGGCCCACCTCCGCCCCGTGACCACCGGCGCGGCCGTCCTGCGGTTCGCCGAGGTCGCGCGCGCCGTCTACGCGTCGAGCGCCGTCAAGCGGTACGTGCTCGCCCTCGTCACCGCGACGCGCGAGCACCCCGGCCTGCGGCTCGGGGCGTCACCCCGGACGACGCTCCAGCTCCTGCGCGCGGCGAAGTCCCTCGCGGCCATGGCGGGGCGCGACCACGTGCTCCCCGACGACGTGCAGTACCTCGCCGTCCCCGTCCTCGCGCACCGGCTCGTCATCACGACCGAGGCCCGGCTCTCGGGCCAGGACGCCGAGGCCGTCGTCGCGTCGATCGTGGCGCAGACGCCGATCCCCGCCCTGGACGCGACCGAGCGACGCTGACGTGCGCGCCCCGTCGTTCCTCGCGCGGCTCCGCGGCAGGGGCAGGAGCCTCGCCAGCGCGCGCCTGACCCGCCGCGGCACGGTGGTGCTCGCCGCCGGCGCCGCGCTCGCCGTCCTGGGCGTCACGCTCGGGCTGCCCGACCTCGTCGGGCTCGGGGTCGCGGGGGCGCTCGCCGTCGGCGCCGCCTGGTGCTGGATGGCCGTGCGCCGGATCGACCGCGGCCGTGGCGCCCTGCACGTGACGCGCCGCGTCCAGCCGAACCCCGCCGTGCGCGGGCAGTTCACGACGGCGCGCCTCACGGTCGCGGCCACGCGGGCGACGTCGTCCACGGCCACGACGCTCGCCCGCCTGCGGATCAGCGAGCAGGCGGCGCACGAGCTGTGCGACCAGGGCTCCCTGCGGGCTCAGGTCGCGACGGTGGGCGACCACATCGCGGTCCGCTACCGCCTGCGCCCGCTCCGCCGTGGCCGGTGGCCGCTCGGCCCGCTCCTCACGACGCGGGTCGACCTCTTCGGCCTGGTCAGCGCGACCCAGGAGCTCGGCGACCCCACCGCCGTCGCGGTGTGGCCGCGCACGGTCGAGCTGCCCGTCCGCGGGTCGCGGGCGTTCGGCGAGCACGAGCGCTCCGCGTCGGGTGCTCGGCTCGCGTCGAGCGATGACTCGGTGCTGCGCGACTACGTGGCCGGCGACGACCCGCGGCGCGTGCACTGGGCCAGCGCGGCCCGGCACGGCCAGCTCATGGTCCGCGCGGACGAGAGCGCGGGCCTGCCGCCCGTCAGCGTCCTCCTGGACCGCGGGCTCCTGCCCCACCCGGAGCTCGCCGCGTCGAGCCCACGCGCCCTCGCCGACGGCGAGTGGGCGGTCGAGTGCGCCGCGTCGATCGGCGTCTCCCTCCTCCAGGCCGGGCACCCCGTCCGGCTCGTCCCGACGTCGCTCGCTCCCGTCGTGTCGGGCACGGGCTTCCGCGTCAACCGCTCGGGCGAAGGCCCGGCCGACCTCCTGGACGCCACCGTCGACCTCCACGGGCACCACGTGGTCGCGGACGCCGACCGCTCGGTCGTCGCGACCTCCGAGGCGCTGCGGCGGGACCGGCGTCCGGGCGAGATCACCGTCGCGGTGCTCGGCCCGCTCGGCTCCGTCGCCCGGCACACGGTCGCGGCCATGGCCGGCGACGGCCTGCACCGCGCGCTCGTCGTGAGCGCACGGCCCTGGGCGCCCGAGCACGCCGACGCGCTCGAGACCGTGGCCACCCTGCGGTCCACCGGGTGGCACGTGGCGCTCGTCGACCCGTCGGCGTCCCTGGAGCACGCCTGGACCCTGCTCGTGGAGGGCTCGCGATGACCACGTCCCGACCGGACACCTCGACCCCTGTCGGCTTCCGCGTGCTCGCGACGAGCGGGCTCGTCGCCGTCGCCGTCGTCGCGTCGACGTACGCGCTCGGGAGCGTCATCGGGCCGGGTGGCTGGACCGGCACCGCGGTGCGCACCGTCGCGGTCCTGGCGCTCGTGACCGGGATCTCGCGCTACGCCCTCGAGCGCGGCCACGCGGCACGGGGCGAGGTCCTCGCCCCGCCGGCAGCGCTGCTCCCCTCGCTCGCCGGTCTCGTCGTCGGCCTCTGGGCGCTGCTCGGGCTCTACGGGGGCCCGACCGACCGCTTCTCCCTCCTCATCGGCCTCTCCAACGTCGACCGGGTCCTGTCCCGGCTCTCCACGGCGCGGGACCTCACGCTCGCGGAGGTCGCCCCGATCGACCCGAGCCTGCCGATCGCACTCATGGCTGTCGGGGGCGCGATCGTCGTCTTCCTCGTCGCCGACCTCATGGCGGGCGGGCTCCGCCTGAGCGCCGGGGTCGCGCTGCCGCTCCTCGCCCTGTGGATCCCGGGGCTCGTCATCATGGGCGAGATCCCACCCCTGGCGTTCGTCGTGACCGTGGTCGCGCTCGTCCTGCTCCTCGCGGTCGACAACCCGCACCGCACCGTGCGGCGCGGCGCGTCCGCACGCCGCGCGGAGGACCGTGCGGCCGGCGGCCTGCGGGCCGCCGGCGCGCTCGTCGTGGCGGTCGCCGTCGCGGTCGTCGCCCTGGGTCTCGGTTCGGCGAGCGCCTCGCTCCCCGAGGTCGCGTCCGCGTCGTGGTCGCGCCTGTTCTCCTCGACCGGGCAGACGGTGCGGCTCTCCGACGACCTCGACATGCGGCGCGACCTCGCGGAGCGATCGGGCGAGGTGGTGCTGCGCTACCGGACCGACGCGGACGAGGTCGGCCCGCTCCGCGTGTTCACCCTCACGGGCTTCGACGGCACGAACTGGCGGCGCGGCGCGGACCGCGACGGCACCCCGATCGAGGGCGCGGACCAGCTGCTGTGGCCCACCGATCCGGCCGGCGTCGAGGATCCCACGTCCGTGCGCGTCACGCTCGAGTCGCTGCGGGACACCAAGCTCCCCGTCCCGACCGAGCCCCGCACCGTGGACATCGACGGCGACTGGTCGTACGACGACGTCCGCGACGAGGTGCTCGGGGACCAGCCGACCGGCGCGGGCACCGCGTACGAGCTCGCGGTCTTCTCCCGGCCGCTGGACGCGGCGTCCCTGCGGGGGGCGACCGGCGCGGACCCGGACGACCCCAACTACCTCGACGTGCCGGCGACCGAGCACGAGCAGGACATCCGCGACCTGGCCGCCGCCGTCGTCGACGGGGCTCCGACGCGCTACGACCAGGCGCTCGCCCTGCAGACCTACTTCCGCGACGTCTCGCAGTTCACCTACTCGACCGAGGTACCGCCGGGCGACTCCGGCGACGCGGTCTGGGACTTCCTCCAGGACCGGACGGGATACTGCGTCCAGTTCGCGACCTCGATGACGATGATGGCGCGGACCCTCGGCATCCCCGCACGTCTCGGCGTCGGGTTCCTGCCGGGCGAACGCGTCGACGACTCGAGCTTCCAGGTCACCGGGCGCGACTCCCACGCCTGGCCGGAGCTCTGGTTCCCGGGGCAGGGCTGGGTGCGGTTCGAGCCGACCCCGGCCCAGCAGACGGGCCCGACCCCGCGGTGGGCGACCCCCGTGGCCGTGACGCCGGGGGGCCCGGGAGACCCCGGCAACGTGCCGACGCCGGGCGCGACGACCGCGGCTCCCTCCGCCCCCGCGAGCCCGGTGCCCACCACGCCCGGCACGGGCGGGACGAACGGCGGCGCTCAGGACGACGGCGCACCCTGGCTGCTCGTCGTGGGCGTCGCGCTCCTCGTCGCGATCGCCGTCTGCGGCGCGCTGTGGCTCGCGCTCCGTCGACGGTCCGAGACGCAGAGCCTGCGGGATGCCGAGGACGCGTGGGCCGAGCTCACCGGACGGCTCGGGGCGCTCGAGGTCCGGTGGCCGTCGTCGACGACACCCCGGCAAGTTCCCGCGGCGGTCGTCGCGGCGCTGCAGGCGCGTCGCGGGCAGCACCCGCGGGACGAGGACGTCGCCGAGGCGGTCGCCGGGCTGGCGTCCGCCCTCGAGGCCGAGCGCTACGCCCCGGAGCCGCGGACGGTCGCCCGCCCCGATCGGCTCCAGGAGCTCGTCGACGCGGCGGTCGACGCGATCGAGGAGTCGCTCAGCGACCGTCCTGCTCGCGCCGACGGTCCCAGCGCTCTTCCAGTCGGCTGAGGAACGGCTTGCGGCCCGGCTTGCTCGGCGCGGCAGGGCGGACGGTACCGTCCGCCTCGACGGTCCCCACCGGTCCCTTGCGCGACGAGCGCGGAGACTGGAAGACCAGGACGACGCCCCCGAACATGAGGACGAAGCCGATCACCCCGAGCCAGGTCTGCGAGAGCGCAGCACCCAGCACGAGGAGGAGGAGGCCGCCGACGACGCCGACTCCGGCCAGGACGTAACGCAGCGCCGAACGTCGCCGTGGCGCCTGGAGCGTGTTGGCCAACCGCGGATCGTCCGAGGTGAGCGCGCGCTCCATCTGCTCCAATACCCGCTGCTCGTACTCAGACAGAGGCATGAGCACCCCGTTTCTCCACGTGGTCGTGTGTCACCCTCAGGATAGATCGACATCCGCGGGGGTGGTAGTCGAGCGGGCCCTCGCGGGCCCCATGGCGATGGATCTCACCCCGAACCGCCCTCGGACCGCGTCGACGGCTTCCTCCACCCGACGCCGGGCCGCGCTCGTCTCCTCGACGGCTTCCTCGAGCGTGGGCTGCACGACGGCCTCCGCACGGGGTTCGAGACCCTCGGCGCGGACCCCCACGAGCCGGACGGCGAGGCCCCGCAGGTCGACGCTCGCGACGAGCTCGCGCGCCACGAGGTAGATCTCGCGCGCGACGTCCGTCGGGGCGCCGAGGGTCCGCGCGCGGGTCACGGTGCGGAAGTCGCTCGTCCGGACCTTCACGCTCACAGTGCGCGCGACGAGACCCTGGTGGCGCAGCCGGCCGGCGCACCGGTCGGCGAGCTCCAGCACGCGCGCCTGGACCGCCGCGAGGTCGCGCAGGTCGTGCGCGAACGTCGTCTCGGCACCGATGCTCCGTTCCGACCGCTCCGGCTCGACCGGCCGGGGGTCGCGCCCCCACGCGAGGTCGTGCAGGTGCGCGCCCGCGACCTTGCCGACCGCCGCCTGGAGCGACGCCACGTCCGTGTCGGCGAGCTCGGCGACCGTGCGGATGCCCCACTGCGCGAGCACGCTCTCGGTCCGCTCCCCCACGCCCCACAGCGCGCCGACGGGCAGCGTGCGCAGGAACGGGACGGTGGCGGCCGCCGGCACGAGGAGCACGCCGTCGGGCTTGGCGTGCGTCGAGGCCAGCTTGGCGACGAACTTGTTCGTCGCGATGCCGACCGAGCAGGTGATGCCGTGCTCGGCCCGCACGCGACGCCGGAGCTCGGCCGCGATCCGCGTCGGAGGCCCGAGGCGCCGCCGCGCCCCGCTCACGTCGAGGAAGGCCTCGTCGACGCTCACCTGCTCCACGAGCGCGGTGATCTCGCCGATCGCCGCCATGACCGCGCGGGAGACCTCGTGGTAGCGCGTGTGGTCCGGCGGGACGACGATCGCCTGCGGGCACAGCCGGCGCGCGGTGACCATCGGCATCGCCGAGTGGACGCCGAACGCCCGCGCCTCGTAGGTCGCCGCGAGGACGACGCCTCGTTCCGCGCCGCCGACGAGGACCGGCCTCCCCACGAGCTGGGGTCGCCGGGCGAGCTCGACGGACGCGAAGAACGCGTCCATGTCGACGTGGAGGATGGAGCACCCCTCTTCGTCGTCGCCCCAGTCACGGCGGACGACCGCGCGCGGCCCGCGGCTCATCGCCGCCTCACCGGGCGTCCGACGCGGGCCGCGCCAGGGTCACGACGCCACCGTCCGCAGACCGGGCAGCCGGACGAACCCGGCATCCGGGTCGACGAGCATCGCGACCTCGTCGCGGAAGTCCTCGGCGCACGCCATGAGCTCGTCGGCCCGGCGCGGGTCCACGGCGTCGAACCGGCCCGCGTCGACGGCGGCGCGGACACGCGCCCCGCTCGCGAAGTAGCCGGACCATGCGGCGAGCGACGGCTCGGCTTCCGCGAGCTGGTCCCACACCGAGCGGGCTCGACCGCGACGCACCGGTCGGGCGCGCAGCGCGACGACCGCCGCCGCGGCGCGCAGCGCACCGAGATGGGCGTGCACGAACCGCTCGCCCGCGTCCTGCGCGAGAGCCGCCGCGACGAGCTCCGCGTCAGCGCGGTCCAGCAGCCGACGGACCTCGGCGGGGACGGCGGCCGCCCCCCTCGCGCCTGCTTCGTTCGACATCGCGCACCTCCTCCTCCACTATCGAACACCTGTTCGATCCTGTCAACGTCGGGCGTCCTCCAGCCCGTACGGTGAGCACATGGCTCGACGCACCTCCCGACGCTCCTCAGGGTCCTCCGCGCCACCCACACCGCCCCGGCGCCGGGGCAGCGGGGGCCGCGGCGCCGCGGCCGGGCCGGAGCTCCCGACCGGGCCCGTGCCGACGTCGACCGGAACCGCGCACGTCGAGCGCGACCTGGACCACCCGTCGGCCGTCACGCTCTACGTCAACGGCGTCCCGAGCTCGTACCTCGACCTCGACGACCCCGGGATGCTCGCGTTCGAGTACATGCAGCAGATGGCGGCCGTCGTGGACGAGCTCGGCCCAACGCCCCTGCGCGCGCTGCACCTCGGCGCGGCGGGGTGCAGCCTGCCCCGCTGGGTCGAGCACACCCGGCCGGGCTCGACCCAGCTCGGGGTCGACCTCGACGCCCGTCTGCTCGAGCTGGTGCGCACGTGGTTCGACCTGCCGCGGGCACCGCGCCTCCGGCTGCGCCCCGACGACGCGCGGCACGCGGTGGCGAGCCTGCCCGACGCCTCGTACGACGTCGTCGTGCGCGACGTGTTCGACGGCGACCGCACGCCCGACCACCTCACGACCGTCGGCATGGCGGCCGAGGTGCACCGCGTCCTGCGCCCGGGCGGCGTCTACCTGGTCAACTGCGCCGACCGTCCGCCGCTCACGACGGCGCGCCGCGAGGCCGCGACGCTCGCGGCCGCGTTCGGGGAGACGTCCGCCGCACAGGACCGGGTCGCGGCGATCGCGGAGCCGGCGCAGCTCAAGGGCCGGCGCTACGGCAACGTCGTGCTGGCCGCGGTCCGTGCCGGGTCGGGTGCGCCGAGCCTGTCGGGCACGACGCTGGCGCGTGCGGTCCGCTCGCTCGCCGTCCCCGCGCGCGTCGTCACGGGCGACGAGCTCCGCGCGTTCGTCGGCACCGCGCCGGTGCTCGACGATCCCGAGGAGGTGCCGACCGGCGGCACCGCGGCGGTCGGCTCCTGAGACGCGACAGGAGCCGCGCCCGAGGGGGCGCGGCTCCTGCACTGCTGCGGCGACCGGGAGGCCCGGCCGCCAGACGTCGTGGACGTCAGAGCGGACGAACCTTCTCCGCCTGCGGACCCTTCGGCCCCTGGGTGATCTCGAACTCGACCCGCTGCGCCTCGTCGAGCGTGCGGTACCCGTTCGACTCGATCGCCGAGTAGTGCACGAAGACGTCGGCACCGCCGCCGTCCTGCGCGATGAAGCCGTAGCCCTTCTCGGCGTTGAACCACTTCACAGAACCCTGCGCCATGCTCTTCCTCTGACCTTCTGTCCATCCGGGGACATCAGCGAGCGGACCCTTCGTCCACCCCCGTGCGCCGCAATGCCATGTCCCACGTCCTTCGCCGGCGCCCCGGCCGTGTGCGGCCGGCAGGCCCGACGCCGGACCACCCCGCCGGGCGGACCCACGTACCGGCCCTGCACCGGGTCGTGCGCAAGTACGTCACTGCAACGGGTGACAGTGTGGCACGGACCACGTCCGGTCCGCCACGGAACTCGCCACCTCTCGTGATGATTTTTCGGCACATTCCACCCCGGTCCGCGGACCGGGGCGAGCCGGGTCGGCGGGGCTCAGTCGCCCGACTGCTGGGCGAGGAAGCGCTCGAACTCGGCGCCGAGCTCGTCGGCCGTCGGGATCGGCGCGGACTCCGCGAGCAGGCTCGTGCGCCCCACGGATCGCGCGAACGCGTCGTACTGCTCCTCGAGGGCGCGGACCACCGCGGCGACCTCCTCGGAGTCGCGCACCTGGCGCTCGACCTCGGTCTTCGCCTCCTGCACCGCCTCGGCGAGCCCGCTCGTCGCGAGGTCCAGACCGGTGACGCGCTGCACGTGCTCGAGCGCGACCACCGCCGCCGGCGGGTACGACGACTGCGCCAGGTAGTGCGGCACGTGCACGGTGACGCCGAGCGCGTCGTGCTCCGCCCGGCCGAGCCGCAGCTCCAGCAGGGCCGCCAGGCTGGCCGGGACCTTCACCGTCCCGAACCACGACGTGTGGTCCCCCAGCAGCTCCGGCCGCGTCGCGTGGGCGGTGACCGACAGGGGCCGCGTGTGCGGGATGCCCATCGGGATGCCGTGGAAGCCGACCGTGAGCGACACGCCCAGGCGCTCGACGACGTCGCGCACCGCGGCGACCACGCGCTCCCACTGCACGTCGGGCTCGGCGCCGTGCAGCAGCAGGAACCCCGTCCCCTCGGCGTCGCGCACGTGGTCGATCACCAGGTGCGGCTCGTCGTAGTCGGACCACCGGTCCGTGCTGAAGGTCATCGTGGCGCGCTTGGAGCGGTAGTCGAGGAGCTGGTCGACGTCGAACGTCACCACACGGGTGACCTCGCCGATCCCCAGCAGGTGGTCGACCGCGACCTCGCCCGCGCTGCCCGCGTCGACGAACCCCGCGACCGCGTGCAGCAGCACGGGCCCCGCGCCCGGCTCGGGCGGCGTGGGCCACAGGCGTGCGACGGCCTGCTCGTCGAGCTCGTAGATCCCGCGAGGGTCCAGCATGCATCCTCCTCGTGACGTCCTTCGCCCGTGCGCTGCCGACGGCGCGCGACGGGCCTGACGAGGACAACACGGCTCGTGCCGCGGTTCTTCCCGACCAGGCGAGACCGGCTCGGGCCCGCGGCGGGTCCCTGACGGGCCCCCGGACCGGCCCGCGCCCGGGTCAGCGACCGGGTAGCCGCACCACGGAGACGAAGAAGTCGTCGATCTGACGCACCACGTCGATGAAGCGGTCGAAGTCGACCGGCTTGGTGACGTAGGCGTTGGCGTGCAGCGAGTAGCTGCGCACCACGTCCTCCTCGGCCTCCGACGTCGTCAGCACGACGACCGGGATCTTGCGCAGCGCCTCGTCCGCCTTGAGCTCGGCGAGGACCTCGCGCCCGTCCATCCGCGGCAGGTTGAGGTCGAGCAGGATCAGGTCCGGCGTCGGGGCGCCCTCGTGCTCGCCCTCCTTGCGCAGGAACCGGAGCGCGCTCACCCCGTCGGCGACCACCGAGAGGCGGTTGGTGACCTTGTGGTCCTCGAACGCCTCGCGCGTCATGAGCACGTCGCCGGGGTCGTCCTCCACCAGGAGGACGTCGATCGGCTTGCTGCCGTGGCTCATGCGGGGCTCTCCTCGTCGTCGTCGCGCGCGGGCAGGGTTCGCTCGGGGATCACTGCTCCGCGCCGTCGTGGTCGGAGCGAGCGTAGCCGACCTGCGCGTGCACGTACGCGTGGGCGAGCGTGAAGCGGATCGTCGTCCCGCCCTCCCGCGGCTCGATCCAGATCCGGCCGCCGTGGTACTCGACGATGCGCTTGCACAGCGCGAGGCCGATGCCGGTGCCCTCGTACACGTCCTTGGCGTGCAGGCGCTGGAAGATGACGAACACGCGCTCGGCGTACTGCGGGTCGATCCCGATCCCGTTGTCCTCGACCGAGAACTCCCAGTGCGTGTCCCGTGCGAGCACGCCCACGTGCACCGCGGGCGTCCGGTCGGGGTCGCGGAACTTGAGCGCGTTGCCGAGGAGGTTCGCCAGGAGCTGGTGCAGGAGCGCCCGCTCGCCGACGACGACGGGCATCGGGTCGTGCGTGATGCTCGCCCCGGTCTCCGCGATCTTCTCGGACAGGTCCTCGAGCACGCCCTCGAGCTCCCTCTCGAGGTCCACGTCGACGCGCTCGTTGCCCGTGCGGCCGACCCGCGAGAAGCCGAGCAGGTCCTGGATGAGCCGCTGCATGCGCTTGGCGCCGTCGACCGCGAAGTCGATGTACTGGTCCGCGCGGTCGTCGAGCTCGCCGCCGTACCGCTTCTTGAGGAGCTGCGTGAAGCTCGCGACCTTGCGCAGCGGCTCCTGGAGGTCGTGGGACGCGACGTAGGCGAACTGCTCGAGGTCGCGGTTGGACCGCTCGAGCTCGCTCGCCTGCTCCGCGAGGAGCTCGTGCGAGCGGGCGGCGTCCTCGTGCGACGCCTTGATCTCGGCGACCTGGTTCACGAGCTCGACACGCATGTGCTCGACGTCCTGGGCGAGGTCCGCGATCTCCGCCGGGCCGGAGGTCACGACCGGCTCGTCGAGGCTCCCGGAGCTCACGAGCCGCACACGGTGCGCGAGCCCGGCCATCGGCTCGGTGACCCACCGCTTGAGGCACACCCAGAGGATGATCCCGACCGCGAGCGCCGAGCCGACGAGGACGAGGACGCTCCCGAAGAGGGCCCTGCTCCAGCGGTCGAGCGTGTCGAGCCGCTCGAGGCGCTCGGCGCGGATCGCGTCGACGTACCGCGCGGTGTCGGCCCGTGCGGCGCCGAACAGCTCCGCCCCGTGCGCCTGGTCCACGGCGCGCACCCGTCCCGGGCCGTCGTCCTCGGTGGTCGCGATCGCGGGCTCGGCGTACTCGGTGACCCAGGCGCGCACCGACGCGTCGGCCTGCGCGAGCGTCGCCGCCTGCTCCTCGTCCAGCCCGAGCAGGTCCACGAGCGCGGGGTCGGGGACGACTCCCTCGGCGTCCGTCCCGACCGCCCGGGTGTAGGCCTCGAGCGCCGTGTCGTCCCCGGTCGCGACGTACGCCCGCACCGCCACCTCGGCGTCGAGCAGGCCCACGTACGCGGCGTCCGCCTCGGTCACCGCGTCGAAGAACGGCCCGGTGACCTCACCCTGGGTGGTCAGCACGCGCGAGAGGGCGATGGCCGACGTCGCGAGCACGCCGAGCAGGATCACGCCCGCGACGACGAGCGCCCACCCGAGCCGGCGGCGCAGGGTGGGGGCGCGCCGCCGCCCGGCGTGCGCCGTGCCGGTCGTCTCGCTCACCGTGCTGGTCACCGGGCCCTCACCGGGCCCACTCGGCCGAGTCCGCGAGGGTCGCCGTGCGCTCGCCGGGGGTGCCCTCGTCCCCGCCCCAACCGAGCACGAGGAGCGCGGCGTCGTCCGCCAGCGGGCCGCCGTGCAGGTCGCGCACGCGGCGGAAGACGCGCTCCACGACCCCCTCGACGCCCTGCTCGAGCGCGCGGTCGACGGCGCGGCGGAGGCCGTCGACGCCGACACGCTCGGGGCGGGCCTGCGGTCCCGCCGAGACCCCCGGCCCCGCGACCGTCGCCTCGACGAGCCCGTCCGTGTAGAGCATGAGCGCCCAGCGCTCCCCGAGCTCGACGGACTGCGACGTCCACCCTCCCTGGACGGGGATCCCGAGAGCGCGGCCGCGGGCCGTGGGCGTGATCTCGGTCGCGGTGTCGCGCAGCAGGAGCGGCGCGAGGTGCCCCGCGAGGTAGACCTCGGCGCGCCGGCGGTCTGCGGAGACCACGACCTGGCAGAGGGTGACGAAGACCTCGGGGCGGGCCCGCTCGGGCACGAGGACGCGCTCCAGGAGCGGGAGGATGCCCTCCGGCTGGGTGTCGGAGAGCACGATGGTGCGCCAGGCCGTGCGCAGCGTCGCGCCCAGCGCGGCCTCGTCGGGACCGTGGCCCGCGACGTCGCCGATGACGCACAGCACGGTCCCGTCAGGGCGCTCGACCGCGTCGAAGAAGTCGCCGCCCAGGAGCCCGTTGCCGCCGGGGACGTAGCCCACCATGACGTCGAGCCGGTCGTCCTGGACGAGCGGCGTGGGCAGGAGCGCGCGCTCGAGCCGAGCGGTCTCGGCCGCCCGCACCTCGCTGCGGTACAGCGCTCGCTGCTGCTCGACGGACATGCGCCGCTGCACGGCGTAGCGCACCGACCGGCCCAGGAGGTCGCCGTCGACCTCGCCCTTCACCAGGTAGTCGTCGGCGCCCGCCGCGACGGCCTGGACGCCGAGGTCGATGCCCGAGTGCCCGGTCAGGACCACCAGGGCGGGCGGGTGGGTGCCGGTCCGCACCCGCTCGACCGCCGACAGCCCGACGGAGTCGGGCAGCCCGAGGTCCAGCAGGACGCAGTCGACGGGCCGCGAGACGAGCATCTCGAGCGCGGCGTCGAGCGTCGTCGCACGGTGGAGCTCGACCGTGAGGTTCCCGTCGGAGAGCAGCTCCTCGACGAGGATCGCGTCCCCGTCGTCGTCCTCGACGAGGAGGATGCGCAGCTCGTCCGTGGGGGCGAGGACCGCGCGCTCGGACAGCACCTGGTCACGCGCGCCGGCGTCGTCGCCCCGCGCCGAGGGCCGCGCGGGGACCTGACGGTCGGACCCGGTCACGACGCCCGCTCCCCTCTGGTCGCCATGGCCCACGATCCTAGCGTCAGCCGCGCGTCGGGGCCGGTCACGGGTGCGGGACGCGCCGAGGACAGGTCCGGGGCCGGACGCGGGTGGGCCATAATGGACGGCCGTGTCACGGGCGGGTGCTCGGGCGCGACGCCCGGTCGAGGGAAGGGACAGCGTGGGACGCATCGACGAGCTCCGGCTCGAGCAGGAGGTCGTGGACACCCTCTACGCGCGCCTCGACGAGCTGCGTGCCGCCGCCCGCGCGCGGCTCGACGGCGTCCGTCGGTCCGGACCGTCCGGCTCGCCGCAGAACCGGAGCGAGCGCGACGCGTTCGCGACGCTGTACGAGGACCGCGTCGCACAGCTCGACGCGGTCGAGGACCGGCTCGCGTTCGGCCGGCTCGACCTCGACGACGGCACGCGCCGCTACGTCGGGCGCATCGGCCTGACCGACGCCGAGCACACCAGCCTGCTCACCGACTGGCGCGCGCCCGCGGCGCAGTCCTTCTACCGCGCGACGGCGGCCCACCCCGACGGCGTCGTCCGGCGGCGGCACCTGGTGACGCGCGGGCGGGACGTGACGGGCCTGGAGGACGAGCTCCTGGACCTGGACGCGCCCGAGGCCGTGACCGGGACGACGCTCTCGGGCGAGGGCGCGCTCCTCGCCGCGATGGCGGCGGGCCGCACCGGGCGCATGGGCGACATCGTCGCGACGATCCAGTCCGAGCAGGACACGATCATCCGGTCCGGGCTGGCGGGCGCGCTCGTCGTCCAGGGCGGCCCGGGCACGGGCAAGACGGCGGTCGCCCTGCACCGCGCCGCGTACCTCCTCTACGCGCACCGGAGGGTGCTGGAGCGCTCGGGCGTCCTCCTCGTCGGCCCGAGCCACTCGTTCCTGCGCTACATCGACCAGGTGCTGCCGTCGCTCGGCGAGACGGGGGTCGTCAGCACGACGATCGCCGACCTCCTCCCCGGCGTCGTCGCCGACGGCGCGGAGGACCCCCGCGTCGCCCGCGTCAAGGGCCGGGCCGTCATGGCCCGGGCGGTGCGACGCGCGGTGCGCGCGCGCGAGCGCGTACCGGCGGCGGACGTCCCGGTGCGCCTCGACGGCCACGATCTGCTGATCCGGCGCCGCGACGTCCGCGACGCGATCGCGAAGGCCCGGCGCACGCACAAGCCGCACAACCTCGCGCGCGTGACCTTCGTCCGCGAGATGCTCTCGCGGCTCGTCGACCAGTACGGCCGCCGGCTCGGCGAGCCGCTCGTCGGCGAGGACCGCGCGCTCGCCCTCGAGGACCTGCGCTCCCACCGCGACGTGCGCGTCGCGCTCAACCTCGCGTGGCTGCCCCTCACGCCGGAGCGCTTGATCGAGGACCTGTGGACCAAGCCGCACCGGCTCGCCGAGGCGGCGCCCGAGCTCTCGCCGGCCGACCGCCGCCTCCTGGAGCGGCCGAAGGGCTCACCGTGGACGCCGGCGGACGTCCCGCTCCTCGACGAGGCCGCCGAGCTGCTCGGCGAGGACGACCAGGCGGAACGGGCCGAGGCCGCCGCGCGGGCGGCGCAGCGCGCGCAGGACCTGGAGTACGCGCGGCAGGTGCTCGAGTCGTCGGGCGCCGGCGGCGGGATCGTCGGCGCGGACGTGCTGGCCGAGCGCTTCTCGGCGAGCGGCCCGCGCCTCACGACGGCCGAGCGCGCCGCGCAGGACCGCACGTGGACGTACGGGCACGTCGTGGTCGACGAGGCGCAGGAGCTCTCGGCGATGGCGTGGCGCATGCTCGTGCGCCGGTGCCCGACGCGCTCGTTCACCGTCGTCGGCGACGTCGCGCAGACGTCGTCGCTCGCGGGCGCGCGCTCGTGGAAGGGCATGCTCGACCCGGTGTTCCGCGACGCGTGGCGCCTGGCGGAGCTGACCGTCAACTACCGCACCCCGGCCTCCGTGGCCGACACCGCACGGCGCGCCGCCCTGGCCGCCGGGCTGCCCGTCTCGCCGCTGACGTCCGCGCGTGACGTGGAGGACGCGCTGCGCGTCGTCGAGGCGGCGCCCGCCGACCTCGCCGCCCGGGTCCGGGCCGAGGCCGACGCCGCCCGCGCGGAGTTCGTCGCCGCCGAGTCGGGGCGTGTCGCCGTCGTCGCCGCCGCGCCGGCCGTCGCGGACCTGCGCGTCGCTCTCGGCCTCGAGGACGCCGGTCCGGACGCCCCGGTCGCGGTGCTCGACCCGGTCCAGGTGAAGGGGCTGGAGTTCGACGCCGTCGTGCTCGTGGAGCCCTCCGACGTCGCGACCGGCCCGTCCGGCGCGTCGGACCTCTACGTCGCCATGACCCGTCCGACCCAGCGCCTCGTCGTCGTGCACGCGCGCGCCCTCCCCGCGGGCGTCGCCGGCACCGGGCCGGGCGCCGACACGCGAGCGAGCGCCCGGGCGCGCACGGACGCGGACGGCGGTGCGCGCGTCGCCCCGTGACGCGGCGGGCCCGGGCCGTGCGGGTCGGCCGTTCACCTCGTCCCGAAGGTCAAGACCCGTTTGGTCCGGACCGCGGACCGGGCGCACCATGGGAGCGTGCTACGCGCCCTCCTCCTTGAAAACCTGCACCCTCTCGCTGCCTCGAACCTCGAGGCGGCGGGCATCGACGTCACCGTCCGCACCGGCGCCCTCGACGAGTCCGAGCTGATCGAGGCCCTCGACGGGGTCCACCTGCTCGGCATCCGGTCCAAGACGAACGTCACCGCGAACGTGCTCGAGAACGCCCCCGACCTGGTGGCGCTCGGCGCGTTCTGCATCGGCACGAACCAGATCGACCTGCGCTCCGCCGCGACGCAGGGCGTCGCCGTGTTCAACGCCCCGTTCCAGAACACGCGCTCCGTGGTCGAGCTCGCGCTCGCCGAGATCATCGCGCTCACGCGCCGCCTCACCGAGCGCGACCGCGCGCTGCACGAGGGCCGTTGGGACAAGTCGGCGGAGGGCGCGCACGAGGTCCGCGGCCGCACGCTCGGCATCGTGGGCTACGGCAACATCGGGACGCAGCTCTCGGTCGTGGCGGAGAACCTCGGCATGTCCGTGGTCTTCTACGACACGGCGGAGAAGCTCGCGCTCGGCAACGCGCGCCGCATGGACACGCTCGACGAGCTGCTCGAGCAGGCGGACGTCGTCACGCTGCACGTCGACGGCCGCCAGGGCAACGCCGGGCTGTTCGGCGCCAAGCAGTTCGCCCGCATGCGTCAGGGCTCGATCTTCCTCAACCTGTCGCGCGGGTTCGTCGTGGACTACGGCGCCCTGCGCGAGGCGATCGTGGAGGGTCGCGTGGCCGGTGCGGCGGTCGACGTCTTCCCGCACGAGCCCAAGCGCAAGGGCGACGCGTTCGACTCCGAGCTCCGCGGCTTGCCGAACGTCATCCTCACCCCGCACATCGGCGGGTCCACCGAGGAGGCGCAGGAGGCGATCGGCCAGTTCGTGTCGGCCAAGCTGCGCGACTACCTCACGACGGGCTCGACGACGCTCAGCGTCAACGTGCCGAACCTCGCGCTCGAGCAGACCACCGGGATCACGCGCATCACGCACCTGCACCGGAACACGCCGGGCGTCCTCGCGGCCGTCAACGCGACGCTCGCGGAGCACGGCACGAACATCGAGGGCCAGCTGCTCGCCACCCGTGGCGAGATCGGCTACGTCGTCACCGACGTCGGCTCGCGCGTCGAGCCCGCCGTCATCGACGCGCTGGCCGCGATGGAGCAGACGATCGCCCTGCGCATCCTGGACTGACGCCCACCGCGGGCGATCTCGCCGCGTGCGCCGGTCGCCCGGCGCACGCGGCGAAGGTCCTCGGGCGGCATGACCTTCGCCGCTGAGCGCCCCGTCCGCGTCGGTGCCACGATGAGGCATGACCGGATACACGCACGACGGGCCGCAGATCCTCGACGCCGACGCGTCGTGGGACCTCGTGGAGGGGACCCACGTCGCACGCCTCGCCGTGAGCGTGCGGGGCGAGCCGGACATCTACCCCGTCACCGTGCGGGCGCACCGGCGCACGCTCGCGTTCCGCACCGTCCCGGGGACCAAGCTCGCGACTCTCGCGACCAACGAGCGCGTCGCGCTCGAGTGGGACCACGTCGACGACGACGGGGCATGGAGCGTCGTCGCCCGGGGGACCGCCCACCGGATCCGGAGCGAGCACGAGGTGGACGCCGTCCAGGACGGTGCGGACCCGCTCGTCCCCACCGTCGACGTGCCGACCGAGGAGTGGGTCGTGGTCGAGGCCCGCGAGCTCACGGGACGGCGCTTCGCCCGGTCGGAGGACTGACCCCGGACACACGTCGTCCGGCCGCCCCGTGCGGGACGACCGGACGACGGGACGAAGGTCAGCCGGACTTGCGGCGGAACGTGCGCTGGACCGGGCCGACGGTCTCGGAGCCGTGCACCGACCCGGTGTTGGTCTCGCCGTCCGCCGTCCGGTGGCGCGCCGCGTTCTTCCGGTCGAGCGCCTCCCGGAACTTCGCCTTGGCCTCGTCGGTCGGTGCGGTCTCTGCAGCGGATCGCTGCTGGTCGGACGCCATGGCGGTCTCCTCGTCGATGGGAACTCGGTCGTGCACTGCGGTCGGCCCGACGGCGCGGGCATCTCGCAAGCCTCCCGCACCCCGTCGCCGGACGCCACCTGATTTGTCCCCCGGCCTGTCGGCTCCCCGACGGTCGTCGGACGGCGTCGGGTAGCGTCGGCACCGTGCCGTCCGACGCCTCCCCCGCTCCCGCCGCCCGACCCAGCGCGGCGCCGTCGCCCACGGACCCCGCCTCGCTGCCGCACCGCCGTCTCGGTCGTTCCGGGCTCGCGCTGCCGACCGTCTCGCTGGGCCTGTGGCAGAACTTCGGCGACGCCGACCCCGGGGCGACGCAGCGCGAGATCGTGCTCCACGCGGTCGACCGCGGGGTGACCCACCTCGACCTCGCGAACAACTACGGTCCGCCGGGCGGGGCGGCGGAGGAGTCGCTGGGGCGCCTGCTCGCGCGCGAGCTGCGGCCGGTCCGCGACGAGCTCGTCGTGACGACCAAGGCCGGCTACCGCATGGGACCAGGCCCCTACGGCGAGGGCGGCTCGCGCAAGTACCTGCTCTCGTCCCTCGACGCGTCGCTGCGCCGGCTCGGGCTCGACCACGTCGACATCTTCTACTCCCACCGCTTCGACCCGACGACGCCGCTCGAGGAGACCGTCGGCGCGCTCGCCACGGCGGTCCGCTCGGGGCGAGCGCGGTACGCCGGCATCTCCTCCTACTCGGCGCGCCGCACCCGGGAGGCGCTGCGTGTCGCGGAACAGCTCGGGGTCGACCTGGTCGTGACCCAGGTGTCGTACTCGATGCTCAACCGGTGGGTCGAGGAGCCCGACCCGCACGACCCCGCGGGCGCGTCCGTGCTCGACGTCGCCGGGGCCGAGGGCCTCGGCGTCGTGGCCTTCTCACCGCTCGCCCAGGGGATGCTCACCGACCGGTACCTGCACGGGGTCCCGGACGACTCCCGTGCGGCGCGCGGCGGGCCCCTGCGACCGGCGTTCCTCTCGGACGCGAACCTCGACCACGTGCGCCGGCTCGACGGCCTCGCCCGCGCCCACGGGCGCAGCCTCGCCACGACGGCGATCCTCTGGGCGATGCGGGACGAGCGCGTCACCTCGGTCCTGCTCGGCGCGAGCTCGACGCGCCAGCTCGACGAGAACCTCGCCGCGCTCGACGCGCCGGGCCTCTCCGCGGAGGAGCTCGCTGCCGTCGACGCGCTGCCCGCAGACACGGGCATCAACATCTGGGCGTCGCGGTCCAGCGACCTGTAGCACCGCCGACGCGGTCCGGTGACCACGACGCGGGAGCGACGACGAGGCGCGGCATCGCCTGCTCAGGCGTGCGGCGCGGGCTCCTCGCGCACGTCCGCAGCGGGAGCGGCGTCGTCCGAGCCCTCGGCCCGGGCCGCCGACTCGCGCTCCTCGCGCTCGACCCGGAGCGAGGTGATCGCGCTCTCGAAGTCCTCGAGCGAGTCGAACGCCTGGTAGACGCTCGCGAAGCGCAGGTAGGCGACCTCGTCGAGCTCACGCAGCGGCCCGAGGATCGCGAGCCCGATCTCGTACGCGTCGAGCTCGGCGCTGCCGCTCGCCCGGATCGTCTCCTCCACGCGCTGCGCGAGCACCGCGAGGTCGTCCTCGTTGACGGGGCGCCCCTGGCAGGCCTTGCGCACGCCGTTGACGATCTTCTCGCGCGAGAAGGGCTCCGTGACGCCTGAGCGCTTGACCACGGACAGGCTCGCAGTCTCGATCGTCGTGAAGCGGCGGTTGCACTCGGGGCACTGGCGGCGCCGACGGATCGACGCGCCGTCGTCCGAGGTGCGCGAGTCGACGACGCGGGAGTCCGCGTGGCGGCAGAACGGGCAGTGCATGGCGGGCTCCTCCGCGGGTTCGCGCCGACGGGTCGGCGCGACGAACGTATGCCGTCGCGGCGGGGCGGTGCAACACGCCTCCGACGCCGGGGCCTCGCGGAGGGTGGACGACGGCGCAGCCGGGACCCCGCGGAGGGTGGACCCCGGCGCACAGACGGCCGTCCGCGGACAGCAGAACGGGGGCGGTCGTTGTCGACCGCCCCCGTCGGGACGCCCCCGTCCCCATCTCGCGCGTGACTCGCCTCACGCGCGGCGACGTGCACAGGAGTCGCGGTGGACCGCGTGCTCCTCGCCTCGTGCGCCCAGCCCCCCAGCCGGCGTGGTGAGGTAGCACTAACTTAGGTGGACCTAATCAGGGATTGCAACCCCTGGGACACCGCACACGGGGGTTTTGTGCCGTGTCCTGCGTCACACCGCAGTCCGGCCCATGACGGCCGACGGGCGCGCCCCCTAGGCCGGCGCCGGAAGGAGGATCTTCTGCCCGGCCTGGAGGCCCGACGACGAGAGCCCGTTGAGCTCGGCGAGCCCGCTCACGACGTCCCGCAGGTCCTCGCCCGGAGCCGCCACGCCCTGTGCGAGCTCCCACAGCGTCTCCCCCGCGGCCACGACGTGGACCCGGACCTCCACAGGCTCGCCCGGTCCGCTCGCGACGGCGACACCCACGCGCGCGGCGAGCAGCAGCACCACGGCCGCCAGAAGCACGAGGACCACACGGCCCCGCCGCGTGAGCCGCAGCGGCCGCTCGCCCGCGCGCTCCGGCATCGCAGCCCCGCCCGCGCGGCCGAGTGGCCCGACCGCCGAGATCGCCATCGCATCCATGCCTGCTCCGTCCCGGCCCGCGGACCCGATCGCCTTCCCCGGTCGATCGGACGCCGCGAGCCCTTCGCCTCCATGCCGACCGGGTCGGTCGAACACGTGTACGTAGAACACCTGTACGAAGGTGTATCACGAACGACCGGCAGAGTCGAGACATGCTCGAACAGGTGTTTGATTCGTGTCGCAACCTCCCCTAGCCTGGGGTCAGGTCGGTTCGCCGGACATGTCCGCCCGGACCTGGAGGAACGACCGAGGTCCCGGGGCGCACGCCCCGGGGAGGGAGGCCGCAGGCCGGGAGGCGTCGGCGGCCGCGACGGACGAAGGCGGAGCGACCATGGCGGCACGAGGCACGGACAGGGCACGGGGGCTCGCCGAGGTGCGCGAGCTCCCGGACGGGTCGGCAGGGGGTGACGGGCTCACGCCGCGGCAGCGCCTCGTGCTCGAGACCATCCGCGCGTGCGTCGAGCAGCGCGGCTACCCGCCGAGCATGCGGGAGATCGGCGAGGCGGTGGGCCTGACGAGCCCGTCGTCCGTGAAGCACCAGCTCACGACGCTCGAGCGCAAGGGCTTCCTCCGGCGCGACCCGAACCGTCCCCGCGCGATCGAGGTCGTCCAGCCGGACGACGCGCGACGCGCGACGCCGCTCGGGGTGGCGGGCGCCGCGCCCCAGCCCACGTACGACGAGGCGCACCCCGCGCCGTCGTACGTCCCGGTCGTCGGACGCATCGCCGCCGGCGGGCCGATCCTCGCGGAGCAGGTCGTCGAGGACGTCTTCCCGCTGCCCCGCCAGCTCGTCGGCGAGGGCGAGCTCTTCCTCCTGCGGGTCCAGGGCGACTCGATGATCGACGCCGCGATCTGCGACGGAGACTGGGTCGTCGTGCGCCGCCAGCCGGTCGCGGAGAACGGCGAGATCGTCGCGGCGATGATCGACGGCGAGGCCACGGTGAAGTCCCTGCGCCGCACGGACGGCCACGTGTGGCTCATGCCGCACAACGCCGCGTACGACCCGATCCCCGGCGACGACGCCCAGGTCCTCGGGCGCGTCGTCTCCGTCCTGCGCAGCCTCTGAGCGACCGCGGTCCCACCGCGCAGCACGCCGAGAGCCGGGTGGTCGTCGACCACCCGGCTCTCGCGGTGCTCGGGCCCGGTCGGCGGGCCCGGTCGGTCAGAGACCGAAGCGGCGTGCGACGGCGCGCAGCGACTCGGCGGACGAGCGCAGGCCGGCGAGCTCCTCGTCGGCCAGCGGGACCTCGACCCGCTCGGCGGCGCCGCGGCGGTCGACGAGCGTCGGCAGCGAGAGGCACACGTCGTCGAGCCCGTACGCGCCGTCCAGGAGCGTCGAGACGGGCAGGATGCGGTGCTCGTCGTCGAGCACGGCCTCGATGATGCGCGTGCCCGCGAGCCCGACGGCGTAGTTCGTCGCGCCCTTGCCCTCGATGATCCGGTAGGCCGACTGCACGACCTCGCGCGCGATGTCGTCACGCACCTCCCCCGTGAGGGGCCCCCGCCCACCGAGGCCGGGCCACTCGAGGAGCGGCACGCCGCCGATCGTCGCGGAGCTCCACAGGGGGATCTCGCTGTCGCCGTGCTCGCCCGCGATGTACGCGTGGACGTTCTGCACCGCGACGCCGCAGTGCTGGGCCACGAGGAAGCGCAGGCGCGACGAGTCGAGCACCGTCCCGCTGCCGAAGAGCTGCGTCGGCGGCAGCCCGGAGAACTTGAGCGCCGCGTACGTGACGATGTCGACGGGGTTGGTCACCATGACGTAGACCGCGTCCGGGGCGACCTCCACCAGCCCGGGCAGGATCGTGCGCATGAGACCGATCGTGCCCTCGGCGAGGTCGAGCCGCGTCTGGCCGGGCTTCTGCTTCGCCCCCGCCGTCACGACGACCACGTCCGCCCCCGTGCACACCGCGACGTCGTCCGAGCCCTCGACCCGGGCCATCGGCATGAACTGGATGCCGTGCTGGAGGTCGAGCACCTCCGCCTCGACCTTCGCCTTGTTGACGTCCAGGAGCGCCACCGTGCGCGCGGCGCCGCGCATGAGGGCCGCGTACGCGAGCGTCGACCCGACCGCGCCGGCCCCGACGATCGCGAGCTTGGTGGTCCGCGCTCCCCCTCCCGGACCGCCCGTGGTCGCGTCGCCGGTGCCCTGCGGGGACGTGCTCGTCGTCATCTCGCCTCCGTGAAAAGTTCGCTGGAATCCCTGGTGCTCGCGGGAAGGACTCAGCCTAGGGCGGCGAGGCGCCGTAGCGCAGCGGTAGCGACGTCGCGGTCGGTCGTCTGCCAGAACCCCGGCATGGACCGCGTGAGGAACGTGCCGTAGCGCGCGGTCACGAGACGCGGGTCGAGGACCGCGACCACCCCCCGGTCCGCCGTGGACCGCACGAGCCGGCCGGCGCCCTGCGCCAGCAGGAGCGCGGCGTGCGTCGCGGAGACCTGCATGAACCCGTTGCCGCCCGCGGCCTCGACCGCGCGCGCCCGCGCCGACTTGACCGGGTCGTCCGGGCGCGGGAACGGGATGCGGTCGATGAGCACGAGCTGGCACGACGGGCCCGGGACGTCGACGCCCTGCCACAGCGACAGCGTGCCGAACAGGCACGTCGCCGGGTCGGCGGCGAACTCGCGCACGAGCGTGGGGAGCTGGTCGTCGCCCTGGCAGAGGACCGGCACGTCGAGCCGCTCGCGCATCGCCTCCGCCGCGGCGACCGCGGCCCGGCGCGACGAGAACAGACCGAGCGTGCGCCCGCCCGCGGCCTCCACGAGGGCCGCGATCTCGTCGAGCTGGTGCTCCGTGGACGCCTCGCGGCCGGGCGTCGGCAGGCGCTTGGCCACGTAGAGGATCCCCTGCCGCGCATAGTCGAACGGGCTCCCGACGTCGAGCCCGCGCCACCGCGGCGCGTCGGCGTCGCCGCCCTCGCCACCGCTCCCGAGGCCGAAGGTGCGCGCCACGGCGTCGAAGCTCCCGCCGAGCGCGAGGGTCGCGGACGTGAACACCCCGGTCCGCTCGGCGAGCAGGTGCGTGCGGATGAGGCCGGCGACACCCAGCGGGGCGGCGTGCAGGCGGCTGGCGCCCTCGCCGAACCGGTCGGCCGACCAGCCGCCCTCGCCGGGCCGGGAGCACCAGAGCACGTCGTGCCCGGTCGGGTCGGCGGCCATGCGCTCGGCGACCTCGAAGAGCTGGAGCATGGTCGACTGGGCCATCTTCAGCCCGGAGTCCGGCTGGGCGGGCTTGGTGACCCCGGTCTCGGGCTTGAGCGTCGAGAGGACCTCGCGCGCCGCGTCGCGCACCGCCGCGACGGCCGAGCGCGCGTCGTCCGGCAGCCCGTCCGGGAACCGCTCGGCGGGCAGCGCGCCGACGACCGTCCCGAACGCCGCCGACGCCGCGTCGAGCGCGTCCGTCGTGACACCGCCGTGCCGGCGCGCGAGCCGTGCGGCGCTCTCGATCGCCGGGACCGACAGGTCGACCGTCGCGGCAGCCGTCACCCGGTCCGCGAGCTCGTGCGCCTCGTCGACGACGAGCACGTCGTGCTCGGGCAGCACGCCGGGCGACCCCATCGCCGCGATGCCGAGCATCGCGTGGTTGGTCACGACGACGTCGGCCTCGCGGGCCGTCGCGCGCGCCTTCTCGGGGAAGCACTCGGCGAGCATCGGGCACCGCTGCCCGAGGCACTCGAGCGCCGTGACGGAGACCTGGCGCCACGCCTTGTCGCTCACGCCGGGCACGAGGTCGTCGCGGTCGCCGGTCGACGTCTCGTCGGCCCACTCGCGCAGCCGCACGACCTGCTCGCCGAGCGCCGCCGCGCCGGTCCCGCCGCGCGCGGCGGGGTGGTCGGCGGCGCCCGCCGACTCGCCCGGCAGGTCGAAGAGCGTCGGCTCGTCGGCCGGGTACCCGCCCGCGATCTTGTGGACGCACAGGTAGTTGTGCCACCCCTTGAGGAGCGCGATGGTGGCGGGGCGCGGGAGACGGTCCGCCACGGCGTCGGCGACCAGCGGCAGGTCTCGCGTGATGACCTGGCGCTGGAGCGCGAGCGTCGCGGTCGAGACGATCACCCGCTCGTCCGTCGCGACGGCGTGCCGCACGGCGGGCACGAGGTACCCGAGCGACTTCCCCGTGCCCGTACCCGCCTGGACGACGAGGTGCTCCGAGCCCTCGATCGCCTCGGTGACCGCGCGCGCCATCGCGTGCTGACCGTCGCGCCGCGCCCCGCCCAGCCGCGTGACGGCGACGTCGAGGAGCGCGTCGACCTCGGGCACGTCGCCTCCCGAGGCGCCGGCCGTCGTGCCCGGCCCCTCGGCGTCGACATGGTCGGGGGCGGGTCGTGTGGAGGGGGGCACCCACCGAGTCTACGGTCGGGCACCCACGGGCCGGCGGCCCTGTGGACGACGGCGCGGGCACGGCACGACCCCGCACGGCGCGCGCCGTACGGGGTCGTGGAAGGGGTCGGGCGGGAGACCCGCCCGGCGCGCTCAGCCCTGCGCCGAGGCCCCGACGAGCTCGGTCGCGAGCGCCTGGGCGACACGTCCGCGCAGGAGCGTGCCCTCGGGCGTGTGCTCCTCGTGGTCGATCTCGCCCTCCGTGTGCACGCGGTGCACGAGGTCGCCGCGGTGGTAGGGCACCACGACGTCGATCTCGACGTCCGGGCGCGGGAGCTCGTGCGCGATGAGCTCGCGCAGGTGCTCGATCCCCTCGCCCGTGTGCGCCGACACGACGACCGTGCGGCGCTCGCGCAGGCGGATCCGCGCGATGGTCTCCGGGTCCGCGAGGTCCGCCTTGTTGAGGACGATCACCTCGGGCACGTCCTCCACGCCCGGGATGTCGGCCAGGACGTGCCGGACCGCCGCGATCTGACCCTCCGGGTCGGGGTGCGACGCGTCCACCACGTGGAGCAGCAGGTCGGCGTCGCCGACCTCCTCGAGCGTCGAGCGGAACGCCTCGACGAGCTGGTGGGGCAGGGCCCGCACGAACCCGACGGTGTCGGCGAGCGTGTAGACGCGACCGTCCTCGGTGCGCGTGCGGCGCACCGTCGGGTCGAGGGTCGCGAACAGCGCGTTCTCGACGAGCACGCCCGCGCCGGTGATGGCGTTGAGCAGGCTCGACTTGCCCGCGTTCGTGTACCCGGCGATCGCGACGGACGGGATCGCGTGCCGCTTGCGCGAGGCGCGCTTGGTCTCGCGGCCCGGGGCCATCGCCTGGATCTCGCGGCGCAGCTTCGCCATGCGGTTGCGGATGCGGCGGCGGTCCAGCTCGATCTTCGTCTCACCGGGGCCGCGCGACCCCATGCCCGCGCCGGCGCCGCCGACCTGGCCACCGGCCTGCCGGGACATCGACTCGCCCCACCCGCGCAGGCGCGGGAGGAGGTACTCGAGCTGGGCGAGCTCGACCTGGGCCTTGCCCTCCCGGGACTTCGCGTGCTGGGCGAAGATGTCGAGGATCAGCGCGGTCCGGTCGATCACCTTGACCTTGACGATGTCCTCGAGCGCACGACGCTGGGAGGGCGCGAGCTCGCCGTCGATCACGACCGTGTCCGCGCCGCCGGCCGCGACGACGTCGGCGAGCTCCGCCGCCTTGCCGGAGCCGAGGTACGTGCCCGGGTCGGGCTTCGCGCGGCGCTGGATCACGCCGTCGAGCACCTGGGAGCCCGCCGTCTCGGCGAGGGCCGCGAGCTCGCGCAGCGAGATCTCGGCCTCCTCCGCGGAG
Organism: Cellulosimicrobium cellulans; assembly: GCF_006539945.1. GTDB lineage: Bacteria > Actinomycetota > Actinomycetes > Actinomycetales > Cellulomonadaceae > Cellulosimicrobium > Cellulosimicrobium cellulans. Next base: position 61,963 of record NZ_BJNZ01000012.1, on the reverse strand, counting down.
CTGGGCGCGCCGTCCTCGCGCGGGTCGGAGCCGGGGCTCCACAGCCCGACGAGCACGACCTTCTCGAGTCGCAGCTGCCGGTACTCGACCTCGGTGACGTCCTCGAGCTCGGTCGACAGGCCGACCACGCGGCGCAGTGCGCTGCGCTCCTCGAGCTCGAGCTGCTCGCCGTCGTGCCGTGCGTGGACCGTGCCGCCCTCGGCGCGCGCCGTCCCGGCCCGAGCGAGCACCCGCGCCACGACGTCGCTCGCGATGTCCCGCGTCGCGCCGGTCGGCTCGTCCTGAGCCGGGGTGGGGGTCGCTGGGGTCTGGGTCATGTGCCGCCTTTCGTCACGGAGCGGCGCTCGTGCGCCGTGGTAGGAGAACAAGCGTGGCACGGGAAATCGTCCCGAGGCCAGCGGATAAGCGGGTGAGGGCCGCGCGGACGGACCGCACCGCCGTCGCCGACGGGTGTGCCCGCGTAGGATCGGCCGACGTGACCGAGGACCAGGACTCCGCCGTCGACCCCGCGCAGGACGGCGCGCACGACCACTACTTCACCGCGAGGCCGGCGTCCGCCGCCGAGCGCCGCACGATCTCCGTGCGCCTGGCAGGCCGGGACGTGGAGGTCGAGGTCGCGTCCGGCGTCTTCTCCCCCGGTCGCCTCGACCTCGGCACGCAGGTCCTGCTCCGCACCACCCCGCCGCTCGACGCGGTCGTGGCGGCACGGGCCGGCGGCGGCCCGGCGCACGTCGTCGACCTCGGCTGCGGCTGGGGCCCGGTCGCGCTGACGATGGCGATCGAGGCCCCGGACGCGACCGTGTGGGCGGTCGACGTCAACGAGCGCGCGCTCGACCTCGTGCGGCGCAACGCGGAGCGGCTGGGCCTGCCGAACGTCCGCGCGGTCCTCCCGGACGACGTGCCCGACGACGTCGCGTTCGCCGCCCTGTGGTCCAACCCGCCGATCCGGGTCGGCAAGGACGTGCTCCACACGATGCTGCTGCACTGGCTGCCGCGCCTCGCGCCGGGGGCGAGCGCGCACCTCGTCGTGCAGCGCAACCTCGGCTCGGACTCGCTCCAGCGCTGGCTCGGCGAGGCGCTGCCGCCCCTCCTGCCGGGCGCGGTCGTCGAGCGCGCCGCGAGCGCGAAGGGCTTCCGGGTCCTGGAGGTCGTGGCGCCGGGCTGAGCCGGACCGCTGCGTCGCGTCCGGCGCGCCGGACCGACCGCGCGCCGCGGCCGCCCGTCAGACCGCGGTGCGCTCCGCCTCCGGCGTCCCGTCGGGGACGACCTCACCGGTGTCGGCGCGCGGAGCGCCCTCCGACCCGGCGTCGCCCTCGGGAACCGCGTCGGCGGCGTCCTCGGCACCCGCTCCGGCCGGGGCGGGCAGGAGCGACGCGAGGTCGACCTCGCCCGCGTACACGAGCTCGGCGGGCCCCGCGAGCTCGACCCGGTCCCCCTCGAGCGCGCGCACGCGGACGGTCCCGCCCGGGACGTCGACGAGCCAGGTGTCCGGCGCGTCCGGGCCGCCCCAGACGCGGACCGCGAGCGCCGCGGCGCAGGCGCCGGTCCCGCACGACGGCGTCTCCCCGACCCCGCGCTCGTGCACGCGCATGCGGACGCGCCCGACGAGCGTGCCGTCGTCGGCCGTCGTCTCGCCCAGCGGCACCACGAGCTCGACGTTCGTCCCGTGCGCCGGGTGCGGCTCCACGACGGGCGCCTCGGTGAGGTCCGCGCGGTCGAGCAGGTCCTCGCGCGCGACGGCGAGCACGGTGTGGGGGTTGCCGAGGTCGACGCTCAGCGCGGGGCGCGGGACCTCCCAGCCGCGCACGACCACCGTCGCGTCGTAGCCGTCGTGCAGCGCGGGGCGGCCGCCGGGCAGGAACCAGCGGCCCATGTCGACCGCGAACCAGCCGTCGGCCTCCTTGCGCACGCGCTTGACGCCCGCGCGCGTCCCGACGGGCACCTCGGTCCCGCCCGCAAAGCTCACGAGCCCGAGCCGCTCGGCGAACGCGGCGAACACGCGCACGCCGTTGCCGCACATCTCGGCCACCGAGCCGTCGGCGTTGCGGTAGTCCATGAACCAGATGGCGTGGGGGTCCTCGGCGAGGACCTCGCGCGACTCGGGCACGAGCGCGGTCGGCACGAGGCGGATCACGCCGTCTCCGCCGATCCCGCCGCGGCGGTCCGCGAGCGCGCGCACGAGCTCGGGCGTGAGGTCGAGCTCGCCCTTCGTGTCCGCGAGCAGCACGAAGTCGTTGCGGGTCCCGTGGCCCTTGGTGAAGCGGGTGCGCGTCATGAGCCCAGACTACGGCGCACCGGCGCGTCGCTGTCCGCTTCGTCCGGCTCGGGGACGTCGCCCCGCGCGACGGCGTCCGCGCGCTCGTCTGCGTGGGCCACGAGCACCAGCGCGTCCTCGACGCGGGTCGGGGACTGCGCGTCGAGCCAGTGCACGCGCGGGTCCCGCCCGAACCAGCCCATCTGCTTGCGCGCGAGACGACGCGTGTTGGCGGTGACCGCCTCGCGCGCGGCGTCCTCGGTCACCTCCCCGTGGAGCGCCGCCAGCACCTCGGCGTACCCGACGGCGCGACGCGCGGTGCGCCCCATCCCCTGCGACTCCACCCGGCGCACCTCGTCGACGAGCCCCTGCGCCCACATGCGCTCGACGCGTCCGGCCACGCGCGCGTCGAGGACCTCGCGGTCGCAGTCGAGGCCCACCTGGACGGTCGGGCGCACGTAGGCCTGCCGCGGGAGGTTCGCCGTGAACGGCTCCCCCGTGAGCTCCATGACCTCCAGGGCGCGCACGATCCGCCGCGTGTTGGCGGGGCCGATGCTCGCGGCGGCCGCAGGGTCGCGCCGCGCGAGCTCGTCGTGCAGCGCGCGCGTGCCCTCGGCCTCGGCGCGCGCCTCGAGCGCCGCGCGCACGGCGGGGTCGGTGCCGGGAAACCGCATGTCGTCGAGGAGCGCGCGCACGTAGAGGCCCGACCCGCCCACGACGACGGCGCGCGCCCCGCGCGCGGCGATCTCGTCGAGCGCGCGCCGGGCCTCGGCCTGGTAGCGCGCGACCGACGCGTCCTCGACGGGGTCGATCACGTCGAGCAGGTGATGACGCACGCCGCGGCGCTCGTCCACGGGGACCTTCGCGGTGCCGACGTCCATGCCGCGGTAGAGCTGGTAGGCGTCGGCGTTGACGATCTCCGCCGGCGCCCCGGGGACGGACAACCGCTCGGCCAGGTCGAGGGCGAGGTCCGACTTGCCGGTGGCGGTCGGCCCCACGACGGCGACGACGACGCGGCGGCCGCGCCGGTCGCCCCCGTCCTGCGCGCCGGTCGGGTCGTGCTCGGTTTTCACCCGCGCAACGGTACCGGCCGGGTGGCACGGACCTGGGTCGTGTGGGCGGTGATGCGTAGTGTGTCCGGTGGACGGCCCGCCTGCTCGCGGGCCCGCCACCGACCCCGTCGCGTGCCCCGACCCGCCCTCTCGCGGGCGGCGCACGGACCCTCACACCGACGACAAGGACTCGAGACATGGGTTTCTTCACCAAGCCGGACGCCGCCCCGACGAGCCAGAACGCGCCGCTGACGCGCGAGCGGGTCGAGGCGTTCCTCAAGAGCCGCGACTGGAAGTACTTCGTCGACTCCGACGGCGACCTCGGCGGCAACTGGGACGGCAAGGTGTTCTTCTTCTTCCTCATGGGCGAGAAGCAGGAGATCCTCCAGGTCCGCGGCCGGTGGAACCGGACGCTGCCCGCCGCGGCGGAGGCGCAGGTCGTGCTCGTCGCCAACGAGTTCAACCGCGACAAGATCTGGCCCAAGGTCTACACGCGGGTCGAGGACGACCAGGTCGCCGTCTACACCGAGGTCGCGACCGACCTCGAGTTCGGCGCGGCGGACGACCAGCTCGGCCAGCTCGTCGAGTGCGGGCTCTTCACGGGCCTCCAGTTCTTCGACGCGCTCGACGAGCGCTTCCCCGACACGGCGGCGCAGGGCGTGGTCACCGACGGCACCGCCGACGTCGACGCGCGGTGAGCGCGGCGCACGAGCGCGCCGACGGCGGGAGCCACCCGAACGCCACGGCCCCGGGCGGGGACGCGACGGCGGCGTTCCAGGTCGACCTGCGGGGCGTCGTGGACCTCCTCGCCCGGCACCTGTACTCCAGCCCGCGCGTCTACCTGCGCGAGCTCCTGCAGAACGGGGTCGACGCCATCACGGCGCGCGTCGCCCTGGAGGGCCCGGAGACCCCGAGCCGCATCCTGCTGCGCCCGCTGCCTGACGGTGGTCTCGAGGTGCACGACTCGGGCGTCGGCCTGACCCGCGACGAGGCGCAGGAGCTGCTCGCGACCATCGGGCGCAGCTCCAAGCGCGACGTGGAGCTGGGCTCGGGGCGCGAGGAGTTCCTGGGCCAGTTCGGCATCGGGCTGCTCTCGGCGTTCATGGTCGCCGACGAGATCGAGCTCGTGTCGCGCTCCGCCCGCCCGGCGCCCTCGGGAGGACGCGCGGCCCCGGTCCGCTGGCGGGGCCGCGCGGACGGGCGGTACGAGCTCGTCGAGCTGGGCCCGGACGACCCGGACGCGCCCGCGGGGCCGGGGAGCGTCGTGCGGCTGCGCCCGCGCCGGGACACCGAGCACTGGCTCGCACCGGAGACGGTGGTCGCGCTCGCGCAGGACTTCGGCTCGCTCCTGCCCGTCGAGCTGCTCGTCGAGACGCGTCTCGACGGCGAGGCCGCGGACGGCGTGGACGCCCCCGTCGTGCTGCGCCGGCTGAGCGTCGACGAGCTCCCCTGGCGCGCCGCGCACCCGACGCCCGCCGCGCGCGACGCGGCCCTGACGGGCTACGCCGAGCGGACGCTGGGATTCGGGCCGCTCGCCCGGATCGACCTCGACCTGCCCCTCGCAGGCCTGTCCGGCGTGGCGTACGTGCTCCCGGCCGCGGTCGCGCCGACGACCACGGCGCGGCACCGGGTCTACCTCAAGCGCATGCTGCTCGGCAGCGCGGTCGACGACCTGCTGCCCCCGTGGGCGTTCTTCGTCCGGTGCGTCCTCGACGCGTCCGTGCTGCGGCCGACCGCGTCGCGCGAGGGCCTGTACGAGGACGAGGTCCTGCTCGCGACCCGGGACGCGCTCGGCGCGCAGGTCCGCCGGTGGCTGCTCGAGACGCTCGCGGCGGACACCGTCCTCGCGCGACGCTTCCTGGAGACCCACCACCTCGCGGTCCGGGCCCTCGCGCTCACCGACGACGAGATGCTCGACGTCGCGGCGCGCGTGCTGCCGTTCGAGACGACCGCCGGGGCCGGGACGCTCGCCGACCTCGCGGAGGCGCACCCGGAGGGCCGCCTGCTCTACACCTCGAGCGTCGAGGAGTTCCGCCGGATCGCCCCGGTCGCGGCCGCCCAGGGCCTGGCCGTCGTCAACGGCGGGTACGTCTACGACGCGGACCTGCTCGAGCGCGTCGCGGCGCGGTTCCCGCAGTGGCGGCTGTCGCCGGTCTCCGCCACCGACGTCGCGCACGGCCTCGCCGAGGTCGAGCCCCTGCGCGAGCTCGAGGTCGCGGAGGCGCTCGCGTCGGTCGACGCCGCGCTCGCCGACCAGGACTGCGACGTCGTGCTGCGCCGGTACGAGCCGGAGGCCCTGCCCGCGATGCTGCTGCACGACCGTGACGGCGACCACGCGCGGGAGGCGGCCCGCGTGGCCGAGACGGACGACCTGTGGGGCGAGATCCTCGCGGGTCTCAGCGGCCCGGCCCGCCCCCGTCGGCTGGTCCTCAACGACGCGAACGACACGGTGCGCGACCTGCTCGCGAGCCCCGACGCCGAGGTCCGTGCCGCGGGGGCCCGGTCCCTGTACGTCACCGCGGTGCTGGCGTCGGGCAAGGCGCTCCAGCCCGTCGAGGCCGCGCTCATGAACGACTCGCTGTCGCTCCTGCTGGCCCGTGCCCTCGCGCGCCCCCGCACCGAGCAGCACACCGACCAGCACACCGACGAGGAGAACCGATGACCCGGTCCGTGGACCAGGTGAACGCCGCGCTGTACGACGTCCGCCGCATGCCCTACGGCCTCGCCCGCTCCACGGCCGCCGCGGCCGAGGTCGAGCGCGTCGAGGCCGAGGGGCCGGACGGGGCGCGCGCGTACGCGCTCTTCGTCCTCGTCGAGTCCTTCGTCTGGGGTGGCGAGGTCACCAAGGCCTACCTGCCGTTCACCAAGATGCTCCGCTGGTGGGACGAGCACCCCGAGCACTTCGACGCCGAGGACGCGCACTCGCTCTTCTGGTCGTTCAAGTGGATGGTCGGGCACCTCATGGAGTTCCCCTCGGTTCCCGCCGCACAGATCGAGCGCACGCTCGACGACATGGCGCGGCGCTACGCGCTCGCGGGGAACGGGACGAACGCCGTCGAGCTGGAGCGCTTCGAGTGGGCCCGCGAGCGGGGCGGCGCGGACGTCGAGGACGCCTATCGCGCCTGGGTCGCGACCCCGCGGGACGAGTACTCCCAGTGCGAGGCGTGCGAACCGGGCGATCGCGCCGCGTACCTCTTCGAGACGGGCCGCCACGAGGAGGGCATCCGGCTCCTCGAGCAGGTGCTCCAGGGGTCGCCCTCGTGCGCCACGGAGCCAGGTGACATGCTCTCCCACCTCCAGCTCGCGTACCTGGAGGTGGGAGACGCCGAGGCCGCCGCACGCACGCACCGGCGCGGCCTGCGACACCTCGACACCGGTGTGTCGATGACGGGGCCGAAGGGCCGGCACGTCGAGTTCCTCGCGCGCACGGGCAACGCGTCGCGCGCGCTGCGCCTGCTCGGCGAGCACCAGGCGTTCCTCACCGAGGCCGACTCGCCGGGCGACCGCCTCGGCTTCCTCACGAGCGTGAGCGTCGCGACGGGCGTGCTGCGGGCCGAGCACGCGGACGCGCCGCTGGCCCTGCGCGACGTGCCCGCGTCGACCGTCGCGGAGCTCGACGACTGGGTCCGCCGCGAGGCGGCCGAGCTCGCAGCCTCGTTCGACGCCCGCAACGGCACGCTCGCGGCGTCCCAGCGTCTGCGGGCCGCGTGGGACCACGGGTCGCACACGGTCCCCGTCGACCTCTCGGTCCTGTCGGCCGCGCCGGTGCCCGGAGCGGGCGACCCGGTCGGTCTCGCGGTGGACGACGGCGCGGCGGACGTCCGGGCGGCGTCCTCACCGGGCGGCACGACCCCGTCGCTCCCCGGCGGCGCGACCGGGGCAGACCCCGGTACGGAGCACGGCTCCGGGCACGTCGGGCACGCCGCGGCCGAGCCCAGCGACGCCGACGGGCTGCTCCGGCTCGCCGACGACGTCGCGGGCGAGGACCCGGTGCGTGCGGCGCAGCTCCTGCGGCGCGCGTCGACGCTCCTGGAGTCGGCGGGCCACCTCGACCGGGCCGGGTTCGCGCTCGCCGAGGCGGCCCAGCTCGCCGCGGTCGAGGGCGACGCCGAGGGCGCCGCCCCGGCGTTCGTGCACGCCCTCGCGCTCGTCCGCGCGGGCGGGGTCCCACCCCGGTTCGTCGGCCCCGTCGTCCGTGCGTACGCCCGGCTCGAGGCCGAGCGTGGCGACGTGACCGGAGCGCTCGCGCAGCTCCAGCGCACGCTGGACGACCTCGACGCAGCCGGGTCCGCCGTCGCCGAGCAGGCCCCCCGTGCTGCCGACCTCGTCGAGCGGGACGCGGCGGCCGACGCGCAGGAGCGTCGCGACCTGCGGGACACCCGAGCCCGGCTGCTGGCGACCGCGGGAGAGCTCGACGCCGCCGCGACGCTCGCCGAGGACGTGGCAGAAGAGTTCGCGCGCGCGGGGCAGGTCGGCGACGCCGCTCACGCGTTCTGGCTCGCGGGGCGCTCGCGCTGCGAGGCCGGTGCCGACGCCGAGGCCGTCGACCTCCTCGAGTCCGCGATGGAGGGCTTCGCGATCGTCCACGACCGCGACGCCCGGACGCTGGTGGCGAACGAGCTCGTCGCGACCCTGCGTCGCCTCGGTCGCGAGCAGGACGCGGCGGCCGTCGGAGCGGGGCTCAGCGGCTGACGGGCCTGCCGGCCGGGGCGGTGGGAGCGACGTCGTCGTACCAGCGCACCTCGTAGTGGTGCTGCTCGTACTCGCCCGTCGCGACGTGACGGTGACCGGCGTCGGGCGCGGCGCCGAACCCGGCGAGCACCGCGTCGGGCGCCGCGGCCCGCGGGTCGTGCACCACGACGAGGCGCGCGCCCTGCCGGGCGAGGCTCGCGCCGAGCGCGTGCGCGGCGGGCGGGTCGGCGTCGTCGAGCTCGACGACGTCGACGGGGCCCGTCCAGCCCGCGCCGGCCAGCGCGAGAAGCCCCACCGACGCGGCCGTCCCCGCTACCGGGCGGTCCTGCGTACCCGGACGTGTCGCGACGGCCCACGTGGTGTCGAGCCAGGGGTCCGCGACGCCCGCCGCCGCGAGCGACGCCCGCGCCGGACCCCGCGTCTTCGCCGCTCCCGGCGCGACGACGACCACGGGCGCGGTCCCGTCCCCCCGCACGAGCCGGACACCGTCCACGAGTCGGACCAGCGCCGCGAGCGCCGCCGCGCGCGTGTCGTCGAGCACCGTGCTGCCGCCCGCGGCGCCGGGGACGAGGAGCGGGGTACCGGGCAGGACGACGGCGCGGACGGTCACGGGCCCACCGTAGCCGTCGTTGCGACGACCTCGGGCCGACCCGGAGGCCAGCGCCGGACGGCAGCGGCCGGAGGTGCCCCACGGGGTGCACGCGGCGATGCGGCGCGACCGTGCCGTCCCGACGTCGCGCAGCGGTCTGCGCGACCCGGGTGCGCCGCCGCGAGCGCCCGCGGACGAGGTCCGCGATGCGACGTCCAGGGGCGCGCGCGAGTACGGTGGGTGGGTGAGGTTCTTCGGGGCGCGGGACGACGACGACCGGCGGGACGGTGATCCCGGCGAGGTTCCGGACGGCGGGGCGGTACCCGGCCGCGCCGGGGACGAGCTGCAGTCGCAGGTCGAGGACCTCCTGGCGCGAGAGCTGGGACAGGTCGCGACCGACGTGCTGCGCCCCCCGACCCCGCTGGCGCTCTCCCGGGTCGTCGAGTGGATCACGGACAGCGGCTACAGCTACTTCGTCGACTCCGACGGTGACGTGGGCGGGCTGTGGCACGGCCGCCTCTTCTACTTCCTGCTCTTCGGCCACGGTGACGAGATCCTCCAGGTCCGCGGCCAGTGGAACCGCGACCTCGCGCTCGAGCGGCTGGAGGAGATCCTCGAGTTCTGCAACGAGTGGAACGCCGACCGGATCTGGCCCAAGACGTACACGCGCGTGCGCGACAACGGGATGATCCAGGTCTTCACCGAGGTGACCGTCGACCTCGAGCACGGGGTGACGGACGACCAGCTCGACCAGCTCCTCCAGTGCGGGTTGAGCACCGGGTCGATGTTCTTCGACGCGCTCGACGAGTTCTACCCCGACCCCGCGAGGCAGGCGCCATGACGCAGGCCCGCACCAACTGGTTCACGCGCCTGTTCGGCAACCGCCGGCCGAAGGCGCCCGACTCGCTCCCCCGCGAGGAGGAGCTGCCGCGCGCGCTGTCGATGGCGCGCATCGGCGACCACCTCACGCGCCGCGGGTACCACTTCCGCGTGGACGACGACGGCGACATCACCGGGACGTGGGACGGGCACCGGTTCTGGTTCCTGCTGCTCGGCGACCGTTCCGAGATCCTCCAGGTCCGGGGCCGCTGGTCGACGTCGCTCCCCCTCGAGTCGCGGCTCGTGACCCTCCAGGCCGTCAACGACTGGAACCGCGAGCGCATCTGGCCCAAGGTCTACGTCCGCGAGGAGGCGGGCCGGCTCGCACTCTACGCGGAGGTCTCCGTGGACCTCGAGCACGGCGCGACGGACGACCAGCTCGCGCAGACCGTCTCGTGCGGTCTCGGGACCGCCGTGCAGCTCTTCCACGCCATCGGCGCGCAGCTGCCCCCGGGAACGCTGGACGGCTGACGACGGCCGTCGACATCGGCTCACGATCGCGGCTCTGACGCCCGGTCGCGCTCGACGCCGACCTACCCGTCCTGCCTGACCCGCCCGCGCTCGACGTCGGACGTCCGGGGGTTCAGGCGCGGAGCGTGGGGAGGCCCAGGACGACGGGGCCGGACGGGGCGCCGCCGCCGTGTCCGTGCCCGTGGTCGTCTTCGCCCCCGCCGAGGCGGGCGCGCTCGCGCGTCGCCCAGGCGTCGCCGGAGCGGGTGCGGCGCACCGCGAACGTGCCGCCCGCGAGCGCCGAGTCGGCGATGAGGTGGTGGGGGGCCGAGCGCGTGACCTCCACCGTCACGACGTCGCCGGGCCGCGGCAGGCGAGGGTCGAGGCCGTCCGCGAGGCGCGGGTCCGCGGACCCGGGCGTCGCGGCGGACGACGCCGCGGCGACGGCGGGCGCCGTGGGCACGACGTCCGCGGGGAGCGCGAGGTGGACGAGCCGGTTGTCGGGGGCGCGACCGGTCACGCGGTGCGTCGCGCCGTCCTTGCGGCCGGCGCCCTCGCCGACGAGAACGTCGATCGTCCGGCCGACCTGACGGGCCGACTCCTCGCCCGCGATGCGCTCCTGGAGCGCCTGTAGCCGCTCGAAGCGCTCCTGCACGACCTCCTTGGGGAGCTGGCCGTCCATCGTCGCGGCGGGCGTCCCGGGGCGGGGCGAGTACTGGAACATGAAGGCCGAGGAGAAGCGGGAGGCCTCGACGACGCGCATCGTCTCCGCGAAGTCCTCCTCGGTCTCCCCGGGGAACCCGACGATGATGTCGGTCGTGATCGCGGCGTCCGGCATCACGGCGCGCACGCGGTCGAGGATGCCGAGGAAGCGCTCGGAGCGGTAGGAGCGGCGCATGGCGCGCAGGATCCGGTCGGAGCCCGACTGGAGCGGCATGTGGAGCTGGGGCATGACGTTCGGCGTCTCGGCCATCGCCGCGATGACGTCGTCGGTGAACGCGGCCGGGTGCGGCGACGTGAAGCGCACGCGCTCGAGGCCGTCGATCGTCCCGCACGCGCGCAGCAGCTTGGCGAACGCGCCGCGGTCGCCGAACTCCACGCCGTAGCTGTTCACGTTCTGGCCGAGCAGGGTGACCTCGATGGCTCCTGCCTCGACGAGCGCCCCGACCTCGGCGAGGACCTCGCCCGGGCGACGGTCGCGCTCCTTGCCGCGCAGGTGCGGGACGATGCAGAACGTGCACGTGTTGTTGCAGCCGACGCTGATCGAGACCCAGCCGGCGTAGACCGACTCGCGCTTGGTCGGCAGCGTGGACGGGAAGACCTGGAGCGACTCGGCGATCTCGACCTGCGCGGCCTCGTTGTGGCGCGCCCGCTCGAGCAGCACGGGCAGCGCGTCGAGGTTGTGCGTACCGAACACGACGTCGACCCACGGCGCCTTCTCGACGATCGTGCCGCGGTCCTTCTGGGCGAGGCACCCGCCGACGGCGATCTGCATGCCGGGCCGCGCGGCCTTCACCGAGGCGAGCTGGCCGAGGTTCCCGTAGAGGCGCGTCGCGGCGTTCTCCCGCACCGCGCACGTGTTGATCACGACGACGTCGGCGCGGTTCGCGGCCTCGTCGTCCGCGCTCGCGCGCGTGTATCCCGCCTCCTCCAGCATCCCCGCCATGTGCTCGGAGTCGTGGACGTTCATCTGGCAGCCGAGCGTGCGGACGACGTAGGTGCGCGGGTGCGCGTCGTCGACCGGCGCACCGAGGGTGGCACCGGGTGCGAGTGCGGCCGGGACGGGGGCGGGGGCGATCGTGGACATCACCGTCCAGGGTACGGCGCCGGGTGCCGTGTTACTGAACTGTTGCCCGACTGTTGCCGGATGAGGTGGCACCGTGCAACAGAAGGGACATAGTATCCAGGAATGGCCGACGAAACCTCTTCGCCGTCCGACGCGCAGCGCAGCGCGCAGGACGCTCAGCCCCTCCCCGCCGAGCAGGTCCTCGGTGAGCCGCTCGTCGAGCTGCGCGACGTCAACAAGCACTTCGGGGACCTGCACGTGCTGCGGGACATCAACCTCACGGTCCGGCGCGGCGAGGTGCTCGTCGTCATCGGACCGTCCGGCTCCGGCAAGTCGACGCTGTGCCGCGCGATCAACCGGCTGGAGACCATCGACTCCGGGGAGATCCGCGTCGACGGGCAGCCCCTGCCCGAGGAGGGCAAGGAGCTCGCCCGCCTGCGTTCCGACGTCGGCATGGTCTTCCAGTCCTTCAACCTCTTCGCGCACAAGACGATCCTCGACAACGTCACGCTCGGCCCCGTCAAGGTGCGGCGTGAGAAGGGGAAGGTCGCGAAGGACCGCGCCCTCGCGCTGCTCGACCGCGTCGGCGTGATGAACCAGGCGCAGAAGATGCCCGCCCAGCTCTCCGGCGGGCAGCAGCAGCGCGTCGCCATCGCCCGCGCGCTCGCGATGCAGCCCAAGGTCATGCTCTTCGACGAGCCCACCTCGGCGCTCGACCCCGAGATGATCAACGAGGTCCTCGACGTCATGGTCGCCCTCGCCAAGGAGGGCATGACGATGATCGTCGTCACGCACGAGATGGGCTTCGCCCGCAAGGCCGCGAACCGGGTCGTCTTCATGGCCGACGGCCAGATCGTCGAGGAGGCCCACCCCGAGGAGTTCTTCACGGCGCCCAAGAGCGACCGCGCCAAGGACTTCCTCTCGAAGATCCTCACCCACTGAAGCACGCCGGGCGCCCACGGGCCCGGCCCGACAGCCCCAGAACCCGGTCGACCGTCGAGGCACACCTTCGACGGGCGGCCACCACTCACGAAGGGTAGGAACGATGCGCACACGACACGCAGGTGCTGCCGTGCTGGCCGCTCTCACCGCGCTCACGCTCGCGGCGTGCGGCGGCGGCGAGGTCGGCGGCGAGGACACCGCGACCGACGGGGCCACCGACTCGGGCGACACCGGCGGTGGCGCCGAGGGCTCGATCAAGATCGGCATCAAGTTCGACCAGCCGGGTCTCGGGTACCAGGACGGCTCCAGCTACACGGGCTTCGACGTCGACGTCGCCACGTACGTGGCGGGGGAGCTCGGGTACGGCGAGGACCAGATCGAGTGGGTCGAGGCGCCGTCCGCCCAGCGCGAGACGATGCTCCAGACCGGTCAGGTCGACATGATCTTCGCGACCTACTCCATCACCGACACGCGCAAGGAGACGGTCGCGTTCGCCGGGCCGTACTTCGTGGCCGGGCAGGACCTGCTCGTCGCCGAGGACAACACGGACATCACGGGGCCGGAGTCGCTCGAGGGCAAGAACCTGTGCTCCGTCACGGGCTCGACGTCGGCGCAGCGCATCAAGGACGAGTACGCCGCGGGCGTGCAGCTCCTCGAGCGCCCCGGGTACGCCGAGTGCGTCACCGCGCTCACCGCGGGCCAGGTCGACGCCGTCACGACCGACGACATCATCCTCGCGGGCCTCGCCGCCCAGCCCGCCAACGCGGGCAAGGTCAAGGTCGTCGGGGCGCCGTTCTCGACCGAGCGCTACGGCGTCGGGCTCCCCCAGGACAACGACGTCTGCGAGGACGTCAACGCCGCGATCGAGAAGATGATCGAGGACGGCTCCTGGGAGGAGTTCGTCACGAAGAACACCGAGGGCACCGGGTACACGCCCAACGCCAGCGAGAACCCGCCGACGGTCGACCCCTGCGCCTGACCGTCCACGGTCGGGGGAGCCGCGCGCGGGTGCGCCGCTCCCCCGGCCACCGGGCCGTCGACGCGGCCCGGCACGTACCCTCCCGGAGGACCACCAACCGTGGGTGACTACCTGTCGCAGACCTGGGCGCTCGCCCGGGAGTACGACGTGCTCGGCGCGTTCTGGGTCAACATCCAGCTGACGTTCTGGGCCGCGATCCTCTCGCTCGTGCTCGGCACGGCGCTCGCGCTCATGCGGATCTCCCCCGTACCGAGCCTGCGCTGGGCGGGGACCGCGTACGTCAACGTGTTCCGCAACACCCCGCTGACGATCATCATGACGTTCATGGTGCTGGGCCTGTGGGGACAGCTCAACGTCACGCTCGCCCCCGACTTCGCGGCGAACTTCTTCCGGCTCGCCGTCGTGGGCCTGGCGATCTACCACGCCGCGTTCGTGTGCGAGTCGATCCGGTCGGGCGTCAACACGGTGCCGATCGGCCAGGCGGAGGCGGCGCGGGCGATCGGCCTGTCGTTCCTGCCCGCGGCGCGGCTCATCATCCTGCCTCAGGCGTTCCGCGGCTCGGTCGCGCCGCTCGGCAACACGCTCATCGCGCTGCTGAAGAACTCCACCGTCGCGGCGGCGGCGAGCGTCACGACCGAGACCTCGAGCCTCATGAAGACGATGATCGAGTTCAACTCGAACTACATCTACGGGATCTTCCTGACGTTCGCGATCGGCTACGTCATCCTCGTCATCCCCATCGGCCTGCTCACCACGTCCCTCTCCAACCGACTGGCGGTCCGCCGATGAGCACCCAGCAGTCCGTCCTCTTCGACGCCCCAGGTCCCCGCGCGCGCCGCGCGATCCTGCTGGGCAACATCGTCGGCGCCATCGTCGTCCTCGGGGTCGCCGCGCTCGTGCTCGTGGCGCTCGGCAACAAGGGCCAGCTCGCCCCGGAGCTGTGGTCGTCGCTGTTCACGGCCGACGCCTGGCAGTACTACTTCATCCCCGGTCTCCAGAACACGCTGCGGGCCGCCGGGTTCGCCATCGTGGGCGCGCTCGCGTTCGGGCTCCTGTTCGGCACCGGCCGGCTCTCGCACCTGCGCGCCGTGCGCGTCGTGAGCGGCATCGTGGTCGAGTTCTTCCGGGCGGTGCCCGTGCTGCTCATGATGATCTTCTTCTGGCTGCTCCTGGGCTTCAACAACGTCGACGACGCGCCGTTCCTCGCCGTGGTCTTCGCACTCGTGCTCTACAACGGTTCCGTCATCGCCGAGCTCGTGCGGTCGGGCGTCGGCAACCTCCCCAAGGGGCAGGGCGAGGCCGGGCTCGCGATCGGGCTCACCCAGGGTCAGACGCTGCGCTCGGTCCAGCTCCCCCAGGCGCTCATCGCGATGCTCCCCGCACTCGTCTCGCAGCTCGTCGTCGTCCTCAAGGACTCCGCGCTCGGGCAGATCATCACGTACAACGAGCTCCTGCGGGCCGCGCAGCTCTACGGCGTCGGCAACGGCAACATCCTGCAGTCGCTCGTGCTCGCCGCCGTGATCTTCATCGTCATCAACTGGATGCTCACGCTCGTGGCGCGGTGGCTCTCCCGCTTCCTCAGCGGCCGCACGGCCGGCGCGACCGCCGCCGGCCCCGGCATCGGCAACCCCACGGTCGTCGCGGGCGGACCGACCGAGGACGCCCCCGCCGTCTCCGCGACCCGCTGACGGCCTCAGTCGAGCGGGGGTCCGGAGGCCTCGGCGTCGAGCTCCCGCTGGACGATCTCGAACGCCAGCGACGGGCTGTAGCCCTTGCGGGCGAGCGCCCCGACGGTCCGGCGCACCCGCACGTCGCGGTCGAGGCCGCGCGTGCGGGCGAGGCGCGTGCGGGCGAGCTCCAGGGCCGCATCGGCCTCGGAGTCGTCGTCGACCTGCTCGAGCGCCGCTGCGCCGACCTCGCCGTCGATGCCGCGTCGCCGCAGCTCGGTGGAGATCGCCCGGCGTGACAGTCCGCGCTCGGCGTGCCGGGTGCGGACGATCATCTCGGCGTACTGCGCGTCGTCGACGAGACCGACCTCCTCGAACCGGTCGAGGATCGGCAGGACGACGTGCTCGGGATAGCCCTTGCGCGCGAGAGACTGCGCGAGCTCGGCGCGGCTCTTGGGTGCGGCCGTGAGGATGCGCAGCACCGTCTCTCGCGCGCGCTCGGCGAGGTCGGCGTCGCTGATCTCGCCGCGCTCCACGAGCTCGTGCAGGGTCGGGCGCGGGCGCCGCACGGCCTTGCGGCCGGCGCGGCGCCCGTCGTCCTCCTCGGACGGGCCTGACGGCCCGAAGCCGTCCTCGCCGTCCTGCTCGTCGATCAGAACGGCGACTTCTTCCCCTTCGCGGCCGCGGCCGGGGCCTTCGCCGCGGCGGGCGCGGCCGCGCCGTCGGCCGGGACCGTCACGCCCGCGGCCGGGTCGGCCGGAGCGTCGATCTTGGCCCCGACGCCGAGCTTCTCCTTGATCTTCTTCTCGAGCTCGTTGGCGAGGTCCGGGTTGTCGCGCAGGAACGAGCGCGCGTTCTCCTTGCCCTGACCGAGCTGGTCGCCGCCGTAGGTGAACCACGACCCGGACTTGCGCACGAACCCGTGCTCCACGCCCATGTCGATGAGGCCACCCTCGCGGGAGATGCCGACGCCGTAGAGGATGTCGAACTCGGCCTGCTTGAAGGGCGGCGCCATCTTGTTCTTGACGACCTTGACGCGGGTCCGGTTGCCGACCGCGTCGGTGCCCTCCTTGAGCGTCTCGATACGACGGATGTCCAGGCGGACGGACGCGTAGAACTTCAGCGCCTTGCCACCGGTCGTCGTCTCGGGCGAGCCGAAGAACACGCCGATCTTCTCGCGGAGCTGGTTGATGAAGATCGCGGTGGTCCCGGAGGCGCTGAGCGCACCCGTGATCTTGCGCAGCGCCTGCGACATGAGGCGGGCCTGGAGACCGACGTGGCTGTCACCCATCTCGCCCTCGATCTCCGCCTTGGGCACGAGGGCCGCGACGGAGTCGATGACGATGATGTCGAGCGCACCCGAGCGGATCAGCATGTCCGTGATCTCGAGCGCCTGCTCGCCGGTGTCCGGCTGGGAGACCAGGAGCGCGTCCGTGTCGACGCCGAGCTTCTTGGCGTACTCCGGGTCGAGGGCGTGCTCGGCGTCGATGAACGCCGCGATGCCGCCCGCGCGCTGCGCGCTCGCGACGGCGTGCAGCGCGACGGTCGTCTTGCCGGAGGACTCCGGTCCGTACACCTCGATGACGCGACCGCGCGGCAGACCGCCGATGCCGAGCGCGATGTCGAGCGCGATGGAACCCGTGGGGATGACCTCGACGGGGGCGCGGCCCTCCTCGCCGAGGCGCATCACGGAGCCCTTGCCGAAGCTCCGGTCGATCTGGGCGAGGGCTGCCTCGAGCGCCTTCTCGCGGTCTGCGGGTGCGGGCATGTCAGTCCACCTTCGGTTCGACGTTCATCTGTTCGTTGTGGCCCGACGCTACGGGCAGCCACCGACACGCGGCTTCCGGCGACCCTCGAGCCTGTGGACCGTCGTGCCGGACCGGCGTCCTGGACCCGCCGGAGCGCGCCCTGTGCACAACTCTAGCCGAACACGTGTTCGATCCGGGAACCCGCCCCGGCGTGTCACGACCGCGCCGCTCACGCGTCGTCGGACGACGACCACGACTCCCCCGGGCGCAGGACCACGACGCGGGTCCCGGGCGCCTCGCGCTGCGCGGCCGCCTCGAACGCCGCCCCCGCGTGGTCCATCCAGCCGCGCGGGAGGTGCCGCCCGCCCGGCGCGTGGAGCGTGCCCCAGTGGACCGGGATCGCGACGCCCACGCCCACCTCGGCGCACACGCGCGCCGCCTGCGCGGGGCCGAGGTGCCCGCCCGACAGGCGCGGACCCCACCCGCCGACCGGCACGAGCGCGACGTCCACCGGACCGCCCGCGAGCGCCGGCAGGTGGACCATGTCCGGGTAGTGCTCGGTGTCCCCGACCGCCCACACCCGCACGCCGCCCGGGCCGTCCGCTCGCACGAGGTGCCCGTTCGCCGCGTTGGGCCGGTGCGGCATCGGCCGGTGCCCGTGCACCGCCGCCACCAGGCGCACCTCGACCCCCGCCGCGTCCGGCCCGACCGCGTGCCACGCGTCGTCGAGCCCGACCCCGCGCAGGCCCTTGGCGCGCAGCCACCGCGCGTTCGCCGGGGCCGTGAGCACGGGCGCGTCGCCGAGGAGGCGCAGCGAGCGCACCTCCGCGTGGTCGTGGTGCAGGTGGGACAGCAGGACGGCGTCGCTGTCCTGCCACGCCGCGGCGGGCCGCTCCCCGCGCCGCCGCAGCATCCCCGCGTGCCGGTGCAGGAGCGGGTCGGTGACGAGGCGCACGCCCGGCGCCCCCGCGCGGCCGGACCGCACGTCGAGGACGACGCTCGAGTGGCCGAGCCACGTCACGCGGACGCTCACGGCTCCCCCACCCGCCGCCCCACGTCGCCCGCCGCCGGGGCGACGGACCGCACGCCGAGGTCGACGAGCCACGCCACGAGGCGCCGGTGCACCGCCTCCGCGCCGACGAGCATCGGCGTGCCGTCCACGTCCTCGAGCTCGTCGTCGGGCAGCTCGAGGTGCGCGGGGCGCAGCAGGACGGCCTCGTTCTGGGCTCCGCCGAGGCCGCCGTGCGAACCGACCAGCCCTTCGAACGCGTGCACCATCCCGACGTCGTCCACGCGCGAGACGAGCACGAGGTCGCCCGCGTCCTCGAGCCCCGCCACGCGCAGCAGGTCCGCCGCCGCGCGCGACCCGTGGCCCGCGAGCGGGTCCTCGCCCACGACCTCCCCGGTCCGCAGGTCGCGCGAGCCGCCACGCCCGTGGGCACGCACCTCCCCGCCCGCACCGCGCTCGACGACGACGCCGACGGCCGGGTTCGCGACGAGACCCGGGAGCAGCCGCGGCCACCGTTCGCGCACCTCGTCGCCCGTGAGCCGGCGGGGCTCGCGGGGGAACCAGACCATGCCCAGGTTGCCCGACCCCACGACCGCGACCTCCGGGAGCTCGGGCAGCGCGGCGTCCTCGGCGCCGGGGTGCCGCTCGCTCCGGTCCGGACCGACCATCATGCGCCCGTGGCCCGGACGAGCACCGTCGTCCTCGCCCGACGCCCCGGGCCGCAGCGCGTTGAGGGCGGTGTTGGCCGGGCCCCACGACTCGCTGTCCGGCGAGGTGGCCCGACGCCGTCCCTCGGCTCGGGCGGCCTCCCCGCCGCGGCGGACCCCGGCGCGCGGGCCGGGCTCGGGCGCCATGAGGCGCCGGACCTCGTCGAGGAAGGACCGGCCCTCGACCTGCTCGAACGTGGCGCCGAGCGACTGCCCGTGGTCGGACAGCACGACGACGTCGTAGCGGCGGGGTGCGACGGCGGCGACCTGCTCCCAGAGCCCGACGACCCGGTCGAGGCCCTCCAGCGCGCGCAGCGACTCGGGGCGCAGCGGCCCGGCGTGGTGGGCGATCTCGTCGTAGTCGACGAGGTCGACGCACACCACCGGCGCCCCGCGCACGAGCTGCTCCGCGACGAGCGTCGTGTTGAGGTCGCGCAGCACGACGTTCGTCACCGCGCGCAGCACCGGGTACCAGCCGAGGCGCGACACCCGGGGCTCGACGCCCCGCACGGCCTGCTGCCAGCCCTGGTAGAGCTCCTTGAAGAACTCCCCGAGCGCGACGACGACCGCGCGCACGAGCACGAACGGGCTCGCGAAGAAGTGCACGAACATCTGGCCGGGCCCGAGCCCCTCGCGCGCACGGCTCATGACGAGCAGGCTCGTCGCGGCGTCGCCGGAGAACATGGTCGAGACGGCGACGCCGCCACCTGCGAGCAGGCCCGCGCCGTCGCTCGTCCGGGCCTCGACCGCCGCCGCGTCGGCGGGCCGGTTCGTCACGACGAGCCGGCCGAGCGCGCGCGACCACCAGCGGAACGCGGGCACGTGGTCCGTCGAGCCGTGCAGGAGGCCGATCGTGGAGGCCGGCGTCGTCGCGGGCACGCGCGCCCACCATGTCGTGAGGTGGTGGCTCCCGCTGCCCAGCCAGCGCGCGAGCGTCGGGGCGAGCCCGGCCTGGAGCGCGTAGTCGAGCGTCGGGCGCGCGACGCCGTCGAGCAGGACGACGAGCAGTCCCGCCGGGCGCTCGCCCGCACCCGCGGTCCCCGGGTCGCGTCGCGGCACGCCGGCCTGCCGGCGCGCCCTCCGGAGCAGGTCGCCGAGGACGTACTCGTTGTCGCTCGCCCCGACCACCCAGCGCCCGAGCGCCATGAGGACGGCCGCGAGCACCAGCACCGCGAGCACGTCCACCCACGAGCCGCTCCGGAAGCCCGGCAGGTACGTGAGCGCCGCCCACGCGACCGCGAGCTGGGCCACCACGCCGGACACGAGCGCGCCGACCACGCCGAACCGGTGCGCCAGACGCCGGAGCACGGGGCGCAGGAGCACGTCGCCCAGCCCGACCGCGAGCGCCGCGAGGACGAGCGACCACGGGTTGGTGACCTCGACCCCGGGGACGAACCAGATCGCGAGCCCGAGGCCGACGGTCGTCGAGACGAGCGACCAGACGGCTCCGCGCACGTCGGCCACGGTCACGCGGACCGCGGCACGGCCTCGGGCAGGAGCGCTCATGCGGCCATCATCGCGGCGCGCGGCCCGTCGCGCTCCTCGGCCGTCCCCAGTCGGCCGGCGCCGGCGGGGTCAGCGGCGGGGCGGGGCCTGGCGGTGGTCGTCGTGGCCCCAGCGCCGCGCCTCGGGTACGTCGAGCGCGTCGCACAAGGCGTGCCAGACGACGCGCGGCTCGACGCCGTCCTCGAGCGCCTGGGCGGCCGTCCGGTCGTCGAGCGCGGACAGCACCTGCTCGCGGACGTAGGCGCGTCCCAGGGACGCGCCGAACACCTCGTCGACCAGCTCGGAGAACTCGCGGTAGCGCACGGGACCAGCCTCCCACGCCGCGCGCACTCCCGGTCCGCGGCCGAGCGCTGCGTCCGTGCGCGAGCGATGCGTCCCGGGACGCCTCGCTCGCACGCCGACGCAGCGCTCGGACGACTGAGCTCGCGCGGGCGGGCCGACGGTCTCCCGTCACGCGGCGCGTGTGGGTGGTCGCGGCGAGAATGGGCCCGTGACCACGGACCTGCTCGCTCGCTTCGCCGCGCCCACGCGCGCCTGGTTCTCGGGCGCGTTCGACGCCCCGACCGCGGCGCAGGCCGGCGCGTGGGACGCGGTGTCGAGCGACCGGCACGCGCTCGTCGTCGCCCCGACCGGGTCGGGCAAGACGCTCGCGGCGTTCCTGTGGTCGCTCGACCGGATCATGAGCGCGCCCGCGGCCGGCGAGGTCGCACGCGAGCAGCGCTGCCGCGTCGTGTACGTCTCGCCGCTCAAGGCGCTCGCCGCGGACGTCGAGCGCAACCTCCGCTCCCCGCTCGCGGGCATCCGCCAGGCGGCGGTGCGGCTCGGGCTCGAGGTGCCGGACGTCGTCGTCGGCACCCGCACGGGCGACACGCCCACGAGCGAGCGCCGCCGTCTCGCGACGCACCCGCCGGACATCCTCATCACGACGCCCGAGTCGCTGTTCCTCGTGCTGACCTCGCAGGCGCGCGCGGGGCTCGCGGGCGTCGAGACCGTGATCGTCGACGAGATCCACGCCGTGGCGGGGACCAAGCGCGGCGCGCACCTCGCGGTGTCGCTCGAACGTCTCGACGCCTTCCTCGAGGCGCAGGACCGCCCGCCCGCGCAGCGCATCGGGCTCTCGGCGACGGTCCGCCCCGTCGAGGCCGTGGCGACGTTCCTCGGCGGCCACCGCCCGGAGGCGGAGGCGGGTCGCGAGGTCGTCGTCGTGCAGCCGCCCGCGAGCAAGCGCATCGAGGTCGACGTCGTGGTGCCCGTCCCCGACCTCGCGGACCTGGGCACGGCCGCCCTGGTGCCCGACGCCGGTGCGCGCCCGGGCACGGAAGCGGGCGTGGCCCGTGGCGCGGCGTCCGGAGCGACGACCGCGGGCGGGCTGCCGCCCCTGCCGCCAGGCGAGCGGGACCTGTCCGGGCCCGCGACGTCCCGACCGACCGGGGCGCCGGACGTCCGGCCGCAGCGTCCGTCGGTGTGGCCGCACGTCGAGGAGCGCGTCGTCGACCTCGTCGCCGACCACCGCTCGACCCTGGTGTTCACGAACTCCCGACGCGGCGCCGAGCGCCTCACGGCGCGCATGAACGAGGTGTGGGCGGAGCGCCAGGGCGAGGACGTGCTCGACCCGGGGACGATCACCGCTGCCCAGGTGCAGGCGCAGTCGGGCGCGAGCTCCGGCGTCGAGCCGGTCATCGCCCGCGCGCACCACGGGTCGATGAGCCGGGCGGAGCGTACGCGGACGGAGACCGAGCTCAAGGACGGCCGCCTTCCCGCGGTCGTGGCGACGTCGAGCCTCGAGCTCGGCATCGACATGGGCGCGGTCGACCTCGTCGTGCAGGTCGGCGCCCCGCCGTCGGTCGCGTCCGGGCTCCAGCGCATCGGGCGCGCGGGGCACCAGGTGGGGGCCGTGTCGCACGGCGTCGTGTTCCCCACGCACCGGGGTGACCTCGTGCCCTCCGCGGTCGTCGCCGAGCGCATGCGCACCGGCGGCATCGAGGAGCTGCACGTGCTCGCGAACCCGCTCGACGTGCTCGCGCAGCAGGTCGTGGCCATGGTCGCGGTCGACGAGTGGACGGTCGCGGAGCTCGCCACCGTGGTGCGGCGCAGCGCGCCGTACGCCCACCTGGGCGACGCCTCGCTGCACGCGGTGCTCGACATGCTCGCGGGGCGGTATCCGAGCGAGGACTTCGGCGAGCTGCGCGCGCGCATCGTGTGGGACCGCGCGTCGGGCCGGCTCACGGGGAGGCCGGGCGCCCTGCGCCTCGCCGCGACGAGCGGCGGGACCATCCCCGACCGCGGGATGTACGGCGTGTTCCTCGCGACGGACGCCGGGACGGGCACCGTCGCGGGCGACCCGGACACCGCGGGCGGGCGCGCCCCGCGCGGCGGCAAGCGCGTCGGCGAGCTCGACGAGGAGATGGTCTACGAGTCGCGCGTCGGCGACACGTTCACGCTCGGGTCGAGCACCTGGCGCATCGAGGACATCACGCCCGACCGCGTGCTGGTCACGCCCGCGCCGGGCATCCCCGGGCGCCTGCCCTTCTGGAAGGGCGACTCCCCCGGGCGCCCCGCCGAGCTCGGCCGGGCGCTCGGCGCCTGGGTGCGCGAGACCGACGCGCTCGCGGCGGACGACCACGACGCCGCGGCCGACCGGCTGCGCGCCGCCGGGCTCGACGCGTGGGCGAGCGACAACCTCCTCGCGTACCTCCGCGAGCAGCGCGACGCGACCGGGCGCGTGCCCGACGACCGGACGGTCGTCGTCGAGCGGTTCCGGGACGAGCTCGGCGACTGGCGCGTCGTCGTGCACTCGCCGTACGGGGCCAAGGTCCACGCGCCGTGGGCGCTCGTGCTCGCCGCGCGGCTGCGCGAGCGGTACGGGGTCGACGCCGCGGCGATGCACGCCGACGACGGCATCGTCCTGCGGCTGCCGGACACGGGCGACTCGTGGCTCGAGGGATCGACCGACGGGTCGGGCGGCCTCGGCGGGGACGCGCCCGTCGTCGGCGTGGAGGACCTGCTGCTCGACCCGGACGACGTGCTCGACGCGGTGCGCGACGAGCTCGGGGGATCGGTCATGTTCGCCTCCCGGTTCCGCGAGGCCGCGGCGCGCGCGCTCCTGCTCCCGCGGCGCCGCCCGGACCGCCGCCAGCCGCTGTGGCAGCAGCGCCAGCGCTCGGCCCAGCTCCTGTCGGTGGCGTCCGAGTACCCCGAGTTCCCGATCGTGCTCGAGGCGGCGCGCGAGTGCCTCCAGGACGACTTCGACGTCGCGGCGCTCACCGAACTCATGCGCGACCTCGCGGCGGGGCGCGTGCGCCTCGTCGAGGTCACGACGCCCACGCCCTCACCCTTCGCGCAGTCCCTCCTCTTCGGGTACACGGCGCAGTTCCTCTACGACGGCGACGCCCCCCTCGCGGAGCGCCGCGCCGCCGCGCTGTCTCTCGACCCCACGCTGCTCGCCGAGCTGCTGGGCGGCGACGGCGTCGCGGCCCAGCTCGCCGACCTGCTCGACCCGGCGCAGATCGAGCGGACCGAGGCCGAGCTCGGTGCGCTCGCGCCCGAACGGCAGGCCCGGCACGCCGAGGACGTGTGGGACGTGCTGCGCCGGCTGGGACCGCTCACGGACGCCGAGGTCGTGGCCCGCACGCGCGAGGACGTGCGCGACGCCGCGGCCGGCTGGCTCCGCGAGCTCGAGTCCGCCCGGCGCGTGATGCGCGTCCGGATCGCGGGCGTGGACCCCGACCGGGCGCAGCAGTGGGCCGTCGTCGAGGACGCCGGGCGCCTGCGCGACGCGCTGGGCGTCGCGCTGCCCGTCGGCATCCCCGAGGTGTTCACCGAGCCCGTCCCCGACCCGCTGGGCGACCTCGTGCGCCGCCACGCGCGCACGCACGGCCCGTTCACCGCCGCCGACCTCGCCGCGCGCCTCGGCCTCGGCGTCGCCGTCGTCGTGCAGACGCTCGAACGGCTCGAGTCGGCACGGCTCGTCGTCCGGGGACGCCTGCGGCCCGAGTCGATCGGCGGCACCGGGGACGACTGGTGCGACGCGGAGGTGCTGCGCGTGCTGCGACGCCGCTCGCTCGCGGCGCTGCGCGCGGAGGTGGAGCCGGTCCCCGCGGAGACCCTGGGCGTCTTCCTGCCGCGGTGGCAGGGGCTCGGGGCGCTGCGCGGGACCGACGGCCTGCTGCGCGTCGTCGAGCAGCTCTCGGGGGCCGCCGTGCCCGCGTCGGCTCTGGAGACGCTCGTCCTGCCGTCCCGCGTCACCGACTACACGCCGACGATGCTCGACGAGCTGACGACGACCGGAGAGGTCGTCTGGTGCGGCCACGCGGCCCTCCCGGGGTCCGGTGGCGGCGACGGGCTCGTCAGCCTGCACCTCGCGGAGTGGGCGCCGCTCACGCTCCCGGACCCCGGGCCGGCGCCCGAGGCCGGGCTGCACGCGACCCTCCTCGACCTGCTCGACGGCTCGGGCGGGTACTTCCTCCCACGGCTCGCGGAGCGGGCGGGCGCGGACGTCGGCCCGACGCTCGAGGCGTTGTGGGACCTCGTGTGGTCCGGCCACGTGACGAACGACGGGCTGGGCTCGCTGCGCGCGCGGCTCGGCGCCGGGGGCGGCGCCCACCGTGCCCCGCGCACGCCGGCGCGCGCGCGTCCGGTCGGCCGCGGCCGGTTCGCCGGGCTCCGTCCTCCGGTCTCCCCCGACACGAGCCTGCGCGGGGGCGCCGGCCGCTGGTCGGCGCTGCCCGCGCGCGAGGCCGACCTCACCCGCCGGGCGCACGCGCTCGCGCGCGTCCTGCTCGACCGCCACGGCGTGCTCACGCGCGCCGTCGCGCCCGCCGAGGGCGTCGCTGGGTCGTTCCGCGCGGTGTACCGGGTGCTCAGCGAGCTGGAGGCGACCGGGGCCGCACGGCGCGGGTACTTCGTCGAGCACCTCGGCGGCTCGCAGTTCGCGCTCCCGGGCGCGGTCGACCAGCTCCGGACCGACGGACAGGACCGCGAGCGCGCGCTCGAGGCGGCCGCAGCCCGCGGGCTGCGCCGTGCACCCGGTGGCGGTCTCGCCACGGCGTCCGGCGACCCGATGCTCGACGACCCGATGCTCGACGACCCGGTGCTCGGCGGCACCCGGTCCGCGCGCGGCGGTCCGCGCCCGGGCGCCGTCCTCCTCGCCGCGACCGACCCCGCCAACCCGTTCGGCGCGGCGCTGCCGTGGCCGGCGCGGCCGTCCCCCGTCGGGAACGGTGCCGCGACCACCACGACCGTCGCGTCGCACGGCGGCGGCGGTGCCGTGCCGGCGGACCGCGCCGCGACCGGTGCCGACACGTCGCGCGGGCACCGTCCCGGGCGCAAAGCCGGAGCCGTCGTCGTGCTGAGCGACGGCGACCTCGCGCTGTACGTCGAGCGCGGGGGCCGGTCCGTCCTGTCGTTCGTCGACGGCCCGCGGCTCGCGGAGGCGAGCGCCGAGCTCGTCCGGGCGGTCCGCGCGGGGCGGCTCGGCAAGGTCGTCGTGCAGCGGGTGGACGGCGTCGAGGCGCTGGCCGGTGCGGGCACCACGGCCACGTCCGCCGACGACGCGGTGCGCGCGCTCCTCGACGCCGGGTTCCGCGCGACGCCGCGCGGGCTGCGGGCGGCCTGAGGTGACGGCCGAGGGCACGGGGCGCGCTCGCCGCCGCCCCCTCGCGACCGCCAGGGGGTGCGGGCGTGCCCGAGGGTGACATCCTGCGCCTCGTGTCCGCGCGGCTCGACGAGGCCCTCGCCGGCCGGGTCCTCGTGCGCGCGGAGCTGCGCTGGCCGAGCGCCGCCGAGGTCGTCCTGACCGGCCGGACGGTCGTCGAGAACGTGGCGTACGGCAAGCACCTCTTCACGCGCCTGGACGACGGCCGGTCGCTGCACACCCACCTGCGCATGGAGGGTTCGTGGCGCATCGCACGTACGGGTGCGCGGGACGCGCGCGGCGCGGAGCCGAACGTGCGCGTGGTGCTCGCGAACGAGTGGTGGACCGCGGTCGGGAACCGGATCGGCATGCTGCACGTGCTGCGCACCGCGGACGAGCGGGTGATCGTCGGGCCCCTCGGACCCGACGTGCTCGGCGACGACTTCCCGGAGACCGGCCTGCCCGAGGCGGTCGCGCGCCTGCGGGCCGACGACGCGGCGGGCGGGAGCGGCCCCCGGCACCGGCCGGGGCGGGCCGTGACCGGCGTCCCCGTCGCGGAGGCACTCCTCGACCAGCACCTCGTCGCGGGGATCGGCACGATCTACACCGCGGAGTCGCTCTTCGCCGAGCGCGTCTACCCGTGGACGCCCGTGCGCGACGTCGAGGACCTGGAAGGGCTGCTCCTCACGGCCCGCGCGCTCATGCAGCGCACCGTGCGGCACGGGTTCGACCCGCGTGCCGGCGTCGTGCGCCACGTGCACGGGCGCACACGAAAGGCGTGCCACGTGTGCGGCACGCCTGTCGTCGAAGGTACGGCGAACGAGCCGCCGTACGACCGTCCGGTCTTCTGGTGTCCGACGTGCCAGGCGCCGCCCGCGAACCGGTGACGGTGGCGTCGCTGCCCCGGCACCTGCTCCGGGTCGACCCGGCGTCGACCGTCAGCCGACGGGCTGAAGGTCCTCTCGTCGCGCCGTGCCCTCGGGGTTCTGCCGTCCGAGCACCGCGGTCGCGAAGTCGGCCGGGATGGTGTCCGGGATCAGCAGACCCTCGGCGACCGCGACCCGGTCGCTGACCTCGCGCAGCACCAACGACATCGGGATGTCGAGCGCCTCGCAGATGGAGCCGAGGAGCTCCGACGACGCTTCCTTCTGACCGCGCTCGACCTCGCTGAGGTAGCCCAGCGAGACCCGTGCGGCCGAGGACACCTCTCGCAGGGTGCGCCCCTGTCGCTGGCGAGCGTCTCGCAGCACGTCCCCGATCTCTCGTCGAAGAACAATCATCTGGCGACCCCCTTCCGTGTCCCGTGCGCCCCCGGGAGCCGGTGTGGCCCCCACCTGGGTGCGCGAACTGCTCGTGCCGGTCTTCCTGTTCACTGCCCCGCGTGACGGGGTCGTCCTACCGTACCCCGCCCGCGGTCCGCTCACGTCTCCGGTGCGGCGTGCCGGACCGGCCGTCGGCGCGTTGTCCGTGCGGCCCACCGGTCGGTTGACGGTCCTGTTGGCGATCACGTGCTGTGCAACGTCCCGACGTGGGGCCTTGTTCCCGCGGCCGCCTGCCCGGCGTACCCCGCGCGGTACGTTCACGACCTCTCCACGCGCCGCATCCGAGAGGGTGGTCGTCCGGCCCGGGCGACCGCAGATCACCCGCCGTTTTCACCCGGCCCAGCGTCGTTCGCGGAGGGCCCGTCCACCACCGCCCGGGCGAGGTCGATCGCCGCAGCGACCGTCCCGGCGCGGACGGCCGCGCGCTCGCCGGCAAGGCGCAGCCGTCGCACGCGCGTCCCTCGCGGGCCGCTCGCCGCGACGAACACCGTGCCCGGCGGCTGGCCGTCCTGCGGGTCCGGTCCCGCGACGCCCGTGGTCGCGACCCCGACGTCCGCACCGAGCACCTCCCGCACCCGCTCCGCCATCTGTCGCGCGACGTCCCGGTGGACGGCCCCGTGTGCGGCGAGGAGGCCGCCGTCGACCCCGAGCACGGACCGCTTGACGTCCGTCGCGTAGGCGACGACCGCGCCCCTGAACACGCGCGACGCCCCGGGGACGTCGACGATCGTCGCGGAGAGCAGCCCACCGGTGAGCGACTCGGCCGTCGCGAGCGTCCACCCCCGCGCCTCGAGCGTCGTGAGGAGGCCGACGACGTCCGGTCGCGCGACCGAGGCCCCCGTCCCCTCGGCGTCGCGCGCTGCCCCCGTCACGACGCTGCCCCGGTCACGACGCCGACGCGCCGTCCGGGGCCGCCCCGCGCTCGGCGAGGCGGGCCGCGCGGATCGCGTCGCGCCGCAGCCGCCAGCCCTGGTAGGCGTACTCGAGCCCCGTCACGACCGTGACGAGGATCGCTGCGGCGAGCACGACCCAGGCCACGACGCCGATCCACCCCGGCAGGTGCGACAGGGGCAGGAGGAAGAGCGTGATCGCGACGGTCTGGAGCACGGTCTTGAGCTTGCCGCCACGCGACGCGGGCATGACCGCGTACTTGAGGACCGCGAACCGCAGGAGCGTGACGCCGAGCTCGCGCGCGAGCACGACCACGGGCACCCACCACGGCAGCTCCCCGAGCGGCCACGCGAGCAGGACGAGCGCGGTGCCGACGAGCAGCTTGTCCGCGATCGGGTCCAAGAGCTTGCCGAGGTCCGTGACCAGGTCGTACTTGCGCGCCAGGTAGCCGTCGAGCCGGTCCGACGTCGCGGCCAGCACGAAGATGCCCGTCGCGACGAGCCGCCAGGTGACGGACTCCCCACCGTCGACGAGGAGCGCCCACGCGAAGAAGGGGACGAGCAGGATCCTCGCCATGGTGACGAGGTTCGCGGAGTTCCACGGCGAGGGGACGGCGGTGACCACGTGACCAGCCTAGGGGGTCCTCAGGGGTGCCCCGACCCTCGTCCGCCACCGCCACCGCGGCCACGGACGGCGTGCCGGTACCGGGCGGGCTCGGTGGGCACGCGGTGCGCGCTCAGCGCCAGCCCGACTCCACGTCGGCACCGTCGTGGTAGTCGGTCGCGACCGGCGGCATGTGCCCCTCGGTGCCCTCGCCGTAGTCGTGCCCCGCACCGCCACCCGGCGCCGCGGCGGGCGCCTGGCCGTCGAAGACGTCCTGCGCCGGCTCGCCGCGGATCAGCGCGAGCGCCGACGGCAGCTCCTCCGGCGTCACGAGCACCTCGCGCGCCTTGGACCCCTCGGACGGCCCGACGATCTCGCGCGACTCGAGGAGGTCCATGAGGCGACCCGCCTTGGCGAACCCGACGCGCAGCTTGCGCTGGAGCATCGACGTCGAGCCGAACTGCGAGGTCACGACGAGCTCCGTCGCCTGGAGGAGCAGGTCGAGGTCGTCGCCGATGTCCTCGTCGACCTGCTTCTTCGCCGCGGTCTGCGTGACGTCCTCGCGGTAGACCGGCTTGAGCTGCCCCTTGACGTGCTCGACGACCGAGTGCACCTCGGACTCGGAGACCCACGCGCCCTGGACGCGCATGGGCTTCGCGGCGCCCATCGGGAGGAACAGCGCGTCACCCTGGCCGATGAGCTTCTCGGCGCCCGGCTGGTCGAGCACGACGCGCGAGTCCGCGAGCGACGAGGTCGCGAACGCGAGGCGCGACGGCACGTTGGCCTTGATGAGGCCCGTGACGACGTCGACCGACGGTCGCTGCGTCGCGAGCACGAGGTGGATGCCCGCGGCGCGCGCGAGCTGCGTGATGCGCTGGATCGACGCCTCGACGTCGCGCGGGGCGACCATCATGAGGTCCGCGAGCTCGTCGACGACCACGAGGAGGTACGGGTACGGCGCGATCTTGCGCTCGGAGCCCGGCAGCGGCTTGACCTTGCCCGAGCGCACGGCGGCGTTGAAGTCGTCGATGTGCTTGTACCCGAACGCGGCGAGGTCGTCGTACCGGGCGTCCATCTCCCGCACGACCCAGTCGAGGGCCTCGGCGGCCTTCTTCGGGTTGGTGATGATCGGCGTGATGAGGTGCGGGATGCCCTCGTAGATCGTCAGCTCGACGCGCTTGGGGTCCACGAGCACCAGGCGCACCTGCTCGGGCGTCGAACGCATGAGGATCGACGTGATCATGGAGTTGATGAAGCTCGACTTGCCGGCGCCCGTCGCACCCGCGACGAGGATGTGCGGCATCTTCGCGAGGTTCGCGACGACGTAGCCGCCCTCGACGTCCTTGCCCACACCCATGACCATGGGGTGCTCGGTCCGCCGCGCCGCCGACGAGCGGAGCACGTCGCCGAGCACGACCGTCTCGCGGTCGGTGTTGGGGATCTCGATGCCGATCGCCGACTTGCCGGGGATCGGCGCGAGGATGCGCACGTCCGCGCTCGCCACCGCGTAGGCGATGTTGTTCGAGAGCGACGTGATGCGCTCGACCTTGACCTTGGGACCGACCTCGACCTCGTAGCGCGTGACCGTCGGGCCGCGCGTGAAGCCGGTGACCTTCGCGTCGACCTCGAACTGCTCGAACGTCTGGGTCAGCGCCTCGACGACGCGGTCGTTCGCGGCGGAGCGCACCTTGTGCGGCGCGCCCTTGACGAGGGAGTCCTCGTTGGGCAGGAGGTAGACGGTGTCGCCCTCGAGCATCGGCTG
Organism: Cellulosimicrobium cellulans; assembly: GCF_006539945.1. Lineage (GTDB taxonomy): Bacteria > Actinomycetota > Actinomycetes > Actinomycetales > Cellulomonadaceae > Cellulosimicrobium > Cellulosimicrobium cellulans. The sequence continues at coordinate 31,493 of NZ_BJNZ01000012.1, read as the reverse complement.
CACGCCGCGCGGCAGGGGGCTGCTGGGCGGGGGCGGGGGCACGCTGCCCGCGCCGTCGCCGGGGGCGGGCGCGACGGCGCCCATCGCGGCGGCCGCGGTGTCCTGCGCGGTGCCCTGCCCGACGGCGGGCACCGCCTCCGTGGGCGCGGTGCCTGGCGCCGGCTCGTCCCCACGGCGCTTCTTCCCCCGACCGCGCGGGGAGTCCTCCTCGTAGTCGAGGAACGCCGCCGTCTCGAACGCCTCGTCGCCGGAGAACCCGCCCTCGGGCTTCTCGATCTCGGCGGCCTCCGCCGCGCGCTGCGCCTTGGTCTTCCGGGGCTTGCGCGGGCGACGGCCCGCCGGCACGTCCGTGCCGTCGTGGCGCGAGACGCCTTCCGCGAGCGCGAGCCCGTCGGCGTCCAGCTCCTCGTCGTCCGGGCGGTGGTTGCCCGTGAGGACGTCGTAGAGGCCGCGCAGCCGGCTCGGGATCCGGTGCACCGGGGTCGCGGTGACGACGAGGAGCCCGAAGAAGCCGAGCAGCAGGAAGATGGGGACCGCGAACCACGGCGTGAGCCCGGTGGTCACGGGCGTCGCGGCGAGGTAGCCGACGATCCCGCCCGCGTCCTGCACCGCCTCGAAGCCGTCGCGCGGCGCCGGGAGGTCCTCGGAGATGTGCACGAGCGAGCACACCGACACGACGATGAGCGTGAGCCCGATCGCGACGCGCGAGTTCGCCTGCGCGCGCTCGGGGTGGCGCATGATCCGCACGGCGAGCCAGAGCAGCAGGACGGGCACCGCGACGCCCGCGAGGCCGAACGTGCCGGCGACGACGCCGTGCACGACCCTGCCGAACGTGCCCTCGATGCCCCACCACTCGCGGGCCGCGACGACGACAGCGAGGGCGATGAGGAAGAACGCGACGCCGTCGCGCCGGTGTGCCGGGTCCAGCTCTCTTGCTCCCTTTCCGATGGTGCGCACGAGCGCCCCCACGCCGTGCGCGGCGCCGAGCCAGACCGCCCGCACCGCGCGGACGGGCCACGGCGGCCCCGACGCGGGGCGCCGGGCGGGCCGGCGCGAGGCGGAGGAGGAGGACCGCCCCCGACCGGTGCCGGCGCGCGACGTGCCGCGGGCCGAGGACGAACCGCCGCGCGCCGAGGTGCGGGGCGCTGGCGTGCGGTTGCTCGCGGTCCGACGTGCCTGCGGGGACGTGCGGGTCGCCATAGTGGTCCTAACCTACCTGCGGGGGACGACACGGACGCGGACCCGGCGGCGCGTGTCCCCGCCGGAGTGCTGCCGGGCGGCCGGCGACCTCGCGCGCGACGCCCGTGAGCCGACGACCCGTGACCGACCAGGACCGGAGGAACCGTGCACGAGCCCACGCACCCCCAGCCGAACGACGTCCAGAGCGACCCACCGGGTGGACCGAGCGGACCACCGAGCGACCAGGCCACCGCGGCCACGGTCGGGCCTGCGACCGCACCGCGAGCGCGCGACCTCGTCGAGGCGGCCCCGGGGGTCTGGGTCGCGACGGCGGAGATCTGGACGACGACGTCGACCGTCGTCACCACGCCGGACGGCGAGGCGCTGGTCGTGGACCCGGCGGTGACGGTCGCCGAGGTCGCGGGGCTCGCCGCCGCGGTGCGGGCGCGCGGCTGGCGCGTGACCGCCGGGTTCGCGACGCACCCGCACTGGGACCACGTGCTGTGGTCGCCGGGGCTCGGCGACGCGCCCCGCTGGGCGACGGCGCGCACCGCCGACGCGACGCAGCGGCGGCGGGCCGCGGTGCTCGCGTCGACCGAGGCCGCCGCACCCGGCCACGACCCCGCGCTCGTGGGCGCGCTGACCCCGCTCCCCCGCGGCGCGCGCCGCGTTCCCTGGCCGCAGGCCGCCCGCACGGACCCACGCTCGGTCACCGTGGTCGAGCACGACGCCCACGCGCCAGGCCATGCCGCGCTCGTGGTGCGCACGCCGGACGGGAGGGTGCTCGTGGCGGGCGACATGCTCTCCGACGTCGAGGTGCCGCTCGTCGACACCGACAGCCGGGACCCGGTCGGGGTCTACCGCGGCGCGCTCGACGCGCTCGAGCTCGCCGCGCGCGACGTGGACGCGCTCGTCCCGGGTCACGGGAGCCCCGCCCTCGGACGCGCCGCGGTCTCCGCACGGTTCGCGGCCGACCGCGCCTACCTCGACGCGCTGGACGCCGCTCTCCGCGGCCACACCATGCCCGACGACCGCCGGCTCACGGGCTACGTCGCCGAGTGGCACGACGCGCAGCTCGAGGCGCTGCGCTCGCGCTGAGGCCGCCCTACCCGTCCCTCGGGCGGTGCGGACAGCGACCCGGAGCGCTGCCGACGCAGGTCGCCGGGGATCAGTCGTCGAGCCCGAGCTCCACGGACCGGGCGAGCGCCACGTCGAGCGCTTGCTCGTCCGTGACCAGGCGGTGCAGGTGCCGCGCCGCGGCGTGCAGCGCGCCGAGGTCCGACCCGTAGACGCTCACCATGCCGCCCTCGGGGTCGAACCCGACCGCGCCCAGGACGCTCGGCTCGTGGTCGGTCAGCGTGGCCCGGAGCGCGCCGGAGAAGTCGTACCCGGATCCCTCGATGCCGTGCCGCTCGAGGGCACCCTTGTGCTGGTGCCACTCCGGGCCGCCGGGCGAGTAGATGATGCTCCACCCCTGCGCCTGGGTCACGAGGTGGACGGGTTCGAGCGGGGCGAAGTCCTCGGGGTTCGTCATGCGGGAAACGTAGCGCTGACCACCCACGACGCCGCGGCGGACCTCCGGCGACGCCGCCCGGGCCCGAGCCCGGGCCCGCGCCCGGCCCCACCGTCGTCAGCCGAGGAAGAGCCCGATCGCGAGCGTCACGACGCCCGCGGCGAGGACCACGCCGCCCGCAGGGAGCAGCACGACGGCCCGGTTCGGCGCCTCGCGCCCCGAGCCCACGGCGGAGAGGAAGAATCCGGCGGGCAGGAGGATGGCGGCGACGAGCACCCCGGTGGCGGCGAGCCACCGCCAGAAGCCCGCGAGCTCGGTGGCCTCCGCGAGCAGCAGGCACACGAGCCCCAGGACCACGAGCACGCCCGCGTGCGCGTGCCCGGCGCGGAAGAAGGAGGTCTGGAAGCCCGTCGCCGGCACGCGCCGCGTGACGACCTTGACGAGGAACGCGCCGCCGGACTCGATGCCGACGACCGTGAGGAGGACGACGCCCGCGGTGATGCGGGCGGCGTCGGTGAGCTCGAGCACGAGACCTCCTGGGCTGGCGTGACACCCCGGCACGCAGCGCGCCGCGGGTTTGCGAACATCGTTATAGAACAGCGTTCGCAAACCTGTGTCAAGCCCTCTAGACTCGAGGCGTGGCACGACCTCGACTGCACGACGACGCCCTGCGCGACCGCCTCCTCGACGTGGCGTCCCGAGCCATCTCCGAGCACGGCGAGGGTGCTGTGACGGTCCGCTCGGTGGCGACGGCCGCGGGGACGAGCCCGTCGGCCGTGTACGCGCTCTTCGGCAGCCGCGACGAGCTCGTGGCCGCCGTGTCGGCGGAGGGATTCCGGCGGTTCGCGGCCCACCTGGCGGCCGTCGAGCGGACCGACGACCCGGGTGCCGACCTCGCCGCGCTCGGCGGTGCCTACCGGGGGTTCGCCCTCGCGGACCCGCACTTCTACGCCGTGATGTTCGCGCGCGGGGTCCGTCCCGCCGCGGACCGTCCGCGTGCCGTCGAAGAGGCGACGTTCCTCGTGCTGCGCGACGCCGTCGCACGGCTCGTGCCGGACGCCGCGGCCACCGACGTCGCGCTCGGGCTGTGGGGCCTCGTGCACGGCCTGGTCTCGCTCGAGCTCGCCGGCCTCGTCCCCGGCGACGACGCGGAGCGCGCCGAGCGCTACGGGAGGGCCACGGCCACGGTGGGGCGCGCCCTCGCGGGACGCTGACGGGGCCCGCCAGGGGGGTCAGGACCAGCTGGAGCCCACCGGGGGCGCGGGCGCGACAGCACGCTGACCGTCGCCCACCTCCCGCACGACGCGCGCCCACAGCACGGCGGCGACGACGAGAGCGACGGCCGCGACAGCGTCCAGCACCGGAAGCGCCGACCAGACGTCCGGGGAGTCCGACCTCATCAGCCGACCGCCGGCGTTCGCCGCGAACCCTCCGACGAGCCAGGCCGCCCACCAGCCGCCCAGCCCCGGACGCTCCGTCCGGAGCGTCGCCGCGCGGACGTCGCGCACGACCTGGAGGGGGAACCACAGCGACACGACGGGAACGATCCATCCCAGCCAGACCCAGACGCGCGAGCGCGCGTGCGACCACCACGGCGTCGCGGCCTCGGCGAAGCGCCGGGCACGCCAGAGCCACACGACGGTGACGATCCCGGCCGCGAGCTGGACCGCTCCGAACAGCAGGGCGACGCTGTCGTACGCCGCGAGCACGGCCGTCGACACGCTCCGACCACGGACGAGATCGTGCAGCGTCGAGACCACGGGTACGGCGAGGGCGGCCTGGACCACCGCTCCCCCGGCGACTGCCGCGGCGAGGGCGACGGAGGCCACGCCCAGGCCACGGGGCACCGGTCGCGGTGACCCGGCGGGCGTCCCCGGTACCCCGGCATGACCGGCGAGAACGGGGGCGGCGGCCGGGAAGGAGTGCGGCGCCGGAGCGCCGGCGGCGTGCGGGGAGGACATGGGCGGTCTCCTGAGAGCTCGGACGGAGCGCCAGGATAGGGGTACTTCGCCCCGTTCCGGGCCGGTCGACCGAGGGGCGACCGGCCCGGGGGCTGGCGCTACGCCTCGACGACCACCGGGACGATCATCGGGCGACGCCGCAGCCGGTTGGAGACCCACCGCCCGATGACGCGACGCATGACCTGCTGGAGCTGGTGCGTGTCGGTCGCGCCGCCCGCGATCGCGTCCTCGAGGGCCTTGACGACCTCGGGCTGGATGTCCTGGAACACCTTGTCGTCCTCGGCGAACCCGCGCGCGAGGATCTGCGGCCCGGCGAGCACCTTGCCGGTCGCGGAGTCCACGACGGCGAAGACGGACACGAAGCCCTCCTCGCCGAGGATGCGCCGGTCCTTGAGCTCGGCGTCGGTGATCTCGCCGACGCTCGACCCGTCGACGTACACGTACCCGCAGGGCACCGCGCCGACGACCGACGCCTTGCCGTCCACGAGGTCGACGACGACGCCGTCCTCGGCGAGCACGACCCGGTCGGCGGGCACGCCCGTGCGGACCGCGAGCGCCCCGTTCGCGACGAGGTGGCGGACCTCGCCGTGCACCGGCATGACGTTCTTGGGCTTGAGCACGTTGTAGCAGTAGAGGAGCTCGCCCGCGCTCGCGTGCCCGGACACGTGCACCTTGGCGTTGCCCCCGTGCACGACGCGCGCGCCGAGGCGCGTGAGCCCGTTGATGATGCGGAACACGGCGTTCTCGTTGCCCGGGATGAGCGACGACGCGAGGATCACCGTGTCGCCGTGGCCGACCTGGACCTTGTGGTCGCCGTTGGCCATGCGCGACAGGGCCGCCATGGGCTCGCCCTGGGAGCCGGTGCACATGAGCACGATCTCGTCGTCGCGCAGGGAGTCGACCTTCTTGAGGTCGATCAGCACGCCCTCGGGCACGTGGAGGTAGCCGAGCTCGGCCGCGATCGTCATGTTGCGGACCATCGAGCGCCCGACGAGCGCGACGCGGCGCCCGTGGTGGTGCGCGGCGTTGAGGACCTGCTGCACGCGGTGCACGTGCGAGGAGAACGACGCGACGATGATGCGCTTCTCCGACGCGGCGAACACGTTGTCGAGCACCGGGCCGATCTCGACCTCGGGCGTGACGAACCCGGGGACCTCGGCGTTGGTCGAGTCGACCATGAACAGGTCGACGCCCTGCTCGCCGAGGCGCGCGAACGCCCTCAGGTCGGTGATGCGCCCGTCGAGCGGGAGCTGGTCCATCTTGAAGTCGCCCGTGTGCAGCACGGTCCCGGCGCCCGTCGTCACGGCGACCGCGAGCGCGTCGGGGATCGAGTGGTTGACGGCGACGAACTCGCAGCGGAACACGCCGAGCTGCTCGACCTGGCCCTCCTTGACCGCGAGGGTCACGGGCGAGATGCGGTGCTCCTTGAGCTTCGCCTCGACGAACGCGAGCGTGAGCTGCGACCCGACGAGCGGGATGTCGCGGCGCAGGCGCAGCAGGTACGGGACGGCGCCGATGTGGTCCTCGTGGCCGTGCGTGAGGACGATCGCCTCGATGTCGTCCAGCCGGTCCGCGATGTAGTCGAAGTCCGGGAGGATGAGGTCGACGCCGGGCTGGTTGTCCTCGGGGAAGAGGACGCCGCAGTCGATGACGAGCAGGCGCCCGTCGTACTCGAGGACGGCCATGTTGCGGCCGACCTCCCCGAGCCCGCCGAGGGCGACGATGCGCAGCCCTCCGGTGGGGAGCTCGGGAGGCAGGGAGAGTTCGGGGTGGGGATGGCTCACGGGGCCTCCTGTCGTGGCTGAGCCGGGGGTTTCGAGGGCTCCTGCCCTCGCTAGCTGATGGGTGCGGCGGTGGCCGCCGCGGTGCTCGCGCCGGCGAGCACGCCCGCGGCGACGAGGGCGTCGCGGACCAGCGCGACGTCGTCCTCGGTCGCCGCGACGTTCGGCAGGCGCAGGAAGCGGTTGTCGGTGACGCCGAGCAGCTCGACGGCGGCCTTGGCCATCACGGCCTGGAAGCCCGCGCCGTTGAGCGCGTCGATGACGGGCGTCGTGGTGAGGAAGACCTCGAGCGCGCCCGCGTGGTCGCCCGCGTCGAAGCGGCGCACGACCTCGGCGAACGACCCGGCCACCGCGTGCCCGGAGACGGAGACGATGCCGGCCGCGCCGTGCGCGAGGAACGGCAGCAGCAGGCCGTCGTCGCCGCTGTAGAACGCGAGCCCGGTCGCGGCCGCGAGCTTGGCGGCGGCGTACACGTCGCCCGTCGCGTCCTTGCTCGCGACGACCCGGTCGTGCGCCGCGAGCCGCGCGTACGTCGCGGGCGCGATCCGCACGCCCGTGCGTCCGGGGACGTCGTAGAGCATGACGGGCAGGTCGGTCGCGTCGGCGATCGCCGTCACGTGCCGGTACACGCCCTCCTGGCCGGGGCGCGAGTAGTAGGGCGCGACGACGAGGAGCCCGTCGGCCCCGGCCTCGGCCGCCTGCTCGGCCATGCGCAGGGCGTGGTCGGTGTCGTTGGACCCGGCACCGGCGACGACCGCCGCGCGGTCGCCGACCGCGTCGACGACGACCCGCACGAGGTCCTGCTTCTCCGGCGCGTGCGTCGTGGGCGACTCGCCCGTCGTGCCGCTCAGCACCAGGCCGTCGTTCCCGTCGTCCACCAGGCGCTTCGCGAGCCGGGCCGCCGCCGCGAGGTCGACGGCGCCGTCGGGCGTCATCGGGGTGACCATGGCGGTGAGGACGGCACCGAACGGGCGCGCGGGGGTGGCGGGAAGGACCATGTGCACAAACTACCGTGCGGCGCGTCCGGGCACCGCGCCCGTCCAGGCCCGGGAGCGCGCCGCGCGCCTACCGCCCGGGTGCGTCCAGGCGACCCCGAGGGCGATACTCGGAGCATGTCCCGTCCCGCCTCGACGTCGAACCTCTCCCCCGCCCTCGTCGCGCACGTGCCCACGGGGTTGCTCGTCGACGGCCACTGGGGACCGGCCGAGGGCGGTCGGACGTTCGAGGTCGAGGACCCGGCCACGGAGGAGTCGCTCTTCGACGTCGCCGACGCGAGCCCCGGCGACGCCCTGCGCGCCCTCGACGCCGCGCACCGGGCGGCGCCCGCGTGGCGCGCGACGCCCCCGCGGGAGCGCGGCGAGGTGCTGCGCGCGGTCTACGACCGGGTCGTCGCGCGCGCCGACGACGTCGCCGCGCTCATCACGGCCGAGTGCGGCAAGCCGCTCGCGGAGGCGCGCGCCGAGGTGCTCTACGGCGCCGACTTCCTGCGCTGGTACGCCGAGCAGGCGGTGCGGGCCGAGGGCCTCGCCCGCACGGCCCCCGCCGGAGGCAACCGGCAGCTCGTCTTCCGTCGGCCCGTGGGCCCCGCGCTGCTCGTCACGCCCTGGAACTTCCCCATCGCGATGGCGACGCGCAAGATCGGCCCGGCGCTCGCGGCCGGCTGCACCGTCGTGATCAAGCCGGCGCGGCTCACGCCGCTGACGACGGCGCTCGTGGCCGAGGTCATCCGGTCCGAGCTCGCCGACCGCGGGCTGCCGACCGGGGTCGTCAACGTCGTCCCGTCCTCGCGCGCCGCGGACGTCACCGAGCCGCTCCTCGCTGACGACCGCCTGCGCAAGCTGTCGTTCACGGGCTCCACGGCCGTCGGGCGCACGCTGCTCGAGAAGGCGGCGTCCCAGGTGCTGCGCACGTCGATGGAGCTCGGCGGCAACGCGCCGTTCCTCGTGTTCGCGGACGCGGACCTCGACGCCGCGGTCGAGGGGGCGCTCGTCGCGAAGCTGCGCAACGCGGGCCAGTCGTGCGTCGCGGCCAACCGCTTCCTCGTGCACGACGCCGTCGCGCGCGAGTTCGCCCAGCGGCTCGCCGCCGCGTTCGAGGGCCTGCGGGTCGGCCCGGGCGCGCAGGACGGGACGCAGGTCGGCCCCCTCATCGAGGCGAAGGCGGTGGACAAGGTCGCCGAGCTCGTCGACGCCGCGTCCGACGGCGGCGCGCAGGTCCTCACGGGCGCCGACCGTCCGCGGACCACGGGGTACTTCTACGCCCCGACCGTGCTCTCCGGCGTCGACCCCGACGCGCGCGTCGTCACCGAGGAGATCTTCGGACCCGTGGCGCCCGTGGTCGCGTTCGGCGACGACGACGAGGGCCTCGCGCTCGCGAACGCGACCGAGTACGGCCTGGCCGCCTACGCGTACACGTCCTCGCTCGACCGCGCCGTCCGCGTGTCCGAGGAGGTGGAGGCCGGGATGATCGGCATCAACCGCGGCATGGTGTCCGACGCGAGCGCACCGTTCGGCGGGGTGAAGCAGTCCGGCCTCGGCCGCGAGGGTGGCGAGGCAGGTCTCGAGGAGTACCTCGAGACGGTCTACGTCGCGCTCTGACGCCCGTCGCTCGTGCGACTGCGGGCGTGACCGGCGTCGTCGGGCCGTCACGCGGCGTTGGTAGCCTGACGCTCCCCTGCCACCGACTCCCGGAGAGCCCACGCCCGTGCCCTCGTCGCCCGCGTCGACCATCAGCCCGAACGTCCCCTCGCCCAGCGCCCGCGTCACGACCGTCGGGTACATGATCTTCGCGTCCCGCTGGCTCCAGGCGCCGCTCTACTTCGGCCTCATCGTGGCCCAGGTCGTCTACGTCTGGCAGTTCCTCAAGGAGCTGTGGCACCTCATCGTCGGCGGGTTCACCGGCGAGCACACGGTCGAGGACCCCGCGACGCACGAGATGGTCTCGCACGCGTTCGGCGCGGAGGAGATCATGCTCGCCGTCCTCGGGCTCGTCGACGTCGTCATGATCTCCAACCTGCTCATCATGGTCATCGTCGGCGGCTACGAGACGTTCGTCTCGCGCATCCGGCTCGACGGCCACCCGGACCAGCCCGAGTGGCTCAGCCACGTCAACGCGAACGTGCTCAAGACCAAGCTCGCGATGTCGATCATCGGCATCTCGTCGATCCACCTGCTGCGCACCTTCATCGAGTCGTCCACGGGCCGGATCACCGGCGAGGTCATGATGTGGCAGGTGATCATCCACCTCGCGTTCGTCGTGTCCGCGCTCGCGCTCGCGGCGATCGACCGCATGTCCCTCACGGCGCACCAGCGCGCGGCGAACGCCGCCGCGGCGGGCGAGGGCCCGGCCGACCCGCACGCATGAGCCGGCCCGACGACGTCCCGCGCCGCGACGCCGACGCACCTGCGTCGTTCGACGCCGAGGTGACGGACGCCGTCGAGCACGCGGTCGAGGACGAGGTCCGCGCCGCGGTCCGCCAGGCCGTCTCGGTGTCCGTCGCGACGGGCCTGTACGGCATCTCCTTCGGGGCGCTGTCGGTGGTCGCCGGCCTCGACGTCGCGCAGACGATGGCGCTGAGCCTGCTCATGTTCTCGGGCGGCTCGCAGTTCGCGCTCATCGGCGTGGTCGGCGCGGGCGGCGCGCCTGCGGCCGCGATCGCGACCGCAGGGTTCCTCGGGGTCCGCAACGCCCTGTATAGTGCCCAGCTCGGCCCGCTCCTCGCGCTGCGGTCGTGGCACAAGGTCGTCGCGGCGCAGTTCACGATCGACGAGTCGACCGCGGTCGCGACCGCACAGCGCTCGCGCCGCGCCGTCCGGGCGGGGTTCTGGTGGACCGGCGTCGGCATCTTCGTGCTGTGGAACGCCATGACGCTCGTCGGGGCGCTCGCCGGCGACGCGCTCGGCGACCCGCGCGCGTGGGGCCTCGACGCCGCCGCGGCGGCCGCGTTCCTCGCCCTGCTGTGGCCCCGGCTCGCGGCGCGGGCGATGCAGCTCACCGCGGCGGCGGCAGTCCTCGTCGCGGTCCTGCTCATCCCGGTCGCGCCGGGCGGCGTCCCGGTGCTGGCGGCCGCCGCGGTCGCGATCCTCATCGGGCAGGTGGACGCGCGACGCCGGCGCGACGCCGCGGGCGGGCCGCCCTCGTCGTCCACGGACGGACCCGCGGGAACGGAGACCTCATGACGTCAGCGACCGTCTGGGTCGTCGTGCTGACCGCGTCGGCGGTGTGCTTCGCGCTCAAGCTCGCCGGTCACCTCGTGCCCGAGCACTGGCTCGCCGACGAGCGCGTCGCGCGCACGGCGGCGCTCGTGACCGCGGCGCTCCTCGCCGCGCTCGTCGCGGTGCAGACGGTGGGCGACGGGCAGGCCCTGGTCGTCGACGCGCGCCTGCCCGCGCTCGGCGTCGCGGCGGTCGCGCTCGCGCTGCGCGCGCCCTTCGTCGTCGTCGTGGTCCTCGCCGCCGCCACGGCCGCGGGCCTGCGCGCCCTCGGCTGGGGCTGATCCCGGCCGAAGGGACCCCCGAGGTCTCGTAGGGTGAACCCGTGAGCCTCTTCCGCGAGACCGCCGACGTCTCGGTCCGCCCTGCCGTGCCCGGCGACGACGTCGCGATGACCGCGATCCAGGTGGGCGCGTGGCGCTCGTCGCACGAGGAGGTCCTCGGCGAGGAGGTGCTCGACGCGCTCGACACGGTGCGGATGCGCGAGCAGTGGGCCGCCGCGATCTCCTCTCCCCCGGGTCCCGGCTTCGGCGTGCTCGTCGCGTGCGCGGGCGCGGACGTCGTCGGGTTCGCCGCCGTGGCGCCCGGACAGGTCCTCGCGCTCGAGGTGGAGCCGCGGCACCAGCGCGGCGGGCACGGGTCGCGCCTGCTGTCGGCCGCGGTCGACCGGCTGCGGCGGGACGGCTCCGCGGAGGTCGTCACCTGGGTGCTCGACGGCGACACGGCGCGCGAGACGTTCCTCGCCGGCGCCGGCCTCGGGCCCGACGGGCGGACCCGCACGCTCGCGACCGGGGTGCGCGACGTCGTCGAACGGCGCTGGACGGCCGAGATCTGAGGGTCGCGCCCGTGCTCGTCACGCACCCGTGACACCGCCGTGACCCGTTCGCGCGCCTGACCTGCGAGGATCGACCGCCATGGGCATCCTCACCGACTACTTCACCGCTCCTGACGACGCGCAGGCCGGCAGCGCGGCACGTACGGGCCCCAGCAGCCCCGACCCGCTGACGAACCAGCCGGTGTTTCCCACGGTCGAGCTCAAGGGCATCGACCCGTTCGTCGTGCTGGGCACGCTCGCGGGCCTCCTCACGGACCGACCGTACGCCGAGGCGAAGCGCGACCCCCGGCACGGGGAGCTCGTCGCGAGCGCGGGAGACGAGGGCCCGTGGGTCGTCGCGGTCACCGCGGAGCTCGTCACGGTGCTCGCCGCGGCGACCCCGACCGACCTCGACGCCGTCGCCGTGCGCTGGGCCGCCACCGACGAGCTGGAGGGCTCCGACCCCGCCGACCTGGCCGGTGCCCTGCGCCGGCTCGCGACCCTGTGCGTCCAGGCGGACGACGCGGGCCACCGGCTCTACTGCTGGACCAGCCTCTGACCTCGTGCCCGGTCGCCGTCAGGCGCGGCGGCGCGAGCGGTAGAGCGCCGCGGCCTTGCGCAGGGCCTCGCGCGCCCGGCGGCGGTCGCGCGCCGCGTCGTAGGCGAACGCCAGGTGGTACCACGCCTCCCAGCTCTGCGGGTCGGCGTCGACCGCGTCGCGGTAGGGTCCGAACGCCGCGTCCGCGGACTCCCGGTCGATCCGGCCACCGGGCGAGCGGGGCAGGTCGTCGACCGGCAGCCGGCCCCGGGCGGCGAGATCGTCCGCCATGCGCTGCACGGTGCCCGCGAGCGCGAACTCGCGCCCGACCAAACCCACGACGAGCAGGGGCAGCACGAGCACGCCCGCGCCGATCGCCATCGCCACCGGCTCGCCCGTGCCGATGAGCGCGGCGGCACGCCCCGCCACCTGCCACACGTAGAGCGCGAGCAAGATCGTCACGAGCACCGCGCCGACGATCGCCTTCCAGGGCCGGGCGGCGCGCGACCGTCCGGTCGTCCCCTGCGGACGATCGTCCTCGCTGCCGCCGTCGGCGTCGGGACCGACCGGACCGCCGGGGGCGCTCACGCCAGGTCCAGCACGTTCTCGAGGCCGACGGTCAGGCCCGGCCGGCCGACGACCTCGCGGACGGCGAGCAGGACGCCCGGCATGAACGAGACGCGGTCGAACGAGTCCTGCCGGATGACGAGCTGCTCGCCCGTGTTGCCGAACAGGATCTCCTCGTGCGCGACGAGGCCGCGCAGGCGCACCGCGTGGACGCGCACACCGTCGACGTCGGCGCCTCGCGCCTCCCAGCCCGTCTCCGTCGCGTCAGGGCTCGGCGCGACGCCGGCGTCGGCGCGTGCCGCGGCGATCGCCGCCGCGGTGTGCCGCGCCGTGCCGGACGGCGCGTCCACCTTGTCGGGGTGGTGGAGCTCGATCACCTCGGCCGACTCGAAGTAGCGGGCGGCCTTGGCGGCGAACGTCATCGCGAGGACGGCCGAGAGGCCGAAGTTCGGCGCGATGAGCACGCCCAGCCCGGGTGCGCCGGCCGCGGCGGCGCGGCCGAGGTGCGCGACGACGCGCCCACGGCTCTCCTCCGTCCAGCCCGTGGTCCCGACGACGGCGTGCACGCCCGCGTCGATCAGCGCGTGGACGTTCGCCTCGGTCGCGGACGGGACGGTGAAGTCGACGGCGACGTCCGCACCGCCGAGCGTGGAGACCGCGACCTCGTCCCCCGCGTCGAGGCGAGCGACGAGCTCGAGGTCCGCCGCGCCCTCGACGGCGGCGCAGACCGTGGCTCCCATGCGCCCGGCGGCACCCAGGACCGCCACCCGCAGCGGGCGACCGGGCTCCTTGCCGGGGGCGGTCGGGGCGGGATCGGGCGCGGGGATGCTCTGGTCGCTCACGCCCGTCACCCTATCGCCGGTGCGCGGGCGGACCGGTGCCGCGTCCGCCACGCCGGGCAGTGGGTCTGCCCACAGCACGACGGCGGCCGCCCTCCGGGAGGAGGACGGCCGCCGCGAGACGCCGTGGGAGGCGGGAGATCAGCCGCCGAACGGTCCGACACGCACGACCGACCGCGGCCGCGAGGCGAGCTCGCCCGCCAGCTTCTGCACGTCGTCGGCCGTGACCGACCGGACGGCGTCGAGCGACTCCTCGACGCTCAGGAGCTCGCCGTAGACGAGCTCGGCCTTGCCGAGCCTGCTCATGCGCGAGCCGGAGTCCTCGAGCCCGAGCACCATGCCACCGCAGAGCTGGCCGATGCTGCGGTCGAGCTCGGCGCCGGTGATGCCGTCGTCCGCGAGCCGGTCGAGCTCGGAGTGGAGCAGGGCCGTGACCTCGTCCACCTTCGACGGCGCGCACCCGGCGTAGAGGCCGAAGGTGCCGATGCCGCCGTGGCCGGACGCGAACGAGTACGTCGAGTACGCGAGGCCGCGCTTCTCGCGGATCTCCTGGAACAGGCGCGAGCTCATGCCGCCGCCCAGCACCGCGCTGAGCACGGAGAGCGTGAAGCGGCGGTCGTCGGTCGCGGACAGGCCCGTGCCGCCGATGACGACGTTCGCCTGCTCCACGGCCCGGTGCACCGACAGCTCGACGCCCGCCGTCCCGACGCCCGCCAGGGCGGGGTCGGCCGGGTCGCGCCGCGCGCGCGGCGCGCTGCCGGCGTCGAGCGACCAGCCGCCGTCGTGCAGCGCCTGGCCCACCTGGGCGACCAGCGTGTCGTGGTCGACGCCGCCCGCCGCCGCGACGACGAGCGTCTCGGGGCGGTAGTGCCAGCGGTAGTGCTCCCAGACGGCGTCGCGCGGGACCGCGTTGATCGTGTCCGGGGTGCCGCCGATGGGGCGGCCGAGCGGGTGCCCGCCGAGCACGGCCGCCGCGAACTCCTCGTGCACGACGTCCGAGGGGTCGTCGTCGTTCATGGCGAGCTCTTCGAGGATCACGCCGCGCTCGGTCTCGAGCTCGTCGGGGTCCAGGCGCGCGGACGTCACCATGTCGGCGATGACGTCGACCGCCATGGGCAGGTCGGCGTCGAGCACGCGCGCGTAGTAGCACGTGTGCTCCTTGCCGGTCGCGGCGTTGGCCTCGCCGCCGACGGCGTCGAACGCCTCGGCGATGTCCATCGCCGAGCGGCGCGCGGTGCCCTTGAACAGCAGGTGCTCGAGGAAGTGCGTCGAGCCGAAGTGGCCGTCGGTCTCGTCGCGCGAGCCGACGCCGACCCACGCGCCCATCGTCGCCGAGCGCAGGCCCGGCATGGACTCGGTGAGCACGCGGACCCCGCCGGGCAGGACCGAGCGACGGATCGTCGCGCCGTCCTGCCCGGCGGTCAGCTCGGCCCCGGCGTCACCCGCCGGGACGAGCGGGAGGTCCCAGGGCACGTCAGGCGTCCGCGCCCTCGGTCGCGGGAGCGTCGGCCGGAGCCTCCTCCTCGACCACGGCGTGCAGCGAGAGCTTGCCGCGCGGGTCGATCTCGCCGATCTCGACCTGGACCTTCTGGCCGATGGACAGCACGTCCTCGACGTTCTCGACGCGCTTGCCGCCCACGAGCTTGCGGATCTGGCTGATGTGCAGCAGACCGTCCTTGCCCGGGGAGAGCGAGATGAACGCGCCGAACGACGTCGTCTTGACGACCGTGCCGACGAAGCGCTCGCCGATCTCCGGGACGTGCGGGTTGGCGATCGCGTTGATCGCCGCGCGGGCGGCCTCGGCCGACGGGCCGTCGGTGGCACCGATGTACACGGTGCCGTCGTCCTCGATGGAGATGTCCGCGCCCGTCTCCTCCTGGATCTGGTTGATCATCTTGCCCTTGGGGCCGATGACCTCGCCGATCTTGTCGACCGGCACCTTCACGGAGATGACGCGCGGGGCGTTCGGGGACATCTCGTCGGGCACGTCGATGGCCTCGGCGAGGACGTCGAGGATCGTCAGGCGCGCGTCGCGCGCCTGGGTCAGCGCACCGGCGAGCACCGAGGCGGGGATGCCGTCGAGCTTGGTGTCGAGCTGGATGGCCGTGACGAACTCGCGGGTACCGGCGACCTTGAAGTCCATGTCGCCGAACGCGTCCTCGGCCCCGAGGATGTCGGTGAGCGCCGCGTAGCGGGTCTCACCGTCCACCGTGTCGGAGATGAGGCCCATCGCGATGCCCGCGACGGGGGCGCGCAGCGGCACGCCCGCGTTGAGGAGCGAGAGCGTCGAGGCGCACACGGAGCCCATGGACGTCGAGCCGTTGGAGCCGAGCGCCTCGGACACCTGGCGGATCGCGTAGGGGAACTCCTCGCGGCTCGGGAGCACCGGCACGAGCGCACGCTCGGCGAGCGCGCCGTGGCCGATCTCGCGGCGCTTGGGGCTGCCCACGCGGCCGGTCTCGCCGGTCGAGTAGGGCGGGAAGTTGTAGTTGTGCATGTAGCGCTTGCGCGTCTCCGGACCGAGCGAGTCGATCTGCTGCTCCATGCGGAGCATGTTCAGCGTGGTGACGCCCATGATCTGGGTCTCGCCACGCTCGAAGAGCGCGGAGCCGTGCACGCGCGGGAGCACCTCGACCTCGGCCGACAGGGTGCGGATGTCCGCGAGCCCACGGCCGTCGATGCGCACGCCCTCGGTGAGCACGCGCTGGCGCACGAGCTTCTTCTGCAGCGAGCGGTACGCGGCGGAGAGCTCCTTCTCGCGGCCGTCGAACCCGGCCTGGAGCTTGCCGACCATCTCGTTCTTGATCTCGTCGAGACGGTTCTCGCGGTCCTGCTTGTCCGCGATGGCGAGCGCGGCGCGCAGGTCCGTCGCGACCTCGGCCTCGACCGCGGCGAACGCGTCGTCCTGGTAGTCCAGGAAGACCGGGTACTCCTTGACGGGCTTCGCGGCCTGCGCGGCGAGCGCCGACTGCGCGTCGCACAGCGCCTTGATGAACGGCTTGGCCGCCTCGATGCCCTCGGCGACGACCTCCTCGGTCGGCGCGCCGACGCCCTCGTCCTTGACGAGGCCCCAGGCACCGTCGGTGGCCTCGGCCTCGATCATCGCGATCGCGACGTCGTCGCCGACCACGCGCCCGGCCACGACCATGTCGAAGACCGCGCGCTCCTTGTCGGAGTACTTGGGGAACGCGACCCACTGGCCGTCGACGAGCGCGATGCGGACCGCGCCGACCGGGCCGGAGAACGGCAGGCCGGAGATCTGCGTCGACGCCGAGGCGGCGTTGATCGCGAGCGTGTCGTACGCGTCGTCCGGGTGGAGCGCGAGGACCGTGATGACGACCTGGACCTCGTTGCGCAGGCCCTTGACGAACAGCGGGCGCAGCGGGCGGTCGATGAGGCGGCACGCGAGGATCGCGTCCGTCGAGGGGCGGCCCTCGCGGCGGAAGAACGAGCCGGGGATGCGGCCCGCGGCGTACATGCGCTCCTCGACGTCCACCGTCAGCGGGAAGAAGTCGAACTGCTCCTTGGGGTGCTTGCCGGCCGTCGTGGCCGACAGGAGCATGGTCTCGTCGTCGAGGTACGCAGCGACGGAGCCTGCGGCCTGACGGGCGAGGCGCCCGGTCTCGAACCGGACGGTGCGGGTGCCGAAGCGACCGTTGTCGATCGTGGCCTCGGCGAACTGGATCTCGGGACCCTCCACGGGTGCCCTCCCTTTCTCGAAGCGCCGCCCGGGTAGCCCTGTCGAGGGTTCCGGTCCGTGCCCCGGCGCGCGTGGCGCGGGGCTCCGGTCGCACTCGACGCTCGGCGGTCTTCGATCGAGGTCCACGGCGGTTCCCGTACCGGCTTCCGTCCGAGACGGGGCCGTGGGGGTCCGTGAGCCACTACCGAGGACCGAACGAGAGGCCGGCGGCGCGGTGTGGGTGGTGTCGGCTGAGGGTGTCAGCCGTGGTGTGACAGGTACATCACACCAGACCAGCCCGGTCCCCGCAGGGACCGGGCTGGCGGTGTCGTGTCAGCGACGCAGACCGAGGCGCTCGATGAGGCTGCGGTAGCGGTTGATGTCGACCTTCTGCAGGTAGCCGAGCAGGCGACGGCGCTGGCCGACGAGGAGGAGCAGACCACGACGGCTGTGGTGGTCGTGCTTGTGCTCCTTGAGGTGCTCGGTGAGGTCCTTGATGCGCTGCGTGAGGAGCGCGACCTGGACCTCGGGCGAACCGGTGTCGCCCTCGCTCGTCGCGTACTCGGTCATGATGCGCTGCTTCGTGGCAGTGTCGAGCGGCACGGTTCTCCTTCGGGTTCGTTGCGCGGTGCGCCGGGGACGGTTCTCCCGGGCTCTCTGGATCCGCGGCCGGTCAGACGGCGCATCCATCGTACCAGCGCACGGCCGCACCGCCGGCGACGGGCGGTGCGGCCGTCGTTCGAGCGCACCTCCGCCGACGGCGCGGCCGCACCGCCCCCGGCGCTCAGGCCCCGTCGTGCCCGGCCGTCCCGTCGCCGCGGAACCGGCCCGTCGCGTCGGGCAGGACGCCCGCGAACCGGAGCAGGTCCGGCAGGGTGAGGACGAGGGACCCGTCCTCGAAGTGCACGCCCTGCGCCGGCGTCCAGTGGTTGCTCGCCCGGACGTAGGACGTGTCGTCCTGGCGCAGCAGGTACACGAACGTCTCCGCGAGCACGCGGCTGCCGACCTCGCCGAGGAAGCTCCCGTTGCCCTGGAGCTCGGCCTCCTTGAGGACGTAGTACCACAGCGGGGTGCCGCCGTGGTCGCCGTCCCGCAGGGCCGCGAGCGCCTGCTTCACGTCGTCGCCCGCTCGGTCCTCGAGCTGGGCCGGGGTGAGCGGGGTGACCCCGAGCGCCGAGGCGACGGCCTCGCCGGTGGGCAGCGCGAGCATGTAGCCGCGCAGCAGGTTGCGTTGCGCGAGCTGCTTCTGCAGCGCGCTGGCCACGAGCTGGGCCGGTGTGTGCGCGGGCGGCTCGGGCGGCAGCGCGCCCTCCTTGACGAGGTCACCGAGGCTCGGTGCGAGGAACGTGTCGATCTTCTCCGCGGCCCGGAAGGGCGAGGGGTCGCCCTTGTCGACGAACCGCGCCCACTCGACCGGCCAGTTCGACGGCAGCGCGGGGACGCCCGCGGGGCCGGGGCGCAGGCTGCCGCCGTTGCCCGTGAACTGGAAGAGCTGGACGAGGCTCGCGTTCCGGGGCGGCGGGCCCGTGAAGTTGACGTTGAAGTCGTAGGTGTCGCGGATCATCGAGTGCCCGAACCGGAACGCCGCGACGGCGAACTCCAGGGGCATCGAGATCGGGTAGCGGGGCCGGAAGAACGAGGTGTCGCGCAGGAGCGTCGCGTCGAGCACCCCCGGCTTGGTGAGGGTGCGCAGGTAGTCGTTGACCACGAGCCACTGGTAGTGCCAGCGCACGAGCTGGCTCGCGCGCTCGAAGACGCCGCGCTCCCCACCCGTGACCCGCGCCCACGGCTCGAGCTCGTCCACCCAGTCCACGACGGCGTTGTGGAAGCGGATCATCGCGAGGTGGAACTGCGCCACGACGAGGTTCTCGTCGTTGCGCCCGTCCGGGACGAGCGGTGCTCCCTGCTCGTCGCGCGGCAGGTCGCGCTGGGCGTCGCCGCCGGGCTCGACGAGCGAGAACGACGGCCCGCCCGGGATCACGAGCGGCTCGGTGGAGATGCGCCCGAGCCGGAGCTTGGCGGACCCCGGGACGTAGGACGCCTCGCTGCGGGTGGTCCGGTAGCCGCGTTCCCCCGCGAACACCGGGCCGCTCCCGTAGAGCGAGTCGAGGTTGAGCGCGGGATGCCGCCCGTTGTGGAGCGAGCGCACGACGACGCGCGGCGCGAAGACCTGGAAGGGGACGGCGTCGACGTCTCCGAGCGCCTGGTCGCCGTCCCGGCCGGCCGTCGTGTCCGGGCCGTTCGTGTTGAGCGTGATGTCGTGGTCGATGAACTGGCCCCAGTACGTGTACACCGCCGGGACGTGGGAGTTGAGGTCGCGCGGCGGCTGACCGGGCGGGGCGACCGGCCGGGCGACCATGGACGCCCCGAGCGCCTTGAGCGCCTCGACGGTGGCCGTCGTCGCGCCGTCGCCGACCGGCAGGTGGAACGCGGGAAAGCTCTCCGCGAGCTCCGGGAACAGGTAGTCGAACGCGGTCGTGGAGTCGTAGCGGTGGAGCTCGTGGTCCCGGGCGACCGCGGCCTCGGCCGCGGGCAGGAGCGGGGCGTTCGACGCCGCGGGGTCCACGTCCGCGTGCGCGTCCGCACTGATCACGGCGCCGTCGGGTGCGACGGCCGAGCCGTGACCGACGCTCCGGACGGTCCGGCCGACCGGGGTGGACGCCTGGTCGACCGCGTCGGGGGCGACGTCGTCGACCACCGTCTCGGCGATGGTGCCTGCGCCGGGTGGCGCCGCGTGCTGCTGAGCCTCCATGGCTCTGCCTCTCTGTGGGAGGTCGTCGTGCGGCCCGCGCGGCGGGCCACCGAGCGCCCCGCGGGCGGCTCGCGCTCGCGCAGGGGCGTGTGCGACCGCCCCTGGACAGCGGCCCGGGGATCACGCGGCCGCGACGGACGCCGTGCACGACGGCGCCGCTCACCCGGAGAGAGGGAGCGCGCCCGGTCCCGTGACACGCGGCGGTCGACGACGGCGGACCCGCCCTCGACGGGCTCCGTCCGCTACCCGCGCAGGAGGCCGCGCCGCCGGGCCTCGGCGACCGCCGCGGTGCGCGACGGCGCGCCGAGCTTGTCGTAGACGTGCACGAGGTGGGTCTTCACGGTCGCGCGCGAGAGGAACAGCTCGCGCGCGATCTCGTCGTTGGTGCGTCCCTCGGCGACGAGCGCGAGCACCTCGAGCTCGCGCGCGGTGAGCGCCGTGCCGGGGCTGCGCAGGCGGCCGAGGAGCCGTCGCTGGACCGCGGGGCCGAGCGCGACCTCGCCCGCCGCGGCGGCACGCACGGCGGCGACGAGCTCGTGCGTCGGGGCGTCCTTGAGGAGGTAGCCACGCGCGCCCGCCTCGACCGCCGCGAGGATGTCGGCGTCGGTGTCGTAGGTCGTCACGACGAGCACGGCCGGGCCACCGGCGGCGACGATCTCCCGGACCGCGTCGACGCCCCCGAGCCGGCCCGGGCCGAACTGGAGGTCGAGCAGCACGACGTCGGCGCGCAGCCCGCCGCGCAGCCGCGCCAGGAGCTCCTCGGCCGAGCCGACCTCCGCGACGACGCGCACGTCGGGCTCGGCCTCGAGCACCGCCCGCAGACCCGTGCGCACGACCGGGTGGTCGTCCGCGAGGACGACGTCGACGACGGCGGGGCCGGTCACCGCTCCCCCTCGTCCTCGGCGGGCGCGAGCGGCACCCAGGCCGCGACCGCGGTGCCCGCGCCCGGTGCGGACTCCACGGACAGCGTGCCGCCGAGCTCCGCGAGCCGCGCGCGCATGGCGACGAGCCCGAACCCGCCCGTGGTGCCCCCCGCTGCCTGCTCGGACTTCTCGGGCAGCCCGTCCGGGTCGAAGCCGCGGCCGTCGTCGACCACGTCGAGGGCGACCGCCTCCTCCCCCGGCGCCGCGCCCGCGAGGAAGCTCAGCGTGACCGCGACGCGGGACGCGTCCGCGTGCCGCTCGGCGTTGGCGAGCGCGGACTGGGCGACGCGCAGCAGGGCGGCCTCGACGTCGGTCGGCAACGGCACCGCGTCCCCGCTCACCCGCACGACCACGGCCGGCCCGCCGCCGCCCGCACGACCCGAGGACCGGGCGGCGGTGCGGCGCAGGGCGTCGACGAGGTTCGACGACGCGAGGTCGGCGGGCGCGAGCGCACGGACCACGCGGCGCGCCTCGGCGAGGTTGTGCCGCGCGACGTCCCGCGTCTGCTCGACGTACCGGCGCGCGGTGGCCACGTCGCCGTCGTCGAGCGCAGTCTGCGCGGCACGCAGGAGCAGCTCGGCCGAGGAGAAACCCTGGGCGAGCGTGTCGTGGATCTCGCGCGCGAGGCGTTCCCGCTCGCCCGCGACGGCGCGCTCGCGCTCGGCCGTCGCGAGCTCGTCGCGCGTGCGGACGAGCTCGTCGAGCGTGCGCTGGCGCTCCTGCGACTCGCGCACGACCGCCTCGAGCGCGAGCACGACGACGACCGCGACGGCCCCGCCGATCGCGGGACCCAGCACGAACGGCAGCGCGAGGTTCGCCGTGTACGCGACCATGACCGCGACCACGAGGAGCACGATCACGCCGACGGCGACCGGGCCGCGCCGCGGGCCGAGCACGTGCATCGCGACGAACATCAGCGGGAACGCGACCCACACCGCCGTGACCGAGGCCAGGCACAGCGCGACCCACAGCACCACGAGCCCGGTCACCCACACGCCCCCGGGCCACCAGGCGCCCCGGGGCGCTCCGACGTCGTCCGGGAGCGGCAGGCGGCGCCGGCCCAGCACGTAGAGCGCGAGCAGCGCGGCGCACAGCACGACGGCGACGACACCCCGCGCCGTGCTCGCCGTGGCAAGAGCACCGGCGAGCGACAGCGCGAGCAGGCCGACGAGGAGGACGTCCAGGCCGCGGCGCAGCCACCGGGTGGCCGTCGGCACGACGCGCGCGCCGTGCCCGACGGGCGAGGCGGGGGTCGGGGACGCGGCCGTGGTCACGCCGACACCCTAGCCACGCCGCCCCGGCCCGGCATCGTCCGAACGGTCGAGGGGCGGCTCCACCCCGCGGCGACGCAGGACCGATCGCCGCGGCGATCCGGGGCGCGCCGTGCCGCGAGACCGTGGACGGGACGTCGGGACGCCCGCGGCGCGCGACCGGATCGCGGTCGCCGCGCCGCGGCCCGCCACCTGCACCCCATCGACCCAGGAGGTCTTCCGCGTGTTCCTCGCCCTGCGCGACCTGCGCCACGCCCGCGGGCGCTTCGCGCTCATGATCACGGTCGTCGCGCTCATCACGTTCCTCGTCGCGTTCCTCGCGGCGCTCACCGCCGGGCTCGGCCGCGCGAGCACGTCGGCCGTGACGGACCTGCCCGTCGACCGCCTCGCCTTCGCGCCGCCGGCCGAGGGCGCCTCGCCGACCTTCACCGAGTCCGAGGTCACGTCCGCCCAGCAGGACGCGTGGGCCGACGTCCCCGGCGTCCGGACCGCGGAGCCGCTCGGCGTCGCGACCGTGCGCGCGTCCGGCGAGAGCACGGCCGCCGTCACCGCGTTCGGCGTCCGGCCGGGCTCGGGCCTGGTGCCAGGAGCGGGCGACGAGGGCGCCGACGTCTCCGCCGGGACGGTCGTGCTCTCGCGCGGCGCCGCCGACGCACTGGGCGCGGACGTCGGCGACCAGGTCGGAGCCGGCCCGCTCGACCTGCGCGTCGCCGCGGTCGAGGACGTCGAGGCGGACTTCTCCCACACGCCGGTCGTGTGGGTCTCCCTCGACGACTGGCAGGCGGTCGGCGCGCGCGGCGGCGCCGCGGGCGACGCGCAGGAGGGCCCGACCGCGACCGTCGTCGCGCTCCGGTTCGGCGACGACCCGCCGACGGCGGACGCCCTCGCCGCGGCCGACGCGGAGCTCGGGACGGTCACCGCGACGCCGCGCGAGGCGCGCTCGGCCATCTCCTCGTTCACCGCCGAGAACCTCTCGCTGACCCTCATGCAGGTGTTCCTCCTCGCCATCTCCGCGCTCGTCGTCGGTGCGTTCTTCACGGTCTGGACGATCCAGCGCGCCGGAGACGTCGCCGTGCTGCGGGCGCTCGGCGCCTCGACGCGCTATCTCCTGCGCGACGCGATCGGCCAGGCGGGCGTCGTGCTCGGCGTCGGCGTCGGGCTCGGCACGGCGCTCGCGGCCGGGGCCGGCCTGCTCGCGGCCCGCGTCATGCCCGTCGTCGTCGACGTCTCGACGACGCTCGTCCCCGCCGTCGTGCTCGTCGCCCTCGGCGGGCTCGGCGCGATGCTCGCCGTGACGCGGGTCGCGCGCGTGGACCCGCACGCCGCCCTCGCCGCGCGCTGACCGGCGTCCGGCCGCCGCCCTCGCCCGCACCGAACCCGTCCCCCCGACATCCCCCAGTCCCGAGACCCCAGGAGCACCCCGTGGACCTCACGCTTGACCACATCCGCCTCGCGTACCCCGACGGCGACGGCGTCCTCGTCGCCGTGGACGACGTCACGCTCACCGTGCCGTCGGGCACGACCACGGCGCTGCTCGGCCCCTCCGGCGCCGGCAAGTCCAGCCTGCTCGCGGTCGCCGCGACCCTCACGCCGCCCACGTCCGGCGTCGTGCGGGTCGGGGACGACGTCGTCAGCGCGCCGCTCGGCGCGCCGGACGACGCCGCCGGTGCGCCGCGGGCCGGACGCGGGCCCCGCCGCCGGGCGCGGCGTGCCGCGGACCGCGCGGCGGCCCTGCGCCGCGAGCGCATCGGGATCGTCTTCCAGCAGCCGCAGCTCGTGGCGTCCCTCACCGTGCTCGAGCAGCTCGAGCTCATGAGCCACCTGCGCGGCAGACCCGCCGCGTCACGCCGCGCGCACGCGCTCGCCCTGCTCGACGCCGTGGGCGTCGCGGACCGCGCGGACCGCCGTCCCGAGCACCTCTCGGGCGGCCAGCGCCAGCGGGTGGCGATCGCGCGGGCGCTCATGAACGACCCGCAGGTGCTCCTCGTCGACGAGCCCACGTCGGCGCTCGACCACGAGCGCGGCGTGCAGGTCGTGGAGCTCGTCGTCCGGCTCGCGCGCGAGCTCGACGCCGCGACGCTGCTCGTCACGCACGACGAGGCGACCCTCGACCCGGTCGACGCGCGCGTGCACCTGGCGGACGGCCGGGTCGTCGAGGCGCCGGTCGTCGCCTGACGTCTCCCCGGCCGCCGGCCGCGGTCAGCGCGCCGCGCGCACGTGGGTCGCGACCGCGAGCGCCACCACCGCCGCGAGCGCCTGCGCGACGAGCGCACCCCCGCCGGGAGCACCGACGAGGAGCGCCACGCCCAGGGGGACGGCGCCGAGGACCGCGACGTCCGGCCCCTTGCGCAGCACCGCGGCGGCGCCCGTGGGGACGCCGCCCGCGGGCGTCGCGAGCAGCGGGCCACCCCAGTTCGGCGGCTCGCGGTAGGCGCTGCGCACGGCGGCTGCGCCCTGCACGACGGCCGTGAGCGCGCCGAGCGCGACCCACCGAGCGTCTCCCGTCGCGACCACCAGAGGCGCCGACCCCGCGAGGAGGCACGCGGTGGCCGTGAGCGTGGGGACGACGGCACGCGCGAGCCGGGTCCAGCGCGCGGCGAGCGGCACGAGGGAGTCGACGACGGGCGCCATCTCCGCCGTACGCGCTCCCTCGGCGCCGAGCACGGCGGCGCCGAGGCCCGCGACGACCAGCACCGCGAAGAGGCCGAACCCCGAGCCGAGGCCGGGGACCTGCTGGGCGACGACCGTCAGCGCGCCGAGTCCGACGAGCTGCGCGAGGGCGGACGAGCTGCGCCCGAGGAGGACGAGGTCGGCGGCCACCACCGCGCCGAACGCGCCGCGCACCGCGGCGAACCGGCGCGGGTGCCGGACGCGCACCCGGGCCGCCCCGGCACGGCGCAGGGCGCGACCGAGGTCGCGCGTGTCGAACGAGAGCACGGCGCCGCCCACCTGGTCCGCGACCGAGCTCTGTGCGCGCAGGACGGTCGCGCCGAGCGACTCCAGCCCGCGCCACCAGCGCAGCACGAGCACCGCGGCGACCGCGAGGAGGCCGACCGCGACGAGCGGGGGCGCGGCGAGCGCGGGCAGCCCGGAGCGGCCGACGACGACGAGCACGAGGCCCGCGACCGGCACGGCCGCGACGGCGACGTCGCTCGCGCGGGCGAGCGCCGCCGCCGCGCGGGGCGAGGGCTGGGCGAGGCCCGCGACCGAGACGAGCAGGAGGCCGAGGGCACCGCCCGTGAGCGCGCCCCGCAACGCCGGGCCTGCGTCGAGCCCTGCGGCGACCGCGACGACGGCGGTCCCGACCGCGCCGACGACACCGCCGAGCAGCACCGCTCGGACGAACGACGGCGCGACGAGCCCGCGCCGGTCCGCCGGGGTGGGTACCCACCAGCGGACTCCCCCGCTGCCCGCGCCCACCGGGCCCAGGCGCACGGCCGTCCCCGTGAGGAACGCGAGCAGCGCGGCCGTCCCGAGCGCCTGGATCCCGCCCGGACCGAGCACCTGCTCGGAGCCGATCGCGGTGCCGGTGTCCAGGGAGGAGCGCAGCATCGTGGCGAGGCCCACCACCCAGACCGTCGCGAGCGCGACGGAGACGACGGCGTAGGCGACGTCGACGACGATCTCCCCCGGCCCGGCGTCGGCCCGCGCCGCCGCGGCGCGCGCCGTCAGGCGCCGCAGCTCACGGCCGGTGAGCAGCTCGTCGGGGTCGGTGCGCAGCCCGTCCGCCGCGAGGTCGGGACCGTCGACGCGGCTCGCGCGGCGGGTCTCTCCGGGAGGTCCGTCAGGGTGCGGGCCGGTCACCGTCAGCGCACCGCCAGGAGCGCGTCGTGGGTGTCCGCCGGGTCGAGCGCGACGCACGCGTCGTCGCCGACCAGGAGGCCGCGCGCGCCGGTCCGCGCGACGAGGTCGGGGTCGTGGGTGGCGAGGACGACCGCGACACCGCTGCGCGCGTCGTCCACGAGCAGCGCCGCGAGCCGCTCGCGCATGCCGGGATCGAGTCGCTGCTCGGGCTCGTCGAGCACCAGCAGCTCACGGGGCCGGACGAGGCCCGAGGCGAGGAGGAAGCGGCGCCGCTGGCCCGACGAGAGCGCCGACGGCAGCGACGCCGCCTGCTCCGCGATCCCGAACCGGTCCAGGAGCGCGTCCACGGCCGCCCCCGCCCCGACGACGCCGTGCCCGCGCGCGACGAGGACGAGGTGCTCGCGCACCGTGAGCGCGGGGAAGAACGCGTCGTCGTCGAGCACGCCCGCGACGCGCGCGCGGAAGTCCCGCTCGCGCTCGTCGACGACCCGTCCGAACGCCCGCACGGCGCCGCCGAGCGGGGGTTGCAGCCCGAGCACCGTGCGCAGGAGCGTCGACTTCCCGCTGCCGTTCGCGCCGATGACGACGACCAGCTCGCCGCGCTGCACGGTGAGGTCGACCGGCGCGCACACGGCGACGTCGGCGTAGCCGACGCGCAGCGCGCGCGCCTCGAGCACGGGGGCCGGGACCGGGGCCGCCACGGTCAGGACCCCGTGGTCGTCGCGACCGGCTCCCCGTCCGCGCCGGCGAGGATCGCGCGGGCGCGGGCGACGTCGTCGTGCATCTGCGCGACGAGCGGCTCGATGCCGTCGAAGCGCAGCGTCGGGCGCAGGCGCTCGACCAGCTCCAGGACGACGTCCTCGTCGTACAGGTCGAGGTCGGCACGGTCGAGGACGTAGGCCTCGACGCGGCGCTCGACGCCGTCGAACGTCGGGTTGGTGCCGATCGAGATCGCGGCCGGGAGGCGGACGTCGGCGTGCTCGGGGTCCGCGCCCGCGAGCTGCGGCCGCTCCAGCCACCCCGCGTACACGCCGTCGGCCGGGACCATGCCGCTGATGGCGCCGAGGTTCGCCGTCGGGAAGCCGAGCTCGCGGCCCCGGGCGTCGCCGTGCACGACCGTGCCCCGCACGCGGTGCGACCGGCCGAGGATGCGGGCCGCCTCGCGCACGTCGCCCGCCGCGAGCAGCGCCCGCACGCCCGTGGAGGACCAGCGCACCTGGGAGTCGCCCGGCGTGGCCTCGTCCGTGACGGGCACGCCCTGGTGCTGCCCGACGTCGTCGATCGCCACGACCTCGAAGCCGAACCGCGCCCCGAGCTCGACCATGGTCTCGATCGTCCCGGCGTTGTCGCGGCCGAAGCGCACGTCGTGCCCCACGACGACGGTCCCGACGCGGAGCCCGTCGACGAGGTACGTGCGCACGAACTCCTCCGGCGTCTGGCGCGCGAACTCGAGCGTGTACTCCACGAGGAGGACGGCGTCCAGGCCGGTCTCCGCGAGCAGCTCGACCCGGTCGGCGATGCCCGTGATGAGCTCCGGTGCGCTCTCGGGGCGGTGCACGACCGCCGGGTGCGGGTGGAACGTCACGGCGACCGCGCGCGCGTCGCGCGCGCGGGCGAGGTCGACGATCCGGCCGAGCACCTGGGCGTGGCCGCGGTGGACGCCGTCGAAGTTGCCGATCGTCACGACCGACGGGCCGAAACCCGGGGGAACCTGGCTCAGGTCCGTCCACAGGTGCACGCGAGAACTCCTCCGGTGAGGGGGTGGGTCGGGCGCGCCGGCAGGGAGTCGTCGGCGCCGCTGGACAAGACTGCCACGCCCCGGCCCCGACGCCGAACCGAGGAGCGTCAGGCGGGCGCCAGGACGAGCACGGGCTTCGCGAGCTCGGCGCCGCCGCGGCGCGTGTCCTCGACGAGGGCGACGAGCTCGCCGGCCGGGGAGATCGCCGCCGTGGTCCCGGGCGTCCCGGTCCCGGGGATCCACTGCCCGTACGACAGCGCCGTGGCCTCCTGCGGCGTGAGCTCGCGCACGGGGAACGTCGCGCGCGCCGCGTCGGCGAGCGGCAGCGTGGCGAGGACGCCGTCGCGGTCGGCCTGCGCCTCGAGCTCCTCGAGCGTCGAGGCGACGTCGAGCCCGTACCCGCCGACGCGCGTGCGCCGCAGGGCCGTGAGGTGCCCGCCGACGCCGAGCGCCGCGCCGAGGTCGCGCGCGAGCGCGCGCACGTACGTGCCCGACGACACGGTCACGGCGACGTCCACGTCCAGGGCGGGGGGCGCTCCGTCGGGCGTCTCCCCCGGCCCCGCCGGGCGCACGTCGAGGACCTCGAACCGCGAGACGACGACGGGGCGCGCCGCGAGCGCGACGTCCTCGCCCGCGCGGGCACGGGCGTAGGCGCGCTTCCCGTCCACCTTGATCGCGCTCACCGTGCTCGGCACCTGGAGGATCTCGCCCGTGAGGTCGGCGATCGCGCGCTCGAGGTCCGCACGTCCGACGCCGGACGCGTCCGCGGACGCGACGACCTCGCCCTCGGCGTCGTCGGTCGTCGTGGCGGCGCCGAGCCGGATCGTCGCGTCGTAGTCCTTGTCCGCGCCGACGACGTACGTGAGCAGCTTCGTCGCCCGGCCGACGCCGAGCACGAGCACGCCCGTCGCCATGGGGTCGAGCGTGCCGGCGTGGCCGACCTTGCGCGTACCGGCGAGCCGGCGTCCGCGACCCACGACGTCGTGGCTCGTCCAGCCGCCCGGCTTGTCGACGACGACCAGGCCGTCGGGCGCCGTCGGGCGGCGGGGCGCCTGGTCGCGCGGACGCTCGGTGCGTGCGGCGGTCATCGGTTCCCCTCCGTCGCCGCGCGGCCGGGGAGGTCCGTCGGGTCGACCGTGCACCGGACGAGCAGCGCGAGCGCCGGGTCGTCGTCGGCGTGGGACGGGGCCTCGACGGCGAACAGCGTGTTGAGCAGCATCCCGCGCGCCACGAAGTCGCGCGCCTCCTCGTCGCTCGCCCCGGCGCGCGTGCGGTAGAGGTCGAACGCCTGTGCCAGCACCGCGCGCGCCCGGGTGCCGAGCACCGGGTCGGCGCCGAGCACGAACCCGTGCATGAGGACGCGGAGCTGGTCCGGGTCGGCGATGAGGCGCGTGTACGCCTCGCCCATCGCGGCCTTGGCGTCCGGGCCGGGCGGGACGGCCTCGAACCGCGCGACGATCTCGCTCGCGACGCGGTCGAACACCTCGCGGAACAGCTCCTCCTTGGTCCCGAAGAGCCGCACGACGTAGGGCTGGGACACGTGCGCCGCGCGTGCGACCTGGTCGGTGCTGGTGCCCGCGTAGCCGCCCTCCGCGAACACCGCGGTGGCGGCGTCGAGGATCTGCTCGCGGCGCTCGTCGCGCGTCATGCGCCGGGCCGGTGCGTCGGAACTCATGGTTGACAGGTTATCAGTCGATTACTAGCGTCGCCCAGGTAGTAATCAATCAATGCTTACTCCTTCCTCGGAGGCACGACCATGACACTTCCCTCGACCGAACCGTCGGCCACCGCCTCGACCGACGCCCGGCTCGACGACCTGCCCGACGACGTGCGCCCCGCGCGCGCGGCCGTCGCGGACGCACCGGAGCTCCGCCCGCCCACACCGCGGGCGCCCCACCCCTTCCCAGAGCCCACGGCACGGCGCGCGCGCCCCGTCGCCCTCGCGCTCGTCGCCGCGTCGCTGCCCATGTTCATGGCCACGCTCGACAACCTCGTCGTCACCGGCGCGCTCCCCGTGATCTCGGAGGCGCTCCGGCCGACCGTCGAGCAGCTCCAGTGGTTCGTCAACGCCTACACGCTCGCGTTCGCGACGCTCATGCTGCCCGCGGCCGCGCTCGGCGACCGCCTCGGCCGCCGCCGGGTGTTCGTCGGCGGGATCGCGCTCTTCACGCTCGCGTCGGCGGCCGCCGCCCTCGCGGACACCCCCGGCGCGCTCGTCGCGGCCCGGGCGGTCCAGGGCGCCGGTGCCGCGGCGATCTTCCCGCTGTCGCTCACGCTGCTCGTCGGCGCCGTCCCGGTCGCACGGCGCGCGCTCGCGATCGGGGTCTGGGGCGGCGTCTCCGGCCTCGGCGTCGCGCTCGGCCCGCTCGTCGGCGGCGCCGTCGTCGAGGGCCTGAGCTGGCAGGCGATCTTCTGGCTCAACGTCCCGGTCGCCGTCGTCGCCGTGCCGCTCGTCCTCGCGGCGCTGCGCGAGTCGTTCGGGCGTCGGCAGCCGTTCGACGTCCCGGGGCTGCTCCTCGCGGGCGGCGGCGTCCTGCTCGCCGTGTGGGGCATCGTCGACGCCGAGCGGCGTGGATGGGGATCAGCGGCCACGATCGCGACCCTCGCGGTGGCGACTGCCCTGCTCGTGCTCTTCGTCGTCCGGGAAGCCCGCACCGCGCACCCGCTCGTCCCCCTGCGCCTGTTCCGCTCGCGGAGCTTCAGCGCGGCCAACGTCGCGAGCCTCGCGTTCGCCGTCGGGATGTTCGGCGCGGTCTTCCTGCTCACGCAGTTCCTCCAGGTGGGCCAGGGCTACTCCCCCCTCGAGGCGGGGGTGCGGACCCTGCCGTGGACGGCCGCGCCCATGGTGGTCGCCCCGCTCGCGGGTGCGCTCGCGTCCCGGGTCGGCGTGCGCCCCCTCGTCGTCACCGGCCTCGCCCTCCAGACCGTCGCGCTCGGCTGGATGGCGTACCTCGTGGACGCCGACCCGACCGTCTACGGCGCGCTCGTGCCCGCGTTCGTGCTCGCCGGCGTCGGCATGGGCCTCACGTTCGCGCCCGTCGCGACGGCGGTGCTCGCCGGGGTCGCGGACGCCGACCACGCGACGGCGAGCAGCGTCAACGCGACGCTGCGGGAGATCGGCGTCGCGCTCGGGGTCGCGGTGCTGACCGCCGTCTTCCTCGCCGCGGGCGGCGCGCTGACACCGGCCGCCTTCGCGACCGGGCTGGTACCGGCCCTCGCCGTCGGCGCCGCCGTGCTCGCGGTCGCCACCGCGGCCGCGCTCTTCCTCCCCCGGGGCACGGGCCGCTGACCGGGCCCGCCGGGCGACGCCCCTCCGCCTCCCGGTCCGCCCGAGGGAACGACCGAGGGCCGGTGGCGGCACGCGTCGCGTGTCGCCACCGGCCCTCGGCGCGGTGCGGGGTCGGAGGTCAGCGCTCGGCCGACTCCCCCTCCTCCTCGGCCGTGCGGTACGGGTCCGCTTCCCCGGCGAAGGCCTTGCCCTCGCGCAGGGCCGCGAGCTCGGCGTCACGACGGCGCGCCTCGACGAGCGCGGCGTCGAGGTGCGCGGCCGTCTCGGGGACGGAGTCGAGGTGGAACTCGATCGTCGGCGTCAGGCGGATCCCCGTCTGCTTGCCGACCTCGGACCGGATGAGGCCCTTCGCGCTCTCCAGCGCGGCGGCCGTGCCGGCCCGCTCCTCGTCCGTGCCGTACACGGTGTAGAACACGGACGCGTTCTGCAGGTCACCGGTGACGCGCACGTCCGTCACCGTGACGAACCCGAGGCGCGGGTCCTTGATCCGCGTGTCGAGCATCTGCGCGACGATCTCCTTGATGCGGTCGGCGAGCTTCCTCGCCCGAGGGTGATCCACCATGGCTTCTTCCTTTCGTGCCGAGCGTTCCGGCGACGGTCCTGACGACCGTACGCCGAACGGTCCCCGTCGGCC
>NZ_BJNZ01000011.1 GCF_006539945.1 Cellulosimicrobium cellulans | reverse complement strand
GCCCGGACGCGCGATCCCCACGCGCACGGTGCCGGTCGCCGTCGCGCCGCGGGCGTCCAGCACGGTGTACGTGAAGACGTCGAGCCCGCTCGCGTTCTTCGACGCGGTGTAGAGCAGGGAACCCGCCTCGACCTGTGCCGTGCCCTTCGAAGGAGGCGACGCCACGCCGGAGACCTGGACGGAGTCACCGTCGGGGTCGATCCCGTCCAGCGGGACGTCCACGCGCACGCTCGAGCCCGACAGCACGCGGGCGTCGATCTCGCGCGGCTGCGGGGGCGCGTTGTCCTCCCCGTCGCGGATGCGGATCGTGACCTGGGCGGAGTCCTCCTGCCCGTTGACGTCGCGCACCCGGTAGATCGCGTACGCGGTCCCGGCCTCGGGACCGGCCTTGAACCGCAGCGTGTCCTCCGAGACGAACGCCTCACCCAGCGCCGGGTCCACGTCCTGCTCGAGCTCGGGCTGCAAGAACAGCTCCAGCCCGTCGGGGTGGGTGTCGTTCTTCAGCACCGGGACCGTCACCACGTCCCCCGCGTGCACCGTGACCTCGTCCGCCGCCGCCTGCGGCGGCTGCAACCGCGTCGGCGCCGGCACGGGCACCACCCGCACCTCGCCGGTCGCCGTCTCCGTGCCGTTCGACACGGTGTACGTGACGGTGACGGGACCGTCGAGCCGGCGCAGCTCGGTGATGCGCAGCATCTGGTGCGCGAGCACGGCGACCGACACGCCCGCGTCGGCCGGAACACGCACGGACTGCACGACGAGGACCCCGCCGGCGGGATCGGTGTCGTTGGCCAGCACGTCGACCAGGGTCGACCCGCCCGCCGGCAGCAGCGCCGTGTCGGTCACCACGATCGGGGCGCCCTCGGCCTCCGACGGCGGCAGCACGTCCACCCGCACCAGACCCGTCGTGACGTTCGGGCCGTCGGTGACCTGGTAGGTCAGGTCGTAGGAGCGCGGCTCCATCGACACGAACGTGAACGTGCCCGCGTCGGGATTCGTGGTGATCTGCGCCGGGGCGGACTCCGAGACCGACACCAGGCGCAGCTCGTCGTCGTTCGGGTCGGAGTCGTTGCGCAACGGCTCGACCGTGACCGGCTGCCCCGCGGGCACCACCACGTGGTCGTTCACCGCGACGGGCGGCTGCGGACCGGGCACCACGTCGACCAGCAGCTTGCCCTCGAACACCCCGCCCTGCCCGTCCGCGACGGTGACCGTGACGATCTTGCGGCCGGTGGAGCCGCCGCCGTCGCGGAACTCGACCGTCCCGTCCGGGCGCGAGCGCACGTCGTCACCGGCCACGGTCGCCGCGGCCGAGGCGAGGTAGAGGTCGTCGCCGTCGGGGTCCTTGAAGTACGGCAGCACCTTGATCGTGGCCCGACCGCCCTGCCCGACCCGCAGCACCGGGTCGCCCGTCTGCTCCGGCGCCGCGTTCTCCCCCCACGGCGACACCTTCAGCGTGACGCCGGCCTCGGCCACGCCCCCACGCCCGTCCGCGACGGAGTACCGGAACGACTCCGTACCGGTCGCGTCGTCCGGCACCACGGCCTGCACCGCCGCGCCGCCCATGATCTGCTGCACCGTGATCCCGTCCGGGCCGTCGCCCGCGACGGACGCCGTCATGACGTCCCCGTCGGGGTCCACGTCGTTGCCGAGCACCGGCAGGATCGTCGTGCGCCCGGGGCGCACCCCGAACGAGTCGTCCTTGGGCTGCGGGGGCCTGTTCGGCTGGGTCCGGTCGGCGATGAACTGGTCCACCTGCTCGGGGTTCGTCAGCTCGGCGTCGGACTCCTCGCCCTCGGCCTCCTCCGGCATCTGGACGTCCCAGTCGTCGACCTTCTGGTACTCGTCCGCCGCCATCCACAACGTCCCCGCCGCGAGATCGTTCAGCACGATCACGTGCCGGTTCACCCGGTACTCGAGACGCGCCTGAGGATCGATCCCCTCCAGGCGGGTGTCCAGGTCGCGGTCCGTGCCCTCGCAGTCACGGACCACCTGCCCCGTCGAGGCCCACGCCCCGTACGTGCACGCGCCGAGCTGCACCGGCGCGCCCGGGCGTCCCTCGGCCGACCGTCGCAGAGCATCGCCGCCCTTCAGCGGCTGCGTCACCAGTCCCGTGGCCGTGGCCACGACGACGTTCTCCGAGCCGGCCGACGGCTGCTGCAGGCGCGCCTCCGCGCCGTCCTCCAGGGCGACCGTCTTCCCACCCGGCAGGACCAGCTGCGACGCCGACCGGTCGAGCACCACGGGCTCGTCGCCCACCGCGGTCACCTCGACCTCCGCGCCCTTGCCCACCGGCAGAGCCGAGGACGACGGCTCGCCGTCCGCGGTGCCCCTGGACGTCGTCGTCACCGTCCACAGCGTCCCCGTCGACGGGATCGCCGCGAAGACCGTCCCGTCCTGCGCGACGGCGACGTCACCCCCGCCGTCCACCACGACCGTGGGATCGATCTCCTCCGCGTCGAACGACGCGACGCCGTCGAACGGCAGCACCCACAGCCGGCCCTCCTCGCCGTCGAGGATGGCCGTCGTCGCACCTCCGGAGACCACCAGGGCGTCGGGCGGCAGGCGGAGCTGCCCGTCCAGCTTGAGGTGCGCGACGCTCACCGGCGACGCCGTCCCGGTCCCCGAGTCCTCGAGGAGCACCCGCCCGGCGTCCTGCTGCACGTCGAACGACGCGCTGCCCGCGTTCAGCGTCCCGTCCAACGCCTGCGAGGCTGAGTTGAACCGACCCAGCAGCCCGGCCGACGTCTTCGTCACCCACACGCCCGAGTCGTTCAGGTCCACGTCCGCCGTGGCCTCGCCCTCGTAGAGGAACGCCATCCCCACCAGCGCCGTCGAGAACACCGACACGGTCGTCACCGACGCGACGGTGCGGCGGTGCTCGTGCAGACGCGCCAGGAAACCCACAGGTCCTCCGAGGAGTTGGATCGGGAGACGATCGGTCCCCTTCTCCAGCCCCCTCGATCTCGCACTCTCCAGGCGGCCCCACCGATCGCGCACTCGAGGATAGCGGGCGACAGGGTGAAATCCGACACCCGTGCTATGGGGAGCACTCCCCACCCTCCCGCCCGCGACGTCGCCTCGCGGCGACCTCCGCTGCGGTGCGGCGCGACGTCGCGGCAGGTCAACCCGGTGACGGAGGCAACGATGCGGGACGACGGTGCCGACGTCCCGGGCAACCACCCACCGGACGAAAGATCACCCCTCCGCGAGCCGGTCAGGCGGCGCGGTCGGCGAGCGCCTCCGCGAACGAGCGCAGCGCGTCGGTGACCGGGCCCGCGGGGAGCGCGTCGAGCTCCTCCACGGCGGAGCGGGCCCAGCGCACCGCCAACGCCCGCGTCTCCCCGAGCACCTCGTGGCGCCGCAGCGCGGCCACGGCCGCGGCGAGCGCGGCGTCGTCCGTCAGGTCGGAGTCGAGGAGCTCGACGAGCCCGGCGTCCGCCTCGCTCGCGGTCCCGTTCGCGATCCGGGCACGGAGCAGCAGGACCGGCATGGTCGGCACCTTCTCGCGCAGGTCCGTGCCCGGGGTCTTGCCCGACTCGTCGCCCGACGACGCCAGGTCGAGCACGTCGTCGGCGAGCTGGAACGCGACCCCGAGCTTCTCCCCGTAGGCCGCGACGGTGTCGACGACGGCCGCCGGGCACCCCGCGAACATGGCACCGAGGCGCGCGGACGTGGATAGGAGCGAGGCCGTCTTGTCGGCCAGCACCTCGAGATAGTGCTCGACGGGGTCGTCGCCCTCCCCCGGACCGATCGTCTCGTGCAGCTGTCCCAGGCACAGCCGCTCGAACGTCTTCGCCTGGATCAGGACGGCCTCCGGCCCGAGCGCCGCCACGGTCGACGCGGCACGCGCGAAGAGCAGGTCGCCGACCATGATCGCGACCGAGTTGCCCCACACCGCGTGCGCGGACGGGGCCCCCCGGCGCACCGGGGCGGAGTCCATGACGTCGTCGTGGTAGAGCGACGCGAGGTGCGTGAGCTCGACGACGACCGCGGACTCCACCACCTCCGGACGCGTCCCGTCCCCGAGCTCCGCGGCGAGCAGCGTGAGCAGCGGCCGCAGGCGCTTGCCCCCCGCGTTGACGAGATGGCGGGACGCGGTGTCGGCCAGCGGGTCGGCGTGCGCGACGGCGTCGCGCAGCCGAGCCTCGACCCCGGCGAGCCGCTCGGTGAGGGCGGCCGCGAGCTCGGGGTCCGAGATCGGGATCGCGGTGGTCGTCACGGGCGCGGTCCGATCACGCGGGCCGCGGGGCCCGGTGGGCTCGGGCGGCACGGAAGGCACAGGGGTCACGGGACGAACTTAACCGCCTCGGCCGCCAGATCGAGAACCGGGGACGGGAACACACCGAGAACGAGCACCCCGAGCGCGCACACGGCGATCGCGATCGTCGTCGGGCCGGTCGACCGGACGACGGTCACGCCCGGCCCCTCGACCGCGGCGCCGTCGTCGTCCGCGGGCCCCCCGGAGGGCGCGGTGAAGAACATCAGCACGATGATGCGGACGTAGAAGAAGACCGCGACGGCCGACGCGAGGACGCCGACCACGGCGAGCACCCACGTCGAGCCCCCGCCCTGGCCGTCGGGCCCGGCGATGGCGGCACCGAACGCGGTGAACTTCGCCACGAAGCCCGCCGTGAGCGGGATGCCCGCCATGGAGAGGAGGAAGAGGGAGAACACGCCCGCGAGCCACGGGCTCCGGCGTCCGAGCCCCGCCCACTGGGCGAGGTGCGTCGCCTCGCCGAGGACGGCGACCGGCTGCTCCGTCGCCCCGTCCGTCGCGTTGTCCGCGGCGTCGCCCGTCGCGTCGGTTCCTGCCGCCCCCGCACCCACCGCCACGGGCACGCGCTCGCGCACCGGGGCGGTCTCGCGGACCAGCGTGACGACGGCGAACGCGCCGACCGTCGCGAGACCGTAGACGAGCAGGTAGAAGACCGAGGCTCGCAGCGAGAGCTGCGAGAACCCGATGACGCCGACGAGGATGAAGCCCGCGTGCGCGATCGACGAGTAGGCGAGCAGGCGCTTGACGTCGGTCTGCACGGCACCGACGACGGTGCCGACGACCATCGTGAGCAGCGTGACGATCCACAGCGCCACGAAGAGGTCCTCGCGCGTGGCGAGGGACGACTGCGCGAGGCCGAGGCTCACGACGTACAGGACGCGCAGGAGCGCGCCGAACGCCGCCGCCTTGGTGCACGCGGCCATGAAGCCGGTGATCGGCGTCGGTGCGCCCTGGTAGACGTCGGGGGTCCACGCGTGGAACGGCGCGGCGCCGATCTTGAACAGCAGGCCCGCGAGGATGAGCAGGACGCCGACGACGACGAGGCCGGGCATGGTCGCGAGCGGCCCGGCGGGGTTCGCGAGCGACTGGTAGACCTCGACCAGGTCGACCGAGCCGGCGAAGCCGTAGACGAGCGCGACGCCGAACACGAACAGGGCGGACGCGAACGCGCCGAGGAGGAAGTACTTGAACGACGCTTCCTGCGACAGGAGACGACGCCGGCGCGCCATCGCCGAGAGCACGTAGAGCGGGAGCGAGAGCACCTCGAGCGCGACGAACATCACGAGGAGGTTGCCGGTCGCGGGGAAGATCATCATGCCGCCGACGGCGAAGAGCACGAGCGGGTAGACCTCGGTCTGCTCGAGGCCCTTGCGGCGTGTGAGGTCCTCGTACGGCGAGCCGGGCACTGCCGCGGCGGACGGTGCGAACGCGTCCTGGCCGGTCGACGTCTTGTCCGCGATCACGAGGATCGCGAGGAACGCGAGCAGGACGACGATCCCCTGGATCGCGAGCCCGAACGGGTCGATGACCATCGACCCGCCGAGCACCCGCACCCCGTAGGGCGCGCCGTCGCTCCCCTGCACGGCCGGGTCGCGCCACATCACGACGACGAGCGCGAACGCCGCGGCCGTCGCGAGGAGCGCGAGGAGAACCTGCGTCGTGCGCCGCACGCGCGCCGGGACGAACGCCTCGATCAGCACGCCGACGACGCCGGCACCCAGCACGACGAGGATCGGGGCGAGGTACAGCCAGTCGACCGTGGGGGCCACGAAGGAGTCGTTCACGACTCGCTCCCTTCGTCGGAGCTACGGGTGAGGGACGACCCCTGGCTCTCGAAGGCGACCAGCTCGGTCTCCTCGGCGAACGGGTCGGAGCGCGGCGGGTCCTCGACGCCGGCGACCGCGAGGTCGGACAGGGTGACCTCCGCGGGCTCGCGCACGAGGTCGAGCGCGGGAGCCGGGTAGAAGCCGAGGACGAGCAGGACCGTGATCAGCGGAGCGACGACCCACCTCTCGCGCGCGCCGAGGTCCGGGAGCTGGTCGAGCCCCTCGCGGGTGCCGCCCGTGAAGATCCGCTGGTAGGTCAGCAGCACGTAGAGCGCGGCGAGCACGACGCCGAGCACCGCGACCAGCGCGGCCCACGGGCTGCGCGCGAACGTGCCGACGAGCACCATGATCTCGCTGACGAACGTCGACAGGCCCGGCAGCGAGAGCGCGGACAGGCCGGCCACGAGGAACGTCCCCGCGAGCACGGGGACCACCTTCTGGAGGCCGCCGTAGTCGGCGATGCGCTGCGAGCGCTCCGGGTGCCGGGCGACGAGGAAGCCGGCCAGGAGGAAGAGCGCACCGGTCGAGATGCCGTGGTTGACCATGTACAGCGACGACCCGGACACGCTGAGCGACGTGAACGCGAAGATGCCGAGCACGATGAACCCGAAGTGGGACACCGACGTGTAGGCGATGAGTCGCATGAGGTCGCTCTGGCCGATCGCCATGAGCGCGCCGTAGAGGATCGAGACGACGGCCAGGACGATCACCACCGGGGCCGCCCACGCGCTCGCGTGCGGGAAGAGCGGGAGGCACAGCGTGAGCATCCCGAACGTGCCGACCTTGTCCAGCACGCCCACGAGGAGCGTGGAGGTGCCGGCGGGCGCGTGCTGCGCGGCGTCGGGCAGCCAGGTGTGGACGGGGAAGAGCGGCGCCTTGATGGCGAACGCGAGGAAGAACCCGAGGAACAGCAGTCGTTCGGTGGTGACCGGCATCGGGTTCTCGGCGAAGTACCCCACGAGGTTCGACGTGAGGAACGCGTCCTCGGGGCGCGCGCCCGTGGTCGGGTCGATCGGCACCTGCACGTACAACGCGATGACGGCCGCGAGCATGATCAGGCCGCCCGCGAGCGAGAACAGCAGGAACTTCACGGCGGCGTAGCGCCGCCGCGCCCCGACGCCGAACCCGCCGATCATGAAGTAGACCGGGATCAGCATGGCCTCGAACAGCACGTAGAAGAGGAACACGTCGCGCGCGACGAACACCGCGACCATGAACGCCTCGAGCAGCAGGACGAGCGCGAGGTAGTGACGCAGGCGGCGCACGTCGCCGTCCTGCTCCTTCCACGCGGCCAGCACGACGAGCGGGACGAGCAGGACCGACAGCGCCACGAGCGCGAGCGCGACGCCGTCGGCGCCCACCGCGTAGCTCGCGCCGATCTGCGGGATCCAGCGGTACGTCTCGGCGAGCTGGTGCGTGCCGGCGGCGGACGGGTCGAACGCGGTGAAGGCACCGACGAGCAGGCCCAGCTCGACGAGCGCGGCACCGAGGGCGATGCCGCGCACGGTGCGCAGCGCTCCCGCGCCGACGCCGCGCGTGCGGGCCGCGGCCGTGAGCCACACCGCCGCGGCACCCACGAGGGGCCAGGCGACGAGCAGGGACAGCCAGGGGACGGAGGTAGTCATGGGTGTCTCCCTCTCAGCTCGCGGAGCCGGTGGTCAGGGCGAGGACGACGACGACGATCACCACGAGGCCGCCGAGCATCGTCGCGCCGTACGAGCGCACGTAGCCGTTCTGCCACCCGCGCAGCCACTCCCCGATCCGGCCGACCAGGCCGGCGAGGCCCATCCAGCCGCCGTCGACCATCTCCTTGTCGGCGTAGACGAGCGAGCGCGTGAGGTACTGGCCGGGCCGCATGAACACGGTCTCGTTGACGTCGTCCTGGTACAGGTCGCGCCGGGCGGCACGCGTGAGCACGGAGCCCCGCGGCGCACGGACCGGGACGCTCGACATCGCGTACTGCCGCCAGGCGAGGGCCGCGCCGGCGAGGACGAGCAGGAGCGTCAGGGTGATGAGCGACCACACCGGCAGGACCGGCTCGTGGTGCTCGGCGTGCCCGGTGACCGGCTCGAGCCACG
This sequence comes from Cellulosimicrobium cellulans, assembly GCF_006539945.1. Classification (GTDB taxonomy): domain Bacteria; phylum Actinomycetota; class Actinomycetes; order Actinomycetales; family Cellulomonadaceae; genus Cellulosimicrobium; species Cellulosimicrobium cellulans. The sequence goes on along the minus strand of NZ_BJNZ01000011.1, from coordinate 129,466 downwards.
TGACGAACCGCGAGCCCGCGGCGAGGATGCCGCCCAGCGCGACCGACCCGACCGCGAGGACGATCATCGGCCACGTCATGAGGCGCGGGGACTCGTGCGGGTGCTGGACCGGTCCGTCCTGCGGGCCGAGCCCGTCCGCCGAGCCGCTGCCGTCGTTCCAGCGGCGGCGCCCGGAGAACGTCATGAAGAACAGGCGCGACATGTAGAACGCGGTGATCCCGGCGCCGAGCAGCGCGACTCCGCCGAACACCCACGCCCGCCACGGCTCGCCGTCGACGGGGACGAACGCGGCCTCGATGATCTTGTCCTTGCTCCAGAAGCCGGAGAACGGCGGGATGCCGAGGATCGCGAGCCAGCCCATCATGAACGTGATCCACGTGACCTTCATGTACCGCGCGAGCCCGCCGAACCGGCGCATGTCGACCTGGTCGTCCATGCCGTGCATGACGGAGCCGGCCCCGAGGAACATCCCGGCCTTGAAGAAGCCGTGCGTCACGAGGTGGAAGATCGCGAACGCGTACCCGATCGGACCGAGTCCTGCGGCCAGGATCATGTACCCGATCTGCGACATGGTCGACGCGGCGAGCGCCTTCTTGATGTCGTCCTTGGCACAGCCGACGATCGCCCCGAAGAGCAGCGTCACCGCGCCGACGATCACGACGACGAGCTGCGCGGTGGGCGCGCCCTCGAAGATCGGGGCCGACCGCACGACGAGGTAGACGCCCGCCGTGACCATGGTGGCCGCGTGGATGAGGGCGGAGACCGGCGTCGGGCCGGCCATCGCGTCCCCGAGCCAGGCCTGCAGCGGGAACTGCGCCGACTTGCCGCACGCGGCGAGCAGGAGCGCGATGCTCGTGGCGGTGAGCAGCGCGGTGGACGCCTCGGGCGCCTGCGCGAACACCGTCGTGAAGTCGACCGCGCCGAACGTCGCGAACATGAGCATGAGGGCGACGATGAGGCCGATGTCGCCCACACGGTTCATGACGAACGCCTTCTTGGCCGCGACCGCGTACGCGCGGTGGTGGTTCCAGAACCCGATGAGCAGGTACGAGGCGAGGCCCACGCCCTCCCAGCCGACGAAGAGCAGGAGGAACGAGTCGGCGAGGACGAGCACGAGCATCGCCGCGATGAACAGGTTGAGGTACGCGAAGAACCGGCGCCGGTCGCGGTCGTGCGCCATGTAGGCGACCGCGTAGACGTGGATGAGCGTGCCGACGAACGTCACGAGGAGCACGAACGTCAGGGACAGCGGGTCGATCCGCAGCCCGACGGCGAGGTCGAGGCCGCCGGACACGATCCAGTCGAAGAGGCGGTAGTCCACGACCCGCTCGTCGACGGGCAGGCCGAGCATCGCGAGGAAGAGGACCAGCCCCACGACGAACGCCGCGGCGGACATGAGGACCCCGAACCACGCGCCCCAGCGGTCGCTGCGGCGTCCGGCGAGCAGGAGGACGGCCGCCCCGAGGAGCGGGAGCAGCACCAGGAACGGTGCCGCGAGGAACGCGCCCGGCACGGTCTCGGACGCGGGCACGACGTCGGTCGCGGCCAGCAGTCCGCTCGCCGTGGGCAGGGCGGGAAGGAGCGTCGTCATCGGTGCCGGCCCCTCAGCTCTTGAGCAGGTTGACGTCGTCGACCGAGGCGGACCGACGGGTGCGGAAGATGGACACGATGATCGCGAGGCCGACGACGACCTCCGCCGCCGCGACGACCATGACGAAGAACGCGAGCACCTGCCCGGTCACGTCGCCGTGCATGCGGGCGAAGGTCACGAACGCGAGGTTGGTCGCGTTGAGCATGAGCTCGATGCCCATGAACACGATGATCGCGTTGCGTCGCAGCAGCACGGTCGCGGCGCCGATCGAGAAGAGGATCGCCGCGAGCACGAGGTAGTTGGTGAGCTCCATCAGTCCTCTCCTCGCTCGGTCCCGCGAGCGTCACCGGGGACCCGGGACCGGCCCGGGTCGTCCGGACCGGCGACCTCGCCCGCGGGCGCCTCGCCCCCCGGCTGGTCGGCGGTCGCGCTCTGCACCGTGCGCTCGTTCGCGTCCTGGGCCCGCAGCGCGGGCAGCGCCCGCAGCGGCTCGTGCTCGACGAGGACCTCGCGCTCGGCCTCGAGGATCGTCCCGGCCGACCGCTCCTGGCCGCGGATGCGCAGGATGCGCGAGACCGACTCCTCGATGGGCCGGCCCTGCGCGTCGAGCGCCGGGGTGTCCATGGCGTTGTTCTGCGCGTAGACGCCGGGGGCGGCGAGCGGGGTGAGCCGGCCGCCCGCGGGCAGCGCCGCGACCTTCGCGTCGGCCTGCTCGCGCTGGCCCACCTTCGGGGTGAGCCGGCGCCGGTGCGTGAGCACGAGCGCCGAGACCGCGGCGGTGATGAGCAGGATGCCTACGACCTCCATCGCGAACACGTAGTCCGCGAAGAGCACGCGCGCGAGCGCGACCGGGTTGGTCGCCGCGTTGGCGAGCTCGAGTCCCACCGACGGCGGGAACGCCGCCTGGGCGACCACGCCCACCAGCACGACGCCGAGCCCGAGCCCGAGGAGCACGCCGACCCAGCGCTGACCACGGATCGTCTCCACGAGCGAGTCCGACGCGTCGACCCCGACGAGCATGAGCACGAAGAGGAAGAGCATCATCACGGCGCCCGTGTACACGACCACCTGGACGACGCCGAGGAACGACGCCTCCTGCGCGATGTAGAGGATCGCGAGGTCGACCATGACGAACATGACCGCGATGGCGGCGTGCACCGCCTTGCGCGCGAAGAGCAGCGAGAGCGCCGCGAGGACCATGAGGGGGGCGAGGACCCAGAAGAGGACCGCCTCGCCGCCGCTCGCGGTCACCGGGCGGCCTTCCGGGCCGACGCGCCGGCGGACCGTCCGGAGGTCGGCGTGACCCGCCGGACCTCCGGCGGCGGCCCCGTGGGCTCGGGCGGGAGGGTCGGGTCGTCCGGCCGGTGCTCGCGCACCCAGTCCACCTGCTCGGCCACCGGGCCGCTCACCTCCCCGCGGTAGTACTCGGTGTCCGAGGTCCCGGGCACCATCGGGTGCGGCGCGGCGAGCATCCGCTCCTGGAGCGGAGCGAGCAGGTCCTGCTTCTCCCAGATCATGCCCTCGCGCGTCGGGCCGGCGAGCTCGTACTCGTTGGTCATCGTCAGGGCGCGCGTCGGACAGGCCTCGATGCACAGCCCGCAGAAGATGCAGCGCAGGTAGTTGATCTGGTAGACGCGCCCGTACCGCTCGCCCGGCGACATGTGGCCGCCGTCCGGCAGGTCTGCGTTGTCCGCGCCCTCGACGTAGATCGCGTCCGCGGGGCAGGCCCACGCGCACAGCTCGCAGCCGATGCACTTCTCGAGGCCGTCGGGGTACCGGTTGAGCTGGTGCCGGCCGTGGTAGCGCGGCTTCGTCGGCACCTTCTGGCGCGGGTACTGCTCGGTGACCGTCGGGCGGAACATCGAGGAGAACGTGACGCCGAACCCCGCGACGGGAGCGAGCGCCTCGCGCAGCCCCTTCGCCTGGGGGCGCCGGACCTCGTACTCGCCGGGCCGGGTCGGCTTCTGCTCGTCAGCCACGGTCGACCTCCTTGTCGTGGGGCGTTCCAGATGACCCGGACGTCCCGGGCGAGCCCACGTCGTCGGGCACGAGGGCGCGACGGCGCGGCGAGGGCGGGAGCGACTGGCCGGGCAGCGGCGGGACGGGGAACCCGCCCGCGAACGCGTCGAACGGCTCGGGCGCGGTACCCGCGGCGCGGGGCGTCGCGCCGGGTGGCGCCTTCTTCTCGGGCCAGAACCACACGACGACCACCACCACGAGGGCGAGCGCGACGGCGATGCCGACGAAGACGCGCAGGTCGACGTCGAGGAACTGGCGCACTGCCTGCGCGACGGCGAGCAGCACGAGCCACGCGAGCGCGAACGGGATGAGGACCTTCCAGCCGAACCGCATGAACTGGTCGTAGCGCAGGCGCAGCAGCGTGCCGCGGACCCACACGAAGAAGAACATGACGGCCCAGACCTTGACGAGGAACCAGAGGATGGGCCACCAGCCCTCGTTGAACATCCCGTCGTTGATCGCCGAGAGCGGCCACGGGGCGCGCCACCCGCCGAGGAACAGCGTCGTCGCGACGGCGGAGACGTTGAGCATGTTGATGTACTCCGCGAGGAAGAACCACGCGAACTTCATCGACGAGTACTCGGTCATGTACCCGGACACGAGCTCGCCCTCGGCCTCGGGGAGGTCGAACGGGAGGCGGTTCGTCTCGCCGACCATCGAGATGACGTAGATGACGAACGCGGGCAGGAGCGGGAGGAACCACCAGAGCTGCGTCTGCGAGTCGACGATGCGCGACGTCGACATCGACCCCGCCATGAGGAAGACGGAGACGAGCGAGAGGCCCATCGCGAGCTCGTAGCTGATGACCTGGGCCGTCGAGCGGACGGACCCGAGCAGCGGGTACGTCGACCCGGACGACCAGCCGCCGAGCACGATGCCGTACACGCCGAGCGACGCGCACGCGAGGATGTAGAGCGTCGCGACCGGGAAGTCGGTGAGCTGCGCCGGCGTCACGTAGTCCGTGAACGGGATCTGCACCTCGGGCCCGAACGGGATGACCGCGAACACCAGCAGCGCGCAGAACACGGAGATCATCGGCGCGAGCAGGTAGACGAACTTGTCGGCCGCCTTGACGGTGATGTCCTCCTTGAGCAGGAGCTTCATCGCGTCGGCGAGCGACTGGAGCAGGCCGAACGGGCCGTGCCAGTTGGGGCCGGGCCGCACCTGCATGCGGGCGACGACCTTGCGCTCGAACCAGATCGCGAACAGCACGCTCGTCAGCAGGAACACGAGGATGAGCACGGCCTTGACGAGGTACGTCCAGCCGTTGTCCTGCGAGAAGTTCGCCGTGATCCCGGGAACGCCCGGCGTCTCGGCCGCGAGTGCGTGGACGAGCCTCATGCGCCCTCCCCTCCGTCGGTGCTCACGGTCTCGAGGCGGACCACGTCGCCCGGCACCGCGCCGAGCGTCGCGTGCACGGACGAGCCCGGCGAGCGCAGGGGCAGCCACACCACGTGGTCGACCATGTCCGTCACGACGACCGGGAGCGTGATCGCGCCCCGGTCCGTCGAGACGCGCACGACGTCGCCGTCGAACACGTCGGCCGCGGCCGCGGTCGCCGCGGACAGCCGGGCCACCGGGCGCTTCGCCGTCCCGGCGAGGTAGCGTTCGCCGTCCTGGCCGCGGGCGTCGTCGAGCAGGAGCCGCCAGCTCGCGAGGACCGCGGTCCCCGGCGCGACGGCAGGCGGTTCCGTGGTCTCGGCGTCCGGCGCGGCGGCGCGCTCGCCGTCCCAGGCGCCGTCGCCCACGAGCTGCTCGAGCTCGGCGCGCACGGCGTCGACGGTCGGGAGGCCGAGCGGCACGCCCGCGGCGTCGGCCAGGGCGTCGAGCACGCGGTGGTCCGTCATGGCCGTGGACGCGAGCGCGGCAGGGAACGCGCGCACGCGCCCCTCCCAGCTGACGAACGCACCCTCGCGCTCGACGGGCGGCGCGACCGGGAGCACGACGTCCGCGAGCTCGGTCACCGCCGAACGCCGCACCTCGAGCGAGACGACGACGTCCGCCGCCTCGAGCGCGCGGCGCGCGTGCGCCGGGTCGGGCAGGTCGTCGAGCTCGAGCCCGCCCACGAGCGCGCCCGCGAGCTGGCCGACCGACAGGGCGTCGAGCATCTCCCCCACGTCGCGGCCCGCCGTGGCCGGGAGCCCGGTCGGCCGGTCGGCCGTGGCGGCCACGCCCCAGACGGTCGCGACGTCGACGCGGGCCGCGGCGTCCGCGACCGGGCGTCCGCCCGGCAGGAGGTTCGGCAGGGTGCCGGCCTCGACGCCGCCGCGCTCGCCGGCGCGGCGTGGGACCCACGCGAGGCGTGCGCCCGTCGCCGCGACCGCGCGCAGCAGCGCGCTGAACCCGCCGCGCGTCGCGGCGAGCCGCTCGCCGACGAGGATCACGGCGCCCGGCGCCCGGAGCGCGTCGCTCACCTCGGCGAGGAGGTCGGTGCCCTCGGCCTCGTCGAGCGTGCGGACCTGGTCGCCCGCGGCGATGCCGTCGAGCCACTCCGCCTCGGTGCCCGGCGCGGCCGGGAGGAGCGTGCCGTGCATGCGCTGCACGCCGCGCGACGCGAACGGCGCGACGGAGAAGACCCGGACGCCGTGCCGCAGCGCCCCCTTGCGCAGGCGCAGGAACGTCACGCCCGCCTCCTCCTCGGCCTCGAGGCCGACGAGCAGGACGGCGGGCGCCTTCTCGAGGTCGGTGAACGTCACCCCGCCGGCGTGGCCGACGGCCCGGCCCGCGACGGCGTGCGCGAGGAAGTCCGCCTCCTCGGCGCTGTGCGCGCGGGCGCGGTGGTCGACGTCGTTGGTGTGCAGCCACGTGCGCGCGAGCTTCGCGTACGCGTACGCGTCCTCGACCGTGAGCCGGCCGCCCGGCAGGACGGCGACGCCCCCGGCGTCGCGCGCCCGGGTCAGGGCGTCCGCCGCGACCTCGAGCGCCTCCGCCCACGAGGCGGGGCGCAGCTCGCCGCGCGTCACCGTCCCGTCCGGGGCGACCTCACGGTCGCGCACGAGCGGGTGCGTGAGGCGGTCCGGCGCGGACTGCCACGTGAACGCGAAGCGGTCCCGGTCGGTGATCCACTCCTCGTTGACCAGCGAGTCCTCGCCCGCGAGGCGGCGGAGCACCACACCGCGCCGGTGGTCGACGCGGATGGCCGAGCCCGACGAGTCGTGCTCGGAGACCCCGGGGGTCGAGACCAGGTCGAACGGCCGCGAGCGGAACCGGTACGCCGCGCCGGTGAGCGCGCCCACCGGGCAGATCTGCACCGTGTTGCCGGAGAAGTACGACGCGAACGGCAGGCCGGACTCGTCCTCGAGCGCGAGCCCGACCGGGCGGTCGCCCGGCGACTGGCCCGCGGGCGGCGCGAAGTCCAGCACCGCCTCGTCGAACCGGCCGATCTGCTGCGCGGCGCCGCGCTTCTGGAGGTCGATGAACGCGTCGCCCGCGATCTCCTGCGAGAAGCGCGTGCACCGCTGGCACAGGACGCAGCGCTCGCGGTCGAGCAGGATCGTCGTCGAGACCGCGATCGGCTTGGGGAACGTGCGCTTGACGTCCACGAACCGGCTCGTCGCGCGGCCGTTGCTCATCGCCTGGTTCTGGAGCGGGCACTCGCCGCCCTTGTCGCACACCGGGCAGTCGAGCGGGTGGTTGATGAGCAGCAGCTCCATGATCCCGTGCTGCGCCTTGTCGGCCACCGGGCTGGTGCGCTGGGTCTTGACCACCATGCCGGGCGTCGCCTCGAGCGTGCACGACGCCTGCGGCTTCGGCATGGGCCGGACGTTGCCCTCGCGGTCCGGCGTCGCCACCTCGACGAGGCACTGGCGGCACGCGCCCGCGGGCTCCAGCAGCGGGTGGTCGCAGAACCGCGGGATCTGGATCCCGATCTGCTCGGCCGCGCGGATCACGAGCGTGCCCTTCGGCACGGACATCTCGACGTCGTCGATCGTGAACGTCACGTGGTCCGCGGGGACCGGGGGCTTGGCCGCGCCACCCGCGGGGACGGCCGCTGAGCCGGTGCCCGGGGCGGGGGTCGTGGTCGTCATCAGTGCACTCCTGCCGTCAGGACGCGGGCCGGGCGGGGCGTGTAGTCGAAGAGGGCTGCTGCCGCGGGGTCGAACGGGCAGCGGTGCTCCGTGATGTGCGCCTCGTACTCGTCGCGGAACAGCTCGATGCTGCTCGTCACCGGCGACGTGGCGCCGTCGCCGAGCGCGCAGAACGCGCGGCCCAGGATGTTGTCGCACGTGTCGAGGAGCAGGTCGAGGTCGGACTCCGTGCCCTGGCCCGCCTCGATGCGCGCCAGGACCTGCTTCATCCAGTACGTGCCCTCGCGGCACGGCGTGCACTTGCCGCACGACTCGTGCGCGTAGAAGTCCGTCCACCGGCTCACGGCCCGCACGACGCACGTCGTCTCGTCGAAGAGCTGGAGCGCGCGCGTGCCGAGCATCGAGCCTGCCGCCGCGACCGACTCGTAGTCGAGGGGTGTGTCGAGGTGGGCGTCCGTGAACAGCGGCGTCGACGAGCCGCCCGGCGTCCAGAACTTCAGCGCCTTGCCGCCGCGCATCCCGCCCGCGAGGTCGAGGAGATCGCGCAGCGTCGTGCCGAGCGGCGCCTCGTACTGGCCGGGGCGCGTCACGTGGCCCGAGAGCGAGAACAGGCCGAACCCGGCCGAGCGTTCCGTCCCCATCGACGTGAACCAGTCCGCGCCGCGCGCGACGATCGACGGCACGCTCGCGATGGACTCCACGTTGTTGACGACCGTCGGGCGTGCGTACAGGCCCGCGACCGCGGGGAACGGCGGCTTGAGCCGCGGCTGCCCGCGGCGCCCCTCGAGCGAGTCGAGCAGCGCCGTCTCCTCGCCGCAGATGTACGCGCCCGCACCGGCGTGGACCGTGACGTCGAGGTCGAAGCCCGATCCCTGGACGTTCTTGCCCAGGTAGCCGGCCTCGTACGCCTCCTCGACCGCGCGCAGCAGCCGGCGGTACACGTGGAGCACCTCGCCGCGCACGTAGATGAACGCGTGGTCGCACCCGATCGCGTACGACGTGATCGCGACGCCCTCGACGAGCGCCTGCGGGCTCGCGAGCATGAGCGGGATGTCCTTGCACGTGCCGGGCTCGGACTCGTCCGCGTTGACGACCAGGTACCGCGGCCCGCCGTCGGGCGCGGGCAGGAAGCCCCACTTCATGCCCGTCGGGAAGCCCGCGCCGCCGCGGCCGCGCAGGCCCGACGCCTTGACCGTCGCGACGACGTCCGCCGGGTCCTGGGCGAGCGCCGCGCGCAGGCCTGCGTAGCCACCGCGGTCCACGTACGACGCCAGCGTCCAGGACCGGTCCGCGTCCCACGTGTCCGACAGGACGGGGGTCAGCGGGTCCGGGGTCGGCCGGGCCACGGTGCCCTGCTGCTCGCTCATGCGTCCGCTCCCTTCGACGGGTCGGGCTGGGTGCCGGGAGACTCGGCCTTGCCGCCGGGGTCGACGTCGGCGCCGGTCGTCGGCTTCCGCTCGGCGCTCGACTGCTCGCCGCCGGTGACCGGCTTCTCGGGCGTGCCCTCGCCTCCGGCGGAGGAGGCGGCGTCTGCCCCACCTGCCGAGGTAGAGGCCTGGTCCGCCGAGGTAGAGGCCTGGTCGGTACCGGGGGCGGTCCAGCCCTGCTCGCGCGCCAGGCGGAGGCCGGCGAGGGTGGGCTCGCCGGCGCCGACGCCCTCGTCGGCGCGACCGTCGGGGAAGCCCGCGAGGATGCGGCTCATCTGCTTGAAGGAGCACACGCTCGCGGCGCCGCGCGTCGGGGCGACGGCCTCGCCCGCCCGGAGACGGTCGACCACGTCGGTCGCCGAGCCGGGGGTCTGGTTGTCGAAGAACTCCCAGTTGACCATCATGACCGGCGCGTAGTCGCAGGCCGCGTTGCACTCGACCCGCTCGAGCGTGATCGCGCCGTCCTCGGTCGTCTCGTCGTGCCCGACGCCCAGGTGGTCGGAGAGCTCGTCGAAGATCGCGTCGCCGCCCATGATCGCGCACAGCGTGTTCGTGCAGACGCCCACGGTGTAGGTGCCGTTGGGGTGGCGCTTGTACTGCGTGTAGAACGTCGCGACGGCCGAGACCTCGGCCGCGGTGAGGCCGAGCTGCTCCGCGCAGAACAGGATGCCGTCGCGCGAGACGTAGCCGTCCTCGGACTGCACGAGGTGCAGCATCGGCAGCAGCGCCGACCGGGACTCGGGGTAGCGGGCGACGATCTGCGCGGCGTCGGCGGCGAGGCGCGCCGTCGTCTCCGCGTCGTACCCGGGGCGCGGCGCGCCGGCGGGCGTGCCGTTCGTCGCAGGTCCGGCGTCGATGGTCATCGGTCCACCCCTCCCAGCACGGGGTCCAGGGAGGCGACGGCGACCACGACGTCGGCCACCTGGCCGCCCTCGCACATCGCCGCCACGGCCTGGAGGTTGTTGAACGACGGGTCGCGGAAGTGCGCCCGGTAGGGGCGGGTGCCGCCGTCGGAGACGAGGTGCACCCCGAGCTCACCCCGCGGGTGCTCCACGGTCTGCCACGCCTGCCCGACCGGGACGCGGAAGCCCTCGGTGACGAGCTTGAAGTGGTGGATCAGGGCCTCCATGGAGGTGCCCATGATCTCCTTGATGTGCTCGAGCGAGTTGCCCTGGCCGTCGCTGCCGATCGCGAGCTGCGCGGGCCACGCGATCTTGCGGTCGCCCACCATGACGGGCTGCCCGGCCGTCCTCTCGAGGCGCTCGAGGCACTGCTCGACGATGTGCAGCGACTGGTAGCACTCCTCGAGCCGCAGCACGACGCGGTCGTAGCAGTCGGCGCCGGTCGCGGTCGGGACGTCGAAGTCGTACGTCTCGTAGCCGCAGTACGGGTCGGACTTGCGCACGTCGTACGGGTGGCCCGTCGACCGCAGCACGGGCCCGGTGATGCCCAGCGCCATGCAGCCCGCGAGGCTGAGGTGCCCGACGCCGACGAGGCGGCCCTTGAAGATCGGGTTGGCGAGCATGAGGTCGCCGAGCTGGCCGAGGTACCGCCGGATGAGCGGGTCGGCCTTGCGGACCTGGTCCACGAGGTCCGGCGGGACGTCCTGCGCGACGCCACCGGGGCGGACGTACGCGTTGTTCATGCGCAGGCCCGTCACGGCCTCGAAGATCCGCAGGATCTCCTCGCGGGCGGTGAACGCGATGGTCATGACGGTCGTCGCGCCCATCTCGTTGCCACCGGTGCCCAGGCACACGAGGTGGGACGCGATCCGGTTGAGCTCCATCATGAGCACCCGGATGACGCTGGCCCGCTCGGGCACGTCGTCCGTGATGCCCAGCAGCTTCTCGACCGCGAGGCAGTACGCCGTCTCCTGGAACAGCGGCGCGAGGTAGTCCATGCGGGTGCAGAACGTGACGCCCTGCGTCCACGTCCGGTACTCCATGTTCTTCTCGATGCCGGTGTGCAGGTAGCCGATGCCGCAGCGCGCCTCGGTGACCGTCTCGCCGTCGATCTCGAGCATGAGGCGGAGCACGCCGTGCGTGGACGGGTGCTGCGGGCCCATGTTGACGACGATGCGCTCCTCGCCGAGCGCGGCCGCGGCGACGGCGCTCTCCGCGATGTCGGCCCAGTCGCCGCCCGACGCCTCGAAGCTCGGGACGCCCTGGTCGAAGTCGCCCACGGGCGGCTTCGTGGCGTGCGGGGCGGCGCCGGGGGCGCCGGTGGTGTGCGTGCTCACGAGTACGACCTCCTCGTGTCGGGCGGGGGCACGGTCGCGCCCTTGTACTCGACGGGGATCCCGCCGAGCGGGTAGTCCTTGCGCTGCGGGTGGCCCGGCCAGTCGTCGGGCATCTCGATGCGCGCGAGCGACGGGTGGCCGTCGAAGACGATGCCGAAGAAGTCCCAGGTCTCGCGCTCGTGCCAGTCGTTCGTCGGGTAGACGGACGTCGTGGTCGGGACGTGCGGGTCGGCGTCGGGCACCGACACCTCGAGGCGCAGGCGACGCCCGTGCGTGATCGACGTGAGGTGGTACACGGCGTGCAGCTCGCGGCCGACGTCGTGCGGGAAGTGCACGCCGCTCACGCCCAGGCTCAGCTCGAACCGCAGGTCCTGGTCGTCGCGCAGCGCGCGGCACACGTCGACGAGGTGGTCGCGGTGCACGTGGATCGTCAGCTCGGCGTGCGCGCCGGGCGGGTCCACCACGACGCGCTCCACCGCGGCCTCGAACCGCGTGCCGCCCTCGGCGAGCACCTCCGCGAGGACGTCCACGACCTCGTCGAACCAGCCGCCGTACGGCCGCGGGCTCGCTCCGGGCATCGCGACGGGCTGGACGAGCCCGCCGTACCCCGACGTGTCGCCCGAGCCGTGGACGCCGAACATGCCCTCGCGCACCTCGACGACCTCGAGCGTGCGCGGAGCGCCCGCCCCGGTCACGAGGTCGCCGGACCGCGGGCCGTTGACCTCCTCGGGCTGCGGCACAGGCGTGCCGCCGCCCGTCTTCTCGTCCGTCACCGCAGCAGCCCCTTCATCTGGAACGTGGGCGTCGCCTCGAGCGCGGCTGCCTCGGCGGCGCGCGCCGCCTCCTTGCGGTTCACGCCGAGCGGCTCGTGCTGGATCTGCTCGTGCAGCGCGAGGATCGCGTTGATGAGCATCTCCGGCCGCGGCGGGCAGCCCGGGAGGTAGATGTCCACGGGCACGATGTGGTCCACGCCCTGCACGATCGCGTAGTTGTTGAACATGCCGCCGCTGGACGCGCACACGCCCATCGACAGCACCCACTTGGGCTCGCTCATCTGGTCGTAGACCTGCCGCACGACCGGCGCCATCTTCTGGCTCACGCGCCCGGCGACGATCATGAGGTCCGCCTGGCGCGGCGAGGCCCGGAAGACCTCCATGCCGAAGCGCGACAGGTCGAACCGCGAGGCGCCGGCGGCCATCATCTCGATCGCGCAGCACGCGAGGCCGAACGTCACGGGCCAGAGCGACGCCTTGCGCAGGTACCCCGCGAGGTCCTCGATCGTGGTCAGCAAGAAGCCCGAGGGAGCTTCCTCGATCCCCATGGTGTTCTCCTAGTTCTCTCGCCGGTGCCCGCTGGCGCGGACGGTCGGTCGCCCGCTCAGTCCCACTCGAGACCACCCCGGCGCCACTCGTAGACGAACGGGACGGTGATGAGCGCGAGGAACGCGAGCATCGCGACGAGGCCGAAGGTCGCGAGCGTCGCGAAGTCGACCGCCCACGGGTAGAGGAAGACGACCTCGATGTCGAAGACGATGAACGTCATGGCGACGAGGTAGTACTTGATCGGGAAGCGCCCGCCGCCGATCGCGTGGGGCGTGGGCTCGATGCCGCACTCGTAGGCGTCGAGCTTGGCGCGGTTGTAGCGCTTGGGGCCGATGACCGCGCTCGCGGCCACGCCGCCGAGAGCCAGCACGGCGGCCACGCCCATGAGGACGAGAAGCGGTACGTACGGGTTGGTCATCGCGTACTCCTCGAGTGGGGGCTCGGGACGGGAACGCCCGAGCGGTGCCCGGGAAGACCTGTGGGTGGTGCGGGTGCCCGCGTCGTTGCGGGCCCACCTCGTGGGCTCATGACGAGGGCACCACCCTCGTCAGCCCCGCGATGACGTGGTCGACCCAGTCGCCGCCGCGGGGCTCGTAGCAGTCGGACAGAAGCTTGAGGACGAACCGCATGACGACCGGGCGCGGGAGCCCGTAGCGCGTGCAGATCCGCATGATCTCGGGGTGCTCGATGAGCTTCACGAAGTACCGGCCGAGCGTGTAGTAGCCACCGAGCTCGCGGCGCATGATCCGCGGGTACGTCTGGAGCGCGCGCTCGCGACCGCCGTCGGTGAGCCGTACGCGCGACTGGGCGACGACGTCGGCCGCCGCCCGCCCGGCCTGCATCGCGTACGCGATGCCCTCGCCGTTGAACGGGCTCACCATGCCGCCCGAGTCCCCGACGAGGAGCACGCCGCGCGTGTACAGCGGGGACCGGTTGAAGCCCATGGGGAGCGCCGCGCCGCGCACGGGGGCGAGCCGGTTCTCCTCGGTGAACTCCCACTCCGCGGGCGCGTTGCGCATCCACGTGGCGAAGAGGTCCTTGTAGTCGACGTTCGCCGCCGACTGGCGCGCCGGGGTCGAGCTCACCGAGCCGAGCCCGACGTTCGCCGTCCCGTCGCCGAGCGAGAAGATCCAGCCGTACCCGGGCAGCAGGTTGGACTCGCGGGGCGTGCCGTCCCACAGCTCGAGGTGGGACTCCATCCACGGGTCGTCGTGGCGGGGGGTGCGGAAGTAGGTGCGGACGGCGACGCCGATCGGGCGGTCCTCGCGCCGCACGAGGCCGAGCGCGAGCGCGAAGCGCGACGAGACGCCGTCGGCGGCGATGACGACGGGCGCGCGGTAGGTGACCTCGTCGCCCGCGCGCCGGCCCCTGTCGTCCACGGGCCGCGCGGTGACGCCGACGACCCGCCCGGTGCGCTCGTCGAGCACGGGGCCGGTGACGGCGGTGCGCTCGAGGAGCTTGGCCCCCGTGCGCTGCGCGTGCTCGGCGAGCGTGCGGTCGAACGAGTGCCGCGCACGGGCCATGCCGTAGCTCGGGTACGACGCGAGGTCGGGCCACGCGAGCTCCCACGAGCGGCCGCTCGCGACGACGCGCAGGCCCTGGTTCCGGATCCAGCCGTCCTCGGCCCGTGTCGGGACGCCCATGCGCACGAGCTCGGCGACCGCGCGGGGCGTCAGGCCGTCGCCGCAGATCTTGTCGCGCGGGAACGACGACTTCTCCAGCAGCAGGACGCTCAGCCCGGCCGCGGCGCAGTAGTGGGCCGCCGCGGAGCCGGCCGGACCCGCGCCCACGACGATGACGTCGGCGTCGTCGAGCCTCGCGCCCACCGTGCTCACCTCACCGTCCGGTCGTCGGGACACCTCGTGGCGGACCACCGTCACCCGGGTCGGGACACGGTGCACCCACCGTCCTTGTGAAGTCGGTCACAATGGACATCGCCACTCTAGTCACTCCCGGCGCGGGATGTGTAGCAAGGCGACCCTTCCCTGGGAGATCCTGTGACGAAGGTCCTCCCCCGCGACGACTCCCGGCCCTGTGGCTCGGGACCGCCGGGCAAGGGGGCCCGCGCGCCGATGACCTAGCCTCCGCGGGCCTCCGCTGGCCGGCGCGGGTCGCGCGCAGCGGCATCGGCACGCGTCGTCCGAGGTCAGCGGCGTCCGGACGACGGCGCACGCCTCCGGCCGAGCGGCGCAGCGGGAGCCCCGGCGCCGGGGACGCGACCGTCGTCGGCCACGCCCGGTGACGGCGTCAGGCGGGACGCGTGCCCCGGTGGAGCGCGACGATCCCGCCGGAGAGGTTGCGGTAGGCGACCTTCTCCCAGCCCGCGCGGAGCAGGAGCCGGCCGAGCCCGACCTGGTCGGGCCAGGCCGCGATGGACTCCGCGAGGTACTCGTACGAGCCGCCCTCGCGCGTCACCGCGGCGGCGATGCGCGGCAGCGCCTGCACGAGGTACTCCTGGTAGACGACGCGGAACGGAGCCCACGTCGGGGTCGAGAACTCGCAGATCACCACGCGGCCGCCCGGGCGGACGACGCGCAGCATCTCGCGCAGCGCGCCCTCGGTGTCGACGACGTTGCGCAGCCCGAACGAGATCGTCACGGCGTCGAACGTGCCGTCCGCGAACGGCAGGCGCGTCGCGTCACCGGCGACGAACGGCAGGTCGGGCCGGCGCTCCTTGCCGACCTGGAGCATGCCGAACGAGAAGTCGCACGGCACGACGCGCACCCCGTCGTCGGCGAACGGCTCGGACGACGTCCCGGTCCCGGCCGCGAGGTCGAGGACCTTCTCCCCCGGCAGCGCGCCGACCGCGCGCACCGTCGCCCGGCGCCAGGCACGGTCCTGGCCGAACGACATGATGTCGTTCGTCAGGTCGTAGCGCGAGGCGATCCCGTCGAACATCGACGCGACCTCGGAGGGCTTCTTGTCCAGGTTGGCGCGGGGCATGCCGCCCATGCTTCCACGTCCGCGGGTGGCCGGGCGCACCGCAGGGCGCACCCGCGCGCGCGGCTTACGCTGGGAGGCGATGACTGCAGAACCGTCGGCCACGGCCGCACAGCCCCACCCCAGGCCGAGCATCGTCGTGCGGACCACCCCGATCCCCGACCTGCCCGGCGGTCTGGACGCCCTCGTCGACCTCCTGCCCGACGCGCGGCCCCTCGCCTGGGTGCGCCGCGGCGACGGGATCGTGGGCTGGGGCGAGGCGCTGCGCCTCGAGACGTGGGGCCCCGGGCGGTTCGCCGACGCCGAGTCCGCGTGGCACGAGACGCTCGCGCGCGCCGTCGTGCGGGACGAGGTGGGGCTGCCCGGGACGGGACCGGTCGCGTTCGGCTCGTTCGCGTTCGACGACTCCGCCCCCGGCGACGACGCGCACGACCCGGTCCGCGCGGGCGGCGTGCTCGTCGTGCCGCGCGTCGTCGTCGGGCGCCGCGACGGCCGGGCGTGGCTCACGACCGTCGACACCGCCGGCTCGCTCTCCTCGTCGCCGGCGGACGCCCTGCGGCGCACGCCCCGCGTCCCCGTGACGTCCCCGGGCGACGTGGCGTGGCACGACGGCGCGCTGCGGGCGGACGACTGGGCCGAGGTCGTGGCGGAGGGCGTCGAGCGCATCCGCTCGGGCGCGCTCGAGAAGGTCGTCCTGGCGCGGGACGTCGTCGCGCACACGACCGAGCCCGTGGACCCGCGCTGGCTGCTCTCCCGGCTCGCCTCGGCGTACGAGGCGTGCTGGACGTTCTCCGTCGACGGCCTCGTGGGTGCGACACCCGAGCTCCTGGTCCGCAGCGAGAAGGGGCTCGTCACGTCGCGCGTCCTCGCGGGGACGATCCGCCGCGGCGGGCTGTCCGACGACGAGGCGCTCCTGCGCGCAGCGCAGCTCGCCCGGTCGTCGAAGGACCTCGAGGAGCACGAGTACGCCGTGCGGTCCGTCGCGCAGGCGCTCGCCCCGTTCTGCTCGTCGATGAACGTGCCCGACGCGCCGTTCGTGCTGCACCTGCCGAACGTCATGCACCTCGCGTCGGACGTGACCGCGGTCCTCGCGCGCGGCGCGGTCGCGCCCGGCTCGTCGGGCGGCGGCTCGACGAGCGCCGAGACGGGGCCGACGAGCCTCGCGCTCGCGGCCGCGCTGCACCCCTCCGCGGCGGTGTGCGGCACGCCGACGAGCGTCGCGCGCGAGCTGATCCGCGAGATCGAGGGCATGGACCGCGGGCGGTACGCCGGGCCGGTCGGGTGGCTCGGCGCGGACGGCGACGGCGAGTGGGGCATCGCGCTGCGCTCGGCGGAGCTCTCGGCCGCCGACCCCCGGTCGGTGCGGCTCTTCGCCGGGTGCGGGATCGTCGCCGCGTCCGACCCGTCGGCGGAGGTCGCCGAGTCGGAGGCGAAGCTCGAGCCGATGCGCTACGCCCTCGGCGGGTCCTGACGCCCCGTACCGGCCGAGCGCCGGGTGCGGAACGTCACCCGCGCTGACTCCCGACCGCCACCCGGGACGCCCCGACCCGGGCGCGCCCCGCGCTGCTAGGTTCGGGAGGTGTCCGAATCCTCCCAGATCTCCGTCTCTCGCCCCAGCGTGCCGTCCGGCGTGCTCGTCCGCCGTGCCGTCGTCGCCGACCGTGACGACGTGTGGCCGCTCGTCCTCGAGCTGCCCCGCCACGACCCCGAGCGTGAGGCGTTCGAACGGTCCTTCGGGCCCCTGCTCGCCGCGCTCGACACGTACTTCGCGGTGGCGGAGCTGCCCGACCGCGGCGTCGTGGGGTACCTGCTCGCGAACCGGCACCTGACCTTCGCGTCCAGCGGCATCGTCTGCCGGGTCGAGGAGGTCGCCGTCCTCCCGTCGCACCGACGCCAGGGCATCGGCCGCCTCCTCCTCGAGAGCGCCGAGGACTGGGCGGCCGAGGTGGGCGCGCGCCGCGTCGGCCTCGCCACCGGTCTCTCCAAGGAGTTCTACGTCTCCGGCGGCTACGCCGAGACCGCCGGCTTCTTCACCAAGCGGGTGGAGGCACCCGCCTCGCCCGGCTCGTCGGGCGGCGACGCGCCGTGGGCGCCGAGCACCGTGGCCGCCGACTGAGCCCGACGACGACGAGCGGCCGGCACGGGGATCCGTGCCGGCCGCTCGGTGCGGTGCCCCGACCGCGGGGGGACGTCCACGGTCCGGCCACCCGCCCGCCGCGGTCAGAGGTCACGGCGGGACGTGGCGCGAGGTGCGGGTCGCGCGTGCCGGCACGACGACCCGCCCCCGCAGATCGTGGGTGCCCCTCGCGGGGCGCCCGTCAGGGTCAGCCCTGGCCGCCGAAGAACCAGTCGAACGGGTTCGGCACGTTGCCCGGGTCGGTCGGGTCGGTCTGCTGACCCTGGTCGCCGCCCTGCTCGCCCTGGCCGGGGAGCTGGCCCTGACCGTCCTGGCCCGGAAGCTGGCCCTGACCGTCCTGGGACCCCTGGCTCTCGTCGCCCGCGGGACGTGTCGCGAGCGTCACGTCGAGCTCGGTCGTCTTCCCGTCGCGCACGACGGTCAGCGTGGACTCGGCGCCCGCCGCGCGCTCGCGGACGAACGCGGTGAGCGACTCGGCGCCCCCGACGGCGTGGCCGTCGATCTCGACGATCACGTCACCGGACCGGATGCCGGCCTCGGCGGCCGGTGACCCCTCGGTCACCTCCTGGACCTCGGCGCCGCGGCGCGTGACGCCGTCCGCGGTCGCGGTCGCGTCCGCGAGCGTCACCCCGAGGAAGGCGTGCTCGGCGGTGCCGTTCTCGATGAGCTGCTGCCCGATCGACTTCGCGAGGTTCACCGGGATGGCGAACCCGAGCCCGATCGAGCCGGACTGGGTGCCGCCGCCGGAGAGCGTCGCGATCGACGACGTGATGCCGATGACTCGACCCTGCGCGTCGAACAGCGGGCCGCCCGAGTTGCCGGGGTTGATCGCGGCGTCGATCTGGATGGCGTTGGTCACGACGGACGTGCCGCCGTCCTCGCCGGACGCGGACACCGGGCGGTCGACGGCCGACACGATGCCGGTGGTCGCCGTGTTCGCGAGGCCGAGCGGGTTGCCGACCGCGAGGACGGACTCGCCGACGCTCACGTCGTCGGAGTCGCCGAGCGTCGCGGGCTGGAGGTCGTCGGGCGCGTCGACGAGCTGCACGACGGCGAGGTCGGTCGCCGGGTCGAGCCCGACGATCTTCGCCTCGAAGAGGCGCCCGTCGCTGAGCGTCACCTGGACGGTGTCGTTCTCCGCGCCGGACACGACGTGGTTGTTGGTCACGACGTGGCCCTGGTCGTCGATGATGACGCCCGACCCCTCGGCGCCGCCCTGCGCGGTCTGCACCTGGATCGCGACGACCGACGGGGCGACGGCCTTCGTCACGGCCTCCCAGTCGGGGTTCTGCGACGACGAGTCGGACACCGGCGCGGCCGTGTTCTCCTGGTGCTGGCCGACGTCCGCGAGCGACGCCGAGTCCTGGTCGGCGCCGAACGCACCGGTGAGACCGGCGGTGCCGACGCTCGCGAGGACCGCGGCCGCGGCCGCGGCGCTGACGACGGGCACCCACGTGCGCCGGCGCCTCGGGGTGTCCGCCGCGCCCTGCTCGGTCGGGACCGGCGGCGCGGGCGGCGGCCCGAAGCTGCCGGACGGCGCGTGCGGCCCGGACTGCGCGGGGCGCGCGTACGGGTTGGGCATCGGCGTCGCCGCGGTGTGCGCCGTGGGGGCGGGCTGCGGCGTGGAGAGATGCTGCACGTGCTGCGGCGCACCGAGCGGCTGCGTCGGGTGCGTCGTGGGGTGCGCCGCGGTCGGCGGGAGCGGCTGGGTCGCGGCGACGGGGGCCAGGGGCTGCGTGGGCGTCCCGGCGGGCGTCTCGGCAGCGACCGACGCGGCACGCTCGGCGGCGGCGGGCGTCGTCGCGGCCGACGTCGTCGCGGCGGGAGTGGCGGCCGGCGTCGACGCGGGCGCGTCGGGGGCCGGCGTGGTGGGGGTGGGCTCCGTGCCCGGGATGTTCGTCATGGTGGGCCTCCTCGGTTCTGCCCACTACTTCACACCGCCGCGCTTGAACGAGGCTTGAACGAGCCTGGGAGTTCGCTGCGAGTTCTGACGCGTCGTCAGCGGTCCGCCACGAGCGTCGCGCGGACGGCGTCACGCACCCGCCCCGCCAGGGCCAGGCCGGCCTGCCGTCGCTCCGCCCGGGACACGCGCACCTCCAGCACCTGGACGCCGTGGCTCGGGGTCGCCAGCGCGTGCCGCAGCGAGGGGACGTCCTGCACGAGCTGGTGGTCCACGCCGTACCCGGCGCAGAGCTGGGCGAGGTTCGCCTCGTGCGGGGTCGCGAAGACCCGCTCGAACGTGCGGGCCGCCGCCTCGGACGCGTCCCCGAGCCCGCCCGGCTCGAGACCGGCGAAGATCGAGCCGCCGTCGTCGTTCACCACGACGAGCTGGAGGTCGACGTGCGGCTCGTGCGGACCGCGCAGGAGGCCGCCCGCGTCGTGGAGGAACGTGAGGTCACCGAGCAGCGCGCGCGTGCGCCGGTGCGGGCGGGCGGTGGCCACCGCGGCGCCGAGCGCGGTGGACACGGTGCCGTCGATCCCGGCGAGGCCGCGGTTCGCGAGGACGCGCGGCGCGTCGGCGTCGAGGCCGAGCACGAGCGCCAGGTCGCGCACGGGGTTGGAGGACCCGACCACGAGGAGGTCGTCCGGTCCGCACGACCCGACGACGGCGCGCGCGACGCTCGGGCCGTCGGTCAGCGTCCCGCCGGTCGCCCCGGCGACGACCTCCGCGGCCGCGACCGACGCCGCGCGCCAGCGCGCGAGCCACACCGCGTCGGTCGCGTCGCCCGACGGCGGCCCCGGCACGACCTCGGACGGGTCCCGGACGCCCGGGCGCGGGTCGAGCCACCGCTCGGGTACCGCCGTCAGGACCGTGGAGGCGTTGCGCGCGGCGTCGGGCCACGGGCCGGCGCCCGGCGCGACGACGCTCACCTCGACGTCGGGCCGCCCGAGCAGGCGTTGCACGGGCCGCGAGAGGGTCGGCCGACCGAGGACGACGACGTGCTCCACGCCGTCCACGAGCCCGTCGACACCGAGCACGAGCGCGTGCGCGACGACCAGGTTCGGGCCGCCGGCCGCCCCCGAGGACGGCTCCGCGAGCAGCGGCCAGCCGCGCGCCTCGGCGAGGTCGCGCGCGACGCGGCCCGCGCCGTCGCCCGCGACGACGACGGTCCGTACGCCGGGGACCGGCACCGCGACAGGTGCGACGGGAGCGCCGAGGAGCGCGGCGTCGTCGCGCGGCGGGGAGCCCGACGGCACGGGCGGCACCGCGGGGGGCAGCACGACGGCCGAGCGGACACCGCGCGGGTCGGTACCCGGCCTGGCGAGCGCGTCGACGCCGGTCGCGACGCCGGGGACGAGGGGTTCGCGGTACGCGAGGTCGAGGTGCACCGGGCCGGGGTGCCCCGAGCGCGCGCCGACCGCCTCGGCGAGCGCACGCGTCGCGACGGCGAGGAGGTCGCGCACCTCGCCCGGGCGGCCGTCGGGCGCCGGGACGTCCGCGGCGAACCGCACCGCCGCGCCGAAGATCCCGGCCTGGTGCGTCGTCTGGTTCGCGCCCGTGCCGCGCAGCTCGTGCGGTCGGTCGGCGGTGAGGAGCACGAGCGGGACGCCCGCGTGGTGCGCCTCGAGCACCGCGGGGTGGAGGTTCGCGACGGCCGTCCCAGAGGTCGTGACGACCGCGACCGGCCGGGGCAGCGCGACCCCGCCGCGCACGACCGGTCCCGCGCCGCGCGAGAGGCCGACGGCGACGAAGCCGGCCGCGCGCTCGTCGACCCGCACGTGCAGCGTGAGGTGCCCGAGGTCGGACGCCGCCGCGAGCGCGTAGGCGAGCGGCGCGCTGCGCGACCCGGGCGCGAGGACGACGTCCGCGACGCCCTCGTGCAGCAGCCGGTGCACGAGCGCGAACGCGCTGCGCACCGCGGGCGGCTGTGCGTCCAGGCCGTCGAGCAGAGCGTCGAGCTCCGAGCCGTCGGGCGGCGTCCCGGCGCGCGAGCCGGGCGGGGTCCCGGGCGCGCTCATCGCGCACCTCCCGCGAGCACCAGGCCGGCGACGCGGTCGAGCCGTCGGCGCCAGCGACGGTCCGTCTCGTCGTCGGGCGCGGTGGCCGCGAGCGCCGCGGCGGAGGGCTCGGGGCGGACGACGGGCAGCGCACCGTCGACGGGCACGAGGGGCGGGTCGGCCACGTCGGCGACGAAGAGGTTCACGGTCGCGAGCCCGCACGCGTAGGGCAGCTCGGGGAGCGCGGCCGCGAGCGCGACGCCCGCGGCGATGCCGACGGACGACTCGAGCGCGGACGACACGACGACGGGCAGGCCGACCTGCTCGGCGAGGTCGAGGCACGCGCGCACGCCGCCGAGCGGCTGCACCTTGAGCACGACGACGTCCGCGGCGTCGGCGCGGACCACCGCGAGGGGGTCGGCGGCCCGGCGGATCGACTCGTCGGCGGCGACCGGCACCGCGGCGTCGCCCCGCTGGCCGCGCCGCACGGCCGCGAGCCCCGCGACGTCCGCGCAGGGCTGCTCGACGTACTCCAGCCCGCCCGCCGCGCGGTCGAGCGCGGGGAGCCGGCGCAACGCCTCGTCGACGTCCCACGCGCCGTTCGCGTCGACCCGCACGCGCCCACCGGGGCCGAGCGCGTCGCGCACGGCCTCGAGGCGCGCGACCTCGGCGCCCAGGGGTTCGAGCGCGCCGTCGGGCCCGCGCTGCGCGACCTTGACCTTCGCGGTGCGGCACCCTCCGGACGCGGCGACGAGCTCGCGCGCGCGGTCGGGCCCGACCGCGGGCACGGTGACGTTGACGGGCACGCGGTCGCGCACGGCGTCCGGCCAGCCCTGGTGCGCGGCTTCCTGGGCCGCGCGCAACCAGGACGCCGACTCGACGTCGTCGTAGTCCCAGAACGGGGAGAACTCGCCCCACCCGGCCTCCCCGCGCAGCAGCACGCCGTCGCGCGCGTCGAGCCCGCGGAACCGCGTGGTCAGAGGGGTGCGGTAGACGACGGTCTCGAGAGGGTCGGGCACGCGTTCCAGGCTAGGCCACCGCGGGCGGTCCCACGTCGCCGGCGGTGGGCCGTCAGCTCGCGCGAGGGCGGCCCACGAGCTCGCCGACGAGCTGCACGGCGAGCGCGCGCACGTCGCGCCCCTCGCTCAGGGCGCTCACGGCGGCGCCGTCCACCACGGCGATGAGCAGCGCGGGCGGCACGCTCGCGAGGCCGCGAACCGCGAGGAGCTGCCCGACGGCGTCGTCGAGGCCCTGCCGGCCCTCGCCGTAGGCCCGGGCGAGCGCGGGGTAACGACCCGCGCCCACGAGGTGCTCGTAGAAGCCGCGCAGCTCGCTCTCGCCC
This sequence comes from Cellulosimicrobium cellulans, assembly GCF_006539945.1. Taxonomy (GTDB): domain Bacteria; phylum Actinomycetota; class Actinomycetes; order Actinomycetales; family Cellulomonadaceae; genus Cellulosimicrobium; species Cellulosimicrobium cellulans. Next base: position 106,482 of record NZ_BJNZ01000011.1, on the reverse strand, counting down.
CCGGGCGGCAGGACGGCGTCGACGAGCACGTGCGCGTCCTCGCGCGCGCGGTCGCCGCCCCGCGCGGCCCGCGCGGCCGCGCCGCGGGCATGGTCCGCCCACCCGGCGACGACGACCTCGCCGGCCGCGCCGATGAGGTCGTCGAGGCCGGTGAAGTAGTACGTCGTGGCGGCGAGCGGGACGTCGGCCCGGGACGCGACGGCGCGGTGGGTCACCGAAGCCGGGCCCTCCTGGAGGATGAGGTCCGCGGCGGCGCGGACGATCGCGTCACGGCGCGCGACCCCGCGGGCCTGGCGGCGCGGCGCGGGCCGCGGGTCGACGGTCTCGGTCGGCATGGGTGTCAGTGCCCTCCCCCGGAGAGGTTGAGCCCGACGACCCCCGCGACGATCAGCACGAGGGAGATCACCTTGAGGACCGTGACGGGCTCGTCGAACAGGACGACGGCGAGGACGGCGGTGAGCGAGGCACCGATCCCCACCCAGACACCGTAGGCCACGCCGACGGGCAAGGACTTCAGGGCGATGCTCAGGCCGACCATGCTCAGGACGAGCATGACGACGAACGCGACGCTCGGCCAGAGCCTGGTGAAGCCGTGCGACGCCTTGAGGCTCAGGGCCCAGCCGGCCTCGAGCATGCCGGAGAGGATGAGGACGATCCATGCCATGAGGAGACTCCCTCGGGTCGACGCACCGGGTGGCAGGGCCCGCCGTCGTGCGCAGAACTGGTACTAAAGTACCAGTTAATCGGGCCGGGTCAAGGCCGCCGCCCGCAGCACGTCCGCCACGAGCCCGACGTCACCCTCGCGCACGCGCGCGGTGCCCACCACCACCCCGGCCTCGTGGCGGTCCACCCCCGTCCCGCTGAGCGGCTCGGCCGGCACCCCGACCGCGTGCAGACCGTCGACCGCGGCACGCTCGGCGGCCGGGCCGGGGAGCGGCACGACGAGATGCAGCCCGGCGGCGACCCCGCCCACCTCCACCCCCGGCAGGGCGCGCGCGAGCGCGTCGAGCAGCAGACGACGCCGTCGCTGGTACACGAGCCGGGCCCGGCGCAGGTGCCGCTGGTAGGCGCCCGACCCGAGCAGCGCCGCGAGCGCCGCCTGCTCGGGCACCGAGGTCCCGAGGTCCGCGTGCCGCTTCGCCTCCACCAGCGGCCCGACGACGCGCGGCGGCGCCACGACCCAGCCGAGCCGCAGCGCGGGCGAGAGCAGCTTGGACACCGAGCCGAGCAGGACGACACGCTCGGGGTCCAGGGCCTGCACGGAGGCCACCGGCTGCCGGTCGTACCGCAGCTCGGCGTCGTAGTCGTCCTCGAGCACGAGGCGGTCGCCCGCCGCCGCCCACGCGAGCAGCGCGCGCCGTCGCGCGGGACCGAGGACGACCCCGAGCGGGAACTGGTGGGCGGGCGTCACGAGGACGGCGCGCGCGTCGTCGGGCAGCAGGTCGGCGCGCAGGCCGTCGGCGTCCACGGGCACGCCGACCGTCCGCAGGCCGGCGTCGCGCAGCAGCTCGAGCGCCCCGCGCGACGACGGGTCCTCGACGGCCACCGCCGCCCGCCCCGCGGGGGCGGGGCCCGCGACCCGTCCCGCGGCGAGCAGCCGGGCGAGGAGGGAGAGCGCCTGGGCGACCCCGCTCACCACGACCACGCCGTCCGCCGTGACGTGCGCCCCCCGCGCGCGCCGCAGGTGGACCGCGAGCGCCTCGCGCAGCGCCGGCAGCCCCTGGGGGTCGGGGTAGCCCAGGTCGGCGTCGGCCAGGCCCCGCACGCCGTCGCGCACGGCGCGCGCCCACGCGGCGCGGGGGAAGAGAGCGGGGTCGGGCGTGCCGACGCTCACGGGCCGCGCCCCCGGCGCCGGGCCGGGCCAGGTGCCGGGCTCGGCGTCGGGCCCCGTGCCGGGTGCCGTGCCGGTCGGGCGGGGCGCCGCCGTCCCCGCACCGCCCGACGGCGGCGCGGGCAGCGCCGCCACGACCACCCCCGAACGAGGCCGGGACACGAGCAGCCCCTCGCCGACGAGCACGTCGACGGCGGTGGTCACCGTGCCGCGCGAGACGCCGAGCGCCGCCGCCGCGTCGCGGCTCGACGGGAGCACGGCGCCCGCCTCGAGCCGGCCGTCCACCACGGCCGCGCGCAGACCGACGTGGAGCCATCGGCCGACGTCGCGGCCCGGTCGTGGCCCGAGGGCGAGCAGCAGCGCGTCGGGCTCGATCCGGGTCGTCATCTGGCCCAGTGAACCAGGCACGATCTGGACCTGCACCCTGGTCCAGGCACGACCCTACGGTCGACGCATGGCCCACGCTCCCCGCCCCTCCCACGGCATCCCGTCCGACGACGGCGGCAGCGCGCCCGGCCCTCCCGGCCCGACGCGGTCCGGCGACCTCCGGTGCGCCGTCGGCATGGTGATCGTCGGCTCGTCGTTCGTCGCGTCCGCCGCCCTCGCCGACTTCCCGGTCCTCGGCGGGCAGGCCGCACGCTACGCCGTCGCGGCGCTCGTCCTGCTCGCCGTCCTCGCCGCGCGGCGCGTGCCGTGGGTCCTGCCGTCACCGCGCGCGCTGCTGCGCCTGACCGCGCTCGCGGCGACCGGTCTCGTGGGGTTCAGCGTCCTCGTCGTCGAGAGCGCGGGGCGCGCGGACCCGTCCCTCGTCGGGGCGGTCGTCGGCGCCTCGCCCGTGGTGCTCGCCGCGGCCGCCGCGCTCCGGGCGCGCCGCGTCGCGGTCCGGACCCTCGCGGCGGCGGTCGTGGTGACGGCCGGCGTCGTGGTCGTCGAGGGCGGCGGCTCGGGGGACCCGGTCGGCGTCGCGCTCGCGCTCGGGGCGCTCGCGTGCGAGGTGTGCTTCTCGCTGCTCGCCGTGCCGCTCCTGCCGACGCTCGGCGCGCTGCGCGTCTCCGCGTACGCGTGCGTCCTGGCCGTCCCCCAGCTCGCCGTGCTCGGCGTCGTCCGGCAGCAGGTCACGGGGCAGCCGTTCCTCGTCGCCCCCGAGGCCGCCGAGCTCGCCGCGCTCGCTTACCTCGCCGTCGTCGTCACAGCCGTGGCGTTCCTGCTCTGGTACTCCGGGCTTGCCGCGATCGGCCCCGCGCGGGCCGGTCTGTTCGCGGGCCTCCTGCCCGTCGCGGCGCTCGTGACCTCGGTCGCCCTCGGGTTCGAGGCGCTCGACGCCCGCTCCCTGGTCGGGACGCTCGTCGTCGGCGCCGGCCTCGTCCTCGGCCTCTCGGCGCCGCCGCGAGACGGCGCCGCCCCGGCGCCCGCGCCCCACGCCGACGAACGGGTCCCCGCGCCGGGCGCGGGCCTCGCCCCGCAGCGGCTACCGTGACGACCGTGAGCAGCTCCGAACCCCCCTCCGCCGTCCCCGCCGACGACCGCCGCGCGCACGCGCTCCCCCGCCAGGTGTCCGAGACGTTCGACCCGGGCGCGTGGCGCGACGTCGCCGGGTTCGAGGAGCTGACCGACGTCACGTACCACCGGGGCGTGGAGCGCGACACGGACGGCACCGTCGTGCGCGACCTGCCCGTGGTGCGCGTCGCGTTCGACCGCCCGGAGGTGCGCAACGCGTTCCGCCCCCACACCGTGGACGAGCTGTACCGCGTGCTCGACCACGCGCGCATGACGTCCGACGTGGGGACGGTGCTCCTCACGGGCAACGGCCCCTCCCCCAAGGACGGCGGGTGGGCGTTCTGCTCCGGGGGCGACCAGCGGATCCGTGGGCGCTCGGGCTACCAGTACACGACCGCGCCCGACGGCGGCGGCGACGTGCACACGCGCGACGCGGTGGACCCGGCCCGCGCGGGGCGCCTGCACATCCTCGAGGTGCAGCGGCTCATCCGGACGATGCCCAAGGTCGTGGTCGCGGTCGTCAACGGGTGGGCGGCGGGCGGCGGGCACTCGCTGCACGTCGTCGCGGACCTGTCGATCGCGAGCCGCGAGCACGCGCGGTTCAAGCAGACCGACGCGAACGTCGGCTCGTTCGACGGCGGCTACGGCTCCGCGTACCTGGCGCGGCAGGTGGGGCAGAAGCGGGCGCGGGAGATCTTCTTCCTCGCGCGGGAGTACTCGGCGCAGGACGCGTACGAGTGGGGGGCGGTGAACGAGGTCGCGGACCACGCGGACCTCGAGGCGCTGGCGATCGACTACGCGCGCACGATCGCGTCGAAGTCGCCGCAGGCGATCCGGATGCTCAAGTTCGCGTTCAACCTCGCGGACGACGGGCTCATGGGCCAGCAGGTCTTCGCGGGCGAGGCGACGCGGCTCGCCTACATGACCGACGAGGCCGTGGAGGGGCGCGACGCGTTCCTGGAGCGGCGCGACCCGGACTGGGGCCGGTTCGGCTACGCGTTCTGACCCGGCGGGTCAGGAGCCGGCGACGAGGCTCGTCAGCATCTCGATGAGGCCGCGGCCGACGAACGCCGCGGCGACGGCGAGGCCGAACAGGAGCCCGACCGAGATCGCGACGGGCGCGGCGGAGCGGGCGGCGCCGGGCTCGTCGTCGCGCGGCGTGCGCGGCGCGTAGGACGGCGGGAGCTGGCCCTCGGTCGAGCGCTGCGCGGCTCCCTCACCGGGGGTGCCGGGCTGGGACGGGTGGACGGGGTGCGGGACGACGGTTGCCATGACTCCACGGTGCCGCGCGGGGCCTCGTCACCGCGTCGGCCCCGCGGCTCGACCTGGCTGTCCGCCGGTCCCCCTCGGGGCGGAGCGGTCGTACGCCGTGGGGAGGACCCCGGAGACCACCGCCGGGCGAGAGGGGTGCTCAGCCGATCTCCCAGCTCCCCGACCCGGTCGGCACGAGCTCGATCCAGGAGGCGCCGGGCTCGAGCTCGACCGGCTTCCCGTCCGCCCCGGTGAGCACCACCGGGGACTCGACCGTCTCCTTGGACCACGTCACCGGTACCTGCTTGCCGCCGCTCGCGACGACGCCCTCGCCGGTCCCCACGAGCTTCGTCTCCGGGACGGGCACCCCCGCCGGGTCCTTGAACGCCGTGTCCTCCATCGGCGCGGACAGCAGCACGACGTTCGTCGCCGAGAGCCGCACCTCGTCCGACGACACGGCAGGAGCGTCGCCCTCGCTGCGCACGTAGCGACCCTCGTCCGCGTTCCACTCCCACACCGCGCTGCTCGCGAACGTGAGCCGCACGTCGATCCGGTTCGCGGCGCTGCCCGCCACGGTGGCCGTGCCGGTCCCCGGCTCCCGGGCGAAGACGAGCTGGGCGGGCGGGGGCGCGGTGCGGTCGTCGTCCGCCTGGGCCCAGAGCTCCTCCGGGCTGCCGTACACGTTGTGCGGCGCACGGCGCGCGCGGGTCGTGGTGAACCCGTCGTCACCCTCGTCCATGACGACCGACTGGACCCCCGCCGCGCGCACGGCATCGATGAACGGCTGCTGCCCGCCGGTGTACGCGAGGATCCCGTGCAGCGGGCCGACGATCGCCGGGTCCATCGGCCGGACCGAGCGCACCGGCCCCACGCTCTCGGGGACCTGCGAGTGGTAGACCGCGACGAAGCGCGTGATGCCGCCCTCGACGACCTCCTCCCACACGACGTCGGCCTGCTCGAGGCCGGTCTGCGGGCGCGCCTGGGGTGCGTTCTCGATCTTCACCGCGAGCGCCGGGCGGTCCGCGACCTCCTCGGCCTCGATGCCGGTCAGCGGCCAGACGAGCGGCACGTCCGGCGTCGGCGGTGCCCCCTTGTCCGCGGACACGTCCGCGTCGACGGTCTCCGTCGTGGGCGCGGCCGGCTCGCCGCCGCACCCCGCGAGCAGGACCGACGCCACGGCGAGCGCGACCACCAGCCCCGCCCGGACCGCACCGGGTCCTCGTCCCGTCCTCGTCATCCTCGACCTTCCCGTCGGTCCAGGACCCGGTCCTGGCTCTGCCCCTGCGACGGACGCGCGCTTCCCGGTCACCCTACGGCCCGGCCTACGCTGATCCGGTGAACCGCGCCGTCGTCCCCGCCGATCTCGACGCCCTGGTCGCGGCGGTCGGCGCCGCGCTCGACGGCGCCGGTCCCCCGGTGGCGCCCGTCCCGCCGCTCCCCCGGCCCGGGCACGTCGACGTGCCACCGGGCGCCGCGCTCGTCCTGCGCACGTCGGGCTCGACAGGCGCGCCGCGCGAGGTCGTGCTGTCCGCGGCGGCGCTGCGCGCCTCGGGCGCCGCGACGCACGAGCGGCTGGGCGGACCCGGGCACTGGCTCCTCACGCTGCCCGCGACGCACGTCGCGGGCGTGCAGGTGGTCGCCCGCGCGCACGCGGCCGAGCGGGGCCTCACGGTCGCGCCGGAGGACGAGCCGTTCACCCCGGCCGGCTTCGCCGCGCTCGTCGCCCGGGCGCCGAGCGCCGAGCGCCGGTACGTCTCGCTCGTCCCCACGCAGCTCCACCGCCTCCTCGCCGCGGCGGACGCGGGCTCCGACGGCGGCGGCGCGGGACTCGACGCGCTCCGCGCCCTCGACGCGGTCCTGCTCGGCGGTGCCGCCGCGCCTCCCGCGCTGCTGCGCCGCGCGCGGGCGGCCGGCGCGCGCGTCGTGACCACGTACGGCATGACGGAGACGAGCGGCGGGTGCGTGTACGACGGCGTCCCGCTCGCGGGCGCGCGCGTGCGCCTCGCACAGCCCACGCCCACGGACGGGCCGGGCGGCGCCACGGGCGTCGTCGAGCTCTCCGGACCGTTCCTCGCCGACGGCTACCTCGGCGACCCGGCCGCGACCGCGCACGCGTTCCGCACCGACGACGACGGCACGCGCTGGTTCCGCACCAGCGACCTCGGCCGGCTCGACGGGGCGCCGGGCGGGCCCTCGCTCACCGTGCTCGGCCGGGCGGACGACGTCGTCGTCTCGGGCGGCGTCAACGTCGCTCCGGCCGCGGTCGAGGCCCTGGTCGCCGAGGTCGACGGCGTGGGCGAGGCGTGCGTCGTCGGCGTGCCGCACCCGGAGTGGGGGCAGGAGGTCGTCGCGGTCGTCACGACGGCCGCGCCCGCCGCTCCCGGCTCGGCCCCCGGCCCCGGCCCCGGCCCCGGGACCGGGACCGGGGTCGCGGACGCTCCGGCCGCGCTCGTCGCCACGGTCCGGGACCACGTCGCGGATAGGCTGGAGCGGGCGGCCGCACCGCGTCACGTGCTCGTCGTCGCGGAGCTTCCGCGCCGCGGGCCCGGCAAGGTGGACCGCGCCGCGGTGGCGCGGCTCGCCGTCGGGCACCTCCAGGCCCGCCCCGGTTGAGCCGCCCGCGGCCCCACCAGCCTGCACGACCCGCACGACCGAGACGGAGCACCATGGCCAGCACCACCGAGTGGGTCGCGGGCGCGCGCCCGCGCACCCTTCCCGCCGCCGCGACGCCCGTCATCGTCGGTTCCGGCGCCGCGGCCCAGGTGGACGGCTTCGCCTTCTGGCCCGCGCTGCTCGCCCTCGGCGTCGCGCTCGCGCTCCAGGTGGGCGTGAACTACGCGAACGACTACTCCGACGGCGTGCGCGGCACCGACCTCGACCGCGTCGGCCCCATGCGGCTCACCGCGACCGGCGCCGCGCGACCCGGGCAGGTGCGCGCCGCGGCGTTCGGCGCTTTCGGCGTCGCCGCCGTGCTCGGGCTCGTGCTCTGCGCGGTGACCGGCCACTGGTGGCTGATCGCCGTGGGCGCGCTCGCGATCCTCGCGGGCTGGTACTACACGGGCGGCCGCAACCCGTACGGCTACCGGGGCCTGGGCGAGGTCGGGGTCTTCGTCTTCTTCGGCCTGGTCGCCACGCTCGGCACCACCTACACGCAGGCGGGCGTGGTCACGTGGCCGTCGGCCGTCGCCGCGGTCGCGGTGGGGCTGCTCGCGTGCGCCATCCTCATGGTGAACAACATCCGCGACATCCCGACCGACGTCGTCGCGGGCAAGCGCACGCTCGCGGTCCGGCTCGGCGACTTCCGTGCCCGCCGGGCCTACGTCGCGATGATCTGGGTCCCGCTGCTGCTGGCGGTCGTGTGCGCGTTCGCGTCGCCCTGGGCGCTCGGCACCCTGGTCCTCCTGCTGCCGGCCGTGCTCCTCACGCTCCCGGTGATCGCGGGTGCGCGCGGGCCGCTCCTCGTGCCGGTGCTGGCCGGGACCGGGTTGTTCGAGCTCGCGTACGGCGTGCTGCTGGGGGTCGGGCTCGCGCTCTGAGCGTCGGCAGGCCGCGGTCCCGGCGGCTCAGCGGGCCGACGACGTCCCGGGCTGCTCGGTCGGCGCCGGGTCCGTGCCCGGCGCGGCGGCGTTCTCCTCGCGGTCGAGGGCCGCGTCCTCGGCCGCCGCGTCGTCCTCGATCTCGCGCGAGAACCGCTCGCCCGTGCGCGTGCGGTGCTCGGCCCGCGCGGCGAGATAGCGCGAGGCGGCCTCGCGGGGCTTGCGCAGGGTCAGGTACGACAGCATGAGCGCGACGACCGCGGCGACGAGGACGAGCAGCCAGCCCCGGAGGCCGGCGAACCAGAGCACGCCCAGCGCGGCGGCGAAGAGCAGCAGACGCAGGACCGAGTAGACGACGACAGGCACGACTCCAGGGTACGGCCCGTAGGCTGGAGCCATGCTTCGCGTGCTGCTCCCCCTCATCGCCGTCGGCCTCGCGGTCTACGCGCTCGTCGACCTCGCCTCGAGCGACGAGGAGGAGCGCGGCGGCATCCCCAAGGGGCTGTGGATCGTCCTCATCATCCTGCTGCCGTTCCTCGGCCCCATCGCGTGGATCCTCGTCAAGCGCTCCGCGTCGCGCTCGGGCTCGCGGTACGCGGGCGGGCGCCCCTCGAGCGGCTCGTCGAGCGGCGGCACGCGCCGGCGTCGCAACGCCCCCGTCGCGCCCGACGACGACCCGGAGTTCCTCTGGCGGCTCGAGCAGCAGCAGCGGCGCCAGGCGCGGGACGAGGCGCCCTCACCCGCGACGGAGGACGCTCCCCCGACGGCCGCGGACTCGACGGAGGACGCCCGGACCGAGGACGAGGGCGACGCACGGCGTCCCGGGGCGAGCAACGGCTCCGACGACGGTGACGACACCGCCCGCTGACCGACCCACCGCGCGCAGGTCGAGCGCTGCGTCCGCCGTCGAGCGCTGCGCCCGCGGTCGAGCGCTGCGTCCGCGGTCGAGCGCTGCGTCCGCGGTCGAGCGCTGCGTGTCTGGACGCAGCGGTCGCGCGGGGACGCAGCGCTCGGTGAGGCTCGACGTCGGACCGGGTCAGTCGCCCGGGGTGAGGCCCGAGTACGAGTGCTTGCCGTTGAACAGCAGGTTCACGCCCGTGAAGTTGAACAGCACGCACGCGTAGCCGACGATCACGAAGTACGCCGCCCGGCGCCCGGACCAGCCGCGGGTCGTGCGGGCGTGCAGGTACGCCGCGTACACGATCCAGACGACGAAGCTCCAGACCTCCTTGGGGTCCCAGCCCCAGTAGCGGCCCCACGCGTGCTCGGCCCAGATCGCGCCGCCGATGATGGTGAACGTCCACAGCACGAACGCGACCGCGTTGAGGCGGAAGCTCAGCGCCTCGAGCTGGAGCGGCCCCGGCGTCGAGTCGAGCCAGCGCCAGCCGCGCGCGCCGAGGAACGCGTTCCCGGAGTCGCGCGAGTCGCGCAGGAGCTGGAGCACCGACGTGACGAACGCGACGGTGAAGATGCCCGTCGCGATGATCGCGACGCCCACGTGGATGACGAGCCAGTAGGACTGGAGCGCGGGCTGCACGCCGGTCGCGGCGACGAAGAACGCGTTCTGCGCGAGCACGACGAAGAGCACCGCGAGGCCGGTCACGAACGACCCGAGGAAGCGCACGTCGCGCTTGAGGGAGACGCCGAGGAACACCGCGAGGGCCACGAAGGAGCCGACGAGCGTGAACTCGTACATGTTGGCCCACGGCGCGCGCCCCGCGGCGATGCCGCGCGTGACGATCGCGACGAGCAGCAGCGCCGTCCCGAGCCACGTGAGCGAGATCCCGATGTTGGCGGCCTTGCGCGACGGCTCGGGCGCGGCGACGGGTGCGGCGTCGACGGCGTCCGGCGCGTCCGGGCCGTACGGCGAGACGGGCGCGCCCGCGCCCGCGAGCACCTCCGCGCCGGGCGCCTTCGCGTCGGCCCGCGCCTCGGCCCGCTCGTCGTCGGCGCGGCCCGCGAGCCGCGCGAGGTCGATCGCGAACGCGACGAGCGCGACGGTCAGGGCAGTCGCAGCGGCCCAGACGAGGTCCTGGCTCAGCTCGGCTACGGTCATCGGTCAGCCTTTCGTGCGCGGTCGCGCGGTCGGGTCCTGTACGGGACGCGCGGTGGAGCGGGTGCGGTCGGCCGGTGCGCGTCCCGGCGACGAGGTGAGGTCACCCTCACCCGATGGTGCCACGCCCGGGAGCGCGGCGAGAAGCGAGTCGACCTCGCCCTGGAGGCCGGCGTCGTCCCCGCGGGCGAGGCCCGCGACGGCGACGACGGTGCGCTCGCGCGGCGCGTCGTCGTCCGTCCCGGGCACCTCCTCGCGCCACGCGCGCACCCACACGCGGCGGCGCGGGGTGAACAGCGAGACGGCGAGCCCCGTGAGCGCGCCGAGCGCGAACACGAGCACCCACGTGAGCGACGGGTCGTGGCGCAGGTCGAGCGCGACGTAGCGCGGCAGCGAGTCGAACGTGATCGTGCCGAGGCCGTCGGGCAGGTCGACCGTCTCGCCCGGCGCGACGAGCAGCTTCACGCGCTCGCCGTCCTCGTCGACCGACGGCGTGAGGTCGTCGGTGTCGAGGCGGTAGACGTTCTGCGGCAGGCCCTCGTCGAGGCCGAGGTCGCCGCGGTAGACCTCGAGCACGAGCAGCGGGTTGATCGGCTGCGGGTACACCGACGCCGCGGTCTCGCCGTCCTCGCTGAGCTGGGCCGTCGGGAGGAAGTACCCGACGAGGCCGACCTGGTCGAGGCCGGAGGACACGTCGGGCACCTTGATGACGCCGCGCGAGGTGTACATCGTGTCCTCGGGCAGGAACGGCACCCGGCCGGAGAACGCGACCTCGCCGTCGGCGTCGTGCACCGTGACCTCGGGCGCGAACCCGTTGCCCTGGAGGTAGATCTTGGCGCCCCCCGCGGTGAGCGGGTGGTTGACCTTGATGGTCTCCTCGTGGGTCGTGCCGTCGGGGTCGCGCACGGTGACCGTCGCGGTGAAGTCGCGCGACTGCGCGAACGCGACGGAGTCCTGGGCGAACTCCGACTCGAACGCGTCGAGCGTCATCGAGAACGGCACGAGCGACGACGGCCGGAACCACGCGCCGTTCTCGAACGTGTCGTAGTCGACGACCGCGTTCGCGAACCCGCGGCCCTCCGTGACGATCGCCTGGCCGCGGTAGTGCAGGAGCTGGCCCGTCGCGACGGCGACCAGGAGGCCGACGAGCGACAGGTGGAACAGCAGGTTGCCGGTCTCGCGCACGTAGCCCCGCTCGGCGGACACCGTGCGTGCCGCAGGCCGCGCGGCGGCGCGGCCCCGCGCCGGGGCGGCCTCCTCGGCGTCCGTGTCCACGCGGAACGTCGGCAGCCAGCGCAGCCGGCCGCGCAGGTGGGTGCTCGCCGCCGCGACGACGTCGTCCGGCGACGCGTCGGTGACGGCGCGCGCCTGCGCCGGGAAGCGGTCGAAGCGTCGCGGCGTGCGCGGGGGTCGTGTGCGCAGCGCCTGCCAGTGCGCCTTCGTGCGCGGCAGGATGCACCCGACGAGCGAGACGAACAGCAGGATGTAGATGGCCGAGAACCACACCGAGGCGTAGACGTCGAAGAAGCCGAGCCGGTCGAGCCACTCCCCCGTCGTCGGGTTCTCCTGGAGGTAGCGCAGCACGGCCGCCGGGTCCTGCGGGCGCTGCGGCAGGACGGAGCCGGGCACCGCCGCGACCGCGAGCAGCATGAGGAGCATGAGCGCGACGCGCATGCTCGTGAGCTGGCGCCAGGTCCACCGCAGCGTGCCGCGCCAGCCGAGCCTCGGGAGCGCCGGGCCGCCGTCGCCTCCCGTGCCGCCCTCGCCACCCGACGGCGTTCGGTCCCCCGGGCCGTCGCCCGCGGAGAACGCGTCGTCGATGCCCTCGGGGCGGTAGCCCGTCGGCGTCGTCGGACGCTCTTCCGACCTCTCGGTCTGGCCGGTCCGCTCGGTCATCTCACACCACCGTCACGTAGCCGTCGATCCAGCCCTGCATGGTCGACGTCCACGTCGTCCACAGGCCCGTGACCAGCGCGAGGCCGATGAGCACGAGCAGCCCGCCGCCGATCCGCATGATCGCGAGACGGTGCCGGCGCAGGAAGCCGAGCATGCGCTGCGAGCTCTGCAGGCCGAGTGCGATGAGCAGGAACGGCACGCCGAGACCGAGGCAGTAGGCGACCCCGAGGATCGCGCCGCGGCCCGCAGAGGCCTCGTTCAGGGACAGCGACTGCACGGCGACGAGCGTCGGACCGAGGCACGGCGTCCAGCCGAGCCCGAACACGATGCCGAGCAGCGGCGCCCCCCACAGCCCGGCCTGGGGGCTCAGGTGCAGGCGCCGCTCGCGCTGGAGGAACGGGACCGCGCCCATGAAGGCGAGCCCCATGAGGATCACGACGACGCCGAGGACGCGCGTGATGACGTCCTCCCACCGCACGAGGTGGACGCCGATCGCGCCGGCGGCGACCATCAGCGCGACGAACACGAGCGTGAAGCCTGCGACGAAGAGCCCGACCCCCGCGAGCACGCGCCCCCGGCTCGGCGCCGCGACCCGGGTGGCCGTCGTCGTGCCCCCGGACGCGCCGCGCCCGCTCCCGGCGTTCGCCGCGGCCATGCCGGAGACGTACCCGACGTACCCGGGCACGAGCGGCAGCACGCACGGCGACGCGAAGGAGACGAGCCCCGCCAGGACCGCCACCGGGACCGCCAGCAGCATCGACCCGCTCCAGACCGTCGCGGCGAACGTGTCGCCGACGCTCGTCGCGGCGGCCGCGGGGAGCGCGGCGGTCGGGACGGTGGCGGCGAGGGACGCGAGGGTGCCCACGGTCAGCCAGCCGCCTCGTCCTCGGCGAGCACGTCGTCGACGAGCGCGGTGAGGGTCGAGCCCTCGGCGAGCCCGATGACGCGCGCCGCGACGCGGCCCTCGCGGTCGAGCACGACCGTCGACGGCACGGCCTGGAGCGGCACGGTGCCGGAGAGCGCCGCGACGACCTCCCCGCTGCGGTCGTCGATCGACGGGTAGGGCACCTCGAACCGGCGCTGGAACGCCTGCGCGGCGCCCGCCTCGTCGGTCGTGTTGATGCCGAGCACGTGCACGCCGTCGTCGGCGCGGTCGTTCGCGAGCGCCACGAGGTCGGGCGCCTCGGCGCGGCACGGCGCGCACGCCGCGTACCAGGTGTTGAGCACGACGACGTCGCCCAGCCAGGCGCTCGTGTCGACCTGCTCGCCCTCGTAGTCGGTGCCGGTGAGCGCGACGACGTCGCCCCGCTCGCCCGCGTCCCAGGTGCGGACCGAGCCGTCGCCGGAGACGTAGCCCTGCCCGACGACGTCGGTCGTCGCGCCGGAGTCCTGGGCGCACGCCGCGAGGCCGAGCGTCGCGGCGACCACGACGCCCGCGGTCAGCACGCGACGCAGGGGCGGGAGGGCGCGCACGGCACGCGCGCGCGAGCTGGCGGTCACAGCGTCATCACGGGAGGCACCCTGCCCGGGGTTCCTGGACGCCACCTGAGAGACGTGACCTCCGCCACTCCCGAACGGGACGGTTCGGGCGTCCGGACGGCGACGACGGCGCGAGACATGACCGACGTCACGCCCCGGCGACGGTCGCGGCGCCCGGGAGGAGGTCGGCGACCGGCTCGGTGTAGTGCAGACCGACGAGGCGGTCGTCCTCGAAGTGCAGCGACGTGAGCGAGGCGAGCGAGCACTGCCGCTTGCGCGGGTCGTGCCACAGGCGGCGGTTCTCGAAGCTCAGGCGCGTGAGCCACACGGGGAGCTGGTGGCTCACGAGGAGGGCCTCGTGGCCCGCGGCCTTGTCCCGGGCGTCGGCGACCGCGGCCCGCATGCGCGCGACCTGCTCGGTGTACGGCTCGCCCCACGACGGCCGGAACGGGTTCCACAGGTAGGGCCAGTGCTGCGGGTGGCGCAGCGACCCGTCCCCGACGCCGAACGTCTTGCCCTCGAAGTGGTTCGCCGCCTCGATGAGTCGGTCGTCCGTGCCGAGCTCGAGCCCGAACGCCTCGGCGGCGGGCGTCGCCGTCTCCTGCGCGCGCTGGAGCGGTGACGCGACGACGACGGCGAGGTCGGCGCGCGGGCGCGACGTGCCGTCGGGCCCGGGCTCGCCCGCGAGGTGCGCGGCGACGCGGCGGGCCATCTCGTGACCACGCTCGGAGAGGTGGTAGCCGGGGATGCGGCCGTAGAGGACGCCGTCGGGGTTGTGGACCTCGCCGTGGCGCAGGAGGTGGACGATGGTGGAGACCATGCGCACCAGTGTCCCGCACTCCGGGCTCCGACCGGCACCCGGCGCACGCGGCCCCGGGGCGGCGACGGGGTCAGGAGTCGCGGTCCGCCTTGCACGCCTCGGCGACGGCGGCCATCGCCTCGCCGAGCGCGCGGAACTGCTCCGGCGTGAGCACGTCGACCATGAACCGGCGCACGGCCGCGACGTGCGCCGGGGCGGACGCGACGAGCACGCGGTAGCCCTCGGGCGTCATCGCGCAGTTGACCCCCCGGCGGTCGCCCGTGCTCGCCGAACGCCGCACCAGGCCGCGCGCCTCCATGCGCGCGACCGTGTGGGTGACGCGGCTGCGGGACCGGGCGAGCCCGTCGGCGAGCGCGGACATGCGCAGCGTGTGGTCCGGGCTCTCCGAGAGCCGCACGAGGAGCTCGTACTCGTTGAGCGAGACCTCCGACCGCTCCTCGTGGTCACGCCCGAGCGACTCGATGAAGCGCACGGTCCCGTCGAGGTAGGCGCGCCACAGGCGCTGCTGCTCGGCGTCGAGCCAGCGAGGCTCCTCGCTCGCGGTGGCGGCGGTGCTGGCGGTCGTCGTCGGCTGGGCGTCGACGTCGTTGCTGGTCATGGGTCCTCGGGCGCTCGCGGACAGGGGTCGGTTCGGGGGGCGGAACCTCGCGGAACATTCTCCCACCCACCGGGAATAGACGGATCACCCCCTGCTGTTGATACGCTCGTACGAAGTTGAACCTTCAACCAAGTTCGGTCCTCCGGGACCCACGACCCCCTCAGGAGCACCCATGGCCACGCCGCTGCCCGCCGGGCTCAACGCCGGTACCTACGCCCTCGACTCGTCCCACTCGCAGGCGGCCTTCACGGTCCGCCACGCCGGCATCTCCAAGGTGCGCGGCACGCTCGCCATCACGGCCGGCACCATCACCGTGGGCGACGACCTCGAGTCGACCTCCGTGACCGCCGAGCTCGACGCGGCGTCCGTGAGCACGGGCGACGCGAACCGCGACAACCACCTGCGCAGCGCGGACTTCTGGGACGCCGAGAACAAGCCGACGTGGAGCTTCGCGTCGACCAGCATCTCCGGCGACGGCGACGACTTCGTCGTGGCGGGCGACCTGACGATCAACGGCGTGACCAAGCCGGTCGAGCTCGAGACCGAGTTCGCGGGCACCGCGACCGACCCGTTCGGCAACGCGCGCGCCGGGTTCGAGGCGACGACCGAGATCTCGCGCAAGGAGTTTGGCCTGACCTGGAACGCCGCGCTCGAGACCGGCGGCGTGCTCGTCGGCGACAAGATCAAGATCGCGCTCGACGTCTCGGCCATCAAGCAGGGCTGACGACCGACTCCCGGGACCGCCTTCCCCGGGGACCTTCCCAGGAAAGCTGCACCCGCCGGCAGGGATGCCGCCCGAGGGGCCGCGTGCACCAGCACGCGGCCCCTCGTCGTTCAGCGGTCCTGAGCCTCCGCGAGCGCGCGGGCCTGGGAGTGGAACGCGAGGATCTGGAGCTCGCTGCCGACGTCCACACCGCGCACGTCGACGTCCGCGGGCACCTGGAGCGCGCGCGGCGCGAAGTTGAGGATCTCCCGCACGCCGGCCGCGACGACGCGGTCCGCCACGGACTGCGCGTGCGCGGCGGGCGTCGCGAGGACCACGATCGACACCTTCTCGCGCGCCACGACCTCCTCGAGCGCGTCGACGTGCTCGACGACGAGGCCCGCCGCCCGCGTCCCCACCACGTCCGGCGACGCGTCGAGGAGCGCCGCGACGTGGAAGCCGCGCTGCTCGTAGCCCGAGTAGTTCGCGAGCGCGTGCCCCAGGTTGCCGATCCCGACGATCGCGATGCGGTGCTCGTCCACGAGCCCCAGCGCCTCGGTGATGTACTGCGCGAGCGAGTCCACGTCGTAACCGACGCCGCGCGTGCCGAACGAGCCCAGGAACGACAGGTCCTTGCGGAGCTGCGCCGGGCCTACGCCGGAGAGCTCCGCGAGCTCGACCGACGACGTCGTCGCCACCCCTCGCGCCACGAGGTCCCGCAGCGCCCGCAGGTAGGACGGGAGCCGCGCCACCGTCGCGCTCGGGATCCCCGGCGCCGTCACCTCACCGACTACCTGCTCAGCCACCCGTCACCCCGTCGTCCCTGGGACCGTCCTCGTCGACGGTCACGCTCCACCGGGAGGAATCATCCCAGGTCCGCGCGCGCCGTCGAAATCCGACCCACCGCACGCGCGAGCCGGCGGGCGTCGACCCGCCAGAACCCCTGCTGGACGCCGCCGACCGTCACGACCGGGACGTACTCGCCGTACTGCTCGCGCAGCGCCGGGTCCGCGCCGGGCGCGTCGACGTCGATCTCCGCCCACGCGACCCCCGCCTCGGCGCACACCGCCTCGACGACCGCCCGCGCGTCGTCGCACAGGTGGCACCCCGCGCGGCCGTAGAGGACGACGGGAGGGGCGGGGGCGTCGGAGGTGGTCACGACTCCCAGGGTACGAGGGACCCGCCCCCGGGACGGTCCCCAGACCGCCTAGAGTGGGGCCATGGCGACGTCTTCCGGTCCGGGCCCCGTCCCGACCCCCGGGTCGACGGACCCCGAGGACGCACCCGCCGCCGAGCGCACGCCGCCCGCCCCCGCGCACCGCACCGCCGCGTTCTTCGACGTCGACAACACGATCATCCGCGGCGCGTCGTCGTTCCACCTCGCTCGCGCCCTGTACCAGCGGCAGTTCTTCTCCACGCTCGACATCGCGCGCTTCGCCGTGCACCAGGCGCGCTACCTCCTGTTCGGCGAGAACAAGCAGCAGATCGACCGCATCCGGTCTCGCGCCCTCGCGCTCATCGCCGGCCGCTCCGTCGCCGAGGTCACCGCGATCGGCGAGGAGGTCTACGACACCGTCCTCTCGCTGCGCATCTACCCCGGCACCCGCCGCCTGCTCGACGAGCACCTCGCCGCCGGACACCAGGTGTGGCTGGTCTCCGCGACCCCGGTCGAGATCGGCGAGCTCATCGCCCGCCGCCTCGGCACGACCGGCGCGCTCGGCACCGTCGCGGAGCACGAGGACGGCTTCTACACCGGCCGCCTCGTGGGCGACATGATGCACGGCCGCGCCAAGGCCGCCGGGGTCCGCGCCCTCGCCGAGCGCGAGGACATCGACCTCGACGCGTCGTACGCGTACGGCGACTCCCTCAACGACGTCACGATGATGGAGACGGTCGGCCACCCGTGCCCCATCAACCCCGACGCGCGCCTGCGCCGCTACGCCCAGGACGTCGGCTGGCCGATCCGCGAGTTCCGGGGCCGCCGCCGTCGCGTCGCGCGCAGCAGCGTCCGCACCGCGAGCTGGGCCGGCGCCGCCTGGGCCGCCGCCCTCGTCCTGCGCTCCGTGCGCCGCGCCGTCGACCGCCGCATCGCCCGCCTCTGACCACCCCGCTCCCCCGAACCAGCGCCCTCACCCCCGCAAGGAA
This sequence comes from Cellulosimicrobium cellulans, assembly GCF_006539945.1. Taxonomy (GTDB): domain Bacteria; phylum Actinomycetota; class Actinomycetes; order Actinomycetales; family Cellulomonadaceae; genus Cellulosimicrobium; species Cellulosimicrobium cellulans. Next base: position 88,673 of record NZ_BJNZ01000011.1, on the reverse strand, counting down.
GAACCCAGGTCCGGCGAGGTAGAGCCCTGGTTGGCCGAGGTAGAGGCCTGGTCAGCCGAGGTAGAGCCCCGGTCCGGCGAGGTAGAGGCCTGGTCAGCCGAGGTAGAGGCCTGGTCCGGCGAGGTAGAGGCCTGGTTCTTGTGCCCGACGGCGTGGGGCTGGGTGGGGTGGACGGGATCTCACCCGGGTCGTCGCGCGCCTCGGGCCACTGCTCGCGGTGCTACCTCCCCTGTACCGCCAGGGTCTGGGGAGGGGCGACCGACCCGGGAGGCGACCCACCGTCGTCGGGCACGACGGGGGCTCTACCCTCGGCCAACCATGGCTCTACCTCGGCCAACCACGGCTCTACCTCGGCACCCAGGGCTCTACCTCGTGCGACCGCCGGAGACGCGTCGAGCCCGGTCCCCTCGGGAGGGGCCGGGCTCGACGGCGGGTCGGTGCGTCAGGACGCGCGCGACGTCACTTCTTGTTGCGACGCTGGTGACGCGTCTTGCGAAGCAGCTTGCGGTGCTTCTTCTTGGCCATGCGCTTGCGGCGCTTCTTGATGACGGAGCCCATACGGTCCTCGCAATGCTCGAGCGGCGTGTCGGTCGGCGACCGGTCGACCGGCCGCGTGTGGTCCACGGTTGATCGGGGCCCCGGCGACCACGAGGGCGCCGCGAGCCGACCAACACGAGAGAAATCCGCCCCCTAGACTACCCGCTCGCGCTCGTGCCCCGGTACGCCGCCGCCCGCGGGGGCCAGCGGCGCTCCCGCGAGGGGCCGCTCGTCACGGCCTCAGTCGAAGTGCGGGTCGAGGCCGAGGAGCGGGAAGACGGCGCGGCGCGTGGCCGTGACGGCGCGGTCGACGTCGTCGTCCGGGTCGTAGCCGCTGCTCCAGCGCCGCAGGTCGACGGGCGGGCCGAACGCGAGCGGCGCGTCGAACCCGGCGACCTCGGCGACGCGCGCGCGCCACTCCTCCGGCAGCGGCTCCCCGGCGGTCACGGGCCGGTGCACGACCTCCCCCACGACGGCCGACCACACGAGCGGCACGACGCGCGCGATCGCGTACCCGCCGCCGCCGAGCGCGAGCCACCGTCCGCCCGTGAGCTCGTGCGCGAGGTCGTGCACCCACCCGAGGGCGGTGCGCTGCGCGTCCACGGACACGTCGAGGTCGGAGAGCGGGTCCTCGCCGTGCGCGTCGCAGCCGTGCTGGGTCACCAGGACCTCGGGCCGGAACGCGCGCAGCACGGGCGGCACGACGGCGTCGACCGCGCGGAGCCAGCGCGCGCCGTCCGTGCGACGCGGGAGCGCGACGTTGACCGCGGTGCCCTCGGCGCCCGCGCCCCCGACGTCGGTCGGGTGACCCGTCCCCGGGAAGAGCGTCGCGCCGCTCTGGTGGACGGACACCGTGAGCACGCGCGGGTCGTCCCAGAACGCCTCCTCCACGCCGTCGCCGTGGTGCGCGTCGAGGTCCACGTAGGCGACGCGCGCGACGCCGTCGTCGAGCAGCCGGCGGATCGCGACGGCCGCGTCGTTGTAGACGCAGAAGCCCGACGCCGCGCCGGCCTTCGCGTGGTGCATGCCACCCGCGACGTTCACCGCGTGCGCGACACGTCCCGCGGCGATCTCCCCTGCCGCCTCGTACGAGCCCGCGACGATCCGGGCGGCGGCCTCGTGCATCCCCGGGAAGACGGGGTCGTCCTCGGTACCGAGCCCCCGGGCCGGGTCGGGCGTCCCGCGCTCCGACGCCGCGCGCACGGCCGCGACGTACTCGGGGTCGTGCACGAGCTCCAGCACGTCGTCGCTCGCGGGCTCGGGTCGCAGGACCGCAGGCGCCGCGTCGCCGTCGAGCAGACCGAGCGCGCGCACCAGGCCCATCGTCAGGTCGAGCCGGGCCGGGGCCATGGGGTGGCCGTGGCCGAAGTCGTAGCCGAGGAGCTCCGGGCTCCACACGACGCAGGATCCGGGCGCCGCGGCGCCCGCACCGGCGGGGGCGGGCGACGACGTGGGGTCGGTCGTGGGCATGGCTCACGGTAACGCCCGACGGCGCGCACCCGCCCCGACGGACCGGTCGCCGGACCCCGGTGCGGCACCCGGACCCCGGAAGCGGCATGATGTCCCGGCGCCGGAGCGGCGACATGACGGGCCACCGGGCCCGTGGCAGAGTGGCGCGAGTGGTGAGGGAGGCTCCATGCCGACGAGCATGACCGGGCGCCTGTTCAAGGGGCGGGAGATCGTCGACCGCCTCGCCCGGCAGTCGCCCGCACGCCTCGCCGTCACGGTCTTCGCCGCCGTCATCGCCGTCTTCACCGCCCTCCTCATGGCGCCCTGGGCGACGGCGAGCGGACGGGCGGCGCCCTTCGTGGACGCGCTGTTCACCGCGACGTCCGCGGTGTGCGTGACGGGCCTCGTCGTCGTCCCGACCGGGACGTACTGGTCGACGTACGGGCAGGTCGTCATCCTGCTCGGCATCAAGATCGGCGGCCTGGGCGTGATGACGCTCGCGTCGATCCTCGGCATGGCCGTGTCGCGGCGCATCGGCCTCACGCAGAAGCTCCTCACGGCGTCCGAGACCAAGACGACGCGGCTCGGCGAGGTCGGCTCGCTCGTGCGGGTCGTCATCATCACGTCGACGTCGCTCGAGCTGCTCATCGCGCTGCTCCTCCTGCCCCGCTTCATCGTCCTCGAGGAGACGTTCGGGGAGGCCGCCTGGCACGGGATCTTCTACGGCATCTCGGCGTTCAACAACGCCGGCTTCATCCCCACCGAGCAGGGGCTCGCGCCCTACGTGGGCGACTGGATGCTGTGCCTGCCGATCATCCTCGGCGTGTTCATCGGCTCCCTCGGCTTCCCCGTGATCCTCAACGTCATGCGCAACCGCAAGCGCGTCGCCAAGTGGAGCCTGCACACCAAGCTCACGCTCGCCACGAGCGCGGCGCTCGTCGTCGTCGGGACGGTCCTCTTCGCGGCCGTCGAGTGGACGAACCAGCGCACGCTCGGCCCGCTCGCGTTCGGGGAGAAGCTCCTCGCCTCGCTCTTCGCGGGCGTCATGCCCCGCTCGGGCGGCTTCTCCACCGTCGACACCGGCGGCATGCACGAGGCGAGCTGGCTCATCACCGACGCCCTCATGTTCGTCGGCGGCGGCTCCGCGTCGACCGCGGGCGGCATCAAGGTCACGACGCTCGCCGTCATGCTCATCGCGATCGTGTCCGAGGCGCGCGGCGACCGGGACATGGAGGCCTTCGGGCGCCGCATCCCCCGCGACACCCTGCGGCTCGCCGTCGCGGTGTCCTTCGTGGGCGCGACCGCGGTCCTGCTGGCGAGCCTGCTGCTGCTGGAGATCACGGGCGAGACGCTCGACGTCATCCTCTTCGAGACGATCTCCGCGTTCGCGACGGTCGGCCTCAGCACCGGCATCACGCCCGACCTCCCCGACGCGGGCAAGTACGTGCTCGTCGCGCTCATGTTCGTCGGCCGCACGGGCACCATGACGTTCGCCGCCGCGCTCGCGCTGCGCGACCGCCGCCGCATCGTGCGCTACCCCGAGGAACGCCCCATCATCGGGTGAGCGACCCGTCCGCGGCGGCGTACGCCGTCGGGCACCGCCACCGACCCTTCCCGACCACACGAGAGGCCCCACCGTGACCGACCCCTTCTCCCGCGGCGCCGACCCGAGCCCCGGGCCGGCGACCGGGAAGGACGCCCTGTCGGCAGACCCCGTCGCGCGGCGCATCGTCGAGCGCGGGCGCGCCGAGCGCTCCCGCCGCGACGAGGCGAAAGCGCCTCGCAAGGACGCGGGCGTGCTCGTCATCGGCCTCGGGCGCTTCGGGACGGCCATCGCCGCGACGCTCGACCGCCTCGGCCAGGACGTGCTCGCTGTCGAGCGCGACCCCGACCTCGTCGCCCAGTGGAGCGGGCAGCTCCCCCTCGTCGAGGCCGACGCGTCCAACCCCGTCGCGCTCGAGCAGCTCGGCGCGCGCGACTTCCCCGTCGCCGTCGTCGGCGTGGGCACGTCGCTCGAGGCGAGCGTCCTCATCACGGGCAACCTCGTCGACCTGGGCACGCCGCAGATCTGGGCCAAGGCCATCTCCGCCGAGCACGGGCGCATCCTCCAGCGCATCGGCGCGCACCACGTCGTCTTCCCCGAGGCCGACGCCGGCTCGCGCGTCGCGCACCTGGTGTCCGGCAAGCTCCTCGACTACATCGAGGTCGAGGACGGGTTCACCATCGTCAAGATGCGACCGCCCCGCGAGGTCCAGGGCTTCACGCTCGCGCAGTCCAAGGTCCGCGAGCGCTACGGCGTCACCGTCATCGGCGTGAAGTCGCCCGGCGAGGACTTCCTCTACGCGACGCCCGAGACCCGGATCAGCGCCAACGACCTCCTCATCGTCTCGGGCCACGCCGACCTCCTGGAGCGCTTCGCCGCCCGCCCCTGAGCCGCGGTTCGGGCCGGTCCAGGTCCGGGCCGAGAAGTGAGCTTCCGCCCCTGGTCCGGCCGATCTCGGGGCGGAACCTCACTTCTCGGCGCAGGCGCCCCGGTCAGGACGGCGGGCGGTGCAGGACGAACAGCCCGCGGTGGACGGGTCGGTCGAGGCGCCGGCCGTCCGTCGCCACGTACTCGTCGAGGACGGCGAGGATGCGCCGGTCGAGCTCGGCGACGTCGTCGTCGGAGAGGTGGAGGCGGAACGCCGCGGACATCGTGACGGCGTCGGGACCGGCGGCGAGGGCGTCGTCGAGCGCGGCGGCGACGGGGCCGAACCGGACGTCGGGGGCGGTGCCGCGCAGGGGGTCGTCGAGCCACCAGGTCGCCCCGGTCGCGCGGTAGGGGCGTTCGAGCGCGCCCCCCGCGCCGGTCCGCACCTCCGCGGGCTCGAGCAGGCCCGCGCGAACGAGGAGCCGGACGTGGTGGAGGGCAGTGCCGGGCGCCACGCCGAGGTGATCGGCGAGCTCCTTGTTGGTCATCTCGCGCGTGCCGCACTGCCGGACGATGCGCTGGCGCAGGGGGTGAGCGAGGGCCTTGGCCTCGAGCGCCGTGGGAGGCCGCCGTCCGGGCACTGCGGGCGTCGTCTCGCCCGGGCCGGGGGCGGGGTCCTGGGGCGTGGGCTCGGCGCTCATGGAGCCATCGTACGTCGATCGATCGAGATCCGCCGATCGATTGGGAATCCTCAATCACTGTGCCATGCTGGGCGTCATGGCCTCCGCACCCCGCCGACGACGTCCGGCCGGTACACCCCTGGGAGCGGCGTTCCAGCGCCTCTGGACGGCGTCGGCGGTGTCCAACCTCGCCGACGGCGTGCTCAAGGTCGCGCTGCCGCTCGTCGCGGTCCGGTACACCGACTCCCCCGCGCTCGTCGCCGGGCTGACGTTCGCCCTCACCCTGCCCTGGCTCCTCTTCGCGCTGCCGGCCGGCGCGCTCGCCGACCGGCTCGACCGCCGCCACGCGATGATCGGCGCCAACGTGGCGCGGGCGCTGCTCGTCGTCGCGCTCGCCGCCATCGCGCTCGCGCCCGACGCCGGGAGCATCGCCGTGCTCTACGTCGTCGCGTTCGGCGTCGGCGTCACGGAGACGCTCTACGACACCTCGGCGCAGTCGATCCTGCCGCAGGTCGTCCCGCGCACCGCGCTCCCCCGGGCGAACGGGCGGCTGTACGCGGCGGAGCTCACCGCGAACCAGTTCGTCGGGCCTCCGCTCGGCGGGCTGCTCGTCGCGGCGGGGGCGGCCGTGGCGTTCGGGCTCCCGGGCGCGCTGTGGGCGCTCGCCGTCGGGCTCCTCGTCGGGCTGCCCGGCTCGTACCGCCCTGAGCGCACGACCCGCACGACGCTGCGGGCCGACATCGCGGAGGGCCTGCGCTTCCTGTGGCACGACCGGATCCTGCGCACGCTGGCGCTGATGGTCGGCGGCATCAACTTCGCGAGCAACGCCGCGTTCGCGATCTTCGTGCTCTACGCCGTCGGGCCCGGCTCCCCCCTGGGGCTCTCGGAGCCCGCGTACGGCGTGCTGCTCACGACGACCGCGGTCGGCGCGTTCGCCGGCTCGTTCGTCGCGGAGCGCGTCGTCGCGCTCGTCGGGCGGGCGCGCTCCCTCGCGCTGACCGTGCTCAGCACGGTCGCGCTGGTGGGGGTGCCCGCGGTGACGACGAACGCGTGGGTGATCGGCGCCGTCTACGCCGTCGGCGGCGCGGGGATCGCCGTGTGGAACGTCGTGACCGTCTCCCTCCGGCAGCGGATCACGCCCGACGCGCTGCTCGGCCGCCTCAACTCCTGCTACCGGCTCGTCGCGTGGGGAACGATGCCGCTCGGCGCGGCGGTCGGCGGCCTGCTCGGCGAGGTGTTCGGGCTGCGGAGCGTGTTCGTCGTCATGGCGGCGGTCTCCGCGGCGACGCTGCTGGGCATGCTCGTCGTGGACGACCGCGCGATGGACGCGGCGGAGCGGGTCGCCGACGAGCACGCCGGCGTCGGGGACCGGAAGGTCGCGCCCACGGCGGAACCCGTCACCGAGGACTGAACCGCGCCGTCACCGCCTCGTCGCGTCGGCCTCTGCCCCGGCGGCGGTCAGGCGGCAGGGCGGCCCTTGTGCGCCCGACGGCGCAGCACGGCACCCGCCGCGACGGCCACCCCCGCGAGCACGGCGGCCCCGACGAGACCGGTGCCGGTCGTGGCGAGGCCGTCCGGGCGCGGGGACGCGGAGGTCCCGCCGCCCGTCGTCCCGCCCGTGCCGCTGGACGGCGTCCCGCCGGGCTCCTGGGGCTCGCCCGGTGCGGCGAGGACGACGAACGGCTCGGACAGCACGTCGGCGCCGGCACCCGGCGCGACGAGGCGGACGTGGTGCTCGCCCGGAACCGTCCCCACGGGGATCGTCGTCACGAGCTCGAACGCGCCGTCGGCGTCGGTCGTGACCGTGCCGAGCAGCACGGGCTCGCTCTCGAGCCAGACCTCGTAGGTGGTGTGCGGCGCGAGGCCGGTGCCCCGGACCACGAGCTCGCCGCCGACGACGAACGGACCCTCGCCCACGACGACCACGCGCGGCCCCGCCGGCACCTCGCGCTCGGTGATCTCGACGCTGACGCGCACGCCGTCGGCCGGGTCCGGGGACGTGACGGTGAGGGTGGCCGCGGAGGCCGCTCCGGCAGGGACGAGGAGCGAGCCGGCGATCACGAGGGCGGCGAGCAGCCTGCGGGTGGTCGTCACGCGATGAACCTCTTCGTCCGGCCCGGGGTGGGCGCTGCTGGGTCCCCCCGAACCCGGCTGGACGATCGTCCAGCCGCGATCATCTTGCCATCTTGGACGCCTGAACTGAACATCCGTCCAAGTTGTTCACCCGCGCGGCGTCGCCCGACCTCCGGCAGCGCAAGGCTCGGCCCCCGTCGCTCCGAGGAGCGACGGGGGCCGAGCCGGACCCGGGCGGTGCCGGCACACCGCCCGGGGGTCTGTGGTCACCCGCCCTGGCGAGGTAGAGGCGTGGTCACGACCACGCCTCTACCTCGCGGTACCGGGGCTCTACCTCGGCGAGGCGGGGCGGCGGGTCAGCCGCAGTCGAGCGCGTCGAACGGCGCGTCGACCGTCGTGGTCACCTCCCGGGGTCCGTCGGGGCCGTCGACCGTCGCGGTGCCCGTGACGGTCGCGGTGCCGGCCGGGGCCGACGTCGCGCGCGCCGCGAACGACTGGTACGCGCTCTTGCCCGGAGCCACGTCCGCGAACGCCTTCTGCCCGAACGGCGTCGCGAGCGTCACCGAGACCGGCACGTCCTCACCGTTCGTCGCGCGCACCGCCACGTACGCCTTGCCCGCGAGGCAGCGCGGCGAGACCTCGACCGCGAGGTCGAGCTCCGGCTCGTCACCGAGCGCGGGCAGCACGACCTGCTGGCGCGTCTCCTCGTTGCCCGCGGCGTCGGTCGCCGCGAACTCGATGACCTGCGGCTCGTCGGTGAGCGCGCGCGTGAACGGCTCGGTGTAGGTGCCCCAGAACGTGCCGGGCCCCTCCCACTGCACCTTGTCCACGCCGGAGCCCGCGTCCGTGGCCGCGAGGGTGATCTCGACGCTGCTGCCGACCTCGCGCAGCGTCGCGACCGTCACCGGCGCGACCGTGTCGACACGGAGCTCGCGCGAGCCCGTCCCGACGTTGCCCGCCGCGTCCGTCGCGCGCGCCTCGACCGTGCGCGCGCCGTCCTCGTCGACCGCGAACGGGCCGTCGTAGGGCGCCCACGCGCCGCCGTCGAGCGAGACCTCGACCGCGGGGGCGGGGTCGCGGTTGTCGGAGACCACGACCGTGACGGTCGGGTGCTGGACGTACCAGCCCGACGTCGCGGGGCCGGGCTGCGCGGTCACGGTCACCGTGGGCGGCGTCGTGTCCTCGCCCGTGTCGGGCGCGACGACGAACACGACGGCCTCGGCCGGCACGTCCGTGCCTTCGACGTCGCCGACGACGAAGAACAGCCCGTCGGGCTCGGCGTAGTCCGCCGGGTCGATGGCGTCCCAGGTCACCGGGATGCGGCTGTCCTTGGACGCGTCCTCGTACTCCGCGGTGACCGTCGCGGGGAGCGCCGGGGCCGTGCCCGCGAGCGTCACGACGCTCACGTTGTCCACCGCGGTGACGGCACCCGGCTCCCCGTCGCGCACGTGCACCGTGCCGCTCACCGGCTCGACGAGCTCGGCGGACGTCCCGCTGACCTCGAACGCCCCCGCCGCGGCGACGTCCTCGGTCGTGACGTCCTCCCAGTCCACCGCGACCGTCTCGACGCGACCGTCGGTGAAGATCGCGTCGATCTCGGCCGGGAGGTCGGGCAGGACGCCGACGTCCGTGGGGATGTGGACGGGCGAGTGGTCGATCGGCCCGTTCGGGTCGACCGGCTCGGGCTCCTCGACCCCGCCCGTGCCCCAGACCTCCCACTCGGAGACCCCGACGGCGGAGTACGTCGTCGCCGTGGTGCCCCGCAGCGCGTCGAACGTCGCGCGCAGGCGTGTCGTGGTGACGGCGTCGAACGTCGTCTCGTTGGTCGCGAGACGCTCCGTCGGGTAGCCGCTCGGGTTCGGGACGTCGACGAACGCGCCGGCGTCCGCGTCCCAGAACTGGAGCCTCCACGACGCCGGGACGCGCACGTTGTCGCCGTTCGCGTCCGTGCCGTCCGACCAGAACCGGACGACGGACCGGTCCACGGTGACCGGCGCGGGCCACGAGTACTCGAGCCACTGGGTCGCGGGACGGTCCCCGCTCCACGTCGCCCACGTCGCGTCGTGCGCGCCCCCGGTGCTCACGCCGGCGCCGTCGTTCACGGCCTCGACCTTGTTCCACGACGCGGTGTAGCTCGCCTCCGGTGTGCCGAGCAGCGCGACGTTCGCCGGCGCCTCGTCGGCCGCCGCGGTCAGTCCGTCGGTTCCCGGGCCGCCGACAGCGGCCCACGCCCCGACGCCCGCGCCCGTGAGGGCCAGGGCGAGCGCGGTCACCGTGGCGACCACGCGGCGTCGGGCCCGCGGTGCCGGCGGCTGGTCCCCGAGCGGGATGAGCACGGTCGAGCCCGCGCCCCGCGATGAGTTGGTGCGCGCGCTCATGCCAGCCTCGCCTTCCCCGCCGTGACCAGGACCTTCTGACCGTCGCGGCGGCTCAGGAGGCCGTCCGCGGTGAACTGCTCGACCGTGCGCTGGACCTTCTGGAGGAACGCGGCGCGGTCGGCGAAGCCGCCGTCGCCCCACACGACGTCGAGGAACGTCGTCCCGTTCGGCCGCGCGGCGTTGGCGACGCCGCTGTCGAGCCCCGCGAAGACCACGCGCGGCTCGGAGCGCTCGACGTACATGTGGTACTGCGTGTCGTCGCCCGACCACGCGGGCTCGAACGTGAGGTCCCCGAGACGGAAGTACCCGTTCCCGAGGTCCGTGAACGCCCCCTCGAGCGTGCCGTCGAGGCCCATGTGGGCGTAGAGCGACACCTTGAGGTACTCGCGCGACGCGCTGCGCGCGAGCAGGACGGTCGGTCCGTTCTCGATGCTCTGGATCGAGGGGTTGTCGATCGTCGGCACGGCGCGGATGCTCAGCGGCATCGTCACCTCGACGACGTCGCCGCGAGACCACGAGCGCGACACGCTCACGTAGGTCCCCGGCACGGCGTCGAGCTCCTGCCCCACCCCGTTGACCGTCACCGTGAAGCCCTTGCGCACCCAGCCGGGCACGCGCAGGCGCAGGTCGAGCTGCCCCGAGCCGTTCACCGTGAGGCGCGTCGCACCCACCTTCGGGTACTGCGTCTCCTGGACGACCTCGAAGCCCTTCTCCTCCCACGTCAGGGTGGAGGCGAGGTAGAGGTTGACGTACAGCACCTCGCCGTCGACCGAGCGGAAGTAGACCGAGTCGCGGTACTTCACGTGGTTCTCGAGCCCGGTGCCGCCACAGCACGTACCGGTGTTGCCGTACTCGCGGCGCGTGCCCGGGTTGACGCCGTACATGTACGTGACGTCGGGGCTCGTCGTGGACTGCGTGTTCTTCTTCGAGCCGACGATGTGGTTGAGCAGCCCGCGCTCGTAGTACTCCATGTACTTCGGGTCGAGCGAGTGGAAGTACAGCAGGCGCGAGAGCTTGAGCATGTTGTACGTGCCGCACGTCTCGGCGTTGCGCGCGCCGATGTCGCCCGCGACCGTGCTCGGCGGCCCGAACAGCTCGCCCTCGCCGTGACCGCCGTGCGCATACGTACGGCCGGGGACGACCATGCCCCAGAAGCCCTCGACGGCCTGGCGGTACCGCTCCTCGCCCGTGAGGTCGTAGACCTTGAGGTAGCCGGGGAACTGCGGGATGTGCTGGTTCGCGTGCTTGCCGTTGAGCGTGTCCGTGCCCGCGGCGCTCGCGTCGACGAGCGTGTTGAGGTCGAACAGCTTCGCGGTGGCCACGTACGTGTCGTCGCCCGTGATCGACGCGATGTCGGCGAGCACCTCGTTCATGCCGCCGTACTCCCCCGCGATGTAGATGCCCCACATCCGGTCGAGCTGCGCCTGCGGCAGCACGGACAACCGGCTGTGCACCCACGCCGCCATCGACGACGCGAGCTCGAGCGCCTGGTCGCTGCCCGCGAGGCGATAGGCCTCGAGCAGGCCGGCCATGATCTTGTGGCACGTGTAGTACGGCGCCCAGATCTCGCCGTACGGCGCGTACTTCTCGAGCTGGCTGAACTGCCACTCGCCGTACGCCGCGAGGAACCCGGGGTGGCTGAACCGGCCCATGGCCGCGAGCGCCGTCTGGACCTCGCCGAGGCCCTCGACGATCTGGTCCACCTTGTCGCGGAACACCGTCTCGCCGGTGCTCGCGTACGCCAGGGACACCATGGACAGGAAGTGCCCGCCGTAGTGCCCGCGCAGGAGGTTCGCGGTCTGGGTGTTCGCCCGGCCCGGGTAGTCGTCCGGGCCCCACGGCTGCTCGTTGGCGTGGCCGAAGCCCTCCCAGCCGCCGGGCGCCGACGCGCCCTTTGTGTCGAGCCCGGCGTTGCGCCGGAACACCGCGAGGACGCGGTCCACGGGGTACTCGCGCGCGAGGTGCAGGATCTGGTCCTGCGAGCGCGTCGCGACGCTCGGGGCGAGCGTCACGTCGGACATCGGGAACGGCTCGGCGGCCCAGCCGTCGAGGGTGACCGAGCGGTCGAGGGACCGCAGGAAGGCCCGGCTGACGGGCGGTCCGCTCGGGACCGTCAGCGCCGGGACCGGCGGCGCGGCGAGCGCGCTGCCGCCGCCCGCGAGCGCGACGGCGCCGGTGGCCCCGGCGGCCAGCGCCCCGAGCCGCAGGACGGCCCGTCGCGAATAGCTGGTGTCGTGCACGTGCATGAGCTGTCGCTCCTTCTCACTCGTCGTCGAGTGGTGGAAGCGTCGTCGGCGGCAAGGAGGGAAGCCCCGCGTCCGACGCTCGTGCTGGTTCCGCCCGGCCGCCACGTCGCCGAGGTTGGTCCGTCGAGGTAGAGGCGTGGTCGTGACCACGCCTCTACCTCGCGGTACCTCGCCTCTACCTCGGCGGGTGCGACCTCGCGGGTGTCAGGCGCAGTCGAGCGCGTCGACCTGCGCCTCGCGCGTGGTCGTCACCTCCTTGCCGTCGAGGGTCGCGACGCCGGTCACCGTGACGGTCCCGGCCGGGACCGTCGTCGCGCGGGCCGCGAACGACTGGTACGCGTTCTTGCCCGGCGCCACGTCGGCGACGGTCTTCTCGCCGTACGGCGTCGTGAGCGTCACGGTCACGGGCAGGTCTTCGCCGTTCGTCGCGCGGACCGCGACGTACGCCTTGCCGGCGAGGCAGCGGGACGTCGCCTCGACCGCGAGGTCGAGCTCGGGCGCCGGCGGCTGCTCGCCGTACGCCGCGAGGAGCGCGGCGTGCTCGGCGGCCGTGATCGGCAGGACCGTGCCGTGGCGGGGGCTGCTCGGCAGGTGGGCGTCGACCGACGTCCACACGCCCGAGTCGAGGTCGGTGGACTCGAGCGGCAGGTAGCCCTGGCCGCCGTGGTAGCTCGGCTGGTCGACGAAGAGGTACCACTTCTCCTCGGTGTTCGACTTGAAGACGGTCGGCCCCTCGCCCGCGGTGAGCGTGCCGCCCCACGGGTTGGGCTGGCCGTAGCCGATCTTCTCGGCGACGAGGTCCCAGTCGGTCGAGCGCAGGTCCGTCGACTTCTCGAGGCGCGGGATCATGTACGCCTCGTCCTTGGTGAACCGGTAGTACGTGCCGTCGTGCTCGACGATCGACGAGTCGATCATCCCGAGGCCGTTGCCGCGCTTCTCGTCGATCCACACCTGCGGCTCGGAGAACGTCACGAAGTCGCGCGTCGTGGCGTACATCATGCGCTGGTAGGAGTCGGCGATGCGGCGGCCGTCGGTCGACGTCGTCGGGTAGAGCGCCGAGGCCCAGTAGACGATGTACTCGCCGCGCTGGGCGTCCCAGAACGCCTCGGGCGCCCACGTGTTGCCCGCGTACGCGCTCGACACCGTGACCATGCGCTGGTCGGACCAGTGCACGAGGTCGGTCGACTCCCAGATCATCAGGGCGCGCGACCCGCGCTCCTGCGCGTTGCCGAAGTTGTTGCCGCCGTAGATGCGCAGGTCCGTCGCGAGGAGGAAGAACCGGTCGCCCTCGGGCGAGCGGATGATGAACGGGTCGCGCAGGCCCTTCTCGCCGAGCGTCGACGTGAGCACGGGCTCGCCGTCGTTCAGCTCGACCCAGTCGAGCGGGTCGTTGCCGTTGCTCGCGCTGAAGTACACGGACTCGCCGTCCGCGGTGCTCTCGCCCTCGAAGTACGGGAAGAAGTAGCCCTCGTAGTCGGCCTCGGCGGGCAGCGGGCGGACCGTGGCGTCGTAGGTGTGCGTCGCGGTCGCGCCGTCCTTCGCCGCGGTCACGGTGAGCTGCACGACGGCGGCCGGCTCGCCGTGGGCGGGCCGCGTGACCTCGCCCGTCGCCGAGACGGTCGCCGGGTCGGAGCTCTGCCAGGTCAGGGCCGAGCCGTTCGCGCCGTCGGCGGGCAGCGTGAGGTTGCCGCGCACGTCGTCGAGGTGCGGCACGACGGCGTGGCTCGCGTCCCACGCGACGGCCTCCGCGGGCGCGAGGTGCGCGAGGACGGTGACGTCGAGCTGCGCGGTGCGCGCGACCGCACCCCGCGTGACGAGCGCGGTGAGCGTCACGGTCGCGTCGTCCTCGCCCGCGGCGGGCCGGGTGACCTTGCCGGTGGCGCTGACGACGCCCGTGTCGGACGACGTCCACGTGACGAGCGAGCCCTGCGCGCCCGTGGTGGGCAGCACGAGGTCGGCCGTGACGGCGCTCGTGTCGCCGAGGTCGAGCGCGGCGAGGTCGGCGTCCGCGGCGGCCGTCGAGGTCTCGGCCGCGAGCTCGCCCGCCTCGGCCGCGCTCAGCGCGCGGTCGTAGAGGCGGAAGTCGCGCACCTGGCCCTTGAGGTAGCGGTCGCCGGAGTAGAGCGAGCGGCCGACGTAGTTCGCCGTGGTCTGCCCGCCGCCGATCTGGCCGGGGTCGGTCGTGACGTTCGTGGCCTGCTTGACCTGCACCCCGTCCTCGTAGAGCGTCGCCGTCGTGCCGGTGAGCGTGTACGTGAGGGTCTTCCAGACGCCGCGCTGGAGGTTGGCGCCCTTGGTCACGGTCTGCTCGGTGGACCAGTTGCCGGTGGCGATCGACGTGCGGTACGCGTTGCCGGTCGTGAAGAGGTACCCGTTGCCGTTCGAGCCGCTCGTGTTCCCGAGCCCGTAGACGAAGTACGGCGTGCCCTGGTCGGCGGCGACGAGGACGTCGAGGCTCACGGTGGCGTCCGTGAGGCCCGCGAGCAGGTGGTCGGGCAGGTCGACGTAGTCGTCCGTGCCGTCGAGCGTCGTGCCGTCGGGGGTCGCCGTGCCGCCCACCAGGGTGGCCGGTCCGAAGGCGGAGCCCTCGGCGAGGTTCGCCGTCGTGCCGCCGGTCGTGCTGGCGGCGTCGAGCGGGTACCAGGCGACGAGCCCGTCGTCGGTGGGGCCGCCGACGTCCGCCGCGGCGGGCGCCGCGACGGTGGCGGCGAGCGTCGTGGCGGCGAGCGCCCCCACGAGCCCGGCGGCGAGCGCCGAGCGCGCTCGGTGTGTCGGAATCATGTCGTCCTCTCCTCGTCGAGATGCAGGTCGTGCCGCCGAGGGAGAGCCCCGGTCCCGCGAGGTAGAGGCGTGGTCGTGACCACGCCTCTACCTCGGCCTACCGGGGCTCTCCCTCGGCGGGGTGCGGGTCAGCCGCAGGTGTGGGCGTCGAAGGCGGCCTCGTACGTCGTGGTGACCGGGGCGCCGTCGAGCACCGCGGTCCCCGTGACGGTGGCCGTGCCTGCGGGCACGGAGACCGCCCTCGTCGCGAACGACTGGTAGGCGTTCGCCCCCGGCGCGACGCCGGTGACCGTCTTCGTGCCGTACGGCGTCGTGAGGGTGACGTCGGCGGGCACGTCGCCCGCGTTGGTCGCCCGCACCGCGACGTAGACCTTGCCCGCGAGGCACCGCGGGGTGGCCTCGACGGTCAGCTCGACCGCCGGGGCCGGCGACACGTCGACCGGGTCCACGCTCTCGAGCGTCGGGGTGACCTTCTGGATGAGGCCGTCCTCGCCGAACGTGAGGCGGTCGATCGTCGTCTCGCGGTTGGTCCCGTTGCCGCCGGGGATGGCGAACCGGTGGTACGCGATGTACCAGTCGTCCGTGCCCTCGACGTTGAGGATCGAGCTGTGCCCGGTCCCGAGGATGCCCTGCGAGGCGTCCTTCTCGAGGATCACGCCGCGGTAGGTCCACGGTCCGTCGATGCTGTCCGACGTCGCGTAGCCGACGCGGTAGTTCTCCGAGCCCGTGTCGTCGATCGAGTACGTGAGGTGGTAGACGCCGTCGCGGTAGTTGAGGAACAGGCCCTCGCGGAAGTCGGTCAGGCCGGGGATGCGCCGCAGCGTGTCCTGCTTGATCGACGTCATGTCGTCGTCCAGCTCCGCCATGACCGGGCCGTTCGAGGGCCCGCCGTTGCCCCACAGGAGCCAGAACTTCCCGGTCTCCGGGTCGCGGAAGGCGGCCGGGTCGATCGCCTGGCCGGACGTGACCGCCTCGCCGTTGGTGATCATCGCCGTCGGCTGCGCGGTGAACGGGCCCTCGGGGCTGTCGGCCACCGCGACGCCGATCGTCTTGCGGTCGTACGTCGGGTTGTGGCCGGAGAAGTAGAACCAGTACTTCCCGTCACGCTCGATGATGGTGGGCGCCCACGCGTTGCCGGTCGCCCACGGGACGTTCCCGTTCGCGCCGTCGAGCGTGAGGAACGGCTGCTCCGAGCGCTCCCACGTCACGAGGTCGGAGGACTTCCAGACGTAGAAGTCCTTGCCGCCCCAGCCCGGCGTGCCGTCGGTCGTGGCGTAGAGGTAGAACGTGTCGCCGAACTGCGCGATGTTCGGGTCGGCGTACTTCCCGGGGAGCACGGGGCTGCCCATCTGCTTCGCCTGGACCGTCCACGTGCGCGACGACCCGTCCGGCCCGCTCACCGTGTACTCCACGGGCTGCGTGAAGTCCTGCACCGAGCCGTTCCCGGGGGCCACCGTCGCGCGCGGCGAGACGGTCAGCACCGGCGCGAGCGCGGACACGTCCGTGCCCGGCTCGACCGCGAGCGTGACGGTCGAGCTCGCCCCGTCGACGATCGCGGGGACCTTGAGCGCGTCGAGCTCCGCGCCGGTGACCGCCGTGTGGTCGGCCCCGACCTGGTAGACCTCGTCGGCCGTGAGCGCGCGGTCGTAGATCCGGAAGTCGCGCACCGAGCCCTTGAGGTAGCGGTCGCCCGAGTACAGCGAGCGGCCGATGTAGTTGGCGAGCGTCGAGCCGTTCCCGATGTCCTTCGGGTCGATGGTGACGCCGGTCTGGCGGCCCACCTCGACGCCGTCCTCGTAGAGCACGGCCGTCGTGCCGGACAGCGTGTACGTGAGGTGCTTCCACACCCCGCGCTGCAGGTTGGCGTTCTTGGTGACGGTCTGCTCGGTCGTCCAGTTGCCCGTCGCGATCGACGTGCGGTACGCGTTGCCCGTGGTGAACAGGTACCCGTCGCCCGCCGTGCCGCTCGTGTTGCCCAGGCCGTAGATGAAGTACGGCGTCGCCTGGTCGGTCGCGACCTTGACGTCGAGCCCGATCGTGACGTCGGTCAGCCCGGCGAGGAGGTGGTCGGGCAGGTCGACGTAGTCGTTCGTCCCGTCGAGCGTCACGCCCTCCCCGGTGCCGGAGAACGCCGCGCCGTTGGTGAGCGTCGCCGGGCCGAACGACGACCCCGGCGCGGAGTTCGCCGCCGACGTCCCGCTCGTCTCGTCGAGCGCGTAGCGCACGACGAGGCCCGGGATCTCCGTCGTCACCTCGACCGCCACGTACGCGGTGTGCGACCCGTCGGCCGTGGTCGCGGTGACCAGGGCGTGACCCTCGGCGACGCCCGTGACGACGCCGTCGGCCGAGACCGTGGCGACGTCCGCGTCGTCCGACGCCCACGTGATCGCGCGCGCCGTCGCGTTGGCCGGCGTGACGGTCGCGGTGAGCTGCCGCGTCCCGCCGACGCCCACCTCGAGCGACTCGGGGGTGACGCTCACGCCCTCGACGGGGACGACGTCGTCGGTCACCGTGACGACCGCGCGGGCGCGCACGCTCACGCCGCCGCCGAGCGTCCCGAGCACCTCGAACGACCCCGCCTGCGCGTACGACGCCGGGTCGACGGCGTCCCACGCGACGTCGGCCGGGCCGGTCGACCCGTCGGCGTACGTCGCGGTGACGGTCGCGGGCAGCACCGGGGCGGACCCGGTCTGGACGGTCACGGCGACGTCCTCGACGGACTCGACGAACGCGGCGGGCTGATACGTCTTCAGCAGGCGGTCGTACTCGGCCTGCGTCACGGGGAGCACCGTGCCGTGGCGCGGGCGCGACGGCATCTCGTAGTCGGTGGACATGGTCCACTCGGCCGCGTCGAGCGAGGTCGACTCGAACGGCACGTAGCCGCGGCCGCCGAACTCGTCGATGAAGAGGTACCACTTCTCCTCGGTGTTCGACTTGAAGATCGTCGGGCCCTCGCCCTGGTTGATCCCGCCGCCGAGGGAGTTCGCCTTGCCGATGCAGTCGGTGATGAAGTCGTAGTCCGTCGAGCGCAGCTCGGCCGCCTTCTCGGCCAGGATGAACTTGGAGCACGGCGTGGACGACGTGTTGTTCCGCTCGTCCTTGGTGAAGCGGTAGTACTGGCCGTCGTGGAGCGCCACGGTCGAGTCGATGACCGAGTAGCCCGGGTCGACCCACACCTGCGCCTCGCTGAACGTCACGAAGTCGCGCGTCGTGGCGTACATCATGCGGTTGTACGTGTTGCCGGTGTGGTTCGGGTCGTCCTCGGCGTAGAGCTTGGACGCCCAGAACACGACGTACGCGCCGATCGTCTCGTCGTAGTACGCCTCGGGCGCCCACGTGTTGCCCGCGGTGTCGGGCGAGACCTGCACGAGGCGCTGGTCGGTCCAGCTCACGAGGTCCGTGGACTCCCACACCATGATCGACTTCGAGCCCGTGCGCTGGGACGCGTCCCAGTTCCCGTTGCCGTAGATCTTGAGGTCGGTGGCGATCTGGTAGAACTTGTCGCCCTCGGGCGACCGGATGATGAACGGGTCCCGCAGGCCCTTCTCCCCCAGCTCCGAGGTGAGGACCGGCTGGTTGTCGTTGAGGTTCTGGTACTTCAGCGGGTCGTTGCCCTGGCTGAGGCCGAAGTAGACCTGCTCGCCCGTGGCGGTCCCCTCACCGACGAAGTAGGAGAACAGGTAGCCCGCGAGGTCCTCCTGCTCGGGCAGCGCCGGTACGTGGGCCTCGAGCTCGCGCGTCGCGGTGGCCGCGCCCACGGTCACCGTCGCCGTGAGGGTCACGGTCTCCGCGTCCTCGCCGTGCGCGGGCCGCGTCACCTCGCCGGTGGGCGTGATCGTGCCCGACGACGTCGCCCAGGCCACGCTCGCGCCGTGCTGGCCCGTGGTGGGCAGCGTGAGGTTGCCGCGCACGTCGTCGAGGTTCGTCACCTCGATTGCGGCGGCCGCGGCGTCGGCCTTGGCCTGGTCGCCGTCGCCCGGCAGGACCGTGACCTCGAACGTGCGGGTCTCGGTCGCGCCGCGGAGCGTCACGGTCGCGGTGAGGGTCGCGGTCGCGGGCTCGTCGCCCACGGGGCGCGTGACCGCGCCGCTCGCCGAGACGACGCCCTCGTCGGAGCTCGCCCACGTGACGGCGGAGCCGCCGACGCCCTTCGCGGGCAGCGCGAGGTCCGTGACGACGGCGCTCGTGTCGCCCAGGTCGAGCGCGGCGGCGTCGGCCGCGACGGCGTCCTGCGCGGCGTCCGACGCGAGGTCGGCGACCTCCTGCGCGGTGAGCGCGCGGTCGTAGAGCCGGAAGTCCTTCATGCGGCCCTTGAAGAGGTTGTCGGCCGCGTAGGCGGACTTCCCGAGCGCGTTCGCGGTCGTCGTGCCGCCACCGATCGCGCCGGGCGTGATCGTCACCGCGGTGTTCTGCCCGACCTGCGCGCCGTCCTCGTACAGCCGCGCCGTGCCGCCCGCGAGCGTGTAGGTGACGGTCTTCCACACGCCGCGCTGGAGGGCGCCCGCAGGGGTCTTGGCCGTGTTCTGCTCGCGGCCCCACGCGAGGTCGGAGATCGTCGCGCGGTAGTTCGCGTTGCCCGTCGAGAACAGGTAGCCGTTCCCGGACTGGGGGCTCCCGACCGCCGGGTTGCCGAGGGTGTAGAAGAAGTAGTTGCCGGTCAGCGTGGCGTCGACCCACACGTCGGCGCTCACCGTCACGGCGTCGTAGCCGGCCAGGAGGTCGTCCGGGAGGTCGACGTGGTTGGACCCGCCGAAGGTCAGGCCCTGACCGGGCTGCCAGCCGCCGCCGGAGCCGGTGAGGCTCCCGTCGAGCCCGTTGCCGGAGGCGTCGTGCGCGACCGTGCCCTCGGTCTCGTCCAGCGGCAGCCACAGGCGGAGCCCGTCCGCGGTCGGCTCGGCCGCGGCGGGGACCGGCGCGGGCGCCGCGGGCATCGGGCCGGCGGCCGCCGCGGCCACGGGCGCGAGCGGGGCGACGAGCGCGAGGCCGAGCAGCGCGGCGAGCGAGCGGCGTCGGCGTCGGGCGCGGGGCTCCGCGGGCGTCGGGGGTGGTTCGTGGCGTGAGGTCATCGGTGACTCCTCGTCGTCGTGCCCGGCGTCGACGCCGGTCGCGGGTCCGACGTCGGACGCGCGTGTGAACGCTAACATGTGAACGCAAACATGACCAGGTCCGTGGGATTGACAACGATGTCGAAACTCGTCGGAGCCGCTTTCAGGACCCCGGGGAGCGACCGGCCCGGGCCGCCCGCGACGCTCGCCGCAGCCCGCCTGCGCGCGGACGGCGGCCCGCACCACCGGGTGTGGTGCGGGCCGCCGTCGGTCGTGCAGGTCCTCCGGCGTCAGCCGCAGGAGAGGTCGCCGTAGGCGGCCTCGTGCGCGGTCTCGACCGCCGCGCCGTCGAGCACCGCCGTGCCCGTGGCGGTCGCGACCCCGGCCGCGAGCGACGCGGACCGCGTGGCGAACGACTGGTACGCGTTCGCCCCTGGCGCGACGTCGCGCACGACGCGCGTGCCGAACGGGGTGACGAGCTCGACGTCGGCCGCGACGTCGGCGAGGTTCGTCGCGCGCACCGCCACGTAGGCCTTGCCCGCGAGGCAGCGCGCCGACGCGGTCACGTCGAGCTCGACGACCGGGCCGGCGGCGTCGGCCGCGAACTCCCACGTGTCCACCTCGACGAGGTCGACGCCCGCGGGGCCGGCGAACGTGAAGTACACGTCGTGGACACCGCTCACGCCCTCGAGGGCGGCGCTCACGTCCGCCCACTCGCCCACGGGGGTGTCGAGGTCGAGCGTGCCGACGACGGCACCCTCGCGGTCGTCGAGGCGCACCTCGACCGTGGCGCCCTCGACGAGCGGCTTGACGCGCGCCGTGACGCTCGCGGCACCGTCGCCGAAGTCGACCGAGGACAGCGCCGACCAGTCGCCGGCGTCGACGTCGCGGACGACGAGGTTCGGCGCCTGCGCGCCGAACTGCGCCGAGCCGCCGTCGACCTTCGCGGTGGTGAGGCCCTGCTGCCACGCGAACGTCTCCGCCTCGAGCACCTGGAACGGGTCGAGGTCCTTGACCTGGTCCACGCCCGCGTAGTCGCCGACCACCTGCTGGACCGTCCCGTCCGCGTTGAACGTCAGCTCCTGGATGTGCGGGCTGCGGTAGCCCTGCGTGGTGCTGCCGTTGATGCGCTTGTTGAGCGTGGGCGCGTGGTACGTGAAGTAGTACTTGCCGTCCAGCTCGAACACCGACTGGTGGTTGTTGCCGCCCGTGCCCGCCCCGAAGAACTGCGACTGGTTCGGGAACATCACGCCGGCGTACGTCTCCTTGGGGAACGACATCGGGTCGTCGGAGATCATGTAGCCGATCTGCCCGCCGCCCGGGTACCCCGGGAGCGTGACCTGGTTGCCGCCGAAGTCGTTGCCGCCGAAGTGCGACGAGTACGACAGGTAGTACTTGCCGTCGCGCTCGAAGACCTGCGCCGCCTCGAACGCCACGGGTGCGTCCACGACGGCCGCCGTGCCCTGCGTCGAGACCATGTCGTCGCCGAGCTCGATGACGCGGATGTTCTTCGGGTTGTTGAACCGCTCCGCCGCGGGCATCGACGTCGACGCCGGGCCGCCGCCGAAGTAGAGGTACGCGCCGTCGTCGGTGACGAGCGGTGCCGGGTCGAACTTCCAGGCCACGGCCTCGGCGCCCGGGGTGCGCCCGTCGATGAGCGTGCTGTCGCGCTCGCTCGTCCACGGCCCGAGCGGCGAGGCGCCCGTGATGACGTTCGACGACCCGCCTCCGTTGGCGTAGTAGAGGAAGTACTTGTCGACGCCGTCGACCGTCTTCTTCGCCATGCCCGGCGCCCACGAGTTGTTGGTGAAGGGTGCGACGCCCTGCGGTCCTGCGACCTGGATCTCGCCGTGGTCCGTCCAGTTCACGAGGTCCTCGGACGAGATGAGCGTGATCTGGTTGATGCTGCCGTAGTTGATCTGCGGCGAGACGCCCGTCACCGGGTCGGGCGCGTAGCCCTGGGTGTCGTTCGTCATGTACATGTACACGCGCCCGTCCTCGACGAACCCGAACCCGTCGGCCCCGAACTTGTGGGAGATGAGCGGGTTGTGCTCGCCGGGGAGCTTGCCGAGCACCTCGATCGTCTTCGAGGGCGGCCCGGGCGGGGCCGCGCCGACGACGGAGACGTCGTCGAGCACGAAGTCCATGAGGTGCGTCGCCGGGTCGGCGGACGGGTTGCTCGTCCACGGCGTCTCGAAGAACAGCCGCGCGGTGCCGACGTTCTGGTCGGCCGGGATCGTGAACCGGCCGTCGAACGTCGCCCACTGGCCCTTGGTCGCGGTGACGCTCACCAGGTTCGTGTACGTCCCGCCGCCGTAGTGCATCGTGGCGAAGAACTGCTTGGTGGCCGGGGCCGCGGCGGCGTCGTACCGGATCTTCGCGGTGAGCTCGTACGTCTCGCCCGCGCGGACCTTGCCGCTGAGGTCCTGCATCGGACCGGAGCCGGTCGTCGCGCGCTCGGTGGTCAGGGCCGCGGCCTCGCCCGCGAACGCCTGGTCGGTGGTCGACAGCACGGCCTGGTCGGTCGCGTTGCCGTTGTTGACGAACCAGCCGGTCGTGCCGTCCTCGAAGCCGCCGTTGACGACCAGCTCCTCGTCCGCGGCGTACGACGGCAGCGCGGCGAGCGACGCGGAGAGCAGCGTCGCGAGCGCGGCCCCGGCGACGGCGCCGCGCAGGCGACGTCGTCTGCGGTGGTGCGTGTCCATGGATCCTCCTCGATCGATGTGGGTGTCCTGCGCGTCCGCGCGTCTCGCGGACGGTCGTGCCCGACGGCGGACCCTCCGCCGTCGCCCTGCGTCCTCCCTCCTCTCGCGCCGACCCGGCGGGCGGCCGGGGCGGCCCGCCGGGTCGGGCGGGGTCAGCGGCCGAACGGCACCGCGCGGGTCGTCGTCACCGCGTCGGTCGAGCGCGTGACGGTGACGGTGACCTCGCCGGCCGGGGCCTCCGCGAGCCGGCTCGCGAACGCCTGGTACGCGTTCGCGCCAGGCTGCACGCCGGCAAACGTCCGGCTGCCGTACGGGGTGCTCACGACGACGTCCACCGGGACGTCCTCCTCGTTCACCACGCGCACGGCGACGTAGTCCCTTCCGGCGATCGCGCGCAGGGTCGCCTCCGCCGCGAACGCGACGTCCGGGGACGTCGTCGACTCCAGCGACGCGACGGCGAGGGCGAGCGCCCGCGCGGGGGCGTCGGCCTGGTTCTGCGTCGACGGCGCGGTCGTCGACCGCGCCCAGGCGAGAGCCTGCTCGACGGCGGCCCACGAGCCCGGCGTCCAGCCCGCCGGGTCGAGCCCCTCCGCCTCGGCGACGACGGCGTCGAGCGCCGTCCGGTCGGCGCCGCCGTCGGCGTCGAGCACGTCGCTCAGGAGGAAGTGGTCGAAGTCGACGTGCCCGCCGGTCTGCTCCTTCGCGTAGGAGAAGAGGCCGAACCGGTAGCCCATGAAGTGGGACAGGCTCCAGTCCATGACGAGCGGCCCCTGGCGCGGCCCGAGCGGCTCCCACGTGCGCCCGTCGAGGCTGTACGAGTACTGCACCCAGAGCTGGCCGTTCGGCGAGGCGAAGTCGGCGTCCGCCTTGAGGTGCACGTCCGTGCGCTCGCCCAGCGCGACCTGCGACCCGGGGACGAACGACTCGACCGCCTCGCGGTCGATCGTGTCCGTGAACGGCTGGAGCCGCGTGACGAGGCCGAGCGTGCGCTCGCCGTCGACCTGCTGGACACCCGCGTACGCGAAGCTGCGGCCGTAGACGGCGAGGCCGGCGACGTCGCCGTCGAGCATCCCGGACACGTCGAGGCGGGTCTCCGCGGAGGCCGTCGGCCCGAACGTGCGCTGGCCGAGCGTGTTGCGCGCCTCCTCCAGGTAGGTGAGGTCGCGCCCGGGCGCCTTGGTGTACTCCGCCTCGCCGGTCACGACGTGCCCGTTGGTCAGGCGCAGCCAGCCGTCGCGCTCCGTGAGCGACCAGTACCGGTTGTCCGGCGCGTGGTTCCACTGCCAGGCGAGGTCGAGGTCCGAGCCGTTGTACGACACCTCCTCGAGCGTGGGCGTCTCGAGGTCCGGCGCGCGGCCGACCACGGAGACGTCGTCGAGCAGGTACTCGACGCTCGACGACGGCGGCTGCGGGTTGCCCCACGGGGTCTCGACCGCGAGCTTGAAGGTCCGGACGTCGGCGTCCTGCGGGACGGTGTAGGTGCCCCGCACGGTCGTCCACTCCCCCGGCGTGGCGTTCGCCCACGCGAGCGTGGTGACGCCCGCGCCCCAGTCGCCGACGAGGTTGAAGCGGACCTGCGCCGGCCCGGTGGCGTAGCGGACCCGGGCCGAGACCTCGTAGGTCACGCCGGCCTGGACCTTCCCGCCGAGCTGCTGGTTCGGGCCCGAGCCGTTGAGCGTGCGGTCCGCGACGCGCAGCGCGCCCGTGCCCGATGCGGCGCCGCTCGTCTCGCGCGACAGCGTCGCCCCGAACTGCGCGGCCCACGGCGCGGTCCCGGCGTCCTCGAACCCGGGGTTGGCGACGAGCTCGACACCGAGCAGGGACTCGTCGTACGTGGGCGCGTCGGGGACCTCCCAGACGGTGTCGCTGAAGGCGCGGTGCTCGGCGTCGTTCGCGAAGTCGTCGGAGGCGACGATGCTCTTCAGCCGCTCCCGGCGCTCGGTCGCCTCGTCGAGCAGGATCGGCTTGGCGAACGTGTCGCCGACGCGGACGACGCCGTCGTCGCCGAACGTCGGCCAGCCGTCCTCCCACGTCGCGGGGATGAGCGCGGGGATGCGGCCGAGGGGGTAGGTGTCGCGGAAGAACATCCCCCACCACTCGTAGCCGCCCGCGCCGTCCGGCACCTCGACCAGCCCGCCCTGGGCGAAGCCGTCCGAGTTCAGCGCGCTGCGCGCCTCGTACGGGTTCGACCCGTCGGCGGTCTCGTAGCGACCCAGCAGGTGCGGCGAGCGGAACAGCACCTCCTGCCGGTTCTGGCCGCTGGGCCACGTGATGATCGCGACGTAGTACTCGCCGTCGATGTAGTGCACCTGCGCGCCCTCGAACAGCCCCCCGATGAACGCCTCGCCGGCGTAGTCCGCGGCGCGGAAGATGTTCGGGAAGTCGGCCTCGATCGCGGTGAGGTCGTCGTTCAGCCGGACGGCGCTCGTCGCGCCCGAGCCGTAGAAGATGTAGGGCGTCCCCCCGTCGGCCTCGTCGAAGAACAGCGACGGGTCGTGGAACCCCCGGCCGAGCGCGGTGCGCTCCCACGCGCCGTGCTCGACGTCGTCCGTGCGGAAGAGGTACGACCCCCCGAGGTCGTTGGTGTTGAACACCACGTAGAACGTGCCGTCGCGGTAGCGGAGCGACGACGCCCACTGTCCGTTGCCGTAGCCGTTCTTCCCGTTGCGCAGCGACGACACGTCGCCGACGCCGAGCCGGTCGTAGACGTACCCGACGATCTCCCAGCTCACGAGGTCGTAGGACTTCATGATCGGGGCACCGGGGGCGAGGTGCATCGTGGTGCTGATCATGTAGTAGACGTCGCGTCCCTCGTCGCTCTCGGCCGCGGGGACACGCGCGACCGAGATGTCGGGGACGTCGCTGCCCAGCAGCGGGACGCCGTACGTCCCGTCACCGCGGTCGGTGGTGGTCAGCCCGGTGATCGTGCTCGCTCCTCCCGGTGTGTCGTTCGACTCGTCCGCCACCGCCGCGGACGTCGTGCTCGCGCCGAGCGCGAGCACCCCCGCCAGCGCCGCGGCGACCGCGGTCCTCACCTGTCTGCTCATCTCGTTCCTCCTCGTCGAGGTCGTGCCGGATCTTGGGGGATCGATCTCGATACCGATATCGACTCCCGGCCGCCGGGTGGCGTCCCGGTTCGCCGAGGGAGCCCGGGCCACGACCCCGGCACTCCCTCGGCGAGCCCTGACGCTCCCCCCGGCGAGCTACGGTGCTAGGCGCAGGTGCGGGCGTCGACGGCGACGTCGTACGCCGTGGTGACGGGCACTCCGTCGAGCGCCGCCGTACCGGTGACGGTCACGGCGCCCGCGGGCACCGACGTCGCGCGCGACGCGAACGACTGGTAGGCGTTCGCGCCCGGGGCGACGGCCGCGAACGACCTCTCCCCGAACGGTGTCGTGAGGGTGACGTCCGCGGGCACGTCACCCGTGTTCGTCGCCCGCACGGCCACGTAGACCTTGCCCGCGAGGCACCGCGGGGAGACCTCGACGTCGAGCGGGACGACGGCCGTGGTGCCCGGCACGATCTCGACCCGGTAGGTCGTGGCCGTCTCGTGGTCCTGCGCGACGCCGACGACCTCCACGGTCCGGGCGCTCCCGTCCGCGGGGAGGGAGACGGTGCGGCCCTGCGTGTCGTCGACCAGCACGCCGTCGACGCGCACGAGGCCGCTGGGCACGTGCGGGTCGGCGTCGAGCATGACGGTCGTCGTGCCCGCGGGGACGGTGAGGGTGTAGTCCGTCACCGCCGGGTCGAACGCAGGGGCGAGCGATCCGGTGTCGAACGCGAGCGCCGCGAGCCCGGGCGTCGCGTCGTACGACGCCGCGCGGTCGACCCGGACGCCGAACACGCCTCCGGCCCAGCCGCCCAGCGCCTGGAAGCGGACGGTGACCACGGGGATGCGCTCGCCGTCCTCGTCGAGCACGTGCTCCCCCGCGCTGTCGACCTTCCAGCGCGTGCCCTCGCCGATCTCGAGGTACTTGGCCGGGAGCTGCGTCGTGTCGACGTAGAACCCCTGCTCGTCCTTGGTCGGGGCGTTCGCGACCGTGGTGATGGTCTTCAGCTTCTCGTCGTTGACGTACACGTCGAAGACGCGACCCTGGTCACCCGAGTAGAGCGTGACGCCCAGGTGGTTCGACGCCGAGGCCGGGTCGACCATGAGGTCGTAGCTGAACCAGCCCGTGCCGTTGGCGTGGCGGAACTGACGGCCGGAGAACGTCCCGACCGACGACCCGCTCTGCTTGAGGTTCTTCGCGTTCTCGAAGTTGTTGTTGTCGAAGCTCGTGAGGCTGTCGACGGTGCGGTCGGCGTCGCGCAGCTCCTGCTTGGCGCGCAGGATGCGCTCCTGGGAAGCGGCCGAGTCCGGCTCGTCGAGGTTGAGGTAGAGCCCGTACGTCACGTCCCAGTTGGTGTGGTGGGGCGTGAAGACGAGGTCGCCGCCGTCGGCGGTGTTCCGCAGCTCGAGCTGCACCCGGCCCTCGGCGTCGTCCTCGACGCGGACGAGGTTCTCCGCGATCCGCTCCTTCCACTCGTCGGCGCCCATGTTCGCCGCCGTGATCGTCGTCTGGGCGTCGGCGTCGCGCGTGGAGGAGCGGACCAGGATGCCCGTGCCCTGCCACGCCGGCTCGGGGACCTCGCCGAGGTTCGCGGAGAGGACGACCGGCCCGTACCGGAAGGCCACGAAGTACGGGTTGTCCGGGGTGTCGACGACGGACGCGGCCATCGGCATCGTGTACCGGACGACGTCGCCCGCGGCGACGGGCAGCACCACGTACCCGCGGGAGACGTCCGGCTCGACGGCGGCGCCGTTCACCTCCAGGGTCGGGTCGCCCGCGATCCACGACGGCACGCGCAGCCGCAGCGTCGCGTCCTGCGCGACCGCGCCGCCGTCGAGCGCGTCGACGCGGAACGTGACGGTGTCCTCGTTCGGCAGGTTCGCCTCCTGCGTGAGCCGCAGGTTCTGCTCCGCGTGCTCGACCGTCGAGGAGAAGAACATGTTGACCCACACCGAACCCTGTCCGGTGAAGTAGATCGAGTCGCCGAGCTTGGAGAAGCTCTCCATGCCCGTGCCGGTGCAGCACCAGAACTCGGTGAACGGCAGGTTGTACACGCGGTGGTAGCCCGACGCCATGGGGTTGAAGTACGTCGTCGTCCCGGTCTCGGGGTTCTGCGACGCGAGGATCGTGTTGATGAACGCGTTCTCGTAGTAGTCGGCGTACCGCACGTCCTTGCTCAGCGTGAAGAGCTCGCGCGCGAGCTTGAGCATGTTGTACTCGTTGCACGTCTCGGCCGTCTCGGCGTTGCGCGCCGTGCCCTGCTCGTCGGCGCGCTCGTGCAGCGAGCCGGGTGCGTGGAAGTGCTCCGCTTGGCTGTTCGCGCCGGTGACGTACGTGTGGTCGCGCACCACGATGTCGAAGAAGTTCTCCGCCGCCGCGAGGTACATCGGCAGCTCGTCCTTCTCGGCGGGCGTGAGCAGGTCGTAGTACTCCGGGTTCTGCGTGAACACCTGGTGGCGCTTGAGCGCGCCGAGCAGCTTGGGGATCTGGGTGTTGGCGTGCTTGCCCGGCAGCACGTCCTGGCCCGCGGCGAGCTGGCGGAAGAACGTCACCTCGTCGAACGCCTCGGCCGCCTCCTTGATCCGGACGTCGCCCGTGAGGTCGAACAGCTCGTACAGCGCCTCGTTCATGCCGCCGTACTCGGTGCGGAGCATGACGTCCGTGCTCGGGAGCTTCGCCACGCGCCCCTGGACGTAGAGCCCGAACCCGGTCGCGACGGCGAGCGCCTGGTCCCCGACGGGGCCGTCGACGTACTCGGCGACGTCGAGCAGACCGGCGAGCACCTTGTGCAGGTTGTACCAGGGCACGATGACGTTCTCGTCCGACGTCCCGGTGCCCTGCACCTGGTCGAGGATCGACTCGCGGAACGCGGAGACGTACCCGGCCGAGCCGGGGTGCGCGGCGGCGTACGCGTCCTGCACGCGCGCGAGCCCGCCCACGCCCTCCTCGATCTCGGTGAACAGCGCCTCCTTCGTCGCCTGGTCCTGCGTCGACGACCACGACATCGCGAGCGCCGACAGGTAGTGCCCGAACGCGTGGCCGCGGAAGTTCACGGCGTTGCTGCGCTCCCAGCCGCCGTACCCGGCGGAGGTGGTCGGGGTGAGCCCGCCGACCTTGTAGAACTCGTAGAGGAACGTCTCGGAGTCCAGGCTCAGCAGGTACTCGTGCTCCTTCGCGGCGGCGTTCTGGAGGAAGTCGTCGGAGAGCAGCACGGACGGCAGCGCCGTGTCCTCGAGCGGCGTCTCGTCGACGAGGGCGGGCACGACGACCTCGAGGTCGCGCGTCACCGGCTCACCGTCGAGGTAGCGCACGGTCGCGGTGAGCGTGACGTGCGCGTCGTCCTCCCCGATCGCCGGCCGGACCACGGTCCCGTCGGTCGCGACCACCTCGGGGTGCGACGACCGCCACGACACGGTCGAGCCGCGCGAACCCGTCGTCGGCAGCACGAGCGCGACGGTCGCGCGCTCGGGCAGCGACAGCGCGTCGGCGTCGTCCTGGGCGATCGCGTCGCGGTCGACCGTGCGCCCGCTCTCCTCGTAGAGCCCGACCACGTCGCCCAGGTCCGCCACGGCGTCGTACAGCCGATAGTCGTCGAGCGCGGCCTTGAGGTAGGCGCCGTTGTACTGCGGACCGTTGAACCCGATCGTCTTGGGCAGCGCCGGGTCGGAGCCCAGGACGCCCGTCGCGTCGCCGCCGACGGCGTTCGCGACCGTGGACGGCACCTGCTCGCCGTTGCGGTAGAACGCGACGTCCTTCGTCGCGTGGTCGTACGTGACGACGACGTGCGTCCACTCGTCCGCCGGGAAGAACGCCGCGCGGTCCGAGCTCGCGACCCGCACCTTGTAGGGCTGACCCGACGCCGGGCCCACCGACAGCGCGAGCGGCACCGTGTCCGACTCCGAGGACAGGTACCAGCCGTCGGAGTTGTAGGCCCGCTTGTTCCACGTGATCACGTGCTCGCCGGACAGCTTCCCGCTGGGCTCCACCCAGAACGACAGCGTGAGGTCCTCGGGCTGCAGCGCGGTCGACGACCCGAGGTCGAGGTAGGTGCTGCCGCTCAGGCGCAGGGCCCGCCCCGTCCCGTCGACACCGTCGACGTAGGAGTAGCCGGTCGGCGCGGAGCCGGTGTGGCCGCGCAGGGCCACGGGGTGCGCGAGGGGGCTCGCGTCGGCGACGTCGCCGTCGAACGCGAGGTCGAGGACGGGCGCGGGCAGGGCGTCGGCCGCGACGGCGGTCGGTGCCCACGCGGTCACGGCGAGCGCGGCGGCGGCCGCCACGGCCGCCAGCCGGGCCGCGCCGCCGGGTCGACGGCGGACGCCGTCGGTCGGTCGGGGGTGCATCGGTGCTCCTCAGGGTCGCGCGCGGGCGTCGTCGCCCGTGCGTCAGGACGTTCTATGTCGTGCAGCGTCGCGCGACGACGTCGTCGCGCGGTGGTGCGAGGGCGGCCCGCGCACGACGCGCGGGCCGCGCCCTCGTGGCCCGCCGGACCGGCCACGAGGGAAGAGTTCCGCTCAGCCGCTGTGTCGCCGAGGTAGAGGCGTGGTCCGCCGAGGTAGAGGCGTGGTCATGACCACGCCTCTACCTCGCGGTACCAGAGCTCTACCTCGGGCGACCAGGGCTCTACCTCGTCGTCAGCCGCAGTCGAGCGCGTCGTACGCGACGTCGTAGGAGGTCGTGAGCTCCTCGCCGTCGACCACCGCCGTGCCCGTGACCGTCGCGGTGCCGGCCGGGGCCGACGTCGCGCGCGCCGCGAACGACTGGTACGCGCTCTTGCCCGGAGCCACGTCCGCGAACGCCTTCTGCCCGAACGGCGTCGCGAGCGTCACCGAGACCGGCACGTCCTCACCGTTCGTCGCACGCACCGCCACGTACGCCTTGCCCGCCAGGCAGCGCGGCGAGACCTCGACCGCGAGGTCGAGCTCGGGTGCCGCGTCGGACGCGTGCAGCCGGACGAACGTGATCGAGTGCGCGGGGAACTCGTAGGAGAACTCCTCCCCCACGCCCGTCAGCGTCCGCTCCACCGGGACGACCCGCTCGGGGTCGGCCTTGGTGTTCGTGTCCGACGGCGCGCCCACCATCTCCGTGACCGTCGCCTCGGACGCGATGCCCTCCGAACCCTCGACGTGCACCTGCGTGCGGGCCGCGGCCGCGGTGGGGTTGACGACCTTGACGACGACGTCGCCCGTGTCGTCGTCCCGCGTGACGACCTGGTAGAGCGACTTGGTCGACGGCTGCTCGTAGGACATCTGGAGCTCGCCGTCGAGGTAGAGCTCGATCGTCGAGCCCTCGACGACGACCTTGACGTGGTACGGCTGACCGGCCTCGATGCTGTGGTTCTCGACCGCCTTCACCTCGTTGGCGCTCCCGCCCGACGCGCGCTGGAGGGCCTGGCGCGAGTTGTTCCACCCGCCGAGGTTCCACCAGTAGTAGTCGTTCGGACCGCCCGCGGCGAAGCCGACGAGGAAGCCCTCGGCGCCCGACGTCTTGCGCGCGTCGAGCTCGAGCGTGTAGCTCGACCAGTCCTTCGCGTACGCGCCGGCCACGATCGACCGGGCGTCGGTGACGTTCGTCGCCGACTGCACGTAGGCGCCGTCCTGCGCGGCCCACGTCCCGGTCTGCGGCTCCCACTGCGACGCACCGGACTCGAAGTCGTCCGAGAAGAGCACGTCGCCGCTCGCGTTGTCGGTCACGCGCACGTTGTCGTACTGCGCGGCCGTGTTCCACGTCGAGAGGAACACGCCGCCGTCGAGCGTCGCGTCGGCCGGGGCGGGGCCGGAGTGCGTGCTGGGCACGACCTCGTCGCCCGCGTTCGCGGAGAACATCTGCTGGACGTAGTAGTTCACCGAGCCCCAGGACTCGTCGTTGTCGAACCAGATCGCGTCGGGCGACCACTGGACGTACGACTCGTTGGCGAGCAGCGGCGCGTACGACGCGAGCCGCACGACGTCGGCGTTGCGCTCCAGACCGGTCATGAACGACGCCTCCGCGAGCGCGTTGGCGAACGTGTTGCCGCGCGACGCGTACTCGCCGAGGAACACGTGCGGCCCCTCGCGGTCGTAGGAGTCGTAGCGCTCGTCGTTCTCGAGGAACCACTGCGGGTCGTTGTAGTAGTGCTCGTCGACGAGGTCGACGTCCTGCTCCCGGTTGAACTCCCAGAGCTCGTCGAAGCGCTGGCCCGTGTCGTCCGGACCGGAGTTCGAGATGATCTGGATGTCCGGGTAGGCGGCCGCGATCGCGTCGCGGAACGCCGGGAAGTTGGCCTCGAACGTCTTCGTGTTCTCCTCGTTGCCGAGGCCGATGTACTTCAGGCCGAACGGCTCGGGGTGCCCGAGCTCGGCGCGCACGGCGCCCCACTCGGTCGTGACGTCACCGTTGGCGAACTCGATGAGGTCGACCGTGTCGTCCACCCAGCGCTGGATCTGCGCCGGGTCCGTCATCTCGGGGATCGTGCTGCCGCAGCCGTTGGCGCCGACCGACACCACGGGCAGCGGCGTCGCGCCGAGGTCCTCGGCGAAGAGGAAGTACTCGAGGTACCCGATGCCGTACGACTGGTTGTAGCCCCAGAAGTTCCAGTTGGTCGCGCGCTCCTCGACCGGGCCGATCGTCTCCTTCCACTGGTACGTCCGGCGACGGTCGGTGAAGCTCGACTCCTCGTACGTGCGGAACGTGCCGACGTTCGTCACGCAGCCGCCGGGGAACCGCAGGAACTGCGGGTCGAGCGCGTCGATCTTCTCGGCGAGGTCCTTGCGGAGCACCGACGGCCCGTTGACCGGTCCGACCCACGTGTCCTGCGGGAAGAGCGACACCTGGTCGAGCGCGAGCGTGCCCGCGGCGCCCGAGAGCAGCGCGAGCCGCCCGGCGTTCGTCGTGCCCGTCGCGGTGAGCGTGACGTCGTACTTCTTCCAGGCGTTCGAGCCGTCGACGGCGACCTGGCCGGTCGCGTACACCGCGGTCCCGGCATTGTCCTCGACGCGCACGGTGACGGTCTGCGCGGTCGCCGAGCGCGCCCAGACGGAGAAGTCGTACGGCTCCCCCTCCTCGACGAACAGGCCGGTGTTGTACCCGGCGTTGCGCACCCCGGCGCCCGCGGCGGTCGTCGTGAGGTCGAGGTAGTTGCGGTTCGTCGCGTTGAGCCGCCCGGCGTCGTTCACGACCTGCGTCGTCGCCGTCGCGCCGCCGCGGTTCGCGGCGCTCCACGCGGTGAGCCCGGTGAACGACCCGTTGTCCTGGTTGTTGAACTCGAACGACCGGTTGCGCACGAGCTCGGCGTACAGCCCGCCGTCGGCCGCGTAGTTGATGTCCTCGTAGAAGATGCCGTAGAGCTCGTCGCTCATCTCCGTGCGCTCGCCGGCGAGGTCCACGGTGATCTCGTGGTCGGCGCTCGTGACGGGCGTGATCGTGAGCTTCGTGGCCGCGTCGCGCGGGCCGAGGACGAGCGCGCCGTCGGACGCGCGCACGCCGGCGTACCGCTCGGGGTCGGCCGCGCTGCGCAGCCAGACCGTGCCGCCTCCGGCGTCGGTGAGCCGCAGCGCGGTGGCGTCGTCGCCCGCGGCCCCGAGGGAGAGCCGGGACGCGCCCGAGACGACGACGGGCCGGTCGTCGACGGCGAGCGTCACCGGGGACGTGCCCTCGGCGCCGTCGGCCGCCGTCGCGTCGAGCGCGACCGTCGTCGACGGTCGCTCGTCGTCGAGGGCGAGGCCGTCGTCGGTCGACACGAGGTACCGGGCGTCACCCGGGCCCGTGAGCGTGAACGCGCCGTCGGGCACCTGGTCGGCGCCCTCGGCGGTCTGGAGCGCGACGTAGTCGAACGCCGCGGTGTGCGCCGCGCCGTTCTGCGCGGCGAGCGCGTAGAGGCCCACCTGCGTGGTCGGGAAGTCGACGGTCACGGAGCCCGCGGGCTGCCACGCGGCACCGTCCCAGAAGCTCGTCGCGATCGTGTCGCCCGTGCGCTGCATGCGCAGCGTCTCGCCCGTGGAACCCGGGCGGTCGGTGAACGCGGCCGCGGAGAACACGCCGCCGGTCTCGACGTCGTTCTCGATCGCGCGGCCCGAGGGCGACAGGTCGCCGACGAACGTCAGGCCCGAGCGGACGTAGTGGTCCATGTCCTGCCACGCGATGAGGCCCGCACCCTGGTAGACGGACGCGACCGGCGCCTCGAGCCGGGTGACGACCGTGAAGTCGCCGGCGGGCACGTCGAGCAGGACGACGTTCTTGGCGCTGTTCGCGTCCTGGTAGGTGTCGCCCGGCTGGGACGTGAGCCGCAGCGCCCCGCCGGAGACGGCGAGCGCCTCGGGCACGGGGTTGACGACGGTCCAGTCCGCGCCGAGCGCCGAGCCGTCGAACGCGTCGACCCGCGCGCCGTCGGGCAGGTCTGGCTCCGCGGCCGAGGCGGGCAGCGACGTCGCGAGCGCGACGGTGCCGACCAGGCCGGTCACGAGCGCGAGCGCGACCGTCCTCCGGCGGCGAGCCGTCCTGGGTCGTGGAGGGTGAAGGGACGTATCCATGGGCTTCCTCTCATCGTCGAGAGACACGCATCCTCGCGTGTGAGCGTTAACAGGATCGAGGCCGAGCCTAGTGTGAACGCTCACATTCGACAAGGGACATGTCGTGACACTCCGCCGGCCGGGCGCATGCCCGGCCGACCCAGGGGTGCCGGCCCCCGTCCAGCTCCGGTGAACCCGGGCGAGACACCCGGGCAGACGGCCGCGGTGCCGGGTCCGCGCGACGTCCGAGGACGTCGCGGGGCGGACCCGGCACCGCCGGCTCACCTCCGCCTGACGACCAGCACGCGCTGCAGGATCACGAAGACCAGGAGCAGCACGCCGATGACGATCTTGGTCCACCACGAGCTCAGCGTGCCCTCGAAGGTGATGATCGTCTGGATGAGGCCGAGCACGAGCACGCCCAGCACGGACCCGAGCACGAAGCCCGTCCCGCCCGTGAGCAGCGTGCCGCCGATGACGACGGCCGCGATCGCGTCGAGCTCCATGCCCACCCCGGTGAGCGAGTAGCCGGACCGCGAGAACATCGCGAAGAGCAGGCCGCCGATGCCGGCGCACGTGCCGCTCACCACGTACACGAGCACCTTGGTGCGCGCGACGGGCAGGCCCATGAGCATCGCCGACTGCTCGCCGCCGCCGATCGCGTAGACCGTGCGACCGAACTGCGTGTAGTGCAGCACGTAGAAGGCGATCGCGACGACGACGAGCGCGATGATGACCGCGGTCGTGACGCGCCAGCCGTCGCCGATCTCCTGGCTCCAGCCCGCGAGGGCCACGAACGACTCGTCGGTGATCGGGATCGACTGGAGCGAGATCACGTAGCAGAGGCCGCGCGCGAGGAACATCGCCGCGAGCGTCGCGATGAACGGTTGGATGTCGAAGACGTGCACCATCAACCCGACCGCGAGGCCGAGGACGGTCCCGATGAGGACCGAGATGAGCAGCACGACGGCGACGGGCCACCCGCTCTGGAGCAGGGACGCCGTCGTGATGCCCGAGAGCGCCACGACCGCGCCGACCGAGAGGTCGATGCCGCCCGTGAGGATGACGAAGGTCATCCCGACCGCGAGCACGATGAGGAACGAGTTGTTGATGAAGAGGTTGGAGATGACGCGGGCCGAGAGGAAGTTCTCGTACCGGCTGCCGCCCACCACCAGCATGAGCGCGAGCACCGCGAACGTGCCGAGGACCGGGAGGTAGCGCCGGTCGAGGCGGACGCGGCTCGTGAGTCGCTCGGTCATGGACGGGCCTCCGGGGGCGGCGGTCTCGGCACCCCGGGGGTCGGGGGGCGAGGTCGGGGCAGGGGTCTGCACGGCGGACATCAGGCGCTCACCTCCGCGGCCGCGGCGGCCGTCGGGGCCGCGCGACGTCGTCGGGCGGCGACCAGGTCGCGCACCTTCGGGGACTGCGCGAGGCAGACCGCGATGACGACGATCGCCTTGAACAGGGGCGTGACGGACGGCGAGATGCCGAGCATGGTCACCGTCAGCGTGAGCGTCTGGATGATGAGGACGCCGACCAGGGTGCCCGAGAGCGAGAACTTGCCGCCCGCGAGCGACGTGCCGCCGATGACGACGGCGAGGATCGCGTCGAGCTCGATGAAGAGGCCGGCGTTGTTCGCGTCGGCCGCCATGGTGCTCGACGAGATCATGAGGCCCGCGAGGCCGGCGAACAGCGCGCACACCGCGTACACGGTCCAGATGATGCTGCGGGACTTGACGCCCGCGAGGCGGCTCGCCTCCGGGTTGATGCCGACGGACTCGATGAGCATGCCGAGCGCGGTGCGGCGCGTGAGCAGCGCGACCGCGGCGAACACCAGGCCCGCGAGCACGACTGCCACGGGGATCCCGAACCAGAAACCGGAGCCGATCGCCTTGAACGGCGCGCTGTTGACCGTCGTGATCTGGCCGCCCGTGATGAGCATCGCGACGCCGCGGCCCGCGGTCATGAGCACGAGCGTCGCGATGATGGGCTGGATCCCGAGGACCGAGACCAGGAAGCCGTTCCACACGCCGAGGACGAAGGACAGCGCGAGCGCGATCCCCACCGCGACCAGGACCGTCGTGAGGCTGTCGGGCGAGGGCGACGACGCGATGAAGCTCAGCGCGACGGCGCCGGAGATCGCGACGACCGCGCCGACCGACAGGTCGATGCCCCGCGTCGCGATGACGAGCGTCATGCCGAGCGCGACGAGCAGCAGCGGCGCGCCGTTCTTCAGCAGGTTGACGAGCGAGCCGAACAGGTGCCCGTCCTGGAGCCGGATCGACAGGAAGCTCGGCCGGTTGATGGTGTTGACCGCCAGCAGCAGGACCAGCGCGACGATCGGCCAGAAGAGCCGGTGCTGGACGGCGCGCTGCCAGGCGGGTGCCGTGGTGCTCATGACTCCTGCCCTCCGCTCGCGATGAGCTCGACGACGTCCTCGACCGTGACGTCCTCGTCGTTGGTGATCTCGGCGACCTTGACGCGGTCGCGCATGACGGCGATGCGGTGGCTGAGCCGCAGCACCTCCTCGAGCTCGGCCGAGATGAACACGACCGACATGCCCTCGCCCGCGAGCTGCGCCACGAGCTTCTGGATCTCGGCCTTGGCACCGACGTCGATGCCGCGCGTCGGCTCGTCGAGGATGAGCAGCTTGGGGGCCGTCGCGAGCCAGCGCGCGAGGAGCACCTTCTGCTGGTTGCCGCCCGAGAGGTTCTTGATGAGCGCGTCCGGGTTGCCGGGGCGGATCGCGAGCGCCTTGATGTACGTCTCGACGATCTCGTCGACCTGCTTCTTCGGCAGGCGTCGCGCCCAGCCGCGCTCCGCCTGGAGCCCGAGGACGATGTTCTCGCGGATCGTCAGGTCGCCCACGATGCCCTCGGCCTTGCGGTGCTCCGAGGAGAACGCGATCTTGCGCTGCATCGCGCTGCGCGGCGTGCGCAGACGCGCGGGCGTGCCGCCCACGCGCACCTGGCCGGAGTCGGCACGGTCCGCGCCGGCGAGCAGGCGCGCGAGCTCCGTGCGGCCCGAGCCGAGCAGGCCGGCGAGGCCCACGACCTCGCCCGGGTACACGTCGAGGTCGAACGGCTGCACCGAGCCCTTGCGG
This sequence comes from Cellulosimicrobium cellulans, assembly GCF_006539945.1. Taxonomy (GTDB): domain Bacteria; phylum Actinomycetota; class Actinomycetes; order Actinomycetales; family Cellulomonadaceae; genus Cellulosimicrobium; species Cellulosimicrobium cellulans. The sequence continues at coordinate 51,733 of NZ_BJNZ01000011.1, read as the reverse complement.
CCGACGCCGAGGGCCTGGACGAACGGCGTCGCCTCGCGGTCGGCCACCGAGCGCTTGGGCGCCTCCTCGAGCTCCTCGAGCACCTCGAGCGAGGTGCCGATCATCTTGGAGACGAGCTCGAGCCGCGGGAGCTCGGCGGTCACGTACTCGCCGACGAGCTTGCCGTTGCGCAGGACCGTCATGCGGTCGGAGATCTCGTAGACCTGCTCGAGGAAGTGCGAGACGAACAGGATCGCGACGCCCTCGTCGCGCAGTCGGCGCACGACGGCGAAGAGCTGGGCGACCTCGTCCGCGTCGAGGCTCGAGGTCGGCTCGTCGAGGATGAGGACCTTGCACTCGACGACGAGCGCGCGGCAGATCGCGACGAGCTGCTGCACGGCGAGCGAGTGGGAGGCGAGCGACGACGCCGGGTCGATGTCGAGGTTGAGGCGGGCGAGCATCTCGCCCGCGCGGCGACGGGTCGTGCGCCAGTCGATCGCGCCGAGTCGGCGCGGCTCGTGACCGAGCATGATGTTCTCGGCGACCGAGAGGTTCTCGCAGAGGTTGACCTCCTGGTACACCGGCGAGACGCCGGCTGCCTGGGCCTCGCCCGGGCCGGAGAACGTGTGCTCGGCGCCGTCGACGACGATGCGACCGGAGTCGATCGAGTAGACGCCGGTGAGCGCCTTGATGAGCGTCGACTTGCCGGCGCCGTTCTCGCCCATGAGGGCGTGGACCTCTCCGGGCCGGAGCGTGAGGTCGACTCCGTCGAGCGCCTTGACGCCCGGGAACTCGATCGAGATCCCGGTCATCTCGACGACGGGCCGACCGTCGGGGACGGCGGTAGTCATGGGTGACCTTCCGTGCAGCGGTGGCGGCGGGGCTGCCGGGCCCCGGGGCGCCTCAGGACGCCGGCGACGTCGGCATGCCGGCGGTGGTGCGTCGGCCGCGCGCCGGGGAGACGTGCTCTCCCGGCGCGCGACCCGTCCGTGGTGGCGGACCGGTCCGCGTCGACCGGCCGCCCCGGGCGAACGGCCGTCCCGGATCGCTCCAGGACGGCCGCTCGGGGCCGGTCAGTACTCGCGCGTCGGGAGCGCCTCGATGGCCTGCTCCTGCGTGAAGGACTCGTCCTTCACCACGATGCGCTTCTCGACCTCCTCGCCCGCGACGACCTTCTTGATGATGTCGGCCAGGTCCGGGCCGAGGAGCGGGTTGCACTCGACGATGAAGTTGATCTTGCCGTCGGCGAGCGCCTGCATGCCGTCCTTGACCGCGTCCACGGTGACGATCTTGATGTCCTCGCCCGGGACGAGGCCCGCGGCCTCGATGGCCTCGATGGCGCCGAGGCCCATGTCGTCGTTGTGCGCGTAGACGAGGTCGATGTCGTCGTGCGCCTGGAGGAAGCCCTCCATGACCGTCTTGCCCTCGGCGCGCGTGAAGTTGCCCGTCTGGGAGTCGATGATCGTGACGTTCGGGTTGTCCTTCGTGGCGTCCTCGAACCCGGTCTTGCGGTCGATCGCGGGAGCGGCGCCGGTGGTGCCCTGGAGCTCGACGACGTTGATCGGCTCCGTGGCGACGTTCTCGGAGACCCACTCGCCGGCCATCTCGCCCTCGAGGACGAAGTCGGAGCCGATGAACGACTCGTACAGGGTGTCGTCCTCGGAGTCGACCGCGCGGTCCGTGAGGATCACGGGGATCCCGGCCTGCTTGGCCTCCTCGAGCACCGCGTCCCAGCCGGACTCGACGACCGGGGAGAACGCGATGACGTCCACGCCCTGCGCGATGTAGGAGCGGATCGCCTGGATCTGGTTCTCCTGCTTCTGCTGCGCGTCGGAGAACTTGAGGTCGAAGCCGTTCTCGGCCGTGAGCGTGTCCTGGATGGACTTGGTGTTCGCCGCGCGCCACCCGGACTCGGCGCCCACCTGCGAGAAGCCGACGACGATCGCGTCGCCGCTGCCGCCGTCGCCACCCGCGTCGTTGCTGCTGCCGTCCGTGCTGCCGCCCCCGCTGCTGCACGCCGCGAGCGCGAGGACCGCCACGCCGGCGAGGACACCCGTCAGACGCGTGCGCGCCTTGGTCGTGCTGAACATGCTCTCCTCCTTGAGATGCGACCTCGGCGCCGTGCCGAGGGTCGTCGGGTCGTGCCAGCCCACCATCGGGCTGTTGACTCTTGTTGATACATGTTTGCTTGTGTCAATGTCTAGCGGTGTCAGCACCCCTCCCGCAAGCCCCGACCCGGCATTCCGCATAACCGTTCGGTAACCGTTGTGGTCACCGCCCGACACTGCGACGTGCCGACCGCGCGGAGCCTGCCGAGGCGCTGAGCGCCAGACCTGCGGATGTGATCGCTCACACCCTCCCGAGAGACGATGTTAGCGCTCACACGCGCGGAGGGGAAGCCGCCACCCGTCACGGTTCGGTCACGGCTGCGATGCCGCGCCCGGACCTGCGCCGACGGCTCCCCCGCGCGGCGTCAGAGGCCCTGTGCGACGCGGTAGAACACCTGGTTCCACCGCACCTGGTCGCGGAACCCACGACGCGTCGTGCTCTCGTCGATCACCAGCAGCTCGGTCCGCGCGATGTCGGCGAACACCTCGAACGCGTCGATGCCCGCAGCGGTCGACAGCACGGTGTGGTGCGCGCCGCCCGCGGTCAGCCACGCCTCGGCCGACGTCGCGAAGTCGGGGCGCGGCTCCCACACCGCGCGCGCGACCGGCAGGTGCGGCAGCGGGGCGGAGGGCGCGACGACGTCGACCACGTTGGCGGTGAGGCGGAACCGGTCGCGCATGTCCGCGAGGGACACGACGACGCCGACGCCCGGGTCGGCGTCGAACACCATGCGGACGGGGTCCTCCTTGCCGCCGATCCCCAGCGGGTGGATCTCGACGCGGGGCTTCGACGTCGTGAGCGAGGGGCAGATCTCGAGCATGTGCGCGCCGAGGATCTTCTCGCTGCCGGGCGTGAGGTCGTAGGTGTAGTCCTCCATGAGCGACGCCCCGCCGGGCAGGCCCTCGCCCATGACCTTCGCGGCGCGCACGAGGACGGCGGTCTTCCAGTCGCCCTCGGCACCGAACCCGTAGCCCTTGGACATCAGGCGCTGGACGGCGATGCCGGGGAGCTGCCGCAGGTCGCCGAGGTCCTCGAAGTTCGTCGTGAACGCCTTGGCCCCGACCGACTCGAGGAACGTCTCGAGGGCGATCTCCTGCCGGGCCGCGTAGCGCAGCGACGCGTGGCGCTCGCCGTCCTTGCGCAGCTCGGGGACCACGTCGTACAGGGCTTCGTACTCCGCGACGAGCGCGTCGACGTCGGCCTCGGAGACCTCATCGACCGCGCGCACGAGGTCGTTCACGCCCCACGTGTTCACGCTCACACCGAACCGCAGCTCGGCCTCGGTCTTGTCGCCCTCGGTCACCGCGACGTTGCGCATGTTGTCGCCGAAGCGCGCGAGGCGCAGCTCGTGCGTCGCGGCCCAGCCCGCGGCGCCGCGCACCCAGGCGCCCACGCGCGCGGTGACCGCCGGGTTCGACACGTGCCCGACGACCGTGGTGCGTGCCACCCCGAGGCGGGTCGCGATGTAGGCGTACTCACGGTCGCCGTGCGCGGCCTGGTTGAGGTTCATGAAGTCGAAGTCGATCGTGTCCCACGGCAGCTCGACGTTCGCCTGCGTGTGCAGGTGCAGCAGCGGCTTGCGGAGCTGGTCGAGCCCGCCGATCCACATCTTCGCGGGGCTGAACGTGTGCATCCACGTCACGACGCCCAGCACGCGGTCGTCCGCGTTGGCGTCGAGCATCGCGCGCCGGATCGAGCCGGCGTCCTTGAGGACGGGCTTCCAGACGACGTTCGCCGGGACGTCGGGTGACGCGTCGAGGGCGCGCGCGACCTCCTGCGACTGCTCGGCGACCTGCCGCAGCGTCTCCTCGCCGTACAGGTCCTGGCTGCCGGTGAGGAACCAGATCTCGCGGTCCGCGTAGGGCTTGCTCATGTCTTCCACATCTCTCGTCTCGGGTGGGAGCGGTCGTCGCGTCGGTGCGGGGCCGCGGGGGTGCTGCGCCTGGGGCCAGGGTCAGCGGGCGGGCTGCTGCCCGTAGACGTTCTGGTACCGCGCGTAGAGCGAGTCCACGTCGTCCTGCGGGATGCGCGTGGGCTCGCCGAGCTGGCGGCTGACGTGCACGGTCCGCGCGACCTCCTCGCACATGACGGCCGCCTTGACCGCCGCGCGCGCGTCGGTGCCGATCGTGAACGGCCCGTGGTTGCGCATGAGGACCGCGGGGCTCCGGGAGTCCCGCAGGGTCTCGACGATGCCGCGCCCGATCGAGTCGTCGCCGATGAGCGCGAACGGGCCGACGGGGATGTCGCCGCCGAACTCGTCGGCCATCATCGTGAGGACGCACGGGACGGGCTCGCCGCGCGCGGCCCACGCGGTCGCGTAGGTCGAGTGGGTGTGCACGACCCCGCCCACCTCCGGCAGGTGCCGGTACACGTACGCGTGCGCCGCCGTGTCGGACGACGGCGACCGGTCGCCCTCGACGAGCGTCGCGTCGAGGTCGCACACGACCATCGCCTCGGGGGTGATGTCGTCGTACGCCACGCCCGACGGCTTGATGACGAGCAGGTCGCCCGAGCCGTCGGGGCGCGTCGTGTCGCGGACGCGCTCGGACACGTTGCCCGCGGTCCACACGACGAGCTCCCAGCGCGGGAGCTCGGCGTGCAGCGCGGCGACACGCTCCTTGGCGGCGTCGACGGCGTCGCGCAGGTGCGCGGGCACCGCCGTCACGGCGGCGGGCGCGGCAGCCACGTCCGCGGCCGGGGTGGGCGTGCTCATGCGGGGTCCTCTCCTTCGGTGCGGGTGGGCAGCGCCGTCACGGCGGCACGCTCGACGGCGAGCCCCGCCGCGTAGCGCTCGAGGTACGCGGCGAAGCCGGCGACGTCGACGGGGTCGGGGTCGACGGTCTCGATCTCCGCCGTGGCGAACACGTGCTCGCGCAGGTACACGCCGAGGTCGTGGGCGCCGGCGCCGTCCGTCGACCCGGACGCGGTGCCCGACGACGACGCCCGGTCGCGCGCGAAGCCGGCCAGGACCGCGATGCCCCAGGCGCCGCCCTCGCCCGCCGTGCGCCCGACGCTCACCGGCGCGTCGATCGCCGCGGCGAGCAGCCGCTGCGCGACGCCCGCCGTGCGGAACATGCCGCCGTGCGCGAGCATCCCGTCGAGCCGGACGCCCTCGCCCGCGAGGACGCGCATCCCGAGCGCGAGGGTCCCGAAGGCGCCGTACACCTGGGTGCGGGCGAAGTTGGCGAGCGTGAGGCGGCTGCCGGGCGTGCGCACGACGAGCGGCCGACCTTCGTCCAGGCCCGTGATCGGCTCGCCGGCGAGGTAGTTGTAGGCGAGCAGACCGCCACCGTCGGCGTCGCCGTCCAGCGCGGCACGGAACAGCGCGCCGAACACGTCGTCCGGGCTCGCGTCGCTGCCGACGGCGGCGGCGAGCTCGCCCAGCAGGCCCGCCCACGCGTCGAGCTCGCTCGCGCCGTTGTTGCAGTGGACCATCGCGACGAGGTCGCCGGCGGGGGTCGTGACGAGGTCGAGCTCGTGGTGCACGCCGGCGAGCGGGCCCTCGAGGACGACCATCGCGAAGATGCTCGTGCCCGCGCTGACGTTGCCGGTCCGCGGCGCGACGGCGTTCGTCGCGACCATGCCCGTGCCGGCGTCGCCCTCGGGCGGGCAGAGCAGCACGCCGGGGGTCAGCGTGCCCGACGGGTCGAGCCAGGCGGCGCCCTCGGCCGTGAGCCGGCCCGCGTCCTCGCCCGCGACGAGCACGTCCGGCAGGAGCTCGGCGAGCTGGGGCCCGTCCCGGTGCGTCGCGGCGCGCTCGTCGACGAGCGCGAGGAGCGCATGGTCGTAGTCGCGCGTCGCCGGGTCGACGGGGAACATGCCCGACGCGTCGCCGACCCCGAGAACGTGGCGGCCCGTGAGGCGCCGGTGGACGTACCCCGCGAGCGTCGTGAGGCTCGCGACCTCCGCGGCGTGCGGCTCGGCGTCGAGGATCGCCTGGTACCAGTGCGCGACCGACCAGCGCAGCGGGACGTTGTACCCGAGCAGCTCGGTGAGCTCGGAGGCGGCCGGGCCGGTCGACGTGTTGCGCCACGTGCGGAACGGGACGAGCAGCTCGCCGTCGGCGTCGAACGCGAGGTAGCCGTGCATCATCGCGGACACGCCGAGCGCGCCGTAGGTCGTGGGGCACACGCCGTACCGCTCCTCGACGTCGTCGACGAGGCGCGCGTAGCAGTCGCGCAGGCCGGCCTCGACGGCGTCGAGCGGGTACGTCCACGTGCCGTCCTCGAACCGGTTCTCCCACGCGTGGCTCCCGCTCGCGAGCGGCGTGCCCTCGGCGTCCACGAGGCACGCCTTGATCCGCGTCGACCCGAGCTCGATCCCGAGCGCGGTCTCCCCCGCCACGACGGCCGCCCGACGGCGGCCGACCTCGTCCTGCTGCACCATTGCTGCTTCTCCTCGTCGCGGCGTCGCGCCTCGGTCGTTGAGTTCCTTCTCGAATGTTAGCGCTCACAACCGACAAGGCCAACTCCCTCGGCACGGGTCGTCGTGAGCGGTGCGCGGCGTCAGCCGCGCGGGGTCGTCGTGCTCTCCCGCACCATGAGCTCGGGCGGGATCGAGACGGGCCGGACCGTCGCACCGGACAGGGCGTCGATCATCATCCCCATGCACCGGCGGCCGAGCGAGCCGAACGGCTGGCGCACGGTCGTCAGCGGCGGGATGAAGTGCCCGGCCCCCGCGACGTCGTCGAAGCCCACCACCGAGACGTCGGCCGGCACGCGCACGCCCTGCTCCCAGAACGCGCGGAGCAGGCCGAGCGCGAGCTGGTCGTTGCCGGCGAAGACCGCGGTCGGCCCGTCCCCCGCGCGCACCGCGGCGGCGAGCTCCTTGCCGACGGCGTAGCCCCGGTCCGACGACCAGTCGCCGCGCACGGGCTCCGGCACGGGCGCCCCCTGCTCCTCGAGCGCAGCCCGCCAGCCCGTCTCGCGCTCGCGCGCGTCGAACCAGTCGAGCGGGCCGGACAGGTGCAGCACGGTGGTGTGCCCGAGGCCGAGCAGGTGCTCGGTCGCGAGCCGCGCGCCGAGCCGCTGGTCGACGGCGATCGAGAGGATGGCGCCCGGCGCGCCGAGCGCCCCGGCGCCCGGGCGGACGACCTCCGCGGGCTCGCCCTCACCCGGGTGGTCGCGCGCCGCGATCATGATGACCGGCACGGGTGCCCGGAACGAGTCGACCGCCGCCGCGACGTCGGTCTGCGGCGCGATGACCACGATGCCCTCGACGCCCTGGTCCATGAAGTGCTCGAGCACCCGGTGCATCGTGTCGGCGTCGTAGCGCCGGATCGTCGCGACGCTCACGAAGTACCCCTGCTCGCGCGCCGCCTCCTCGACCGCGATGAGGGTCGACGTCGGCCCGTACAGCGCGGAGCCCGTCGTCACGACGCCGATCGTCCCCGAGCGCATCGTGACGAGCGCGCGGGCCGCGCTGTTGCGGCGGTAGCCGAGCGTCGCGATCGCGTCGAGGACGCGGTCGCGCGTCTCGGGCCGCACGCTGGGGTGGTCGTTGAGCACGCGCGAGACCGTCTGGTGCGAGACGCCGGCGAGCCGCGCGACGTCGGACATCGCGGGCGGGCGCGTGCGGGGGGACGGGCCGTCGCTCACCGCTCGTCCCCTCCGGTCTCCGGGCGGGGCGCCGGTGCGGCCGCGAGCGCCGCGGCGAGCTCGGCCGAGCGGTCGCGCGCGGCCTCGAGCGCGTCGAGGAACGCGGCGCGCACCCCGCCCGCGTCGAGGCGTCGCAGGGCGGCGACCGTCGTGCCGCCGGGCGACGAGACCTTCTCGCGCGCGATCGCCGGGTGCTCCCCCGTCTCGCGCAGCATCGTCGCCGCGCCGTGCACGGTGGCGGTGGCGAGCTCGAGCGCCGTCGCGCGCGTGAGCCCCAGCAGGACGCCCGCCTCGGCGAGCGCGTCGATCACGTAGAACACGTAGGCCGGGCCGGAGCCCGAGAGCGCCCCGACCGCGTCCTGGTCCTTCTCCGCGACGCGCACGACGAGCCCCGTCGCGGACAGCAGTCGCTCGGCGAGCGCGACGTCGTCGTCGTCCGCGGCGGCGCCGCCGCTCACCGCGCTCACCCCGGCGCCCACCACGGACGGCGTGTTGGGCATGACCCGCACCACGGCGGTCCCCGCCGGCAGCCGGTCCTCGTAGAACGCGGTCGGCAGCCCGACGACGACGCTCACCACGACCGCCCCCGCCCCCACCGCGTCGCGGACCTCGGCGAGCAGCGCCGCGACGTCCTTGGGCTTCACCGCGACGACCACCACGCCGGCGCCGCGCACGGCCTCGACGTTGTCCTGGGTCGTCGCGACCCCGTGGCGCGCCGCGAGCTCCTCGCCGCGCTCGGCCCGGCGGACCGTCGCGACGACGTCGGCGGGGTCCCAGCCCGCGGCGAGCGCGCCCGCGAGGACGGTCTCCCCCATGACGCCCGTGCCGAGGACGGCGAGCCGGCGCTCGGGGACGGGCGGGGTCGACAGGTCGGTCATGGACGATCAGCTCCCGGTGGTCGGTGAAGGCATTCTTGCGCACCCGGCGGGTGCTCGGGACCGCAGCCGGGCCCGTGGGGATGCCGTTCGCGGGCTCCGCGGGCTCCCGGGACGGTTCCCGCGCGGGCGACGGGGCCGGGCGGACCAGGGTCGGAGGGGGCGGAGCCGCGGTCGGAGCGGGGTCAGAGGGGAAAAGCCTCGTACACGTCGGTGACGACGTCGGCGGGCCCGGTGGCCTGCAGGACCGCGGTGCCGTTGCGCCAGGTGACGGTCGCCTGACCGTCGGCCGCGGGCGTCACGGCGTAGGTGCCCGCGACCTCCCCGGCGACCTCGACGTCGCCCGTGTCCGTCGGCTCGCCGGCCGCGGTGACGAGGTCCGTCGCGGCGGTCTCCGCCTCCGCGACCGTCGGCCACTGCCCGGCCACGACCGTGACGGTCGTCGCGTCGTCCCCCTCACCGTCGGCGTACACGAGCTGGTACGCCTCGAGCGCCCGGGCCGCGGTCCACGCGTCCGTCGCCGAGTCGCTGCGCAGCACCAGGTCGAGCACGGTGTCCGGGAGCGCCGTCGCGAACGCGGTCGTCCCGGTCCGGGCGGCGGGCTCGAGCGTCGGGGTGGGCGGGTCGGCCGTGACCGTGACCGTCGGCTCGGGGTCCGCCGCGGCGTCCGCGCGCGCGAAGCCCGGCCATCCCCAGGCGAGGAACGCGAGCACGAGGCCGACGACGAGCAGCAGACCGACGAGCGCCACGAGCCGGCGCCGTCGGTAGACCGCCGCCGACGCGGGCCGGGAGTGGCGCCGGTCGCTCGCGCCCACGGCGTCGGTGGGTCGGCGCGGCGACGACCCCGCGGCGGTCCCCGGACGCGCCGGGGTGGCGGCGCGTCCCGTCGGGCTCCCGCCGTGCGGCTGGCTCATCGCGCGTACCTCCGCTGCTCTCGGTCCTCGCGGGCCCGGTCCTCGCAGGCCCGGGCTCTGCGGCCAAGCGTAGGACGCGCGCGTGCCCGACCCCCCGCGCTCGTGCGGGGTGTCGGGCACGCGCCTGCGGTTCACCCACCCGTCATCCCCCGGGGCACGTCGGGGGCGTCATCCGCAGCTCCGGGCGGTGTGCTCCGCCTCGGTCTCCGTCGTGACCTCGGCACCCTCGACGGTGCTGGTCGCGCGCACGACGACGGTGCCCGCCTCGACCGTCGCCGCGCGGACCGCGAACGACTGGTAGGCGCTCTTCCCCGGGGCGACCGCCGGGAACGACCGCGTGCCGTACGGCGTCTCGAGCACCAGGTCGACCGGGGCGTCGTGATCGTGGGTCGCGACCACGGCGACGTAGGCCTTCCCGGCGAGGCAGCGCGTCTGCGCGGTGACCGTGACGGGCAGCTCGGGCTCCGGGCCACCCGTGCCCGGGTCGTCCGCGAAAGCGCGCCACTCGGTGACCGCCACCGCGGAGTAGGTGGTCCCGTTCCCGTTCGCCGAGAAGGTCGCCCGCAGGCGCGACGTGGTGACGGGGTCGAACGTCACGGTGTTGAACGCCGTCGTGCTCGTGCCGTACGCGGACGGGTTCGCCACGGGAGCCCAGGACTGTGCCGCGTCGTCCCAGTACTCGAGCACCCACGAGTCGGGTCGGACGACGCCGTCCCCGGTCCCCGGCTCCGAGTCCCGCCAGAACTTCAGCTCGGCGCCCGTGAGGCGGATCGGTCGCGACCAGTCGTACCGCACCCACTGGGTCGCGGGCCGGGTACCCGACCAGGTGCCCCAGATCTGGGCCTGGCTCGGGTTCGCCGGGTCGGCGCCGTCGTGGAGCGCCCCGACGCTGTTCCACCCGGCCGTGTACGACGCGCTCACCGTCGCGATCGGCGCGACGTTCCCGGTGAGCGGGCCCGAGATGTCCGCCGGGATCGTGACGGCCTTCGGCGTCTCGGCGTTGCCCGCGGCGTCGACCGCGCGGAACGACACCCGGTGCTGGCTCGTGTCCGGGGCGGCCACCGGGCCGTCGTACGTCCGCCACTCCCCGGTGCCGATCGCGTACTCGACGCGCTCGACCCCGGAGGTCGTGTCGGTCGCGGTGACCGTCACGGTGCGGGCGGCCTCGTCCAGCACGCCGGTGCTCACGGGGGCCACACGGTCGATCCGGACGTCGAGCGCCACCTCGTCCGAGACGTTGCCCGCGCGGTCGGCAGCCGTCGCGAGGACGCGGTGCTCGCCGTCGCCGGCCACGGCCACCTCGGTGGCGCGCGTCGGCTCCGTGGCGACCGGGGCGCCGTCGTCGACGGTGGTCGTGAGGACCACGCGCCCTCCGGAGTCGTCTGCCCCGTCGACGCGCACGCGCACGTCGGAGCGGAACCAGCCGCCGCTGCCGGCGCTGCCCAGCGGCGTGAGCGTCACGGTCGGCGCGGTCTCGTCGCCCTCCGCCGCCTCGGCCGGGATCACGGTGACCTCCGTGCTCACGCGACCGCCCGCGTAGCCGAGCACGGACCCCTCGACCACGAACGTGCCGGGCGCGGCGACGTCGTCGGCGGCGGCCTCGTCCCAGAAGGCCGGCACCTGGAGCGTCTCGCCGCTCGCGAACGTCACCGGGACCGTGCCCGGCAGGGCGGTCTCGCCGACCTCGACCGTCACGCCGGGCGGGTCGACGGCGGCGGGCTGCTCGGCGAGGACCTTCCACTCCTCGACGGCGACGGCCGAGTACGTGCTGCCGTTCGTGGAGGCGTCGAGGAGGGCGCGCACCTGCGTCGTGGTGACCGGGCCGAACGTCGTGTCCTGGAAGCCGCTCGTCCCGGTCCCGTAGGCGCTGGGGTTCGGCACGTCGACCCAGGCGCCGCCGTCCGAGGCGTCCCAGTACTGGATGCGCCACGACGCGGGGGCGGCGACGCCGACGCCCGTGCCCTGCGGCTGGTCGTTCCAGAACTCGATCTGCGAGCCCGCGAGGCGCATCGGCCGGTCCCACGTGTACTGGACCCACTGCTGCGGCGGGTTGTTGCCCGTCCAGGTGCCCCACATGTCCGGGGGCAGCGGGTTGGGCCGCACGATCTCGTCGTTGAGCGCCTTCTTCCAGTACTGCGTCGGGACGGGCTCGTTCGAGACCGTGACCGTCGCCTCCTGCGCGACGTTCGCGCGCGGCGTCGTGTCCTTGACCGGTGCGGGCGTCGTGACCACCTGCTTCATGCGCGGCGGCGACTGCGTGTCGTCCCACTCGACGCGGTCGATCGCGACCGAGCGCCGGAAGTGGTTGCCGCCCTCGGCGTCGGCCGTGTGGTAGGCGATCCACCACTCGCCGTCGAACTCGAGGATGCCGGGGTGGCTCGTCGTCGACGAGACCGGTGCGAGGACCGTGCCGCGGTACGTCCACGGCCCCTGCGGGGTCGACGCCGTCGCGTACGCGATGCACGCGTGGTAGTTCGCCGGGGTGCACGCCGACGTCGGGCCTGCGTTGTTGCCCGCGTACGCGAGGTAGTACGTCCCGTTCCGCTCGAACGCCCACGCCGCCTCGAAGAAGCCCGTGAGCCCGGTGACCGTGCGGACCTGGCCTACCGGGGTCTTCATGTCCTGCGCGAGCTCGAGCATGCGCAGGTTCGAGAAGCTGCCCCACCAGACGTAGACACGGGCGTCGTCGCCCTCGCCGTCCACGAGCACCGTCGGGTCGATGTTGTGGATCGTGTTCGGGGTCGGGACGCGCTGGGAGATGATCGGCGCGCCGACGTGGTCGGCCCACGGGCCGGTCGGGGAGTCCGACACGGCGACGCCGATGCCGAACGCGTCGCTCGCGGGGCTGTTCGCCTCGTGCACGGGGACGTACCAGTAGTAGCGCCCGTCGACGCCCTGGACGACCTGCCCCGCGTACGCGCGGCCCGGCGTCGCCCAGTCGAAGACCTCCTCGGGCCGCATGAGCGACGGGTGGTGGGTCCACTCCCCCGCGTCCACGTCGCTCGTCACGAACGCCCCCCACTCGTTCATGACGAAGTCGTTGCGCGTCGGGCCGGCCTCGTCGTGCCCGGTGTAGACGTAGAGCTCGTCCTCGCCCGTGTCGTTGCCGGGTGCGCCCGCCGGGACGACGAGCGGCGCGGGGTCGGCCGAGTAGTAGCTCCCGTCACCGAGGATCGGGTTCTCGGTGCTCGTGAAGGTGTACGCGTCCGCGGCGGCGGCCGGGGCGGCGGTCGCGGCGACCCCGGTGAGCGCCAGCCCGGCGCTGAGCACGCTCGCGAGCGTTCGTCGCGCACGGTTCCTGCCGTGCGGCGGTCGGTCGGTCGGTCTGTCGGTCATGGCCTGGTCTCCTGACGGTCGGGCCGCGGCGCGGCCTGCGGGTCGTGCGTGGAGGTCGTGCGCCCCGGGAGTTCCCTCGGCCCCCGGGGCGCACGGTCGTGGAGCCCGTGCCGGCGGGCAGGACGGGCCGGGTGCGTGGCCGGCCGACGGTGACGCCCCCGCGCACGGGGGTCGGACGCGTCACCGCCGTCGTCGCGGCACCGTCGTCGCGCGCGGGGTGGCGGTCGTGACGGGCGGGCCGACGGCGCCGCGCACCTCGGCGGTGCGGCGTGCGGGCCGTCGTCGCGCTCGCGTCGTCACGGGCGTGCACCTCTCGTCGTCGAGCCGGTCGTCCGGTGCCGACGATGCCACAGACAGAAATCAGATCGCAATGGTTTTCGGTAAGGTCGTCCGAGCTGGCGGCGCGGAGCGGGCGGCGAGGCCGCTGCAAAAGCCCGCAAACCGCGGGATCACGCGCAGCAGGCCGCCAGGCCGTGACCGGGCAGCGACTCAGACGGGAAAGTCAGTCGGCCCGATTTTCGGCCTGCGACGCGTCCTTGTGGTGGCGCTCCGCACGCACGCGGGCACGCGTGGTGGCGATGGAGACGAGAAGACCGACCACGACGAGGTCGAGCACGATCTGGATCATCGCCACGATCTTCGCCCCCTCGCCGACCGGGTGGACGTCGCCGTACCCGACGGTCCCGAGCGTCACCACGGCGAAGTACAGCGCGTCCGTGCGGTTCTCGATGCCGACGAACTGGTCGGCCATGAGGTAGTAGGCGAGCGCGAAGAACGTGACGATCGGGAGGAGCAGCCCCATCACCGACTGGACCCGGACGCTCGGCGTCCCCCAGGCGCGCAGCTGACGGCGCACCTGGACCACGAGGAGCGCGCACAGCAGCGCCAGCCCGACGCCGAACGCGACGAGCTGGACGACCTCCGGTGCCTCGTCGGTCGGCAACGGCACCCCGTAGTAGACCGTGAGGCACGCCGTCGTGGACGCGGCCGTGAGGATGAGCGTCCACCACGGGCTGTCGTGCGGGAGCCTGCGCATGCGCCCAGCATCCCGCGCGAGGGCGTTCTCGTCGCGGCGTCGAGCCGGTGTCGGCGGTCGTGGCTAGGTTGGGCGCGTGACGTCGTCGACCACCGCGGCCCGCTCCGCGGCCGCCAAACGCTCCCGCCCCGCCTACCGCTGCTCCGAGTGCGGCTGGACCACCGCCAAGTGGGTAGGGCGCTGCGGGGAGTGCCAGGAGTGGGGCACGGTGACCGAGGACGCCCCGGCGGCCTCCGGCCCGCGCACCACCGCCGTCACGCCGACCCGCTCTCCCGCGCGACCGATCGGGGAGATCAGCGTCGAGGCGGCGCGCGCCACCCCCACGGGTGTCTCGGAGTTCGACCGCGTGCTCGGCGGCGGCATCGTGCCGGGCGCCGTGGTGCTGCTCGCCGGGGAGCCGGGGGTCGGCAAGTCGACCCTGCTCCTCGCGGTCGCGAGCAACGTCGCGGCCGGCGGGTCGGACCTCCCGACGGTGCGCCCGGTCGGCGAGCGCGCGGCCGAGGCCGCCCGCCCGGCCCCGACGCCGCGGCGCGTCCTCTACATCACGGGCGAGGAGTCGGCGGGGCAGGTGCGGCTCCGCGCCGAGCGGGTCGGCGCCCTCGCGCCCGGCCTTCTCCTGGCGTCCGAGACCGACCTCGCGACCGTGCTCGGCCACATCGAGGCGACCGAGCCGGACCTGCTCGTCGTGGACTCCGTGCAGACCATCGCGTCCGCCCAGGTCGAGGGCGCTCCGGGCGGCGTGAGCCAGGTGCGCGAGGTCGCGGCGTCCCTCATCGCGGCGGCGAAGGCACGCGACCTGCCCGTCATCCTCGTGGGGCACGTCACCAAGGACGGCTCGGTCGCCGGGCCGCGCACGCTCGAGCACCTCGTCGACGTCGTGTGCCAGTTCGAGGGGGACCGGCACTCACGCCTCCGGCTCGTGCGCGCCGTGAAGAACCGCTACGGCCCCACGGACGAGGTGGGCTGCTTCGACCTCACGGAGAACGGCATCGTCGGCCTCGCCGACCCGAGCGGGCTGTTCCTCTCGCACACCGGCGCCGGGTCGCCCGGCACGTGCGTCACCGTGACGCTCGAGGGGCGACGCCCGCTCGCACTGGAGATCCAGTCGCTCGTCGTGCCGAGCTCCTTGACCAACCCACGCCGGACCACGAGCGGCGTGGACTCCAGCCGCCTCGCGATGATCCTCGCCGTCATGCACCGCCACGCGGGCGTGCGGCTCGTCGACCAGGACGTGTACGCCTCGACCGTCGGCGGCGCCAAGGTCACCGAGCCCGCGGCCGACCTCTCGATCGCGCTCGCCGTCCTCTCGGCGCGCGAGGACGAGGCGCTGCCCCAGGGCACGGTCGCGTTCGGCGAGGTCGGCCTCGCGGGCGACATCCGCCCCGTGACGGGCCTGGACCGCCGCCTCGCCGAGGCCGCGCGCCTCGGCTTCACGCGCGCCGTCGTGCCGCGCGGATCGTTCCCGCGCCCCGTGGAGGGCATGACGATCCTTCCCGCGCGCCACCTCGGCGAGGCCGTCGAGCTCGCGCGGACCTGAGGGCGCGGCCGGGGGCGGTCAGCCGCCCGACCGTCCGCCGGCGAGCGCCCACCACTGCAGCAGCATGATCGTCTTGCCGTCGACGATGCGACCGTCCCCGATCATGGCGAGCGCGTCGTCGAGCGCGAGCTCCACGACCTCGATGTCCTCGCCCTCGGCCGCCACCCCTCCGCCCGCGCCCGTGCGGTCGCGCGGCGTGTACGGCGCGGCGAAGAAGTGCACCTTCTCGGTGACGGACCCCGGGCTCATGTAGGCGGTGAAGACGCGTGCGACCGGCCCGACGGTCACGCCCAGCTCCTCGGCGACCTCGCGCCGGATCGCGGTCTCGGGGTCGTCGTCGTCCAGCAGCCCGGCGGCCGTCTCCAGGAGCATGCCGTCCGCGTGGTCGTTGACGTACGCCGGGAACCGGAACTGCCGCGTGAGCAGGACGGTCGACCGCGCGGCGTCGTGGAGCAGGATCGTCGCGCCGTCGCCGCGGTCGTACGTCTCGCGCTGGAGCGTCTGCCAGCGCCCGTCCCGACGCCGGAGGTCGAAGGTCGTGCGACGCAGCACGTGCCACCCCTGCGACGTGAGCTCGACGTCGCGGACGACGACGTCCGGGTTCCGTCGCAGCGCGCGACCGGCCCGG
Organism: Cellulosimicrobium cellulans; assembly: GCF_006539945.1. Taxonomy (GTDB): domain Bacteria; phylum Actinomycetota; class Actinomycetes; order Actinomycetales; family Cellulomonadaceae; genus Cellulosimicrobium; species Cellulosimicrobium cellulans. The sequence goes on along the minus strand of NZ_BJNZ01000011.1, from coordinate 35,722 downwards.
TCGAGGCCCGTGCGGCCGCGGTGGTCGGGGACGTCGACGCCGGGGACCCCGCTCACCGGGCGCTCGCGGGAGCCGTCCCGACGTGACGGGGAAGCGCGGAGACGTCGTGGTGGCGGCGCAGGTCGGCCGCCGTCGCGGCGCGGTCGCCGTCGGCGCCGGAGCGGTACGGGCCGGCGGTGAGGATGAGCAGAGGTCGGTTCATGGGCCTAGAATAGGCACAATCGTGCATAACCAAGTACAACCGAGGAGCATCATGCTGGCCGCCGAGAGACGAGACCTCCTGCTCGCGACCCTCCGCCGCGACGGCAAGATCGTCGCGAAGACCGTGGCGGCGGAGCTCGGGCTCTCGGAGGACAGCATCCGCCGGGACCTGCGCGAGCTGGCCGCCGAAGGGCTCTGCCAGCGCGTGTACGGCGGGGCGCTGCCGGTCTCGCCGGCCGTCGCCGACTACGCGGGTCGCCGGCAGGTCGCCGTCGCGGGCAAGGAGCGGGTCGCGGCCGCCGCGGTCCGCCTGATCGACCCCGGGAGCACCGTCATCCTCGACGGCGGGACGACGGCCCTCGCCGTCGCGGCGGCGCTGCCGCCGGACCTGCGCTGCACGGTGGTGACGCACAGCCCGACGGTCGCGACGGCACTCGTCGAGCACCCTGTCGCCGACGTGATCGTCCTCGGCGGCCGGCTCTTCAAGCACTCGGTGGTGACCAGCGGCGCGGCGACGGTCGAGGCCGCGCAGCACGTGTCGGCCGACCTGTTCCTGCTCGGTGTCACCGGCATCCACCCGGACGCCGGCCTCACCACGGGCGACCCGGACGAGGCCGCGACGAAGCGGGCCCTCGCCGCGCGTGCTGCCGAGACCTACGTGCTGGGCTCGTCGGAGAAGGTCGGCGCCGCGTCGCCGTTCCGCGTGGTCGGGTTCGACGACGTCGCCGGCGTCGTCACCGACGCCGACCCCGCGTCGGACGTCGTGCGCGCCCTGGGCGAGCAGGTCCGCGTCATCCCCGCCTGACGGTGCCAGAACGTGCAGGACCGTGCACGTGCGGGCCGTACCCGGCGACGGACAGCACGACGACCGTCGTCGCGGCCGCGAGCAGCGCGGCGAGCACCATGTGGGCGCCGACCGCGACGACGGGCAGCCCGTTGCGCGCCTGGTAGAGGCCCAGCAGCACCTGGACGCCCTGCAGTGCGAGCAGCGCGAGGAGCCACCCGCGGACCGGCATCCGGCGGGCCCACGCCACGACGGCCAGCGTCACCGTGCCGGCCACGAGCACGTAGCTCGGCCAGGCGTGCACGTGCTGGAGGAGCGTCGCGTCGAACCCGTTGCGCCCAGCCTGCGCGTCGCCCGAGTGCGGACCCGCGCCCGTCGTGAGGACGCCGAGGAGGATCGTCACGACCGCCGTCGTCGCCAGGGCGGCGGTCGCCGCCCGGAACGCCGCCGGGGCACGGCCGGCCCCGTCGTCCGCGGGCTCGGCCCGGAGCCGGACGAGGAACGCCGCGCACACGCACGCGAGCGCGACCGAGGCGACGTAGTGGAAGCCGACGACGAACGGGTTGAGGCCGGTCAGGACGGTCACCCCGCCCACGAGCGCCTGCGCCGCGACGCCCAGCACGACCGTGCCGGCGAGCATCGCGAGGTCTCGGCGCTCGCGCCGCACCCTGACGACCAGGAGCAGCACGACCACCGCGGCGACGCCGACGACCCCCGCGAGCGTGCGGTTGCCGAACTCGATGACCCCGTGGACGCCCATCTCCGGGGTGTTCACCAGGGAGTCGGACGTGCACAGGGGCCACGTCGGGCAGCCCAGGCCCGACGACGTCAGCCGGACGGCGCCGCCGGTCGCGACGAGGAGCACCTGGACGGCGAAGGAGACCCACGCCGCCACGACGACCCGCCGGTCGAGGCTGTCGGGCAGCCGCTGCCACCACCGTCGCAGCACGGGGACCGCCGTGCCCGCGCCCCGGACGGCGGCCGTCCGCTGGTCCGCGCTCATCGGCCCACCGCGCCCAGGAACGGCACGAGCACGTCGGTGAGGCGCTCGCGGGCCTCCTCGTCCGAGATCGTGGGCGTGCCGTCACCGCTCTGGGTGCCGTAGTCGCCGAACTGGGCGTGCGTCGCGCCCTCGATGCTCACCCGCTCCGCCCCCGGCGGCATGAGCGGGAGCGACGCGGCGATCGACTCCTCGTCGACGAGCCCGTCCTGCGTGCCCGTCACGGTGAGAGCAGCCAGGTCGGAGCGGCCGGACAGGTCACCGAGCGAGCAGTACGACGCGAGGAGGACGAGGGCGCGCACCTCGTCCGACTCGGCGTACGTGCACGCCCGGACGCCGCCCATGCTGTGCCCGCCCACGGCCCAGGCGTCGACCTCGGGGGCGAGCGCCGTGAACGCCTCGAACGGGCGACGCTCCAGCAGCGCGAGGTGGAGGAACGGCTCGACGAGCACGACCGTCGTGCCCTGCGCGGCGACCTCCTGGAACGTCGCCGCGTACGCCTGCGGCTCGACCTTGGCCCCCGCGAGGAACACGAGACCGCTGCCGTCCCCCTCCCCCGCGGGCCGGAGGACGACGACGTCCCCGCGGTCGTCCAGGCGGACCCGCGGGTCCTCCTCCACGGCGGCGATGCCCTCCGGAGCGGCGGGGTACGTGTCGTCGGCCCACACGAGGAACGCGGCGACCGCGACGACGAGCAGCCCGAGCAGCGCGAGCGCGACCGTCACGAGCACCCGGCGGGCCCGGCGCCGCCTCGGCGCAGGAGGCGCGCTCGGGGCGCTGGTCGGCGAGGAGGCACCGTCGTCGGGAGCATGCTGCGCCGGGGGCGCGAGCGGGGAGGTCATGGGGCAGCTCCGGTAGGTAGATGGTACGGCAACCGTAGCATCTACCTTGTAGAGTGAAGCGATGAGCCAGCACCCCGACGCCGGGCCGGCGCTGTCGGCCCGCCTGCTCCGGGACCTCCAGGACGCGATCGGCGAGGCCACCTCCGCCCTGGCGCACCGCCTGCGGATGAGCGCGACGGACGCCGCCGCCATCGAGCACGTCGCGCTGGCGGACCAGGCTCTGGGACCGGGCGAGCTCGGTGCCCGGCTCGCCGTCACCCGTTCGTCGGCCACCGAGGTCGTGGACCGGCTCGTGCGTGCCGGGCACGTCGAGCGCGTGCGGGACGAGACGGACCGGCGCAGGTTCCGCCTCGAGCCCACCGCGGCCGCCCGGACACGTGTCCGCGCCGAGCTCGAACCCCTCCTGCGCTCGCTGGACGCCGCCGCCGAGGACTTCTCTCCCGCGCAGCAGGACGTGATCGCCGCCTACCTGCGCGCGGTGACGTCCGCCTACCGCGCCTACGCGGCAGCCCCGGACGACGCCCAGGAGACCGCCCGACCCCGCCGGTGACCCTCGGTCGGCACCGTCACCGGCACCCGGCGCCGGCCGTCGAGACCGGATCGTGACCGGATTGTGGCCCCCTGCCGCGGGTTCCCGGGGGTGGAAAAGGGCTCGCAGCGTAGGATTCCACCGTGGCCAACTCCCCCGCGCACCCCGACGAGATGCTCCGGGAGACCCTTGCCGCCGTGGCACCCGGGACCGAGCTCCGCGACGGACTCGAACGCATCCTCCGCGGCCGGACGGGCGCACTCATCGTGCTCGGTCTGGACAAGGTCGTCGAGGAGATGTGCTCGGGCGGGTTCGTCCTCGACGTCGGCTTCTCCGCGACGCGCCTGCGCGAGCTGTCCAAGATGGACGGCGCCGTCGTGCTCGACCGCGACGCGAACCGCATCCTGCGCGCCGCCGTGCAGCTCCTGCCGGACCCGACCATCGAGACCACCGAGTCCGGGACGCGGCACCGCACCGCGGAGCGCGTCGCCAAGCAGAGCGGGTTCCCCGTCATCTCGGTGAGCCAGTCCATGCGGATCGTCGCCCTGTACGTCGGCGGGCAGCGCCACGTCCTGGAGGACTCCGACACGATCCTGTCGCGCGCCAACCAGGCGCTCGCGACGCTCGAGCGCTACCGCGCCCGCCTCGACGAGGTGTCCGGCACGCTGTCCGCGCTCGAGATCGAGGACCTCGTCACGGTCCGCGACGTCTGCGCGGTCGTGCAGCGCCTCGAGATGGTCGCCCGGATCTCCGAGGAGATCGCGGGGTACGTCATCGAGCTCGGCACCGACGGCCGGCTCCTCGCGCTCCAGCTCGACGAGCTCATCGGGGGCATCGGCTCCGACCGCGAGTTCGTCATCCGCGACTACGTCGACCTGGGCCGCAAGGACCGCTCGCTCGCCGACGTCCAGAAGGCGCTCGGCGGCCTGGACTCGACCCAGCTCCTCGATCTCGGCCAGATCGGCCGCGTGCTCGACCTGCCGGGCGGGGGCGACGCGCTCGACGCCGCCGTCGCGCCGCACGGGTACCGCCTCCTCTCGAAGGTCCCGCGCCTGCCGGCGACGATCATCGACCGGCTCGTCGCGCACTTCGGCGGTCTGCAGAAGCTCCTCGCGGCGAGCATCGACGACCTCATGACGGTCGACGGCGTCGGCGAGCAGCGCGCCCGTGCGGTGCGCGAGGGCCTGTCGCGGCTCGCGGAGTCGAGCATCCTCGAGCGCTACGTCTGACCCACCTGACCGTCCGACCGACGAGCCCGCACGGAGGGGGACCGTGGACCACGTCGACGAGTGGTCGGCACTGGCCGACGCCTGGGCGCGCTGGTGGGCGCCCGCCGCGGCCCCGGCCCAGCGGGCGATCCTCGACACCGCGGACGTCGGGCCCGGCTCCCGCGTGCTCGACGTCGGGTGCGGCACCGGCGAGCTCGTCGCCCTGGCCCTCGCTCGCGGTGCGGACGCGGCGGGCTGCGATGCCGCTGCCGGGATGATCGACGTCGCGCGCCAGGTCGGCCCGGGCGCCGACCTGCGCGTCGCCCAGGCCGAGCACCTCCCGTGGCCCGACGACGCGTTCGACCTCGTGACCCTCGTCAACGCCCTCGCGTTCACCGACGTCGCCAAGACCTTGAGCGAGTGCCGGCGCGTGGGCCAGCTGGTCGCCGTCGCGACCTGGGCCGAGGACGACCTCAACGACCTCACCGTCCTCGAGCGCGCCGTCGCCGGGGAGGAGCACGTGCCGAGCGACGAGAGCCGCGAGGAGGGCCGCCTCGGCGCGCTCCTCGCCGAGCACGGCTTCACCGTCCTCACCGAGGGCGTGGCCGACGCGCCGATGGTCCTCGCCGACGCGGACGAGGTCGTCGCCGCGATCATGTTCGGCGAGTCGGACGACCTGCGCGCCGAGCTCCGCCCCGACGTCCTCGCCGCCGCCCGCCCCTTCCGCCGCCCCGACGGCACCTACCTCCTGAGCAACACCTTCCGCTGGACCCTTGCCCGCCGCTGACGCACTCCCGACCCGCCGGAAGGAGGACCGTGGTTCGCCGAGGTAGAACCGTGGTCGGGTCTCAGACCCGCTTGGTCGGGCCGCGGGCGCGGGTGGACTCGGTGGTCGGGGCGGGTGCGAGACGAACCCCACCACGCGGGCAGTCGCCAGCGTAAGCGCAGACCACGGTGGGACGACGCCGGGCGGGGTGGGTGGTGGTGCCGCGTCGTGGCGGGCCTGGCGGGAGCCGCGAGGAACGAGCGGCGGATGGTAGACGCGGCACCACCACCCACCCCGACCACCCAGGGCGACCACACGCCGTCGGACCCAAGAACCACGGCTCTACCTCGCGCAACCACGGCTCTACCTCGCGCAACCACGGCTCTACCTCGCGCAACCACGGCTCTACCTCGCGCAGACGGGTCTCGCCCCGGTCCGTGGGGACGGACCGGGGCGAGACGGGTGTGCGACGCGAGCTGCGGGTCAGCCGCAGGTGGCGGCGTCGTACTGCCCGGTGACGGTCGTCGACCTCCCCTCGGCGTCGGTGGCCACGACCGTGACCTCGCCGGCCTCGACCGACGTCGCCCGCGACGCGAACGACTGGTAGGCGTTCTTGCCGGGCTCGACGCCGTTCACGGTCTTGGTGCCGAACGGCGTGTCGAGACGGACCGTGAGCGGCACCTCGTCGTCGTTCTGCGCGCGGACCGCGACGTAGACCTTGCCGGCGAGGCATCGGGTCTGGGCCGTGACGGTGACCGCCGGCCCGGCGGGGACTCCGTCACCCACGGTCAGGGTGAGCGTCGTCGTCGTGGTGCCGGCGGTGCTCACGTAGTCCGGGAGGACGAGGTCGCCCTGGATCACGTACACGCCCGGGGTCTCGACGACGGACTCGTCGTAGTCCCACTCGACGCCGATCGCCTGGTTGTCGCGCGACCCGTCGTTGTACGAGACGAGGACCTTGGTGGGCAGCCACGGCTGCTCGCCGACGTCGACGCTCTGCTCGAACTGCTCGGCACCCTGGATGGAGATGCCGCCCTGCGAGCTCTCCGGCCGCACGTACACCTGCGCCTCGGCGATGAGGCCGTAGGTCGTGTTGGTGCCGTAGACCGTGAACGGTTCGACGTTGGTCTCCGCCACCATGGCCGGCGTGATCGGCTGCCAGGTGAAGTCGACCGCGCCGCGGCGACCGCTCGAGTAGACGACGTCGAGCGACGTCGGCAGCTCGGGCACCTCGCCCGTGACGGTGCGCACGATCACCGGGCTCGCGACCGAGTCCACGGTGTCGCCGTTGACGCGCCAGCGCAGGATGCCGGTGCCGGCGCCGCCGGTCTGCACGCCGGTGATGCGGACGCGCAGGTGGCTGGCCTCGACGGGCTCGAACTCGAGGTGGTTGTACGCGTTGCGCTGGAGCGCGCCCGCATACGTGGAGCCGTCGGTCAGGGTGACGGGCGTCCAGTCGGTGCCGTTCTGCGAGTACTCGACGGCGTACGTGTCCGCGCGCGGCATGCGCGTCCCGCCGTTGTCGTCGTACCAGTAGAGGTCGGTCGACGCGACGAGCACCGGGGACTCCCACGCGTACCGGATCCACGCCGCGGTCTGCGGGCTCGTCCCGTTCGCGGGCTGGCCCCACGTGCCCCAGCCGTTGCCCGCGCCGGGGTTGGAGCTCGCGGGCGTCGAGGACTCGTTGACGCGCAGCGGGTTCTCCCACGACGCCGACCCGCTCGTCGTGATGGTCGCGAGCGCGCCGAACTCGGCCGACGTCGCCTTCTCGGTGAGCTCGACCTCGACGTCGCGCTCGGTCGTGAGCTCGCCGTCGGACGCGGTCAGGCGGAAGGTGTACTCCCCCGCGGCCGTGCCTGTGACCGTGGTGGTCAGGGCGTCGGCGTCGCCGAAGATGACGCTCGCGCCGTCGGGTGCGGCGACGGTCGTCCACCCGGAGGTGAGCGTGCCGTCGTCGGGGATGCCGTCGTCGGTCACGGTGCCGACGAGCGTCGTGGACAGGTTGCCGTCCTTGGACCGGTCGACGTTCACCGTGACGGTCGGGGCGTCGTTGACGACCTCGGGCACGTCGCGGCCGGAGTCGAAGACCTGGATCTCCGAGATCGCGGTCCAGTACGACGGCGTGTTCGTGAACGCGACCCGGACCTTGTCGGTCGTCACGGCCTCGAAGAGCGCCTCGTTGAACTTGGGGCCGGGGATCTTCGGGGCCTTGAACGCGTCCGGCACCGAGGTCCAGCCGCCCGAGCCGTCGGGCACCTGGATCGCGTACCGCAGCGGCTCGCGGTACCCGCCCGCCTGCCGGTCGCTGACGAACCACACCTTGACGTTGTCGAACGTCGTGGGCTCGCCGAGGTCGAGCTCGACGTACCCGGTGTCGCCCTCCGTGCCGTAGTTGCCCCAGTAGGGCTCGTTGACGGTGGTGCCGTCGGTGACCGCGGCGAGGGACACCGGGCGCTCGGTCTCCTGGATCGCACCCGGGGTGTAGTTCATCGAGCCCGTGCTCCAGCCGGGCGTGTGGAACTGGCGCCACGGCGTCGGGCGCGCGCCCTGCTGGGTGGCCGACGACGACAGCTCGGCCCCGCGCGCGAGGTTGCCGGCGTCCTCGGTGAGGTCGATGCCGGCCGTCCTGAGGTAGGAGACGACGCGCTCGTCCTCGATCGGGGTGTCGACGGCCGTCGGCACGTCGGCGCCCTCGTCCGCGACGACCTCGACCGCGAGACCCTCGTCGGACTCGACGACCTCGTTCGCCGCCGGGTCGTAGACGAACCGGCCGAGCGCGTCGGCCGCGGCCTTGCGCTCGCCGTCGACGAACAGGCTGTAGCCCTCGCCGAGCCCGTAGTGCGAGCCGTCCTCGTCCCAGACGATCGTGACGTCCTTGCCGTGGTACCGCAGGTTGTTGACCATGAAGTGGTCGTACCCGAGGTCGATCGGCCAGAGCTCGATCTTGTCGTCGGACCGCGGCTGGATGCCGCCCATGTCCTCGACGTAGATGTAGTTCATGTTGCCGAGCATCACGTGGTTCGGGTTGTTGCGGTTGAACGTCTGCGTGCTCGCGTTCCAGTTCGAGTAGTACTCGGCCTGGTTGGGGACCAGCGCGTTGCCGTTCGGGTAGATGCTCCACGCCATCCAGTCGAGCAGCTTGGCCGCGTACTCGGGCGTGACGTACGTGTGGTCGGGGTCGTAGTGCCGCAGCGCGGACCGCACGCCCCGGTACTGGACCGTGAAGTTGATGTTGGAGAAGTTGTTCGATCCGCCGATCCCGAACTTCGCCCGGTCGTACTGGTTGGCCGTGTAGAACGGGAAGATCGGGAAGTTGTCGCCGTACCGCAGGAAGCGGAAGCCGTCGACGTACTTCTCGGCGTCCTCGACCGGGATGAGGTTCTCGGCGTAGACGTCGTAGAGGTTCGACTCCTTGGCCGGGATGAGGTCGCGCTCGGCCTGGCTCAGCGGGTTCTGGTTCCCGCCCGACGTCGCGCCGTGCGACGTGCCGGCGAGGAACATGCGCATCTCCTCGCTCCACAGCCGGCCGAGGATCGCGTCGCGGATCTCGTCGGCGGTCTGGCCCATCTCCTCGACCTTCGCCGGGTCCGCCCCCGCCATCGCGTAGAGCTGCCGGGCGGCGTCGAACGCCCCCCAGACGTACGCGGACTCGGGCCGCTCGATGGTCCGCGCCCCCGGGGCCCCGGCGTTCACCTTGGGGTACCCGAAGCTGATCGCGTCGGAGTCGTTGCCGGGCATGTAGTTGGTGTCGTAGGCGATGAGCTTGTCGTCGTTGCCGTCGTAGTGCTCGAGCTGGCCCGTGCCGTCACCCTCGAAGTACGTCGCGAAGCGCTCGGCGACCGCCGGACCGCCGCCGTGCACGTTGAACGCCTCGAGCCCCGCGGTGCCGAGGTACTGCGAGTAGTGGTTGTTCCAGCTCGTGTGGCCGGGGCTGTCGAGGAACGCGGACGACCCGGAGAGCTCGCCGATGTTGAGGATCTGCCCGTAGCCCAGGTACGGGTTGCGGATCCACTTGGTGTCCTGGAGGTGCATGGGCTGCGTGAGCGCCACCGAGTTCTGGTAGAGGTTCACGCCCTCGATCGTCGTCGGGTACTGGTACACGTAGCCGGGCTCGTTCGCGTCCAGGCTGTTGTACCGCTCGCCCCACCAGCGGTAGACGATCGCCTTCTCGATCGCGTCGTCGGGCACGTCGATGTAGGGGATGTCCTGGGCCCACTGGCGGTTGAACGCCGTGACGCCGGTGCGGAACGCGTCCGCCGGGGACAGCTCGGCGTACTCGTGGAAGCTCTCGACCGACTCCGGGAGCGTGTCGCTGGACAGCACGCCGAGCACGGACAGGTCGACCGAGCCCCCCGCGGGGACCGTGACCTCGCGGTCGAGGTTGGTGCCGACGCGCTCGAAGCCGGGAGCCTTGAGCCCGATCGTGACGTCGGACCACGGGGTGTCGACGAGCCCGTTGTTCGACCCGCTCGTCAGGGTCCGCGTGCCGGTGAGCTCGTCGGCGGAGTCCGTCGAGGTCGTCGCGAGCGGTGACGCCGCACGCACCGTGAAGGTCACCTCGCTCGCGCCGGGGTTGGTGAACGTGATCGCCGACAGCGCCACGTTGTCGTACGTGACGAGCTTCTTGAGGTCGGCGGTGACACCCGTCGAGCCGACCGTGTACCGCGCCGTCGCGTGGCTCGGCGCGTTGAAGCGCTGCGCCCCGACCTCGGTGATCGTCTGACCGGGCACCGTCACGGTGTAGAGGTTGCCGAGGTTGTTCGGCCCGCCCGCGAACGCCGATCCCGCGAAGCCCATGACCGCCCAGTTGCTGTTGCCGCGCAGGTAGAGCGACCGGCCGCGCGTCTGGAGCACGTTGTTGTTCGCCGTCCCGCTCACCCCGAGCACGCGATCGAGGTAGTAGTCGGTGCCGCCCGCGGCAAGGTCCTTCTCGAAGATCGACCCGTGCATCGACCCCGCGGTCCACGGGACCCCTGGCTCGAGGGCGGCGGCGACCTGGTCCAGGTTCGTGTAGACCGGGTCACCGATGTCCATCGAGTCCGTCGTGCCGTCGGTGTAGACACCGACGTCGCTCTCGTTGCCCGGCACCACGTCGGCCTGCGCCGCCGGTGCCAGTGCGACGCCGGTGGCGGCCATCGCACCTGTCATCGCCGAGGCGACGACCCTTCTCCACGCTCTCCCCGACATCACCAAGTCCTCTCCATCGGGAACCGGAACAGGTTTCGGGACGACGGCGGGGCCTCACGTCGCGCGGGTGGACTGCCTCGTCCGCCCGCCCCGCTGCGGGACGCGTGACCCTGATCGTCGTGCCGGCTCGCGCCGCCCCGCGGGCCGGTGGTGACCGGGGCCGTCGGCCCCGGGTCCCTCCGCGGTGAGGTCGCCAGACGCGAGCCAGTCAACCAGCGCGCATCGAAGACCGCAATGGTTTTCGGTCTCGACTTTGACGACCTGCAGAGATCGCTCCCGCACCGGTCGTGCACCAGAACTGCTGCAATACCAGGCCTCCTGCCGCATGCGACGCAATCTCACACCCCTGGGGGGCACGCGACACCGATCATGTCCGAAAGACGACTGCCATGGGTTTCACGATCCCGGAGGCGCGATGGATCGAGGTGTCGACCACGGAGGGACGCGGTCGACCGCGTCGCGGGCGGACTCCTACGCGCCGTCGGCGGGCGGCGTCGTCTCCGCCGGGGCGGTCTCCTCCGTCGGCGGAGCGGTCCCGTCGGCCGGAGCGGCCGGCTCCGCCGGGTCGGGCGTCGGGGCCGGCGGCTCGAGGAGCGTGAAGGTCACGGGCTCGCTCGTCGCACCCTCGACGCCCGCGACGCTCAGGACCGCGGTGTACGTGCCGGGGCCCACCTCCGGCTGGTCGGGGGCGCAGCCCTCGACCGAGCGGTGCCGGTCCCAGCGGACGAGCTTCGACGGGTCCTCGTCCCCGGTGCTCATGAGGAGCAGGCGCTCCGTCGAGCCGCAGTGCGCGGACGACCACACGAGCTCGTCGCCGGAGTAGATCTGCACCTGCCGCCCGGCGTCGGAGCCGTCGACGAGGCACGGTCGGCCGCCGGACTGCCGGAGCGTGACGCTGAGCTGGACGGCGCGGCCGGGCTCGTACTCCGTCGCGCTCGTCGTGACGCCCAGCTCGAGGGACGCCGCCGTGCAGTCCTGCGGCGGCCCGGCGGCCTCCGGGGTCGGCGGCGGCGACTTGCCCTCCTGCGCCGTCTCGTCCCCCGCCAGCAGCGGCTGCACCGCCCGCACGACGACCTGGCCGAGCAGCACGAGCCCGACCACCAGACCGACGAGCAGCGCGAGCGCGACGAGGCGGCGGCGGAGCAGGGCTCCGCGCGACGGTTCGTCCCGCCCGGTGCGCGGGCGGTCGCTCGGCCTCGGGGCGCGGTCGGTCCGCGGCGTGCTCACGGGGTCCTCCGGTCGTGCAGGTGCTGGTCGCGACCACGGTATCCGCGCCCGACGCCCGGCCTCGTGCTGCCGCGCCGACGACCGCCCAGGTCGGGGCAGAATAGGTCGTCCCCACGACGTGGGCCGGCACCTCGTCACCGTCCGGCACGACCGCTCGCCGGCACCTCGTCGCGGGGCGGACCGACGACCGAGAGGGACGACCGCCGCCATGACCGACCCGGCCACGCGCTCGGCCCGCGCGCCCGTGACCGACCCGGGACAGGACTCACACGCCGACCTGCGCGACGCCGTCGGGCGCTGGTTCGGGGAGACCGCGCGGGACCTGCCGTGGCGCGCCACGGACCGCACCGCATGGGGCGTGCTCGTGAGCGAGGTCATGCTCCAGCAGACGCCGGTGGTCCGGGTCGAGCCTGCCTGGCGGGAGTGGATGGAGCGCTGGCCTCGGCCTGCCGACCTGGCGTCGGCGCCGACGGCCGACGTGCTGCGCGCGTGGGGCCGGCTCGGCTACCCGCGACGTGCGCTGCGTCTCCAGGAGTGCGCGCGCGCGATCGTGGAGCGGCACGGCGGCGAGGTGCCCCACGGCGAGGAGGCCCTGCGCGCCCTGCCGGGCGTCGGCGAGTACACCGCCGCGGCGGTGACCGCGTTCGCGCACGGGCGGCGTGCGGTCGTCGTCGACACGAACGTGCGCCGGGTCCTGGCGCGGGCCGTCGGCGGAACCGCGCTGCCCGCGCCCTCGTACACGGCCGCCGAGCGCGCGACCGCCGCGACGGTCGCCCCGCCCGGCGACGAGGACGCCGTCCTGTGGGCCGCCGCGTCGATGGAGCTCGGCGCGCTGGTGTGCACGGCCCGGGCGCCGCGCTGCGGCGCGTGCCCCGTGCGCGACGCGTGCGCGTGGCGCCGCGCGGGACGACCGGGCGACGAGCACGCGGCACGACGACGCACGCAGGCGTGGGCCGGTACCGACCGCCAGGTGCGGGGCCGGGTCATGGCCGCGCTGCGCGAGGCGCCGGGGCCGGTGCCGCGCGGCGTCGTGGCCGAGGTGTGGCACGACGCCGCGCAGCTCGACCGCTGCGTCGCGAGCCTCGTCGAGGACGGGCTCGTCGAGCAGGTGGACGACCTCTACCGTCTCCCCGCCTGACGGGTCAGACGGTCGGCAGCCAGACGCGCATCGTCGACGGGCCACGGCCGGCCCAGTCGTGGTACGGCACGAGCCGGACGTCGACGGGGACCTCCGCCGGCACCCCGACCGGCACGGACGCGTGCGGGGCCCCCGTCCGCCCCGGCGCCCCGCCGCGGAGCGGCGAGTACGGCCACGGGGCCGTGGCCGGGTCCACGAGCACGCCCCGCACGACGACGCGCCCGTCCTCCTCGCGCGGCGGCACGGCCACGTCGACGCGCAGGTCGGCGACGTCGCGTCCGCCCGGCAGGTCGACGGACTCCACGCACAGGACCTCGGGGCCACGCTGGACGGCGACGCACCCGCGCACGGCGTCCACGCGATCGTCGGGCACGAGGAACCGGGGCGCCACGTCGAGGTCGAGCGTGACGACGCTGCCCGCGCGCAGGTCGGGCACCGCGACGGTGCCCGCGGGCACCTGGCGGGCCGGGCCGTCGTCGACCACGAGCAGCGCGGACCCCGACCACGCGGGCACGCGCAGCGTGAGCGCCCAGCGCTCGGGCGCCTCGACGACGCGCACGCGCACGCGCCCGTCCGCGGGGAAGCCGGTCTCGACGTCGAGCGCGACGGGCTCCCCGGACGGCAGCGTCGCGCGGACCTCGCTCGTCGCGTACTGGTGGAGCTGCACTCCGCCGTCGTCGACGGTGGCGAGGTAGCCGGCGAGGCTCGCGAACGTGCGCGCGACGTTGGGCGGGCAGCACGACACCTCGAACCACGGCGCGCGCAACGAGGACTCGGCCCGCTTGCTCACCTGGTCCGGAGCGGCGGGCTCGCCCGGGACGCGCTGGTGGAGCGTGTTGGCGTAGTAGAAGGCGCGGCCGTCGTGCGCGGGGGACGTCGCGACGACGTTGAACAGCGTGCGCTCGACCACGTCCGCGTACCGCGGGTCGCCCTGCGCGAGCAGGAGACGCCACGCCACCATGACGGACCCGATCGACGCGCACGTCTCCGAGTACGCACGGTCGGGCGGGAGGACGAAGTCGTCGCCGAACGCCTCGTCCTGGTGGTGCGAGCCCTGGCCCCCCGTGACGTAGGTGCGTGCGGCCTGCGTGCGCTCCCACTGCCGCGTGACCGCGGCGACGAGCTCGTCGTCGCCGGTCTCGACCGCGACGTCGACCGCGCCGGCGGCGAGGTAGTTCGCCCGGACCGCGTGGCCCCGGAACACGGTCGCCTCGCGCACCGGGACGTCGTCCTGGTAGTAGGAGCGGCCCCACTCGATGTCCGCGAGCGTGCCGTGCCCGCGCCGCTCGACGAAGAGCGCCGCCTGCCGCACGTACCGGGGCTCGTCGAGCGCGCGCCCGAGCTCTGCGAGCGCCACCTCGACCTCCGCGTGCCCGCAGACGCCCTGGATGCCGTCCGGGCCGAACGCCTCGCAGACGTGGTCGGCGGAGCGGCGTGCGACCTCGACGAGGAGGTCGTCCGGATGCCCGGTGCGGGCCCGCGCGACGGCCGCCTGCAGGAGGTGGCCCTGCACGTACAGCTCGTGGCCCCACTCGAGGTCGGTGTACCGCGCCGGCTGGCCGGGGTTGCCGAACCGCGTGCACAGGTAGCCGTCCGGTGCCTGCGCCGCCGCGACCCGTTCGACGATCGCGGCGAACCGGCGCTCGAGCGCGTCGTCGGGGCGGCGGCCGAGCTCCCACGCCATCGCCTCGAGCAGCTTGTACACCTCGGAGTCGCTGAACTCCCGGCCCCGCCGGGTCGTCGCGACGTCGCCGCGCACGACGGCGTCGAAGTTCGGCAGCCAGCCCTCGGCCTCGAGCCAGTGCTCGATGTGCCCCAGGGTCGCGGCGCGGTTGACCTCCTGTCGCTCGGCCCAGAACCCGCCCGTGATGCGCACCTGCGCCAGCCCGAGCGGCTGCAGCCGCCCCGTCGCGGGGACGACCGGGCGTCCGCCGTCGGTCGGGCGGGCACCGGTCCCCGGCGTCCGGGGCACGGTCGGGGTCGTGGTCATGGCAGCACCTCCGGAGGCGGCGGCGCCGCCTCGTGGTTCGTCGGGTAGTTCGTCGGGTAGTTCGTCGGGTCGTTCGTGGGGAGGGCCGTCGGGGGCGCCGGACGGCGTCGTCGGCCCGACGGCGCGGGGTACGGGGGGCGGGGCGTGGGTCGTCATCCCTTCAGCGCCCCGGACATGAAGCCGCGCACGTAGTGGCGCTGGAGCAGGAGGAACAGCACGACGCACGGCGCGGCGAGCACGACGACGCCCGCCTGCGTCGCGCCGTAGTCGACGATGCCCATGACCTGCTGGCGCATGTTCGCCACCGCGAGCGGCAGCGGCGCCTTGGTCGAGTCGGTGATGAGGATGAGCGGTGCGACGAAGTCGTTCCAGGCCGCGAGGAACGCGAACAGGCCCACGGTGATGAGACCGGGCTTCACGGCGGGCACGAGCACGCGACGCAGGGCCCCGAACGACGAGCACCCGTCGACCATCGCGGCCTCGTCGAGCTCGCGCGGGACCGACTCGAACGAGATGCGCATCATGAACGTCGCGAACGGGAGCTGGAACATCGTGAGGACGAGCGCGAGCCCGAGCAGCGAGTTCTGCAGGTGCAGCGTGTTGAGCAGCACGTACAGCGGGATGAGCAGGGTCGCGTACGGGACCATGAGGATCGCGAGCGTCAGGAGGAAGAGCACGTCGCGGCCGGGGAAGCGGAACCGCGCGAACGCGAACCCGCCCAGGAGCGACACCCCGAGCGTGAAGAGCACCGTGAGCCCGGAGACGACGACGGAGTTCCACAGGTACTGCCAGATCCCTGCCTGGTAGCTCGCGAGGGTCGAGTAGTTGCCGAACCCCCAGCCGTCCACCTGGGCGCTGCCGGGCTGCGGCGAGAACGACGCGACCCCGGCCCACACGAGCGGGAAGAGGAAGACGATCGCGAGGCCCGCGGTGAGCACCCAGTACGGGGTGCGCGTGAGGACGCCGGCGATCCGGGCGCGGGGCGCGGGCCGCCCGGGCCGCGCCGGGCGCGTCGCGGGGGCGGGAGCGGGTGCGGTGACGGCCATGTCACTTCTCCTCGGGTGCGCGCATGCCACGGACCTGCACGACGTTGATGATCACGAGGGCCGCGAGCACGATGATCGACAGCGCGGCGGCCACGCCCAGGTCGTTCTGCCCCTGGAAGGCGATGTTGTAGATGAGCTGCACCACGGTGATCGTGCTGTTGTCCGGACCGCCCTTGGTGAGGATGTAGAACTGGTCGAACGCGAGCAGGGAGCCGGTGACGCACATGATCGTGCAGAGCGCGAGCGACGGGCGCAGCAGCGGGAGCGTCACGCGGCCGAACGTCTGCCAGCGGTTCGCGCCGTCCATGCGCGCCGCCTCGTAGACCTCGTGCGGGATGCCCTGGAGGCCCACCATGAGCAGGAGCATGTAGAAGCCCGCGAAGCGCCAGACGATGAGGAACACGGTCGACCACAGCGCGCCCTCGGGCGTCCCGAGGAACGAGACCGGCTCGTCGACGAGCCCGAGCCGCTCGAGCAGGGGCGAGATGGGGCCGACCTGCGGGGAGTACAGCGCGTAGAACAGCAGCGACGCGGACGCGAGGCCGAGCGCGCTCGGGACGAGGATCGACGTGCGCAGGAAGCTCTTCCACCGGCTCGACTCCTGGACCAGGAGCGCGAACCCGAGCCCGAGGCCGATGAGGAGCACGGTGGCGATCACGGTGTACTTGACCGTGAAGACGACGGAGTCCCAGAAGAACCGGTTCTCGACGGCGTCGCGGAAGTTGTCGGGGAAGTTGACGCCCCGGTTGCCCGCGAGCAGCGGCCAGTCGGACGCCGACATCTGGCCCACCAGCAGCACGGGGAAGATGAAGAGGACGAGCACGAACACCGCGGTCGGGGCGGCGTAGGCCCACCCGCGCGCCGACTGCGAGCGGCGCGGACGACGGCCGCGCCGGGTGCTCGGGCTCGCGGTCGCGGTACCACGGGGCGGCCGGTCGTCGCTCGCGGCGGGGCCCCGCGGCGCCGCGCCGTGCGGCACGGGCGGTGGCGGCGTCGAGGACGCGGACTGCACGGACATGAGAGGTCTCCTGGAACAGGGGTGAGGGGAGCCGGACCCGGCCCGCCGCCGCACGGTGGGCGCGGCGGCGGGCGCTGTGGTCACGCGGGGGTGGTCGTCACCCGGGGGGTCACTGCGAGAGGACCGCGGTGATCTCCTCGTTGTCCGGCTCGATGCTCGAGCCGTCGCCGAACACCGCGTTGCGCACGAGCGTGAGCCACGGGCTGTTCGGCGCGTTGAACGCCTGCTGGAAGTTGCGCGCGACGGGCGTGCGGCCCTTGCTCGCGATCTCGTTGATCGTCACGACGCGCGGGTCGGCCGACGAGTACTCGTTGTCGACCAGGTCGGCGCGCGAGACGACGTCGCCGTTCTTGGCGAGCACCTCGACCTGCGCCTCCTCGGACATCATCCAGGAGAGGAAGTTCCAGGCCTGGTCGGACTGCTCGCTGTCCTTGGAGATGCCGACGCCGTCGCCGCCGACGAAGGTCGACTCGCCACCGCCCGGGCCAGGGATCGGAGCGACGCCGACGTCCACCGTCTCGTCCGCCGTCGACAGGAGCGTCGCGGGGTACGGCATCACGCCGATCTTGCCCTCCTGGAAGGGGGCGACCCAGGTCGCGCCGGTCTCGTCCCGGGTGCCGGCGCCCACGGCGTCGGAGTCGACGAGGTCCTTGTACACGGCGTAGACGTCCTGCGCGGTGTCGCTCGCGAGGAGCGACTCCGTGCCGTCCGCGCTCAGCACGTCCTCGTCCGCGGCCCAGACCGACGGGAACCACGTGAACACGAGGCACCCGCCGCAGTTGCCGCCGAAGAAGGTGCCGTCGACGCCACCGCCGAGCGCGTCGACCGCCTTGGCCTGCTCCGCGAACTCCTCGAGCGACGTCGGGCCGGCCTCCGGGTCGAGGCCCGCCTGCTCGTAGAGGTCCTTGTTGTAGAAGAGGACCGAGATGTCGAGCACGAACGGGAGGACGTACTCCTGGTCCTCGTAGGTGCCGGCATCGAGGTGGCCCTGGTTGATCTCGTCCGCGAAGTCGAGCTGGTCGATGCGGTCGGTGACGTCCTGGAACAGGCCCTGCTCGACCCAGTTCGGCACGTACACGATGTCGGCCGCGAAGAGGTCCGGCAGGCCTCCGCTGCCCGCGGCCGCGCCGACCTTGGCGACGTAGTCGTCGTTGGGGACGATCGTCAGCTCGACCTGGTTCTCGTGGCTCGCGTTGTACGCGTCCACGAGGAGCTTCGCCTGCTTCTCGAGCGGCGCGCGCGTCCACAGCGTGAGCGTGCTGCCGTCGTCGACGCCCTCGACGCCGCCCTCTCCCGTCCCGCCCGTCGCGGCGTCGTCGCCGCCGGATCCGGACCCGCCGCACGCGGCGAGCCCGAGCGCGACGAGGCCGGCGAGCGTCGTCGTGGCCACGGACCTCTTCCAGGAGGCCCCGCGGTGGTTCTTCATCTCGTGTCTCCTCGTACTCGTCTTCGAGCCGTTGCACCTGCGCCCCGTGCCCGCGCTGTGGGCGAACACGTTTTCGGTCTCCGTGTCGCGCTGCAGCGCGCTCCACGTGGCCGACCCTCCCCTCAGGCGGCTAGTGTTCGAGGTCCTGACGTCGCCTGCGAGCCCCCTGCTCGCGACGTGCGTCGGAACCGAAACTAACCGAAAAGGTTTTCTGAATGTATGGCAGCGCGGTAGTCTCGTCAAGCACGGCAGCGGGTTACAGTTCGATCACGGCTCGATCGTCGAGGGCGCAGCGCAGCGCACCGGCAGGAGGGGGAACGGCCTCATGACGACCCAGAGCGGGAGCGCCACGCCGCGCGCGGCGACCCTCACCGACGTCGCGCGCCTCGCGGGCGTGTCCATCGCGACCGCGTCCAAGGCGATCAACGGGCGCGACCAGGTGAAGGCCGAGACGCGTCTGCGCGTCCTGGAGGCCGCCGAGCGGCTGTCGTTCGCGCCCAACGCGCTCGCGCGCGGGCTGCTCAAGGGCCGCACCGGCACCGTCGGGCTGCTCACGAGCGACCTCGAGGGGCGCTTCTCGATCCCCGTGCTCATGGGCGCCGAGGACGCGTTCGGCGCCGGGCGCGTGTCGGTCTTCCTGTGCGACGCGCGCGGCGACGCCATCCGCGAGCAGCACCACGTCCGCGCCCTGCTCTCGCGGCGCGTGGACGGCCTCATCGTCGTCGGGTCGCGCACCGACCCCCGACCCCCGCTCAGCGCCGACGTCCCCGTGCCGGTGGTGTACGCCTACGCCCCGTCGGAGGACCCGTCCGACGTCTCGATCACGGCCGACAACGTCGGCGCCGGCCGGCTCGCCGTCGAGCACCTGCTCTCGTGCGGGCGGCGCCGCGTCGCGCACGTCTCGGGCGACCCCGGCTACAAGGCCGCACAGGACCGCGCCGCGGGCGCCGAGGCCGCGGTCGCCGCGGCAGGCCTCGAGCTCGTGGGCGGCCAGACGTTCTTCGGCTCCTGGAGCGAGGGCTGGGGGCGCGGGGCGGCGCGCATGATCGTCGAGCAGCACGGCGACGTCGACGCGTTCTTCTGCGGGTCGGACCAGATCGCGCGCGGCGTGCTCGACGCGCTGCGCGAGCTCGGCCGGGACGTCCCCGGAGAGGTGTCCGTCATCGGGTTCGACAACTGGGAGGTGCTCACGACCAACGCGCGCCCCCAGCTGACGAGCGTGGACATGAACCTCGAGCGCCTCGGCCGGGTCGCGGCACAGCGCCTCTTCGCGGCGATCGACGGCACCGTGCGGCCCGGCGCCGAGGAGCTCCCGTGCAGGGTCGTGACGCGCGCGTCGACGGTCCCGATCAGCTGAGCGGGGCGGCGCCCTCCGGCACGTCGTCGAGGTCGAGCAGCATGCGCGTGTTGCCCAGGGTGTTGGGCTTCACGCGCGCGAGGTCAAGGAACTCGGCGACGCCGTCGTCGTGCGAGCGCAGGAGCTCGGCGTACACCTCGTGCGAGACGGGGGTCCCCTCGATCGCGCGGAAGCCGTGCGCCCGGAAGAAGTCGACCTCGAACGTCAGGCAGAACACGCGCCGCAGGCCGAGCGCGCGCGCCCTCGCCAGGAGCTCGACGACGAGCGCGTGCCCCACGCGGTGGCCGCGCCAGGCCGGGTCCACGGCGAGCGTGCGGATCTCCGCGAGGTCGTCCCACATGACGTGCAGCGCGCCGCACCCGACGACGAGCGGTGCGCCTCCGCCGTCGGGCTCACCGGTGCCGCCCGGCTCCACCTCGGCGACGACGAACTCCTGGACCGCCTCGTAGTACCCGACCATCTCCTTGGCCAGGAGGATCCGCGCCTCCGCGTAGGGCTGCACGAGCGCGCGGACCGCGCGCACGTCCGCGGGCAGGGCGGGACGGACGCGGACGGCGGAGGTCGTGGGCACCGCGACACTGTACGCGGATCCGACGGCCTTTGCATACTCATGCAGCCAGACGCATACGTGCGCGGTGGGCTCACCCGCCCCCGACCAGACGGGACGCGGTGATCTCGTCCACGACGAGGTCCGTGACGACGCCTGCGCGCAAGGCCGCGCGCAGCGGCGCCACCTTGTTGTCGCCCGCCACGGCGCACACGCGCCGCGGGACACGGCGCAGCTCCTCGGGGCCCGGGCCGGTCGCACGCTCGTTGAGCGCGATGTCGCGGTAGGTGCCGTCCGCGCGCAGGAACACCGTGCACACGTCGCCGACGACGCCCTCGGCGTCGAGCACCGCGATGTCGTCGGGCTCCAGGTAGCCCGCCGAGTACACGTGGGACGGCACACCGCCCGCGACGGCTCCCACCGAGAAGAGCGCGATGTCCGCCCGGTGCTGGACGTCGAGCACGCGCCGCACCGACCGCTCGCGCCACATCGCCCGCTTGGTCTCGGCGTAGTCGAAGAACGCGGGCACTGGGAAATGGTGCACGTGCGCGTCGAACGCGGTGCCGAAGCCCGCGATGAGGTCACCCGCGTAGTGCACGCCCGACGTGCGCGTGTTGGCCGCGCCGTTGAGCTGGACGACGGCGCTCCCCCGCGTCGGCTTGCGCGGCAGGTGCCTCGAGATGGCCGACAGCGTGGTCCCCCACGCGATGCCGAGGATCATGTCGGAGTCGAACCACGTCGACAGCAGGCGCGCGGTGGTCAGGGCGACCTGCTCGAGCCGCTCGACCTGCGGCGCCTGGTCCGGCACGGGGACGACGTACGCGTCGATGCCCCACGTGCTCGAGAGGTGCTGGCCCAGCCCGGGACCACGGCTCCGCGCCGGCCGCAGGGAGATCTCGACCAGCCCCGTGTCGCGCGCCCGCTTCACGAGGCGCGACACCGTCGACCGCGACGTGTGCAGGTGCTTCGCGATCACCTCCATCTTCATGTCCTGGAGGTAGTACATCGACGCCGCCCGCAGGACGTCCTGCTCCCGGTCCACCATGGCGGTCTCCTTCCGCTCGACCTCCATTCTGCACGTTTGTGCACCACGGTTGCGCGTCCGTTCGGTGCGTGGTGGTCTGGAGGGCGTGCCGTCGCGCCGGGACCCCGGCGTGCGCACGGCGGTTACCGCTCGCGCACCCTGGTCGGGCGTGGGACCGTCGCTGTGAGCGCACCGTGGGCGCATCGTCCCGCGGCGTGCCCGCAGCACCGAGGGACGAGAGAGGGAGACGGATGGCATCCACGAGACTCACGGCGGAGTCGCGCCGACAGGCGCTCGCCGCGCTCGAGGCCAGCACGAGCGCCGACGCGGAGCTCGACGTCCTCGTGATCGGCGGCGGCGTCACCGGCGCGGGGATCGCGCTCGACGCCGTGACGCGCGGGCTGTCGACGGCGATCGTCGAGGCCCAGGACTGGTCGGCCGGGACGTCGAGCCGGTCGAGCAAGCTCGTCCACGGCGGGCTGCGCTACCTGCAGATGCTCGACTTCCACCTCGTCAAGGAGGCGCTCACCGAGCGCGACCTCCTGCTCAAGGAGATCGCGCCGCACCTCGTGCGGCCCGTCCCCTTCCTCTACCCGCTGGAGCACCGCGTGTGGGAGCGTGCCTACGTCGGCGCGGGCATCGCGCTCTACGACACGCTCGCGAGCGTCGCTCCGGGCAGGCGGGCGATGCCGCTGCACCGGCACCTGTCCCGCAGCGGCATGGAGAAGAAGTTCCCCGACCTCGCGCACGACGCCGCGGTCGGCGCGGTCCAGTACTGGGACGCGTCCGTCGACGACGCCCGTCTGGTCACCACGCTCGTCCGGACCGCCGCGTCCTACGGAGCGCACGCCGCGTCGCGCACGCAGGTCGTCTCGCTCACCAAGGGGTCGACGGGCGCGGTGAACGGTGCCGTCCTCATGGACCTCGAGACCGGGCGCGAGATCACCGTGCGGGCGCGCGCCGTCATCAACGCGACGGGCGTGTGGACCGAGGACACCGAGGCGCTCGCGGGCAGCGACGGCGGGCTCCGGGTGCTCGCGTCCAAGGGGATCCACATCGTCGTCCCGCGGGAGCGCATCAAGGGCAAGGTCGGTCTGATCCTCCAGACCGAGAAGTCGGTGCTCTTCGTCATCCCGTGGTCGCGCTACTGGGTGATCGGCACCACGGACACCCCGTGGGAGCAGGAGCTCCAGCACCCTGTCGCGACCGCGGCCGACATCGACTACGTGCTCGAGCACGCGAACGCGGTGCTCGCGCACCCGCTCACGCGCGACGACATCATCGGCACGTGGGCGGGCCTGCGACCGCTCCTCCAGCCGGGCACCAAGGAGGGCACGAGCTCCGCGAAGGTCTCCCGGGAGCACACCGTCGCCTCCCCCACCCCGGGCCTGACGGTCATCGCCGGAGGCAAGCTCACGACCTACCGCGTGATGGCCAAGGACGCCGTCGACTTCGCGATCGGCCAGCGCGCGAGCGCCCTGCCGTCGATCACGCAGAAGATCCCGCTCCTGGGCGCCGTCGGTCTCGACGCCGTCCGGCGCCAGGCGCGACCGTGGGCCTCGCGCTACGGCTGGACGCCCGCCCTCGTCGACCACCTGCTGCACCGGTACGGGTCCAACCTCCGCGAGATCGTGGAGCTGTGCGAGGCCCGCCCGGACCTCGCGAAGCCGCTGGAGCACGCGCCCGCGTACCTGCGGGCCGAGATCGCGTACGGCGTCTCGCACGAGGGCGCCCTGCACCTCGAGGACCTGCTGCTGCACCGCACCCGGCTCAACTACGAGGTCGCCGACCGCGGCCTCGCCGCGCTTCCCGAGATCGCCGACCTCGTCGCCGACCTCCTCGGGTGGGACGACGCGACCCGCGCCGCCGAGATCACCAGCTACACCGACCGCGCGAACGCGGAGGCCGCCGCCGAGCAGGAGCCCGACGACGCCTCCGCCGAGCGCACCCGGCTGGAGGTCGACGACGTGTCGCCCCTGCAGCCGCTCCGCACCACCTGACAGCAGAACACCGCTCGCGAGCGAGCCTCGGGCGCCGTCCGGCAGGGGACGGCGCCCGGCCAGCCCTCGCACACCGACCTCACGGGGCGCACGCCGACGGCGGACCGACCCGAGGACCCGGCGCTCTGGCGCGCCGGGACGGTTGAGACAGAGAAGTCCACCACGAAAGAGAGAGCACGATGGATCAACTCCTCATGAACGCCTTCTGGTCCGAGATCCTCGGCACGGCGACCCTGATCCTCCTCGGTGCGGGCGTCGTCGCGAACGTCATCCTGCCGAAGACCAAGGGCTTCAACGGCGGCTGGCTCCTCATCAACTTCGGATGGGGCCTCGCGGTCTTCGCCGGCGTGTACGTCGCCTTCAAGTCGGGCGCGCACCTCAACCCCGCCGTGACGATCGGCCTCTTCACGGCTCAAGAGCCGTTCTACTCCGTCACCGGTCCGGAAGGACTCGTGACGGCGACGATCGAGCCCACCGTGGGCAACATGTTCATGTACTTCGGCGCGCAGATGATCGGGGCCTTCGTCGGCGCCGTCTTCGCGTTCCTCGCGTACAAGAAGCACTTCGACGAGGACGCGCCCGGCGCGACCAAGCTCGCGGTGTTCTCCACCGGCCCCGAGATCCGCTCCTACGCGTGGAACTTCGTCACCGAGGTCATCGCGACCTTCGTGCTCGTGTTCTTCGTCGTGGCGTCGGGCAAGACGCCGTCCGGCCTCGGGCCGCTCGCCGTCGCGCTCATCGTGGTCGGCATCGGCGCCAGCCTCGGTGGTCCCACCGGGTACGCCATCAACCCCGCCCGTGACCTCGGTCCGCGCATCGCCCACGCGCTGCTGCCGATCAAGGGCAAGGGCTCGAGCGACTGGGCCTACTCCTGGGTCCCCGTCGCCGGTCCGCTGGTCGGCGGCGTCCTCGCCGGCCTCGTCGGGGCGGCCTGGGTCTGACCGACCCTCGACGACCCGGACCTCTCCCCCGCGTGACCGGGGAACGGGGGCCTCCCCGGTCACGCGACCCCGCGCCGTCGGGCGCCGGGACACCCACCACGCAACTCGAACCCACACCGACGTGAAGGACTGAACGCACCATGGCCGACTACGTTCTCGCCATCGACCAGGGGACCACGAGCTCCCGGGCCATCGTCTTCAACCACTCCGGGGAGATCGTCTCCACCGGGCAGCTCGAGCACGACCAGATCTTCCCGCGCGCGGGGTGGGTGGAGCACAACCCGGAGCAGATCTGGAACAACGTCCGCGAGGCCGTGGGCCTCGCGCTCACCCGCGCCAACATCACGCACAACGACATCGCGGCGGTCGGCATCACCAACCAGCGCGAGACCGCCGTCGTGTGGGACAGGACGACGGGCAAGCCGGTCTACAACGCGATCGTCTGGCAGGACACCCGCACGCAGAAGATCGTCGACGAGCTGGGCGGCTCCGACGGCCCCGAGAAGTACAAGTCGATCGTCGGCCTCCCGCTCGCGACCTACTTCTCCGGCCCCAAGGTCAAGTGGATCCTCGACAACGTCGAGGGCGCTCGCGAGAAGGCCGAGGCGGGCGACCTGCTGTTCGGCAACACCGACACGTGGACGCTCTGGAACCTCACCGGCGGAGTCAACGGCGGCGTGCACGTCACCGACGTGACGAACGCGTCACGCACCATGCTCATGGACCTCGACACGCTCTCCTGGCGCGAGGACATCGCCGCGGACATGGGCATCCCGCTGTCCATGCTCCCCGAGATCAAGTCCTCCTCCGAGGTCTACGGGCACGGTCGCCAGCAGGGCCTGCTGCCGGGCGTGCCGATCGCGGGCATCCTCGGCGACCAGCAGGCGGCGACGTTCGGCCAGGCGTGCTTCGAGGTCGGGCAGGCCAAGAACACGTACGGCACGGGCAACTTCATGCTGCTCAACACGGGCACCGAGAAGGTCATGAGCCAGAACGGTCTGCTCACGACCGTCTGCTACAAGATCGGCGACCAGCCCGTCCGCTACGCGCTCGAGGGCTCGATCGCCGTCACGGGCTCGCTCATCCAGTGGCTCCGCGACAACCTCGGCATGTTCGAGGACGCACCTGACGTCGAGTGGCTCGCCGGCAAGGTCGAGGACAACGGCGGCGCGTACTTCGTGCCCGCGTTCTCCGGCCTCTTCGCCCCGTACTGGCGCTCCGACGCGCGCGGCGCGCTCGTCGGCCTCACGCGGTACGTCAACCGCAACCACATCGCGCGCGCCGCGCTCGAGGCGACCGCGTACCAGACACGCGAGGTGCTGGACGCGATGAACGCCGACTCCGGCGTCGACCTCACCGAGCTGCGCGTCGACGGCGGCATGGTCGCCAACGAGCTGCTCATGCAGTTCCAGGCCGACCAGCTCGGCGTGGACGTCGTGCGCCCCAAGGTCGCCGAGACCACGGCGCTCGGCGCCGCGTACGCCGCGGGCATCGCCGTCGGGTTCTGGAAGGGCGAGCAGGACGTCATCGACAACTGGGCCGAGGACAAGCGGTGGAGCCCGTCGATGGACGACTCCGAGCGCGAGCGCCTCTACCGGAACTGGAAGAAGGCCGTGACGAAGACGTTCGAGTGGGTGGACGAGGACGTCGAGCAGTAGTCCCGACGTCGCGTCCCGCACGGGACGCGGCACGTGCGAGGGGCGGGGCGCCGGGTGCGCTCCGCCCCTTCGTCGTCCCCGGCCCGGCGGGCGAGCCCCGGGGCACCCGCCTAGCGTCGGGAGGGGCCGCGACACGGCGGACCACCACGACGGGAGACGTCATGACCGACACGCACCACGACCTGCCGCACGCCGGGTCCGACGAGGTCGAGAAGGTCCGCGAGCTGATCCGGGACGAGAAGATCGCCATGCTCACGACGGTCGCGCAGGACGGGAGCCTCGTCAGCCGACCCATGGGCGTGCAGGCCGTCGACTTCGACGGCGACCTGTGGTTCTTCGCCGCGGCGGACTCGCACAAGGTCGCGGAGATCGCCCGCGACTCCGCCGCCAACGCCGCGTTCTCCGGGACGAGCTCCTGGGTGTCTCTCTCCGGGCGCGCGACGCTCGTGCACGACCCGGACAAGATCCGCGAGCTGTGGAACGCCGTCGCCGACGCGTGGTTCCCCGACGGCCCCGACACCCCGGGGGTCGTGCTCATCCGTCTGCACGCCGAGTCGGCGGAGTACTGGGACTCCCCGGGCGGTCGCGTCGCGACGCTCTTCAGCCTCGTCAAGGCGAAGGTCACCGGGCGCCCGTACGAGGGCGGGGAGAACGAGACCGTCGAGCTCTGACGCCTCCGCCGTCGGCCCGGGCTCGCTCCCGCCCGCGGGGGTCCCTACGGTGGTCGGGTGCGCACGTGGGTCTACGAGCGGTACGGCGGGGTCGACGAGCTGCGGCTCCGTGACGTGCCGACCCCTGCGCCGGCGCGGGGCGAGGTGCTCGTCGAGGTCGTCGCGACGTCCGTGAACCTGTCGGACTGGGAGGCGCTCCGGGGCAGCCCCGGCTACGCGCGCCTCGACGGGCTCCGCGCGCCGCGCACCCAGGTCCTCGGGTCCGACGTCGCCGGTCGCGTCGTCGCGGTCGGCGACGACGTCACCCGCTTCCGTCCGGGTGACGAGGTCTACGGCGACAACCTCCCGCGCCGCGGCGGGTTCGCGGAGTACGTGGTGATGCCGCAGAAGGCGGTGGCGCACAAGCCGCCAGGGCTGACCTTCGCCCAGGCGTCCACGATCCCGCAGGCGGGCGCCATCGCGCTCCAGGCCCTCGCGTCGGCCGCGCCGGGGGCCCGCGTGCTGGTCAACGGCGCGGGCGGGGGTTCGGGGAGCCTCATGGTCCAGCTCGCGGTCGCGCGGGGCCTGCACGTCACCGCCGTGGACAACGCGGGCAAGCTCGACTTCCTCAGGCGGCTGGGCGCCCACGAGGTGATCGACTACCGACGGACCGACTTCACGCGGACCGGCCCGTACGACCTGGTGGTCGACCTCGTCGCGCACCGCTCGGTGTTCGCCTACCGGCGCGCGCTCGCCCGCCGCGGCCGGTGCCTGATGGTCGGGGGCACGCTGCGCACGCTGCTCCGCATGCTCACCGTCGGCTCCGTCCTGGGAGCGCTGACCGGTGCCCGGCTCGGCGTCCTCTTCGTGCGGCAGGGTCCGCGTCGTTTCGCGCCGCTCGCCGACCTGTGCGCCGCCGGCGTCGTCGAGATCCACGTCGACCGCACGTTCTCCTTCGCGGACGTGCCCGCCGCGCTCACGCTGCACGGTGAGGGGCGCGCCCTCGGCAAGGTCGTCGTCTCCGTGCGCGACGCCGCTGGCTAGGGTGGTGCGTGTGAGCGTCCTGCGCGAGACCAGCTACACCGTCCCCGGCATCCACGTCACCGACCGCGAGCTCGCGGTGCCGCTCGACTGGGGCGACGACGGCGATCCCCGCGGCCTGACGCTGTTCGTGCGCGAGCTCGTCGACCCCCTGCGGCGTCGGGACGACCTGCCGCTGCTCGTCTTCCTCCAGGGTGGCCCGGGCGGCCAGGGGCCGCGCCCCACCGGTCCCGACGGCTGGGTCGGCACGGCGCTCGAGACCCACCGCGTCGTGCTGCTCGACCAGCGCGGCACCGGTCGCTCGTCCGCGGTACGGGGCGCGGCGCTCGCGGCCCGCGGTTCGGGCGCCGCCCAGGCCGACCACCTGGCGCGCTTCCGCGCCGACGCGATCGTCGCGGACGCGGAGCACGTGCGGCGCACGGTCTACGGCGGCCGGCGCTGGACGTCGCTCGGGCAGTCGTACGGCGGGTTCCTCACCATGACCTACCTGTCCCGAGCGCCCGAGGCCCTCGACGCGTGCTACGTGACGGGTGGCCTGCCGGGCCTGACGGCGGACGCGCGCGAGGTCTACCGCCGCACCCAGCCGCGCGTCGTCGCGAAGAACATGGCCTACCGCGAGCGCTACCCCGACGACACGGCCCGGCTCGGACGCGTCGCGGACCGCCTCGCCGCCGGCGACGTGCGGCTGCCCGACGGCGACGCGCTCACCGTCCGCCGGCTCCAGTCGCTCGGCATGGACCTGGGCATGCAGCCCGGCCCGGAGCGCATCCACTGGGTCGTCGACGAGGCGTTCGACGCCGACGCGCCCGACGAGCTCACCGACACGTTCCTCGCGGACGTCGCCGCGGCGACGTCGTTCCGCACCAACCCGCTCTACGCCGTGCTGCACGAGTCGATCTACGCGCAGTCCGGCACGGGCCCGACGGCGTGGGCGGCCGAGGCCGTGCGCGCCGAGGACCCCGCGTTCGACCCCACGGCCCGGCCGCTGCTGCTCACGGGCGAGATGATCTACCCCTGGATGTTCGACGAGGTCGCTGCGCTGCGCCCCTTCCGCGCGGCGGCGGAGGCGCTCGCCGCGCGCGACGACTGGCCCGACCTGTACGACCTCGACGTGCTCGCTCGCAACGAGGTGCCGGTCGAGGCCGCGGTGTACTTCGACGACATGTTCGTCGACGCGGGCCTGTCGCTCGACACCGCCGCACACGTGGGCAACGTGCGCACGTGGGTGACCAACGAGTACGAGCACGACGGCCTGCGCACGGGAGACGTCCTCGCCCGGCTGCGCGACCGCCTCGCCGCCCGCGGCGGCCCACTCCCCGCGTGACCTCCCACCTGCTGTGGGCGTGATATCGGCTCGGCTGTAGCGCTTCAACCGAGCCCATCTCACGCCCACAGCAGGTGAGAGTCAGAGCTTCGGCGGGGCGTGCTTGGCGAGGAACGCGTAGACCTCCGTGGCGTCGACGCCCGGGAACGCGCCGGACGGGAGCGCGGAGAGCACGTGCTGGTGCATGCGCGCGCTCGGCCAGGACGCGTCCTCCCAGCGTGCCGCCGCGTCGGCCGCGGGGCGGCGGCAGCACGACTCGTCCGGGCACGACGACTGGCGCCGCACGGTCGTGTCGCGGCCGCGGAACCACTTGGCCGACGCGAACGGCACGCCGACAGCGATCGAGAACTGGCCGGTCGCCGTCGTGCCGGTCTGGGTCGAGCACCAGAACGTCCCGGCGGGGGTGTCGGTGTACTGGTACGACTCCTGCGCGCGGTCGCGGCGCGTGAACGCCTCCCGGACCGCCCACTTGCGGCAGACCATCTGGCCCTCGATCGCGCCCGTGACGTCGGCGGGCAGGGGCAGCCCGTCGTTCTCGTAGCCGCGGAACAGGGCGCCGTCGTCGCCGACCCGCAGGAAGTGCAGCGGGATGCCGAGGTGCACGGTCGCGAGGTTGGTGAAGCGCTGCGCCGCAGCCTCGTGCGTCACGCCGAACGCGTCCCGGAGGTCCTCGACCGCGAGGTCCTTCTCGCGCTTGCGCCGCTCGAGGAACTCGACGGCCGCGGACTGCGGGATGAGGCAGCACGCCGCGAAGTAGGTGATCTCCACGCGCTGGCGCAGGAACTCCGCGTACGAGCGCGGCCGCTCGTGCCCGAGGACGCGGTGCGCGATCGCCTGGAGCGCGAGCGAGCGCAGCCCGTGCCCGCCGGGGATGGATGCGGGCGGCAGGTAGATGCGCCCGTTCTCCAGGTCGGTGACGGTACGGGTCGAGTGCGGCAGGTCGTCGACGTGCCAGATGGTGAAGCCGAGCTGCTCGGCCATGCGCGCGACGGTCCGGTGCGTCAGCGCGCCGACCGTGTACCCGGCCTTGCGCGCCATGTCCTCCGCGAGCTCCTCGATCTCCGGGTAGTAGTTGTCCCGGGCCTGGCGTTCGAGGCGCAGCTCCGTGTTCGCGCGGCGCGCCTCCTCGGGCGTCGCGACGGCCTCGGTCGCGCGGCGCTGAAGCTCGGCGTGCAGGCCGACGAGGTTCTCCAGGACCGGCAGCGGGAGCTTCTGGCTCGCCTTCACGGCGGGCAGGCCGAGCCCCGCGAAGAGCGGTCCGCGCTGCGCGCGGTCCAGCGCGATCTCCAGCGCCGCCCGGCGCGACGGCGGCTCGTCGGTGAGCAGGTCCGTCAGCGGCACGCCGAGCGCCTGGGCGAGGTGCTGGAGGAGCGACAGCCGTGGTTCGCGGCGCCCGTTCTCGATCATCGACAGCAGGCTCGGGGCGGTGCCGACCGCCTCGCCGAGCGCGTCGAGCGTGAGGCCGCGCGTCGTGCGGAAGTGGCGCAGACGGCGGCCGAGCGTGATGAGGTCCGCCTGGGGGCCGGGAGGCGCCCCATCCCCGGTCCGACCGCCGAGCGGTCCGCCCGGGGTTTCCGTCGGCGGTGATGTGGCCATGGCTTGACGATATGTCAAGATCCACGAATCTTCACAGCGTTCTGATGAGAAATCTCGGCCACCGGGGCGTGAGGGTGGAAGCGAGCACAGGCCACCGCCGACCCTGGGAGCGCCCCGATGAGCACAGCCGCCCGTACCGTCAACCCGCGCCGCACGCGGTCCGCCGCCCTGCTCGACGACGTCGAGACCGACCTCGTCGGGCTGCGCGCGACGTCCGGATCGGCCTCCACGTTCGGGAGCGGCGACCCGCGCCCTCGCGATGCCCGCGCCTGGGTCCGGGAGATCGCGAACCTCACCGAGCCGGACGCGATCGTGTGGTGCGACGGCTCCGCGGCGGAGAAGCAGCGGCTGACCGACCTCCTCGTCGACTCCGGGACCCTGCTCCCCCTCGACCCCGAGCTGCGCCCGGGCAGCTACCTCGCGCGCTCCGACCCGAGCGACGTCGCGCGCGTCGAGTCGCGCACGTTCATCTGCTCGCGCGCCGAGGTCGACGCCGGCCCGACGAACAACTGGCGCGAGCCCGAGGCCATGCGCGCCGAGCTGCGCGACGTCTTCGAGGGCTCCATGCGCGGCCGGACCATGTACGTCGTCCCGTTCTCGATGGGCCCGGTGGGCGGGCCCATCTCGCAGGTCGGCATCGAGGTCACCGACTCGCCGTACGTCGTGGTGAGCATGGGGATCATGACGCGCGTCGGCCAGGAGGTCATGGACCTCATCGACGCCGGCGCCCCGTTCGTCCCGGCCGTCCACTCGGTCGGCGCCCCGCTCGTCGACGACACCGGGGCGGTCGCCGACGACGTGCCGTGGCCGTGCAACGACACCAAGTACATCGTCCAGTTCCCCGAGACGCGCGAGATCTGGTCGTACGGCTCCGGGTACGGCGGCAACGCGCTGCTCGGCAAGAAGTGCTTCGCGCTGCGCATCGCGTCGGCCATGGCGCGCGACGAGGGCTGGCTCGCCGAGCACATGCTGCTCATCCGCGCGACGTCGCCCGAGGGCCGCGCCTACCACCTCGCCGCCGCGTTCCCGTCCGCGTGCGGCAAGACGAACCTCGCGATGCTGCGTCCGACGATCCCGGGCTGGAGGGTCGAGACGATCGGCGACGACATCGCCTGGCTGCGCCCGGGCCCCGACGGCCGCCTGCGCGCGATCAACCCCGAGGCCGGGTTCTTCGGCGTCGCACCGGGGACCGGCGTCGACACCAACCCCGCCGCGGTCGAGACGTTCGCGCGCGACACGATCTTCACGAACGTCGCGCTCACCGACGACGGCGACGTGTGGTGGGAGGGCCTGACGCCCGAGCCGCCCGCGCACCTGATCGACTGGACCGGCCAGGACTGGACGCCCGACTCCGGCC
Organism: Cellulosimicrobium cellulans; assembly: GCF_006539945.1. Taxonomy (GTDB): domain Bacteria; phylum Actinomycetota; class Actinomycetes; order Actinomycetales; family Cellulomonadaceae; genus Cellulosimicrobium; species Cellulosimicrobium cellulans. The sequence continues at coordinate 3,865 of NZ_BJNZ01000011.1, read as the reverse complement.
GTCCCGCCGCGCACCCGAACTCTCGGTTCACCGTGTCCGCCAGGCAGTGCCCGACGATCGCCGACTCGTGGCAGGACCCCGACGGCGTGCCGGTCGACGCGATCGTCTTCGGCGGACGCCGCGCGACCAACGTCCCGCTCGTCGCGCAGGCGTACGGCTGGGAGCACGGCGTCTTCATGGGCGCCACCATCTCCTCCGAGCAGACCGCCGCCGCCGAGGGCACCGTCGGCGCGCTGCGCCGCGACCCGTTCGCGATGCTGCCCTTCTGCGGCTACAACATGGCCGACCACTGGGCGCACTGGCTGCGCGTCGGGGCCTCGCTCGATCCCGACAAGCGACCGAAGATCTTCCAAGTCAACTGGTTCCGCAAGGACGCCGACGGGCGCTTCCTGTGGCCCGGGTTCGGCGAGAACTCGCGCGTGCTCGCGTGGATCGCGGCGCAGGTCGACCGCTCGCGCGGCGTGCGCACCGACTGCGGCGCGGTCAAGAGCCCCGTCGGCCTGCTCCCCGCCCCCGGTGCCCTCGAGCTCGGCGGCCTCCACATGGGCGACGGCGACCTCGACGCCTTGCTCGACGTCTCGCCCGAGCAGTGGCTCACCGAGGCCGAGCTGACCGCCGAGTTCTTCGACACCTTCGGCAACCGCGTGCCCGACGAGCTCTGGGCACAGCTCGCGCAGCTGCGGGACCGCCTCGGGCGGGGGTAGCCGCCCGGGCGGGGGCCGACCGTTGTCGGCTCCCGCCCATTTGCCGGCTCTCCTCGTCGTCGTGCACGGCGAGCCCTGTTCTCCTCACGGGGTTGAGACGAGCAAAGAGCACGAGGACTTCTATGGCCGGTAGAAGCTAAACGAGGAGAAGAACAGCGAGCACTAGTGCTATACACCCTGCTCACTATGACATAAGGTGCCTTATCGGCGCAGCGTTTGTGCTGGTCAGAAGTGGTTTCGGGCGCTCATCCCCGGTGGTCGAGCTCATCCTCGATGACCGCCTCGAGCTCGGCCGCGCTTGGCAGCACGCCGCGGGCCTCCTCGGGCAAGCCCTGGTAGTCCGCCACGGCGATGGGGTACCCGGGTGCCAGCCAGCGCGTAGCGCACCGTCGGGCCGGCCTTGCCCGTACACAGCAGGATCCCGATCGGCGGGGCGTGGACCTTGGGTCGCGGCGCATCTGGCGTCGATGAGCGCGATGTACGGGCCGTGCTGGCCATCGTGGGCAGGCCGACCGCGCCCGACGAGCGTGCGCCCGGCCGGCTCGCCCTGGCTCGGTCACGAGGCAGGGCGGCGCGCCTCCCTCGCCCGCCATCGCGTGCGCTCCGCCCTCGAGGCGCTCGATTAGACCTTGGGTCCACCGGAGAGCGGCGTCCGAGGTGTACGCCCACAGGCCTACGGCCTCGGCGTGGCGCTGCCAGTCGCCGTCGGGATCTTGCTCGTACACGCTCATGATCCGGACGCGCCGGCACTCGAACGCCTCAACTCGTTGGGTGGGTGGGTTGTGGGGTTGCCGCACTCGCCCAGGCGCTGAGTGTTCCAGGGTCAAGAGCGTCGTGGCTTCCTACGCCTCGGGCTGGTCGGCGATTGCAATCCCGCTCAAACTGGACCGGTCAGTTCCGAAGAGTGCATAGATGTTCTTCCCCACTCTGACGGATGACCGCGGGACACCAAGCGCGCACCACCAGATGCCGGCGCGAGGGTCGATCCGTGGCGAAGCCGCACCAACGGAGATCGTGTCGCCGTCGGCATCGATAGGCCTGAGCAGACGAAGAGCGTGGATGCGCGGGTTGGTCACAGCAGTGAATGTGTCGAGCAATCCGTGACTCAGGTCAAGGTACGAATCGATATCGCACAGCGCGCCGTCCTCGCCGAAGCCCACACTGAATCCGTCAGCAAAGGACAAATAAACCGAGGCAGGAGCGCTTGGAACGAGTTGCATTCCCTCCTGACCAAGACCGTCAACACGGAGCACAGTTGCAGGCTGGGCAAGCGTCACACTAACCGCGTAGTTCATGATATTTAGTCCCTGTGGAAGCCGTAGTGATAGATCTTACCCGTTCGGTGGTTGCCGACGATCCGGAAAGTGCCACTCGTTCCATTGTGGGTGCCTCGATGACTGAAGGTAGTGAGCTTCCTGTTTTGTGAGTCGTAGTCTCGTTTTCCATGACGGACTATGGTCCTCACGGACCATCGATTGTACTGATAAGAACGGTTCGCCTTGATCGCCGAGCGCGTGTACCTCACCGACTTATTGACAGCTCGGTACATCTTGTATCCACGGTACGCAAGGTTTACCGCTCTGTATACTTTATATCCGGTCGCGAGCACGTTTAGGCCAGGGACAAACATTGCCGCCGTGGACGCGCCATCTAGAATGGCACTCCGGTGCTTCCAGGCCCACCTGCCGACCTTGCGCCAGTTGATCCGACCGTCGAGGTCGTAGCTGTTGATGGGGTCTTGTGGGTAGGTGTAAGCAGTCGTGTTGCCGCCGTCGACCGGGTCGACGCTGGTGAAGAGGCCGGTGGTGGGGTTGTAGAGGCGGGCGCCCATGAGGGTGAGGCCGGTGGTGTCTTGGGCGCGTTCCTTGCCGCCGAGCCAGGAGTAGGTGATGGCTCCGGTCTGGGTGGGTGTGGTGAGGGGGTTGCCGTACTCGTCCCAGGTGCCGAGGGCGCCGAGCTGGAGGGGCTGGTCGATCGCCGGGAGGGTGATGGTGGTGGCGATGGAGCCGATGGGGTCGATCAGGGACAGGGTCGCTGCGGTGTCGGTGATCTCGAGGCCGAGGTCCCCGGCGATGGACGCCCCGTACCAGGTCGTGATCGAGTCCCCGGAGCCGGTGGTTTTGGTGGCGTAGCCGGGGTTGTCGCTTCCGTCGGTGTAGTGCCTCACCACGCTCGTCGTGGTGGTCCCACTGACGGTGGTGGCGGTGTGGCGACGCCCCGCAGCGTCGAGGGTGTAGGTGGTCGTGACTGAGTCGCCCCGGTGAGTCCGGAGACTTCGTGGGTTGCGTCAGGCCGGGACGGCTTGGCGCTGTCGGTGACTGTAGTAGAACGCCTCGGCCTCGATCGGCGTGAGGTCGTCGATGGATCCGTGGGTCCGTTCGGTATTGAACCAGTGGACCCACTCAAGGCTTGCCGCCTCGACCTGGTCGCGGCCCTTCCACGGCCCCTCACGGTGGATGAGCTCGGTCTTGTAGAGGCCGATCTGGGACTCGGCCAAAGCGTTGTCGTAGGCGTCGCCGACAGACCCGACCGACGCGTCGATGCCGTGCTCGATGAGCCGGTCGGTGAACGCGATCGAGGTGTACTGGGACCCGGCATCGGTGTGGTGGACCAGCCCGGTCAGGTCCGTGACGCCCTCGGTGCGGCGGGTCCACATGCCCATCTCGAGGCAGTCGAGGACGAGGTCGGTGCGCATCGACGTCGCGGCCCGCCACCCCAGGATGCGGCGGGAGAAGACGTCGAACACGAACGCGACGTAGAGCATGCCCGACCACGTCGGCACGTAGGTGAAGTCCGCGACCCACAGCTCGTCGGGCTTGAACGCGGCGAAGTACCTGTCGACCAGGTCCTTGGGACGGGACGCCCGCGGATCCGCGACCGTGGTCACGGGTCGCCGGCCGCGCACGGCTCCGGCGATGCCGAGCTCGCGCATGAGCCGCTCGACGGTGCACCTGGCCACGTCGTGCCCGTTCCGCCTCAGCCGCAGCCAGAGCTTGCGGGCGCCCAGGACACCGCGCTTGGACCACTCGGCCCAGATCACGGCCTTGAGCTCCTCGTCGCGCACTGAACCGTCACGGGTTCTCTGCCGCTTCCTTGTGATGAAGGATGGCGAGATGCCGAAGAAGTATGACCCCGAGGTCAAGGCTCGGGCGGTGCGGATT